>NZ_JAVDWO010000009.1:0-184869 GCF_031457535.1 Luteimonas terrae
TCTCAAAGGCTTGAAGTCACTGGATCCCCGCCTTCGCGGGGATGACAGCAGTTATTCAAACCCTCCCTAGAAGGATTGCAAAGGCAGAGCCGCATAACGGGCGTCGTGTATCGTCTGCCCTCGTCCGGAAAGGCCGCGCACGCCGCGATGAGTACCTACGCACTGCAGTCTGTCTTCCATCCCGCGTCAGTTGCGGTCGTCGGCGCGAGTCCGCGCGCTCGGTCCTTGGGGCGACTGGTGCTGCAGCAGTTGCGTGCAGGTGGTTTCGCGGGGCCGATCGGCCTGGTCAATCCGCGTTACGCATCGATCGACGGCATTGAAGCGTCGCCATCGCTGGCGGCGCTGCCGTTCGTGCCGGAGCTTGTTGTGATCGCCGTCCCGCCGACGGACGTGGCGGGCGCTGCGGAAGCCGCAGCACGCGCGGGGGCAAAAGCCGCGATCGTGCTGACGCGCGACATGGGTACCGGCGTGGGTTCCCACAACGCCGCGCTGGCCGAAGTCGCGCGTGCCCGCGGGCTGCGTATCGTCGGTCCGAACTGTCTCGGTGTGATTGCGCCGCACGCGAAGTTGTTCGCGAGCTTCGCAGCGCACGCGCCGATCCCCGGCGACCTTGCGTTGATCTCGCAGTCCGGCGCGGTCGCTGCGGGCATGATCGAGTGGAGCCGGCCGCGTGGGATCGGTTTCTCAGCCGTGGCCTCGCTGGGCGATGCGCTCGATGTCGATTTCGCCGATCTGCTCGACTACTTCGCGACCGACCGGCACACCCGCGCCATCCTGCTATATGTCGAACGCGTGCGCGATGCGCGCAAGTTCCTGTCCGCAGCCCGCGCGGCCGCACGCGCGAAGCCGGTCGTCGTCGTCAAGCCGGGCCGCCATGCGCGACGAGACACGGCGGCGATCACCCACGCTGCAGCACTGGCAGCGCCGGATGCTGTCTACGACGCCGCGTTCCGGCGCGCGGGGCTGCTGCGCGTGTACGCGCTCGACGAGCTGTTCGCCGCCGCAGAGACGCTGTCGCATCTCGGCAGCCTGGCGGGCAACCGCCTCGCGGTGATGACCAACGGCATCGGGGTGGGCATGCTCGCGCTCGATCGCCTGGTCGATCTGGGCGGTACCCGCGCCTCGCTGTCCGAGGCGACGGTCGGTACGCTCGATGGCGCATTCCCACGTGGCTGGTCGCGTCGCAACGCAGTGGACATGCTCGGCGATGCGGACGGCAGCCGATATACGGCCGCGCTGGATGCGCTGCTCGAGGACCGCGAGAACGATGCGGTGCTGGTGATGCAGGTCCCCACCGTACTGTCGAATCCCGACGAGGTGGCGGATGCGGTCGTACGCACCGTGCAGGCCCGTCCGCGCACCAGCACGCGCAAGCCGGTGCTTGCGGTCTGGCATGGCGATCAGCCCGATGCCCGCAAGAAGCTCGGGGATGCCGGCATTCCGGTCTACGACAGCGAAGCCGACGCCGTGCGCGGCTTTATGTATCTCGCGCGTCATCACGAAGCGCAACGTGCATTGATGGAAACGCCGCCGAGCCTGCCGGATGACTTCATCGTCGACCTGCCGGCGGCGCGCGCGGTCGTCGAGGCGGCCCTGGCATCGGGCAGACGTCTGCTCGACCCAGTCGCCACTGCACGCCTGCTCGGGGCCTACGGCATTCCGTTGGCCGAGGTCTCGCGTGCTGCCGACGCAGACGAAGCGGTTACCGCCGCGGACCTGCTCTTCGCGCGCGGCGAAGCGGTCGCAGTGAAGATCGATGCGGCCGACATCGCACACAAATCCGATGTCGACGGCGTGCGCTTGAATCTGACGACGCCGCAGGCCGTACGCCAGGCCGCCGAGGATATCCTGCAGCGCGCACGCACCCTGCAGCCCGATGCGCAGATCGACGGTGTGACGGTGCATGCAATGGTGGTGCGGCCCAAGGCGCGGGAGCTCATCGCCGGCATCGCCGACGATCCGACCTTCGGTCCGGTGATCGTGTTCGGCCGCGGTGGCACGGCGGTCGATGTCATCGACGACAAGGCGTTGATGCTGCCGCCCCTCGACCTGCGCCTCGCACACGAACTGATCGGGCGCACACGCGCGTCGCGCATTCTCAAGGCGTACCGCGATGTGCCGGCTGCCGACGAACGTGCGGTCGCGCTATTGCTGGTCAAGCTCGCGCAAATGGCAGCCGACATTCCGGAGCTTCTGGAACTCGACATCAACCCGCTGCTCGCCGACCGCGACGGGGTGATCGCAGTCGATGCGCGCATCGCGCTCGCGCCGGTCAAGCGTCTGCACAAGGGCCGGGGCCATCCACGCTTCGCGATCTTTCCCTATCCGGTGGAGTGGGAACGCACGATCACGCTGTCGAACGGCAACACGGCCTTCGTACGACCGGTGCGCCCGGAAGACGAGGCGATGTTCCGGCGCTTCTTCGAACAGGTCAGCACCGAGGATCTACGGCTGCGGTTCTTCAGCGCGGTACGGCATTTCAGTCACGAGTTCATCGCACGTCTGACCCAGCTCGACTACGCGCGTTCGATCGCATTGGCGGCGATCGATCCCGCCACGGGCGAGATGCTAGGCGCAGTGCGTCTGCTCGCCGATGCGAACTACGACACCGGCGAATACGGGATCATGGTGCGTTCCGATCTCAAGGGCGCCGGCCTCGGCTGGCGGCTCATGGGCATCATGATCGAGTACGCCCGCTGGCAAGGGCTGCACGTCGTCGAGGGCCAGGTGCTGCGCGAGAACACGACGATGCTGACGATGTGCCGCCAGCTGGGGTTCTCGGTGACCACCGACCCCGACGACGCCACGGTCGCGATCGTGCGCCTGCCTGTCGAGAACCACGACGCCTGAATCGCGTCAGCTGCCCTCGCGGCCGGAACCGGACTGCTTGCCGCCGCCATCCTGCTTGTTGACCGTGGCCGCGATCCGCTCGGCGTCTTCCTACGACCGACCCTTGTCGCGTTCCGACGCTTCCACGTGTTCAGCCTGTCGCTTCTGCTTGTCCGTGTAGGACGATTTTGTCACCGCGGCTCATGACGCTGCTCCTATCGATGGGAGCGGAAAGCCTGCGCCCGCGACCGTGAGCGACGGGTCGAATCCGCGTGCAGACAGCGTGGATCGGGCGCAGTCACTGCGACGGAAGCGACGATAATGCAGCAGTGCGCAAGATCCTTCACATCGACATGGACGCGTTCTACGCTTCGGTCGAGCAGCGCGACGATCCCGCGCTGCGCGGGCGACCGGTGGTCGTCGCCTGGCGCGGCGCGCGTTCGGTGGTCTGCGCGGCGTCCTATGAGGCGCGTCCGTTCGGCGTGCGCTCGGCGATGCCCGCCGTCACCGCCGAACGGCTGTGTCCGGATGCGGTGTTCGTGCCGCCGGATTTCGCCCGCTACAAGGCCGTGTCGCGACAGGTGCGCGAGATATTCCACGCGCATACCGATCTGGTGCAGCCGTTGTCGCTGGACGAGGCCTATCTCGACGTCACCGACCCGAAGATTCCCTCGCCCAGTGCGACGGCGACCGCGCAGGCGATCCGCGCGCAGATCCGCGAGGCGACGCAGCTGACCGCCTCGGCCGGCGTGGCGCCGAACAAGTTCATCGCCAAGATCGCCTCGGACTGGAACAAGCCCGATGGCCTGTACGTGGTGAAGCCCACGCAGATCGATGCGTTCCTGCTGCCGCTCAAGGTCGGCCTGATTCCCGGCGTCGGCAAGGTCATGGAGAAGAAGCTGGCCGAGCTCGGCGTGGCGACGGTGGGCGATCTGCGCGGGCTGTCGCGCGAGACGCTCGAACGGCGCTTCGGCACGTTCGGCGTGCGTCTGCACCAGCGCGCACTCGGCATCGACGATCGACCGGTGGAGCCGGACCAGCCGGTGCAGTCGATCTCGTCGGAGGACACGTTCGAGAGCGACCTGCCGCTCGAAGCGCTCGCACCAATGATCGAGCGTCTCGCGGAAAAGACATGGGCGGCGACGCGCAAGACCGCGCGCGTGGGCCGCACCGTGGTGCTGAAGCTCAAGACCTCGCAGTTCCGCATCCTCACGCGCAGCTTCACGCCGGATGCGCCGCCTGCATCGCAGGCGGAGCTGACGCGGATCGCACTGGCGCTGCGTGAGCGCGTGGAACTGCCTTCGTCGACGCGGTATCGGCTGGTCGGCGTGGGTATCGGCGGGTTTCGCGAGCCGGATGAGTTGCCGGTGCAGGCGGGGTTGTTCGAGGGGTGAGCGCGATTAGTTTTGAATTGTCAGCGACCTTCCGCCCTCACCCGACGCGCTTTGCGCGTCGACCCCGGATCGAGTCCGGGGCAGGCTCTCTCCCGGAGGGAGAGGTGCCAATCAAAGGCGGGTCCCGCGCGCTGCCTCGCATACGCCGACGCCCTGGCCTCTTCTGCGATGCCTCTAGCTGCGCTCAGCCGATCACACGCTTGAACGGCGGCAGCGCATCGAGAATGCGTTTGCCGTAGCGGCGGTTGAGCAGGCGCGAGTCGAGGATCACCACGCGGCCGGTATCGGTCGAGGTGCGGATCAGGCGGCCGGCGAACTGGGTCAGCGTGCGCAGCGCGTGCGGGATCGCGATCAGGTTGAACGGGTTCTGTCCGCGCGCTTCCAGCCATTCGCCGAGCGTCGCGGTCTGCGGATCGGTCGGCACCGCGAACGGGACCTGGGTGATCACGACCGTCGTGCAGGCCTCGCCCGGCAGATCGAGACCTTCGCCGAACGAGTTGAGGCCGAACAGCACCGAGCCCTTGCCGGCGGCGACGCGTTCGAGATGCGCGGCGACGACCTGCGACTTGTTGCCGCTGCTCTGCACCTGGATCGCCTCGCGGCGCGAAGCCGGCATCAGTTCGGCGACCTTCTCCATCTTCCAGCGTGACGTGAAGAGCACCATGCTGCCCTTCTTCCAGTCGAGCTCGCGCGCCAGCCATTCGGCGACGGCCTTCGGATGCCCTTCGCGGTCATCGGGCGCCACGGGGAACTGCGGCACCACCAGCTGCGCCTGATTTGGCAGGTCGAACGGGGACGGCAACGACGCCGTCTCGGCATGGTGGGGCAGACCGGTGTCGATCGCGAACGACTGGAAATCGCCGCCACCAGTCAGCGTCGCCGAGGTCATGACGACGGAATCGATCTCCTTCCACAGCAGCGAGCGCAGCACGTGCGCAGCCGAGACCGGCGAGCAGTGCAGGGCGAGATCGCCATCGCGCGTGGCGGTCACCCAGCGCGCCATCGGCGGCGCGCCCTCGCGGTCCTCGCGGCGCCAGCCGGCCCACAGCTCATGCTGCTGCTCAACCATCTCCAGCGCCATGCCGAGGCTGCGCTGCAGTTTCTCGCGCGCAGGATCCTCCTGCTTGGTGCGTGCCACCGCCTGCTGCGCGGCGTGCACCCAGTTGAACAGTGCGCGCGTGTCTTCGCCCAGGGTCTCGATCGCAGGCGCCCAGTCGTCGGGCAGACGGCCGAGCGGTGCGCGCCACATCGGGTCGCGATCGCCGGGCTCGGGTTGCCAGGTGCGATCGACATCCAGCTGGAAGGCCTTGAGTCCCTTCGACACGCGCGCGGCGAGTTCGATCGCTTCGTTCGGCAGCAAGGTGCCGATACGTTCCTTGTCGACCAGCCGGTAGCTGCCCGCGATCAGGATCTGCATGCGGCTGGTGCGCTTGGCCATATCGGCCAACGGCAGGCGCGCCGCGCCCTGGTCGATCGCGACATTCGCCACGTGGTGGCCTTCGTCGAGCACCAGCAGCATCTCGCCGGGCGGCGCCAGCAACGGCTGGCCGTTCTCGATGTCGCCCATCGCCAGCGACGACAGCAGCAGCGCGTGATTGGTCACCACGATCTGCGCCTCGCGCACGGTCGTGCGCACCTTCAGCACCGGGCATTGCTGGGCGAAGCTGCAACGGCGCCCGGCGCAACTCGAGGCGGGCGTCGTGATGCGCGTGCGCAGCGCAGGCGAGACCGGCTCGGGTGCGGTGTCGAGATCGCCGTCCCATTGCCGGTCCGCATGCGCTTCGAGCAGACGCCGCGCGGCGTCGACCTCGTGTGGCGCGAGCGGGCGGTCGTAGAGCTGGCGCTCGTAGTCGCCACCTTCGTCCGGCCCTGCACCGTCGAGCAGCATCGTGCCCTGGCTGTGCTCGGCGTGGAGCTCGGCGGCGTTGCGCGTGCACAGATACCGCGTGCGGCCCTTGGCCAGCGCGACCCGGGCTTCGAGTCCGGTCGCGGCAAGAAATGCGGGGATGTCGCGTTCGAACAGCTGTGACTGCAGCGCCACGGTGCCGGTGCTGATCACCAGCTTCTTCTTCGTCGCCAGCGCGATCGGCACGCCGGCGGTCAGATACGCGAGCGACTTGCCGACGCCGGTCGGCGCTTCGGCGATGCCGATGCCGCCCGAAGTTGCGAGCGCGCGCGAGACGAGCCCGATCATCGCGCTCTGCGATCGGCGCGTGCTGAAGCCCGGCGTGTTCGCCTGCAGCTTCGCGTACGCGGCGCGGATGTCGGCCTTGAGCGCGTCGTTCAACGCGCGCGGCGGCGCGTCGGCCGCGGTCGTGGCCGGCGAGTTGGAGTCGGAATCGCCCATGCGCCCATTGTCCCACGCCGCGTCGCGCGGACCGCGATCGGGATGCTGAACGCCGCGGGCGTGTTGGTCGGCGCCGCGCTTACGCAAACGTGTCGCGCCTGTGCGATCAGGGCTTTAACGACGTCCTGGACACCGAAGCATCGCCGTCGCTGCGCGGCGCATCCTCCAGCATCACCAGCCGCTGGCCCGCCAGGCGGTACTCGAGCGCCGCCTGGATCGACTGCAGTTCGCGCACATGGGTGCACAGAACATCGGCCTGCGCTTGGAGCGCGGCGCTGCGGGCCTCGATCTTGCGGTCGAGATCGGCTTCCATGCGTTCCGCGCGTGCGTCCATGCGGCCGGCGCGACCGGTAAAGACCTGCCACATGACGCTGCGGCCGAGGCTGCCGGTCATGCGTTCGGCCGCGTCCTCGATGCGCGATTCAAAGCCCTCGCCGAACACGTCCTGGTCCCAGCGCCCGGTGCCGAGCGTGGTGTCGATGTAACCGAGCGTGGCGGCGCGATGGCGCTCGACCTGGCGCACCTTGCGCGCGCTGCCGGTCATCACTTCCACAACGCCGGCGAGTGCATCGAATGCGAGGTCCGTGCTCTCGCGTGCGACCGACGTGACCTGCGGCATCAGCGTGCGCGCCCCCGATTCCAGCTTGCGCAGCCGCGCCGCATCGGCAGTGCTGACGGTCTGCACGGCGCGGTCCACGCTGAGCGTCCCGTCGTGGAAGAAAATCTCCTTCGGCGTGCCGCTGTCGCGATAGAGCCACACGCCGCCGGTATCGACGAGCACGTTGTACGGCGTGGAGATCTCGCACTGGTCGGAGGACAGCCGCGTTGCGGTTTCGTCGTCGGCAGCGAGGACCGGCATCGATGCAATGAGAAGGCAGGCGGCAAGCGCGGCGTCAGAGAAGCGCATGGGCATTGGTCCGGATTGCATGGGCGGGAGCATCGGGCCAACCGCAGATGGAATCGCGTGCTTGAAGTCACGATTGCCCGCCCGTGCCCGCCAACGATGCCGACGGGTCATTCGATGCCGCGAACGTCGTGGATCGGATGCGTCTCGATGCGACCGTAGCGGTCGATCACGGCCTGCACGTCCGGGCGTGCCAGAAAGCGCGCCCGATGCTGGCGCGGGATCACCTCGCCCGGCGATGGTGGCAGGACCCGGTAGGTCTGCGCCCAGTCGAGCAATGCCTGGCGGCTGGCGGGCGCCTCGAGCAGACCCGGCAGCGCGGCGGCGGCCGGGTCGAGATCGCCACTCACGAGCAATGCGTCGAGATACACCTGCGGTGCGTCCGTTTGACCCAGCGCCAACTGCGCCAGGGCGATATCTGCCATGTCGCTATCGCCCTGCTGGATGGCGGCACGGAACCGGACGCTCTCCTCCACCATCCGACCGTAGCCGGTGATGTCGTGGCCCACGCGTTCGATGGCCTCCAATGCCTCGTCAGGCTGGCCCAGCATCGTATGTAGCGCTCCCAGATTGAGGACCTGGCTGACGTTGAGGCCACCTCCTTCGCGCAGCTCAGACGCGACGGTCAGGGCGGCCACGGCTTCTTCGTCGCGGCCCAGTCGCCGAAGCGCGATCGCGCGGTTGTTGTGGACCCAGACCGCGTCTTTGGAATCGCTGAACGTGCCGAGATCCGCCAGCACGGCATCGGCGGTCGCCAGGGCGTCTTCCGCGCGCCCGGTCATCAGCAGGGCGGTGATGAGCGTGGTTTGCAGCTCGAGACGGTCCGGTTGCTCGAGAGTGCTGTGTCGAGCGGCTTCCACATAGGCCTCGGCGGCGGACGCGACGTCGAACCGTGGATCGTCGCGGTCCACGATGGCATCGAATCGACGGTCGGTCCGCAACCGGACGATGTCCATCGGCTGACGAACGCGCGCAATGGCGGCGCGCGCGCCAGGCGCGTCCTGACGTTCCAGCCGCAGCAGCGCAAGCTCGGTCCACGCGGGGTCCGCACCGAGCCCGCCGTATGTCCAGTTCGCGTCGAACAGCGCATCGAGCAGGGCCAGACGTGCATCGTCGTTCGCACGCTCGAGGAAGATCGGATGGACGATCAGGCTTTGCGGCAGGTCGTCGGCCATGTCCGGCCATGCCGTGAGCAGATGTCGCAGCGCCTCAGCAGATGCATCCGCATTGCCGAGATTGCTCTGGAGCGACGCGAGTCGATACCAGTCGTCGATCTCGTCCTGGCGCAGGCGCAGTGCCGCCTGCGTCTGACGCAGCGCAGTCTGCAACTGTCCCGATTCGATCGCGACACCGGCGGCCTGATGCAGGATGGCGTGACGCACCTCCGGCGCCAGCGCCTCGAATTCCGGTCGTTCGATCGCGCGCGTGAACGCCTGGCTCGCGGCGAAGACATCGCCGGCGTTCTGGTCTTCCAGGCCCTTTTCCAGAAGCGATTCGAAACTGCGGGCATGCAGCTCGGCCTCGCCCTGTATCGCGGATCCCGCAGGTTCGACGCTTGCGCGCGTGGGCACCGATGCCGGCACCGAGAATGCGAGAGCGGCGAGCAGCAGACATGCAGCAGAGCGCTTGATCATTGGACATTCCGTGTCGTGTGCGCCGAGCATCGTGCAGCGGGACACGGGACGCAAGTCAACGTAGGCCGCGTCGCCGTCCGCCGGCCTTCAGGCGCTTCTGGAAGTCGTCCGCGATGTCGGCCAGCGTCACTGATGCCAGCCGCGCGCGCAGCAGGGCTTCGGCGTCGGCCATCGCGTCGGTGAGGTGGGCGTTGACGGCTTTTTCCACCAGACAGTCCGGATCGTCGTTGGCCAGGCCGAACGCGAACGGGGCCGGGGACCCCAGCGCCGTGTGGATGTCGAGCAGGCTGATCCCGGCGAGCGGAGTCGCCAGCGACCAGCCACCGCCGTGGCCCTTGTCGGAGCGCACGTAGCCATGGTCACGCAGCCCGGCCATCGTCCGGCGCACGACGACGGGATTGGTGCCCAGCATCACCGCGATCTCATCCGAGGTCGCGCGGCCGTCGGCCTCCGCCAGATGGATCAGGACGTGGAGCATGCGGCTGAGGCGGCTGTCGGGGCGCATGGGATGGACGGCGGAACGGGCCGCCACGATAACGCAGACGCATCTCGACACTTATGCAGTTGCATGATGCCGCTCGCCGGGCCATCATGAAACAATTGAAGTGGCGTGAGGTGGATGATGCGATATGACGCAGTGATCGTCGGTGGCGGCAGCGCCGGTCTGTCGACGGCGCAGGCATTGGCGCGTGCCCGGCGCCGGGTGCTGGTCGTCGACGCCGGGCAGCCGCGCAACCGGTTCGCGGCCGCGGTGCACAACGTGTTCGGCCATGACGACACGCCGCCGGCAACGCTGCTGGCAAAGGGGCGCGCGGAACTGCTGCGCTATCCCACTGCGTCAGTCATCGCGGGCGAGGCCATCGACGCTGACGCGGATGCGGACGGGTTCTCGCTTGCACTTGCGGATGGACAGACGCTCCAGACCCGCATGCAGATCCTGGCGGGCGGCGTGCGCGATGTGCTGCCACCGCTCGACGGTCTGCAGCCGCGCTGGGGGCGCAGCGCGCTGCATTGCCCTTACTGCCATGGGTTCGAGGTGGCCGGGCGTGCGCTCGGCGTGTTCGCAGGCGATGCGATGGGTCTGCATCGCGCGTTGATGCTGCCCGACTGGGGGCCGACGACCTGTTTCCTCGAAGACGGATTCGAGCCCGATGCCGACGATGCGCGCAAGCTCGCGAACCGTGGCGTGACCCTGGAACGCGTGCCGGTCGTCGAACTGCTCGGTACCGCGCCCGCGCTCGACGGCGTGCGTCTGGCCGACGGCCGCCGTATCGCGATCGAGGCGCTGTTCGTCGGCGGGCGTGTCGAACTGCTCGACGGTCTGGCCGACAGGCTCGGCTGCGCACAAGACATCGGCCCGCTTGGGCCGCATCTGCGCGTGGATGCGTTCAAGCAGACGAGCGTGCCGGGTGTGTTCGCGGCCGGTGATCTGAGCCAGGCGATGCACAGCGTGCCGTTCGCGGTGGCCTCGGGCCTGCTCGCCGGCGTGGGCGCACACCAGGCCTTGATCGCGGCCGACGCGGCCTGAGCGCGGATTTCATCGCGGGTTGCAGCGCCGCGTCGATACTCGAACGATGCATCGCATCCTCTGCCTGTTATTCGCTTCGCTGCTTGCCTGCGCCGCTTCCGTCGCGCCGGCGTCCGCGCAAACGCCGGACCCCGCACGCGACAACGCGCTTGAAGCCGTCCTCGAAGACGCCTCCTCGATGGCACCGCTGCGCACGGTACTGGTCGCGCGAGACGGGGCGCTGATCGCCGAGCGGGGCTATCGCGGCGCGTCGACCACGCGCCCGGCGAACATCAAGTCGGCTTCGAAGACGGTGATGTCGGCGCTTGTCGGCATCGCGATCGAGCGCGGTCTGCTCGACGGCGTGGACCAGCCGATCGCACCGTTGCTGGCCGATCGGCTGCCGCCCGATCCCGATCCGCGGCTGGCCCAGGTCACCATCGGCCATCTGTTGTCGATGCAGGCCGGCCTGCAGTCCACGTCGGGCCGCAGCTACGGGCGCTGGGTCGCACAACGCGACTGGGTACGCGCCGCGCTTGCGCAGCCGTTCGTCGATGCGCCGGGCGGCGGCATGATCTATTCGACCGGCTCGACGCATTTGCTGTCGGCGGTGCTCGCCAAGGTCGGCGGCAAGCCGGTGCGCACGCTCGCACGCGAGTGGCTCGGTCCGCAGGCGGGTTTTTCGATCGCGTCCTGGGATACCGATCCGCAGGGTCTGCATTTTGGTGGCAACCAGATGGCGATGACGCCGCGTTCGCTGCTCACGTTCGGCGAGCTCTATCGCAACCACGGACGCGCGGCATCGGGCGCGCAGTTGATTCCGGCCACCTGGATCGCGCAATCGTGGGTGACGCGCACGCGCTCGGTCTACACCGGCGACGGCTATGGCTACGGCTGGTTCGCGCGGCGGATCGGCGGGCACGATGTGCGCTTCGCCTGGGGCCACGGCGGACAGATGCTCTACATCGTGCCGTCGTTGAACCTCACGGTGGCGATGACCTCGGACGAAACCACCGTCGCCGGCTCGGGCCACCTCGCGCAGCTGCATGCGCTGCTGGGCCGGATCATCGAAAGCCAGACGGCCTAGCGCCTGCGGGTCGTCGAAGCAGGCGCATGGCAACGGCTTGTCACCCATGCGGTGCGGTCGGCATGGCACGTGGCATAGCGTTGACGCAGATGCCGGCTGATGCAGCTCGACAGGCCGCGACCCGCGCGCGCCGCGGCGCAGGCGGCGGTGAACAGTCGCGGGCCGATGTCCTGCCGGCGATAGTCGTAGACCGCGCCGTCCACGAACTCGACCGACAGCGTGTCGCCGGTGATCGCCCATGCGCGTACGCCGCTGCCGCCGTGGCGGTTGCGGTAAGGCTGCAGGCGGCACACAGGATTGGCCATCGTGACGGCGGACCGGCGACAGTCGCCGCGGCGATCAGGCCGCGGTCTGGATCGCGGCGTTCGCCGACTCCACGCTCGCCGCGAGCTCGTGCTGGCGGAACGGCTTGCTGAGGATCGTCAGGCCCGGATCGAAGTCGGCCATGCTGGTGTAACCGGACACGATCACGATCGCCGTCTCCGGCAGCCGCGCGCGCACGTTACGCGCGAGCTCGGCGCCGGTCATGCCGGGCATGAGGTGGTCGGTGACCAGCACGGCGGGCATCAGGCCGTCGTCGAGCGCACGCAGCGCTTCTTCGGCGGAACTGGCCTCGACGATGCGGTAGCCCATGTCCTCGAGCGCATCGGAGGTGCACATGCGCACCGAGTCCTCGTCGTCGACCACGAGCGCTGTGCCGCGGTTGTCCCCTGTGATCTCCACTGTCGTGTCCTCGTCGTCGGCTGTGGCGCCGGCGCGTGCGCCCACCGGCAGCCAGAGATGGATGGTGGTGCCCGTGCCGGGTGTGCTGTCGATCGTCAGGCAGCCGCCGAGCTGCGAGGCCAGGCCATGCGCCATCGACAATCCCAGCCCGGTGCCCTTGCCGATCCCCTTGGTGGAGAAAAACGGCTCCACCGCGCGCTGGCGCGTCTGCTCGTCCATGCCGCATCCGGTGTCGGCGACCGACACCACAACGTAAGGGCCCGGCGCGATGCGATCGTCGTCGTAGACACGTGCATTGCGTGCGGCGAGCGTCAGCGTGCCGCCTTCTGGCATGGCGTCGCAGGCGTTGACGCTGAGATTGAGGATCGCCATTTCCAGCTGGTTCGGATCCGCGACCGCGGGCAACAGATCGTCGGCGATGTCGAGCACCAGCCGCACCCGCGGACTGCTCGAGCTGTCGACCAGTTCGGCCATGCCCGAAACCAGCGTGGCGACGTCGACATCCAGCGTCTGCAGCGGCTGGCGGCGCGCGAACGACAGCAGGCGTTGCACGAGGGTCGCGGCGCGGTCGGCGGACTGGCGAGCGATCCCGATCATGCGCGCACGGCGCTCGGCGCGTGCGTCGGGATCGGCGGCCAGATCGAGCGCGGTAACGATGGGTGTGAGCAGGTTGTTGAAGTCGTGGGCGACGCCGCCGGTGAGCTGGCCGATCGCTTCGAGCTTCTGCGACTGGCGCAGCGCCTCCTCGGCGTTGCGGCGCTCGGTGGTGTCGATCGCCTCGGGCACCACGGCGATGATGCGGCCGTCCTCATGGATCGGCCGCAGCGACAGATCGTGACAACGTCGTCCGCCGGGCAGCGTCAGCTGGATCTCGTCGCGCACCGTTTCGCCGGCCGCTGCCCGGGCGAACATCGCCCGGATCCGCGCAGGCATGCCGGGCGTCGCGCTGAACCACGGCGTATCCCACAGGAACATGCCGATCAGGTCATCGAAGCGCGCGCCGACCGCGTCCAGCACCGGCCGGTTGGCGTCGGTAACGATGCCGTCGGGCGTGCACATGCCCTGCAGCTGGTAGCTGGTTTCGAACAGCGTGCGCAGTTGCGCCTGCGAGCGCGCGAGCGCGTCGGCGGCGGCATTGATGTCGGTGACGTCGCGCGCGCTGCAGTAGTAGCGCCCGCCTTCCGGCGTCGCGACCCAGGACAGGGTGCGCAGCCCGCCGGCGCGCGTGCGCCAGCGGTTCTCGAAGCGCAGCACCGGCTTGCCGTCGCGCAGCGTTTCGAGCACCGAGCGGGTCACGGCATGGTCGTCCGCGCTGACATGTTCCAGCCAGCCGTGCCCGATGAGCGCATCGGTTGGCCAGCCCAGCACGTGTTCCCAAGCCGGGTTGACGGTCTCGATGATGCCGTCCGGATCCACGACCGCGAGCAGATCGGGCGTGACCTGCCAGGTCAGCGAGCGTTCGCGCGCGCGTTCGATGACCTGCCGCTCCAGGTCACTGTTGAGGCTGCGCAGTTCGGCTTCGCGCGCCTGCAATGCCAGGTCCGAAAGATGACGCGCGGTCACGTCGACGCCCTGGACGAAAATGCCCACGACCTCGTGGCCGTCGTTGATCGGCTGGAAGACGAAATCGACATAGCGCTCGGCCGACGCGGCGCCGGGCGTGGTCTGCACGATGTACTGCGCGCTGTCGGCGGAGAACGCCTGCCCGCTGCGATAGACCTGGTCGAGCAACGTCAGATAGCCCTGGCGCACCGCATCAGGCAGCACATCCACCACCCGTTTTCCCACCACGTTGCCGCGGTCGCCGATCAGGCTCATGTAGGCCGGGTTGACGTGGGCGAACACGTGCTCGGGGCCGGTCAGCATCGCCATGAAGGTCGGCGCCTGGTCGAACATGCGGCCCAGTTGGGCCACGTCGGCCTTGAGCCGGCGCTCGTTCTTGACCTTGCGGGTGACGTCGGTGGTGATGTTGAGCAGGCCGACGATCCGGTCGTGCTCGTCGCGCACCGGCGAGTACGAGAAGGTCCAGTAGGTCTCTTCGGGAAACCCGTTGCGCTGCATCGTCAGCGGCATGTCTTCGTGGAGCGTGGGCGTGCCGGCGAAGACGCTGTCGACGAGCGGACGGATCTCGTCCCAGACATCGGACCAGACCACCCGCAGTGGCCGGCCGAGGGCGAACGGTTCCTTGGCGCCCAGATGCGGCGCATAGGCATCGTTGTAGAACAGCGTCAGCTCAGGCCCCCAGCACAGGCACATCGCGAAGCGCGACTCCAGCATCAGCCCCAGCGCGGTGCGCAGTGACTGCGGCCAGCCGGCGATCGGCCCCAACGGCGTGGCAGACCAGTCGTGGGCCGCGATGCGGTGCGCGATCGCGCTCGCGCCGGGCAGAAATTCGAGCTGGGCGGGGTGCGCGTGGGACGTCACAACGGGCGCGGGCGGGTTCGGGACGGCGCATCCTGCCACAGGGGGTCGTGGTGGAGGCATGAGGACATCAGGCCAGGCGTGTCTGCAGCGCGGCGGCATTGCGCACCGCATGTCCCGCAGCCGTGTTGTCGAACACGACCCAGGCCTCGGCAGGTCCGGCGCGCACGGCGGCGGCGATCGCATCGAGTGCATCGGCGTCGTAGTCGCTGTAGTAGATCTTCGGATGGCCGTGCCAGCGCCAGTAGGCGAACCGGGCACTGCCGCCGGGCCGCGCATCGTCACCGTGGCGCGCCGGATCCGCCGCGACGCGGGCAACGCCATGGCGCGCCAGCAACGCATCGGCCTGCGCTGCGAGCCAGCTGGCGTGCCGCGCTTCACAGGCCACGCGTCCGGGCCAGCGCCGCGCCAGCATCGCGAAGAACGTGGCTGCAGTCCGGGCGTCGAAGGCGAGGCTCGGTGGCAACTGCACCAGCACGCACGCCAGCCGGTCGCCGAGACCGCCGGCTGCCTCGAAGAAGGTGTCCAGCAACGCGCCGCAGCCGGCGAGGCGTGCCTCGTGGGTGATCGCCCTCGGCAGCTTGATCGAGAAGCGGAAGTCCGGCGGCACGCTGTCGGCCCATCGCGCATAGGTCGCCGCGCGGTGGGGTCTGTAGAACGAGGAGTTGATCTCGACCGTGTCGAAACGTGTTGCGTAGCGGGCGAGCATGCTGTCGCCCGCGCCGAACAGTGATGCATCACGTGACGCGATCGACCAGCCCGCGCAGCCGATCCGGATCATCTCTCGCCACGCTTGGGCTTCGGGTATGGCTGGGCCTGCAGCACGCGCGCCAGATGCACGGCGTTGGACGCGATCGTCGCGATGGTGTCGGCCACCTTGTCCGGCGTCTTCTTCAGATCCTTGTAGTCGACCGACCCCATGGCCTCGCCTACCCAGTACGGCGGGCTGGCGCCGGGAATCGTGAAGCCGACATCGGTCAGGCCCTGATAGAGCTGGGCGCAGACGTGATGGGCGCCGTCCTCGTTGCCGACCACAGCGGCCACCGCGACCTTGCCGAAGGTCGGATACACACCGTCGTCGTCGATCTCGCCCAGCACCGCGTCCAGCCGTTCGAGCACGCGCTGGGCCATGCTCGACGCCTGGCCCATCCAGATCGGCGTGGCGACGACCAGGATCTCCGCGTCCATGATCCGTCTGCGCAGCGCCGGCCACTGGTCGCCATTCCCCTCGTCGGCGCTGACCCCCGGCCTGACGTCGTAATCGGCAACACGGGCGCTGCTGGTCCTTGCGCCATGTCCTGCCATCGCCTCGAGCAACTGGCCGAGCAGCTTCTGGGTCGAGGACGGGGTATCGTCGGATTTGAGGGTGCAGTTCAGGCCGAAAGCAGTGATGGACATGCGCAGGCTCGTCACGACAGGAAGTTGCGCACTGTCAAAGCCACTGCGTCCAGCGCCCGTCATCGCCGCGCGTTCAGTTCTCGGTCGCTGAACCGTCCACATGCCCCGCAACGCTGTGATCGACGGGTGGCGGTGACGCCAATGCTGCAATGCACAATAATTCGGGGTCCTGTTCCGGAGACCGGCCATGGCCACCGCACCGGCGCTTCCCGATCGCCGCACCCGCACCCTGATCCTGTTCGCGCTGGCGATGGGCGGTTTCGCGATCGGCACCAGCGAATTCGCGATGATGGGGCTGATGCCGAATCTGACGCGCGGCTTCGGTGTCGACGAACCGGCGGTCGGTCATCTGATCAGCAGCTACGCGATCGGCGTCGTCGTCGGCGCACCGCTGCTTGCGATTCTCGGCGCGCGTCTGCCGCGTCGTCGCCTGCTGCTGGCGCTGATGGGCTTCTACGCGCTCGGCAATCTGGCCACGGCGCTTGCGCCCAATTACGCGACGATGCTGGTCGCGCGTTTCGTCGCCGGTCTGCCGCATGGTGCGTATTTCGGCGTGGCGATGCTCGTGGCCGCATCGATCAGCCCGCCCGCGCAGCGCGGCGCCGCGGTCAGTCGCGTGCTGCTGGGCCTGTCGATCGCGATCCTCGTCGGCAATCCGATGGCAACCTGGCTCGGCCAGCAACTGAGCTGGCGCTGGACGTTCGCGCTGGTGTCGGTGCTGTCGCTGCTGACCGTGGTGCTGGTCGCGCGCTTCCTCGCCGCCGATCCCGCCGAGCCGGCGCAGACGCCGATGCGCGAACTGCGCGCGTTCAATACCTCCCAGGTCTGGTATGCATTGCTGATCGGCGCGGTCGGTTTCGCCGGCATGTTCTGTGTTTTCAGTTATCTGGCCCCGACGCTGATCAACGTCACCCGCGTGGCCGAATCCTGGATCCCAGTGGCGCTGGCGGCGTTCGGCGTTGGCGCGATCCTCGGCAACATCGCCGGTGGCTGGCTGGTCGATCGCCTGCAGTTCCGCGCGGTCCCGGTGATCCTCGGCTGGTCGCTGCTGGTACTGCTGCTGTTCCCGCTGGCGACCGCGGCGCCGTGGTCGATCCTGCCGGCGATCGTCGCGGTCGGCACGATGGGCGCGCTCGCCCCGGTGCTGCAGACGCGACTGATGGATGTCGCCGGCGATGCGCAGACACTCGCCGCCGCGTCCAACCATGCGGCATTCAATACCGCCAACGCACTCGGCCCATGGCTCGGCGGCATCGCGATCAGCGCCGGACTGGGCTGGACGTCGACCGGTTATGTCGGCGCCGCGACCGCCGCTGCGGGGCTGATGATCTACGCATGGGCGCGTCGCGCCGAACGTCGCCGTCGATGCGCAGCACCGTCGGCCTGTTGACGCGCGAACGCAACACCTTCACGTCGGTCCATCGCCGCGCTGTCGACACTGCGCGCTGATTCCTGACGGGAGTGCGACATGGCCACACGCAGCAGCAAGGGCGCGAAGGACGCGCAGACGATCGCGAAACTGATCGAGGACATCGACATCACGATGTTCACCACCGTGGGTCCGGGCGGCTATCTGGTCAGCCGGCCGCTGTCGACGCAGAAGGCGCAGTTCGACGGCGAGCGGGTGTGGTTCTTCGTTGCCTCCGACAGCCCGAAGGTCGCCGAGATCGCGCGCAATTCCAAGGTCAACCTCGCGTACGCGTCCAAGGGCCGCAACACCTACGTGTCGGTCACCGGCGACGCCTATGTCAACGAGGATCCGGCGAAGATCGAAGCGTTCTGGAACGATGCGCTCAAGGCCTACTTTCCGCGCGGCGTCAACGATCCCAAGCTCACCCTGATCGAAGTGCAGGCGCACACCGCCGAGTACTGGGACGGCCCGGGCTCGCTGATCGGCAAGGCCATCGCATTCGCGGTCGCGCGCGTGACCAAGCGCGAAGAAGTCATGGGCGAGAACCGCATCGTCAAGCTGCGCGGCCCGAACAAGACCTCGAAGCTGCCGCCGTCGCACGCCGATGCACGTGGCGGTGCGAAGAAAGCCGCGAAGAAGACTACGCAGAAGGCGGCCAGCAAGACCGCGGCCGCGAAGCCGGCTGCGAAGCAGGCGACGGCCGCGAAGAAGGCCGCGACCCAGCGCACCGCAAAGACCGGCAAGCGCGCAGTGAAGAAGACCGCCGCGCGAAGCTGAGTCGCAGACCCGCTCCGATCGCGATCCGGTGTGCCGCGGCCCTGCCGCCGCGGCACACTACGCCGCCCGATCTTCGAGTCCTGTCATGGCCGCGCACGAGCACGAATTCGATCCTGACGACAACTTTTCCTTCGGCGCACCCGAGCGCGACGACGGCGAAGAAGAAGCGCATGACGGCGATCTGGAAGCGATCGCGTGGCAGTGGCTGCTGCGCATCAATCCGGGTGATGAAGACGCCGCGACCCAGCAATTCCAGGCCTTCCGCGAGACGCTGGGCGACGACGATGCACAGGATGCCGTGCAGGCCGCGCTCGAGTCGGCGACCGACTGGCGCGCGAGTTTCCGCGTGCCCGAGGACGAGCGCGCGACCCTGATCGACGCAATCGACACACTGGCCGAGCGCTTCCGCGTCGAACTCGATTGGGGCGTTGAAGACCCGACCGACGAAGTCGCACTGGCCGGCGCGTCTACCCACGCCCTGCTCGACACCGCCTACGACCAGCTGCGCGTGGCCGGCTACACACTGTGGACCTGGGATACGGGCGACGACACCGTCGCCGGTGTCATGGCCCCGCGCGACGATGACGAAGGCATGCGTGTCATCGGCCACGCACTCGGACTGGACGTGCGTCCCGGCGCTGGCTGAACGAATGGCTGAACGCGCGGCTTGAACACGCCGTTCGCAGATTCCCTGCTACGGTGCGGCTGTCCGTCGCCGCATGGGAGGGTGCCATGGACAGCCGAACCGTCTACACCACGTGGGGCTGCGCCTTGTCGCTGGCCGCCGCATGCATGGCGCCGGCCTGGGCCACGAGCCCGGATGCGAGCGCCGAACCGCCGCGTGCGGTGCTCGATGGAGATCAACGGGCCGCATGGCTGGAGCCGATCCCCACCGACCGCCCGATCCGTCGCATGTCGGCGCTGAAGACCGAATACCGCCGTATCCGCGAACTCCGCCGCGAACAGATGCAGCCGGAGTACGAACGTCGCATGGCGATGTCGGGCGAAGAAGCGGCGGAGGCGTGGCGGGAAGAAACGCTGAAGAACGTCGCCCAGCGCGACCTGCGCGATCTGCGGGCGCGATTGGAACGCTGAAGCGTCAAGCGTCTCGAGAGCGCTGGGACACGGACGGCCCTTGCATCACCCGGTGGTCAGCGCTGGATATCCGGCGCCCCATCCGTAGCACCTGACTGCGCGACCGCCGCATTCGCATCCGCGTGATCCTTCGCATCGGCATCGAGGCCGGCGTCGGCATCGTTCTTGCCGGGTGACAGCGCCAGTTCGACGAGGATCGGAAAGTGATCCGAGCCGATGTCCGGCAGCCGCTGCATGCCGACCAGGGTGAAGTGCTGGCTGTGGAACAGGTGATCCAGCGGCCAGCGCAGGCCGGGCAGCTTGGCGTGGAAAGTGTTGTACATGCCGCGACCGATGCGCGGATCGAGCAGGCCGCTGAGCTTGCGGAACAGGCGCGTAGTGCGTGACCACGCCACGTCGTTGAGATCACCTGCGACGATCACCGGTAGCGTGGCGTCGTGGGCGGCGCGGCCGACGATCACGAGTTCCGCATCGCGGTCCACCGAACTGTCGGACTCGGTCGGGCTCGGCGGCCGTGGATGCAGCGCGTGCAGCGTGATGCGGCGGCCCCCATCGAGTTCCAGCGTGGCGTGAATCGACGGGATGTCGTCCTCGACCAGATAGCGGATCTCGGCGTCGTGCAGCGACAGCCGCGAGTACACGTGCATGCCGTACAGATTATCGAGCGGGCAGCGCATCACGTGCGGCAGCGCGTCGGTCAATACGTCCAGCCGCGCTTCCCACCATTCGTCGGTCTCGACTGCGATCAGCACGTCCGGCCGCTGCGCGCGTACCACGTTGATCAGCGGATCCGCATTACGGTTGGTGGTCAGCACGTTGCTGGCCATCAGCCGGATCCGGGTCTGCGCGTCCGCCGGCGCATCCTCCACCTCGACGCGCGCCATGCGCGTATACGGAATGATCCACCACGCCTGCCACAGCATGCAGGCCGCATTGATGACGACGATGGCGGTCGTCCAGGGATCGTCGATCGGATGGAAGACGAGCTGCAGCACCAGGATCAGCGCCGAAAGCAGCAGCAGCTGCAGGCGCGGGAAATCGAATCCGCGGATCCACCAGGCGCCGCTGCGGATGGTCGGCATCAGGGTCGCGACAACCAGCAACGCGGTGACTGCGGCGAACGTGAGGGTCAGCATCGTGGATTTGGGGTCGGCGGGAGGCGCACTATGAACACGCGCGCGCCGCAATCGTGTGAACCCGGGACGCGGCGTTGCACTGTGGCCGCTGGCTGCGTCCGCTTGTGGCTGCGACCATAGGCAACCGCCATCCGCAGCCGTCGGTACCCACTGGCGGCATTCTCCGCATGTCCCTGCGCTCGCGAATCGATCCTTTCACGCTGTTGCTGCTGGCCACCGTCGCGCTGGCGTCGCTGTTGCCGGTGCAGGGCCGTGCTGCGGCGGTCATGGACGTGGTGACGAATGTCGCGATCGCCGCGCTGTTCTTCCTGCACGGCGCGCGTCTGTCGCGTGCAGCGATCGTCGCCGGCGCGCTGCACTGGCGCCTGCACCTGACGATTCTCGCGTGCACGTTCGCGCTGTTTCCGCTGATCGGCCTGCTGGGCAAGCCGCTGTCGGGCTGGCTGCTGACCCCCGAGCTCTACGTCGGCGTGCTGTTTTTGTGCGCGCTGCCGTCGACGGTGCAGTCGTCGATCGCGTTCACCTCGATGGCTGGCGGGAATGTGCCCGCCGCAGTCTGCAGCGCATCGCTTTCGAGCCTGCTCGGCGTGGCGATGACGCCGCTGCTGATGGCGTTGCTGGTCGGCAGCGCGGGCGGTGGGATGGCGCATCCGCTCACCGCCGTCGGCAAGATCATGCTGCTCCTGCTGCTGCCGTTCGTGGCCGGACACCTGCTGCGTCCCTACGTGGGCGGCTGGGTCGAACGCCGGCGGGCGGTGCTGCGCTGGACCGACCAGGGCACGATCCTGCTGGTGGTCTACACCGCCTTCAGCGCCTCCGTGGTCGAAGGCCTGTGGCGCGACACGCCGGTGTGGACGCTGCTCGCGGTCGCTGCGGTGTGCGCCGTGCTGCTCGGGATCGCGATGCCGCTGATCGCATGGATCGCGCGACGTCTCGGATTCGACCGGGCCGACGAGATCGCGATCGTGTTCTGCGGCTCGAAGAAAAGCCTGGCCACCGGCCTGCCCATGGCCAAGGTGATGTTCGCCAGTGGCGGGCTGGGTGCGATCGTGTTGCCGGTGATGATCTACCACCAGATCCAGCTGATCGTCTGCGCGGTGGTCGCGCGACGCTACGCTGAAGGCGCACCGCCGGACGCGGATGCGCGATGAGCTGAAGCCTTCGCGCACTGCGTTCGAAGCCCGCCCCCGCCTGCGGGGGAGGGTTGGGTGGGGGCGAACGACTCGATCGAGCAAGCAATGGGCGCGTGCGCCGAGCTTCGTGCCTGACGGTGCGTCCACTTGGACGTACGGTTTGCCCCCTTCCCGATTTCCACCCGTATGGGGCGCAATGCCCCCGCGCGCGGAGGAAGGAGCGGCTTACCGCAGACGTATGTATTCGGCGTGTTCCCGCACTCAGCGGTTCAGCGCACCCATGCCCGCCGCCGGGTAGCGCGTGCCCGACGCCGCGTCGGGCGGGAAGATCGCATCGATGCGCGCCAGATCGTCTTCGGTGAGATGAATGTCGAGCGCGGCGATGTTTTCGTCGAGGAAGCCGATGCGCTTGGTGCCCGGAATCGGCACCAGATCGTCGCCCTGCGACAGCACCCAGGCGAGTGCGAGCTGACCCGGCGTGACGCCGTAGTCCTGCGCGATCGCCTGTACCGATTCGACCAGCGCCAGATTGCGGTCGAAGTTCTCGCCCTGGAAACGTGGCGAATGGCGGCGGTAGTCGTCCTCGTCGAAGTCCTCGATGTTGCGGATGGTGCCGGTCAGGAAGCCGCGGCCCAGCGGCGAATACGGCACGAAGCCCACGCCGAGTTCGCGACAGGCGGTGAGGGTGTCGTTGGTTTCCGGATCGCGCGACCACAGCGAGTACTCGCTCTGCAGCGCGGCGATCGCGTGCACCTTGGCCGCGCGTCGCAACGTGTCGGCCGAGGCTTCCGACAGGCCCAGATGCCGCACCTTGCCCTGTTCGACCAGTCGCGCCATCGCGCCCACGGTGTCCTCGATCGGCACCTCGGGATCCACGCGATGCTGGTAGTACAGATCGATGGTCTCGATGTTGAGCCGCTTGAGGCTCGCCTCGCAGGCCTGCTGGACGTACGCGGGCGAGCCGTTGATGCCGCGTGCGTGCGGATCGGACGGATCGAGCTGGATGCCGAACTTGGTCGCGATGAACACATCATCGCGGCGACCGTCGATCGCGCGGCCGACCAGCGTTTCGTTGGTGTGCGGGCCGTACATGTCGGCGGTGTCGAGCAGGGTGATGCCCTGGTCGAGCGCGTGCTTGATGACGGCAATCGCGTCGGCATCGCTGCCGCGGCCGCCATAGAACGCGCTCATGCCCATGCAGCCGAGTCCGATCGCCGAGACGGTGGGGCCGCCGAGGCCGAGGGTGCGGGTCTTCATCGCGGTACTCCGTCGTGAATGCGAGGGCTCACTGTGCATGGCCCGATGGCAAGCCGGTGTCGAGGTCCGCTTCGACAGTCGTCTCCGAGTCTGTTTCAGCACCCGGCGACTGCGTGCTCGCGTGGGCCACCGGCGCGACCGCATGGATGGCGGCGCGGCGCGCGTCGCCGTCGGTGACCTCGTTGCGCACGCGCGGCAGTGCCTGCGGATGGTGCGCGTCGAGGAAGGCCAGCATGCCTTCGCGTACCGCGCAGCGCAGGTCGAAGAGTTCGCCGGAATTGCGCGCGCTGACCAGCAGGCGCACTTCGATGGTGTGCTTGTCGGTCTCGGTGATCTGGGTCACGCAGACGCGGCGGTCCCAGCGTGGATCGGCCTCGCAGATGCGCTGCAGTTCTTCGCGGATCGCCGGGATCGGCGCGCGGTGGTCGAGCCACAGGAACACCGTGCCCAGCAGCTGCGCACTGGTGCGGGTCCAGTTCTGGAAGGGGTTCGAGATGAACCACTGCAGCGGCACCACCAGGCGCCGTTCGTCCCAGATGCGGACGACGACATAGGTCGAGGTGATCTCCTCGATGCGGCCCCATTCGCCTTCGACGATCACCACATCGTCGAGACGGATCGGCTGCGCCAGCGCGATCTGCAGGCCGGCGATCAGGTTGCCGAATACCGGCTGCGCGGCGACGCCGGCGATCAGCCCGATGATGCCGGCCGAGGCCAGCAGGCCCGCACCGATCTGGCGCACCTGCGGGAAGGTCATCAGTGCTAATGCCACGCCCACCAGGACCACGCCGGCCTGGATCACGCGGCTGATCACCCGTGCCTGGGTCTGGATGCGGCGCGCGGCAAGGTTGTCCTCCACGTCCACCGGATGCTCGAGCAGGATGCGTTCCTCGACCGCGCCGACCGCACGCGCGGCCAGCCAGGTCAGGCACAACATGCCGCCGATCGCGATCCAGTGGCGCAGCTGGCCGAGCAGGTCCGGATCGATCGGCGTGGCGTTGAGCGCCAGCGACAGGAACAACAGCGGAAGGGCGACCGCCGCGGGCACCGCGACCACATGCGCGATGCGCGCGCGCATTTGCTCACGTGCGCGGCGACTTGCCGCCCGGGCAAGAGCACGCAGACTCCAGTGGACAGCGATGCCGAGGATCAGCGCGACCAGCAACGGCCACGCGATGGCAGCGAGATGGGTCCATTCAGAGCGCATGGCAGTCTCGTCGACGGCGGGTCAGTGTGCGACCGGACCGGTCCACACACTGTTAATCCGCGCGGCGCAGCGTGTGTATGTAGGAGCGCGCTTGCGCGCGATGGGATCGCGATGCAGCCAGATCGCGCGCAAGCGCGCTCCTACATACCCGGCGATGTCTATAGGCGGCTCTTACAAAACGCTCAGCGCAGCCAGGCTGCCGCGAGTGCAATGCAGACCAGAGTGATCGCAGCAATCACGCCGGCGCGGCGCAGGTGGCGGTGCATCATCGGGTCGAGTCTCCGCGTGCGCTCATACGAGATTGAACCGCTCCGAGTACAGGCGGTCCGACGGCACGCCGCGTGCGACGAGTTCGGGTTCGACCGCGTTGGCCAGCGCGTCCGGGCCGCAGACATAGACCGGCAGCGCGGCGAGGTCGGCCGGCAACCGCCGGTCGATGAGGTCGCCATCGACATGCCCGGTCTCCCCGTCCCAGCCATCGGGCGCATCTTCGAGCACGTGGATCACGGTCAGCGGCAGTTCTTCTGCAAGCACGGTCAGCTCGTCGCGGTACAGCACCTCGTCCCACTCCGGATTACCGTAGACCAGCCACAGCGGCGCGGTCGCGCCGCGATCGCGCGCGGTGCGCAGCATGCTCATGATCGGGGTGATGCCGACACCGCCGGCAATGAAGATCGCGCCGTCCGGACACAGCGCCGGCTGGTAAACGAACTCGCCGTACGGTCCTTCGACGAAGGCCCGTGTGCCCGGCGACAACGTGCCCACGCGCTGGGTGAAATCACCGAGCGGCTTGATCGTGAATTCGAGCGTCGTGTCGTCGGCGCTGGAACTGATCGAGAACGGATGCTGCTGCAGTCGCCATGGCGTGTCGCCGATCGTGATCCACGCGTACTGGCCCGGGCGGAAGTCTAGCCCGTCGTGCCCAGCCGGCAGCAGGCGGAGCATGTGGCTGCCGTCGCGCGCGGTCTCGACCGACTGCACCGTCCACGGACGTCGCGCGAGGCGCCACGGGCGCAGCACGCGTTGTTCGAGCACGACGTAGATCGACGCGCCGACGGCCAGCAGCAGTCCAGCCTTTTTCCATAGTGGCGCGGTGTAGTGGTCGACCATCAACGCATGGCCCAGGCCGATTGCCACGACCATCAACGCGAGCGCGCCGTGCAGTGCCCGCCAGTGTTCGTACTGCAGGCCGAACGACAGTCGCCACAACGAGGTCATTGCCAGCCACGTCACCGCGAGCAGCGCGCCCCACAGCGGTGTTGCGCGCACCCAGTCCTCGCGTGGATCCAGATAGTCGAGGAGCCGCGCATCGCCGAGGAACATCGTCAGTGGATGCGCCAGCACCAGCGCCCAGCCGAGCAGGCCGGTCTGGCGATGGAACTGCAGCACGTCGTCTTGGCCGAGGCCCTTGGCGAACCAGCGCTGGCGGCCCGAAGTCAGCGCCTGCGCCGACAGCACGCCGAGTCCCAGCAGGCCGAGCATCGCGCCGGTTTCGACAATACGGTCGCGCACCGCGGGTGGATTGCCCGACAGCGCGATCGCCATCGGCAGCAAGGCCATCGCCATCCAAGCGAGCAGCCACAGCAGCAGACGCCGCCAGCGGGTGTTCATACTGCCGGTCCATCGGTCGCGCCGTGCTGCACGTTGCGCAGCAGTGCCACGACGAGGCACATGCCGACGACCAGGTACGGCAGTCCGCTCGGCACCCACATCAGCAGACCCGCGAGCTGCTGGTCGCGTAGCGCATCCAGGCCGGCCAGCAGCGCGCGGTCGGTGTAGGCCGGATACAGCAGCCGCGGCGAGAACGTCAGCATCGCGCCGAGAAACCCCATCAGCACCATCGCCGTGACCAGCGCGACGAACCCGCCGGCCGCGCCGCCGTCGCGCGTGCGCAGCCGATGCAGCACCGCACTCCAGAACCACAGGCCGGCCAGCAGCGCGCTCGCGAGCATCGCCCGGTGCAGTGATTCGCTGGCCAGCGTCGCCGCGGTCGCGGCCGGCAGATGCCACAGCCACATCGTCGTGACATGCACGAGCGTCGCCGCGCCGAGCTGGCGGTGTGCAAGCCTGACGGCGGGCGCGAAGACGCGGCCGAGCGTTGAAGCGACCGCCGAAGGCAGCGCGTGGGACGCCACCGCCCAGGGCCGCGCGATCAGCAGCAGTGGCGGTGCCCAGGCGAGCAGGGTCATGTGCTGGGCGACATGCGCCGACAGCGCATAGGCCGCGTACGTGTCCAGCGGCCAGACGAGGGCCAGGCCCAGCGCACTCATGCCGGCGGCGAAGGCGAGCGGCCCTCGCACGCCATGCGCGGGGCCGGAGGATGCTTCGCGCAGGCGGACCAGGCCGGCGAGGTACAGCCCCACTGCAGCTGACATGGGCAGCAGGGACCACACCGACAACGTCCATGCGTAGCCGAGCGGTGGCGGGGGGCCTTCCGGCATTGCCGCAGCGGCCGTCGATGCGGCCAGCAGGGACGCCAGGCCGGCGGTGATCTGGACCAGGGAAGCGACGCGCGACATGCAGCCGACCCTAGCAGCCGGGGGCTGGATATCGCGTCGAGGTGGCCAAGGCCCCACACGGATTTGATGCGTGCCCGCGTACGCTGCGCGATTCGACGATTCGTGGAGCGCCGGTGTACTTCTGGCTCAAGGTCCTGCACATCCTGGCGATGACGATCTGGTTCGCCGGCCTGTTCTTCCTGCCGCGCCTGTTCGTCGCGCGGCATCGTCGCGAGATCGATTCCGATCCCGCCTACTGGAACCCGGTCACCAACACCCTGTTCTTCCGGATCATGACCCCGGCCGCGCTGGTGACGATCACTCTGGGCGGCATCCTGATCGCCTGGAATCCGAGTGGCGCGTGGCTGGTGCTCAAGCTCGTCGTCGTCGCCGGCGCGGTGCTGCTGCATCTGTACATGGGCCTGCTGCTCTACGAACTGGGCCACGACCGCTGCCGGCATGGGCCGACGTTCTTCCGGGTGATCGGATGGATCCCGCTGGTGTTGCTGCTGCTGATCGCCGGGCTGACGGGAGCCAAGCCGCAGACGCTGGGCGATCTGCCGGCGCCGCCGTCGCGCAATGTGGATGTGGAGGATGTGGTGCCGGGGCTGGAGGATGGCGCCGCGAGGCCGTAGTGCTTTGCTCCGCCTTTGCTCCGCCTTGGCTCTGCTTTGCTTGTGATTCGCTCTGGTACTTCTTAAAACGGAAGGCGCTACACAGCTGCCTACCCGGAGGGCACCGCCCATGGATGGGCGGCGTTTTCCGACTGAGGCAGGATGCCGAGTCGGAAAATCGTGCGCACTTACAAGCCGCGGGCTTCGGACGTGTCGGGGAGACGTTTTTCTTTGGTTCCGTTTCTTTGACTCGCATCTTCGATGCTCCCCCTTCGGGTCGGCTGCGCCGTTCGCGCTGCGCGCGTGGGCGTCCACCAAAAGAAATGAACTCGGCCGCGTCAGCGGACGAAAGCGTGTGATCTTGGTCTTACGCCTGCGGCGAGCGGCAACGTCAAACGCTTCCACTCGCCTTGCGGCGAGCGGGTTCATTTCTTTTGCTGGCCCAAAAGAAACGGAACCAAAGAAAAGGGCCAGCCCCGACAAAGCTAATCCGGCGATTCACTCGTTCCGGGATTTTTCGACTCGCCATCCTGGCTCGGTCGAAAAACGCCGCACATCCATGTGCGGCGCCCGATGGGTCTGCGCACATGTGCGATTTCGTTACGCACTTCAAATGCGGAAAGCGAACGGCAGACGCAAACGCAAGCCCTACTCCGCCGGCGGCTTCTCCACCGCATCGCGCCCATTCTGCGCGTCGGTTTCCCCGTCCCCATACACACCCACGCCATGCCGGAAGCTCAGCGTGCCGCCGAGCCAGCCGGCCACGCCCACGAGTACCGCCATCGTCGCCGACGACAGCAGCCCCCACGGCCACACGGCTTCGGCGTGGCCGGGCAGGCGCAACCAGACGCCGAGTGCGGCCATCGCCAGCACCATCACCGCGACGATGAAGTGGTTCCAGGCCGAGACATGCCGGCGCACGACGCGGATCGACATCATGTCGATCGTGCCGACGATGCCGGCGAGCACGCCGAAGCCGAGCCCGCCGACGTTGAGCCAGAACGAAAGTTCTGCCCAGAACGGCGCCCCCAGCCACAGAAAGAGCACGTCGGTGATCACGACCATCGACAGGAAGGCGATGGGGAACGTCACCAGCATCGGGTGGATGGGGTGCTTGGCGATCGCCAGCACGCTCTCCACGGTGTGGCTCTGGGTGTCGGGAACCGGTTGTTTGAGATCGTCGCGCATGGATGTCTGGCGCCTCAGGCGCAGGTCGGGAGCATCGCCAGCGGCGAAGCGGTGAACACGACGCCGAGCGCGGACACCGCCGCGCCCAGAAGGGTCAGTGTCACCAGGAAAGAGCGTCGTTCGTGGTCGGCGCGGCCTGTCTCGTCACTGACCTGCAAGGCGCGACGGATATGCCAAGCACGCCGGGCTTCGAACGCGATCGCGGCGAGGATGACCGCAGTCAGCGCCCACAGCACCCACGTCATGAGTTCCAGCCCGCCCAGGCGCTCACGCCACAGCTGCTGCGCGCAGGCCAGGCCCTGCAGGCTGTAGAGGGCGACAAAGTGCAGCGCCCACAGGGCGTAGGGCACGCTCATGCGGGTCAGGGTCATACGCGCTGGCTGGTTCATACCCACCTCGGGAACAGGTGCAGCACCGCCCAGGTGACCACGCCGATGCCGACGGTGTAGCGCCAGAAGCCGGCGGCGATCCGTGACTCGAGGCTGCGGACCGCGTCGACGTAACCGTGATGGATACGCAGTGCGGCGAAGCCGCCGATCAGCAGTGCCACGCACACATGCACCGCGTGGAAACCCGCCAGCGTCCACGCCACCGACGCATAGGCATGCACCTGGGGCGCGCCGACCGCGGTCCACATCGCCGGCAGATGCACCGCGAGGAACGCGGCGCCGCCAACGAGCGCCACGCCCTGCCACATGATCGCCGTGCGCAGCCGGCCGGCCGCCAGCGCTGCAGGCCCGCGCCAGGCCGCGATCAGCGGCAGCGCCAGCAGGGAAAGCGCAGTCAGGGCCGGCGTCCACGCCATCACTGTCGCACCGCCCGCCGGCCAGGCCGGCGCGTTGAGCCATAGATAGAAATAGGCGAACGCCAGGGAGGCGAACAGCGAGCCGTCGATCAGCAACGTGCCGACCAGCGCCCACCAGCCCGGCGCATTGCGCGCCGATGCCTGTGTGGGCAGGCGCAGGCCCGGCGCGATTTCGATCTCGGTCGGCGCATGGCGGTCACCGGTGGTCCAGGCCCAGTGCAGGAACAGACCGAGCAGCGGGACCAGCATCAGGATCGACAGCCAGTACTGTGAACTGATGAAGCCGGCCAGCAGCACGGCGATCGTGGCCGCGGCCAGGATCGGCAGCCAGGTGGACGTGGAGATGCGGATCACCTGTTCCGGGCGGCCGGACTGGATGCCGGTGCCGAGCATTTCGCGGCGGTCGTCGTGTGCTTCGCCCAGCAGGCCATCGGTGCGCCGTGTGGCCTCGACCACCTCCGGGTTGTCCCACAGCGGATAGCGGCTCTCGATCTGCGGCACCGAAGCGAAGTTGTAGGTCGGCACCGGCGTCGGCACCGCCCATTCCAGCGTGCCGGCCTGCCACGGATTCTCGACGCCGCGGCGACCGAGCAGGAAACACAGCGCCACGTCGATCAGGATCGCGATCACACCGACCGCCATCACGAAGCCCGCCGCGGTCGACAGCAGGTTGAGCCAGTGCACGCCGAGTTCCATCGCATAGGTGTCCACGCGGCGCGGCATGCCGACCATGCCGGTCACGTGCATCGGCAGGAACGCGAGGTTGAAGCCGATGAACACCAGCCAGAACCCGCTGCGGCTCAGCGATTCGCTCGGCATGCGACCGCTGGCCAGCGGCAGCCAGTAATACAGGCCGGCGAACAGCGGGAACATCAGCCCGCCGATCAGCACGTAGTGCAGGTGGGCGACGACGAAATGGGTGTCGTGCACCTGCCAGTTGAACGGCACGAAGGCCAGCATCACGCCGGTGAGGCCGCCACAGACGAACACCACGAAGAAGCCGATGATGTAGAGCATCGGCACGCGCAGCCACGGCTTGCCGGCCCACAGTGTGGCCAGCCACGCGAAGATCTGGATGCCGGTCGGGATCGCCACCATCATGCTGGCGGCGCTGAAGAACGCCAGCGCGAGCAGCGGAATGCCGACCGCGAACATGTGGTGGACCCACAGCCCGAAACTGAGGAAGCCTGTCGCCACCAGCGCCAGCACGATCCAGGTGTAGCCGACGATCGGCCGACGCGCGAACGTCGACACCACCATCGACACCACGCCGGCGGCGGGCAGGAAGATGATGTAGACCTCGGGGTGGCCGAACAGCCAGAACAGGTGCTGCCACAGCAATGGATCGCCGCCGCGTGCGACCTCGAAGAATGCGAAGTCGAACGCGCGCTGGATCTCGAGCAGGATGCTGGCCAGGATCAGCGGCGGGAAGCCGAAGGCGATCATAAGGGCGGTGACCAGCATCGCCCAGACGAACAGCGGCATCCGCCGCAGGTCCATGCCCGGCGCGCGGGTGATCAGCACCGCGGTGATCATCTCCACCGACGCGACCACGGCCGCGATCTCGGCGAAGGTCACGCCGATCAGCCAGAAATCCGCGCCCTTGCCCGGGGAATAGGTCGAATCGCTCAGCGGCGTGTACATGAACCAGCCGGTGTCGGGCACGCTGCCGAAGATGAAACTCGAATACAGGAACAGGCCGCCGAACAGGTAGCACCAGTAGCCGAACGCCGACAGCCGCGGGAACGGCAGGTCGCGCGCGCCGATCATCTTCGGCACCAGATACATGCCGAAGCCGCCCATGATCGGCACCGCGAACAGGAACATCATCGTCGTGCCATGCATGGTCACGAACTGCGCGTAGCGCTGCGGATCCAGCACTTCCAGCCCCGGCCAGGCGAGTTGCAGGCGCATGAACATCGACAGCAGGCCACCGACCAGCAGGAAGGCGAAACCGGTGACGATGAAGCGCATCGACACCGTGGAGTGGTTGACCGCGGTCAGCTGGCCGACAATGCCCGGGCCGTTGGCCCACACACGTGTCAGTCGTGCGAGGCGGTCTGCATGGCGCAGGTGATCGCCGGGCGTGGGGATGGTGTGGTCGGGTGTTGCGGGGCTCACAGCACATCCTCCGAAGCACCATGGCGCGGCGGCGCGCGGCCGGCGGGCGCATGCGCAGATGGCGGTTCGTCCGCAGGCCGGGCGTCACGCTCGGCGAGCCAACCGGGCAGCGCTGCTGGATTGATCACGCGGACCGGAAACAGCATGCGTGCGTGTTCCAGCCCACAGAATTCCGCGCACTGGCCGCGCATCGGCGTGTCGCGGTCGGCGCGCAGCCGCAGCGTGTTGATACGGCCGGGAATCGCATCGACCTTGCCGCCCAGCCGCGGAATCCAGAAGCTGTGGATCACGTCTTCGCTGGTGATGCGGAACTCGATCATCTGCCCCAGCGGCATCGCCAGTTCGTCGATGCTCTCGCCGATCACCTGGTCGTTGCCGTCGCGGTAGCGGAAGTGCCATTGCCACTGGCGCGCGGTGACTTCGATCACCGCATCGGGTTCGCTGCCCACGCCGGTCACGCGCGCGCTGGTCAGCGTGCCGTAGATCAGTAGCGCCGCGACGACGACCAGCGGCAGTGCTACGCCGCCCCACAGGATCAGGCGCTCGGGACGTCGCGGCCCCGCGCCCGCATCGCGCCGGCGCAGGGTGTGCCACAGCAACAGGAGCACACCCACCCAGACCACGGTGAACAGGCCCGTCATCAACCAGCTTCCGCGGGCGATCTCGGCGGCGGCGGGACCCGCGGGATCGAGCATGGATTGCGGACCGGCGCAGGCGCTGAACAGCACCGCGAATGCGGCGGCAAGCAGGGCGCCGGAGCGTCGGCGATCTCGTATCGGCATGTCGATTGGTGCGGCCCCAGTGTCCATGTACACGGGCGGCCGGTCGGCGAGCCCTCGAAATACGCTACCGATGGACGCGGCCACATTCTGTGAATGCGCCGGCACGACGTGGGCCTCGCGCCGTGCTCACACAGCGCGGATCAGCGCGTCCGGCAGTCTCAGGGCCTGAGACGTTTGACAGGCACAGTAGGCGCGTGAATCTGACCGACAAGCTCGCGATCCTCGCCGACGCCGCCAAGTACGACGCCTCCTGCGCGTCGAGCGGCGCGAACAAGCGCGACTCGTCGAAGACCGGCGGAATCGGCAGTACCGAGGGTATGGGCATCTGCCATTCGTATACGCCCGACGGCCGTTGTGTGTCGTTGCTGAAGATCCTGCTCACGAACTTCTGCGTGTTCGACTGCGCGTACTGCGTCAACCGCGTTTCGAGCAACGTACGCCGCGCGCGCTTCACGCCTGAGGAGGTCGTGACGCTGACGCTGGATTTCTACAAGCGCAACTACATCGAAGGCCTGTTCCTCTCCAGCGGCATCATCCGCAGCGGCGATTACACGATGGAGCAGATGGTCGAAGTCGCGCGCAGCCTGCGCGAGGACCACCGCTTCGCCGGCTACATCCATCTCAAGACGATTCCCGACGCCGCGCCGGAACTGCTGGCCGCAGCCGGTCGCTATGCCGATCGCCTGAGCATCAACATCGAACTGCCCACCGAGGCCGGCATGTCGGCGCTGGCGCCGGAGAAGACCCACGCCGGCATCCACGGCGCGATGGGCGAACTCAAATGGCGTATCGACGAGGACAAGGACGCGCGTCGGGTGAAACGGCAGGGCGTCACCGTGCGCCGCGCCAAGGCCCCGCGGTTCGCGCCGGCGGGGCAGAGCACGCAAATGATCGTCGGCGCCGACGATGCCAATGACCGCAGCATCCTGGAAACCAGCAACCGCATGTACGGCACCTACCGGATGCGGCGGGTGTACTACTCGGCTTTCAGCCCGATTCCGGATGCGTCTAAAAACCTGCCGCTGCAGTCGCCGCCGCTGCTGCGCGAGCATCGCCTCTACCAGGCCGACTGGCTGCTGCGCTTCTACGGCTTCGACGTCGACGAGATCACGCCCGATGCGGCGAATGCGGAGGACGTGGACGCCGAAACGCCGGGCATGCTCGATCTCGACGTCGATCCCAAGCTGGCCTGGGCGCTGCGCAATCCGACACGCTTCCCCGTCGACATCAACCGCGCGCCGCGGGAGATGCTGCTGCGCGTACCGGGTCTGGGCACGCGCAACGTCGAGCGCATCATTTCCGCGCGCCCGCACGGCGCGCTGCGCCTCGACGATCTCGCCCGTCTGCGTGTGCCGCTGAAAAAGATCATGCCGTTCGTGATCACGCCGGGCCATCACCCACGCCAGCGCCTCGACGATCCCGCGCGCCTGCGCAGCGAACTCGCACCGCAGCCGCGGCAGGCGAGTCTGTTCTGATGACAGAGCGGCTTTGTGTAGGAGCGCGCTTGCGCGCGACGGAGCGTTCCTGGTGACGCCGCATCGCGCGCAAGCGCGCTCCTACACGTACGCGGTGCCGATGACGTGCCCGGCATGAATCGCCACACCGTCGACCCGCTGGTCGCCGCCCACGTCGACCCGCCTTGGGATCCAGCCGTCTGGCGCGCCGCCTCGCGTGCGGCGTTGCGCGCCGGTGTCGCACCAGAGCGCATCGACTGGAGTGGCGGCATTCAGGGCTCGCTGCTCGGTGGCAGCGATCTCGCCTTGTTGCCGGCGGAGCGTCCCGCGCCCCGCGTGCCGGCAGAATTCCTTGCCCTCGCCAACGCCGTGCTCTGCCACCGCGCGGAAGACCGCCACGGCCTGCTCTATCGCATGCTCTGGCGCATTGCCGAAGGCGAGCGCGCATTGCTGCAGCGCGCGTCCGATCCCGACGTGCACCGCGCCAACACAATGGCGCAGGCGGTGCGCCGCGACAGCCACAAGATGAAGGCCTTCGTGCGCTTCCGCGAGGTGCCTGGCGACGACGAGCACTACATCGCCTGGTTCGAGCCCGACCACCACATCGTCGACCGCGTGGCGCCGTTCTTCGCGCGCCGGTTTGCCGGCATGCGCTGGGCGATCGTGACCCCCTACCGCACGGCGATGTGGGACGGCGAGGCGCTCGCGTTCGCCGATGGTGGCGCACGCGCCGATGCGCCCACCGAAGACGCGCGCGAGGATCTCTGGCGCACCTATTACGCGAACATCTTCAATCCGGCGCGGCTCAACACCACGATGATGCGCAGCGAGATGCCGCAGAAATACTGGAAGCATCTGCCGGAAGCCGCGCTGCTGCCCGGACTCGTCCGCGACGCCGGCCTGCGCGTACGCGAGATGGCCGAGCGCGAGCATCAAGCGCCGCGTCGCCGCATTCCCGCAGCGCCGACGCCCGCGCCTGTGGTGGCCGGCACGCTTGAAGCGCTGCGCGACTCGGCGCGCGATTGCCGGCGGTGCCCGTTGTGGCAACCGTCGACGCAGACCGTGTTCGGCGAAGGACCTTCGACCGCGCGCACGATGATCGTCGGCGAGCAGCCGGGCGATGAGGAAGACCTGTCCGGACGCCCGTTCGTCGGCCCGGCGGGGCGCCTGTTCTCGCGCGCGCTGGATGAGCTCGGCATCGACCGCAACACGCTCTACCTGACCAATGCGGTCAAGCATTTCCGCTTCGAGCCGCGCGGCAAGCGTCGTCTGCACAAGCGGCCGGACGTGGCGCATATCGACGCCTGCAACGGCTGGTTGCGCGCGGAGATCGCGCAAGTGCAGCCCGAGCGCATCGTCTGTCTCGGCGCGAGCGCGGCGCGGGCGGTGCTGGGTCCCGGCGTGCGCCTGACCGAAGAACGCGGCATCTGGCGCACGCGCGAGGATGGCGTGCGTGCGTTCGCGACCGTGCATCCGTCATGGGTGCTGCGACAGGGCGAACCCGCTGCCCAGGACGCGGCCTACACGGGGTTCGTCGACGATCTGCGCCGGTTGGTCGAGACCTGACACGTTGTGTGCGCCGCGCGGCTGAACAGGGCGCGTCGGTGTTCACTTCTGCTTCGCGGCAGGCGACCAAGACTCGCCGCACACCCATGCGAGGAGTTTCCCCGATGAAGCAGTCGACTGCTGTCCGTGGCCTGGTTCTGGCCCTGTCCCTGGCTGCGGGCGCCGCCGTCGCGCAGGACGCGATGACCAGCACCCAGGTGCGCGCCGCGCTGACCGAAGGCGGGTACACCGAGATCACCGATGTCGAGTTCAAGGACGGCGTGTGGAAAGCCGACGTCAAGGACGCCAACGGCAGCAAGATCGATGTGCGTCTGGACCCGGCGACCGGCCGCATTTATCCGGAGAATGCCGGTGCGACCAGCCTCGGCGAAGCGGATATCCGCGCCAAGCTGACGGCGGCGGGCTATACCCGCATCGATGACGTCAAGTTCGATGACGGCATGTGGGAGGCCGAGGCCGACAACGCCCAGGGCGTGCGTATGGATCTCAAGCTCGATCCGGAGGACGGCCGCGTCGTCAGCGAATCGCGCGACTGATCTCTGCGCGCCTCGTGATATCGGAACGCCCGGCTTCGGCCGGGCGTTCTGCTGTCTGGATCCCGCAGGTGACGCCTCAGTCGCGTGCGTGGTCCGGAATCGGCACGTCGTGCGGCATCTCGTCGCGCACGCAGTTCGCCGCGTCCTTGGGCGCTTCGGCATTCGTGTCCACGCAGCGCGCGGCGATCATCGCCCAGCGCGAAACCGCATCTTCGCGCGCGGTCAGCGCATCGGTTTCGACCATCCAGCGCGCGATCCCGACCAGCTGTGCGCGTTCGTCGAGCGAGGACACCGCATCGATCGCCGCGGTGCTGACGATGAAGCTGTGGGCGAAGGCCGCGGTCGTGCGTTCGGTCGACGTGTCCGGCTCGGCGATGCCACCGGGCGCCTCCAGCAACGCATGCAGGCGGATCGCCTCGCGCGCCTTCAGATCGCCGGCCGACCCGATGCTCATGCGCAGCAGTACGGTGGCGCTCAGTGCGCCGATGAAGATGCCGATCATCAACACGAACACCGCGCCGACCAGCAGCGGGCCGCGCGGACGCGGGGCATCGATGTCGTCATGGGAATTCTGGTGCACGCGAACACTCCGTCGCCGACCGGTTGCCGGGGGCGGCATAGGCTAGCGCAGCGCGGACGCGATGCGGCGCCCGAGGGTGCGACCGATCAGCGCAGCCAGCCCGCCAGTTCCTCGCGGCTCAGGCGGCCGTCGCGGTTGCTGTCGATCGCGTTGAATTCCGCGTCGAGCGCCGGATGCGTCTTGGCTTCGGTGCGGCTGATGTAGCCGTCGCCGTCCACGTCGAGTGCGGCGAAGTCGACGCGGTACTGGTCGCCCAGCGCCGAACGCGGCTCGTAGGAGCGGACGATGATCTGCGGGCCGTCGTCGCGATCCATCGTGACCACGCCGGTCTGGCGGCCGGACTGCGACGACAGTTCGGGTTGCGCGTCGACCTGCTGCAGCGGCGAGGTCGTGACCTGGGCGAAGGCGGGCAGCGCCGCGGCGAGCGCGAGCAGGCCGGCAGCCGTGGATGTGCGGATCATGGAACCCCCTGTCATGTGTCTGAGGCCACAGGGTCGCAACGCGCCCCCGCACGACGCATGAACGCAGCGGCGCCGGCTTCAGCGCTGGCGCAGGCGCAGCAGGGCGGTCTGGATCGTCAGCACCACACCGATACCGAGCGCGACCCACGCGGAGGTCACCGCGCCCGTCAGTGGCCATTCGGTCTGCTTGAACCAGACCGCGAACAGGCCCCACAGCGCGATCGCCAGATAGGCGATGTTGCCGCGCATGCGCAGGTTGAGCACCAGCAGCACGACGGCCGAGATCGCCCACAGCGCGAGGCTCCAGCCGAGCATGCGGCTGGTCGACAGCAGCTCGTAGGCGACGATCGTCTGCGCGACGTTGAGGAACGCCGCCAGCGACAGCCAGCCGGCGTGGATCGACAGCGCCAGCCACGCCAGACGGTAGCGCCTCGCATTGCCCGCGGTCGACAGCTGCACCGCGCACCAGGCCAGCGCCATCAGCGCGCCGAAGATCACCACAACGCAGGCCCAGAACAGTCCAGCGGAGAACAGCGGCATCCAGATCGCGGTGAGGAAGAATCCGAGCGCGGTGGCGGGCGCGATGCGGCCCAGCAGCGGTTCGGTACGGCGTGCGCCTGTGGTCTGCCAGATCGCGTAGAGGAGATCGAGCAAGAAGATCAGTCCCCAGACCGAGAACGCATACCCAGCCGCGACGAGCAGGGTGGGATAGCGGTCGGAAATCGTGCCCTGGTCGGGACCGAACGCGCCGGTCTGCGACAGCCAGGCGATGACCGGCATCGCGATCGAACACAGCAGGACGAGCAGGCGCATGGCGGTGTTTTCCGGCGGGGAACCGGCGCGGATGCTCGCACCGGGGGCGTGAGGGTGTCGTGGGAGGTCCTCGCAAGCCCCTCTCCCGCTCGGGTCAGGAGGGACGCTTGCGAGCCACTGGCTCGCGTGTCTACGAACGCCCTCGCGCTGGCGCGAGGGCCGGGGTGAGGGCGCTTTGGGCGCGGCGCGATCAGCGTGCGCAAATCGAGCGCGCACCGCGTTGGTCAGCAGCGCGTCTGCAATCTTCAGGATCAAATCCGCCGAGACCTGCAAGCGATGCTTCGCCAACACGTGCCGCGAACGTCATTCCCTCACCCCACCACCTGCTTTGCAGGTGGTCCTCCCCTCTCCCAACGGGAGAGGGACGTCGGTGCTTTCCGCCGAAGGCGGAAAGAGATTTACATGCCGCTATGCCGCAACAGGGCCGCGATATCCGGATCGCGCCCGCGGAACGCGCGGAAGTTCTCGATCGCATCACGGCTGCCGCCGCGCGACAGCACTTCGTCGCGGAAGCGTCCGCCGGTCACCGACAGCTGATCGGTGGACTCCTCGAACGCCGCATACGCATCCGCGCTCAACACTTCGGCCCACTTGTAGCTGTAGTAGCCGGCCGCGTAACCGCCGGCGAAGATGTGGCTGAACTGGTTGGGGAAGCGGTGCCAGTCGGGGATGCGGGTCACCGCGACCTCGTCGCGTACGCGCGTAAGCAGGGCCTGCACGTCGTCCCGGCTGGCGTCGAAGTCCGAATGCAGCAGCATGTCGAACAGCGAGAACTCGATCTGCCGCAGCGTCTGCAGGCCGCTCTGGAAATTGCGCGCGGCCAGCATGCGGTCGAAGAGTTCGCGCGGCAGCGGCTCTCCGGTGTCGACATGCGCGGTCATCGCCTGCACGCGCTCCCATTCCCAGCAGAAGTTCTCCATGAACTGGCTGGGCAGTTCCACCGCGTCCCATTCCACGCCGTTGATGCCGGCGATCGGCAGCGAGTCCACCTGGGTCAGCAGTTGATGCAGGCCGTGGCCCATCTCGTGGAACAGCGTGGTGACTTCACCGTGGGTGAAGGTCGCCGGGCGGCCGCCGGTGCCGCGGCCGAAATTGCAGACCAGATAGACCACCGGCGTCTGCACACCGTCGGCGGTCGCGCGCCGGTTGCGGCAATCGTCCATCCAAGCCCCGCCGCGCTTGCCTTCGCGGGCGTAGAGATCGAGATAGAACTGGCCCACCAGCGTGCCGTCGGCATCGGTCAGGCGGTAGAAGCGCGCGTCTTCGTGCCAGACCGGCGCCTGGTCGCGTTCGACACGCAGCCCGTACAGCGACTGGATCACGTCGAACAGGCCGGCCAGCACGCGGTCTTCGGTGAAGTAGCGCTTCACCGTCTGCGCCGAGTAGTCATAGCGCGCCTGGCGCAGACGGTCGCTGGCGAACGACATGTCCCAGGGCTCGAGCGTGGGGATGCCGAGCTGCTCGCGTGCGAACGCTGCGAGTGCTTCGAGATCCTCTTCGGCATGCGGTCGGGCGCGCGCGGCGAGATCACGCAGGAAGGCCAGCACCGCGTCGGGGGCGGTGGCCATCTTGGTGGCCAGCGACAGCTCGGCGTAGTTCGCGTGGCCCAGCAGGCGCGCCTGCTCGTCGCGCAGCGTGAGGATGCGGCCGATCAGCGGTCCGTTATCGAGCGCTTCAGGGCCGGACTCCGACGCGCGCAGGCCGTAGGCACGATAGAAGCGCTCGCGCAACGCGCGGTTGGTCGCGTAGGTCTGGATCGGCAGATAGGACGGCATCTGCAGGGTGAGCTTCCAGCCCGGCCGCTCGTCGCGTTCGGCCGCCGCGCGTGCGGCCGCCAGGGTTTCTTCGGGCAGCCCGTCGAGTTCGGCCAGGTCCTCCACGTACACCGCGAACGCGTCCGTCGCATCCAGCACGTGCTCGGAAAACTCGGACGACAGCTTCGCCAGTGCCTGCTGGATCTCCGAAAACCGCGCGCGCTCGGCATCTGCCAGCGCGGCGCCGCCAAGCCGGAAATCGCGCAACGCATGGGCGAGCACGCGGCGCTGCAGCACATCCAGCCCCAGTGCGTCGGCCTGGTCGGACAGCGCCTGGTAGGCGGTGAACAACGCCTGGTCCTGCCCCAGCGCGCTGAAGAACCCCGTCACCTTGGGCAGCGCGGTGTTGTAGGCCTCACGCATCGCCGGCGTGTTGACCACGGCATTGAGATGGCCCACCTGGTTCCAGGCGCGGCCCAGGCGCTGGGTCGCGTCTTCCAGTGGTGCGATCACGTTGTCCCAGGTGACCGGCTGCGCCCGGCCGGCCAGGGCCAGTGCTGTTTCGGCTTCGACGACGAGCGCGTCGATCGCGGGCTGCACGTGGGCCGGCTCGATCTCATCGAAGCGCGGCAGGCCGGATTGATCCAGCAGCGGGTTGTCCATCGAACGATCCATCAGCATGCGAAGGGGGCCGATTCTAGGCGGGGGGCTGCATGGCCGGTGTCGATGCGCCACGCCGCCGCTTCGGCGCTATCGTGGCGGCCTCGCTCCGGCGCCGCGCCGTTCCGCAATGCATTCGATCGAAGTCGTCCTGGTAATGCTGCTGGCCGTGGTGGCGGGCGGTTACCTGACCCGCGTGATGCCGCGTTGGCTGCCGCTGCCATTGCCCCTGGTGCAGATCGCGCTGGGCGCGACGATCGCCGGTGTGTTCGGCCGCGGCGTGACCCTTGATCCGCACCTGTTCTTCGTGCTGTTCCTGCCGCCGCTGCTGTTCCTCGACGGCTGGCGCATTCCCAAGAGCGGCCTGTTCCGCGACCGCGGGCTGATCCTGCAACTGGCGCTGGGGCTGGTGGTGTTCACGGTGATCGGCGCGGGCCTGCTGATCCACTGGATGATCCCGGTGATGCCGCTGGCGGTCGCGTTCGCGCTGGCGGCGATCCTGTCGCCGACAGATCCGGTCGCGGTGTCGTCGATCGCCGCACGCGCGCCGATTCCCAAGCGCGTGATGCACATCCTGGAAGGCGAATCGTTGCTCAACGACGCGTCCGGTCTGGTGTGTTTCCGCTTCGCCGTCGCCGCGGCGCTGACCGGCACGTTCTCGCTGATGTCGGCCTCGCTGACCTTCCTGTGGCTGGCGCTGGCGGGCGTCGCGGTCGGCGCGCTGCTGACGATCGGCGTCAACCGCGGCCACGCGCTGGTCTCGCGCGTGTTCGGCGAGGAGGCCGGCACGCCGATCCTGATCAGCCTGCTGACCCCGTTCGGCGCCTATCTGCTGGCCGAGCAGATCGGCGCCTCGGGCATCCTCGCCGCAGTCGCGGCCGGCGTGACGATGAGCTACGTCGAACTCAGCGGTCGCGCGCTGGCGACCACGCGCGTGCAGCGCGCCGCGGTCTGGGACACGGTGCAGTTCTCGCTCAACGGCATCATCTTCGTGCTGCTGGGCGAGCAGTTGCCGTGGATCGTCGAGCGCGCGGTGCAATCGGTGCGCGAGGCCGGGCATGTCGATCCGTGGTGGCTGGCGGTGTTCGTCTTCGTGATCTACGGCGGCCTGTTCGCGCTGCGCTTCGCCTGGGTCTGGGTGTCGCTGAGGATCGGGCTGTATCGCAGCGGACGCCACGACACCCGACCGCGCATCCGACTGGTCGCGGCGATGTCGCTGGCCGGCGTGCGCGGCGCGATCACCCTGGCCGGCGTACTGACCCTGCCGCTGTTGCTCGACGACGGCACGCCGTTCCCGACCCGGGATCTGGCGATCTTCCTCGCCGCCGCGGTGATCATCCTGTCGCTGCTGCTGGGCAGCTTCGTGCTGCCGCGCCTGCTGCGCGGATTGGAAGTGCCCGAGGAAGACGAGGATGACCGCGAGCTCGATCGGGCCCGCCACGAAGCGGCGGTCGCGGCGGTGGCCGCGGTCGAACGCGCCCAGCACGCCCTGCCGGCGGCACAGGCCAATCCCGACCTCTACGCCAGTGCCGCGGTCCGGGTGATGGCGCTATACGAGGAGCGGCTGCGCCGTGACGGCGCGCTGGGCGTGGACGCCGCCGAACTGCGCCGCGCCGACGAGGCCGAGCGCGCGCTGCGCCTGGCCGGCGTGCACGCCGAGCGCGAACGCATCTATGCGCTCGCACGGCACCGCGAAATCTCCGACGAGGTCGCCCGCAAGCTGGTGCGTGATCTGGATCTGATGGAAGCGCGGTATCGCTAGGTCGAGCCCGCACGTGTACCGGGGCGGGTTGGGTGGTGGCGAACCGTCAGATAGGAGCGTGCGCGGGCGCTGTCCTGCTTGAATCAGATGTTTCGGCGGTCCTGTGGTGCGCCCCCATCCAACCTTCCCCCGCATGCGGGGACAGGCTTCAAAGCACACTCAACCCGGCTGCCAGTCGAACGCCAAGGTCTCGTCGCGCGCGAAGCGCTGCAGATGGTTCTCGATGACCTGCTGGTAGCGCTCGCTGTCGTCGGCCGTGGGCTGGGTCAGCACGATCCGCAGCGTGTCGTCCTCGACAAAGAAGTCGGCGCCGTTTTCTTCGCCCTGGAAGGGGATGAACGCGTGACCGCCTTCGTCGTCGCGGGTGATCTCGAACTTGTGCCGCCAGTGATTGCACAGCGTGCGCAGCAGGCGCGGGGCGTCGTTGGACGTGGTGGTCGCGGTGGTGGTGATCGACATGGGGGGACTCCTGCGGGCGGCGCGTCGCCGCGCTCGCGAGCATAGGCGCGCGGCCGCGCGTCGTGAACCCCGGCGCGCCGACGCAGTGTTGCAAGCGGAATGCCGCACACTGGGCGACCCGTTTTCACGCAGGTGATCCATGGCCGATTCCGCCGCGCCGCGCGCGTTCCCCTGGCCGGTCGTGCTGTTCGATCTAGACGGCACCCTGGTCGACAGCGCGTCCGACATTGCCGAGGCAGTTAACCGCCTGCTGGCCGAGCTCGGCCATGCGCAGGTCGACGAAGCCACGGTACGCAGCTGGATCGGCGACGGCGCCCGCCAGCTGATCACCTCGGCGCTGCAGCACGCCGGCGAGACGCAGACGGTTGATGCGGTGATGCCGCGCTTCCTGCGGCATTACGAAGACTGCCTGCTGCTCGATCCGCAGGTGTATCCCGGGGTGCAATCGACGCTGCAGGCGCTGCAGGCCGCGGGTGTACACATGGCGGTGTGCACCAACAAGCCCGCGCAGTTCGTGCCGCCGCTGCTCGAGGCGCTGGGCATCGACGGCTATTTCGACGCGGCGCTCGGCGCCGGCGACCTGCCCGAGCGCAAGCCGCATCCGCTGCCGCTGCTGCATCTGGCCGAAGGCTTCGGCGTCGACATCGCACAGTGCCTGATGGTTGGCGATTCGGTCGCCGATGCCGGCGCGGCGATCGCGGCCGGCGCCCCGCTGGTGCTGGTCGCCTACGGCTATCGGCGCGATTTCGATCTGCATGGCTGCGGTGCGCGTGCGGTGATCGATCGGTTCGACCAGCTGCTCGAACTGCGCTGACGGCGCCGACCCCCGGATCCCTGTAGGAGCGCGCTCGCGCGCGATGGCCGGTTGCGTGATCGTCGCATCGCGCGCAAGCGCGCTCCTACAAAAAGCACCTGCCGCAATCGCGGCGGGTGTCAAAGCCCCAGCCGCGCCCGCACCTCGGCTGCGATCCGCGCGGTTTCGCGCAAAGGCGTGACGTCGAACGCAGGCACCGCGTCCTCGAATTGCCGGGCGCGTCCATCGGCGAACAGTCCATCGACAAAGCGCTGCGGCGCGCCCTCGAGTGGCCCGGGCGCGAACACGAACACCGGCGCGTGCGTCGCGCAGGCCTCGGAGAGCATGTTGACCGAGTCCGACGAGCACACGATGCGGTCGGCCCAGCCGAGCATCCCGGCATACGGATTCGCGCCGTCGCGCTGCTCCGCCCACACGCAGCCGGCATGTCCCGCATAGCGCGCACGCAACGCATCACGCACGCCTGGCGATGTTCGCCGCGAACCGGTCAGCAGCAGGCTGCCGCCCTCGCGCGCGACGATCGCGTCGAGCCGATCGGCGAGCGCGTTGAACGCGGCGACGTCGAAACGCCCGTGCCGCGAATCGCCGCCGAGCAGCACCGCGATGCGCGGGCCGGGCAGGGCGCCGAGCGCCGGATGCGCCTCGCGCGCGCTCGCCAGCCACACGTCGTCGACCGGGTGCAGGCTGCCGCGTGCGACCAGCACGTTGTCACCACGCAGGGCGTCGTGTTCGGGGACGACGACGAGATCCCAGTGCCGCGGATCGATGCGCGGATCGAGGATCTGCACCGTGCGTGCGCCGCGTCGACCGGCCAGCCGGGTCGCGAGCGCCGCCTGTCGGCCGCAGCCGATGGCGATGTCCGGGGCCGTGTCGAGCCGCGCGGCGTAGGCGTCGCCGAAGGCCTGGCCTGCGCCGGGCAGACGCCGCGGCGCGGCCCATCGCCACGGCGCGCGGGGCTCCAGATGCAGCACTTCGGTGTTCGATGACAACGCGGCCGCCAGCGCTTCGGCCTGGCGCGCGTTGCCGGCGCGCCCATCGCTGAGCGCCCAGATCCGTCCGCAATCCCGTTCTTCGCCTGGTCGACGTTCCACGTATGTGATCATCCGTTCTGCGCCGTCCCACGCGCCGCGCCGCCGCAGGACTCTACACTGCGGCCCTGCCTGGCCCCATCCGATCCGAGGTTGCCCGATGACCGATGTTCTGCCCGATGCCGCGCTCGACCAGCTGTTCCGCACCGCCCGCACCTACAACGGCTTCAGCGGCGAGATCAGCGACGACACGTTGCGCCAGCTCTACGATCTGCTGAAGTTCGCGCCGACGTCGGCCAATTCGTCGCCCGCGCGTTTCGTGTTCGTGAAATCGGCGCAGGGCAAGGCGAAGCTCGGTGCAGCGTTGAGCGAAGGCAACTATGAGAAGACGATGTCGGCGCCGGTCACCGTGATCGTGGCCCACGACGAGGACTTCCACGAGAAGCTGCCGTTCCTGTTCCCGCACACCGATGCCAAGAGCTGGTTCGACGGCCCGCGCGAGAACCGCGAAGTGCCGGCGTTCCGCAACGGCAGCCTGCAGGGCGCGTATCTGATCATGGCCGCACGTGCGCTGGGTCTCGATACCGGTGCGATGTCGGGCTTCGACAACGCCAAGGTGGACGAGGCGTTCTTCGCCGGCACCGCGATCAAGTCGAACTTTCTGATCAATCTCGGCACCGGCGATGCGTCGACGATCTTCCCGCGTTCGCCGCGCCTGCCGTTCGACGAAGCCGCGCGCATCGTCTGAAGGTTTTCCACTGCGCGGTCCTTCCGACTGCGCGGCCTCCACCCACCTGTTCGAGGATCCGCCATGCGTACCGCCCACCTGCTGCTCCCGCTTGCCGCCGCCCTTGCCCTCGCCGCCTGCGCCCAGCAGGACCCGGCGCCGGCGGATACGACCGCGGCCGCTGCATCCACGCCCGCGCAGCCGGCGTCGGAAGCGATGGCCGAAACCGCGCCGACCGCCGAGGCCATTGCCGGTGTGTCGGGCACCTACGTGCTCGACCCCAAGCACACCGACGTGATCGCGCAATGGAACCACTTCGGTTTCTCCAACCCGATCGCGCATTTCGGCGACGTCTCCGGCCAGATCGTCTACGACGCCGAGAACGTCGGCGCCTCGTCGGTCGAAGTCACCCTGCCGCTGTCGGGCCTGAACTCGCACGTCGGTGATTTCGACGAGCACCTGCGCAGCGCCGATTTCTTCGACGCCGCCAAGTTTCCGAATGCCACGTTCAAGAGCACCGCGGTCGAAAGCGCCGGCACCAACAAGCTCAAGGTCACCGGCGACCTGACCATCAAGGACATCACCAAGCCGGTGGTGCTCGACGTCACCATCAACAAGTTCGGCGAACAGCCGATGGCCAAGCGCGCCGCCGCGGGCTTCGATGCCGTGGCCCAGCTCAAGCGCAGCGATTTCGGCGTCGGCATGGCCGCGCCCAACGTGAGCGACGAGGTCGAGCTGCGTATCACCACGGAAGCCATCGTCGCCGAGGGCGATGCGCCGGCCGCGCCTGCCGCGCAGTAAGATTCCGCGTCACGACGCCGGCGCCCGGGTCTCCCGGCGCCGGCGTTTTCGTTTCCGCGTTCCGGATCTGCCCTCATGAAAGTCCATCGTTCCGCCGACCAGCGCGGCCGCAACATGCACGGCACGCGCACGCGCCTGTGCACGTTCTCCAGCGGCGATTTCCACGATCCCGACTGGCTGGGCTTCGGGGCGCTGCGCCAGCTCAACGAAGAACAGCTGCCGCCCGGCGCGACCGTGCCGGCGCAGCGCGTGGCGAACATGGAGCTGCTGACGCTGGTGCTCGACGGCACGCTGATGCGCGATGGCGTCCCGTTCGACGCCGGCGCACTGGTGTGGACCGGTGCCGGCCATGGCAGTGACACGCCGGTCGAAACCGCGGGTGCCGAGGGTGCGCGCGTGCTGCGCATCGCGATCCAGCCGGACCGCGTCAATCTGCCGCCCGCCACCGGCGTTACGCGGGTTGCCAGCGAGGCGGGATGGACGCTGCTGGCCGCGCCCGACGGCGCTGAAAACAGTCTGCCGATCCGCCAGCAGGCCTGGCTGCGGCATGCGCGACTGGCGCCGGGTGCGCGCCTGGATCTTGCACTCGATGCAGGCCAGCGCCACTGGCTGCAGGTCCTGCACGGCGGCGTGGCCGTCGACGGTCAGCTGCTGGCGGCCGGCGATGCGCTGGGCTGGCACTCTGATGCAATCGCCACCGCTCTGGTCGCCGCATCCGGTGGCGCCGTCTTGCTGCTGATCACCCTACCGGGCTGAGCCCGCCTGCACGGCCGCGCGTTAGAATGGCGGCCTCCACGCCGATGAAACCCGCCGTCATGACCGCAGCCCCGACGCAAGCCAACGCCGCCCAGCGCTACGAAGTGCGCCGCGCCGACCTGCCGCTGAGCTGCCCACTGCCGTCGATGGCGCTGTGGAACTCGCATCCGCGCGTCTATCTGCCGATCGAAGCCGAGAACGGCGAGTCCGACTGCCCGTACTGCGGCGCGCACTTCGTTCTCGTCGACTGACCACGGCGCGCTGCGCGCCCGCATGCGTCGACCGCTGACCGTCATCCAGTTGCTGCCCGCGTTGTCGTCGGGCGGCGTCGAGCGTTCCACGATCGAGATCGCGCAGGCGCTGGCCGAGGCAGGCCATCGCGCGATCATCGTCTCCGCTGGCGGACGCCTCGTGCCCGCGTTGGAGGCGACCGGGGCCACCCACGTGACCCTCGACATCGGTGCGAAATCGCTGAGGGTGCTGCGTCATGTGCGCACGCTGCGCCGCCTGTTCGCCGAGTCCGGCGCCGACATCGTGCATGCCCGTTCGCGACTACCGGCGTGGATCGGCTGGTGGGCCCTGCGTGGCATGCCCGACGCGCGTCGTCCGCATTTCGTCACCACGATGCACGGGCTCAATTCGCCGTCGCGCTACAGCGCGATCATGGCGCGCGGCGAGCGGGTGATCTGCGTATCGGACACCGTGCGCGATTATCTGCTGCAGCACTATCCGGCCACGCCCCGCGAGCGCCTGCGGGTGATCCCGCGCGGGATCGACCCGACGAAATTTCCGGCCACGCCGCAGCCGAATCCTGCTGCGCGCGCCGAGGTCGCCGCGCGCTGGCCCGCGCTCGGTGGCGACGGCCCGCTGTTGCTGCTGCCCGGCCGCGGCACGCGACTCAAAGGCCACCACGACGCGATCGCGCTGCTCGCCGATCTGCGCGCCGAAGGCCTCGATGCGCGTCTGTGGATGCCCGGCGCGCGCGAGGCGGGACGCGAGGCCTATCTCGATGAACTCGTACGCGCGGCTGACGCCGCCGGCTGCGGCGACGCGCTGGCGATGACCGAGCCCACCGCTGCGATCGCGCAGGCCTACGCCGCCAGCGACCTGGTACTGCAGCTCTCGCGCAAGCCCGAGGCCTTCGGTCGTACCGTGCTCGAAGCGTTGTCGTGCGCGCGTCCGGTCGTCGGCTGGGCGCATGGCGGGGTCGGCGAACTGCTCGCACACCTGCAGCACGAAGGCGCGGTGGCGCCGTTCGACCGCGCCGCGCTGGCGCGCGCCGCACGCGCGCTGGTCACGCGAGCGCCGGCGCGAGCCGGTACGATGCCCGACACGCTGCGTGCGATGCAGGAGGCGACCCTCGCGGTCTATGACGAGTTCGACGACGACAACTGAAACCGCGACCGGCGCGCGTGCGCCGCGCCCCGTCGGCTGGCGCTGGGCGCCGCACTGGGTGCTGGCGTTCGTGATCCTGTGGCCCGCACCCGGCTATGCCGAGGGCGTGATGGTGCTGGGCGCGCTGGCCGCAATCATCCATCTGGTCGGCGCGCGTTTCCGCGGCGGCGCCGCGCTGCTCAGCGCGCCGGCATGGGCGCTGACCAGCGTGCTGTTCTTCGCCTACTGGCTGCCGCAGCTGATCTCGGCAGTGGACTCGGTCGATGTCGGACGCGCACTGCGCGAGGCCCTGGTCGATCTGCGCTATCTCCCGTTCCTGTGGCTGGTGGCGTCTGCCGTCGCGACACGTCGTGGCCGGCGCATCACGCTCGGTGGCCTCGCGGTGATCGTCGCGGTGTGGACGATCGACGGCCTGTGCGAAGTCGTGTTCGGCACCAGTCCGCTGTTCTTCGGCATTGACCATCTCAAGCAACTGATCAGTAGCCGACCGATGTGCACGGTCGAACAGATCGCACGCGCCGACCGTCTCGGCGGCGTCCTCGGGCCCTGCAATCTCAAGCTCGGCGTGGTGCTGGCTAGCCTGTCGCCATTCGGCCTGTACTGGGCCGGTCGCCGCTTCGGTGCGAGCGGCTGGGTGATCGCGAGCGCGGCGATCGGCATCGTCCTGCTGTTCGCCGGTTCGCGTGCGTCGTGGCTGACCTATGCGCTGGTGCTGCTGTTCTCCGGCTGGCGCCTGCTCGGCTGGCGCCGCCTGCTGGCGGTGTTCGCCGCGGGCCTCGTGGTCGCGGTGGTCGCGGCCGTGAGTTCGCCACAGGTCCGCGAGCGCATCGAGCGCACCGCGATGGGCCTGTCGGCCGATGAGGCCGGCGTCGACAACGCCCTGTCGGGCCGCGCCCGCATCTGGGACGCGGCGCTGTGCATGGTCCGTGAGAATCCGATCAACGGCGTGGGCGCACGCGGCTTCCGCGAAGCCTTCCCCGGCTGCGATCCGCGTCCGGACGAGATGGCCGCCTGGGGCGACGGCCCCGCGTTCCACGCCCACCAGATCGTGCTCGAGATCGGCAGTGAAACCGGACTCATCGGCCTGCTGATGTGGCTGGCCGGCGTGGCCATGGCCTGGCGGGCCTGGCGCTTCGCCTCGCCCGAAGCCCGGGAGCAGGCGCGTCCGGCGATGCTCGCACTCGCGGTCACCGTGTTCCCGCTCAACACGCATCTCGCGTTCTATTCGACCTTCTGGGGCGGCTTCACCCTGCTGCTGTCGGCCCTGTATGCCGGCAGCCTGCTGGCGCGCGTGGAACCGGTGCAGCCGCAGGACGGCGTGCTGCGCTGACGTCAACGCGCGGCGGGTCGAGCCCCTCTCCCTCCGGGAGAGGGGTTGGGGTGAGGGCGTTCTCTAAAGCTGACCGCGCAACCCCCCTGCCTCATCCGACGCGTCCGCGCGTCGACCCCGGATCGGGTCCGGGGCAGGCGCTCTCCCGGAGGGAGAGGTGCCTGGAGACCGTTGACGCCGCGTGCGGAGCGCAGCCCAGTCGAATCTCGGAGCGCTGCAAGGCACCGGCGGACCGACATCTGGATTCGCGAAATCCTCGCCTAGTACAGCGACTCACCATCGGGCTGGCGCTTGAAGCGCCGGTGGATCCACAGGTACTGGTCGGGCGCCGCGCGGGCCATGTTCTCGATGCCGGCCATGACCGTCGCGGTGTCCACGGTCGCGTCCGACGTCGGATAGGGCTCGGGCGCCGGGGACAGCGTCAGCGTGTAGCCGCCGTCGTCGCGACGCACATGCCGGTAGAACATCACCGCGGCGCCGGACAGGCGCGCGAGCGAATGGGTCGAAGTCAGGCTGTGCGCAGCACGGCCGAAGAACGGCACGTAGACCGCATCGCCGCCGCTGGGATCCTGGTCGGGCGCGTACCACAGCAGACCGCCGCGCTTGAGATGTCGCACCACGCCGCGGACGTCGCGCTTGGGGAACATCGCCGCGGCGTAGCGCGCACGCCCGCGGCGCACCGCCCATTCCATCGCCGCTTCCGAATGCGGGCGATACATGCCGGCCAGCGGAACGTAGTCGCACATCAGACGGCCGCAGACTTCGAGCGTGGTGAAGTGCCCGGACACGACGATCACGCCACGCCCCGCCGCGCGCACGGCTTCGACATGTTCGACGCCTTCAACGATCAGCCCGCGCTGCAGCGGTGCGATCGAGCCCCACCAGGCACGTGCGAATTCGAACAGGCCGATGCCCAGCGCATGGAAATGCCGACGCAGCAGCGCGTCTCGCGCCGGCGCGTCGAGTTCCGGAAAACACAGTTCGAGATTGCGCGCGGCCACGCGGCGACGGCTCGCCAGCGCGATGCGCAAGGCGTTGCCGAGACCGCGACCGAGCGCGCGTTGCAGCGGCCATGGAATCCGCGCAGCGAGCGCCATCAGGCCGATGCCGATCCAAGCGGGCCAGTGGCGGGGTGCGAGCGGCGGGCGTGGACGGAGAGGAGGGGCGGACGACATGAGGTCATTGTAGAAGCTGTGCGTCGCAGGCCGGCTGCTGGTCATCGGGCAACGCATTCCGCGCAGTGAGGCCTGCGTCCGCCTTCTGGGGTGGCAGAGCTGCTTTCGAATCCCGAATCCCGGCTCTATGGCATCCGCTATCCTGTGCGGATGCCGGCCGACACCACAGAACGACTGCTGCGCGGCCTCTATTCGGCCGTGCTCGTCGTGCTTGCGCCGATCACGGTCTATCATCTGATCTGGCGCGGGTTCCGGCAGTCGGCCTATCTGCTGCGCTGGGACGAGCGCTACGGCATCTACCGCACGCCGCCGCTGACGGCGCCGGTGTGGGTGCACGCGGTGTCGGTCGGCGAGGTCAATGCGGCGGCGCCGCTGATCAATGCATTGCTCACCCGCGATCCCGCGCGTCGCCTGCTGGTCACCACCATCACCCCGACCGGCTCGGAGCGCGTGCGCGCGCTGTGGGGCGATCGCGTCGAGCACGTCTATCTGCCTTACGACCTGTCGGGCGCGGTGCGGCGATTCCTGCGCCATTTCCGCCCGCAGATCGGCCTGATCGTCGAGACCGAGTTGTGGCCGAACCTGCTGTTCTGCTGCCGTGATGCCGGCGTGCCCACGGTGATCGTCAACGCACGGCTGTCGGCGCGTTCGCTGCGTGGCTATCGCGTGCTGCGGCCGCTGGTGGCGCGCGCGCTGCGCACGGTGCGGCGGGTTGCGACGCAGTCTGCCGACGACGGCAAGCGCTTCGTGAAACTGGGCGCGTTGCGTGATGCGGTGATCGACACCGGCAACCTGAAATTCGACATCACCCCCGACGAGGCGAAGATCGCCAGGCTGGTTGCGGACTTCCGCGGATACGCCGGCGCGCGCCCGGTGTGGATCGCCGCCAGCACGCATCCCGAAGAGGAAGCGGCGGTCGTCGGCATCCATCGCCGCTTGCGTACGCGTTGGCCGGACCTGCTGCTGATCTGGGCGCCGCGCCATCCCGAGCGATTCCGCAGCGCGATGCAGCTGGGCGTCGACGCCGGCTGGCGCGTGGCGACGCGCGCGCTGACCACCTGGCCCGATGCCGGCGACGACGTCTTCGTGCTCGACACGCTCGGCGAACTCGGTCTGTTCTTCGCCTGCGCCGATGTCGCCTTCGTCGGCGGCAGCCTGCAGGACATCGGCGGCCACAACCTGCTCGAGCCGGCCGCGGTCGGCACGCCGGTGGTCACCGGTCCGCATCTGCAGAACTTCACCGACATCGCCAAGCAGCTGGGGCGCGCGGACGCGTTGCGCATCGGCGCGGATGCGGACGCGGTGCACGACCACATCGCGGCCTTGCTCGACGATGCCGACGCGCGACACGCGATGGCCGAGGCCGGGCGCGCGCTTGTCGCCAACGGCCGCGGCGCGCTGGCGCGCACGCTGGCACTGATCGAGCCGGACCTGCCGGTGCCGGATACGAAAACGGCGCGGATCCTGCGATCCGCGCCGTCGTCGAACTGAAATCCCGGAACGCTTACTGGGGCGGCGGCGTGGCCGCACCCGTCCCGGTCGACGCGCCGACGCTGTTGACGTCGACGGTCAGCTGGCGGTTCACGTCCTGCAGGTTGCCGATGTCCAGCGTGCCCGCGGCCTGCTCGAGCAGCAAACGGCTCTGCAGGAAGTTGTACTTGGCGAAGGCATAAGCCTGACGCGCCGAGAACAGGTTCTGCTGGTTGATCAACACGTCGATCACGGTACGCGTCCCGACTTCCAGACCGACCTGCGAGGCCTCGTAAGCGCTGTTGGCCGAGACCAGTGCGAGACGGCGTGCCTCGACCTCGGTGATGCCGGCGACGAGGTTCTGGTAGGCGCTGCGGGTATTGCGCTCGATCGCGCGGCGCTGGGCTTCGTACTGGTCGGCGGTGATGTCGCGCTGGGCGATCGACTGGCGCACCAGCGACTGCGTACGGCCGCCGCTGAAGATCGGCACGGTCAGCGTCAGGTTGATGCTGTTGGTTTCGCCGTTGCGGCCTAGCGTGCCCTGATTCGTTTCGCCCCAGCTGTCGCTTCTGCCGTAGCTGGCGCCAAGATCGAGCGTCGGCAGATGGGCCGACTTCGCCGCGGTCACGCCGTACTCGGACGCGGTCACCTGGTAGCGCAACGCCTGCAGCTGAGGGTTCTGCTCGATGGCAGTCGCAACCCACGCTTCCGCGTCGCGGCCTTCCGGCAGTTGCGGGGTGAAATCGTCAGGCAGGCCGCGCAGGTCGCGGATTTCCGAACCGGTGATTTCGGCCAGGGCCTGGTAGGCATCCTGCAGCGCGTTGCGCTGGACGATCGTGTTCGCGCGGGCGCCGTCGTACTGCGCGCGGGCTTCGTGCACGTCGGTGATCGGCGCCAGGCCCACTTCGAGGCGCTTGTCGGCGAAATCGAACTGGCGCTTGAACGCGGCCTCGGCGGCTTCGGCAGCGGCCAGGGTTTCGGTCGCCACCAGCACGTCAAAATACGCCGCGGCGGTGCGCGTGATCAGCGAATCGTTGTCGGCGTCGAGCTGAAAGTCGGCCGCCGTGCTCAACGCGCGCTGCGAACGCAGCGTTGAGACTTGGCCCCAGTCGAACAGCACTTGGCCCGCATTGATGCCGTAGCTGCGCGTGCGTCCGCGGCCGGAAAACCCGGCGACGCGGCTGTCGCTCAGCGAGGCGCTGCCGTTGATCTGCGGCAGCAGGTTGGCGCGGGCCTGGACCGCGCCCTCCTTGGTCGACAGGCGCTGCGATTCGGCGATCGACAGCGTCGGATCATTGGTGCGGGCCAACTCGTAGGTCTGGACGAGGTCGGCGGCCAGCAGCGGGCTGGACGTCAGCGCGAGCGCAAGCGACAGGAACAGGGGGCGGCGGAACATGGAGGGATCCTTGGACGATCAGAGAGTGAACTGCGGCACCGGCGCGGCGCCTGCGAGGTAGGTGAGCCCGGTCTCGAACAACGATTCGATGCGCGTCGCGTTGACAGCGTCGCCTTCGCGATGGACCAGCACGGCTTCCATGGCAGGCGCGCGGCCGCGGACGATGAACATCCGGCCCCCGGGACGCAGCCACTGCACGAAGCGCTCGGGAATCACGTCGACGGCGCCACAGACGCAGATCGCGTCGAAGCGGCGGTCGGTGTTCCACGCGAACGCATCGGCGGCGACCACCTCGACATTGGCGATGCCCTGCGCCTGCAGACGGCCGCGGGCGGCGTCGGCGAGGTCGTCGTGGCGTTCCAGGCTGACAACGTCACGGGCGAGATAGCCCATGCACGCAGCTAGATAACCGCTGCCGGTGCCGATCTGCAGCACCTCGTCGCCCTGTTCGAGCTTCAGCGCCTGCAGCGCACGGCCTTCGACCACGGGCTTGAGCATCAGCTCGCCGTGGCCGAGCGGGAGCTCGAGGTCGGCATAGGCCAGCGCGCGGCGCGGCTCGGCGACGAATGCTTCGCGCGGCACGCGAGAGATCGTCTCCAGCACGCGCGCATCGAGCACGTCCCAGGGCCGGACCTGTTGTTCCACCATCGCCGCACGGGCCTTGGCGTAGTCGATCATCATTGTTGCGGGTTCCTTCGTTCGCCAGCCCGCAATTCTAGCGGTGCGGGCGCGGGTTCATCATCGCGGGGGTGTGGCAGTCGACGCAGTGCCGGAAGTCACCGGCCCAGACGGCACGCGGGCGGCCCATGTGACAGTGTTCAGCGACGCCCGTAGGCGCGCAGGAACATGTCCACCGACGCGTCCAGGTGTGCGCGCCGTTGCGCGGCACAATTGCCGGCTTCGTCGCAGTCGAACACCATCCGCTGGTGCAGATCGCCCTTGAGCAGCACGAAGAACTGCGCCGCGGCGGTCGGCACCAGGGCTTCGTCGATGTCGAGATCGCCGGTTTCGATCCGGCGCCGCAGCAGCGTCGCAAAGGCAGACTGCACGCGCTCGGGGCCGCCCTTCCAGAAACGCTGCGGCAGGCGCTTTTCGACCATCTGCGGCGTGCAGAGCAGGCGGTGGCCGGCGACGGCCTCGGGCGAGGACACCATCGTGAAGAAGGCTTCGGCCACTTCCAGCAGGCGCTGGCGCAGCGGCGTCGACGGCGACGGCTCGAACACCGAATCGGGCATCTGCTGTTCGCAATAACGCGCTGCGGCCTCGGTGAACAGGGTGTCCTTGTCGCCGAAGTGACTGTAGACGGTCAGCTTGGACACGCCGGCCTCGGCCGCGATCTGGTCCATGCTGACGCCTTCGTAGCCCTGTTGCAGGAACATGCGCTCCGCGGCTTCGAGAATCGCCGCGCGCTTGGCCAGATCCTTCGGGCGGCCAGGGCCGGCCGTGGCCTTCTCGGGCATCGGAACGGGGGTCAGCGTGGACGGGCGCGTCGACATGGCCGGTAATACTATACCAATGAGTTCTGAAAATATAGGATACGCCTCCGTATCCCTTTCGCTGGACGGTCGCCATGCGCCGCCTGACCCTGCTTCTCCCCGCGCGCCGTGGCCTGCCGTTGATCATCGTCTGCGCGCTCGCCCTGGCTGCCTGCGGCGACCGCCACGTGCCCGAGCCGGCCGCGCGTCCGGTCCTGGTGGTCACGCCTGCGGCGTCCGGCGACAGCGGCGCTTCCGCATTCCCGGGCGAGATCCGTGCCCGTGAGGAAAGCGCGCTGGCGTTCCAGGTGAGTGGTCAGCTGCTGCGACGCGATGTCGATGCGGGCGCGCACGTGCGCCGCGGCCAGGTGCTGGCCGAGATCGATCCCGGTGACCTGCGATTGCAGCAGCAGTCGGCCCAGGCGCAGGTCGCTTCGGCCGAGGCCGAGTACGCCCGCACCCGGACCGATCGCGCGCGGTACGCCGCACTCGTCGACCAGCAGCTGATCAGCCGCTCGCAGATGGACGCGCAGGACGCGGCCTACACCGCTGCGCAATCGCAGCTGCGCGCCGCGCGCGCGCAGGCGGATGTCGCCGGCAATCAGGCGGGCTATACCCAGCTGCGTGCGCCGCGCGACGGCCTCATCGCCAGTCGCGAGGCCGAAGCCGGGCAGGTGGTCGCGGCGGGCCAGGCGATCTTCATGCTCGCCGGTGACGACGGCCGCGAAGTCGCGATCGCTCTGCCGGAGTCACGCATCGCCGCGTTCGCGATCGGCCAGCCGGCGCAGATCGAATTGTGGAATCGCCCGGGCGTGCGCGTACCGGGCACGATCCGCGAGATCGCTGCGGCCGCCGATCCGCAGGCGCGCACCTACGCCGCGCGCGTGGCGATCGCCGACGATGCGGTTGAAGGCCTCGAACTTGGCCAGAGCGCACGCGTGTATCTCGCCGCTGCAACGCCGGAGACGGCGCTGCAGGTGCCGCTGACCGCGATCCAGCCGGGCGTGGATGGGGCAAAGGCGGTTTGGGTTGTCGATCGCGCCGAAGGCACATTGCGTTCGGTGCCGGTCGAGACCGGAGCGTATGGCGCGCGCAGTGTGCCTGTGCTGTCGGGCCTGGCGCCCGACGCGCTGGTGGTCGCCGCCGGCGGGCATCTGCTGCGCGAAGGGCAGCGGGTGACGCCGGTGGATCGCGAGAACCGGCCTGTGCAGTTGCAGGCGGCGAAGCCGGCAGCAGTGAAATGAAGCATGCCGCCATCGCAAGCCGGTCCAGCTCGGGGCAATCACACCTCCCCTGCCTGCGGGGGAGGACGGGTGGGGGCGGGTACCCGCCGCGGCGTCCTTGTAGGAGCGCGCTTGCGCGCGACGCCTTCTGCGGGACCGCCACATCGCGCGCGAGCGCGCTCCTACAGGGCGTGTGCTCATGACCCGCTTCAACCTCTCCGAATGGGCGCTCGGCAACCGCACGCTGGTGCTCTACGTGATGCTGGTCGTCGCGATTGCCGGCATCTTCTCCTACGGCCGTCTCGGCCAGTCCGAGGATCCTCCCTTCACCTTCAAGGCGATGGTCATCCAGACCCAGTGGCCGGGCGCGACCGCCGAGCAGGTGTCGCAGCAGGTCACCGAGCGCATCGAGCGCAAGCTGATGGAAACCGGCGACTACGAGTTCGTACGTTCGTATTCGCGGCCCGGCGAATCGCAGGTGATCTTCTTTGCCCGCGATTCGATGCGCTCGAGCGAAATTCCCGATCTCTGGTACCAGGTACGCAAGAAGGTCGCCGATCTGCGGCCGTCGCTGCCGCAGGACATCGTCGGCCCGTTCTTCAACGATGAGTTCGGTGACACCTTCGGCAATATCTACGCGTTGACCGGCGAGGGTTTCGACTACGCGATCAAGAAGGACTACGCCGACCGCATCCAACGCGAACTGCAACTGGTCAGCGATGTCGGCAAGGTCGAACTGGTCGGCCTGCAGGACGAGAAGGTCTGGATCGAAGTCAGCAATACACGGCTGGCGACGCTCGGCATTCCGATGGCCGCCGTGCAGCAGGCATTGTCGGAACAGAACGCGCTGGTGCCCGCGGGCTTCTTCGAGACCGACAGTGCCCGCGTGCAGCTGCGCGTCGACGGCGCGTTCGAATCGGTCGATGCGATCCGCGATTTCCCGATCCGCGCCGGCGACCGCACCGTGCGTCTGGGCGACATCGCGACCGTCGAACGCGGCTTTGCCGACCCCGCCGCGCCGCGCATGCGTTTCATGGGCGAGGACGCGATCGGCATCGCGGTGGCGATGCACGACGGTGGCGACATCCTCAGGCTCGGCAAGCAACTGGAAACCGAGTTCGCGCGGCTGCAGGAAACACTGCCGGCCGGCATGGAACTGCGCAAGGTGTCCGACCAGCCGCGCGCGGTGCGCGATTCGGTCGGTGAGTTCGTCAAGGTGCTCGCCGAGGCGGTGATCATCGTGCTGCTGGTGAGTTTCGTGTCGCTGGGCTTCCGTACCGGACTCGTGGTCGCGGTGTCGATCCCGCTGGTGCTGGCGATGACGTTCATCGCGATGGACCAGTTCAACATCGGCCTGCACAAGATCTCGCTCGGCGCGCTGGTGCTCGCGCTGGGGTTGATGGTCGACGACGCGATCATCGCGGTGGAGATGATGGCCATCCGCATGGAGCAGGGCGACAGCCGGCTCGCGGCAGCGAGCTACGCGTGGACACATACCGCGTTCCCGATGCTGACCGGCACCCTGGTCACCGCGGCTGGTTTCCTGCCGATCGCGACTGCGGCATCGAGTACCGGCGAGTACACGCGCTCGCTGTTCGAGGTGGTGACGATCGCGCTGGTGGTGTCGTGGATCGCCGCGGTGCTGTTCATTCCGCTGCTGGGCGAGAAGATGCTGCCCGATCTGGCCAATCCGCAGCCGCCGCGTCCCGGCTCGCTGCCAGCGCGCTGGCGCGACACGCGCGCGCGCGCGGCAGACCGCTGGCCGGCCTTCGCGTTTGCGCTGGCGCCCAGGGATCCGCACGCGCACGACCACGATCCCTACCAGCGCCCGTTCTACCGGCGCTTCCGCGGCCTGCTGGACTGGTCGCTGACCCATCGCTGGATCGTCATCGGTGTGACGGTGGCCCTGTTCGTCGCGTCGCTGCTGCTGTTCCGCTTCGTGCCGCAGCAGTTCTTCCCCGATTCGACGCGGCTGGAACTGATGGTCGATGTCGAACTCGCCGAAGGCAGTTCCTTGCGCGCCACCGAGGCTGCTGCCGCGCGCCTGGACGCGCTGCTGGAAGACCGCGAAGGCGTCGACAACCGCGTGGTCTACGTGGGCACCGGCTCACCGCGGTTCTATCTGCCGCTTGACCAGCAATTGCCGCAGGCCAACTTCGCCCAGTTCGTCGTGACCACGACCGACGTCGAGGCACGCGAGCGCATCCGCATCTGGCTGACCGACGAGGTGGCACCGACGTTCCCTGATCTGCAGCTGCGCGTGACGCGGCTCGAGACCGGTCCGCCGGTGGGTTATCCGGTGCAGCTGCGCGTGTCGGGCGAGCACGTCGAGCGCGTACGCGGTATTGCCGATGCGATCGCCGAACAGGTGCGGGCGAATCCGAACGTCGCCAACGTCAATCTGGACTGGGACGAACCCTCCCGCATCGTGCGGCTGGTCGTCGACCAGGAACGCGCGCGCGTGCTCGGCGTGAGTTCGCAAAATCTTGCGCAGTTTCTGTCGAGTTCCCTGTCGGGTCTGCAGATCAGCACCTATCGCGAGGGCAACGAACTGATCGGCATCGTCATGCGCGGGCCGGATGACGAACGCGGCCAGCTCGACATGCTCGAGAGCCTCGCGATTCCGACGTCGAACGGGCAATCGGTGCCGCTGGGGCAGGTCGCGCGGCTGGAGTCGACGTTCGAGGACGGCATCATCTGGCACCGCGACCGCCTGCCGACGATCACCGTGCGCGCCGACATCCGCGGTGACGTGACGCCGCCGACGGTGGTGGCGCAGATCCTGCCGGCGCTTGACGGCATCCGCGAGTCGATGCCGGACGGCTACCGCCTGGAGACCGGCGGCACCGTCGAGGATTCGGGCAAAGGCCAGGATTCGATCAAGGCCGGCTTGCCGCTGTTCCTGTTGGTCGTGGTGTCGCTACTGATGCTGCAGCTGCGCAGCTTTTCGCGCACGGCGCTGGTACTGCTGACCGCGCCGCTGGGCATGATCGGCGTGACCCTGTTCCTGCTGGTGTTCCGGGTGCCGTTCGGCTTCGTCGCGATGCTCGGCACGATCGCGCTGGCCGGCATGATCATGCGCAACTCGATCATCCTGGTCGACCAGATCGAGCAGGACATCGCGGCCGGCCACGCGCGCTGGGACGCGGTGATCGATGCCACCGTGCGCCGCTTCCGCCCGATCGTGCTGACCGCACTCGCCGCGATCCTGGCGATGATTCCGCTGTCGCGCAGCGTGTTCTTCGGCCCGATGGCGGTCGCCATCATGGGCGGTCTCACCGTCGCGACGCTGCTGACACTGACCTTTCTGCCGGCCCTGTATGCGGCGTGGTTCAAGGTGCGCAAGGACGAATCGCCGCCGGGCGCGTGACCTGCGCGCCGGCGCAGGCGGTCAGGGCAGCCAGAGCTTCTCCAGATCCCGCAGGCCCCAGTCGCACGGCGCCTCGGATTGCACGATGTGGTCGTCGCAGCCGGCAAACGACAGGTCGAGATCCCGGATCAGCACGCGCGCCTTGCGGCGCGCGCAATGGAACACCCGCACGCGCGGCTTCAGCAAAGCTGCCGGCGCCTGCTCGATCACGACCGCCAGCTGCTGCGACTGCAGACGTACCAGCGTACCGATCGGATAGATGCCCACACTCTTGACGAAGGCCTGGAAGATCACCGGGTCGAAATGCCCGCTCCACGACGCCATACGTTTCAGCGACTCCGCCGGACACCAGCCGCGTTTGTAGGGCCGGTCGGACGTGATCGCATCATAGACATCGCATACCGCTGCCATTCGCGCCATCTGCGAGATGCCGTCGCCACTCAGGCCGTGCGGATAACCGCTGCCGTCCATCTTCTCGTGATGATGCAGGACGATGTCCAGCGCCGCGGCATGATCCATGCCGCTCTCGACCAGCAGGCGATGGCCGTCTTCGGGATGGCTGCGCATCACGCCTTGCTCTTCGTCGGTGAGGCTGCCGGCCTTGTTGAGCACATGCGCGGGTGTCACCGCCTTGCCCATGTCGTGCAGCAGCCCGCCCTTGGCAGCCGCGTGGACGGCGTCCTCCGGCAGGCCGAGGCGCCCGGCCAGCGTGGCCATCAGGCCGGCCACGGCCATCGAATGCAGATAGGTGTAGGCGTCTGCCGTCTTCAGTCGCGCCAGGCTGACCAGTGCGTGCGGGTTGCGCAGCACCGAGTCGCACAACGCGTCGATCAACGGCGTGGCCACATCGGTATCCACAACGCGGCCGAGGCGCGCTTCGCCGAACATCGCCTCCACCAGTGCCCGGCCGGACTCCAGCAGCTGGCGGGCGTTCCTGACCTCCGTCTCGAAGCTGGTGGCCGGCGAAGCCGTCCCGGCCGCGCGAAGGGCGGCTGGCGCAGGCGCGGTGAGCAGCGACGGGTCTGGGGGTGATGCGGGCGGGGCAGTCACGTCCTTGCGTGGGCAGGCCGGGTCTGCGGGCGGGCTCGACGCCGACTCCGCAGGCACAAGCCCCAGTTCGACATCGATCACCAGTTCAGGCACGCCGCTGGCGCGGATCCGTGCGACCGCCTCGGCATCCGCGATGAACGAGCGACGCCAGAACGGAGAGTCCAGCCAGGCGCCCGCCACGCGATGGACATACATTCCCGGAAGAAGCTGGTCGGCGCGGATCGTGCGATGCATCGGGCGGCGGCTCGTTGGCGGAGGCGGGGCGCGGGGCGACGTGTCAGGCGGCGTCGATCGCACACACGTGCACGCGCGGCGGATGCCGGCGTGTCCTCCACACTGTCGGCTGGGCATGCTGCGACTTGAGCGGATTGCATGCCGTTCGTCGGACGGGCCGGCGCAGGCGCTGGCATGCGCTCGGCCTGGGCCTGTCATGCGACGGGCCGCCGCGCAAGGCGCGCGTTCGCGGCCGCTGCGGGGTGGGGTCTAGTCGCCGAGCATCGCCAGATTGCGCACCGCGCCCTTGTCGGCGCTGGTCGCGAGCAGCGCGTAGGCCTTGAGCGCCGCGGTGACCTTGCGCGGACGCGCCTGCGCAGGCTTCCAGCCGAGCGCGTCCTGCGCGTTGCGACGTGCGGCCAGTTCGACGTCGTCGACCAGCAGGTCGATACGCCGTTGCGGAATGTCGATCCGGATGCGGTCGCCATCGCGCACCAGGCCGATCGTGCCGCCGGCCGCCGCTTCCGGTGATGCATGGCCGATCGACAGGCCCGAGGTGCCGCCGGAGAAACGCCCGTCGGTCAGCAGCGCGCAGTGCTTGCCGAGGCCTTTCGACTTCAGGTAACTCGTCGGATACAGCATTTCCTGCATGCCTGGACCGCCCTTCGGGCCTTCGTAGCGGATCACCACCACCTCGCCCGCCTGCACCTCGTCGGCGAGGATGCCCTTCACCGCGGCGTCCTGGCTTTCGAAGACTTTCGCGCTGCCTTCGAATACGTGGATCGACACGTCCACGCCCGCGGTCTTGACCACGCAGCCATCGGGCGCGAGGTTGCCGCGCAGCACGGCGAGGCCACCTTCCTGCGAATACGCATGTGCGACATCGCGGATGCAGCCGCCGGCGCGATCATCGTCGAGCGTGTCCCAGCGCGTGGCCTGGCTGAAGGCGGTCTGCGTGGGAATGCCGGCGGGGCCAGCCTTGAAGAATGTGCGCACGGCCTCGTCACCGGTCACGGTGATGTCCCAGCGCGCGATGGCATCGGCCAGCGTGCGGCTGTGCACGGTGGGCTGGTCGACATGCAGCAGGCCGCCGCGCGCGAGTTCGCCGAGGATCGAGACGATGCCGCCGGCGCGATGCACGTCTTCCATGTGATAGGTCTGGATGTTGGGCGCGACCTTGCACAGCTGCGGCACGCGCCGTGACAGGCGGTCGATATCGTGCAGATCGAAGGCGACCTCGGCCTCCTGCGCCGCGGCGAGCAGATGCAGGATGGTGTTGGTCGAACCGCCCATCGCGATGTCGAGGGTCATCGCGTTCTCGAACGCCTCGAAGGTCGCGATGCCGCGCGGCAATGCGGTCGGATCTTCGGCGCCGTACCAGCGATGGCAGAGTTCGACGACGGTGCGCGCGGCCTGCAGGAACAGCTGCTCGCGATCGGCGTGTGTCGCCAGCATCGACCCGTTGCCGGGCAATGCGAGGCCCAGTGCTTCGGTCAGGCAGTTCATCGAGTTGGCAGTGAACATGCCGCTGCACGAGCCGCAGGTCGGGCACGCACTGCGCTCGTAGGCAGCGACCTTCTCGTCGGACGCGTCCGGATCGGCGGCGACGACCATCGCATCGACGAGGTCCAGCCCGTGCTCGGCGAGCGCCGTCTTGCCGGCTTCCATCGGCCCGCCGGACACGAACACCACGGGGATGTTCAGGCGCATCGCTGCCATCAGCATGCCGGGGGTGATCTTGTCGCAGTTGGAGATGCACACCAGCGCGTCGGCGCAGTGCGCGTTGACCATGTATTCGACGGAGTCGGCGATGATCTCGCGGCTCGGCAACGAATACAGCATGCCGTCGTGGCCCATCGCGATGCCGTCGTCGACGGCGATGGTGTTGAACTCCTTCGCCACGCCGCCGACGCGCTCGATCTCGCGCGCGACCAGCTGGCCGATGTCCTTGAGATGCACGTGACCCGGCACGAACTGGGTGAACGAATTCGCGACCGCGACGATCGGCTTGTGGAAGTCGTCGTCCTGCATGCCGGTCGCGCGCCACAGCGCGCGGGCGCCGGCCATGTTGCGGCCGTGGGTGGAGGTTCTGGAACGGTACTCGGGCATCGATGACTCGCAGGTGCGGCGGGCGCGGGGCTGGCGGCGTGTGTGACGGTGGTTGTAGGCGATCGAACGCGGCGGCGTGGCGCCACGCCGCGTCGATCCATCTCGCTATCCGGCGATCCGTGCGGGCGTCGCGATACGCGCGAGCACCGCAGCGGCGGCCTCGCGTGTCGAGATCGCAGTGCCGTCGGACGCCAGGTCGGCCGTGAACACGCCGGCCTCCAGCGCGTCGTCGACGGCGTGTTCGATGCATGCCGCTTCCTGCGACAGGCCCAGCGAGTAACGCAGCAGCAGCGCAGCGCTGAGGATGGTGCCGTAGGGATTGGCGATGCCCTTGCCTGCGATATCCGGCGCCGAGCCGTGGATCGGCTCGTACATCCCGACGCAGCCTTCGCCCAGTGATGCGGACGGCAGCAGGCCCAGCGAGCCGGCCAGCATCGAGGCCTCGTCGGTGAGGATGTCGCCGAACATATTTTCGGTCACGATCACATCGTAGGCGCGCGGCTTCGACAGCAGATGCATTGCCATCGAATCGACCAGCTGGTGTTCGATCGTGATGTCGGGGAACTCGTCGCGCGCGATGCGGCTGGCGACATCGCGCCACAGCCGCGAGGTCTCGAGCACGTTGGCCTTGTCGACGGAGGTCACGTGGCCGCGGCGGCCGCGCGCGAGCAGGCACGCGCGGCGCACCACGCGTTCGATCTCCGGCACCGTGTAGGTGCACAGGTCGCTGGCGGACTCGGCAGTGCGGGTGCGCTCGCCGAAGTAGATACCGCCGGTCAGCTCGCGCACCACCAGCAGATCGACGCCGGCCAGCAGATGCGGCTTGATCGGCGAGGCGCCCATCGCGGCCGGATGCGGCTTGGTCGGGCGCAGGTTCGCGTACAGGCCCAGCGCCTTGCGGATCGCCAGCAGGCCCTGTTCGGGGCGCACGCTGGCGTTCGGATCGGACCACTTCGGACCGCCCACCGCGCCCAGCAGCACCGCGTCGGCATCGCGCGCGGCGGCCAGGGTCTCGTCGGGCAGCGGCTTGCCGGTGGCGTCGATCGCGGCGCCGCCGATCAGGTGTTCGTGCAGCGAAAACTGATGGCCGAAGCGCTGCGCGACCGCCTGCAGCACATCGACCGCGGCCGCGGTCACCTCTGGGCCGATGCCGTCTCCGGGCAGAACGACGATGTCAGCGTGCATGGTGGGTGTCCTCGTAGTGGCGGATATCGGCGTCACGCGCCAGCAGAAAGCCCATTTCGTCGACGCCCTCGAGCAGGCAGGTGCGTGCGAACGCGTCGAGCGGGAAGGCGTGGACGGTGCCGTCCGGTGTGCGCAGCTCACGGGCGACGATGTCGAACGTCAGTATGTCGTCGGGCCGCGTCATCAGGTCCTGCACCACCGCTTCGGGCAGCACGACCGGCAGCACACCGTTCTTCAAGGCGTTGCCCCGGAAGATGTCGGCGATCTCGCTGCTGACCACGACCTGCAGGCCCAGATCGCGCAGCGCCCACGGCGCATGTTCGCGCGAGGACCCGCAGCCGAAGTTGCGGCCCGCCAGCAGCACCGCGCGTCCGGCGTTGTGTGGCTGGTTGAAGGCGAAGTCCGGATTCGCGCTGCCGTCCTCGCGCCAGCGCCAGTCGTTGAATGCGAAACGGCCGAGACCCTTGCGTTCGGTCGTCGACAGAAAGCGCGCGGGAATGATCTGGTCGGTATCGATATTGGTCTGCGCCAGCACCACGCTGGCCGAACGCACCGGAAACTCGGGGATGTGATCGGCGGACATCAGGCCACCTCCCGGCGGTCGTCGAACAGTTCGCGGGGATCGGCCACGACACCGCGCACCGCAGCCCAGGCCGCGGTCGTCGGCGAGGCCAACAGCGTGCGCGCGCCGGGGCCCTGGCGGCCTTCGAAGTTGCGGTTGCTGGTGCTCACGGCCAGCTGGCCGGGCGCCACCAGATCGCCGTTCATCGCGATGCACATCGAGCAGCCCGGCTCGCGCCATTCGGCGCCGGCGTCGCGGACGATGCGGTCGATGCCTTCGGCCTCGGCCTCGCGCTTGACGATCTCCGAACCCGGCACCACCAGCATGCGCACGCCCGCCGACACGTGGCGGCCGCGCAGCACGTCGGCGACTTCGCGCATGTCACGCAGGCGGCCGTTGGTGCACGAACCGACAAACACCACATCGACCGGCATGCCGGCCAGCGACTGTCCGGCGACGACGCGCATGTAGTCCTGGCCCTTCTGCTCGGCCGCATCGGTCGCGGCCGGTACCGGCATGTCGACGCCGATCGCGGTGCCCGGATGCGTGCCCCAGGTCAGCGTGGGGCGGATGTCGGCCGCATCGATCCGCACTTCGGCATCGAAGCGCGCGCCGTCGTCGCTGCGCAGTGCGCGCCAGCGGGCGACCGCAGCTTCGAACTCGGCCCCCTTGGGGCCGCGCGGCGTGCGCGCGATCCACTCGAACGTGGTGTCGTCGGGGGCGACCATGCCCGCGCGCGCGCCCGCTTCGATCGACATGTTGCACAGGGTCATGCGCTGCTCCATGTCCATCGCCTCGATGGTGGAACCGCGGTACTCGATGACATGGCCGGTGCCGCCGTTGACGCCGATGACGCCGATCGCGTGCAGGGTCACGTCCTTGGCGCCGACGCCGGGCGCGAGCGTGCCGTCGACGGTGATCGACATCGTCCTGGGCCGCCGCTGCAGCAGGCATTGCGTCGCCAGCACATTGCCGACCTCGCTGGTGCCGATCCCGAACGCCAGCGCGCCGAACGCGCCGTGCGTGGAGGTGTGGCTGTCGCCGCAGACGATGGTCATGCCGGGCAGGGTGAAGCCCTGTTCGGGTGCGATCACGTGGACGATGCCGCGCTGGTCGGAGGCCATGTCGAACAGCTCGATGCCGAACTGCGCGCAGTTCGCCGCCAGCATCTCGACCTGCGCGCGCGCGGCGTCGTTGGTGTAGGGCAGACGGCCATCGGCATCGGCCGGCAGGGTCGGCGTGGAGTGGTCCATCGTCGCCTTGGTGCGGTCCGGCCGTCGCGGAACAAGTCCGCGCGCGCGCAGCTCGGTGAAGGCCTGCGGCGAGGTGACTTCGTGGATCAGGTGCAGGTCGATGTACAGCACCGCGGGCGCGGCCTCGGACTCGGGCGTCACGATATGCGCGTCCCACAGTTTGTCGAACAGGGTGCGTGGCTTGGTGGCGGTCATTGCTGGCTCTTGATTTCGTGTAGGAGCGCGCTTGCGCGCGATGGGCACTCGCGGGACAGCGTCATCGCGCGCGAGCGCGCTCCTACGGAAAGAATGATCAGGCGTGCGCGGCCTGCGTCGCCTGAATCGCGCGCGCGCCACGCAGGATACGGTTGGCGACATCCAGCCATGCCAGCGCACTGGCTTCTATGATGTCGCGGCTGGTGCCGGTGCCTTCGTGGATGTCCTCGCCATGACGCACGCTGACGCTGGCTTCGCCACGCGCATCGCGCCCCATGCCGACGCTGTGGACCTGGTAGCTCTCCAGTGCCAACTCGACGCCGGTCGCGGCGGCCAGTGCGGCGAACAGCGCATCGACCGGGCCGTCGCCCAGCGCGCTTTCGTTGACCTTGCCGCCTTCGGGATCGGACAGCTCGACCTGCGCACTGGCGCGCTGGCCGCGGTCGCTGACGGTCATCGACGCCAGCCGCCAGCCCTGGCCGTCGACGTCGCCGTGCATCAGTGCTTCCAGATCGTCGTCCTCGACCACGCGCTGGCGCTCGCACAGATCCTTGAACGCGGCGAAGACCTGTTCCAGCTGCGCCTCTTCCAGCGTGTAACCCAGCGCGCGCAGGCGATGGCCGACCGCGGCGCGACCACTGTGGCGGCCCAGCACCAGCTTCGAATCGGGCCAGCCGACGTCGGAGGGATTCATGATTTCGTAGGTGCCGCGGTGGCGCAGCATGCCGTGCTGATGAATGCCGGATTCGTGCGCGAATGCGTTCTCGCCGACGATGGCCTTGTTGCGCTGGACCGCCATGCCGGTCAGGCGGCGCAGCAGCTGTGAGGTCGGGACCAGGCGGCGCGTGTCGATTTGCGTGTCCAGGTTGTAGAACGCGTTGCGTACTTTGAGCGCCATCGCCAGTTCTTCGACCGCGCAGTTGCCGGCGCGCTCGCCGATCCCGTTGATGGTGCACTCGACCTGGCGCGCGCCGCCTTCGATGGCGGCCAGCGAGTTGGCGACGGCCAGGCCCAGGTCGTTGTGGCAGTGCGCGCTGAAGATCACGTCACGGGCGCCAGGGATGGTGTCGATCAGGCGCTGGAACAGCGCGCGGGTTTCCTCGGGCGTCGCATAGCCCAGTGTGTCGGGTACGTTGATCGTGGTCGCGCCGTTGGCGATCGCGACGGCGATCACCTCGGCCAGGAAGTCGTCTTCGGTACGGGTCGCATCTTCGGCCGAGAACTCGATATCGCCGATCAGCCGGCGCGCATGCGCGACGCTGGTCGCGGTCATGTCCAGCACCTGCTGCCGGCTCATGCGCAGCTTGTGCTCGCGGTGCAGCGGGCTGGTCGAGATGAAGACGTGCAGGCGCGGATTCGCAGTGCCGTCGAGCGCACGCGCCGAAGCCTCGATATCGGCGGGCAGGCAACGCGACAGCACCGCCAGCGTGGGACGCCGGACTTCGCGCGCGATCAGGCGCGCCGCCTCGCGGTCGGATTCGGAACTGGCCGGAAAACCGGTCTCGATGATGTCGACGCCCAGCGCATCGAGCGCGCGCGCCATCACCACCTTCTGCTGCGGGCTCATGCTGCAGCCGGGTGACTGCTCGCCGTCGCGCAGGGTGGTGTCGAAAATTCGGATGGTGTCGGAGGTGGTCATGCGGGAAGTTCCTCGGCAATGGCGTGTGGCGTGCGTTCGGTGCGGGCGATCAGCGCGCGTCGAAGTCGCGGTTCGCCGCCACCCAGCGGCGCGTGTGCGGACAGGTCGTTGCGGCGACGGGGCGTCGCCATGTGCGCGGCGGGTGCGACCGCTGCAATGGCCGGCACCTCGGTCGCGGTTTCGCGCAGGCGACGACGCGGTTTGCGCGGGGCGCGTGGACGCACGTCCGACAGCAGCCGCGCCAGCACGCCGGCATCGACGTTGCCACCCGACACCACCGCGACCTTGCGTTTGCCGGCGACGCGCCGGCCGGCAGCCAGTGCCAGCGCGCCGGCGCCTTCGGCGATTACGTGTTCCTCCAGCGCCAGACGCACCAGCGTTTCGCGCAGTTCGGCCTCGCGTACGATGACCACGTCATCGAGCAGATCGGCCAGCAGCGCGCGCGTCAGCAGTCCCGGGTCCTTGACCCGCACGCCATCGGCCAGCGTCGCCACGGGCGAGAACGGCGAATGATCGCCGCGCAGCACGCGCGCCATCGCATCCACACCTTCGACCTGCGCGCCGACGATGCGCACGCCCTGCGATTTCAACGCCAGGGCGACGCCCGAAGCCAGACCGCCGCCGCCGATCGGCACGATGACCACATCCGGCATCAGCACCGATGCGATCTCCAGTCCGACCGTCCCCTGGCCGGCGATCACGTCGATGTCGTCGAACGCCGACAGCAGGCGAAAGCCGTTCTGCGTGGCCAGTTCGGCCGCGAAGGCCTTGGCTTCGTCGTAGGTCTCGCCATGCAGGCGCACGGTCGCGCCCCAGTGGGCGACGCCGGCGATCTTGGTCTCGGGTGCGTTCTTCGGCATCACCGTGATCGCCGGCACGCCCAGCCGGTACGCGGCCCAGGCCAGCCCCTGCGCGTGATTGCCGGCCGACGCGGTGATCACCGTGCGATCGTCGCCGCGCTCGCGCGCGGCCATCAGTGCATTCAATGCGCCGCGCACCTTGTAGGAGCCGGTGCGCTGCAGGTTTTCCAGCTTCAGCCAGCAGCCGAAGCGCTCGGCGTAATGCATGGGCGTCACGTCGAGATGGCGGCGCAACCGCGCCTGCGCCGCCAGTACGTCACTGGCGGTCGCGCGCGGGGCGCGGCTTACGTCGGGCTCGGACATGCTCAGACCGCCGTCAGCCAGCCGCGCTGGTGCTCGGCCTCGCCACGCACCACGCGCGCGTACAGCGCGGCCAGTTCACGGGTAATCGGATTGTCGCCATAGCTGCGGTCCTCGACGCCATGCACGGGCGCCACTTCGGCGGCGGTGCCGCAGGCGAAGACTTCGTCGGCGTCGTACAGCTCCTCCACGGTGACCGCGCGCGATTCGGCGCCGCTCAGCGTGAGCAGCGTGTCGCGGGTGATGCCCGGCAACGCATCGCGATGCTGGACCGCGGTGACGCGTCCGGCCTTGACGATGAAGACGTTGGCGCCGGTGCACTCGACGACGAAACCCGCGGCATCGGTGAACAGCGCTTCGTCGAAACCGCGCGACTTGCTCTCGCGCTTGGCCAGGATCGAATTGACGTAGGCGCCGCACAGCTTCAGCGGCGGCAGCGAGTCGGCGGGATTGCGGCGCCACTTGCTGATGCCCAGCCGCGCGCGGCTGCCGCCCAGATGCACCTGGGTCGCGGTGGTCGCGACCATCAGATGTTCGGTGTGGCCTTCCACATCCAGGCCGAAGCCACCCTCGCCGAACCACGCCAGCGGGCGGATGTAGGCATCGCGGTGGCCGTTCGCGCGCAGCGTCGTCAGCACGGCCTCGGTGGCCTGCGCCGGATCGAAGTGCATGCCCAGCAGCGCCGCACCTTCGCGCATGCGTGCCATGTGCTCAGGCAGACGAAACACCGCGGCGCCACCGGCGGTCGCGTAGCTGCGGATGCCTTCGAACACGCCGCTGCCATAGTGCATCGCATGCGTGGTCAGGCCGGCCTGCAGCGCGTCGATGTCGCACAGCGCGCCGTCGAACCAGGCCTGCGGACGCGTGGGCGCGGTGATGTCTGCGATCGATGGTGCTTGCGCCGGTGCGGCCTCGGCGATGACGTTCAACGACACGGCGAGACCTCCACCGACAGGCAGTCGTAGAGCTTGGCCAGCTGCCCCTGCAATGCGATCGCGGCGCGATCGCCCTCGACGGTCATGCGCAGGTTCCAGTGGTCGCTGCCCTCGTGCGCGTCGCCCTCGAAGGACACCGGGCGGAAGCCGCGGCGTTCGGTCGTGCCCAGCACGCGCACCAGCGCACCTTCGGCGCGGCGCAGGGTCATCTCAAACTGGTAACGCATGGCTCGATTCCTTGGCGGACGTGGCGGCGACGGGTTCGGCGGCGGGGGCAACGGATGCGCCGATGTCGAGCGAGGTGGCCTCGTCGGCATCCATCATCTGCGCGTTGTTGTGGTTGGGCGGCACCAGCGGCCAGACATTGGCGGCGGTGTCGATGGCGACGTGCAGCAGCGCCGGGCCGTCGGCGGCCAGCAGCGCGACCAGTGCGGCTTCGACATCCGCGGCCTTGTCGACCGACAGCGCCTGGATACCGAACGCGCGTGCGACCTGCGCGAAGTCCGGGTTGTCGGACAGGTCGATCTCGGAATAGCGGCGCTCGAAGAACAGTTCCTGCCACTGGCGCACCATGCCCAGCGCCTGGTTGTCGAGCAGGATGATCTTCACCGGCACGCGATAGCGCTTCAGCGTCGCCAGCTCCTGCACGTTCATCAGGAATGAGCCGTCGCCGCTGACGCAGACCACGCGCCGCGTCGGGTCTTCCATCTGCGCGCCGATCGCGGCCGGCAGGCCGAAGCCCATCGCGCCCAACGCACCGCTGGTCAGGTGCTTGCGCGGATGGTCGAAGCGCCAGTGCTGCGCGACCCACATCTGGTGCTGGCCGACATCGCAGGCGACGACGGCGTCGGGCGCCAGTTCACTCATGCGCTTGAGCAGCGCGGGGGCGAAGACCTTGTCACCAGGCGCGTCGTAGCGCGCGGCGAACCGCTCGCGGCGCTGTGCACACAGCTCGCCCCACGCCGTGCGCGCCGCCGCGTGCCGGCCCTGCATCTGCGCCGCGCAGGGCGCGGCCAGGCGCGACAGGCTGGTGGCGATATCGCCGCAGACCGACACGTCGGCCGCCCGCAGCTTGCCGATCTCGCAGCTGTCGCCGTCCAGGTGCACGATGCGCGCCAGCGGCGCGAACTCGGCCAGCTTGCCGGTCGCGCGGTCGTCGAAGCGCGCACCGACGACGATCAGCAGATCCGATTCCTGCACCGCCAGGTTCGCCGCGCGGCTGCCGTGCATGCCGATCATGCCGAGGTTGGCCGGATGCGTCGGCGGCAGGGCGCCCAGGGCGCGTAGGGTCAGCACGGTCGGGATCCGGGTCAGGTCGGCGAACTCGCGGAACGCGTCCAGTGCATCGCCCAGGATGATGCCGCCGCCGCCGTAGACCACCGGCCGTTCGGCTTGCGAAATCAGCGCCGCCGCTTCGTGCAGCGCGTGGTCGGCGCAGGCCGGCATGGTGTCGGCGAATGATGGAATGTGTGCGCCCAGATGCGCGGCGTCGCCGATCTGCACGTCCTTGGGCAGGTCGATCAGCACCGGGCCGGGACGACCGGAACGTGCAATGCGGAATGCTTCGGAGACGACATTCGGCAGTTCGTCGACGCTGCGCAGCAGGAAGCTGTGCTTGACGATCGGCAGGGTCATGCCGAACACGTCCAGTTCCTGAAATGCATCGGTGCCCATCAGCGGCGTTGCCACCTGGCCGGTGATCACGACCATCGGCACCGAGTCCAGCATCGCATCGGCGATGCCGGTGACCAGGTTCGAGGCGCCCGGGCCGGACGTCGCCACGCAGACACCGACGCGCCCGCTGGCACGCGCGAACCCGTTCGCGGCGAACGCCGCGCCCTGTTCGTGACGGACCAGCACGTGCTTCAACGCGGCGCCGTGCAGCGCGTCGTAGAACGGCATGATCGCACCGCCCGGATAGCCGAAGATCGTGTCGACCCCCTCGGCTTCCAGCGCCTGCACAAGCCAGCGGGCGCCGTTCATCAGGCGGCCTCGCTCTGCGGTTGTGCCGGCGCGCCGGTCTGCTCGCCCAGCCAGGTCATCTTGGCGCGCAGTTCGCGGCCGACCTTCTCGATCGGATGGTCCTTGTCGGCTTGCTGGAACTTCTTGTAGTTCGGCAGGCCGGCGTCGTATTCGGCCTGCCAGTTGCGGGTGAAGGTGCCGTTCTGGATGTCGGTCAGAACATCCTTCATGCGTGCTTTCACTGACGCATCGATGACACGCGGGCCACTGACGAAGTCGCCGTACTGCGCGGTTTCGGAGATGAACTCCAGCATCCGGGTGATGCCGCCTTCGTAGAACAGGTCGACGATCAGCTTCAGTTCGTGCAGCACTTCGTAGTACGCGATCTCCGGCTGGTAGCCGGCCTCGACCAGTGTCTCGAAGCCGGCCTGCACCAGCGACGACGCGCCGCCGCACAGCACGGCCTGCTCGCCGAACAGATCGGTCTCGGTCTCTTCCTTGAACGTGGTCTTGATGATGTTCGCGCGCGCGCCGCCCAGACCGGCGGCATACGCCAGCGCCAGCTGCTCGCTCTTGCCGCTCGGATCCTGATGCACGGCGTAGATGCACGGCACGCCGCGGCCGATCTCGTATTCGCGCCGCACCAGCGCGCCCGGGCCCTTGGGCGCGACCAGCACGACATCCAGATCCGCGCGCGGCGCGATCATGTCGAAGTGCACGTTGAGGCCGTGCGCGAACAGCAGGCAGGCGCCCTGCTTCATGTGCGGCGCCAGCACGTCGGCATACAGCTGCTTCTGCACCATGTCCGGCGTCAGCACCGCGACCAGGTCGGCGTCGGCGACCGCGTCGGCAGGCGTCTTGACGGTGAAGCCGTCGGCCTTCGCCTTCTGTTCGGTTGGGCCGCCTGGACGCAGGCCGACGACGACGTCGAAGCCGGAATCGCGCAGGTTCAGCGCGTGGGCGCGGCCCTGGCTGCCGTAGCCGACGATCGCGATGGAGGGATTGGCATTGCTCATGGGTGGTGGTGTCCGATCTGCGGGTGGAAAGGGGAGGGCGGGCAGTTCACGCAGCGATGCGTGTGGCCCGGATGTGGAAACGGCCGGCGGTCGAGGGCGTCGCCCCGTCCCAACCGGCCGTCCGATGCACCGCGATGGCGGTGGCGGATGCGGGATCGCCGCTCGTGTCCTGACACGAGGTCGCCATACGCGCCGCGCTTTGCGACGTCGCGTGCGGTGTCGTGCGGGCATGGGCGGGACTGTTGTACATGGCGGACTCGAAGAAAAAGGGAAGGTCAGGTCTGGAAGGCGGGCCAAACAAAAACCCCGTGCCTCTCGGCACGGGGTTTAGGTTCTTTCGACCTTGGGTTTCGTCTTTGTTACACGAACCCCATCCCCGCGCCTGACCGGACGGTAATAAGGAGTACGAGAAGGAGAAGGGCCGAAGTGAGCGCGGCAGGCAGATGCGACTCGCCCGCCCGGAGGCGTGCGGCGATTGCGGTCTGCGAGGGGGTGTTGCGCTGCGTCATGGGGCCGAGAAAAACACGCCCGTGACAGACGTGTCAACAGTTACTTCGACAACGATTTGCCCGCCGGGCGCTTGCGATGCCGTTGGCGCAACAGTTTGAGTGCGGCGGCTTCCCACTGGCGTTCGCCGCGTGCGTCGCCTGCCGCGCGCTGCAATCCGCCATCGCGCCAGGCCGCGTAGAGCACCGGATCGATGTAGGCCTTGCGACACACTGCGACGGTGTTGCCGAGCGCATCGGCGACATCGGCGATGACGATCTTCTCCTGCGTCGCCAGTGCGCGCTCGCTGGGCTCGCCACCTGTCCGGCCTTCCGGCAAGGGCATTGCCGCGAACCGGCGGAACGCCATCAACGTGCCGCCCCAGGTGCGGAAATCCTTGGCGGTGAACGGGCCGCCCATCGCGTCGCGCAGGTAGTCGTTGACCATGCCCGAGTCGATCCCGTGACGCTGGCCGTCATCGTCCAGGTACTGGAACAGCGTCTGGCCGGGCAGTTGCTGCACTTTGCGCACCAGCGCCGTCAGTTTTGCATCGTCGAGTTCGATTTCATGTTCCTGCCCGCTCTTGCCACGGAATTTCAGGCGTGCACGGCCGCCGCGCACCAGTTCGAAATGGCGGTTGCGCAAGGTCGTCAGTCCGAACGAGCCGTTGCTGCGCGTGTAGCTGTCGTTGCCGACACGCACGAAGGTCTGCGCCATCAACGACACGACGATCGCCAGTACCTTGTCGCGCGGCATGCCCGGTAATTTCAGATCGCGTCCCAATACGCGGCGCAGGCGCGGCAACGCGCTCGCAAACGCGACGATGCGATCGAACTTGCCGTCGCCGCGCACCTCGCTCCAGTCCGGGTGGTAGCGGTACTGCTTGCGTCCGCGCGCGTCACGACCCGTGGCCTGGAGGTGCCCGTTATCGATCGCGCAGATCCACACGTCGCGATAGGCCGGCGGAATCGCCAGCCTGCGTACGCGCTCGAGCGTCGCGCGGTCGCGCACGGGTTTGCCGTCGGGATCGCGATAGCTGAATCCCTTGCCCGCGCGGCGCCGGCTCAGGCCCGGCAGCTCATCGCTGACCCAGCGCAGGCCTGCCAGGCGCGCGGCGCGCACGTTGTCGTCATCTTTCAGGGATCTGCCGGGCTGCTTCATGAGCGGCTGATAACAAGCGCCGGATCAGCAGATCGTGAACAGGATGCGCTTCACCCCTTCGGCACGTGGGGGTTCGCACACTCGCCCCACACCACTTGCACAAGGAACGCCGCCATGAAGACGATGCACAGGACCCTGTTGGGCGCCGCGATCGCCGGCACGATGTTGATTGCGGGCACGGCCGTCGCGCAGGAAACGCAGGAGCGTGCCGACCGCACCGTTGCCGCGCAGTCCGACTCGGACCAGCCGGTGTCCGATACGTGGATCACGACCAAGGTCAAGGCCGACCTGCTCGCATCGAGCGATGTCGCCGGCCTCGACATCAGTGTGGAAACTACCAACGGCACCGTGAGCCTGTCGGGCGATGTCGAATCGCAGGCGCAGATCGATCGCGCCAAGGCGATCGCCGCCGAGATCGAGGGCGTGACCAACGTGGATGCCCAGCAGTTGAAGCTCAAGCCGGGCATGTAACGCGCTCGCAGTCGCGATGCGTATCCGACGCCTCCCGTGCGCTAGACATGGGGGGCGTTTTTGATTGTGTGATCGCCGTGTTCGGGTCCTGCAGAAGGCGTTGGTGTTCCAGCGCGACCTGACGTTTCGCAGCGAGGATGCCGGGCGTCGGCATGGGCCGTCGCGGCAGACCGTACGGGCTCCGCGCCCGAAAGATGCATCAAGGTGCGTGTATGGGGCGGCCGGCCATGAGACCAAGGCGCGCCTGCCGCTAACGTGACAGGCGTTTGCCCATCCGCCCGCGCAGGCTGAGTGTGGTCACCAGCAGGCACGGCAGGAAGGTCAGCGTCACCACTGTCGAGCACGCCAGACCTGCGAGCACGATGACGCCCAGGCCGCGGTAGAGCTCGGTGCCGGCGCCGGGAATCAGCACCAGCGGCGCCAGGCCGAAGATCGTCGTGCACGTCGACATCAGGATCGGGCGCAGGCGGATGCGCACGGCGTCGGCCACCGCCTGCACCGCGTCGGCGCCATCCTCCTCGATCCGCGCGAATGCTTCCGACACGACGAGGATCGGGTTGTTCACGACCGTGCCCAGCAGCACCAGGAAGCCGAGCAGGGTGATCATGTCGAACGGCTGCGAGATGCCGCCAAGCCCCAGCATCCCGAGCACGCTGCCGACGCCATTGAGCAGCGCGAGGCCCAGGATGCCGCCGGCGATGCCCAGCGGCACCGTCGCCATCACGTACAGCGGCCGGCCCCAGTGGCGGAAAATCGCGACCAGCAGCAGGTACGACAGCAGCAGCGCGATCGCGAAATTGCCGGCCACCGCCTCGCGGGTCGCGGTCAGCTGGTCGCTGGCGCCCGAGATCTCCATCGACACGTCCTGCGGCAGCTCGCCGTCGGCGGCCATCGCCTCCAGCAGGTCGCGGGTGACGGTGGCCACGCCGGTTTCCAGCGCCACCTCGCGCGGCGGCACGATGTTGAGGGTGACCGTGCGTCGGCCGTCGAGGCGACGGATGCTGTCGGTGTTCGCGGTTTCGTTGAAATCGGCCAGCGCCGACACCGGCAGCACCGCGCCCGACGGCGTCGCCACCGGCAGGTCGCGCAGGCGTTCCAGCCGCTGGTTGCTGCCGGCGCTGCTGAACAGGTACACGTCGACCTTGTCGTCGCCGAGGATCAGTTCGTCGACGTAGGCGCCGTCACTGAGCGCGGCGACCGAGAAGCCGAAACTGTCTGCATCCAGGCCGGTCTCCGCCAGCCGCTCCCAGCGCGGTGCGAGTTCCACCAGCGGCTGGTCGAGGCTCAGCGAGGTGGGGTCGGAGTTGATGCGCGCGCCGTCGAACAGGCCCTGCGCGCGCTCGTAGGCGACGCCGGCCACGGCGTACAGCTCGTCGAGGTCGACGCCGGAGATGTCGACGTTGATGCTGCGCGTGCCGCCGTCGTTGCTGGAGATGATGGAGCCGCGCGACGAGAACGCGCGCATGCCGGGGTAGGCCGTGAAGCGCGCGTCCAGCGCGTCCATCACCGCGTCGATGTCGGACGGCTCCTTGGGCTCGGTGATGATGCGCAGGCCCTGCGGGTTCACCGACAGGTTGAAGTACGCCAGCGCCGGCATGTCGGTGTCGCCGTCGGCGAATGTCTCCGGCGGCTCGTCGAGGTGCGGCAGCAGGCCGTCGCTGATCTCGCGCGCGATGCCCTCCATCTCGGTCAGGTTGTAGCCGGCCGGCGCGATCAGCTGCGAGAACGTTTTTGGCTCCTCGCCTTCGGGCAGGTACTCCGCGGGCGGGGTCAGCAGCCACAGCACCAGTGCGGCGGCGGCGACCGTGCCGGCGAGGACCAGGGTCCGGCGCACGGGCGCCGCGGTCAGCGACGAGATGCGCGCCGCCCAGCGGTCGAAGAACGCGGCGCCCGGGACCTCGGCGTCGCGGTCCGCGGTCGCCAGCCGCGCGCCCAGTGCCGGCACCACCGTCACCGCGATCAGCATCGACGCGAAGATCGACGCCGAGATCGCGATCGCGATGTCGGAGTACAGCTGCCCGGCCTCCTCCTCGATCAGCAGGATCGGCGCGAATACCAGGATCGTGGTCAGCGTCGACGCCAGCACCGCCTTCCAGACTCGCTGCACGCCCTCGACCGCGGCCTCGAAGCGCTCCAGCCCACGTCGCCGTGCCTGATCGATGCTCTCCAGCACCACGATGGTGTTGTCGACGGTCATGCCGATCGCGAACGCGACGCCGGCCATCGAGATCACGTTGAGCGTGCGCCCGGCGACCAGCAGGCCGACGAAGGCGGCGATGGTGCAGATCGGGATCGCGATCACGCCGGTGAGCGTGGCCCGGCCCGAGCGCAGGAACGCGAACATCACCAGCGTCGCCAGCAGCGCGCCCAGCGCGAGGTTGGTCCAGACGTTGGCTACCGAGTCCTCGACGTAGCGCACGTCGTCGCTGGACAGCGTCATCTCCAGCCCCAGCGGACCGAGCAGCTCGGCGTTAATGCGTTCGACCTCGGGCAGCGCGGCGTACTTGATGTTGATGACGTTGGAGCCGGGCTCGCGGCGGATCGACAGGCTCAGTGCCGGCTGGCCGTTGTTGAACGACAGGTCGCGGCGCTCGAAGTGGTCGAGGGTCACGGTGCCGACGTCGGCCAGCCGCACCAGCGTGCCCTCGCGCTCGGCGATCACCAGCTGGTCGACCGCGTCGACCTCGGTGAAGCGGCCCACGGTGCGCACCAGGTAGCGGCGCTTGCCGGCATCGAGGTCGCCGGCGGAGCTGTCGACGTTGCGCAGCCGCATCGCGTCGCGCACGTCGGCCATCGACAGGCCGCGCTCGGCCAGCCGCGTCGGGTCGACCTCGATGCGCACCTGGCGCTCGCTGCCGCCGCCGACCTCGACCAGCGCCACGCCGTCGACGCGCTCCATGCGCGGGCGCACGTAGTCCTCGACGTAGTCGCGCATCATGTCGAGGTCGAGGTCGAGCGCGCTGTCGGCGCGTTTGCCGATGCGGAAGTACATGAAGGCGTTGTCGGAGAACGAGCTGGTGGTCAGCGCCGGGTCGTCGACGTTTTCCGGGTAGCCGGAGACCTGGCTCAGCGCGTTGTTGGTGCGGATGAGTGCTTCGTTGATGTCGACGCCGAACGGGAACTCCAGCTCGATCGTCGCCCGCCCGGTGGTCGCGGTGGAGACCATGCGCGCGAGGTTGGGCAGCGTGCGCAGGTACTGCTCCTGCTCGATCACGATCTCCTTCTCGACGTCCTGCGGCGTCGCGCCCGGCCAGCGGGTGTCGACCGAGATCGTGCGCACCTCGAGGTCGGGGATCATCTGCACCGGCACCCGCAGCGCGGACGCGATGCCCATCACGCAGACGATCAGCACCGCGACCGTGATCAGGGTGCCCTGGCGCAGGACCGGCGCGAAGCCCACCGTCTAGCGCTCCGGCGCCACGCGCACCGGCTGGCCGTCGACCAGCGCCTCGTTGCCGCGGACCACCACGCGCTCGCCTGCCGACAGGCCTTCGCTGATCGCCACCTCGTCGCCCTGGTCGCGCAGCACGCGCACCGTGCGCTGGCGCGCGACCAGCGTGTCGGGCTTGACCTCGGGGGGCGACGCGGCGTCGTCGCCATTGCCATCGCCGCCTTGCGACGCCTTCCCATCACCCGCCTGTGCGTTCGCCGCGTCGTCGTCTTCGTCGGCACCAGCACCGGTGCCTGCCGATGCGGGTGACTCGGCATCACTGTCCGAGCTCGCGCCCGCCGCTTCCACCACGAACAGGCTGTAGCTGCCGTCGGGCTGGCGCAGCAGCGCGTCGCGCGACACCGCCAGCGCCGGCTCGCGCGCCGGCAGCGAGACCTCCGCGCGCGCCGACGTGCCCGGCAGCAGCCGGTCCTGCGGGTCGTCGACCAGCAGCCGCAGCAGGAACGTGCGGGCGCCGGCGTCGGTGACCGGCACGCGCGCGCCGATCGTCGCGCGCAGCGTCTCGCCGCCCAGCGCGTCGGCGTACACCTGCACGTCCGCGTCGTCGCCGAGATCGGCGTAGCGTTCCTGCGGCACCTGCACGTCCAAACGCACACGGTCGGTCGCCACCAGCGACAGAACGGGCGTGCCGCGCTGCACCCATTCCCCGGCTTCGGCCAGCTTCTCGGCGACGACGCCGTCGAACGGGGCGGGCAGGACGTGGCGTTCGACCAGTTCGGCCTGTTCGCGTTCGCTGGCACGCGCCGAATCCAGCGCGGCCCGCGCCAGTCGCAGCTCCGACTCGCGTGCATCGATCTGGCTGGCCGCGATGAACTGGCCTTCGCCCAGCCGCTGCGCCTCGGTGAACAGGCGTTCGGCTTCCTGCGCGGCTGCGTCCGCTTCGGCCACCTGTGCGCGCACGCGGGCCAGTGCCTGTCGACCCACGGCCGGATCCAGCTCGACCAGCGCCTGCCCGGCAGTCACGCGGTCGCCTGCGTCGACATGGACCCGCGCGACCAGGCCGTCGACGCGCGGGGACAGGCGTGCGTCGCGCTCCGCGGTGAGCGTACCGGTCAGGGAAAAGCGTTCGCCGAACGTTGCGGGTTGCGCCACGGCCACGGTCACCTGGGCCGCTGCGTCATCGCCCGAAGCGTCGTCGGACCCGGTGTCGCAGGCGGTCAGCAGCACGAAGGCGGCGGAGAGAATCCCGGCTCTGGCGGTCATGACATCCTGAGGGTGGCGGTCGGGCGTGACACGAGGTCAGCTTTCACCATACGTGGATGGGCGGCGTCCGGATCCCTCTCCGCTGCACCCAGCGTCCGTGCAGAGCGAATGCCGCGCCTCCGGCCACAGGTCAACGCTGCGGGCGATCGCCGACGCATCGCGCGCGAGCCACTCGCAACCGGGGTGGCTCGCGGCGTGGATGTCGCGCGGCAATTCAGTCGTCGCGAACCAGCAAGCGCGCCCGCAGGGCGGTGTAGTCGACCGGCAGGACTTCAGATTCGGCCGGTCGCGCGAGGCAGGCGGCCAGCGTGTCCGGCAACGCGATCGTGTGACCGATCAACGGCTCGACGATCGACTCGAACTTCGCCGCGTGTGCCGTCGCGACGACCGCCCAGTCCCGTGAGTCGCCAGCCGCACGGTGCGCTTCCAGTACATGCAGCGCGGTCGCGGTGTGCGGGCAGGCGACGATGCCGTGGCGCGCAGGTGCAGCCGCAATGGTGTCGCGGATCGTCGCGTCGTCGACGGCGGTGGCCTGCAGCGCAGCACGCAGCGCGGCATCGCTATCGAACCAGTGACGCAGACGTTCGGCATTGCTCGGCGCGCCGACATCCATCGCGTTCGCCAACGTGGCGCGCGTCGCCTGCGGCGCGTAATCCGCGCCGGCGAGAAAACGCGGCAGGGTGTCGTTGGCGTTGCAGGCCAGATGCAGGTCACCAAGCGGCGCGCCCATTCGCTTGGCAACGAGCGCCGCGCAAGCGTTGCCGAGATTCCCGGTCGGCACGATCACGTGCAGCAGGCGGCCGGTCCTCGCGTGGTGCTGCGCCGCCGCATGCGCGTAATACGCAGCCTGCGGCAGCAGCCGTCCGAGGCTGATGCTGTTGGCCGAACCCAGCGGGCACTCCGCACGCAGGCCCGCGTCGGACAGGGCCTGCTTGGCGAGGCGCTGGCAATCGTCGAACGTGCCGGCGAGGCGGAAGGCGCGCACGTTGTCGCCCCAGCATTCGAGGCCGTGCGCCTGGCGGGGCGACACCTTGCCGTCGGGATACAGGATCGCGACGCGGAATCCCGGACGCCGGTGGAACGCGGCGGCCACGGCGGCGCCGGTATCGCCCGAGGTCGCGACGACGATCGTGGTGTCCGGCGCTTCAGGGGCGCGCAGCGCGCCCAGTGCGGCGGCGAGGAAGCGCGCGGCGTAATCCTTGAATGCCGCGGTCGGTCCGTGGAACAGTTCGAGCAACTGGTCGCCGGCGCCGCGCAAAGGGCGCAATGGCGCGTCGAACGCGAACGCCTCGGCGCACAGCGCGGGCAGCCGCGCACGCAGCGCCGAGGCGGCGAGATACGGTGCGAGGACCGCTTCGGCGGTCTCCGCCAGCGTGGCGCGCGGCGTCACCAGCTCGACCTGCGGCAGGTCGACCGGCACGTACAGGCCACCATCGGGCGCAAGACCCGCGACCAGTGCCACATCGAAGGGTGTGGGCGGCACGCCGCCCCGGGTGCTGACGAACTTCATGCGCCGGCGCCGGGTTGAACAGCGGCGATGACGTCCGCACGTGGGCCAGCGACCGGCGAGACATAGGCCTGCGCGTCGATGCCTGCATCGATAAAGCCTGCGCGCATTGCAGGGGCAGCCTGCTCGGCCGCCGCGCGCGAGTCGAACCACGCGAACACGCTGGGCCCGCCGCCGGAGATGCTGGCGCCGAGCGCGCCGTGCGCCAGCGCCGCGGCCTTGACCGCAGCGAAGCCGGGGATCAGCGGCGCGCGTCGCGGTTCGACCAGCACATCATGCAGGCCGGCGCGGACCAGTTCGCGATCGCCGCGCTGCAGACCGGTCAGGAACAGCGCGAGATGGGTGCTGTGCAGCACCACGTCGTGCAACGCGTATGGCTCTGCCAGCACAGCGCGCGAACGTCGCGTTTCCAGCACCTGCTCGGGATGCACGACGACCGCGTGTAGCCAGTCGGGGACATCGAGTGCAATGAGTCGATCGGCGGTCGACAGCGTCACCCCGCCCAGCAGCATCGGTGCCACGTTGTCGCCGTGGCGCGCGCCCGACGCAACCGATTCGCCATCGAGTGCGAATGGGTACAAGGCCTCGCGCGACAACGGTGCATCGAGCAGCGCATTTGCCGCGACGAGGGCGGCGACGCAGGACGCCGCCGAGCCGCCGAGCCCAGAGCCGAGCGGAATACCCTTCTCCAGTGTCAGCGCGAAGCCGAATGGCAGCGACAGCGCGGCGCGCAGCGACTGCAATGCACGCCCGGCGGTGTTGTCGGCCGCGGTCAGCGGCAGACGATCGGCACCTTCCACAACGCCGCTGATCGACTCGATGCGCACTTCGGGCGTGTCGATGCGGCGGACCTGGGCGATGTCGCGCGGGCCCTCGATGACGTGGCCCAGCACGTCGAAACCGACACCGATGTTGCCGACGCTCGCGGGCGCGAATGCGCGTGCGGATGTGCTGCGGCCGCTCATGCGTGTCGCCAGCCGGTGCGTGCGCCGAGCGCGTGGGCGATCGCGAGCACGTCGCCGAACACGCCGGCGGCGGTCACCTGCGGGCCGGCCCCGGGGCCCTGCACGACCAGCGGATTCTCGGCGTAGCGGGCGGTGGTGAACTGGACAAGGTTGTCGGTCAGACGTGTGTGCATGCACGCATGATCGGCGGGAAGTGCACGGACGCCAACACTGGCGTCCCCGCCGGCCTCGAGCCGGGCGATATGGCGCAGGCCGCGCCCTTGCGCGCGGGCGGCGTCCAGACGCGCCTGCATCGGCGTGTCGAGTTCGGACAGGCGCTGCAGGAACTCGTCGAGCGGCAGCTCGCGCAGCGCTTCGGGCACCAGGCTTTCCACGGCGACATCAGCCAGCGACAGCGGGCGGCCGGCTTCGCGCGCGAGGATCACCAGCTTGCGGGCGACGTCGAGACCGGACAGATCGTCGCGTGGATCAGGCTCGGTATAGCCGAGCGCGCGCGCTTCACGGACCAGGTCGGAGAACGGGCGGCTGCCGTCGAAACTGTTGAACAGCCATGCCAGCGTGCCCGACAGCATGCCGTCGATCGCTTGCAGGGTGTCGCCGGTATCGAGCAGATTGCGCAGCGTCACGATGACCGGCAGGCCGGCGCCCACCGTGGCCTCGTACATGAAGCGGCTGTGCCCGGTGACGCGCGCCTCGACGATCCGCGCATAACGCGTCCAGTCGCCACTGCCGGCGTGCTTGTTCGGGGTAACCACATGGATGCCGGCGGCGAGCCAGTCTTCGTACTTCGCGGCCACGGCGTCACTGGCGCTGCAGTCGACGATCATCGCGTGCGGCAGGTGGTCGGCGCGGACGTGCGCGGCGAAGGCGTCGAGATCGCAGGCGTCGGCGTGGTCGCCGAGCAGGGCGCCTGCGGTATCCGGATCGAGCGCGGCATCGCCCAGATGCATGCGCCGGCTGCTGGCGATCGCCCGCAGGCGCAGGTCGACACCGGCGCGCGCGCGCAGCGCCGGGATCACCTCGGACAATTGCGCCAGTAGCGCGCGGCCCACGTTGCCAGGCCCGATCACGCCGACCGACACCGTCTGCGGCGACAGCCAGAACGCAGCGTGCGCGGCGCGCAATGCGCGGGTGGCGTCGTCCTGCGCGATCGCGACCGAGATGTTGCGTTCACTCGCGCCCTGGGCGATCGCGCGGATGTTGACCCGGGCCTGGGCAAGGCCATCGAACAGCCGCGCGGCGACGCCCTGGCTGCCGACCATGCCGTCGCCGACGGCGGCCAGCACGCACAGGCCGGTCTCCAGGCGCACGCCTTCGACCTGGCCGCCGGCGATCGCATCTGCGAACGCGTCTTCGATGGCCGCACGTCCACGCGCCGCCTCGGGCGCGCGCACCACGCAGCAGATCGAATGCTCCGACGAGCCCTGCGAGATCATCGTCACCGACACCCCCGCCGCGTGCAGCGCCGCGAACAGGGTTTCGGCCACGCCGGGCACGCCGGCCATGCCGCTGCCGGTGAGTTCCAGCACCGCCATGTCGTCGACGATGCTCAGGCCCTTGACCGGCGAGCGTGCGGTCTCGCCTTGCGCATCAATGCGTGTACCGCGTGTGGATGGCGCCAGGGCGTTGCGGATCGACAGCGGGATGCCGCGTGCCTGCAACGGCGCGATGGTGCGCGGATGCAGCACCTTGGCGCCGAAGTAGGCGAGTTCGCAGGCCTCGGCATACGACAGTGCGCTCAGGCAGACGGCGTCGGGCACAAGTCGCGGATCGGCCGACAGCACGCCGTCCACATCGGTCCAGATGGTCACCGCGTCTGCATCGAACAGATCCGCCAGCAACGTGGCCGAGTGGTCACTGCCGTTGCGACCGAGGGTGGTCGCGTGTCCGTCCGGCGTGCGCGCCACGAAGCCGGTGGCGACCACATGCGCCTGCGGATGGCGCGCGCGCCATCCGGCCAGACACTTCAGGCTGGCCTCGCGGTCGACATGCATGCCGATCTCGCTGCCATGCACGACCAGGACGTCACGCGCATCCAGACGGGCCCAGCCCGCAGGCTCGCCGCCGAGCGCGGCGTGCATCAGCCAGGCGCTGCACAGCTCGCCATGCCCCCAGATGCGTTCGGACAGCCGCAGCGCGGCGTCTTCTGTGGCGAACGCCAGTGCCCCCAGGTCCGCGTGCAGCGCTGCAGCCTCGGCGTCCAACCGCGCGATCAGGGTTCCGGTGTCGGTGCCTGCGATCGCGTGCGCCGCCTCGTGGTGACGGGCCTGCAGTGCCCGCCAACCCGGCGTCCAGTCACCGCCGCCGCGCGCAACTGCGGCCAGGGCGACCAGCGCGTCGGTGACGCCGCGCATGGCAGACACCACGACCACGCTGGCGCCGCCGGCGAGCGGTGCGGCCAGGCGCGCGGCCGCAGCGATACGGCCGGCATCAGCCAGGCTGGTGCCGCCGAACTTGTGCAGCTGCAGGCGGGAAAGCGGGTTGGACTGGGGTAGCGACGGGACAGCGGACATCGTGGGCTCCTTGGGTCGAGGCCCCGCATCGCGTTCCGGGTCAGGCGGCAGCGCCGCACCCGGATCGGGTGCGGAGCGGCGTGCTGGATCAGTTGGACACGCCCGTCCACACCCGTGTTCGGGTGGTACCGGTCGTAATGGTGAGGGTGGTCTGCGCCGCCGCATGCCGACACGCCTCGGCCGCCGGGACGGCGGTGATCTGCAGGCGAGTGGTTGCGCGGCGCATCGGTCGAGCATCCACCCCGATGGTGCGGCGCGTCAAGCGCGCCGCTCAACATGGCGCGCGCGCGGCCGCTAACGGATCACGGGGCGCGGGAGTGGATGATGGCGGAGTCGACGGACATGCAGGGCGGGACACAAGGCGATGCGACGTGCACGGCATTGCCGGATGCGCCGGTCGCGCTGCTGCGTCTCGACGCGGCGGGGCACCTGCTCGACGCGAACCGCGTGGCCATCGACATGCTGGCCCTCGCGCCTGGAATGCTCGACGGCCAGACCCTGGGGGTGCCCTGGGGCATGCCGCTCGAAGCGCTGCGCGGCCACGATGGTGTGTGGGTCGCGCCCGGTGCCGATCCCGCGGCGCGGGTGCGCTACCAGGCCGATCCGGATCGCGGCGGCTGGATCCTCTCGCTGCCGCATGCCGAAACCGCCGCGCTGCTGCGCGAGACCGCAGCACTGCACGCGGCGGCCGGAGATGCCTCGGCACCATTCGGCCTGCAGCCACTGATGCAGGAGCTGGAAGGCGGCCGCGCCGCGCATCGTTTGCTCGACGGCATCGGCGACCTACTCACGCGCTGCGATCTCGATCTGGCCGCGCTGGCGGACGTGCAAGACGATGCCCCGCATGTGCGGCGGCTGTCGGCAGGCTTCGGCAACCTGGCCGAGGCGATCCGTCAGGCGGTGGCCCTGTCGGTCGGCATCGCCGATGAGGTGCCGCACCTGGTCAGCGAGAACGATGATCTCGTCCGCCAGTCGCAAGCACAGCTGGCGGCACTGGAGTCGGTGCTGGGCGCAAGCCGGCGGCTGCTGGCGGATCTGCAGGCGGTGGCGGGTGAATTGCAGGCGGTGCGCGACGTGGCTGGAAACGCCGACGAGCGCGCCCGCGCCGGCATCGAGGCCGCGCGCGCGCTGGCCGAATCGATGGCCGCGGTGCAGCAGCGTTCGGCCCGTGCCACCGAGGTCATCGAGGTCATCGACACCGTTGCCTTCCAGACCAACATCCTGTCGATCAACGCCAGCATCGAAGCCGCGCATGCCGGCGAAGCGGGACGCGGCTTTGCCGTGGTCGCCAGCGAGATCCGCCGACTGGCGGACCAGGCTGCCAGCGCGGCGCGGGACGTGCGCGGCATCATCGGCGAGACGGTGGCCGCGCTCGGTGCAGGTGCCGCGTCGGCGCAACACACCGGTCAGGTGCTCGACGGCATCGGCGACCTGCTGGGCGGAGCCGGTCGCGCGATGGCGTCGGTCGCCCGCCGCATCGATGCGCAGAGCGGAGAGATCGCAGCGATCGACCAGGCGGTCGAGCAGGTGGTCGGCCTGGGGCGCAGCAACCTCGAGCATGCGTCCCACGTCGCCGAACGCAGCGAAGCCCTGGGCCGCAACGCTGCCACGCTGCACGACGGCGTCGGCCTGTTCCGGCTGCCCGCCGATCCGATGCGTACGCCCCGGCACGCCTGCGTTCTGGCGCTGGCGCAGGACGCGGCTTCGGCCATCGGCGAGGCCCTGAACCAGGCGGTGGCCCGGCGCGAGATCGACCTGGCCGCGCTGTTCTCCCGCGAGTACGAGCCGATTCCCGGCGTGAGTCCGGCCAAATACCGCAGCGCCTTCGATACCCTCTGCGACAGTGTGCTGCCGCCGCTGCAGGAACCGGTCGCGGGCGCACATGCCTGGATCGTCTTCGCAATCTGCGCCAATCCCGACGGGTATGTGCCCACCCACAACCAGCGCTTCTGCCAAGCGCTGACCGGCGATCACGCGCGCGACCTCGTCGGCAACCGGACCAAGCGCATCTTCGACGATCGCGTCGGACGCAGCGTCGGCGCGCACACCGACCCCTGGCGCCTGCAGGTGTATCGCCGCGACACCGGCCAGATCATGTTCGACCTGTCGGTGCCGGTGTACGTGCGCGGCCGGCACTGGGGCGGGTTCCGCGTCGGCTATACGTTGGAGTAGGCGGAGGGCCCGCGACGGCCTGTGCGCCTCGGGGATCAGCGCAGCTATGCGCGGCCGTTTCGGAGCGCGCGCAGATGCATGCACGTCAGCGTGCCACGCTCCCGCAGCCTGGCGACAAAACGCCGCATGCAGTTGCGCGGTGCTCAAGCCACCGCTGAAAGCGCAGGCGAGGCCTGCGTCGGGCGCAGGATCACCAGGTCGAACACGGAGCGGCCGCTTCGCTTTAAAGCTTAGGCGGACAGAACGCGTGCCTTCGTCTGTCGGTGCGTTGACAGGTGCAGTTGCCGGCGGACATGCGATTGCCGGAGGAGCCGACCGGAGTCTTGAGTGGGCGGGCGACGAAGCTGCGCGCAACCCGGGGTGGCATCGGGATGCAATTGTCGGCGCGTCGTCCGTCTGCAGAATGTGCGGGAACACCTGCGTGGAACTCGGCCGTCACAGCCGGCGCAAACGCATGTCGCGCGTCTGTCCGCGGTTGGGGCCAAGGCGTTTTTCGTGCTCTAATCCGCGGCGAAGCGGGGGTACCGGCGGTTGCCGGTTGAGACAGTCCCTTCGAACCTGATCCGGTTGATACCGGCGTAGGGAAGCTTCGCAGAACCCGCCGCAAAACCGTCTTGTCGCATGCGCAATGCGGCTGTCGTCGCGCCGGGTCCGCGCCGCCGCTTCGTCCGCGAGAAGGAGAGCCCGCTTCGGGTTCCCGTCGCCACCACAGGACGAATGCCATGAATGCCGTGCCTTCCACGTTGCTGCAGCAGACCGACCAGCTGTCCGAATCGGTCACGCGTCCGATCCCGGGCTCGCGCAAGATCCACGTCGAAGGCTCGCGCCCGGACCTGCGCGTGGCGATGCGCGAGATCGTGCAGACGCGTACACCGACGCTGTTCGGCGGCGAGGAGAATCCGCCGATCACGGTCTACGATCCGTCCGGCCCGTACACCGATCCTGACGTCACCATCGATCTCGCCGCGGGCCTGGCGCCCTTGCGCGCGCGCTGGATCGAGGAGCGCGGCGATACCGAGGCACTGCCGGCCCTGAGTTCGATGTTCGGTCGCGGCCGCGAGCACGACCCCAAGCTCGACCATGTCCGCTTCCCCGGGCGTGCGCTGCCGCGCGTGGCGAAGGCAGGCGCCAACGTGACCCAGATGCACTACGCACGGCGCGGCATCGTGACCCCGGAGATGGAATACGTTGCGATCCGCGAGAACCAGCGCCTGGACCTGGTGCGCGACGCATTGCTGCGCCAGCAGCACCCGGGCGAGGCCTTCGGCGCGCACATCCAGCAGGTGATCACGCCGGAATTCGTGCGCGATGAGATCGCCCGCGGCCGCGCGATCCTGCCCAACAACATCAACCACCCCGAAAGCGAGCCGATGATCATCGGCCGCAACTTCCTGACCAAGATCAACGCCAACATCGGCAACAGCGCGGTGTCGTCGGGCATCGCCGAGGAGGTGGAAAAGCTGGTGTGGTCGATCCGCTGGGGCGGCGACACGGTGATGGACCTGTCGACCGGCAAGCACATCCACGAAACGCGTGAGTGGATCATCCGCAACTCGCCGGTGCCGATCGGCACCGTGCCGATCTACCAGGCGCTGGAGAAGGTCGACGGCCGCGCCGAGGAACTGACCTGGGAGATCTTCCGCGACACGCTGATCGAGCAGGCTGAGCAGGGCGTCGACTACTTCACGATCCACGCCGGCGTGCTGCTGCGCTATGTGCCGCTCACGGCCAAGCGGGTGACCGGCATCGTCTCACGCGGTGGTTCGATCATGGCCAAATGGTGCCTGGCGCATCACCGCGAGAGCTTCCTCTACACGCACTTCGAGGACATCTGCGAGATCATGAAGGCCTACGACGTGGCCTTCTCGCTCGGCGATGGCCTGCGCCCGGGCTGCATCGCCGACGCCAACGACGCCGCGCAGTTCGGCGAGCTGGAAACGCTCGGCGAGCTGACCAAGATCGCGTGGAAGCACGACATCCAGACCATGATCGAGGGCCCTGGTCACGTGCCGATGCAGCTGATCAAGGAGAACATGGACAAGCAGTTGGTCGAGTGCGGCGAAGCGCCGTTCTACACGCTGGGCCCGCTGACGACCGACATCGCCCCGGGCTACGACCACATCACCAGCGCGATCGGCGCGGCGATGATCGGCTGGTACGGCTGCGCGATGCTCTGCTACGTGACGCCGAAGGAGCACCTGGGCCTGCCGAACCGCGAGGACGTGCGCGACGGGATCATGGCCTACAAAATCGCCGCGCATGCCGCCGATCTGGCCAAGGGCCACCCGGGCGCGCAGGTGCGCGACAACGCGCTCAGCAAGGCGCGTTTCGAGTTCCGCTGGCAGGACCAGTTCCATCTCGGTCTGGATCCGGAAAAGGCCGAAGCCTTCCACGACGAGACCCTGCCCAAGGACGCGCACAAGGCGGCCCACTTCTGCTCGATGTGCGGCCCGCACTTCTGTTCGATGAAGATCACCCAGGACGTGCGCGACTATGCGGCGGGGCAGGGCGTCGAGGCGGCCCAGGCGATCGAGGCCGGCATGGCGGAGAAGTCTGCCGAATTCCGCGCGCAGGGCGCCGAAGTCTACCGCCCAGGCTGAACGCGGCGACGGCCGGATGAACCGTTGGGCGCGTCGTCGCATCCGCGCGACGCTGCGCCGCGTATGTTCAGTATCGGTATCGGGACAGCGCGTCACGATCCGCCAGACAACAGGGAGATCCGAAATGAAGACTTCGACGCCCCGCGTCGCCGCCTGGCTCGTGGCGCTGTGCGGCATTGCGCTGCTCGCCGGCTGCGCCACCGGGCCCCGTATCACCACCGAAGCCGATCCGCGCGCGGACTTCTCGGCCTACCGCACCTGGTCCTTCTACACGCCGCTGGCGATCGAAAAGGAAGGCTATGAGACCCAGACCAGCGAGATCGCCAAGGTGGCGGTTCGCGCCGAGATGGAGCGTCGCGGCTATCGCTACAGCGAAACCAATCCAGACCTGTGGGTGAACATCAACGCCTACATGGAGCGTCGCACCGACGTCAGCAGCTATCCGACGGTCGACTACGCTTACTACTACAGCTATCGCGCCCGCGGCTACTTCGCGGTGCCGTACTGGAACGAGCGCACCAGCGTGTACCGTTACACCGAGGGCACGATGAACATCGACTTGGTCGATGCGCGCGCGAAGCGTCTGGTGTGGGAAGGCATCGCGGTCGGCCGCGTCGCCAACAACACGCCGGATCAACGGGCCCAGCGCATCAATTCGACGATCGCCGAGATCTTCGCGAACTATCCGCATCAGGCCGGTGCACGCGCGCAGGCGATGTAAGCCGGACGGGTTACTGCAACGACGAAAAAGCGGGCCTCGCGGCCCGCTTTTTTTTGTATGTCCGATGCGGGTTTCATGGCGCGTCGGTGCGGTCCGCGCCCAGGTCCTGCGCGAGCCGCTGCAGCCATCCGCGCCAGGTAGCGCCATCGCGCGTCGGGTCGTATTCGCTGCCCAGTGCCGCAATCCGGCTGCCCAATGCATCCTCGTCGAGTCCCTCGCCGAGCAAGGCCTCGGCTTCTGCGCGTGCCCGCGCTACCTGCTCTGAAGCCTCGCTCTGACGGTAATACGCGACTACCTCGTCTGGCGTGCCGTGTTCCATCGCCCAATCCTGGTGGAAGTAGGCAGCGAAGAAATTTTCCAGCGTCGGGTAGGCGCTCATCGGTAAGAACACTCGTCAAGGCTTGTTCGGATATCCGGTGACGATTCTATAGCCGATATCGAGCTGGTTCGAACGCTCCAGGACCAGGCGAACGGAGAACACGTCGACCGCGCGGGTGTCGCCACGGCTGACCGAGATGCCGGTGCTGGCATCGAAGGTGGTGTCGATGACGAGGCGGTTGCCAGCACTTCCGTCTGCCCAGGCGTCCACGCGGGACTGGTGATCGGCAATCGTGGCGGAGACGAAGCGCTCGGCTTCCGGTAGGTCGCGAAAGCTCGACGCGGCACTGATGTTCTCGCGGCTCACCCGATCGAGCAGCCACTGCTCGCTCTTGCCCACATGCCGCTCGATCAGATGTCCACCGACATCCTCGTGGGCCTCAAGGCCCCCACCGGGCACTTCTGTGGGGGTGCCGGGGCCTTCCGGCGATCCGACATCGTCAAGCCATGTTTCGATCCTGGCGACCGTGGCCTCCACCGCATCCTGCTCGACGCGGGACAGCGATTGCGAGGGCAACGCGGCGAGCGCGTCGCGGATGTTCCCGAACATCGGCGAGAGCTCGTCGGCGAATACCGGGCTGCGCTCGGCCAATGCCAACGCATCTCCCGTCTCGGCGAGAAAGCCCTCAATGTCGCCGGCATCGAGCCGAGCGGAGATGTGGCGGTCGATCGCGTCCCGTGTCGCAGCCTGGCTGCCGAGCGGGGGGCTTTGCTCAGCGCTGGTGGATGGCCCCGGCGCGGTGGAGACGTGGGTCGCGATTGCATCCATCAGCGCGGTGTCCTGTCATGGGAGCGCGTGACACTAGACGGGCGCCGGCTTGAGAACAGCCTCGGGCTGACCCGAGGTCGGGATGATTGCCATGACCTGTGCCACGGGCGCTATGCGCAATCCGGCGTCAGGCTGCACTTCATTCAGCCTGCCTTGGCTAACCTCGCCGCCTGCCTGTTGGTGCCCAGATGTCAGATCCGATGCCCTCCGACGTGCCGACGCCCCTGCGTCTTCGCGTGGGCGATGGCACGGTTGACCTCGCCACGCGCGAGATCCTGATGCCCGGCGCGCGCGGCTCCCGCCGTGTTACGCCGAAGGCGATCGGCGTGCTGCGGATGCTGGCGCGCGTGCCCGGCACCGTGGCCGGCCGCAACGAGTTGCTTGCCGAGGTATGGCGCGACACCTTGCCGACCGACGACGTGCTGACGCAAGCCATTACCCAGCTGCGCAAGGCGTTTGGCGCCGGAACAGCGGGGCCTGAGGCGGGCAAGCGATACATTGAGACGATCGCCAAGGGCGGCTATCGGCTCAACGTGCCGGTCGAGGTGCTGGCATCCGATCCGGCGCCGGTGATGCCGGCTGCCGGAGGATTGACGACCGACCCTGCTTTTGCAGCGGTGGGGGCGGCCTCCAAGTCGCCGGAGCCCGCAGGGCGCCCTCGCAACGCCATCATCGTGCAGCGCGGTCTATGGCTGCTCGTCACGGCGGTGCTGGCGCTCTTTTCGCTGGTTGTGGGTGGACTCTGGGTCACATGGGGGTCGGCGGAGTTTCTGAACCAGTCCGCCGAAGGTGCTCCAGGTCCCGCGCCGGTCAGCCGGCCTTATCGACTCATTACCAGTGCGACCGGCTTCGCGCTGTCGCCTTCCCTGTCGCCCGATGCATCCATGGTGGCCTATTCCGCATCGGGTACCGGCAACACGGTCCAGCAGTCGGCGATACTCGTGCAGACCACGTCGAGCGCGGCGCCGCGCCCGCTGTCTCGCCCGCCGCCGGGCGCGGTCGACGATCTCCCGGCCTGGTCTCCCGACGGCCGCGAAATCGCATTCGCGCGCTGGGAAATTGACGGCGCCTGTCGCGTGCTGCTGATCTCTGCGAACGGGGTTGGCGACGAGCGTGAAATCGCGCGCTGCGATGCAAGCGATCTGTTGAGCTTCGACTGGCTGCCCAACGGCAGCGGTCTGCTGTTTGGCACGATGACAGGTGACGGAAGCAAGACGCGTCTGCGTATCCTCGATCCGGTCGGTGGTCGCTGGCGCAATCTGGACTATGCGGGCGCGCCGGGCGACATCGACTTTGCGCCGCAGGTCTCACCGGACGGTCGGTGGATCGGCTTTATCCGCAATCCGCAGATGGGTGACCTGTGGCGCGTGCCGGTCGAGGGCGGTACCCCTGAACAGGTGACGCGCCTGAATGCCGAAATGCGCGGCTGGTCCTGGGCGCCAGATGGCAAGGCGATGGTGTTCGGCCTGCGGGTCGATAGCGAAGCACGTCTCTATCGCGCCGACATCGACAGCGGGGCGGTCGTCGATCTGGGCATCGAGGATGCGCAGATGCCGTCTGTATCGGCGCGCACCGGCATGATGGCCTTCGTGCACAGGCGGCCGCAGTTCGGCATCTACCGGGTCGACTGGTCAAGCGGCGAATGGGATCGCCTGTTCACCTCCTATGGTCGCGACTCGCAGCCGACATTGGCGCCGGATGGCGAGCAGATGGTGTTCACATCCGATCGGGCTGGACGCTTCGAGCTGTGGTGGGCGCGGCTTGGTGCGCCTGACTCGCTACGGCCCATTGAGGGTGTCCGGCCCGACACTCGGCAGGCGCCTTCGTGGTCTCCAGATGGTCGGAGTTTTCTGGTAACAGGGCTGGATGCTTTCAACGCGCCCATGATCCTGGAGGTCGAGCCTGCAAGCGGCCGCATCGTCAAGCTCGACGTGCCGGGCAGCCGCCCGGCGCAAGCGGTTTACGGCCCCGAAGGCACCTTGTTCGTGGTTGAGGAGGAGCGCGAGCTCGGTGGTACCTCCTTGGTCGCCTATGCGCGTGCGACCTGGGAACCACAGGGGCATATTGAGGGCGTGTCGCAGGCGCAGTTCGACCACGCGCGCGGGCGTGTGCTTTACACGCGCCTCGATGCCAACGGACTCTGGGAGGCATCGCCCACGCTGGAGGAAGCCGGCATCACACGCCTGAGTGAAAAGGTGCCTTCGCGCTGGCGCTATCGTGGCTGGTCGCTGGCCCCTGACGGCCGTATTGCCTATCTCGACGCTACCCCTGCCTGTTGGACGCGGTTGTCACGTTACCGGATCGAAAACGATCGATTGGCCGCGGATGGCGAAGAATGCATCGACCCGGTTACTCGGAGCGCCACCAACGGTTTCTCGTTCGACGGCACCTCCTCTTACGTCTCTCTTGCATCAGAAGACGGCAGTGGGATCGGATTCATGCGCCTTCCAGAAGACAGGTCGCAACAAGATTCGCTTCTGAAGTGGTTGATATCCATCAGAAAAAAAATATCGTAAGTTCTTCGGAAGTTCTTTCGCCACGATTTCGGCAAAGTCTAGGCGCTATTTCAGGCAATTGCAGCGCCAACCCGTCACAACGGTCGCTTCCAGAAAGCGAACAGGGTGCCGGATGTCGAACTGTCTTTGGGCTGTGCGTGGTCAGATGCTTGCATTCGAAAGTCTGGAGCAGACCGCGCAATGCATCGGAACATCCCGACTGGGCGGGGTGCAGGTCTCGGCACCGGTGTTCAATCTTTGGATCCAGGTGCGCGGTGATGGCTGGATCGAGTCACGCGAAGGTCGCTTCCGGATGCGTCGAGGTGACTGGATGGCGTTCGAGAAGGAATCCTCGCCTCTGTTCCAGAGCGGGCCGCAGGGTCTCTGCATCGGCGTCGCGCTGGATGCCAGCGCGCTCGACGCCCTGCAGGCATTGAGTGACGGCAGTCTGTATGCAGGGCGTGGACGCTTGCCAACGCGTGAGGTACGCACGCTGTTGCGCCTGTGGCGCGAGGCCGCCCAAGCCGATGGCGATGCACTTTCAGTGCGTCCTCTGTTGTTGCAGCTTGCCCATGTCCAGCGCGATCTCGCTGCGCGCGTGCGGCGCTGCCCTGGACGCTCGCGTAGCCGCAAACGGCAGGTGTTCGGCCGTATGCAGCGTGCGCGCCTGTATCTAGAGGGCAACGCTGACCGTGTGGTCCGGATCAGCGAACTGGCCGACCTCACCAGCTTCTCCAGCTGGTACTTCTCCAAGGCTTTCCACGCGCTCTACGACGAAAGTCCGCAAGCGTTGTCAGTGCGCCTGCGTCTGGAACGCGCGGCGCAGTTGCTGCGTACCACTTCCATGATGGTGGGCGAGGTGGCGGCCGCGAGCGGCTTCGACAACTGCTGCAGCTTTGCGCGTGCGTTCAAGAGCCATCACGGCGTTCCGGCAAGCCGGTATCGGAGCAACCAGCGCCGATCCAGCGGGCTGACAACCAACGAAGCGTACGCCTCGGCTTAACATCAAGCCGTGACAGGCGTCGCCTACCGAAGCGAGTAAACGCTTAAACGCCAGATTCGGCACAGGCAGCGAGTGGCACCAGCAAGGCAGTGGAGGTCGTTCCAGACGTAACGTGCCGATGGCGTTTTAACGCCTCAGTAACGCACACACTCTGGAGAGAGAACTTTGAAGAACCTTCGCACTCCCGCACTGCGGAAGGCCCTGCTGCCGGCCGCGATCCTCGCGGCTGTGGTCCCAGTGGTCACGTTCGCGCAGGAGCAGTCCGCGAGCGGCACCACTGAACTCGACCGTATCCAGGTCACCGGCTCGCGCATCCGTTCGGTCGAAACCGAAACTGCGCAGCCCGTTTTCATCATGAATCGCGCGCAGATCGAAGAGCAGGGCTTCCAGTCCGTCTCCGATATTCTGCAGAACATTTCGGCCGCTGGCAGCCCGTCGTTCAGTCGCTCGTCGGTGCTCGCATCCAATGAGAGTGCCGGCGGCTCGTACATTGATCTTCGCAACCTTGGCCCTAGCCGCACGCTGATCCTGCTCGACGGCAGGCGCCTCGGCATGAACGCAGAAGGTCTGCAGGACGTCGCTTCGATTCCGTCGTCCATCGTGGAGCGGATCGAAATCTTGAAGGACGGCGCGTCAACCATCTATGGTTCCGACGCGATCGCCGGCGTGGTCAACATCATCACGCGCAAGAACTTCGACGGTGCAGAAGCCAACGCGTATTACGGTCAGAACAGCCAGGGTGACGGCGCGGTCACCAGTGGTGACTTCACCATCGGTTCCACTGGCGAGCGGAGCTCACTGCTCTTCAGCGCCCAGTACTCGAAGGAAGATCCGGTCTGGGCGAAGGACCGCGCGTATAGCCGCACCGGCCGTGGCCCGTTCCATCCAACCTCCGGCAGCAGCGTGGTCAGCCAGTGGGGCACCATTTCCAATGGTCCCGCGTACATCATCGGTTATGACGATGATGGCGAGCCGATCACCGATACCCTCTACACGCTGGATCGCGGTGGCAACTCGCGTGACTTCGGCGACTTCCATGAGACCGATGGCAACGACACGGCGAACTCGAACGAGCAGATGATGCTCAAGAGCGGCATGGAGCGTCGTTCGGCGTACATGCAAGGCCGCTTTGACTTCACCGACAACGTCTCCTTTGTCGCCGACGCGCTGTACAACAGCCGCGAGACCGAGGTTCAGGTCGCGGGCTACCCCTACCAGAGCGAAGCCTGGGGGACGCCTCTTAGCGTCGACAGCTACTACAATCCGCTGGGGAACCAGAGTGACTTCGCGACCCCGCAGGACACCGAGTTCTTCCGCCGGGGCTGGGAAGTGCCACGCGTCACCAACAACAAGTTGACGACCTATCGCTTCTCGGCAGCATTCGAGGGCGCATTCGAAGTGGGCGAACGCTTCTTCGATTGGAGCGTCGGCTACATGTACAACAAGAACGAAGGTTCGAAGGTCGGCTATGGCGACTTCAACCTGATTAATACGGCCGCCGCCCTGGGGCCGTCGTTCTTGAATGCGGATGGTGTGGTGCAGTGTGGTACAGCAGCCAATCCGATTGCCCTCGGCGTCAGCCCCGGCCAGTGCACGCCTTGGAACCCGCTCGGCAACTTTGGTGAAGGTGGAGCGAACACGCTCTCCGACCAGGATGTCCAGAACTTCCTGTTCTCGCGCAACCAGTCGTTGTCGGAATCCGAAACGCAGGTCTTCTCTGCCGATATCTCGGGCCTGATCGTTGAACTTCCGGCCGGTCCGCTCGGCTTCGCTGCCGGTATCGAACATCGCAAGGAATCGGCGCTCTACTCCCCGGACGCGATGATGCAGAACGGCACCACGACCTCCAACGCGGCTGGCCTGACCCAAGGTCAGTACGATCTTAACGAGGCATACCTCGAGCTCAACATTCCGATCATCTCGGATGTGCCGTTCGCCCAAGAACTGACCTTCAATGTTGCAGGTCGTTATTCCGACTACAGCACCTTCGGTGATACGACGAACCTCAAGGGTGGCTTCACCTGGAAGCCGATCGATGAGGTCCTGGTTCGCGGTAACTACGGCGAGGGTTTCCGCGCGCCGGTGATCGGTGATCTGTACGGTGGTCTTGCGGGCACGTACGAGTACTACACCGATCCTTGTGACACGCTTTTCGGTAATGCGACCGTCAACGCCGGTACGGCAGCGCGTTGTGCTGCAGATGCCTCGATTCCCGCTGGCTACCGCCAGATTCAGCAGGGCGGCCGCCCGGCTACCGAGCCTGACTCGCAGTCCAATGCGATGTTCATGACGGGTGCCAATCCGGAGCTGCTCCCGGAGACCGCGGTCACCAAGACCTTGGGTATCGTGTACAGCCCGAGCTACGTCGAAGGCCTCGACATCTCGCTCGACTGGTGGAACGTGCGAATCGAACAGTCGATCCGCTCGGATGCGCTGACGCTGATCCTCGACGATTGCTACCAGCGCGGCATCGCGTCGCGTTGCGACAACTTCACGCGCGACGCGGCCACCGGCGAAATCGTCGATGCGCAGTGGGGCATGCTGAACTCCGGTTGGCTTGAGACCGAGGGCTACGACCTGGCGGTGAACTATCGTCTGCCCGAGACCGCCTACGGCCGTTTCGGCGTGAACTGGCAGACCACCTACACCTCGTTCCTCAACGAGCAGGTCGATGACACCGGCGCGAACCCGACGCAGGTCTACACCGGCTTCGGCGGCAACTTCCGGATCCGCTCGAACCTGCAGATGACGTGGGACTACGGCGACTTCGGTGCCACCTGGGGCATGCGTTATTTCTCGAGCATCAAGGAGAACTGCGCGTATGACTTCACCGGTGGTCCTGAGTGCAGTCTGCCGAACCACATCGCACCGGATACTGGCGCGCAGCCGCTAAATCAGACGGGCTCCAATACGTTTAACGACGTGCAGGTGCGCTACCGCGCTCCGTGGAATGCCACGATCTCGGTAGGTGCGAACAACGTGTTTGATCGCCAGGGTCAGGTGCTGTACTCGCAGCCGAACAGCCAGTACTCGTACTACGGCGGCTTCGACATCGGCCGCATGGTCTACATGAAGTACCAGCAGCGCTTCTGATCCATCGAAGTCATGCGTGATCCGCTACGGCCCCGACAGGGGCCGTAGTTTTTTGTGGCTACGCTCTCAGCAAGAGCTTGATCTACACCACAAAAAAGGCCGCCCAAGGGCGGCCTTATCTATTTCGGCACTTCGCGGTCTCAGCGACTCAAGCCTTTTCATCAGTTGACCGCCTGACGGTATGCAAAAGCGCTACAGCTTCAACCCGACCAAACCGTGGAAAAGTCGCGGTGTTCCACGCGGCTAACTGCATTGATGCGCAACCGCATGCCCGGTGCGCCCGGACCGTCAAGAACCCCACATCGATGTGGCGAGCGCTGTCGCGCCGTACAACTGCGTGTTCGATCTCGATGTTGCGGTCTTCGTCGAGCGCTTTTATCCGGCCCTCAGCCCATGCAAATCGAATATCGAGCGTGCGGCGCCTCGCGCGCAATGCAGCGGGAGCGAAACTCCCGTCAGGCCGCCGGCGCCTCTTCGACACCCCGCAGGCGCTCGGCATGCGCGCGCCAGCCGGCGAGCTTGTCGAGAACGCCGGTGTGCTGGAGATAGTCCTCGCGGATGGCTTCACCTGCGGCAAGCGCGGTCGCGACATGGACCGCGCCTGTGATCCAGAAGCTGCGTGTACCCGCGCGGACCGGATCACGCTGGAACGCCACGGCCTCGATGATCGGCATCGGCAAACCCCAGAGACCGAGCAGATAGGCGCCGGCCTCGGTGTGGCCCGGCGCATCGGCCAGCTGCGTTTCGATGGGTGCGCGTTCGTCGCGCACACCCGGCAGGAGCAGGCCAATGTCGGCGAGCAGGGCAGCGGTGGCGCCGAGCTCCGCACTGGAGTCGGGCAACATGCGGCGGGCGAGCTGCGAGGCCAGAAGCGCGCGCTGCTGCATCGCCGGGCGGTCTAGATCGCTGCGCGCAGGGCTTGCAAAGACTTCGCTGGCGAGCACCAGGTCACGCATCGTCGCCATGCCCAGCCGGGTGACCGCCGAACGCAGGTCGGTGATGGTGCGCCCGGCGGAGAAGTACGCCGAGTTGCACAACTGCAGGACCTTCGCGGCGATCGCAGGATCACCCGCGATCAGCTGCGCGACGTCGTTGGCGTTGCTGTCTTCGTCGGATTCGAGTGCGTGCGCCAGCGCCAGATAGGTCTGCGGCGGTGACGGGAGCTTCTCGATCTTGCCGATGCGTTCGCGCAGGTCCGGGTTGTCGAGCAGCTCGCGCAGTTCCTCCAGGCTCCCGATGGCTTCCAGCAATTGGGCCTCGCCCACCGGCAGCGGCAGGAAACGGTGCGCCAGCGACAGCACGCGCGCGGGCGGTTGACCCCCGAAGACGGCAATGCGCGAGGTTTCAGGGCGCAGCGTGCGGATCTGACCGAGCAGCGTGGCGACAGGCATGTCCGGCAGTGTCGGTGCGACCACCACGACATCCTGCGGCGCGTCGGTGATCAAGGCCGTGGCGGCCATGCCGTCGGCGGCGCGCTGGACCTGCCAGCTGTCATCCATGTCGGATACGAGAGAGACGAGGTCGGATGGCAGGCTGTCTTCGCCGCCCACGAACAAAATACGCACGGTAGAAATCCCCTGATCGCCGCGGCCCCCGTTGGCTGGGGTCGGCTCGTGACGAGAGTAGCAACCACGCCGCGCGGGTATCGGCGGCGTGGCGCAAACTGTGACAGCGGCGACGCAATCGCGACGCTTATTCGGCCGCGTAGGCCGCGATCGCGTCGTTGAGCAGCGCCTTGGCTTCGGCTGCATCGCCCCAGCCGCTGATCTTCACCCACTTGCCCTTCTCGAGATCCTTGTAGTGCTCGAAGAAGTGGCCGATGCGCTCGAGCCAATGGGCCGACACCTTGTCGAGATCGTCGACGTGGGCGTAGCCGCCAAACACCTTGTCGATCGGCACGGCGAGAATCTTCTCATCGCTGCCCGCCTCGTCGGTCATCTTCAGCACGCCGACCGGGCGGCAGCGGATGACCGAGCCGGGGATCAACGGCAGCGGCAGCACGACCAGCACGTCGGCCGGGTCGCCATCGCCGCAGACGGTGTTCGGAACGTAGCCGTAGTTGCAGGGGTAGCGCATCGGCGTGGAGAGGATACGGTCGACGAAGATCGCGCCGCTTTCCTTGTCCACCTCGTATTTGACCGGCTCGGCGTCCTTGGGGATTTCGATGATGACGTTGATTTCGTCCGGCGGGTTCTTGCCGGTGGAGACGGAGCCCAGGCCCATAGCGATGCACTTCCAGTGGTCGATAAGAACCGCCATTTTACGGCCAACCATGTTGCGGCGCAGCGGTGGTCGAGGAGATGGTTTCCGATGCAACGGCGAAGGGCGCGTTGGACCAAGGGTACGCCCCAGTATGGTCAGGCCATACGGGGGCGTACATATGGACTCCGACTTTCGCTGACGCAGGCCCGTTCCGATGACCACGCTCGATTCGTTGTCCCCGACCGCCACCGCCGCGCAAGGCTACTGGCAAAATCCGCTGGCCCCAACGCATACCCATGACCACGAGGGTCCTGCCGCGGGCGGCGTTGACGACCATGCCGACCCCGTGGGGCTGGGAGAAGGCCCGGAGGTGTCCACACTCGATGCGCCTGAGCGTGCGCCCAACGGCGCGATCGGCATCGACGGCGGCAGCAACAACACCACCGGCCGCACCACCAGCAGCACGCCCGACGGCAAGCCGATCGCGATTGATCCGCTGCACAGCGATGCCCAGGTGGACGTCACCCGCGAACGCACTCAGGCACAGGGCTACATCAGCCGCGACCAGGTGGTGTTCACCACCGGCACCGGCGACGACGACGTCGGCGTCACCCAGCGCGATGACGGCACGCTGGATGTCTCCGTCAACGGCGAAAGCTACGAAGTCCGTCTGGCCGAGGGCCAGGAACTCACCCTGCGCACCGGCCCCGGCAACGACACCATCCAGGTGGCGCCGAACGTCAAGGTCAACGTCGTGGTCGATGCCGGTGACGGCAACAACGACATCAACGTGGAGGGCGACGGCGACAACCGCATCAGCAGCGGCGATGGCGACGACACCATCCGTGCGACGGGCGACGGCCGCAACGACATCCACACCATCGGGGGCACCAACGAGATCTTCGGCGGCAGCGGCGTCAACGTGATCTACGGCGGCGACGGCAGTGACACCATCCACGCAGGCTCCGGCACCAACTACATCGAAGGCGGGCGGGGCGCCGACGTGATCAACGGAGGCGGCACATTCGACATCCTCTCGGCTGGCGGCGGCGATGACGTGGTCAATGTCGGCGAGGGCCGCACGACGGTCTATGCCGGCGCGGGTGGCGACACGATCGAGGGCGCGAACGCGCAGACTACCGTCTACTCGGAGGTCAGTAACATCGTCAACGCGGCGACGGGTGCACGCCCGACCGTGGTCAATGTCGAGATCGACAACACCGTGGGCGATCGCGGCGTGCGCGTGCAGGGCTCCGAAGCTTTCGTGCAGCGCATGCAGTCCGAGCTGGATTTCCTGCGCGCTTCGCCGAACGGGCAGCAGATGATGGCCGAGTTCGACAAGGCGGCCGAGGCGAAGGGCAACACCGTGACGATCCAGGAGCTGTCGAACGAGGACAACGGCTACGCCCAGACCTTCAGCAATGATGCCGACATCATCAATGGCCGCGCGGGCGCCGGCGGTGACGTGACCATCAGCTACAACCCGTCCTTCCACATGGACGCGTTCCCGGCGCCGTCGGTGGTCCTGTTCCACGAGATGTCGCATGCCTACAACGGTGTCAACGGCACCTTCCTGCAGGGCACGTATCGCGGTGAGGGACCGGACAATGGCCGCGTGCCCAACGCCGAGCGACAGGCTGTGGGACTGGAGAGCAGCGCCACGCCGTATGATTTCGATGGTAGCGGTCCGATCACCCACAACCCGATCCATCTGACCGAGAACGGCATCCGTCGCGAACTGGGCATGCCCGACCGTCCGAGCTACGCGCTCTGATAGATATGCGGCAACCGCACGGGGCGGTGCATGCGTGCACCGCCCTTTGTCTATTGAGGCGCCTGTAGCAGCCCTCACGACTTGTCTCCAGGAGTCGCCGTGCCGACGAATCACCATCCGCGTGCTGTCGTCCGCGCGCTACTCTCACATCAGCAGGACAATGCTGTGATGCGAAGCGCCGTTGCCGTCGCATGCCTCGCCTGTGTCTTGCTGCCGGCGCCAGCGGTGTCCAGCGATGCACCACGTGATGTTTCGAGGTCTGCGATGCTCCCCAGCGATTCCGCGCGTGCCCACGTCGATGGCAAAGGTGTTGCACTGGAAGCGGTGCTCGCGCGCGAAGGCGAGGGCGTGCGCGTCGACTACCGCATCCGGAACACCGGCACGGTGCCGCTGGTCGTCTTCGACCGCGGCGATCGCCACGCCGTGCTGACGCGTCGCCAGCCATCCGGCGCTGTCGGTGTGCCGGCACTGCGCGAGCATGCCGGCATGCGCGCGACGCTTTCGCATGTTGCGCGTGCGCTGCCGACGCCTGCACCGACCGTCCCGCCGACGCCGCTCGCACGTCGCATCGCGCCGGGCGCGCATGTCGATGCCAGCTTCGGCTTTTCCAACTGGTTCGCGTCGACGCCAGCGCTGGTGCAATGGTGCGTCGGCATCGGCATCGCGGACGATGCGCGTCTGTTCTCGTCCGACGACAGTGGCGACGTAGAGGTCTGGCAGGCCGACTTCGGCTATGCCGACGACCAGCAGGTGCTGTGTACGCCGTGGTTCGACATGGCGAACGGGACGTTCGAGAGATAGGTGCGTGAGAGAAATGGAACTGTGACGTTCCCGACGCATACCTGCGTGCATCGCCGCCGATCGCCGGCGATGATTCCGGCTCAGGCTTCGTAGGATGGGTAGAGCGCAGCGGCACCCATCGGTGCATCGATCAATGGACGCAAGGTTCGGGAACCACGCGTGCTTGTCTGGTGCGGCATCTGCGGCAGCCCCCAACCCCTCTCCCGAAGGAGAGGGGCCAGATGCACTGCGAAGTGAGGCGCTCAGTTAGAGCAGCGGCACCAGAAGCAACGCGACGATATTGATGATCTTGATCAAGGGATTGATCGCCGGCCCCGCGGTGTCCTTGTAGGGATCGCCGACGGTGTCGCCGGTCACTGCAGCCTTGTGCGCTTCGCTGCCCTTGCCGCCGAAGTGGCCGTCCTCGATGTACTTCTTCGCGTTGTCCCAGGCGCCGCCGCCGGTCGTCATCGAAATCGCGACGAACAGGCCGGTGACGATGGTGCCGATCAGCAGGCCGCCGAGCGCGCGGATGCCGGCGCCCGGTCCCATCAGGGCGTTCATGCCGAGCGCGACGACGACCGGTACCAGCACCGGCAGCAGCGAGGGCACGATCATTTCCTTGATCGCCGATTTGGTCAGCATGTCGACGGCGCGCGAGTAGTCGGGCTTCGCGGTACCGGCCATGATCCCGGGAATCTCGCGGAACTGGCGACGGACCTCCTCGACGACTGCACCGGCCGCCCGACCCACTGCTTCCATCGCCATCGCGCCGAACAGGTAGGGAATCAGGCCGCCGATGAAGAGGCCGATGATGACCGCGGGATCCGCGAGATCGAAGCGGAACTCGGTGCCCGGGTACTTCGCTTCGAGGTTGTGGGTGAAGTCGGCGAACAGCACCAGCGCTGCGAGCGCGGCCGAGCCGATCGCGTACCCCTTCGTCACTGCCTTGGTCGTGTTGCCCACCGCGTCGAGCGGATCGGTGACATCGCGGACTTCCGACGGCAGTTCCGCCATCTCGGCGATGCCGCCGGCGTTGTCGGTGATCGGCCCATACGCGTCGAGCGCGACGATCATGCCGGCCATCGACAGCATCGCCGTCGCCGCGATCGCGATGCCGTACAGGCCCGCGAACGAGAAGCACGCCCAGATCGCGAAACAGACCGCGATTACCGGCATCGCGGTCGACTTCATCGACACGCCGAGGCCGGCGATGATGTTGGTGCCGTGGCCGGTCGTCGATGCCTGCGCGATGTGACGCACCGGTGCGTACTGCGTGCCGGTGTAGTACTCGGTGATCCAGACGATCGCGCCGGTCAGCACCAGTCCGATCAGCGCGCACCAGTAGAGGTTGGTCGCGCCGTGCACGTTGTCGGCCATCAGCTGCTGGGTGATTGGCCAGAACAATGCGGCGGCGATCACGCCCGAGACGATGACGCCTTTGTACAGCGCCCCCATGATCGAACCGCCTTCCTTCACCTTGACGAAGAACGTGCCGACGATCGACGCCAGGATCGACGCGCCACCGAGCACCAGCGGATACAGCACGCCGTTCGCGCCGACGGTCGACGCCATCAGGAAGCCGAGCAGCATCGTCGCGATCACGGTCACCGCGTAGGTCTCGAACAGATCCGCCGCCATGCCCGCGCAGTCGCCGACGTTGTCGCCGACGTTGTCGGCAATCACCGCCGGGTTGCGCGGGTCGTCTTCGGGAATACCGGCTTCGACCTTGCCCACCAGGTCCGCGCCGACATCGGCGCCCTTGGTGAAGATGCCGCCGCCCAGGCGCGCGAAGATCGAGATCAAGGAACTGCCGAAGGCCAGGCCCACCAGCGCATGCAGCGCGGCTTCGTTTGCGATGCCGAAGCGCGGCAGCAGCATCCAGTACCCGGCCACGCCGAGCAGCCCCAGGCCGACGACCAGCATGCCGGTGATCGCGCCGCCGCGGAACGCGACATCCATTGCCGGACCGATCCCGCGACGCGCGGCTTCCGCTGTGCGCACGTTGGCCTTCACCGACACGTTCATGCCGATATAGCCCGCCGCGCCGGACAGCACCGCGCCGAGCAGGAAGCCGATGCCGGTGGCCCAGCCCAGGAATACACCGATCAGTACGAACAGCACGGCGCCGACGATCGAGATCGTCAGATATTGTCGATTGAGGTATGCGCGGGCGCCTTCCTGGATCGCGCCTGCGATCTCCTGCATCCGTGCGTTGCCGGCAGGTTGCCGGTTGATCCAGCTGGCGGAAATCACGCCGTAGAGAATCGCGATGGCGGCACAACCCAGTGCCAGCCATAAACCGTGTTGCTCGAGCATGGAAACCCCTCCCAGAGTCGGTATGCCAAGACGGACAGCGGTGATGCGGTGATGCGCGCCGACTATCGCACAGCCCGTGGGGGGCGGCATGCCGGCAGAGGCGCGCCTCGCCGCGAGCGTCGTCAGCGGTTGCTCAAGAGGCCTGGCCAGCGATCGTCAGCGATAGCATGCCGTCGGCGTCGTTGCGTATATGCACTGGCGTATCGAAGGTCTGCGACAGCAGGGCGTCGGTCAAAACGACGTCGCGTGGTCCATCGGCGAGCACGCGGCCCGCACGCAGCAGGACCACGTGGCCGATCTCGGGGACCAGTTCTTCGAGGTGATGCGTGACCAGCACCAGCGTGGTGCCGGCGCGTGCGATCCTGCCGATCTGCGTCATCAGGCGGGCGCGCGCGACGACATCGAGTCCGCTCGAGGGCTCGTCGAGCAGAAGTGCGACCGGTGCGTGGAACAGCGCACGCGCCAGCAACACACGCCGCGCTTCGCCTGCCGAGAGAGTGGCGTAGCGACGCTCGGCGAGATGCACCGTCTGCATCTGCTGCAGCGCCGCGAGTGCCCGCCTATGCAGCATGGGATCCACCGCATTGCCGTCGGCGATCGCGCCCAGCGTCGCGCCGACGACCACCGCGTGCACGGTCAACGACGGCAGGCTGCGCAGGTCTTCGTGCAGTCGCTGGGTCACGATACCGAGACGGCCTCGCAGATCGCGCACGTCCCACAGGTGCCGACCCAGCACGCACACCGGTGCGCGGCCGTCTTCATGCGCCAACGGATGCAGTTCGCGGGTCAGCAGCTGGATCAATGTGGATTTGCCGCTGCCGTTTGCGCCGAGGATCGCGGTATGTCGACCCATGGGAATCGTCAGATCAAGCGCATCCAGGACCACGTGCCCATCGCGCCGCACCGTTGCGCGGTCCAGCTCGAGCAGGCAGGCTCGACTTCGATTCATGCCGATGCGCGCCGCGCCGTTGCATGAATGCGAGCTGCGGGGTGAGTCTGAATCGTGGGGGCGTCCATACGTGGTCGGAGGGATGGAAAGGGGGTGGGGATGCCGCCATGATGCATGGGTCCACGACTTTTCGACGCGCTCATGTCCTCTACGATTCTCGAGTTCCTGTCCGGTGGCCTGCTGCAGTTCGGCTGGGTCGCGATGCTGGTCTATCTGCTGGTCGCCACGCAGTTGACGATCTTCGCCGTCACCCTGTATCTGCATCGCAGCCAGGCGCATCGCGGCGTGGATTTCCATCCGGTGATCGCACACTTCTTCCGGTTCTGGACGTGGTTGACCACGTCGATGATCACGCGCGAGTGGGTGGCGATCCATCGCAAGCACCACGCCAAGTGCGAGACCGAGGACGATCCGCACAGCCCGCGCTTCAAGGGCATCAAGACCGTGTTCTGGCAGGGCGTGGAGCTGTATCGCGAGGCGCGCGGTATGCGCGCCGACATCGAGCAGTACGGCAAGGGCGCGCCCAACGACTGGATCGAGCGCAAGCTCTATACGCCGTGGGCGACCTTCGGCCCGACCCTGCTGCTGTTCGTCAGCTTCGCGCTGTTCGGCTTCAAGGGCATCGCGGTGTGGGCGATCCAGATGGCGTGGATTCCGTTCTGGGCAGCGGGCGTCGTCAACGGCCTCGGCCACTGGTGGGGCTACCGCAATTTCGAGACCACCGACACCGCGACCAACCTCACCCCGTGGGGCGTGTGGATCGGTGGCGAAGAGCTGCACAATAACCATCATGCGTTCCCCAGCTCGGCGAAGTTCGCGCTGCGCAAGTGGGAGTTCGACATCGGCTGGGCGGTCATCAAAGGTCTGGAATCGGTGCGTCTGGCGAAGGTGCTGCGCGTCGCGCCGTCGCTCGACATCCGTCCCAACATCCACGTGCCAGATACCGACACCATGCGCGCCCTGCTCGCGCATCGTTTCCAGGCGATGACCGACTACCAGCGCAACGTGCTCAAGCCGGCGTTGCGCGAGGAAGCGCAGGCGGCAGGTGCGCGGCTGCGCAAGCTGTTGCCGCGTCAGCTGCGCAAGGGCCTGGTCGACGATGGCCGGTGGTTGCAACCCGATGCGCGTCAGGAGTTGCAGCAGTGGGTCGAGCAGCGACCGCGCATCCGCACGCTGGTCGAGCATCGCGCACGCCTGACGGCGCTGCTCGAAGCGCGTTCGCAGAACGCCAGCGATGCATTGCAGAACCTGCAGGCGTGGTGCCGCGAAGCCGAGGCGAGTGGGATCCGCGCGCTGCAGGAGTATTCGGCCAGGCTCAAGGGGTATTCGCTGCAGAGCGCGCACGCCTGAAACCGCGCGCCGTGATCGCGACAGAAAGGCCGGTCCGGCAACGGATCGGCCGCGCCGCATGCGCGCTGTTCGCGATTGTCGTCACGACGGGCGCCGGTGCGCAGGTCACGCGCACGGTCGAGTATCTCGACCACATGGACACCGACGGAGATGGCCGCGTCTCACTCGCCGAGTACCAGGCGTGGATGCGTTACGGCTTCGACCACATGGACCGTAACGGCGATGGCGTGCTGACGGCCGATGAGCTTCCGGGCGGCAAAGGGCGGCCGGTGACGCTGTCCGAACACATGGCCAAGCTCGCGGCGACGTTCAACCGGCAGGACACTAACCGCGACGGTTATCTCGACGCGCGCGAGCTCGCGGCGCCGCCGCAGAAGTAGCCGCGTCCTGCAGTGGATCGGGTCGGGGCGCGCTGCAGAACGCGTTGTAGGCGGGGCAGGTCGAGCAAGCCGCGCATCGCCAGCCATGATTGGGACGTGCGGTTCTCAATTCGCACGGCGTGGATGCATTGATGCCCGTCTGACGCGGCGTTCTCGCCCCGGATACACCTGTGCCCGGCCAAACTTCGGCGTGGTTCCGCTTCGCTCGATCCACTTACGAACGAACGTCTGCGCGATGTCGTCGCGGCGTCCACGTGGCCGGAGCTGGCGTTGCTATCCTCGGACGGTGATCGATCGGATCCGCTTCAGGGAAGAAGACATGACGCATCTCGTGCACCTGCGCCGCGCCGTCGGCTGGTTCCTGGTCGCGCTGCTCGCCACCGTGGTGCTGATGAACCTGATCGGGCTCTTGAGTCCGTTCTGGGGCCACTGGCGTCATCCCGGCGATGCCGCGCAGTCGCGGGCATTGCTGGATGCGGCGGCGCCGTGGGCCGCAGGACTGTCGCTGTTGTTCGTGCTGCCGGCCTGGCATCTGTCGCATACGTTGGTATCGTTAGTCGCGCGCGGGGTCGTGCTGACGATGGGCTCGCTCGTCGTCGTCGCAGACCTGCTGATGCTGTGGGCTGCGCACGGCATCGACGATCCCATCGTTGCGCGACTGGTGGCGACCCTTGCAGCGGGCTATCCCTTCACTGCGTTCGTCGTCTTCATCTGGCTGGTCTGGCGCGCGCTGCGCGTCGCAGCGCAGCAGCAGGCCGCGCCGGGCGCACTCTGATCGCGCCCTGTCGCATCCGTTTCATGCCAGCGGCATTCCCGTTCGATCCAGCCCAGCCGAGTTCGCGACGTAAGCGCTTGCCGCGGACGCGGCTGTTGGAGCCGAACGAATAACGCGCGTGACCTTCGCCCCAGACCTGCGCGGCCTGGTCGACGGTCCACGATTCAACCGGGCCGAGCCCGATTCGGGTTGCGATCGCCACGCCAAGTTCCGCATACGAGGCTTCGCCGTTCTCGACGAAATAGGACGTGCCAGACGACACGCCTGGTCTCTGCTCGTCGACGACACGCGCAACGTCTACCAACCGGTGCATGCGGTGTACGACCGCATTTCCGGCGTGTCCTCGCGGATTCGCGCCTTCGTGGATTTCATCGCCGACGCACTCACCAGGGATCCTGCGGCCTGAGGCGATTGCAGGTCAGCGGCCACAGGCCGCGCGCAGCACCGGGTCGTTCTCATCGAGTGATTGCCAGTTGGCGTTCGCCAGCGCGCCATCGTCGGAGAACACCACTTGGTCGAGCAGGTCGGCGCGGCGGTGCCCGGCGCAGTCGAACATCGCGCCGAACTGCCGCGTGGGTTGCCAGCGACCGGCCAGCAGCACGTTGGTGAGCACCATGTCCGGATGGGCGGGATTGCGCTTGTCGAAGCGCTGGTCGATCGCGATCAGGCGATTGGTCAGCGGGACGACGTAGGTCCACGGGCGATACCAGGAGCGGGTCTGGTTGGTCGAGGCAATCACGATGCCGTCGGGATACGCCGAGGTCGTGCGTTCGAGCCACGAGTACTCAAGCCAGATCGCCATCGCCAGCATGCCTGCGCCGGCAGCGGCGGGCACCGTCCAGCCCGGCAGGCGTTTGCCGACGAGGAAGTTGAGCATCATGGCGATGCCGGCGAGCCCGAGGCCCCCGGAGATGATGGCAATGAATTCGAGCAGCATGGAAGACGTTTCCGGCAACGGGCGAAGGCGCCCACGATTATCGAACAGTCCCGGGTGCGCACGCATGGCGCAGGCCCGGAAACGAAACGGCCCGCCCCCGGAGGGGCGGGCCGCGTCACGTCAGGATCGCATTGCGGTCAGTGATCGATCGCCGCGCCTGCACCGCGCGGAACGCGGATGTCTTCGACCATGTGCTCGATGTGCGCCGGCACCGGTGCGGTCATCTTCATCGTGATGTAGGCGGCGATGAAGTTCAGCAGCGCGCCGATCGCGCCGAAGCCCAGCGGCGAGATGCCGAACAGCCAGTTATCAGGCGAGTCGGCGAGCATGTTCGTGCCCGGGATGAAGAACCAGCCCTTATAGGTGAACAGGTACACGCTGGTGGACGCCAGACCGACCACCATGCCCACCACCGCGCCGGTGGAGTTCATCTTCTTGGAGAAGATGCCCATCATGATCGCCGGGAACAGCGAGCTTGCCGCGAGTCCGAACGCGAACGCCACGGTCTGGGCCGCGAATCCGGGCGGATTCATGCCCAGCCAGGTGGCCACCACGATCGCCACTGCCATCGAGACGCGTGCGGCCAGAAGCTCGCCCTTGTCGCTGATGTCAGGCTTGAACGTGCGTTTGATCAGGTCATGACTCACTGCCGACGAGATCGCCAGCAGCAGACCCGCCGCCGTCGACAGCGCCGCTGCCAGGCCACCGGCCGCGATCAGAGCGATCACCCAGCCGGGCAAGCCTGCGATCTCCGGATTCGCCAGCACCAGGATGTCCTGGTTGAAGGTGACCATCTCGTTGCCCTGCCAGCCGCGCTCGGCCGCCACCGCTGCAAACTCGGGGCTGGCTTCGTTGTAGGACTGGATCATGCCGTCGCCGTTCTTGTCCTCGAACGCCAGCAGGCCGGTCTTCTCCCAGTTGTGCATCCAGTCCGGGCGCGCGTCATAGGAAAGCGACGGCGCCTGGGTGCCTTCGGGGTAGATCGTCGTCATGATGTTCAGACGCGCCATCGCGCCCACGGCCGGGGCCACGGTGTAGAGCAGGGCGATGAACACCAGCGCCCAGCCCGCCGACTTGCGGGCATCGGACACCTTGGGCACGGTGAAGAAGCGGATGATCACGTGCGGCAGGCCCGCGGTGCCGATCATCAGCGACAGCGTGAAGAGCGTCATGTTGAGGGTGGAGTCGTGCAGGCCGGTGTAATCGTTGAAGCCCAGGTCCACCAGGATCTGGTCGAGCCTGGCCAGCAGCGGCATGCCCGATTCGGTGTGGGTGGAGAACAGGCCCAGCTGCGGGATCGCATTGCCGGTCAGCTGCATCGAGATGAACACCGCCGGGATGGTGTAGGCGATGATCAGCACGATGTACTGCGCCACCTGGGTGTAGGTGATGCCCTTCATGCCGCCCAGTACGGCGTACACGAACACCACGCCCGATGCGATCAGCAGACCGGTGTTGGTGTCGACCTCAAGGAAGCGCGAGAACGCCACGCCGGCGCCGGTCATCTGCCCGATCACGTAGGTGATCGAAATCATCAGAAGCGATGCCACCGCCACCAGACGGGCCGTGCGGCTGTAGTAACGGTCGCCGATGAAGTCGGGCACGGTGAAACGGCCGAACTTGCGCAGGTACGGTGCCAGCAGCATCGCCAGCAGCACGTAGCCACCGGTCCAGCCCATCAGATAGGCGGAGTTGCCGTAGCCGACGAAGGCGATCAGGCCCGCCATCGAGATGAAAGAGGCCGCCGACATCCAGTCAGCAGCGATCGCCATGCCGTTGGTGACCGGGTGGACGCTGCGGCCGGCTGCGTAGAACTCGGATGTGGACGCGGCGCGTGCCCAGATCGCGATGCCGATGTAAACCAGGAACGAGCCGCCGACGAAGATGAGGTTGAGAGTGAACTGATCCATGGCGGCCCCTTATTTCTCGTCCACGTCGTACTCGCGATCGAGCCGGTTCATGTACCAGGTGTAGAAAACGATGATCGCGATGAAGGACAGGATCGAACCCTGCTGCGCGAACCAGAAGCCGAGATCCGTGCCCCCGATGCGGATGCCGCTGAGCAGCGGGCGCAGGAGGATGCCGAATCCGTACGACACCAGCGCCCAGATCCCCATGCAGATGAAGATGATTTTGAGGTTGGCCTTCCAGTAGTTACTTGCGGTCTTGTCTAGCATGTGCCGTCCCTCCTCGGTCGGGATGTGGAGCCGTCGGTTCGATGCGGTTGCGGTATTTCATATGCAGGTGTCGTCGTGGACATGCGTCGCTTCCCCGGTGTGTCTGTAACGTCGACTGCGACTGTCTCCGGGCGTTACACCCGTGACATCGTCATGCGATGCGGCGTGGATGACGCCGGCGATCGCCGGCGCCATGGGTCACGTCAGAACGAGTAGCGGGCCATCGTGTGCAGACGCATCAGCTCGCCGTCGGCGCCGGATTCGAGCGTGCGCTCGCCCCAGATCGCCTCGACGCCGAAGTCCAGCTTCGGCACCGGCGACCAGATCACGTTGGCGTGCACCGAATGCACCTTGCGGGTCACGCCCAGCCCCGTCCACGCCGTGTCGTTGTCCCACTGCGACTGCGCGTAGAACAGGTTGCCGCGGACCGCGGGGGTGAATACCTGGCGCAGGCCGACATAACCGGCCCAGCCACCCAGCGCGTCGAGGTTGCCGGCCGAATCGATCATGGCGTCCTGCTGGATCGTGGCCAGACCGATGTAGCGGCCGATGCCGTCGCCGCCGCTGACCTGGTAGCGGATGTCGGTGCTCTCGCCGAGCTTGACCAGGCCGCTGACCGTCGCGCCGTAGCCGGTGTCGGTGCTCTCGGCGCCGGCGACGGGTTCGTACTTCAGCTGGCGCGCCATGCCGGCGAAGCTGACATGGCCCCAGTCGCCCTTGTGGGTGTAGCGGGCGATGACGTCGGGAATCGCGCTGTTGTCGCCAGCGATGACGCGTGCTGGCGCAGGGCCACCCGCACCGCCGAAGGGCTGCACCGTGGTCTCCGGGCTTTCGACCGAGATCGCCCATGGGCCGTTGGTGTAGCGCAGCTGCGGCTGGCGCACGAACACCACCGCATCGGTCGGGCCGACGAAGTCGACCGCGTCGAGCAGCGCGTTGGTGTCCATGAAGTTCGACCAGGTCTGGCCGACCAGCCAGTTGTTGTAGGTCAGGTAGGCGTGGCGCAGCGTCGCGCCGTAGGTGTTGGTCGCCGCCGAGTTGCCGAGCGCGCCGCCGAAGAAGTCGAGTTCGACGCGCGCGCCGAGCTTGTCGCCGGAATCGAGCACCGTGCTGGCGTCGAACCACAGGCGCGAGAACTTCAGGTGCGCATCGGAATAGGTGTCCGGACCGTCGCCGCCGACCGGGATCGCGCCGGGCACGTAGAAATCGCGGCCCGCGGTGCCCTTGGCAATGTCGCCGTCGGTGGTCTTGGTGACCAGGCCATCGGTGCGGATCATGCCGCCGACGGTGAACTTGGTGCCCGGATTGGCGCCCGGTGTGATCGTCGTTGCCTGGATCGGCGCGGCCGCGCCGGTGCCGGTGGCCACGGCCGGCGCGACGGGCTGGGCCGCCTGCGCAGTCCGCACTTCGGTCACGACGGTGTCGGTCTGCTGCTGTTGCGTCACCAGCTGCTGGACCATGGCCTCGAGCTGGGCGACGCGAGCTTCGAGCTCACGTTCCTTGGCGGTCTGCGCGAACGCAGCGCCGGGCAGGGTGAGCGCGGCAAGCACGGCGGCAGCCAGCAGGCGCGGACGCGCCTTGGTCATCTGGTTCATCAGTTCCCCTCCCACGGGTCTACAGAAAAGCGGTCGCGCACACGGGCATCGACCGGTCCACAGCGGAGACTGCACGGATGTGGACCCCGCGCCCATTCGCCATTGGTCGATACTCCCCAACACGGTCTGGGCGGTTAGACGAAGGTCTAGGCGCCAGCGGCGGCGGATCCGGCACACTGGGCGGACGCGTCTGAAGGAGGATCCACCATGTCCCATTCCGCAGAAACCTATCCGGCACCGGCCGGTTTCGCCGGCCCTGCCACCATCACCGCCGAGGCCTACGCGCGCGATTACGCGCGCTCGGTGCAGGATCCGGACGCGTTCTGGGGTGAGGCCGCCAAGCGCCTCGACTGGTTCAAGGCGCCGACAAAGATCCGCAACGTCAGCTACGACCTGCAGGATTTCCGCATCCGCTGGTTCGAGGACGGCGAGCTCAACGTCAGCGTCAACTGCATCGACCGGCATCTCGCCAGCAAGGGCGACAAGACCGCGCTGATTTGGGAGGCCGACGGTCCGGACACCCAGGCGCTGCACGTCACCTACAACGATCTGCACGCGCGCGTCTGCAAGCTCGCCAACGCGCTGCGCAACCTCGGCGTGGGCAAGGGCGACCGGGTCACCATCTATCTGCCGATGATCGTCGAGGCGGCCGTGGCGATGCTGGCCTGCGCGCGCATCGGCGCGGTGCATTGCGTGGTGTTTGGCGGGTTCTCGGCGAACTCGATCGCCGACCGCGTGAGCGACTGCGGCAGCAAACTGATCATCACCGCCGACGAAGGCCTGCGCGGCGGCAAGAAGGTGCCGCTCAAAGCGAACGTCGACGCGGCGCTGAAGCTGCCCGGCACCAACACCGTGGAAACCGTGCTGGTCGTGCGCCACACCGGCGGCGCGGTCGACATGCAGATGCCGCGCGACCGCTGGTACGACGCCGTCGTCGACGACCAGCCCGCCACCTGCGAACCCGAGCGCATGAACGCGGAAGATCCGCTGTTCATCCTCTACACCTCCGGCTCGACCGGCAAGCCCAAGGGCGTGCTGCACACGACGGGAGGCTATCTGCTGTTCGCCAGCTACACCCACGAGGCGATCTTCGACCTGCGCGACAGCGACGTGTACTGGTGCACTGCCGATGTCGGCTGGGTCACCGGCCACAGCTACATCGTCTATGGCCCGCTGGCGAACGCGGCGACCTCGCTGATCTTCGAAGGCGTGCCGAACTATCCCGACGCCTCGCGCTTCTGGCAGGTCATCGACAAGCACCAGGTGACGATCTTCTACACCGCGCCCACCGCGATCCGCGCGCTGATGCGCGAGGGCGAGGCGCTGGTCAAGTCGACCTCACGCAGCTCGCTGCGGCTGCTCGGCAGCGTCGGTGAGCCGATCAATCCCGAAGCCTGGCGCTGGTATTACGAAGTGGTCGGCGATTCGCGTTGCCCGATCGTCGACACCTGGTGGCAGACCGAGACAGGCGGCATCCTGATCTCCCCGCTGCCCGGCGCGATCGACGCGAAGCCCGGTTCGGCGACCAAGCCGTTCTTCGGCGTGCAGCCGGCGCTGGTCGATGCCAACGGCGCCGTGCTCGAAGGCGCGGCCGAAGGCAATCTGGTCATCACCGATTCCTGGCCCGGCCAGATGCGCAGTGTCTACGGCGACCACCAGCGTTTCATCGACACGTATTTCAAGGCCTATCCCGGCAGCTACTTCACCGGCGACGGCTGCCGCCGCGACGAGGACGGTTACTACTGGATCACCGGCCGCGTCGACGACGTCATCAACGTCAGCGGTCACCGCATCGGCACGGCGGAGCTGGAAAGCGCGCTGGTGCTGCATCCCAAGGTGGCCGAGGCCGCGGTCGTCGGGTTTCCGCACGACATCAAGGGCCAGGGCATCTACGCCTACGTCACCCTCAAGGATGGCGTGGAGTACAGCGAGGAACTGCGCAAGGAACTGGTCAAGCATGTGCGCAGCGAGATCGGCCCGACCGCATCGCCTGATCACATCCAATGGGCGCCGGGTCTGCCGAAGACACGCTCGGGCAAGATCATGCGTCGCATCCTGCGCAAGATCGCCGAGAACGCGCCCGACCAGCTCGGCGACACCAGCACGCTGGCCGATCCGTCCGTCGTCGACTCACTGGTCAAGGAGCGGTACATCCCCTAGGGATGACTCTGGAGCGGTGAGGCTCCGGCGCCATCGAGAAAACGCGACGCTGTTCTGCGCCACGCCGGCCTGATCGCCGGCGGGGCGTAGCGTCCGCCGCGCACCCGGTCCCGACGGCCGACGCACATTACCCGCGCCGCACTATCGACGAGGGGCGCATTCCATCTTCCAAGGCATCACCCGCGCCAATGACCACCCTGCTGATTGCCGACGACCACCCGCTGTTCCGCGAGGCTCTGCGCGGTGCGATTTCCCGCGCCGTGCCGAACGCACGCCTGCGTGAAGCGCACAACGTGGATGCGCTCTACGCGATGGTCGAATCGGAGCCCGATGCCGACCTGTTGATGCTCGACCTCAACATGCCCGGTGTGCACGGCTTCAGCGCGCTGGTGCACCTGCGTGCGCAGTTCCCGCAATTGCCGGTGCTGATGGTGTCCGCGCGTGAGGAGCCGGCCGTCATGCGCCGCGCGCTCGACCACGGCGCATCGGGGTTCGTACCCAAATCCGCCGATGCCGAAACGCTGGCCCGCGCTGTCGCGCAGGTGCTCGATGGCGATCGCTTCATACCGGAAGCGGCCGCGTCCGCCGTCGGCGTCTCACCCGGCGAACACGATGTCGCCGCCCGTCTGCGCGATCTCACCCCGCAGCAGTTCCGCGTGCTGCAGATGCTCGGCGACGGCATGCTCAACAAGCAGATCGCCTACGAACTGGGCGTGTCGGAAGCGACCGTCAAGGCGCATATGACCGCGGTGCTGCGCAAGCTGGGCGCGTCGAACCGCACGCAGGCGGTGTTGATCGCCGGCAAGTTGGCGGTGGATCCAGATCCGGAGGAGATTCCGGCGGACGCGCGCTGAGGCGTCAAGCACGCATGGCGGGTGTGACGTCCGCATCAGTCTTCGAGCGCGCTGTGAACTGCTCCTTCCCCCGCCCGCGGGGGAAGGCTGGGATGGGGGCGAACGATCCGTCCGCGAATCAGTCTGCTTCCGCAGCGTTTTTTGCGTTAGAAGCGAGTGTCCGGAGGTCTGACGGTTCGCCCCCACCCAACCCTCCCCCGCGCCGCGGGGATGGCGCCAAGCATCAGTGTCTCGGCGAAGAACGCACTAACGCTTCAGATACGCCCGCGGCAGTCCACCCTCGCTCGCCGGCGTTGCCGGACGCAGGTAACGATCCCGCAATTCCGTCTGCCGCGAGCGCATTTCGATCGCGCGGCCGTCGAACCACACCTGGTCGGCGGTGCTGGTGACATCGAGCGGATCGCCCGACCACAGCACGAGATCCGCGGTCCGGCCGACCGCGATCGTGCCGATGGACTCGCCCACGCCGAACGTCTCGGCGGGCACGCGCGTCAGACCCGCGAGGCCCGCGTCCCACGGCAGGCCGTGCGCGACGGCGTTGCCCGCGAGCTGACGCAGCTTGCGGGCGTTGTGCGAGGCGTCGCTGGCCTGGGCGAAGCCGACGCGCACGCCGGCTGCCTGCAGGCGCGCGGCATTCTCCATCGTCGCGCCGATCTGGTCGAAGTCCGATGGCAGGTTCACCAGCGGATCGACGAACACCGGCACGTTCGCCGCGGCGAGTTCCGATGCGACGCGCCAGCCTTCGGCGCCGCCGCGGATCGCGATGCGCAGGCCATGACGCTTCGACCAGCGCAACAGCTGGCGGATGTCGGCCGCGCGATTGACGCCGACGACGATCGTGCCGCGGCCATCCAGATACGGCGCCAGTGCACGTTTGCCGGCCGGTGTAAGCGCAGCGACGTGCGAGTCGGCCGGCAGGCGGCCGCGCGCTTCGTCGATCAACTGGTCGAGCAGCATCCACTGGGCCGCACGCGAGGACCCGCTCTGTTCCGCGCCGCCTGCGCCGAGCGACAGATACAGCACCTTCGGACCCGCAGGATCGACGCTGCCGTCCAGACGCATCACCGCGCCCTGGCCGCCGATGATCGAACTCGCGCTGCCGGCCGAGATCAGGGTGAAGCCGATGCCCTCGACGCGCGCCACGGGAATCACGATCGAATCGGGATTGAAGGCCAGCGTGACGTCGAACTCGGGACGCACGGCCATGTCGCTGGCCTCGCCGAGCGACAGGCGATCGTCGCGCGTGCCGCGTTCGCCCGACACCTCCTCGATGCCGATACCGGTGACGCCGCCGAACAACGTGGGCGTCAGCGGCCGGCCATTCGCTTCGACCACCTGCGCATCGCCGGCGGCGAGTCCCGCGCCGACCGCGGCCACGCGGCCATTGCGCACCAGCACGTCGGTGTTCTGCAGCGAGCCCTGCGGGCCGGCGGTATGTACGGTCGCGCCGCGGATCAGCAGCGACTGCGCGGCGACGGGCAGGGTGGCGGCGAGCAGCGCGCCCATGATCAGCAGACGCGTCATCGCGCGCGGCAGGCGGCGGCTCATCGGGCACCTCCATTGGCGGCGGCGCCCTGGCCGAGCATGAAATCCGAGACCGGCTGACGCGCGGGATCGAAGCGGTCGTAGACGTGCGCGCCGTCGATCCACACCTGTTCGGCCAGCGCGTAGACGGTGAACGGGTTGCCGTTCCACAGCACCGCGTCGCCCATCTTGCCGGCGGTCAGCGTGCCGGTCTGCTCGAGCACGCCGAGCGACTTCGCCGCGTTCTCGGTCAGCCAGCGGATCGCGTGTTCGGGCGTGATCTCGATACCGGCGCGCTGCGCGCTGGCCATGACCTTGGCCGCTTCCTGGTTGAGGCGCTGGATGCCTTCATCGGAATCGGAATGCACGATCGCGCAACCGCCGGGCGCGCGGTCGACGATCGCGATGTTCTCCTGGATGCCGTCGAAGGCTTCCATCTTGAAGCCCCACCAGTCGGCCCACAGCGCACCGCAGACACCCTCGGCGCCCAGGCGGTCGGCGATCTTGTAGGCCTCCACGCCGTGGTGGAACGCGGCGACCTTGAAGTCGAATTCCTTGGCGAGATCCAGCATCTGCGCCATTTCGTCGGCGCGGTAGCAGTGGATGTGCACGAGGATGTCGCCATCCATCGCACCGGCCATCGTCTCGACCTTGAGATCGCGCTTGCCGGGCGAATCGCCGGCCTGCTTGGTGCGGTACTCGGCCGCGTCGATCAGCGCCGCGCGATAGCCGGCGACATTGCCCATGCGTGTGGCCGGGCCGCCCTTCTGGCCGTAGACGCGCTTGGGATTCTCGCCGCAGGCCATCTTCAGGCCGTAGGGCGCGCCGGGAAACTTCATGTCGGTGACGGTCGTCGAGGCGACGTTCTTCAGGGTCACGCCGCGGCCGCCGATGAGATTTGCCGAACCGGGCAGGATCTGCAGCGAGGTCACGCCGCCGGCCAGCGCCGCGCCGAAGCCCGGATCCTGCGGCCACACCGAATGCTCGGCCCAGACCTGCGCGGTATTGGGCGCGGTCATCTCATTGCCGTCGCTGTGCGCGCTGGCGCCCGGGCTCGGATACACGCCCAGATGCGAGTGCACGTCGATGATGCCCGGCGTCACCCACTTGCCGGTGCCGTCGACGCGCTGCGCGTTCGCGGGCGCGTCGAGACCGGTGCCGACCGCCGCAACGCGGCCGTCCTGCAGCAGCACGTCAGCGCCTTCGAGACGCTGGCCGTCGCCGATCAGCACGGTGGCGTTGGTGATCAGCACGGGCGCGGAGGCGATCGGCGCGTAGGTGCTGGCGTAGGCGTTCGCGCCCACGTGCGAGACGTCGGACTTCGCGGCCGGCGTGCCGGAGGTGGACGTGGTGGCGCAGCCACCAAACAGAGCGACCGCGAGCGCGGCAGACAACAGGCGGGACATCGATGACTCCCCGGAAACGTGTGGACGGATGGATTCCCCGGCACGGCGGCGAGGCGGCGTGCGACAGCGCCCGAGTGTACCTGCGGCCGCGCAGCGTGCGCTGGAACAGGCGGTGCACTGCGTGGAGCGCCGCGGACCACATGCGAGAATGACCGCGTACACGGAGAAGAAGACGATGAAAGAAAAAGAACAGATCGTCGAGAACTGGCTGCCGCGCTACACCGGCGTGCCGCTGGACCAGTTCGGCGAACACATCCTGCTGACCAATTTCGGCGGCTACCTGCATCATTTCGCCCGTCTCACCGGCGCCGAAGTCGTCGGTCTCGACCGGCCGATGCCCAGCGCCACAGCCGACGGCATCACCATGATCAACTTCGGCATGGGCAGCCCCAATGCCGCGACGATGATGGATCTGCTGTCGGCGATCATGCCCAAGGCCGTGCTGTTCCTCGGCAAGTGCGGCGGCCTCAAGCGCAAGAACCAGCTCGGCGATCTGGTGCTGCCGATCGCGGCCATCCGCGGCGAAGGCACCAGCAGCGATTACCTGTTGCCGGAAGTGCCGGCGCTGCCCGCGTTTGCCCTGCAGCGTGCGGTCTCGACAATGATCCGCGACCTCGGCCACGACTACTGGACCGGCACCGTCTACACGACCAACCGCCGCGTCTGGGAACACGACGCCGCGTTCAAGGAACGCCTGCGCGCGATGCGCTGCATGGCGATCGACATGGAAACCGCGACGATCTTCGCCGCCGGCTTCGCGAACCGCATCCCGGCCGGCGCGCTGCTGCTGGTCAGTGACCAGCCGATGATTCCCGAAGGCGTCAAGACCGAAGCCTCCGATGCGCTGGTGAGCGCGGACTTCGTCGAGCGGCATATCAACATCGGCATCGAGGCGCTGAAGCTGATCCGTAGGCATGGCAAGTCGGTCAGGCACCTGCGGTTCGACGAGTAGGGCAGCGGCGCGCGTCTCCCAGAAGGTGCGCAGCGTCAGCTTGAAAGCACCTCTCCCTTCGGCCTGATTAGTGTCGTGTCTCAGCTGGCGAGTGAAACTTGTGAGTCGTCATTCCCGCGAAGGCGGGAATCCAAGGACTTTCGTAACGTCCGCGCGCACGTCCATGGACTCCCGCCTTCGCGGGAGTGACGTGGATTTTTTCTCGCCTATCAGGCACTTAGCCGTATTCCCGCTTCGGAAACTAGTCCCTAGCTGAGACAACACACTAATCTGGTTCCTTCGGGAGAGATCGACGCGCAAAGCGTGTCGGGTGAGGGCCGGGCGTGATGCGCATCGAAAGGCGCCCTCACCCCAACCCCTCGACCCCGGCGGGCACGCAGCCGCAAGCGTAGAGGGGCTCAAAGAAACATCCAGGGCGCAGCCAAGAAAAAGCCCGGCCGTACGCCGGGCTTTCTCAGTCCCCCATCGCGCCGGACTCAGTTCGTCGCAGGGCGCTTCACCACGTAGATCAGGCCATCCGCATGGGCCTGGATCAGGTCGGCCTTGGCGATCTGGATCTGTTCGCTTTCGTCGAATTCGATCGTCGACAGGTCGCCCTTGATATCGCTACGCGACACCGACTTGTCGGCGGCCGCCGCGTTCTCGGTGATCACCACCACGCCCGCGGCATCCGCGGAGACAACCTTCATCAGGCCGTAGGCCGGGTCGATCGGCTTCTCGTTCTCGTCGGTGAACTCGTAATCGGAAAATGCGCTGAGTTCCGCGGCGTAGAGATCGCCGACGGCGGGCGTTTCGAGCAGTGCCTTGTCGGCATCACCGCCCTGGCAAGCGGCCAGCAACATCACACCGGACAGAACGAACAGAGCAGACAGCAGGCGGATCGGGCGACGCGTCATGAAGCACTCCGAAAGGGTATGGAAATCGCGCCGAGTATAGGCTTGTGCAGGGACCAAACGACACGTGGTGTCGCAGCCTGGCGCGTCGCGCTAGTCTGTGGTCATGGAAACGATCACACCCGATGACGTCGTCGCCTTCTGGCGCGCGGCCGGCATGCAGAAATGGTTCGGTGGCGGAGACGCCTTCGACTGCGAATGCGACGAACGTTTCCGCGATGCGCATTTCGCCGCGGGCGGACGCGAACTGGAACACTGGATCGACACCCCGGAAGGTGGCCTCGCGCTGCTGATCCTGCTCGACCAGATTCCGCGCAACATCTTCCGCGACAGCGGACATGCGTTCGCCACCGACAGTCTCGCGCTGTATTACGCGCAGCGCATGATCGACGCCGGCCATGACCGCAGCTTCGAGGCCGACCTGCGCGGCTTCGTCTATCTGCCGTTCGAGCATTCCGAAGACCTGGCCGACCAGAAGCGCTCGGTCGAACTCTTCGCCGACGTCGACAACGACGCGTACCGCAACTACGCCCAGGCGCACCTCGACGTCATCGAACGCTTCGGCCGCTTCCCGCATCGCAACCGCGCGCTGGGTCGCATCAACACGCCTGAAGAGCAGACCTGGCTCGACGAAGGCGGCGGCTTCTAGTGGCGCACTGAATCTGTAGGAACGCGCTTGCGCGCGATGGGCCTTCCTGCGGAAGCCGAAGCACGCGCAAGCGCGTCCCCAGCGTCACAAAAACGAATCCGCCAATCGCGCGATGCCTTCGACGCTGCGCCGCCAGGCCGGCCGTCGCGTCCAGTCTTCGGTATCGAGCACGTCCGACTCGCGTAGATAGTCCTGCTCGATCTCGCGCAGCCGCGCCACGACGCCCGCGTCGAAGCACAGCAGGCCGGCCTCGGCATTGAGCATGAAGCTGCGGATGTCGAGATTGCTCGAGCCCACCAGCGCGATGTCGTCGTCGATGCTCACATGCTTGGCATGCAGGAAATGCGGCCGGTACAGCGCAATGCGCACACCGGCGGCGAGCAGCTCGTCATAGAAGCCAGCCTGCGCCCAGGCGGTCAGGCGCTGGTTGTTGGTGGCCGATAGGATCAGCTGCACCGACACACCTGACAGCGCGGCCACGCGCAGCGCACCGAGGGTCGCCTCATCGGGTACGAAGTAGGGCGTCACCAGCACGGCGCGCCTGCGCGCACGTTGCACGAGTGCAATGAGCACGTCGCGTGCATTCTCAAACGGATACGCCGGCCCGCTCGGCAGCAGCTGCGCCGCCACGTGTCCGCTGGGTGCGATCGGCGGCGCATCGACTTCAAGCACCTCGCCGGTTTCGATGTACCAGTCGCTGGCGAACAACGCCTGCAGTTGTGCGACCACCGGCCCGCGCACCCGCGCGACGACCTCGCGGTTCGGATGGCCGGGGACGAATTCCGGATCGGCCAGGTTCTGTGACCCCGTCAGCGCGAGACGGCCGTCGATCACCGCGATCTTGCGATGGTTGCGCAGGTCCATCCGCGCACTGCGCCGCCATGCGAATCCGCCGGCCAGCGTGGCCTGCACGCTGACGCCGGCATCGCGCAGCGTGCGCCGGAAGGCCCGCAGTCCGGGCTTGGCGCCCACCGCGTCCAGCAGCAAGCGGCAGCGCACGCCGCGCCGGGCGGCACGTTCGAGCGCATCGGCGACCTTGCGGCCGGTGGCGTCGTCGCGCATCAGGTAATAGAGCAGGTGCACTTCGCGCGTCGCCGCGTCGATGTCGTCGACCAGACGCTGCAATGCGCCGGCGTAATCATCGAGCAGCTCGACCGCATTGCCATTGGTCGGCATGAAATCACCCAGCCGCTCCACCAGCCGCGCCGCATCCGCCTGCGCGGAGAACGTGTCCGCCGGACACCAGCGCAGTGCGGTCAACGGCATCTGCCGCTGCCGGATCAATCGCGATGCCTGCGCCTGGCGCTCGCGCCGCAGTTTCGACAGCCACGGATGACCGAGCAGCAGATAGGCCGGCAGCCCGAGCAACGGCACGAACCCGATCAGCAGCAACCAGCTGCGCGCGGCCGACGAGCGCGTGCGCGCCGGAATCCACAGCAGGGCCGCGATCCGGATCAACCAGTCGGCGACGAGGATCCACAGGCCGATGTGCAGGTCGTGATTCGACATGCGTTCGAGTGTGGCATGCGGGTGTGGCGGGGCACGTCATCCGAAGGCCGCCTCGTGCACCGGCAGAGTTAAAGCGGAAGTTCTGCAACTCAAACGTCGCGATAGCGCTTCGAGCCCCTCTCCCTTCGGGAGAGGGGTTGGGGTGAGGGCGCGCGCTGCGCGCGCGTAAACTGGCAGCAATGCCACGTCCCAGAAACACAGGACCCGCCTGGCAGCGGGTTCTGCATTGAAGGCGCTGGATCCCGGATCGTCGCTGCGCGCCGTCCGGGATGATGGGCCGTGGGTAGTGGCTCGCACGTTTGCCGGGCCGTTGACTGAGCCCCTCTCCCTCTGGGACTACTTGCCCCTGGGGTAGAGGGGTTGGGGCGCGCGGCGCGCGCATGCCTCCGGCAACTTCCAGAGTCCCGAAAACACGAAACCCGCCTTGCGGCGGGTTTCGTAAGGAGGCGCTGGATCCCCGCCTTCGCGGGGATGACCTTCCGGCAGCCACGCGCTGCGCGCGCGGGCCGTCAGGTCACTTGATCTTGCCTTCCTTGTAGATCACGTGCTTCCGGACGACGGGGTCGTACTTCTTGAACTCCATCTTGCCGGGGGTGTTCTTCTTGTTCTTGTCCGTGGTGTAGAAATGCCCGGTGTTGGCCGAGGAAATCAGACGGATCTTGTCGCGCTTGCCTGCCATGTTCTAACTCCTCAGACCTTTTCGCCGCGGGCACGAAGCTCGGCGAGGACGACGTCGATGCCGTTCTTGTCGATGGTGCGCAGGGCCTTGGTGGATACACGCAGCTTGATCCAGCGGTTTTCGCTGGCAACCCAGAAACGACGCTCATGCAGGTTCGGCATGAAGCGGCGACGGGTCTTGTTCATGGCATGCGACACGTTGTTGCCATGCGTCGTACGTTTGCCAGTGACTTGGCAGACTCGGGACATTACGCACCTCGAAGTATTTGATATCGCCCTTAGCCAGGGAGATGGCGGCCCCGATGGCGTGGCCATCGCGCGGTACGGGAAGGAGTCTCGCTGCACCACTGCCGGGGAATCGCGCTTCCGGAAGGCAGGTCAGGCCATGTTTCCATGGGCTGGACGCAACGAGCCGGCCATTCTGCTGAAATTCCCTTTGCCGCGCAAGGCCTTGGCGTGACCGGGCATCGAATCGCCCTTGTAGGAGCGCCCTCGGGCGCGATCGACAGTGCAGGGAATGCCCATCGCGCCCAAGGGCGCTCCTACAGGGATGCGATGAAGTGCACTCAGCCCCGCTTGCGTGCCCGCGGCTTGCGCGGCTTCGCGCCCACCGGCGGCGCGGTGTCCTTGCCGCTCAGCACGCCGGCGTCCTGCAGGGTCTCCAGCCAGGACAGGGTGTCCACGTAGGCCAGGAACTGGCGCAGGTACTCCGGCGACAGCCCGCCCATCAGGGTCAGCGAACGATGGGCGAGGGCGGCCGAGTTCAAGGGTCCGGCGCCGGTCGGCACCTCGGCCAAGGACTTGCGGACCTGGCTGCCGGTGCGCAGCGTCGACCACAGCGTGCGGAACTCGTCGACGGCGGGTAACTCGGGATAGGCCGCGTTCGCTGACGCGTGCTGCGTGCGCGCGGTCATGCCGTCGACCAGGGTGCCCAGCACGCCGCGTACCGGCGTGCCATCGATCGCCTCGCGCGGCCAGCCTTCGACATCGCGTGTGTACGCGTCTACCAGGGCGGCCAGCTTCGCATCGAGCGCGTGTCGCGCCGCACCGTCCAGCACCGCTGCGCGGCGATGCAAGGCCGCGATGCGATGGAAGCGCAACGGATCCAGGCGATTGGCCCCGGTTGCACGCCACCCGTCGAGCACCGCGTCGATGTCGAGGCGATCAGCGGCCATCGGGTTTGGCGGCGGCCTGCAGGCGCGGCACCGGCGCCATCTCCACGCGACGGTTCTGCGCGCGGCCTTCGGCGTCGTCGTTGGAACCCACCGGCTGCTGCGCACCGAACGCGGCGGCGAACACCGACTCGGCCGGTACGCCCGCGGCGATCAGGCCGCGGGTCACGTTCAACGCGCGCTGCGCCGAGAGCTCCAGATTGTCGGAGAACCGGTTGCCGTCGCGTACCAGACGGTCGTCGGTGAAGCCGCTGACCATCAGGATCTCGTCGCGCGACGCCAGATACTCGGTCAGCGGGCCAGCCAGACTCTGCAGCAGTTCGCGTCCTTCGGGCTGCAACTGGTCGGACGCATCGGCGAACAGCACGCTGCCGCGGATGCCGATGCGGCCGTCGACCAGCGTGATGCGTCCGGCAGCCAGGGGCGCGGCCAGGGCCTGCTCCAGCGTCTGCCGGCGCTGCTCTTCGGCCTCGCGCTGTGCGATCTCCGCGTCCAGCTTCATTTCCAGCTGCAGCTGCACGCCGATCACGCCGACCAGGATCAGCACGAACACGCCCAGCAGCACCGACATCAGATCGCCGAACGCGGCCCACACCGGTGCGGTCGATTCGTGGTCGCCGTCCAGTTCGATGCTCATGCGGACGCGGCGCGCGAGGCGCCGAGCTGCTGCATGTCTTCGATGATCTGCTTCTGCGCCAGCACGCTGAGATCCACGACCTCCCGCGCCTGCGCCACGTAGTACGCCAGCTGCTCGTCGCTGCGCGCCAGCGATTTCTCCAGCGCATCCTCGATGCCTTGCAGGCGCTCGGCCAGCGCGTGGTTCGATTCGCCGAACACCGCGACCGCCGCGCCGAAGGCCTCGCCCAGGCTGGCCACTTCCACCGCGCCCACGGTCAGGTCGCTGGCGATCGCGTCGAGCTTGCCGGTTTCGGCTTCGATGTGATCGGTGAAGCGCGTGCCCACGCGTTCCAGCAGATCGGCCGAGGTCGCGACCAGCGCGTCGATCGCGTCGCGCTGTTCGCTCGACGCGTGGTTGACCGCGCTGAGCAATGTGTCGAGCGTCGACAGCATCTGCGTGCGTTCTTCCAGCATCGCGGTGTCGCGCACCATGCTCTCCGACAGCGACTGGCGCAGTTCGGCGATGACTTCCGCAGCCGCGCGCGGCGCTTCCGATGCGGTGTCGATCAGGCGCGAGATCTCGGCGATGGTCGCGCTGGCATGCGCCTGCGTCTGCGCGCCGATGGTGTCGGCCGTGGTCGCCAGCGTGTCGCAGATCGCCTGTTGCTGACGCGAGGTTTCTGCGCCGGCCTGGGCCCAGTCCTCGCGCAGCGCGGTGCCCATCGCGGTGAGGCTGTCGGTCCACGCGGCGAGACGCTGGGCGTCCTGCGCGGCGAGCGCGGTCTGCAGGTCGGCGTGCGAGCTGTCGACCTTCTGCAGCAGCGTGGCCGAATGCGTCTCGAACGTCGCCGCGGCGGCGGTCAACGCCTGCTGGTGCTGCGCGCTCATGGTTTCATTCGTCGCGACCTGCTTCGCCAGCGCGTCGTTCCATGCGGCGCTGACGCTGCCGGCGGTCGCATCAAGACGCGTGGCGACACCGTCCACCAGTGCGGTCGCGCGCTGCGCGAAGGTCTCGCCGATCCCATCCAGCGTCGCGCGCAGATCGGCGGTCAGCGTTTCGTGCGCAGCCTGCTGCGCGATCAATGCCTGCTGCCAGCGTTCGGCGACGCTTGCGGTGGACGCATCAAAGCCCGTGGTCAGCGCCTGCAACTGGCGGTCGACGGCGCCGGTGACGGTATCGTGCAGCGCGGCGGTCTGCGCGGTCGTCACATCGAGACGCATGGTGACTTCGCCGAGCAGGCCGTTCGCGCGCTGGTCGAATGTTGAGTTGAAGCCGTCGAGCGCGCCACGCAGATCGCGCGCCAGGGTTTCGTTCGCCGCCTGCTGGCCGTCCACCGCCTGTTGCCAGCGCTCGGTCACGGCTGCGGTCGACGCATCGAAGCCTGTGTTGAGTGCCTGCAGCTGCCGCTCCACCGCATCGGACACGGTCGCCTGCAGCGCTGCCGTCTCGCGTGCCAGCGCCGCCATCGTCGTCTCGAACACCGGCTGCAGTGCGGCCGTCGCCGCGCGTGCGCTCTCGGCCACGCTGGTCTGCAGCGAACGCTCGACCGATGCGGCCAGCTGCGCGTAGACCGCCTCGGTGCGCCCGTGGAACGCGTCCTGGCTTGCGGCATGACGTTCGCCGGTGGCGGCGCTCTGCTGCTCGATCGTCGCCATCATCGCGCCCAGCCGCTCGACCAGCGCCGGCATCACCTCGGTCTGCTGCTGCAGCAGACGCAGGGTTTCCTCGCGCTGGTGCGCCTGCGAATGTGCGCGCAGCGTCGTCGCCGCGGCCACGTCCAGCAGCTGCACGGTGTGCGCACGTTCGCGGCGCAGCAACGCCGAGGCCAGGCCCAGCATCGCCGAGGTCGCGATGCCCGCAATCGACGTGCCGAACGCGACGCCCAGGCCCTTGACCGGCGCGGCCAACGAGTCGCGGATCGCCTGCAGATCGGTCGCCGTCTCCAGCGCCATGCCGGTGCCGCGCAGCATCACCATCATGCCCAGCAGCGTACCCAGCATGCCCAGCAGCACCAGCATGCCGACCAGGTAGGGCGTGACTGCCGGCACCGGCAGCGCGACGCGCTCGCCTTCGATGCGCAGGCGCACTGCATTGCGCAGACTGGCATCCAGCCCACCCAGCCAGTCGCCCAGTGACGACGGCGGATCGCCCAATTGCGCGACGCCATCGGCCAGCGTTTTGGTCGCCTGCCGATAGCGCAGCAACTCCAGACCACCGGCGAGATAACAGGCGCCGATCAACAGCGAGACGGCGAGCGCCAGCGTGTTCGAACCGATGTAGCCGATCGCGATCCAGCCGACCACGGCCAGGCCAAGGGCGAACACGGAGGCGGGAATGAGGGCGGTGCTGCGACTGCGTGAGGACATAAGGACTGCGTCAGTGGGTGCGAAGCGCTGCGAGCAGCCCCTCGACCGGTTGGAAACGGACATCCAGCTCGGCGATCAGCACGCCCTGCATGTCCCTGCGAAAACCATCGAGCCAGGCCGCGGACGGATCCGTGGCCGCCGTACCTGCGGCGGCCCGCAGCCGCTCGAAATGCGTTTCGAGCAGCGCCGGCACCGCGCCGAGCAGCGCGTGCTCGCGCGGGCTCAGCGCGCCCTCCATCACCGCATCCACCTCGGCCAACCGCGCCATGTCGGGCGAACGCTGCGCCAGCCGGTCGCGCAGATCACCGCGCAACCGGCCCGTCGTGATCAGCATCGAGCGCTGCAGCGCCAGGTGACGCTGGCGGAACGGCGCGAAGTCGATCGCGTTCTCCGGTGCGGCTGCGTCGTCGTGCGACGGCCCGGCCGGCTGCGGGATCGCCAGCTCCGGCGCCTCGGCGATCGATGCCAGCAATGTCGCCCGCGCCTTCGCGCAGACCGCGGTGTCATCACGATCAACGACTTGCGTGTCTGGTTCAGCCTCCGACGCCTTCGCGTCCAGCACCTTCGACAGCACCACCGCCCGCGTCCAGTCGAGCCACTGGCTCAGGCGCTCGGCCGGCGCCGTGCCGCCTTGCGGCAGCGTGTCGTCGGTCAGGCGGGCCAGCAGCCGGATGAAGGTCGGGCCGCGGAAGGCGGGGCGGGGCGGGGAATCCAAGGAGGGCGCGCGCAAAAGACGGCGATTTTACAGTGCCGGGCGCGTCGGGACCCCATTGGCGTAGGCGGGCGTCTCGTCTGCAGGTTTGAGGATGCTCAGCGCCGGGCGGTGTGCACACCCCGGGGGAATGTGTCTTGGTCCTGTTCGAGTGCAACTGCCATTGCCCCTTTCCGAAATGACTTGCGGCGATGACGGCGTATCTGCGCCTGGCGGGCACACCTCGCCTTCAACGCAGGAGTACCGGACCCGCCGCGGCGTAGTCCGCTCTACAGCACGCGATTGGATGCGAGTCCCGGCGCCTTCCGGTCCAGCCGCGCCGCCAACACATGCAGGTTGCGGGTGGGCACGCGCGGATAGAGATGATGTTCGATGTGGAAGAACATGTTGTAGGTCAACGCAGCGCGGATACGTCCCCGGATTGTCCGTGCGGGATAGACATGCGTGGACGAATCGTGGTGCACCGTCCATACGGCGAAGAACGCGGTCATGCACTGGCCGGCGAGCATGGCGGCGTAGTGCAGCTTCAGAAAGCCGACATCCAGCACGCCGAATACCAGAACGAGTATCGCGGCGGTCGAGGCCAGTTCCGCGACGATCCAGCAGCGGTCGCCGCGGCTGCCGACCTGCAGGGCCTTGTGATGCAACAGGACCGGAAATACCGGGCCGAAGGCGAGTACGCGCGGCAACGACATGCGTGCGCCCATCGCCTCGACGTCTTCGTCCTCCAGGCAATGCCGGTGATGGCGCAGATGGTTGATCCTGACCGCATGCATCGACCCGAGCATCAGCAGGCCCAATGCGAACAGCAGCACATCGTCCTGTCGGCGCGACAGGCCGACCGCGTTGTGGAAAGCGCCATGCACCTGACGCAACCCGGTCAGGAAAAACAGGAACGCACAGCCGAGTGCGGGCAGCCAGAGGCTGTGTGCCGCAAAGCCCCAGATGCCCAGCAGCCACGGCAGGCACAGCAGCAGTTCGGTGACGACCTGACGACGCGACAGCGGCATCAGGTCGCGCCACTCCACGCGGAAGCCGGATTCGGCGGCAGCTGGCATCAGGCGACGATCCTTCGGCGTCATGCACGACGCGTGAAATAACGGTGTCAGGTTAACTTTAAGGGGGCAACTGTGTCGGATTCTCGCATTCGCCGGCTGCAGTGACCTTGAGGTTGGAGTGCGAGCTAAGACCAAGATGAGCTTTGTTCTTCGGAAGGGAGAAGTCATGCGCCGTGTGTTCGCCATCTCACTGATGGCTGTTTTCACCAGCGCGTCCTCGATGATCGCCAAGGCGACATCGCTGGACGAGTCAGTTCAGATCGAGTTCCTGTGGGCGCCCACACCGGCGGATGCGCTCGCCCGGCAGCCCACACGCGGCTTCCTGCTCGACGGGCAGCACGCGCATCAGATCTGCGTCGTGGCGATCCGCGCGCCGCATGCCTATCGCGAGCTGCGGATTGATGTCGCCGATGCGGACGGTCGACAGGTGGGTAGCCAGCAGCACGACGACTTTCGTAGTGACAAGCGGTGCTACCCAGTGGCATTGGACCCGCGGGGCGCGCCGGGATCCTGGACGTTCACTGTGTTCTTGGATGGCGCGCAACGCGAGACCGGGAGTATCGAAGTCGCGCGACGGCTGGAAGAGGCGGCGTTCTATCGGCCTTCGGGCATTCCCTATGTGCTGGGCAGACCGAACTACGATGCGTCCATTCCACCGGATGCTTTTATCGGTCGCTTGGTCTGGATCATGGACGTCGATACGGACGGACGTGTCACCGACGTCAAGGTCGAGAACGCAGAGGGTGTCGGAGAGCGGATGCGGCATCGGGCGATCGCTGCCGGCTGGCTGTCGCTTTTCCCACCGGATCCCGCGCGTGCTGCGGAGCCGCTGCGCTACCGACGTGAACTGACGTTCGCGACCGATTGATGCGATGGCGGTTGCAGACCGTGTCGCCTCGAAGTGAGGTTCCGGATGATCGACAGATCTGCCTAGGAATGATCAGCAGGTGGCCGCTGGCCGGTGTTCCCGGGTCAGAAATAACGGCAGAACTAACGGTTTCAAGTTCACTTCTCGTGTGTCGGATTGCTTAGACGTTCAGTCAGAAGGCGTTTCGGACGCGATCGGTTGCTTATCGGCGTAGACCGCCGCGTACTTCAACGCATCGCCCACCAGATCCGCCGGAAACCCATTCCGCGCCAGCAACTGGATCGCATTGCGCCGATCAGTCCGTCCGGCGCGCAACCGATAGTCGAACCAGCCGTCGACGTCCGGATCTTCCTGGAAGTAGTAGAGGTCGTAGGGGCCGGTGACGTCGTCCTGCAGCTCGACGTCGTGGGTGGTCACCAGCACCTGCGCTTTGCGACCGAGCCGCTCCAGCACGGCGCGGCCGGCAGCCAGTCGCTCGACGGTGTTGGTGCCGTTGAACAGTTCGTCGATCAGGAACAGACGGCAGATGCCACGGTCCGCGCGTTCGATGAAGGTCTGGATCGCGCTCATCTCGGCGAAGTAATGGCTCTTGCCGGATTCGACCGAGTGTTCGCCACGGATCACCGCCATGACGGGGGTGTCGGGTAGCGTCGCCTTGCGGGCAAAGCAGAAGCCGAGCGTGCGGGCGAGGATGAGGTTGATGCCGACCAGTTTGATGAAGGTGGTCTTGCCGGCCATATTGGAGCCGGTGATCAGGGCTGAGCGCCTGTCGAGCCGGATCGAATTCGGAACCGGTCGCTTCGTCAGCGGGTGCGTACCGTCGACGAGGTCGAGCAGCGATTCTTTCGAGATCACGGGCTCGCAGTGCTGCGGCCGTTGTTCGAGGAACGAGGCGACCGCGATGGCGGCATCCACCGCGCCCACGCTCTCGAAGATCGCCGCCAGTTCGGCGCGCACGCGAACGAAGCGCGTGACGGTGCGGCCGTAGGCGGCGAGTTCGAGCAGAAGCAGCAGGTTCAACCAGATGGCGACGCTCTGGACCCACGGCGAATACAGGACGGCGATCCAGCCGAGCGAACCGCGGACCTTGCGTCGCAGCGGCGCTTCGGCGCGCAGGCGGTCGAGTTGCGGCAAGTCGGATGCGCCGCTGCGAACCCGGGCCAGGCCGTCGGCGACACGCAGCAGCTGGCTGCAGCCCTTGAGCAGTTCGATGTCGCGGAACAGCGGCGCCGAGAGCCAGACGATCAACAGGAGATTGATGCCGACCGTGAGCAGCAGCGCCCAGATCGGCAGCGGCGTTGCAACCACGAGCACCAGAACGGCGACACAGACGAGGCTCCACCACGGCAACAGGCGATGGAGTGGACCGACTTCGGGTGGCGCGCCGAAGATGAAGCGGGCCAGCTGCCAGTTCGATGCCGTGTCCAGACCCGCCAGTGCGAGTTGCAGGCGTTCGCGCAGCGGCGCATCGCCACGCAGCGCCTGGCAGCTGGCGTAGTGCGCGGCGGCCTGCGCCGGTTCGACGTAGCGCCGGAGCTGGCGATAGAGGCACTGGCTACCGAGTGGACTCTCCGTCGTGTCCAGATCGGCGAACAGACGCGGGAACTCGAGGTCGGTCCAGGTCTGGTCGTCCACGAAGTCGCCTGCCGACGCGTCCCGCGTCAGATCGAAGTAACGGCTGGTGCCGCTGTGCACCTTGTCGCCTGGCTGGCCCCATTTTGCACGCAGGTTCGCCAGCGCCTGGCGACGGGGGAACAGCGCGTCGAGCAATGCGCGACCGCCATCCTTGAGCAGTTCGAGGAACGTCATGCGTTTGACTGTATCGATTTCCGATGAAGGCGTACGTCGGCCGCCCGAATGGCGGACTGCAAATACCGATCGCGTGTCGGGTAGCATCTTGGCGCCTTCGCGCGCACCCCCCTTCTCCGGAACCAAACGATGATCCGTCTGTTGCTGTCGTGTCTGTTGTTGCTGTGCACCGCGCCGCTGTTGGCGCAGGAACGCATCCTGTCCTACGACAGCGATCTGCAGCTCAACGCCGACGGCAGTCTTGAAGTGACCGAGCGTATCCGCGTGCGCGGTGAGGGGAACCGGGTGCGCCGCGGCATCTATCGCGATTTCCCCACGCGCTACACGGACCGCCACGGCAACCGCATCGCGGTCGCATTCGAAATGCTCGGCCTGCAGCGCGATGGCGGGCCCGAGCCGTTCTTCATCGAGAAACGCGCGAATGGCGTGCGCATCAACACCGGCAACGACAATTTCCTGCCGTTGCCGGGTGAGTTCACCTACACGCTGCGCTATCGCACGACACGCCAGGTCGGTTTCTTCGAGACGCATGACGAGCTGTACTGGAATGCGATCGGCACCGGCTGGGACTTCGCGATCGACACCGGCACCACGACGCTGCGGTTGCCGCAGGACGTGCCCGCCGCCGATCTGTTGCCCGAATGCTGGACCGGGGTGCAGGGATCGCGGGCGCAGGCCTGCACCGCAGAGATCACCGGGCCCGGCCAGGCGCGCTGGACGTTGGCCGCGCCGCTCGGTCCGGCCGAGGGCCTGACGACCGTGCTGGCCTTTCCGAAAGGGCTGCTGCCCGAGCCGTCCCGGCAGCAGCGCGTGCTGTGGCTGCTCAGCGACAATCGCGCGCCGCTGATCGCGCTGACCGGGCTGATCCTCATGCTGCTCTACGGCGTGACGCGCTGGCACAAGGTCGGACGCGACCCAAAGCCCGGTCCGATCGTCGTGACCTACGACCCGCCCGACGATCTGTCGCCCGCGACGCTGCGCTACATCCGCAGGAACCACGTCGACGCACGCGCGTTCTCGGCGGATGTGCTGGCGCTGGCGGTCGCCGGCCACGTCACCATCCATCGCGAAGGGACGTCGCGGGACGAGGTCTGGCGCGTCGTGCGCGCGTCCGGTGGTGGGGCGGTCACCGACGCGCAACAGGCGCTGCTGGCCGACCTGTTCAAGGCCGGCGACACGCTGGAACTGGACAAGGCGAAGGCGCGCCAGATGCAGAGGATCCAGTCGGCGCACCAGCGCCGCATCGAACAGGCGATGGCCGTGCGTTTCCCCCGGGGACTGGCGAGGTTCAACGGTGGCAGCGTCGGCGTCATGGCGCTGATCGGCGTCGTTTTCGCGGGTGTCGCGGTGCTGTTCGGCGTCTACACGAGCACCGGCCTGGTGCTGCCGCTGATGGTGCCGGCCCTTGTCGCGATGCTCGTGACGTTCTTCGCGTTCGCCTTCCTGATCTCGGCCATCTGGCCGGAAACCCGTGCGATGTGGGACCGCATCGAAGGCTTCCGTCGCTACCTGACCGTCGCGGAACAGCAGGATCTGCAACGCCTGCAGGGCCCGGGCGAGGGCGAGCCTGCACTTGATGCCGAGCGATTCGAGTTCCTGCTGCCCTATGCGGTGGCGCTGGACGTGGAGGACGCGTGGACGACGAAGTTCACCACAGCCGTCGGCAGCGCCGCGGCGGTTGCAGCGACCTCGTCAATCGCCTGGTATCACGCCACCGGCGGCGGCAGCGCGGGCATCGGCGATGTCGCTGGTTTCAGCAAGGCCATCGGTAGCAGCTTCACCTCGCAGATCGCCTCGTCGTCGACGCCGCCAGGCAGCTCGTCGGGCAGTTCGTTCGGCGGCGGCGGCGGGGGCTCCTCGGGTGGCGGTGGCGGTGGTGGAGGCGGCGGCGGGCGCTGACGGGCGACTGGTGCAGAAACCCCAGACCTGTTGCGGACAGGTCGGGCGCGGCCAGCACGATCACGCACGCGTCAGCGCGTGCCGGCCCCAATGCGCAGCCGGCTGCGGTCGGCCGAAATGGTAGCCCTGGCCATACAGGCAGCCCATGCGCTGCAGGTGCGTGGACTGGGCCTCGGTTTCGATGCCCTCGGCCAGCACGTCCAGGCCAAGCGAATGCGACAGCGCGAGGATCGCGCCGATGATCACCGAGCTGCGTTGGGCCGCGTCGCTGCCCAGTGGATCGATGAAGGAGCGGTCGATCTTGATCATCTTCAGTGGAAACCGGTGCACATAGCTCAACGAGGAATAGCCGGTGCCGAAGTCGTCGAGTGCGGCCTCGACGCCCGCAGCGCGCAGGCGCTCGAGAATCCGCGCCACCGCGTCCGGCTCGCCGAGCAGAGTGCCTTCGGTGACCTCGATGTGCAGCCGTGACGGCTCGAAGCCGGACGCCTCCACCATCGTCAGCAGACGCGTATCGAAATCCTCGTTCTGGAAGTGGCGCGGCGAGATGTTGAGCGTGATGAACTCGTCGCCGCGTACGAAGCCGACCGCCGCCGCGCAGGCCAAGCGGTACATCTGCCAGTCGATGGCTTCGATCAGCCCGCTCTCCTCGGCGACACCCAGGAACTCGCCGGGCGCGAGCACGCCGCGGGTTGGGTGCCGCCAGCGGATCAGGGCCTCGTAGCCGACGATCTGCCCATCCTCCAGGCGCACCAGCGGCTGGAAGAACGGCTCGAACTCGTTGCGGATCAGCGCCGCGCGCAGCTCGTGTTCGAGTTCGAGTACATCCATCGCCGCGCGCTGCAGGGTTTCGTCGAACATGACGTATCGCGCGCGGCCCGCACGCTTGGCCCGGTACAGCGCGACGTCCGCGTCATGCAGCAATGCGTCGATGTGCTGATAGCGCGCATCGGCGATGGCGATGCCGATGCTGGTCGACCCCTGCAGCAGGCGACCGGCGATCTGCATCGGCTCCACGAACAGGTCCAGAACGCGCTGCGCCACCTTGCAGGCGGCCCGAGGCCCGGACGTGTCTTCCAGCAGGATTGCGAATTCGTCGCCCGACAGGCGCGCCACGAGATCCGGGGCTCGCACGCATGTCCCCAGCCGTCGCGCGACCTCCCGCAGGACATCGTCGCCGGCCAGGTGGCCCAGACTGTCGTTGAACAGCTTGAAGCGGTCGACATCCAGGTACAGCAGCGAAACGCGGCGTGTGGGATTGCGCTGCAGCTGGGCCAGCGCGGATTCCAGTCGTTCGCGCAGGTAAAGGCGGTTCGGCAGGCCGGTCAACGGGTCATGCATGACCTGGTGCTTGAGCTGCGCCTCGACATGTTCGCGCACGGCGATCTGTTCGCTGAGTTCGCGCGTGCGGGCCTCCACGCGTGCCTCGAGCTCGGCATTGAGGGTTCGCAGCCTCTCGGCGGCGCGTCGCCGTTGCAGCGAGTTGGCGATCTGCGAGCTGACGAAGTTCAGCAGCTCGGCGTCGCCGGTGTCGTAGATCACATCGGACCGGTAGCTCTGCACCGCCACCAGGCCGATGATTTCCTCGTCGACGTAGAGCGGCGCGCCGAGCCACGACACCGACTCCGCGCCCGTCGAACCGGCGCGTTCAAGTTCGCCGGACGCCACCAGCGCCTCGACATCGCGCGCGTCCGCCAGCAGCGGCTTGCCGTGGCGGATGATGTACTCGGACAGACCTCGCCCCAGCCGGCGCGGCTTGCGGCCGGCGTCCTTGTCGTCGACCGAGTAGGGAAAATGCAGGTGGGTGCGCGTGTCGTCGAGCAGCGCGATGTAGAAGTTGTCGGTATTGATCAGTTCGCCGACCGTTTGGTGCACCTGCTGATAGAAGCGGAAGCTGTCGTCATCATCGGACATCGCCAGCGCCGCGATGCGATAGAGCGCCGCCTGCAGATGCTCGGCGCGCAGGCGTTCGCTGACCTGCTTCTGCAGGTCAGCGTTGGCCAGGGCGAGCTGGTGCGTGCGTTCGGCGACGTGGCGCTCAAGCGTCTCCTGGGATTGCTTGCGCTCGACCGCGTTGAGCACGTGTTCGGCGACGAACGCCAGCACCGCGCTGTCGGAAGCGCTGTAGGGCGCCACATCGTCGCGGTAGCTCTGCACCACCAGCGCACCGACCGCGAGGCCATCGCGCAGCATCGGCACGCCCAGCCAGTCGAGCGAGGGCGCTCCCCGCGCCTGCAGCGGCCCTGAGACCTGCTCGCGTAGGCGTTCCAGCGGCCCCCACAGCGGAATGCAGTCGTGAAGTACATACCAGGTGAGCCCGCGTTCGAGCTTCGCGATGGGCACATCTTCGGTCGGCGAATACTTTTCGTCGTTGTACGCATCGGCAAAATAGATGAAGCGGACTGATTGCCTCGTGTGGTCTAGCAATGCGATGTAGAAGTTCTCGGCGTACATCAGCCCACCGATGATCCCGTGCAGGCCGCGCAGCAGCGTGGGCATGTCCCGATTGGAGCCGGCCATGTCGGCGATCGCGAACAGCGCGTGCTGCAGCTTCTCCGCATGGGCGAGCCGGGCGACAGCGCCGCGCAAGCGCTGGGCGGTCAGCAGCTCCGCCATGCGTTGTGCGATGACATCGAGCCGGGCGGTGTCCAGTACCTCGAGCCCATCGCCGAGCAGTACCGCCGCACTGTCGCCGTCGTGGCACAGCACACGTGTGCCGGCGGGTGCCTGCCCACCGCCGCGTCGGGCGTCGACCGCCCGACGCGCCAGTTCTACAGCTGGGGCGCGTTCGCCATTCACTGCCCAGCACTGCGGCTCGTGCGGCCATTGGGACCAGGCGACCATCGCCACCGGTTGCGGCGTCATCGCCTGCAGCAGGTGCAACACCGGCTCGGGACCGGCTGCATCCAGCAGCACGCGCTCGAATGCCGGCAAGCTGCCGGCAGGGGGCGGTCCAATCGGAGAGCGCTTGGAGGAGTCCTGGATCACTTCGTCAGTCGGTGGCGGCGGAGGCCATCGGGACGCGCCGGGTGCGGCGACAGTACCGACACACCCGAGGGCCTGTCATGCGTCATCGGCCGATAACCGGGACACTTGAGTGTCCGTGGTGCTCGACGGGCATCACGCGCAGGCGAGCCTGCCGCGGTAGCCACCGACCCCGTGCCCTGGGGTCAACGCAGGTCACGCCGATGCACCCACCGGTACAGCACCGGCAACACCAGCAGCGTCAGTAGCGTGGACGAGAGGATCCCGCCGATGACGACCGTCGCCAGCGGTCGTTGCACCTCGGCGCCGGCACCGACGTTGAATGCCATGGGCACGAAGCCGAGCGACGCGACCAGGGCGGTCATCAGCACCGGACGCAGGCGTCCCAATGCGCCGTCGACGATCGCGGTCTGCAGGTCGAGACCGTCCTCGCGCAGCTTGCGGATGAAGGTCAGCATGACCAGGCCGTTGAGCACGGCGACGCCCGACAGTGCGATGAAGCCGACGCCGGCCGAGATCGACAGCGGAATGCCGCGCGCCGCCAGTGCGAGCACGCCGCCGGTGAGCGCCAGCGGCACGCCGCTGAAGACCACCAGCGCGTCGCGAAGCGAGCCGAACGCCATGAACAGCAGGGCGAGGATCACCGCCAGCGTCAGCGGCACGACCAGCGACAGACGCCGGCTGGCCGAGGCCAGTTGTTCGAACGTGCCACCGTAGTCGATCCAGTATCCGGTCGGCAGCGTCACCGATTCGGCCACAGCGGTCTGCAGCTCACCGACGAAGCCACCGAGATCGCGCCCGCGTACGTTGGCGGTGACGACGATGCGGCGTTTGCCGTTCTCGCGATTGATCTGGTTCGGTGCGAGTTGCGTGCCGATCGTCGCGACCTCGCGCAGCGGCACGGTGCGTGGCGTGCCGCTGGCCCAGGTGCCGCTGCGGTCGGATTCGTCGGCGCTGTCGCCGGCCGTGCCCGCGAGTGGAATCGGCAGGTCGGCGAGCGCTGCAGGATCGCCGCGCAGCGATTCGGGCAGACGCACCACGATGTCGAATCGCCGGTCGCCATCGAACAGTTGGCCGGCCGTTTCGCCGCCGATCGCCGCCGCGACCACACGTTGCACGTCGCCCGGATTGAGCCCGTAGCGCGCCATCGCGCGCGGGTCGGGGGCGATCTCCAGCAGCGGCAGACCGTCGACGGCTTCGATGCGCACGTCGGCGGCGCCGCCGATGCCCTGCAGCACACGTTCGACCTCGGTCGCCACGGCTTGCAGGGTGTCGAGATCGTCGCCCTGGATCTTCACCGCCACGTCGCTGCGCACGCCGGAGATCAGTTCGTTGAAACGCATCTGGATCGGCTGCGTGAACTCGTAGTTGTTGCCGGGCATGGTGTCGGCGATCGCTTCGAGCTCGCCGACCAGCGCGGCCCGCGGCTTGCGCGGATCGGGCCAGTCGGCGCGTGGCGCGAGGATCAGGAAGGTGTCGGCGACCGATGGCGGCATCGGATCGCTGGCGACCTCGGCGGTGCCGATCTTGGAGAACACGCGCGCGACTTCCGGGACTTGGAGCAGGCGACGTTCCAGCGCGCGCTGCATTGCGACGGACTGTTCGATACCGGTGCCGGGCACGCGCATCGCGTGCATGGCGATGTCGCCCTCATCCAGGCTGGGGATGAACTCGCTGCCCATCCGTGTCGCCAGCCAGCCGCAGCCCAGCACCAGCACCAGCGCGCCGCCGACCAGCCAGCGCCCGTGCCGCAGCGCCCAGTCGAGCGTCGGCGCATAGCCGCGACGTGCCGCGCGCATCATCCGGTTGTCGTGCTCGGCCACGCGGCCGCGCAACAGCAAGGCGATGGTCGCCGGTACGAAGGTCAGTGACAGGAGCATCGCGCCGGTCAACGCCAGCACCACGGTGATCGCCATCGGATGGAACATCTTGCCTTCCACGCCTTCGAGCGCGAACACCGGCAGATACACCGCCGCGATGATGCCCAGGCCGAACAGGCTGGGCCGGATCACCTCGGCGCTGGCCGAGGCCGCGACCGCGTGGCGTTCGCGCGTCTCGAGCAGGCGCCCGAGCCGCTGCTGCGCTTCGCCGAAACGGCGCAGGCAGTTCTCGACGATGATCACCGCGCCGTCGACGATCAGGCCGAAGTCCAGCGCGCCCATGCTCATCAGGTTGCCGGACACGCCGCCCTGGCGCATGCCGATCACGGTGAACAGCATCGTCAATGGAATCACCAGCGCCGTGAGCAGCGCCGCGCGCACGTTGCCGAGCAGCAGGAACAGCACCACGATCACCAGCAGCGCGCCTTCGATCAGGTTTTTGGCGACGGTGCGAATCGTGCGGTCGACCAGCGCCGTGCGGTCGTAGACCGCAACCGCCCGCACGCCATCGGGCAGGCTCGCATTCGTCGCCTCCAGGCGCTGCGCGGCGGCCTGCGCCACGGTGCGGCTGTTCTCGCCGTACAGCATCAGCACCGTGCCGAGCACGATTTCTGCGCCGTTCTGCGTGGCCGCGCCGGTGCGCAGCTCCCGGCCCTCGCCGACGCTCGCGACATCGTGCACGTGTATCGGCACGCCATCGCGCCGCGCCATCACGATGTTGCCGATCGCCTCGATATCGGCCACCTGGCCCGGCACGCGCACCAGCAACTGCTGGCCGTTGCGCTCGATGTAGCCGGCACCGACGTTGCGGTTGTTGTTGGCGACCGCAGTGACGACATCCTCGAACGTGAAGTCGAGCGCGACCAGCAATGCCGGATCCGGCGTGATGTGCACCTGTCGCGCGAAGCCGCCGATGGTGTCGACCTCGGTCACGCCGCGCACATTGCGCATCTGCGGCCGCACCACCCAGTCCTGCAGCGTGCGCAGATCGGTCGCGGTGTACGGCGTGCCGTCCGGTTTTCGCGCGGCCGGCTCGGCCTCGACGGTGTACATGAAAATTTCGCCGAGTCCGGTCGCGACCGGGCCGAGCGTCGGGTCAACATCGTCCGGCAGCTGCCCCTGCACCTGCTGCACGCGCTCGGCGACCTGCTGGCGCGCGAAATACAGATCGGTGCCGTCTTCGAACACAACCGTGACCTGCGACAAACCGTATGCCGACAGCGAACGCGTGTAGTCGAGCCGCGGCAATCCCGCGAGCGCGGTTTCGATCGGGAAGGTGACGCGCTGTTCCGTCTCCAGCGGCGAATAGCCGGGCGCGGAGGTGTTGATCTGCACCTGCACGTTGGTGATGTCAGGCGTCGCGTCGATCGGGAGTTTGGTGAAACTCCAGCCGCCGACGGCGACGAGCAGCAGCGTGGCGGCCAGGACCAGCCAGCGGTGCCGGATGGCGGCGTGGATGACGGACTCAAGCATGGGGGGCTCCGATGCTTGGGTGTGGCATGCCTGCAGTGAGCGTGAGTACGGTTGGCAGCCACTGCACAGCGATTTGCGATTTCCTATTGCGTCGACAGCTCCCCACATCGTCATTCCCGCGCAGGCGGGAATCCAGTGACTTTCGTGACGAAATTGGGTGGTCTAGGGAGAGAGCGAACGTCAAAGTCCTTGGATTCCCGCCTGCGCGGGAATGACGGATCGCCTGGGTCCCTATGCGCGTGACCTGCCATTCCGACGCGCGAATGTCCGGTCGCGAAAACGCATTAGCGTCAATGCGCATGCCCGGCCCCCGCCTTCTCTAGATCCGCCTTGATCGTGTAGCTCTGCTCGATCACCACGTCCTCACCCACCGCGACGCCATCGACGATCTCCACCTGGCGCGCATCGCGCCGCCCGAGCGTCACCACACGCTTCTCGTAGCGATCGCCCTCGCGCACGAACACCACGTCGCGGCCGTCCATCTGTTGCAGGGCCGTCAGCGGCACGACGAGATCCGCCGCTTGCGTCGACACGGTGACCATCGCGCGCACGGCTGAGCCCGGACGCCATTGGCCGTCGGCGTTGTCGAGCGTGGCGCGGGCGATGGTGCTCTGGCTGGCGGTCGCGGTGCCCGGCAGCACGCGGTCGACACGCGTGTCGGCAGTGGCACCGTCGCCGAGGCGGCTGATCGTCACCGGCGAACCGGCGGCGAGATGTTCGGCATCGCGGCCGAACACGTGCAGGTCCACCCACAGCATCGACAGATCGGCGATCTCGTACAGCACCGCGCCTTCGCCGGCGCTCTGGCCGACGGAGGCGTTGCGCGCGAGCACGGTGCCGGCGATCGGCGCAGTGACGGTGTAGCTGGACAGGCTGAGGTTGCTGTCGATCGTCGCCAGCACCTGGCCGGCGCGCACGCGGTCGCCGACTTCGGCATGCAGGCGGCGGATCGGGCCGGGGAAGCGTGCGGTCACGCGGGCGTTGCCGCTTTCCAGCGTGGTCAGCAAGCCCTGCACTTCGTGCTGGTCGGCGATGGTGCCGGCGGCCGCGGGCGCGACGCGAATGCCGACGTCGTTGGCGATGTCGGCCGCGATGGTCGTGGCGTCGTCGGGGTGGTCATCGTCAGCATCGCCCTCGTCCGCATGTGTGTCATCGGCGTGTTCGTCTGCGGATGTGCCGGTGGCATCGGCGACCGGCGCGGTCGAGGGCGCGCTGCATGCGGAAAGCAGCAACGCAAGTGCAATCGATGAGGCTGTGGTCGTGAACGTCCTCATCGGGCGTCTCCTTCAAAGGGTGCGGGCGTTGCGTTCGCGACGACGAGGGACTGGCCGGTCAGGCGCTGCAGTTCGATCAGGGCGATCTGCGCGGCCTCGGCGGCGTCGAGTTGCTGGCGCAGTGCGTCACTGCGCCCGTCCTGCAGTTGCGACCACTCCAGGTACGACACCGCGCCCGCGCGCCAGGCGCGCTCGGTGGCGCTGGCGGCACGGGTCAGACGCGGCAGGACATCGCGCGCCAGCAGCGAGACGGCCGACTGCGCGACGCGATACTGGCCATGTGCTTCGGCCAGCGTGGCCTGAAGCGCGCGATCACCGGCGTCGCGTTCGATCGAGACCAGTGCCAGTTCCGCCGACGCCGCACGAATGCCGGGCTGCGCGCGCGTGCGACTGCCGAGCGGCACGACGAAACCGCCAACCAGCGAGATGTCGCCGTTCTCGCGCTGATGGCGAATGCCGGCCTGCCATCCGATGTCGGGCGTCGCGTCGCTGCGCGCGAGCTGCAGTCGCGCTTCGGCGATGCGCGCGCGATCGTTGAACTGCAGCAGCTCGGGCGACCGCACGAGCAGGGCGCGCAGGATGTCGAAGTCGGCGATGTCGGGCAGAGCGAGCGGATCGCCTTCGAGGACGTCGAAGGCACCATCCGGATCGCCCCACAGCATCGACAGGCTGCGACGCGCGGTCTCGATCTCCAGTCGCGCGTTGGCGGCCTGCAGTTCGGCTTGCGCCTGCGCCGCCTGCGCGGTCAGCACGACCGCTTCGGGCGATGCGCCTGCCGCGAAGCGCTGACGCGCGGATGCAACGAAGCGCGTGCGCTGCGCGACATCGGCCTGGGCGATGGCCAGGCGACGCGTCGCGATGACGATGGCCAGATGACGCCGCGCGGTTTCGGCCAGCAGATCGACGCGCGCGGTTTCGCGTTGCAGGGCGAGCGCATCGATGCGGGTCTGTGCGAGCGCGCGTCGTGCATCGGGTTTGCCGCCGCGTTCGAACACGCCGGCGAGCGTCAGCGTGGTTTCGAGCGTGCGCGCGGGGGAATCGAGGCCGAGGTTCTCGATCTCGATGCCGGCTTCCAGCGGCGGGCGCAGTGCAGCGACCTCGCGTTCGGCATCGAACACCGCGCGCTGGCCGTCGAACAGGCGCAGATCGGGATGGGCCTGCGCGACACGCGCGAACGCGTCATCGAGGGTCAACGCCTGCGCGCTTGCGCGCACGGGCACGGGCGCCGACTGCGCGGCCACAAGGCACGGCGCAGCGGCGAGGGCGGCCAGGGCCGCCAGTCGCAACAACATGGGAACACTCCAATTTCGGGATGACAAAAAGCCGGCCTCAGGCCGGCGCGGGCGTCATGCGGAAATCGGCGGTCGCAGCAGGGAATCGGTTTCGCGCGCGGGCGCAGCCTCGAACGCGCGCAATGCGGGATGCGACATCGCCAGCGGTGCGATCAGCGGTGCGACCGGGGGAAGGGCGGGGGTATGCGCGCCACAGGTGGCGCAGTGCGCGACCGCATGCAGCAGATCCCCCCCGTTGTCGTGGGCCTCTGCGGCGTGGTCGTGCTGCTCGGCGGTCTCGCCGTGCGCGGCTTCGTAGGTATTGCCCATCGCCACCAGCACCGGCGCCGCCATCAGGCCCAGTACCAGCAGCGCCATCAGCAGACGGCGCGGCCAGGACAGGAGAGTGGGGGTGCGATGCATCGGCGCAGCCTATGCGGTGCGTGCCGCGTTACACAATTTCAGCGGCCGCGCGCGACGCGATGGATGTCCTGCATCGGCGCAGTCCGCGATCACCAGAGACACCGACGCGACCCGAGCGGGTTCAGACGGGGCGCTTGCGGTGGTCGCTGCGCGCCACCGTCGTGCGGCGCGCGTTATGGGCGCTCGGCGCGCAGCCGTTCCAGCACGCCGTCGAGGGCTTCGAGGTTGCCGTAATGGATCACCAGACGTCCCTTGTTGCCGCGGCCGTTGGCGATAGACACACGCGTGCCCAGGGTCTCCGACAGCTCGTTCTCCAGCGAGACGATGTCGGCCTGCGGGCGTGCCTTGTTACGCGCAGCGGTGCGGGTGTCGCCGCCCGGCACACGGCCGGCGGCGAACTGCTGCGCGCGGTGTTCGACTTCGCGCACCGACCAGCCGTGTTCGACCGCGTCGCTGGCGAGCTTGCTGGCGAGTTCAGGCGACAGCGTCAGCAGGGCGCGGGCATGGCCCATTTCCAGCTGCTTGGATTCGACCAGGATGCGGATCGCCGGCGGCAGTTCCAACAGACGCAGCAGGTTCGACACCGCGGCGCGCGAACGGCCCACGGCCTCGGCGGCCTGCGCGTGGGTCAGATCGAATTCGTCGATCAGCCGCTGCAGCGCCTGTGCTTCTTCCAGCGGGTTGAGGTCTTCGCGCTGGATGTTCTCGATCAGCGCCATCGCGACGACCGTGCGGTCCTCGACATTGCGCACGACCGCCGGCACTTCGGTGAGGCCCGCCTGCTTCGACGCGCGCCAGCGGCGTTCGCCGGCGATGATCTCGAAGGTGCGGTCGGCACGCTCGCGCACGACCAGCGGCTGGATCACGCCCTGCGCCTTGATCGACTCGGCCAGCTCGGTGAGCTTGTCGGCATCCCAGTGCTTGCGCGGCTGGTACTTGCCGGCGCTCAGCGCATCGATCGGCAGCACGCGCAGCGTGTCCTGCTCAGTCGCCTCCAGGCTCGGCGCCTCGGCGGCGGCCTTGGGGCCGAGCAGGGCTTCCAGGCCGCGGCCCAGACCGCGCTTCTTGGCGGGCGTCTTCGCAGCGGTCATGCCGGCGTCTCCATGGCAGTGGCGTCCTGAGTGCTGTTCTTTGCGTCGCGTTCGCGCTGGCGGCGGATCACTTCGCCAGCGAGACCGAGATAGGCGATCGCGCCGCGCGAGGCCTTGTCGTACCCGACGATGCTCTGACCGTGGCTGGGCGCTTCGGCCACGCGCACGTTGCGCGGCACGATGGTGCGGAACACCTTGTCGCCGAAATGATTCGTCAGCTCGCCCGACACGGCGTTGGCGAGGTTGTTGCGCACGTCGAACATCGTGCGCAGCACGCCCTCGACCTCGAGCTTTGGGTTGAGGTTCTGCTTGATCGCGTCGATCGTCTGCAGCAGCGCGGTCAGGCCTTCGAGCGCGTAGTACTCGCACTGCATCGGCACGAGCACCGAGTCGGCGGCGGTCAGCGCGTTGAGCGTCAGCAGCGACAGCGCCGGCGGACAGTCGATGAGGATGTAGTCGTACCGCGGACGCAGCGGTTCGAGCGCTCGCTTGAGGCGCTGCTCGCGATCCTCGGCGCCCATCAGTTCGAGTTCGGCGGCGGTGAGATCGGTGTTGCCGGGAATCAGGTCGACCTCTTCCTCGGTCTGCACGATCGCATCGCCCGCTTCCACTTCGCCCAGCAGCACGTCGCAGGTCGAAACCGGCACCGCGCCCTTGTCGATGCCGCAGCCCATCGTCGCGTTGCCCTGCGAATCGAGGTCGACCAGCAACACACGGAGTGGCGTGCGGGCGAGCGCCGCGGCCAGGTTCACGGCCGTCGTCGTCTTTCCGACGCCGCCCTTCTGGTTGGCGATGGCGATGATGCGGGCCATGGGCTCCGTGCGAGGTTCAGGAAGGGAGCCGGCCACCGCGGGCGGCGGCCGGACCGGGGATTATGCCCCCCAAGCGTCGCTTGGGGACACCGGTGCGGACCTGCGACGACGACGCGGTTGCAGCTGAACCGCTGATGCGCGGGCGGGCATCGGCGATGTCCTGCGCCTGGAGCGGGACAGATGTGCAGGCGGGCTCAGGCGCGCGCGACGACGACCAGATGCCGTTCGGCGTCCAGCCCGGGCACCTTCAGCGGCGTCACCGTGTCGAGCCGCCAGCCGGCCGGCAGCGCGGCGATCTCGTCGACCGGATTCACGCCCTTCATCGCCAGCAGGCGTCCACCGTCGGCCTTCGGCAGATGGCCGCCGACGGCGAGGATGTCGGGCAGCGTGGCCAGCGCACGTGCGGTGATCGCGTCGAACGCGCCGGGCCTGTCGACGGCTTCGATGCGCGATTCGGCGACGTCCGCATTGGTCAGTTTCAGCTGGCGCACCGCCTCGCGCAGAAAGCGCGCCTTCTTGCCGTTCGACTCCACCAGGGTGACGTGCAGACCGGGCAGCGCGATCGCCAGCGGAATGCCGGGCAGGCCGGGGCCGGTGCCGAGATCGGCGAGCGTCGCGAGACCGTCGACGTGCGGCACCATCGCCAGCGAATCGAGCAGATGACGCACCACCATCTCGCGCGGATCGCGCACGGCAGTGAGGTTGTAGGTCTTGTTCCAGCGGACAAGCAGCGCGAGATAGGCGAGCAGCGGATCGGCCAGCGTCGGCGCGAGGCCCAGCGTGCGCAATCCGGCTTCGAGTTCGGCGCGCAGCGCGGTGTCGTCGGAGAGTTCCATGGGGCGCATTGTAGAAGCTGGTGGAGCGCGTGGTCTGTGGCGCAGCTGCATCGGATGGGTCGCCCCCACCCAACCCTCCCCCGCATGCGGGGGAGGGCTCGATCACGTGCGACTCGCCATTCGCTGCAGCTGTTGATCCGCCCCGCGTACGGGGAAGGACGACGTCAGGCGCGATTCGCTTTGAGCCGCGGCCGTTGAAAGCCCTCCCCCGCTTGCCGGGGGAGGGTTGGGTGGGGGCGATGCTTCAGCGCTGCAGATAGCGATTCGAGCGGATCAACGACCGGGAGCCCGCTCAATCCACCCGCCGCCAGGCCACCGTCGCCAGATACCCCGGCAACGGCGCGAACGCATGCAGATGCCAGTCCCCCGGCGTCCCCAGCGCCGGATCGCAGGCGACCAGCGCCCAGCCATCTTCGCGTGCGGCGAACTCCAGTCGATCGAGCCCGAACGACAGGCCATGTCCATGCGCCTTGAGTACGGCTTCCTTCGCGCACCACAGCTGCACGAAGGCGGCTTCGGCATCTTCGGGCGTTCGCTTCGCAAGCGCGGTGGCCTCGCTCGCAGCGAAGAAACGCTGCGCCAGCGCCATCGCCTGCGGACGCGGGCGCATCCATTCGATGTCCACGCCCACGGACACGCCGTCGCCCAGGGCGACCAGCAGCGCATCGCCGCTGTGGCTCCAGTTGCTGTCGAGACCGGAATCGCCGGGCACCTGCAATTGCGGACGGCCGCGGGCATCACGCGCGAGGACGATCTCGGTATCGGGGCGGCCGAGTGTCCCGGCCAGCCAGGGGCGCACCAGCGCTTCGGCGGACTGGCCGCGGCGGTAGTCCCGCCACGCGACGCGCACGGCCCCGGCGGCCAGGCTCATGGTTTTGCTGAACATCCCTCGCTGAACATCCGCACTTTGGCATCCCGCAGGCTGTCCAGCGTAAGCTAAAACAGCTGTTCCGCGGGCCGGACACGGCATACGGAACATCTTTTTGGAGTGGCAGCACGATGTCGGCAGTGGGTGTGGAACAGGGCGCGATGCGCATCGAAGGCTTGCATGGCGCAGGCGAGAGCCGACCGCTGGTCGAGGGCAATCCGTCGCGCGTGATTGCGTTCGACGGCAATGGCGTGGTGACGCTCGCGACATTCCTCGCCCATGTGCATGGCGTCGCTGCGCTGCTGCCGGACGCGCCGTTCGCGTTGAATCTGTGCGAAGACCGCTACCGCTTCCTCGTCGCGTTCTGCGCGGTCGCGTTGCGCGGCCAGACCACCCTGCTGCCGCCGGCGCGGACGCGCGGCGCGATCGACGACGTGCGTGCGCGTCATGCGCACAGCTATTGCATCGGTGATCGCGACGACTGCGGCTGCGATGCCGGGCATGCGGTGACGCATGCGCCCGCGCCGCCGCATTACGTGCGCCTGCCGGACCTGCTGCCCGCGCTCGATGGGAGCGTGCCCGATGTCGCGCTCGATGCGCTGGTGGCGATCGGTTTCACCTCCGGCAGCACCGGCGTGCCCGGCGCCAATCCCAAGACCTGGGCGACATTCCACACCGGCACGCTGCAGAACCTCGCCGCGCTCGCCGACCTGCATGGCGAGGCCACGCTGCCGGTCGTCGCCACCGTGCCGCCGCAGCATATGTACGGCATGGAGCTGTCGGTGCTGCTGCCATTGCTTGGCAATGTCGCCGTGCACGGCGCGCGACCGTTCTTTCCCGAAGACATCGCCGCGGCCCTGCGCGATGCACCGCGCCCGCCGCTGCTGGTGACCACGCCGGTGCATCTGCGCTCGCTGGTCGAATCGGGCGTCAGTCTGCCGCCGCTCGCCGCGATCGTCACTGCGACTGCGCCGCTGCCGCAGGCCCTAGCGGCCGCCGCCGAAGCGCGTTTCGGGTGTGAGGTGCGCGAACTGTTCGGTTCAACGGAGACATGCATTTTCGCGCGCCGCCGTACCGCGCACGAACAAGGCTGGACCCCCTTCGACGGCGTGCGCCTGCAGCCCGTGCCCGACGGCACCCTTGTACATGCGCCGCATCTGCCCGAGCCGCGCCTGCTGGCCGACATCGTCGAACTCGACGCGGCCGGCCGCTTCGAATTGCGGGGCCGCCAGGCCGACATGATCGAGATCGCCGGCAAACGCGCGTCGCTTGCCGATCTCACCCGTCGCCTGCTGGCGATCGTTGGCGTACGCGATGGCGTGATCTGCCAGTGTGATGCGCCCGGTGCGACCGGCGTGCGTCGCATCTTCGCCGCGGTCGTTGCGGATTCCGCGCTCGACGATGCCGCGCTACTCGACGCACTCCGCGCGGACGTCGACCCCGTGTTCCTGCCGCGCCGTATCCGCCGAATCGACGCGCTGCCTCGCAACGAGACCGGCAAGCTGCCCCGCGCTGCGCTGGAGGCGCTGTTCGACACAGACTCAAACTGAATACTGACGTGCCCGTCACGGAAGCGGGTGGATGCTTGCGCCGCACTTCGGGCCGGTATGCGCCCGCTCTCTCAGATGTTCGCGATCCGCCAACGGAGTACGTCCATGAATTTCCTCATCTACATCATCGTCGGCGGCATCGCCGGCTGGTTGGCCAGCATCCTCATGCGCACCAATGCGCAGCAGGGCATCCTGCTGAACATCGTCGTCGGCATCATTGGTGGCTTCATCGGTGGCTGGTTGCTGCCGATGCTGGGCGTGTCGTTTGGTGCAGGCTGGATCGGCTTCCTGCTGACCGCGCTGATCGGCGCGATCATTCTGCTGGCAATCGTCAACCTGTTCCGACGCGGCAGCGCGCGCTGATTTTTGAAGGCGCTGCAATGGTTCCGAGGGCCCGGCATTGCCGGGCCTTTTTTTGGAGCATGCCAGCCGGGTGAATTGCAGCCGGATCAACCGTGCCAGTTGACTCGCGCCGCGCGGTTGAAGCGGCGCGGCGATGTCGCGCGGGTCATCCGCGAAGCGACACCCACGCGGGTGCGTGATCGCTTGGGCGGTCCCATGTCCTGGGCTCGCGATCGATTCCAGACGCCACGGCCGTATCGCGCAACGCGTCGGACACCAGCGTCAGATCGATGCGTAGGCCGAGATCGCGGCGGAAGCCCGCCTGCCGGTAATCCCACCAGCTGAAAACACCCGCGTCCTCGTGATGCAGGCGGAACGCGTCATGCAGGCCGAGTCCAAGCAGGCCACGCAGGGCATCGCGCTCGGCGGTGGAGGTCAGGATGTGGCTGTCGTTCCAGACCGCTGGGTCGTGCACGTCGCGGTCGTCGGGGGCGATGTTGAAATCGCCGAGCACGACGAGTTTCGGATGCGCGGCCAGTTCGCGCTGCACCCATTCGTGCACGGCGGCCAGCCAGCGCAGTTTGTAGGCGTACTTGTCGGTGCCCACGTCCTGGCCGTTGACGACGTAGAGGTTGATCACACGCACGCCGTCGATGGTCGCGGCGATCACGCGCTTCTGTTCGTCCTCGAAGCCGGGAATGCCGATCTGCACGTCGTCGAGCGCGCGGTTGCGGGCAAGCAGGGCGACGCCGTTGTAGGTCTTCTGGCCAGCGAACACGCTGCGATAGCCGAGCGCGGCGAGCGCGGTGTCGGGAAAGCGCGCGTCCTCGAGCTTGGTTTCCTGGATGCCGACCACGTCGGGTTGCGCGTCGCGCAGCCACTGTTCGAGGTGCGGCAGGCGGACGTTGAGCGAATTGACGTTCCAGCTGGCGATCTTCATCGGCGCGGTTTGCGTTCCGGTGTGGCCGGCGATTGTACGCGGGCCGTTCACGACGTCGCGGGCATCGGCACCCCGCGTGCACGGGCGGTGCGCGACGCTGTCGGCCCCGGCGAACCGAGTGATCCCCGATGCGATTCCCGACGATTCCGCTGGCGGCCACGCTGCTGGCACTGGCGATGCCCGCTGCGGCGGCCCCGCCCAGCGAGACCGGCGCGCTGCTGGTCCGCAACGGCCACGTGCTGACGATGGATCCCGAGGTCGGCGATCTGCCGCGCGCCGACGTGCTGGTGCGCGATGGTCGCATCGTCGCGGTCGGCCCGGATCTCGAGCCGGGCGATGCGCGCGTGATCGACGCCGAAGGCGCCTACGTGCTGCCCGGCTTCGTCGACACCCATTCGCATCTGTATACGACCACGATGCGCGGTCAGTTCCGCAACGCCGACGGCGCCTATTTCGATACCGCCGAATCGCTGGCGCCGTCGATGACGCCCGACGATGTGCGCATCGCGATGCACATCGGCGCGCTGGAACTGCTCGACGGCGGCATCACCACGACCGGCGACTTCTTCGACAACGTGCGCTCGCCGGCGCACGGCGAGGCCGGCCTGCAGGCACTGGACGCGGCCGGCATCCGCGCGGTGCTGTACTACGGCGGGCCGGACAAGAGCACGCGGTATCCGATCGACGTCGAACACCTGTCGGCACTCGCGGCCACGCGCGGCGAGGAGGCGCGCGTGCGCATGGGCCTGGCCTGGCGGCTGCCGCGCGACCGCGACGACGCGACCAACTGGGCGATGCGCATGCACGAGCGCGATACCGCCCGCGCGCTCGGCCTGCCGGTGCAGGTCCACGTCAGCGTCGAGCCGGGGCCGATCTTCGATGCGCTGATCGCGCGCGACCTGCTCGCACCTGACCTCAGTCTGGTCCATGCGACCGATGCGACACCGGCGCAGCTGCAGGCGCTGGAGGCGGCGGGCGGCGCGCTGTCGCTGACACCGATCAGCGAGCACCGGGTCGGCTATGGCCCGACCCGCATCGATCATTTCGCGGCCTTACGCCGGCAGGGGCTCGGCATCGACGGCAATGCACTGGCCGGCCGGGGCGATATGTTCGCGACCATGCGCCTCGCGGCGCTGACCTGGAGCGGCGAGGCGCGCGACGAGACCGCGGTCGATCCGCGCGCGCTGCTCGAGCTGGCGACACGCCGCGGTGCCGACGCGCTGGGCCTGGGCGCGATCACCGGCACGTTGGTGGCCGGCAAGCGCGCCGACCTGCAGGTGATCGCGGCCGATTCGCTGCAGATGGCCGGCTTCGGCGGCGGCGACCCTGCGGCGCTGCTGGTCTATTCGGCGTCGCCGTCGGACGTGCGCACGGTCATCGTCGACGGCGTGCTGCTCAAGACGGACGGCGCACTACGCGATGTCGACCTGCCGCGACTGCGCGAGGCCGCGCAGCAATCCGCACGCGACCTGCTGCAGCGTGCGTCGCCGCGCTGAGCGCGTGGCTCAACGTACCAGGCGGTCGATGAGCGTTGCGATCCGCGCATAGGGCGGGCGCAGCCAGTCGCTCACCGCGAAGCGAGACTGCCACAGCACCGGCAGTGCCTTGGTCATCGCATCGAAACCGGCGCGGCCGTGATACGCGCCCATGCCGCTGGGACCGACGCCGCCGAACGGCAGCCGATTCGCGGCGAAATGCAGCAGGGTGTCGTTGACGGTCACGCCGCCGGCGACGGTGCGGGCGAGGATCGCTTCGGCCTGGGCGCGGTCGCCGAAGGGATACAGCGCCAGCGGCCGGTCGCGTGCTTCGACGAAGGCGATGGCCTCGTCGAGCGTGCGGTAGGACAGCACCGGCAGGATCGGCCCGAAGATCTCCTCGCGCATCACCTCGGCGTCGTCGCCGGGTTCGACGATCAGCGTCGGCGCGAGTGCGCGCGTGCCTTCGACCTCGAGCAGCGGCAGCACGGTCAGGCCGCGTGCACGCGCATCGTCGATCAGGCCGGTCAGTCGCGCGTGCTGCGCGTCGCTGACGATGTGCGTGTAATCCGACGCCCGCGCGCCGGCATCGGCATAGCGCGCCTGTACCTCGAAGCGCAGCGCCTCGAGCAGCGCATCGCGGCGCGCGGCATCGACGAGCACGTAGTCCGGCGCGATGCAGGTCTGGCCGGCATTGAACAGCTTGCCGGTGACCAGACGCGCCGCGGCCTTGTCGAGCGGATAGCCGGGGCAGACGATCGCCGGTGACTTGCCGCCGAGTTCCAGTGTCAGCGGGGTGAGGTTGGGCGCCGCCGCGGCCATGACCTTGCGGCCTACGGCGGTCGAGCCGGTGAACACCAGATGGTCGAACGGCAGACCTGCGAACGCGGCGCCGATGTCGGCATCGCCCAGTGCGACGGCGACGCGGTCAGGCGGAAACACTTCTGCCAGCAGCGAACGCAGGAACGCGCTGCTGCGCGGCGTGTGTTCGGACGGCTTGAGATAGACGTGATTACCGGCGGCGATCGCGGTCGCCAGTGGAATCAACGCCAGATTCACTGGGTAGTTCCATGGCGCGATCACGCCGACCACGCCCAGCGGCACCGGCCGGACTTCGGCGCGCGCCGGCCACAGCTTCCAGCCGGCGCCGACCCGGCGCGGGCGCATCCAGCCGCGCAGATGGCCGCGCAGCGCATCGATCTCCGACAGCACGGTCATGCCGTCGGCGATCAGCGATTCGGCGCGCGCGCGGTGACCGAAATCGGCCGAGATCGCATCGGCCATCTCGTCGAGACGACGCGCAAATGCAGCGCGCAGACGGGCGAGATCGTCGCGGCGCTGCGCGGCGTCGGGGCGACGGCTGCGCCAGGCCGCGCGCAGCGCGTCGAGCGTCGGTTGCAGGTCGGCGACGGGTGTCGAAGCGGGCAGGGCAGCATCCATCGCCGCAGTGTAGCCGCGGCCGTCGCGGCAATCCGGTGGAGCCGCAGGTAAACTTCAGCAATGGACCTCAGACCCTACCGGAACATCGCACCGACTCTCGGCGCACGCGTCTACGTGGATCCGGCGGCGACAGTGATCGGCGATGTCACGCTTGGCGACGATGTGTCGGTGTGGCCGGCGACAGTGATCCGCGGCGACGTCAACCACGTGCGCATCGGTGCGCGCACCAGCGTGCAGGACGGCACCGTGATCCACGTCAGTCATGCCGGACCACACGCCAAGCTCGGCGGGTTTCCGACTTTGATCGGCAGTGACGTCACCATCGGCCACAAAGCGGTGATCCACGCCTGCACGATCGAGGACGCGGCGTTGATCGGCATGGGCGCGCTGGTGCTCGATGGCGCCGTGGTGATGAAGCACGCCTTCGTCGCGGCCGGCGCGGTGGTGTCGCCGGGCAAGGTGGTGGGCGAGGGCGAACTGTGGGTGGGCAATCCGGCGCGCTGCGTGCGCAAGCTCGATGACGCGCAGATCGAAGGCCTGTACTACAGCGCCGCGCACTATGTGCGCCTCAAGGACGAATATCTCGCCGCGTTGGCGGGCTGAGCACGGCAGGGACGCCCACCACGCATGACCGACAGGGACGACGCGCAAACGCGCATGACCGCACGGAGCCGCGGCGCCTGATGCTCGATACCGTGCGCGAGGTCCATACGCCCGAAGGCGTCGCATTGCGACTGCCCGCCGCCGGCCCGGTGCCGCGCGCGGTGGCGTGGCTGATCGATCTGGCCATCCGCGGCGCGCTGCTGATGGCGATCTCGGTCGTGCTCGGCATGCTCGGCAAGTTCGGCTCGGGCATGTACATGATCGTGCTGTTCGTCGTGTTCTGGGGCTATCCGGTGGTGTTCGAAGCGCTGTACGGCGGGCAGACGCCCGGCAAGCGCGCGCTCAGCCTGCGTGTGGTGTCGGCCGACGGCGCGCCGATCGGCTGGATGGCGAGCTTCGTGCGCAATCTGATGCGCACCGTCGACATGCTGCCCTTCGGTTACGGCGCAGGCCTGGTCGCGAGCCTGGCCGATCCCTGGAGCCGGCGCCTGGGCGACATGGTGGCCGGCACGCTGGTGATCCACGCGCCGCGCGAGCGCACGCGCATCGACGCGCTGCAGATCGCGCCGCAGGCACCGGCCGTTCCATTGCAGGCGCACGAGCAGGTCGCGGTGATCGCGTTCGCCGAACGCGCGCATGCCTTGACCGGCGAGCGCCAGCAGGAACTGGCCGACATCGCCACACCGGTCACCGGTGCGCGTGGTGAGACCGGCGTGCTGCGGCTGCTCGGCGTCGCCAACTGGCTGCTGGGGCGACGCGCATGAGGCAGGACGCCTTCGTCGCCCGCCACGAGGCCGATTGGGACGCGTTCGAGCGCTGGCTCGATGCGCGCGAGGGCAGTCCGCGACGCGCGCGCGCGTCGCGTCGCGAATGGACCGGACTGGGCGACGAGGATGTGCCCTCGCGCTATCGCCGCCTGTGCCAGCAGCAGGCGCTCGCGCGGCGTCGCGGTTACAGCCCGCAGGTCACCGCACGTCTGCAGGCGTTGATGCAGCGCGGCCACAACGTGCTGTACCGGCCGCCGCCGCCGCCATGGCGCCGCGCGTTGCGCTTCCTGCTCGCTGATTTTCCGCGCCTGGTGCGCGCGCAACGTGGCTGTCTGTGGGCCTCGCTGGTGCTGTTCGCGGTACCGCTGGTGCTGCTGTTCGTGCTGATCCAGTTCTGGCCCGAGCTCGCCTACGGGGTGATGTCGCCCGAGCAGCTGGCGCAGATGGAAGGCATGTACGACCCGGCGCGCGCCGCCGAGCGTTTCGCGCGCGAGCGCCAGACCGACATGGAGATGTTCGGCTACTACATCTGGAACAACGTCAGCATCGGCTTCCGCACCTTCGCCAGTGGTCTGCTCGCCGGTGTTGGCACGATTTTCGTGCTGATCTTCAACGGGGTGGTCATCGGCACGGTCGCCGGGCATCTGCAGGCGATCGGCCACGGCGGCCCGTTCTGGCGCTTCGTCGTCGGCCATTCGGCGCCGGAACTGACCGCAATCGTCATCGCCGGCGCCGGTGGTTTGCGCCTGGGGCTGGCGCTGGTCGCGCCGGGCCAGTTGCGCCGCGTCGATGCGCTGGTGCAGGCCGGTCGCGATGGCGGACGGCTGTGTCTGGGCATCCTCGTCATGCTGGTGTTTGCGGCGTTCGTCGAAGCGTTCTGGTCGTCGACCGGCGCGATTCCAGACCCGATCAAGTTCGGCGTCGGCGGCGGTCTGTGGCTGTTGACCGGGCTGTGGCTGTGGCGCGGCGGACGCGGGGTGGCCGATGCGCGTTGAGACCGTGCAGGTGGAACTGCGACCGCGCACCGCGTGGGAGGCGATGGAGCTCGGCAACGCGCTGGTGCGCCGACATGCGCGCGCGATCTGGGGGCCGTCGCTGCTGCTCGGCCTGCCGGTGTTCGTCGTGCTCAACGCGCTGGGTTGGGCGATCGACCAGTTGTGGCTCGCAGCGCTCGCGCTGTGGTGGCTCAAGCCGGTGTTCGACCGCGTGCCGCTGTTCGTGCTCTCGCGCGCGGTCTTCGGCGCGGCCCCCGGCATGCGCGCCACGCTGGTCGCGCAATGGCGTTGGGGCTGGCGGCCACTGATCGGCCATCTGACCTGGCGGCGCTTCAGTCCGTGGCGCGCCGCGACCTTGCCGGTGGATCTGCTCGAAGGCCTGTCCGGCGCGCCGCTCGCGCAGCGGCGTCGGTTGCTGGCCGACGGCATCGGCGGCCACGCCCTGCTGCTGACCGTCATCTGCCAGCTGTTCGTGATCGCCCTGCTGCTGTCGCTGACGACGCTGGTACTGATGTTCGTGCCCACCGAACTGCTGTCCGAGTCGGCTCGGGCGATGTGGGCGTTGATCTCCGAACAGCCGCCGCGCTGGGTGCAGGTGCTCGGCAACCTCGCGTTCTGGATGGCGATCGGACTGGTCGAGCCGTTCTACGTCGGCGCGGGTTTCGGTCTGTACCTCAACCGCCGTACCCAGCTGGAAGCCTGGGATCTGGAGATCGCCTTCCGGCGCCTGCGCGCGCGCCTGGCGCCGGCGGTGACCCTGATGCTCGGCCTGCTGCTCGCCGGGCTGATGCTGGCGCCGGTCTCCGGACATGCGCAGGATCCGGCGACCGCCAGCGACGACAGCACGCGCGAGATCAATCCGACCAAGACCTGGCGGCCCGGCGAGCGGGCACCCGACGAGGCAGAGGCAGATGAGGCACAGGTGCCGACACTGCCGCAGGTGTTCGGCAACGTCGAGGACGGTGCCTCCTTCGAACGCGCGATCGAACGCGCCTATGCCGATCCGCTGCTCGACAACAAGCGCGAGGTCACGCGCTGGCAGCGCAAGAAAGTCGAGGAGAAGAAGCGGGAGCCGAGCGGCTCGTCCATGCCGAATACCGGCCTGCTGGCCGCGATCGCGCAGATCTTCGCGCTGATCGCCGAGTACGGGCTGTGGATCGTGCTGGCGATTCTCGTCGGCCTGCTGGCCTGGACCGCGCGGCACTGGTGGCCGTGGATGCGCGATACGTTGGGACCTGTGCGCGAGCCGAGCGAGATCGTCGTCGAAGCCGCGCCGCCGCCGCCCGAAGCGCTGCCACCGGATCTGGTGTCCGAAGTTCGCCGTCTGTGGGCCGAGGGCCGGCATCGTCGCGCGCTAGCGCTGCTGTATCGCGGCAGCGTCGAGGCGATGGCGACGCGCGCCGGCGTCACGCTCGTGCCGGGTGCGACCGAGGCGCAGTGCCTGCGCGCCTCGCGGCGCATGCCCGATGCGGAAGACCGCGATGCGTTTGCCGAGATGGTGCGCGTGTGGCAGCGCGCCGCCTATGGCCAGCGGTTGCCGGACGACGCTGGGCTCGACGCGCTGCTGGCGCGTCTGGCGCCGCGTTTCGGATGGTCCGCCTGATGCGCTGGCCCGCACGCCTCGGACTCGCCGCGATCGGCGCGTTGATCATCGCGCTGGCCGTGGTCTGGTTCCTGCACACGCACGAGCGTGTGTCCGAGACCGTCGACCTGCCTCCGCGCGGCGAGGCCGCCTACAACCCGCTTTATGCCCTGCGTGAGACCTTGCGTGCCGATGGTGTGGAAGCGCGCTCGCGCCAGCGCCTGCAGCTCTCCGGCGTGCCGCTCGCACCCCGCGACACCGTGCTGCTCTACAGCGAGCCGCGCACGTTGCTACCGTCCGAGGTCGACGCTCTGCTTGGCTGGGTCGACGGCGGCGGACACCTGCTGGTGCGCACGCCGCTCCCGCGTCGACGCGCGGATGCGGCGCGTGACTGGGATCTGCTCGAACGCCTCGGCGTCCACACCGTCGACGGGCGGACGCGGTGTGAACCGCTGCTGGTGACGGGGCAGGGCGGCCATGTCGAGTTCTGCAACGGGCGGCGGTTCCTGGTCGATGAGGCACCGCTTCTGGAGTGGGGCGACGGCGCGGAGGACGGCCTGGTATTCGCGCGGCTGGCGCATGGCGCCGGCACCATTGATGTGCTCGCCGATTTCGACTTCATGCGCAACGCCGATCTGCGCGAAGTGCCGCACGCGCTGCTGACCCGGCAACTGCTGGCGCCGAACTGGGGCGCGGGCACCGTGCATCTGGTGTACGCCGCCAGCGTGCCGCCGCTGTGGTACCAGATCCTCACCCGCGGCTGGATGGCGTGGGGACCGTTGCTGCTGGCCCTGCTCGCATGGCTGTGGATGCGCACCCAGCGGCTCGGCCCGGTGCTACCGGCGCCACCGGTCGCGCGTCGCGCGCTGCTTGAACACGTGGCCGCGAGCGGCGAACACCTGGTGCGCTACGGCCGCGCTCCGCTGCTCTACGACGCGGTGCGCGGGGCGTTTTTCGACCGACTGCGCCGGCGCGATCCCCTGGCTGCCGCGCTCGACGGCGAAGCCGGGATCGAGGCCGTCGCCGCGCGCACCGGCCTGTCGCCGCGCGATGTCCGCCTCGCGCTGCAGGCGCCCCGACCCGATGATGCGAAGGCGTTCCGCCAGCGCATCGCCCGACTGATCCAGATGCGAAACAACCTGTGAGGACGAACCCGATGAGAGCTGGAACATGACCGAGCTGCCCGTGCCCCCGTCCGCGCCGATCACTGGCGACGCCCTTGCCGCGCGCGTCGCCGCCGTCCGTGATGAAGTCTCCAAGGCCTTCATCGGCCAGCCCGAGGTCCTCGACCAGATTCTGGTCGCGCTGCTCGCTGGTGGGCACGTGCTGATCGAAGGCGTGCCCGGCCTCGGCAAGACGCTGCTGGTGCGCGCGCTGTCGGCAGTGCTCGGCTGCAACTTCGCGCGCGTGCAGTTCACGCCCGACCTGATGCCCAGCGATGTCAGCGGTCATGCCGTGTGGGACACCAAGAGCGAGACCTTCGTGGTCCGTCGCGGTCCGATCTTCACCAACCTGCTGCTCGCCGACGAGATCAACCGCGCGCCTGCCAAGACCCAATCGGCGCTGCTGGAAGCCATGCAGGAACAGCAGGTCACGATCGAAGGCCACAGCTTCGAGTTGCCGCCGCCGTTCATGACCCTCGCGACGCAGAATCCGGTCGAACAGGAAGGCACGTATCCGCTGCCGGAAGCGCAGCTCGACCGCTTCCTGCTGAAGGTGCTGATCGATTATCCCGAGCACGCGGACGAAGTCGCGATGGTGACTGCGATCAGCAGCGGCAAGGTCGCGGCCGATTTCGACCTGTCGCAACTTGAGACCGTGCTGCAGCCGGGCGAGATCGTCGCGTTGCAGCAGGGCACCGCGGCGACCGTCGTCGATGCGGCGGTGATCGACTACGCGGTGCGCATCGCGACGGCCACGCGCAAATGGCCGGGCATCGCACTTGGCGCCGGGCCGCGCGGCAGTCTGGCGCTGGTGCGCGCGGCGCGTGCGCAGGCGGTGCTGTCGGGTCGCGACTTCGTCACGCCCGACGACATCCGCGAGATCGCGACCCCGGCGCTGCGCCATCGCATCGCGCTGGCGCCGGAACTGCAGATCGAAGGGCAGGACGCCGACCAGGTGCTGCAGGCGCTGCTCGCGCGCGTGGAAGCGCCGCGCAAGTGAGTCCGTCGCGACGCCCGCACGCGAGCCGCCGCGCATGAGGCCGACGATCGTCCTCGTCGTGCTGCTGGTCGTCTGGGGCCTGGGCGGTGTGGCGGCGTCGCTGTGGCCTGCGGCAGTGCTGCCGTGGAATACGTTCGGCACGGCGCTGTTGCTGCTGTCGATCCTCGATCTCGTGCTGCTGCTGCGGCGCCCGACGCCGGACGTGGTGCGCACGATGGCCGAGGCCTGGCCGATCGGCATTGCGCGACCGGTGTCGCTGCAGATCGAGGGTGGCGCGCAGGTCCAGCATCTCGAGGTCTTCGATCTGCACCCGCCGGGCTGGCGCGTCGAGGGTCTGCCGCGACGTCTGCGGCTGACGCCGGATACCGTGTCGCGCGTCGACTACACCCTGCAGCCCGACATGCGTGGCGCGGCGGTGTTCGAAGGCGTGCAGCTGCGGCTGCGCTCACCGCTTGCGCTGTGGCGGCAGCGGCGCGAGGCCGGTACGCGACACCAGGTGCGCGTGTTTCCGAACTTCGCACCGCTGACCCGCTTCGCCCTGCTCAGCGCCGACCGCGCCTCGCGGCTGGTCGGCGCGCACATCAAGCGCCGCCGTGGCGAGGGCACGGACTTCCACCAGATGCGCGAGTACCGCGTCGGCGACAGCCTGCGCCAGATCGACTGGAAGGCGAGTTCGCGCGCCCGCAAGTTGATCTCTCGCGAGTACCAGGACGAGAAGAACCAGCAGCTCGTCGTCGTGCTCGACACCGGCCGCCGCATGCTCGCCCAGGACGGCGCGCTGTCGCATTTCGACCACGCGCTCGATGCCGCGCTGGTGGTGTCCTATCTCGCGCTGCGCCAGGGCGACGCGGTCGGCCTGTTCGCGACCGGTGGCGAGAGCCGCTGGATGGCCCCGCAACGCGGCATGGGCGCGGTCGACACCCTGCTGCGGGTCAGCCACGACCTGCAGCCGCAACCGGTGGCCACCGACTATCTCGCCGCTGCCACCGAACTGTCGCTGCGCCAGCGCCGCCGCGGGTTGCTGATGCTGGTCACCAACCTGCGCGACGAGGACATCGAGGATGTGCTCAGCGCGGTGCGCATGTTGCAGAAGCGGCATCTGGTCATCGTCGCGTCGCTGCGCGAGCGCGCGCTCGACGAGGTGCTGTCGGCGGAGGTGCGCGATCACGACGACGCGATCCGCGCCGGCGCCACCGCGCGCTATCTCGCTCAACGCAAGGCCGCGCACGACGCGTTGCGCAACCATCGCATTGCAGTCCTCGATGTGACCGGTGAAGAACTGCCGTCCGCGCTGGTGGAGCGCTATCTGGCGGTGAAGCGCGACGGCCTGTTGTAGCGCCCGTTACGACGTCAGCCGCGCGTGGTATGCCCGGCGCCACTGCCATTCGATGTCACCCGGGACCGCGCCCACGGCGCGCGGTCGGCGCTTCATTGCGCCGCGCAGATCTGGACCGGCGCCGGGCGCCCGAGCTCGCGCAGGGACAGCAGCACGATGCCGGTCAGGCTGAGGGCTTCGCCCACCAGCAGGCCGAGCGGTGCGCCGATCACGCCGAAACGCTGCATACCGGCATAGCTGACCAGCAGTGAAAGCACGGCGCTGACGGCCGACAGCGCGGCCAGGATTCGGAAACGCTGGCGGGCCACCAGCAGGTAGATCAACTGGTCGCGCATCACCATCAGCACGAACACGCCCGACCAGAGCACCAGCAGCGTGTCAGCGTGTTCGAACTGTTTATTGAGGACCGTGGCGAAGATCCAGTCGCGGGTCAGCCAGAGTACGGCCAGGTAGACCAGCGCGCCCGCCGCGACGCCGCTGGCAAACAGGCTCAGCCGGCGCAGCACCGCCGCCGGGCCCAGGGTGTGCAACCAGCCGGAGGCCAGCGGGAGCATCAGCGCACCGATGCCGGTGGAGAGCAGATTGATCGGCATCAGCAGCAGTCGTGTCGCAGCGATGGCGGCGATGGCGGCCACGTCCAGGGTGCCGGCGACCAGGTAGTTGTAGCCGTGGCTGTAACTCCAGTGGATGACCGCGCCGGTCACCGCCCAGGCGCCGACCGGCGCGATGCGCCGCAGGATGCCGTGGTCGCCCGTCATGTCCCAGGCTTCGCGGCTGCGCAACAGGCGCTTGAGCAGGGTGCCTCCGACCAGCGCGGCAAGGCCCAGCAGCACCGTGGTCGCCATCGCCGGGCTCGGCATGAGGCTGGTGGCGAGCACGCCGCCGACCAGCAGGACCACATAGGCCGTGTCGGCCCTGAGCACTTCAGCGGAGCGGCGGTAGGCCAGCAGCACCATGCGGAAAAATTCGCGTCGCAGGGCCGCCGCAGCGGTGCAGATGGTCACCAGCACCAGCGGGCCGGTCTGCCGGTCGAGCACGCCGGAGCCCCACAGCAGCACCGTGCCGACGCCCGCGACCAGGACCATGAGGTGGCTCCAGCGGCGCTGTTCGCGATAGATGGCGCCGGTCAGTCTGCCGCGACCTTCCCGGTCGAGCGTGGTCATGCGATGGATCATCGCCGGACCGATGAAGGAGCTCTGCAGCGATGCCATCAGCATCAGCATGCTGGTGACGAGGACGAAGTAGCCGTACTGCAGTTCGCTGGCATGGCGGATCAGCAGCAGCCCGACGGCGAGGCTGCCTGCCGACAGCAGCGCCTGGTCGATCACGGCGCCGCTGAACATCCGGACGAAGAATCCGCGCGTTTGCGGCTTCATGGGCGGCGTTGGGTCCGGACCCAGCCTGCCGTGCGTGGCCGCAGCATGGCCAGCAGCTTCCAAAGGACGAAGCCCGGCGCAGCGGCGAGATCGAGCAGACCGCGCGATCCGGTGCCGCTGAGCTGCCAGCCGCGCAGCACGTAGAGCGCGATGGCGAGCAGGGAGACTGCAGGCCACATCAGCCAGAACCCCAGGGCGGGCTGCCATGCGGCGGCGGCCGCGGCCAGCGCGAGCAGCGCCACTGCCGACAGGGCCAGAGACGACAGCGGCGGGACCAGCAGGTCGAGTGCGAGGTCCAGGCACAGGCTGCTGGGACGGCGCAGACCTGCGTACAGCAGAGGCAGCGCGTGCTGCCGTGTGAGTGCAAAACGACCCTGTTCCCAACGCTGCCGCTGCGGTGCCGCGGTGGCGCCTCCAGCTTCCATGTCGCCGTCGGCGTGGGCCTCGTCGGCATAGTGCACGCGCACCCCGGCCAACCCCAGATGGATGCTGTATTCCAGGTCCTCGGTCAGCGAGTAGGCGCGATAGGGAACCTGGTGCAGCAGGCCATGGGTGACGCACCAGCCGTTGCCGCGCAGGCCGCAGGACAGACCCATGCGCTCGCGCCCGCGCGAACGCACGATGTGGAAGGCGCCTTTGGCGATGGTCATCAGGCGCGTGCGCCAGGAGGCGAGGGGATTGCGCACGCCGTAGTGCGCCTGCACCGCGCGCGCGCCCTGCTCCAGGCGCGTGGCGAAGGCCTCGAGCAGGTTGGGCGAAACCCCGGTGTCGGCATCGACCACGGCGACCGCATCGGCAAGTCCGTCGCGGCGACTGGCCGCGAAGGCGAAGGCCAGGGCATGGCCCTTGCCGCGCAGGCGTGCGTCATGACGTTCGAGCACCTGCGCGCCGGCGTCGCGGGCAATCGTGGCGGTGGCATCGGTGCAGTTGTCGGCGACGACCAGGATGCGGAAGCGGTCGCGCGGCCAGTCGATCGCCTGCAGGCTGGCGATCGTGCGGGCGATGCCGCCAGCCTCGTCGTGCGCCGGCACCACGATGTCGAAGCGCAGGTGCCGGCGCGATGGGGGCTGCGGCCGCGGCTGGCCCGACAGCAGGGTCAGCAGCAGCAGGTACAGACTGCCGAGCAGGGGCAAGGCCAGCAGCAGGAATCCCACCGACGCGATCACGGACATGTCACGCGTACTCCCGATAGTGCCAGCCCCAGAAAACGGTCAGTTTTCCGAGATTGGCGGAGGCTTTGGTCATCCAGTGCACGGCGTGGTGGCGGCCGAAGGGCAGGCTCAGCGGCGTCAGCAGCGTGGCCGCCAGCAACTGCGCGGCGGCGCGGAGCACCAGTCGCGCGCGCGCGCCCAGACTGTTGGATCCATAGCGCCCTGCCAGGGTATGGCGGGCGAAGTCCTGGCCGCCGCGCAGCGCCCTGCGCAGCAGCCAGCCCAGGGTCAGGCGTGCGGACTCCACCGGTTCGTGCACCACCGCCTCGTCGCACCACACCAGGTGGGCGCCGGACTGCGCCAGGCGCGTCAGCAGATCCCCGTCCTCGCCGCCGGTCAGGCCGTAGGCGGGATCGAAGGGCGCCGGCCCGTGCAGCAACGAGGCGCGCAGGATCAGGTTGCCGAAGCGCAGGCGGTTGGGCGGCACCGGCTGGCCGCTGCGCAGGCGTGTCCAGTCGTAGAAACGGCCGCGACGTATCCACGCCGGCGCGTTCGCAGGCAGCACCGGCACGACCGGTCCCAGCACGCCGTCAGCCGCGTGGTCTCGGACGGCACTGCAGAGCTGGTCCAGCCAGGCGGCGGGGGCACGCTCGTCGTCGTCGATGAAGGCGATCCAGTCGCCGCCGGCCAACGCCACGCTGTGGTTGCGGGTCAGCGAGATGTTCTTGACCGGTTGCCGGTCGTATCGCACCGGAAAGGGCAGGCCGATGGCGAGGCGCGCGGCGACCACCGCCTCGGCGCTGGCGTCGGGATCGTTGTCGACGATGACCAGTTCGTCGGGTGGGCGTGTCTGCGCCGCAAGGTCGTCCAGCAGCAGCGCCAGCCGATCGGGACGGCGGTATGTAGCGATGCACAGACTCACGTTCATGCGGGCGTCCTGTCGATGCGGCTGGCGGCGTTCACCATGGACAGCAGTTCCTTGCGCGCCCGGAACAGGTTCCAGCCCAGCAGCGCCGCCGCCGTCCAGTCCAGCAGCGGCGCGATGCCCACGGCCAGCGCGAGCAAGCCGCTCAGCACCCCGAAGAACATCAGCCGCACCAGATGGAAGCGGGTGTCGGGCCATTCGCGGCCGCCGATGCGATAGAGGAGATACGGCGTCCAGCGCGCCAGCACGTGGGCACCCAGCGCCATCGCGCCGACGGGGCTGATCGGCACCAGGACCGCGAAGGCCGCCGCGCGCGCCAGCTGCAGGCCTGCGAACGGCCAGATCCGGGTCTGCTTGTCCAGACGGTTGTAGAAACGGAAGCTCAGCTGCAGCGCCAACAGCAGGCCGGTCCAGATGGCGAGGTCGCCGATGCCGGGCGGCGCGGGCCAGCGCAGCACAGTGATGGCCAGTGCGGCGCTGCCCAGCGCCCAGATCCACGGCCGCACCCTGGGCGTGGCGACGGGCGCGGCGTGATAGGCCGCGCTGAGCTTGGGGTCGGACTCGTAGCGGGCGGCGACGCGATCGTTGTCGACGTAGCCCAGTTCGTAGATCGTCCAGAACGACAGCAGCAGCAGACCCAGGCCCAGCACATGCAGGACCGGCAGGGCGGCCAGCCCCACCGATGCCAGCACCCAGAAAACGAAGTCCTCCTGCAGGATGCCGCGGACGATGTAGCGCTCGCCGGGTCGCTTGACCTGGCTGAGGTATTGCCCGGGCAGATACGTCCGCGCCAGGGCCGAGCGGAAGCGGGCGCCCGGCCAGATGGTCAGCAGCGGCCGCCGGCAGGCATCCAGCAGCGGCAGGTCGTCCAGGGAGTCACTCAGCACCAGGGCGTCGCCCACGATGCGGTCGCCGAGCTGCTCCTGGGCCATCCGCAGCTTGCCGATGCGGCGATCGCGCGCCGAGGACAGGCCGGCGGCGATGACCTGGTGGACGGACAGCCCCAGACCGGCGACCAGCGCGCCGACAATCGGCGCGAAGCCGTTGGTGATGATGATGACGGCTGACGAACGATGCGCATTGAGCGTGTCGATCAGCGGCTGGTTGGCGTGTTCGGCCGCCAGTCGGTGCGCTCGTCGCCGCCAGCGCCCGCGCGTCCAGGGCATCAGCAGGCCGATCGTGCGCACCCGCCAGAAATCGCGGGTCGCCGGGCCGCCGGTCCAGCGCCAGGGCTTCAACAGGTCCAGCACGCGCAGCAGCACGATCGCGACGAGGCCGGGACACGCGCAGTCGATGAAGTCTTCGGTCGAATTGCGCAGGTAGAGGGTTTCGTCCAGGTCGATCAGCAGCGGGCCGTCGAAATCGCGGATTGCGGACAGCGCGGCCCTCGGCGACCGGCTGTGCGTGCTCAGGCGTACGGCGGTCGTCATGACGCGGTGGCTTCGGAATGCGCCGCGGACGCGGCGTCACCGCACAACACCGCAGCGCAGTGGTGCAACGCGGTCGAGTGCGCGGGGCGACACGCACGCCGCTCGCCCCGGTGCTGTCGTGCGTCGCGGGTGGGCACGGCGTTCATCGCGGCCCGCCCGTGGGGGCCGCGATGAGGGACCCAGGCGGCAACGCCCGCAGCGGAACCGAACGGTATTCTCCGGCCTCCGCGGATCGCGGCCTGCCGAACGCGCCCTGGAGCCGGTGCTCCAGCAGTGCGCGCGACAGCGACACGCTGGCCGCGGTCATGACCACCATGCTCAGCGTGGTGACGTTGAGCCAGTGCGATTCCGACAGATTGTTCACCGCCTGCTGGAAAAAGATCGCCAGGTACAGCGCGGCCTGGCCGCGGTCGATCTTCATCAGCTGCAGGCACTGGGCCACGTGGACGACCAGGTAGCCCAGCAGCACGAGCAGGCCGATCCCCCCCAGGTCGTTGGCGATATCGATATAGCCGTTGTGGCCGGAGCCCGGGTAGAAATACAGCAGGCGCACCATCTCGTAGGCGGGCGAGCCCTGGATCGGCCCGATCCAGTACGCGCCATAGCCACCGCCCAGCCAGGGGTGCAGCCGGATCTGTTCGATCACGATCGCCCAGATCTCAGTGCGGCCGGTAAAGGTGAGGTCCTTGCCGGTGATCGCAGTGATCGGGGTCAGCAGCACCTCCAGCCCCGGGACCAAGCGCAGCACCGCCAGCGAATAGGCCAGCAGCACGGCCGCGAACAGCGCCGTCAGCCATGGCATCCAGCGACGCAGCCCCTTGGGCGAGCGCATCAGCATCAGCAGGAAGATGCAGGTGAACGCACTGGTGACCAGCGCCGTGGAACTGCGCGACAGCAGCAGGCAGGCGACGGCGACGGCCGCGCCGCCCAGTGCCGGCAGCCGCCGGGTATCGCGCGCAAGCCCCGCGTGCAGCCAGAAGATCAGGCCCAGGCACGCCAGGGTGCCGAGACTGTTCTTGTGGTTGGTCAGGCCGCGCCAGGCGCCTGCCAGTTCGGCGGCGCTCTCGCTGTGGATGGCCAGGTGCGGAAAGGCCAGGCCGAACAGCAACGAGCCGACCAGCAGTGCCGTGACGATCGGGCGCAGGACCTGCTGGAACCGTCGCGGATGCCAGGCCACCAGGACCATCGCGCCCACGCACAGCAGGATCGCGGCGACCCGGATCATCCGGCGCAGGGTGATCCCCGGCTCGATCGACCACAGCGTACTGGCCACGGCCAGGATCACGAAGGCGAGCAGAAACGGATTGAACCAGCGCACCAGCAGCCAGGCGAGACCGCCGCGCCACAGCAGGAACGCCGTGCCCAGACCGATCAGTGTCAGCCATTGCAGGCGGCTGACCGCACTGCCGGAGGTCGGCATGTCATTGGTGGTCAGGGCCGAGTAGTCGAAGCCCTCGGGCACGGTGATGAGCACCACCAGCGCCCAGACCATGGCCGCGAGCAGCCACGAGAACCGGTCGTCGCGGATCCAGGACGCGCCATCGTCATGCGCGGGCGGAAGGCCAGCGGCCGCCGGTGCGTGGGGCAGGTTGCCGGAGACGGCCATGGGGTCAGAAGTGATTGATGACCGAGCCCAGGATCTGTGCCTGGGTGGCGGCCAGGCGGCGCAGCATCTGCCTGGTGTCGTGGTAACGCGTGTGCTGGGCGCGGGTCAGCACCAGTCCGCGCCGTGCCAGGTTGACCACGGCCAGACCATCGGCATAGGTGTCCAGCGGCGGGGTGTCGATGATGATGAACGCGTAGTCCTGGCGCCATTGCGCGAGTGCGTGCTCGAAACCGGGGCCGGACAACAGTTCCAGTGCATTGGACGGCGGCGTCCCGGCGGGAAGCAGCATTAGGTTCGGCATCCCGCTGACCGGAAAGAGGCGTGGCGGGAGCCGCTCGGTGAGCATCTGCGACAGGCCTTGGCGATTGTCGATACCGAACAGCATGTGCTGGCGCGGATGCCGCATGTCGGCGTCCAGCAGCAGCGTCGGCCGGCCCAATTGCGCGAAGGTGATGGCCAGTTCCGCAGCCAGCTGCGAACGCCCTTCGCCGCGTCCGGCGCTCAGCAGTGTCACCACATCCGCGCCGCCAGTGTCGTCACGGCGCAGCATCAGTTCGGTGCGCAGGGCGCGCATCTGCTCGCTGCGTGCGGCATGCGGCTGGTGCGCGGAAATCAGCGACTCGTCCGGATAGGCCAGGCCACCGACCAGGGCGTGGTCGGGCTGGATCGTATCAGCGTCGCGTTCCGTGTCGACCGGCTCGCCAGGTGTCGCCGTGGGTGTGTCCATCACTTCGATCATGGTCAGGTCCGGAGGGCGGGGACGCTGGCGAATTCGCCGAGCACGGGCAGGTCGTAGTCCCGCTCTAGATCGTCACGACAGCGCACCCGGCGGTTGAGCAGCAGTTCGTAACCGAGCGGGCCGAGCAGACCCAGAAGCAGTCCGATGCCCAGGGCCAGGATCACGTTCTTGAGCAGATTGGGCTTGCTGGGCTTGAGGGGTTCGGGCGCGGGGCCGACGAAGCGCACATTGGTGTAGTGGCCACCAGAGGCGAACATGATCTGGTCGTAGCCCTCGAGCGCACGCCGGTAGACCGACTGCGCCGATTCCAGTTCCAGCTCGTACTTGCCCAGCTCATCCTGAAGCTGCCGCGCAGCGATGACGTTCTCGCGCTGTTCGTCCACCGCCTGCTGCAGGCTGGACTCCAGCTGCCGCGAAGAGGCAACCGTGGAGGTGGTATTGCGCCGGTAGTTGCCCGTCTCGGTGTTGAGCGCGCGCTGGCTGTACTGGACCTGCGATTCGAGCTCGAGCAGCTGGGGATGGCGCGGGCCCAGCGTGGCCCGCAGTTCGGCCAGGCGCGCGGCGTCGGTGGCAACCCTGGCCTTGAGCGTCTGCACCAGCGGCGAGTTCAGGACCTGGTCTCCGACCGACAGATCGCCGGACAACTGTGACTCGGCCGTGCGGCGCGTGTGCTGGGTGTCGAGCAGGCGCTGCTGCAGCGTCCCGAGCTTCTCCATCTCGATGTCGATCTTCGCGGTCGGGTCGATGGTGCCGTTGCGGGCACGTAGCGCGGTGACCTCGTCCTGCGCGCGCGCGACTTTCTCCTGCAGTCCCTCGAGTTGCTCGGTATAGCGATCGGCGCGTTCGCGCGCCGGGCCGGTCAGGCGCGAATGCTGCTGCTCCGCATAGACCTCGGCCAGCGTGTTGACGACGGCGGCGGCCGCCTCAGGCTTGCGGGCGGAATAGGTGATGTGGATCAACTGGCTGCCGAAGCGGCCCTGTTCGATGATCAGCTTCCGCTCCAGTACGGACTTGACCCACTCGTCCAGGTGCTCCGGACTGCCGTCGAAGCCCGCGGTATAGCGCGGATCCTGGTTGAGCTTGAGCCGGCGCACCACCTCCAGCAGGACTTCGGCGCTGTGCATCAGCTCGATCTGCGTGGCCATGTAACTGCCCAGCAGGCCGATCGGAAACTCCTTGCCGCCGAGCGGATCGTAGATCTCGTAATTGACCATCAGCGTGGCGGTCGCGGTGTAGGTCTTGGGCAGCAGCTTGGACGCGGCCAGGGCCAGCAGCAGTGCGCCGGCGACCACGGCCAGGGTGACCTTGCGCCAGGCCCAGACGATGGCCAGCAACTGCCAGAGCGACAGACCGGGATGGACGAAGTGACGCGGCACGTAGGACGCGATCTGGGACCCGGAAGACGGACGCTTCCCGGGTTCCGGCGCAATGGCAAGAGGCTGGGTGTCCATCAGAAAATCCGTTCCTTGATCAGGATCACGTCGTCGGCCTGCACCAGATCGGTCAGCTCTGGGCGGAACGTGATGTAGCGGCCGTCGGCATCGCGCCGGCGGATCTCCATGCGATTGCTGCTGCCGCGCTGCGTCACACCACCACCGCGCGACAGCGCCTGCACCACGGTCATGGCGTGCTCCAGGCGATACATGTTGGGCGTCTGCACCTCGCCGTGGATGTAGAACTGGCCCGCGCGCGGCACGAAGATCGAATCGCCGCCCTGCACGGCGGGCGCCGCCTGCAAGGTGCCGCCCTCGGTCAGCGCGCGCAGGTCCACGGCGTGGCGCTGCACGCTGCCGTCGGCGGCCGGCCGCAGCAGATAGATCACGTCCGCGCCGTCTTCGGTGGTGCCGCCGGCCTGGGCGATCAGGTCGAACACCGAAACCTTGGATTCGATCGGAAACCGTCCGGGTGACTGCACCTGGCCCAGCACCGAGACCTGCTGGCTACGGAACTCGACCAGGAAGATCGTGACCTGGGGATCGATCAGGAACTGGCCCTGGCGCAGCGCATCCGCAACGCGTGCGGAGGCCTGCGCGGGAGACAGCCCGCCGATCTGCACCGACCCCGCAAGCGGAACGGGTGCGGTGCCGTCGTCGGAGATATAGGTGGTGGTGTCGAGCTCCGGTCGGCCGAAGACCTTGATGCTCACCGCGTCGCCCGGGCCCAGTCGCAGCAACGGGTCGGCGGCCTCGCCCGTGCCTGCCTCCGCCGGGGTGGGCGGGACCACAGACGCGGGTGCTTGCGCCATGACCGGCGTCCACAGTGCCAGCAGCAACAGCGCGGTCGCGATGACGAATGCCGAGCAGCTGCGTGTCGTGCCTGTCGGCGCGCGCGGGTGGGTGATCATGCGGTCGATCTCCGTGAGCGATCTGTGCTGGATTGAACCGGTGAGGCCGGATGCCTGGGGCGGTGCGCCGTGGTGGCATGGCGGCATATTCCGAGCATCAGAGCGCGTCGTCTGTGCGTTGCGTGACCGATGGCGCGTCGAAGGAGGTCTAGGGTGTGGGCCAGACGATGTCCGCCTCGAAAACGCCGGAGACTGCGATGCGCAAGACACTGCTGGGCGCGACGTGCCTGCTGGTACTGGGATGGCTTTTGCTGGCAGCTGCGGCCGGACCACCGGCGCCTCTTGCGACCGGATCGCCACCTGCCACCCTGCCGCCGCCGTCCGGCTACCACGTCCGCGCGGGGCAGGTGCACGACCCGGACGGCAGACCGGTCCAGCTGCGCGGCATCAATCATTTCGGCTTCAATGCGCCGATCCTGCAGCCGCAGTTCCTGTGGAAGATGGGCTGGAAGGCGCAGATCACGCAGATCAAGACGCTGGGCTTCAACGCGGTGCGTCTGCCGTTCGTGCCCGACACCCTGCATGTGACCACGCCGGTGGACCAGCTCAGCTGGCTGGACGGCCCAGAAAACCAGCAGCTTGTCGGCAAGACCCCACTGCAGGTCCTGGACCTGTGGATGGCGGAGGCCGATCGCCAGGGGCTGTATGTGGTGCTGGATTTCCACAGCGTATCGGCCCAGCGCCAGTACCCGACCTGGTTCGTGGACACGCCGGCCGATTTCGGGCTGATGTACCACGGCCGCGCCTACACCGAGCAGGACTGGATCGACGATCTGGTGTTTGTCGCCGCGCGCTACGCGCACCTGCGGCGCTTCATCGGCATCGACCTCTACAACGAGCCCAATGGCATCGTGCGCTGGTCCGCCGGCGATTCAAGCGCGGCCGATCCCAGGTACCACTGGAAGACTGCGGCGGAGAAGGCGGCCGCGGCGGTGCTGACGGCCAACCCGGACCTGCTGGTGTTCGTGGCCGGAATCACCGGCAACTGGGACGGGCGGGAGGATTCGACCATTCCGATGAACTACGGCGAGAACCTGCAGCCGCAGGCCTACCAGCCGCTCGACATCCGCGGCGACAAGCTGGTGCTCAGTCCGCACACCTACGGCCCCGACGTCTACGGCAAATCCACGTTCGAGGCGTCGGACTACCCGGCGAACCTCGCCGCGCACTGGGAGGTCTTGTTCGGGCAATTCCATCCCCGCCATGCGGTGATCATCGGCGAGTGGGGTGGCCATTACGGTCGCGGTCCCGGTGCCGGTCCAGGGGACGTGGCCTGGCAGGACGCCCTGGTCGAGTATCTGCAGGGCAAGGGGATCCACAGCAGTTTCTACTGGTGTTACACCCCCAATAGTGACGATACCGGCGGCATCCTCGATGCGCAGTTACGGGTGCGCGAGGACAAGATGGCCCTGCTGCGTCGGCATTGGGGCGCGCAATAGGGGCGACGGGAACAACGCGCCTCGACGTTGAATTCCAGCATCGTTTACAGCCCGTTCGATCCGCAGCCTGGCGCGCAGGACCGCGGGTGGAGAGAGCTCGCTAAGCGGCAGGCTCGGCCGGTTCCGGCCGGCCGTCGATCACCGGCCTGCGTCGCAACACAATGTCGGTGCGCGGCAGCAGGCCGAACACGCGCGGGCCGCGCACCAGGTAGCGCCGGGCGAGCCGGTTTGGCTCCTGCAACAGTCGATAGACCCACTCCAGTCCGCTGCGTTGCATCCACCGCGGCGCGCGCTTCTGGGTGCCGGTGATGAAATTCACCGACGCACCGATACACAGGGCGAGCCCACGCGCGTGCCCGCGTTGTTGCAGGTGCCGGGCAATGATCTCCTGCTGCGGCGAGCCGATGGCCAGCAGGCAGAACCGGAACGGGCTGTGCGCCTCGATGAAACGCAGGCAGTCCTCCACTGCGTCCGGGTCGTGGATAAAGCCCATGGGGGGATTGTGATACGCCAGCCGGGTCAGTCCGTGTCGCGCTGTGAGCTCGCGCACCTGCTCGATCGAGCCGCCGATCAATACCAGCGGATCGTCGGGATGGATCACGTCCGCGAACAGTCGTGCGACCAGGTCGCTGCCCGCGCAGACCGGCAGGTGCACGCCCTTGGTCACGCGCAGGACGTGCGACAGGAAGCGGCTGTCGAGAAGCACAAAGCCGGCATCGGCGTACAGGGCGCGAAACGCCACGTCCTCGTGCAGGCGTATCAGGTGGTCGACATTCGGTGTGACCACGTAGGTGTAGCGGTCCTGCCCGAAGCCGGCGGCGACGTCTGCGAACGCATCGAGATCGTAGTCGTCCAGGTGCCAGGTCATGCGCCCGGCGTGCGACAGCACCGTGGCCGGCAGTGCCTCGCCGTCGTGGGGTGCGGGCGGCGGCGGGTGCTTGACGCGCATGTTCGATTCCCAGTGTGCAAGGCGCCGCTGTCGGCGGTGGCCGGTAGGCGGCACGGTAGCGGCCGTGCGCACGGTGGTCTGTATGGCGTCCAACAGAACCGCGCGCGCCGCGCTCTGTAAGCGGTCGAACAGACGTGGGCCGCGACCGGGACGAGACTGCGCGGGGTCCTGGGTCGCAGGACGCTGCACGGAGCGGCTGCCATGTTCTTGGACGCACTGGATCTGGAGCCTGGCGGCGCCGATGCGCTGCGCGCGGATATCTGCATCGTGGGCGCCGGCGCCGCCGGCATCACGATGGCCCTGCAATTGATCGGCAGCGGCTACGACGTGCTGCTGCTGGAGGCGGGCGGGCGACGGGAGGAGCCGGCCACCCAGGCGCTGTACGCCGGGCAGGTCCGCGACGAGGCCCTGCATCCGCCGCCGGATCGCTACCGCGTACGCCGCTTTGGCGGCTCGACCACGCTGTGGGGCGGGCGCTGCATTCCGTTCGATCCGATCGACTTCGAGCCCCGCGCGCATGTGCCCGACAGCGGGTGGCCGATCGCCTTCGAGGACGTGCTGCCGTACTACCCGCGGGCCAACACGCTGTGCGAGGCAGGCAGGTTCGCCTACACGGCCAGCGAGGCATTCGCGCAGCCGCCGTCGCCGCTGATCGCCGGGTTCCACAGCCGCGATTTCGACACCGATGCGCTGGAGCGTTTCAGCCGCCCCACCGATTTCGGTGCGCGTTATGGGTCGCGCCTGGAGGCGGCGCGGAACGTGCGCGTGTTGCTGCACGCTAACGTCACCGCGCTGGAAGTGGGTGACGACGGCGCGCAGGTACGCGCGCTGCAGGTGCGCACACTCACCGGCAAGCAACTGCAGGTGCGCGCCCGGCATGTCGTGTTGGCCGCCGGTGGCCTGGAGGTGGCGCGACTGCTGCTGGCCAGCCGCGATGTACATCCGCGCGGCATCGGCAACGCGCATGACGTGGTCGGGCGTTACTACATGTGCCATCTGGCCGGCACCATCGGCACGGTGGTTCTGGACGGACCGGTGTCGGCGGTGAACCACGGCTACCAGCGCGACGCGGACGGCATCTATTGTCGCCGCCGCTTCGCCCTGTCCGCCGAGAGCCAGCGCCGCCGGGGCGTGGGCAATTTCATCGCGCGGCTGCACCATCCGCGGATCACGGATCCGGCGCATCGCTGCGGCCCACTGTCGCTGCTGTATCTGGCCAAGCCGTTCATCCCCTACGAATACGCCAAGCGGCTGCATGGCGACGGCCCCATCGAAGCCCGCACCTGGTGGGCGCACCTGCGCAACCTGGTGGGGGACCTGCCGAGCACCGTGGCCTTCGGCTGGCACCTGTTGACCCGACGCACGCTGGCGTCGCGCAAGTTCCCGTCGATCATCGTGCATCCCAAGGGCAACCGCTTCAGCCTGGATTTCCATGCCGAACAGCAGCCCAACCGCGAAAGCCGGGTGACCCTGTCCGAAACCTGCGATGCCCTGGGCATGCCACAACTGCTGGTGGACTGGCGTCATGCGCCGGGCGATGTGCAGACCGTGCGCACCGCCCTGGCGGTGCTTGCGCGCGACATGCACGAGAGCGGCGCCGGCCGTCTCGACTACGATCCCGACACCGTGGAAGCAGAGATGCTGCGCTACGGCGCCTACGGCGGCCACCACATCGGCACCGCCCGCATGGGCACCGATCCGCAGCGCAGCGTGGTCGACAGCGATTGCCGGGTGCACGGCATGGAGAACCTCTACGTCGCCGGCGCAGCGGCGTTCCCGACCTCGAGCCAAGCCAATCCCACTTTGACCATCGTCGCCCTGGCGCTGCGTCTGGCCGAGCACCTGCAGGCACGACTGGTCGAGCCTGCTGTGACCTGCGCGGGAACGCAGACACGCGAAGCTGCGTGACCCGCAGCGGCGACGTCCGCAGTCGTGTGGCGTGCCCCTGGACGGCTGGCCGGGCACCTGCGTTGCAGCCGACTCAGTGGCCGGGCATGCGTGCTCGGATCTGCCACGGCGCGTAATCCTGCGCCTGGCTCGCGTCCAGACGCGTGGCAGTCCGCAGTGATGCGCGTGCCTTGGAAATCACCGCGGCCCGGTTGCCGGTTCCTGACGCCGGCTGACAGCAAGCATGCCCGCGCCAGCGCCACACGGCGGGCGGCCGTCAGTAGCGGCGGTTGATGGCTTCGGTGGGCAAGGCGCGGCCGAACCGGATGCGCACTTCGAGGCCGACCACGTATTTGTCGTAGCGCTGCGCGCGATCGTTGGAACTGCGATCGCTCGCAAGCACGTAGGGATGCAGGCCCAGCCATGGCAGCGGCGCGTACTGCACGCGCACGAACGCGGTGCGCTGGCGGTCGATGCGCGCGGGCGCACCGGTCTGATCGTTCTGCGGGCCGTCCTGGAAGCTGTTCCGGCTCCATTCCAGTCCGGCCTGCAGCCCGGTCTTGGGTGTCGGCTGCCAGCGCAGGCTGCTGCGCACGCCACTTTCAATGACCGACTCTGGCCCATAGGAGAACGAATTGATCTGGCGGAACAGCGCCAGGTCGACGGAAGTGATGCCACTGATCGTCCGCTCGACCGAAACCAGGCCGGTGACGGCGGAGGTGTCGTTGCCGGCATTGCGCCGGTCGCGACGACGGCTGTGGCCCAGGCGTGCGTTCAATTGCGACAGGCCGCTGGCCGCGTAGTTGGCGACCGCCTCCACGGTGATCTGGTCGAAGGGTTCTTCGCCCAGAAACGTGCCGGTGAAGCGGCCGTCGAGGTATTCGGCACGCACCCCGACATTGAACAAGCCGCGGCCGCTGTGGCGCAGTTCGGTGCTGAAGCTATCTTCCTGCAGCGTGAACCGGGGTAGTCCCACCAGCGGCGATGCCAACTCCCGGCTGAGGACGGTGTTTTCCAGACGCCAGTCCGCGCCGATGTCCAGGTTCAGTGCCGCCGTCGCGACGCGCTCGTTCTCCATCGCCAGTGCGTCGCTGTCCCGTTCGGCCAGCGCGGCCATGCGCCGCTCCCTGCGCCAGTCGAGCAGGCCGTCCACACGCGGTCCCAGGCGCCAGTCGAGCGCAGCGCTCACCCGATGATGGGTGTGGTCGAGTTGGCCGAAGCGCTGGAAGTCGTTGCGGCCGCCCTGCACGCCCACCCGCAGGGTCTGCTGTCCGAACGTGTGCTGCAAATCGGCGCCCACGATCGCGCGCCGGATCGTGTCCGACAGCGCCGGATCGCCGGCGATCCGTTCGGCTTCCTCGCGGTCCGCGAATCCGAACACGTTCGAGTCGTGTTCCACACTGACGGCGGCGAACGGTGAGAACGCCGACTGCGCGAACGCGGTGACCGGCATCAGGCACAACACGGCCAGCCAGCGGTGCGTTCTGCGATCGACAGGCCTTGTCGCGTTCAAGTTCTGGTCGACGCCGACGCAATGCTCGGGGCGGCCCCTCTGCGCGTTGCTGGCATGCATGGCGACAACTGTGAAGTGCATAAGGACTCCTGTCCCAGGCGTGGGCCATGGTGGTGGCTGCCGTGGGTCCGGGAGCCAGGGCTGCGGTGTCAGAGAAGGGGCAGGCCGTCGGATCAGTAGATGTTCCGCGCGAACAACGCAATCGGCGTTCTCACGAGGATCTTCATGTCCAGCCACAGCGACCAGTTGTTGATGTACGCCAGATCCTGTTCGACGCGCTGCTGCATCTTTTCCAGGGTTTCCGTTTCGCCCCGGTGGCCGGTGACCTGCGCCAGACCGGTGATGCCGGGCTTGATGCGATGGCGGGCCATGTAGGCCAGGATCTTGTCGCAGTAGTAATGGTTATGGGTCACGGCGTGCGGGCGCGGCCCCACCAGCGACATCTCGCCGCGCAGCACATTGATGAGCTGCGGAAGTTCGTCGATGGAAGTGCGGCGGATGAAGCGTCCCACGCGGGTCACGCGATCGTCATGACGTGTGGCCTGTTTGACCTCGCCGTCGTGGTGTATACGCATCGAGCGGAACTTGAGGATGTGGATCACTTCGCCGTTCCAGCCATGTCGCGGCTGTCGAAAGAGCACCGGGCCGGGCGAGGACAGCTTGACGGCGATCGCGGTCGCGGCCAGTAACGGACTCAATGCCAGAATCGCGAGCACGGCAATGGTCTGGTCGATCAGGCCCTTGCTGAAGACGGCGGCCGGATGCGAGCTGCGTGGCGCTTCATTGAGATAGATCGCAGGCAACTGCTCGATCTGCGCAATCGACTGGTTGAGCAGCGGCATGCTGCCGAAGTCCGGTATCCAGACCACGTCCACGCTCATGTCGAGCAGGCCGAGGTAGAGCTGCTCAATACGTGCCATTTCTTCCAGCGTCACGGCGATGTAGACGCGGCGCACGCCATGCTGCTCGGTGATCTCCCGCAGGCTCGGCAGGTTGCCCAGTACAGGAAAGCGGCCGTCGCGGGTCTGTTCGTCGAAGATCGATGGAACGATGCCCACCAGTGGAATCCGGTTCGACGTGTGCAGACGTCCCGCGAGTTCGTAGGCACGCGCGCTGCTGCCGACGATGAGGGCGGTGCGTTCGCGGCTCAGCTTGCGCGAATGCAGCATGGCGAAATAGTGCAGCGGCACGAAGGCGATGGCCTGGGTCACGAGACCGAGCAATGCCCACTGGAGGGCGATCTCGATCGCGAACAGGTCGATGCTCTCGCTGGCATAGAGGATCACGACAAGCCCCGCCAGAAGCGTCACCCAGCCTGCGGCCAGGTGCAGCAGGCCCGACGGGTAGTCATACCGCTTGTGATAGACCCGCAGCAGCATGTACGCCGGCACCGAGGTGAGAATGGTCAGCGCGACCAGCAGTCTGTACTCGGCCGGCACTTCACCGAAGCGCTCGATGGCGAGATAGCAGAGAACGCCACTGACCAGGGAGATGCCACACAACCATTGGCCCCAGAACGTCAGTCCATGGCGATTGGTGGCTGGATTGGTACGTGGCGCAATCATCGGTGCGACTCCGTGGCAGATGTGCTGGCATGTACTCAGAGGCGCGGTCAGGCTTGGGCCACGCGGCGCCGCAAGGTCCGTCCGTGGGATCGGGACCTAGCGACTCGCGCGTTTCAAGACCTGACGGACAGATCCGGTTGTGCCGGATCTCCGCAGATTGCAAGGCGACTCCCCAGGGCCGTGGCGTTGATGTTTCTCAGATGCACGGTAGACATCGCTCTTCCCTGAAGCAGTCGCGCCTCGGCAGCGGCGCGTGGTGTCTGATATCAAACTAGGCCGACCGCTTGACGTTGTCGGTACGCCGTCGTACACATGAGCGTCCCCGGACTTTCACGACTGGATTCCGCACTCGATGCAGGGTTGAAACCTGTGCGGTGAGGGGGGCCGGTCCGGGCGGGTGGGCATCAGGGGGCAGGGAGCACATGACGACAGGCGCAGGACGGGAGGTCCCCGTGGCGGGCAATCATTTGCTCGGCCAGATTGCTGCCCTGGTCGGCCCGCCTTTGATCGCGCAGGTCGAGCGCGTCGAGTGCAAGGCGGGCCAGGTCCTGCACGAGCCCGATGACGTCATGTCCTACGTCTACTTCCCGATCGACTGCCTGGTCTCGCTGCTGCATGTCATGGAGTCGGGCGACTTCGCCGAGACGGCACTGGTCGGCAACGATGGCGTTGTGGGCGTGGCGCTGGTGATGGGCGGTGAAAGCATGCCGCTGCGCGCTCATGTGCATATCGGCGGGAGTCTGTGCCGGCTGCGCAGCCAGGTGCTCAGGCAATGTCTGGCCGACGTGCCGGCCCTGCAGCAGGTGTTCCTGCGCTATGCCCAGACGCTGCTGACCCAGATGGGGCAGGTGGCGGCCTGCAATCGCCATCACTCGTTGGATCAGCAGTTCAGCCGACGCCTGCTGATGAGCCTCGACCGGCTGCCGCGCGAGGATCTGCGGATGACCCATGAGTCCGTCGCGCAGATGCTGGGCGTGCGACGCGAGAGCGTGACGCTGGCGGCCAACAAGTTGCAGAAGGCGGGGGCGATCCGCTACAGCCGCGGACTCATCCAGGTGCTGGACCGCGACGGCCTGGAGGACCTCACCTGCGAGTGCTACGCGGTGGTCGGCCGCGAGCTGCGCCGGCTGAGTCGGCAGCCGGTGGCGAGCGGGACCGTTGGTGCCTTTGTGGGGTCGCGTACCGACGCGACGGCAACGGCGACGCATGCTGCGGACGATCCCGAGGCCGAGGTGTTTGCGCATGCAGCAGATAGCGCCCGCGATCGACGCCGCGGAAGTGATCGACGTCAACTCCCCGCCGAGCGTCGGCGTGAGGGCATCGCCATCTCGTTCCCGGATCGAAGGCTCGCGCCCAGTCGGCGTAAGCCGAACCCGCAATCCTGACGACTTCGGCGCCTCGCGCAATCGGCTGCTGCAGATTCTGGGACCGGCACAGCTGCAGCGTCTGGGTGCCTATTGCGAACCGGTGTGGCTGGCCGCTGGAGAGTCGCTGGGCCACATCGGTGGGCCGCTGAGCCACGTCTACTTCCCCGTGACCGCGACGATCGCGCTGGTGGCGCAGGCCGACGAAGTGGCGGGCCTGCAGATCACGCTGATTGGACGTGAGGGTATTTTCGCCAGTCCCGTCATGAGTGGCGCGACGGTGTCTCCGCTCAATGCACGCGTGCGCAGCAGCGGTTGGGCATGGCGCCTGGGCACCGATGTGTTCCAGGCCGAGCTGACCCGGAGCACGCGCTTGCGCGGCATCGTCGACCTTTATTTTCATGTGCTGTTGAGCGAAGCGTTTCGGGCTTCCGCATGCGCCCGATTCCATGGCGTGCAGGCACGTCTGGCACGGTGGCTGCTCACCATGGCCGATGGGGTGGGTAGCCACGCTCTTCCGCTCAAGGCCCAGGTGATGGCGGACATGCTGGGGGTGCGACGTGCAGTCGTGACACTGGCCATGACCCGACTCGAGCGACGCGGGTTGATCCGCTACAGCCCGGGGCTTGTCTCCATCGTCGACCTTCAAGCGCTGGGGGACAACGCGTGCAGCTGCTATCGCTGGTCACATCAGCTGCGCCAGACCATGCTGCGGCGCGAGGCCGAACTGCAGCCTGTAGGCGCTGAAGACTAAAACCCATCGAATCGAGGCAACGGTGATCTCGATGTCGACCCACCCGGGTGCAGGGCACATGGGCGGAACCGTTCCTGCTGGCGGGATGGGGCCGGGCTGATCGAAGCGCCCGTGTTCGGCTGGATTCGTGCGCGGCGTCGCGTGGATCGCGTCCGAGGTCACGCGTGAGCCCATGGGTTTCACGAAGCCCGACGGTGTCCGCGGTAGGCTGCGGGCGCGCGCAATGGACGCCGCGCAGGGGGAGCGTCCCAGGGTCGCGCAATGCCATCCATTGATGAGGCCTTGCCATGCATATCCGTACCCCGGTGGTTCCGTCCGCGGCGCGTCTGCCGCGCATCTTCCGTTCGCTCGCCCTGCTCTCCGCCGCAGCGCTGCTGTCCGCTTGCGCGGCAACGGTGCAGCGGCCCACTGCCGCGCCGGTCGATCCGGTCGCGATCAATGGCGATGTGGGCCAGGTCGTGCTGGTGGTGGAGGGCAGCGACACCGCGCGCGCGCAGGAGGACTGGGCCGAATTTCGCGCGCTGTGGAACGACGCGATCCGCGCTTCGGCCACCGCCGCCGGCATCCAGGGCAGCGTGCGCGACAGCCGGCCCGCTTCGCTGGACCCGTCGGGTGTGGTCGTGGTCGTGCGCGTCGACAGCTATCGTTACGTCTCCACCGGCGCCCGCTACGGCCTCGGCGTGATGACCGGCAACGCGCACATCAAGGCCAACGCGCAGTTCATCGAAGTGCCCGGTGGCAAGGTCGCGGCCACGCGGACCTACGACACCACATCGAGTGCGTGGCAGGGCATCTTTGCGCCGATGACGGTCAAGCAGGTGCAGGCGATCACCGACCAGATTGTCGCGGAGGCGCGCGGCGGCTGATCGCGGCAGGCGGCGTCGCTGCGCGCTGTGTGGTTGCGCGCCGTCTCAGGCGCCGACGCGGGCGCGCACTGCGCCGACATCACGCACCGGCCGCACTTCGATGCTGCCGGTGCGGGCCCACGGGAACTCGCGGGCGATGCGCAGCGCCTCTTCCTCGCTATCGGCTTCGATCAGGTTGAAGCCGGCGAGCATTTCCTTGGTCTCGGAGAACGGGCCGTCGAACACCTGCGTGCGACCGACGCGCGTGCGCACGGTCTTGGCGGTGGAAGCATGTTCCAGCTGCTGGAAACCCAGCAACGTGCCCTCGGCCTGCAGCGCATCGGCATGCTGCAGGCAGCCGCGCATCATCGTGTCGTACTCGCCTTCGGCCAGACCGTCGAGCAGGGTGTCGTCGGTGTAGATCAGCAGCAGATACTGCATTGGGCGCGTCCTCGGATGGGCGGGTTAGGCTTCCAGGTGGAAGTAGGGCTCCACGGTGCCGCGCAACTTGACGGTCAGCGGCTGGCCACGGCGATCGAGCGCACGGCCGGCGGCGACGCGGATCCAGCCTTCGCTGACGCAATACTCCTCGACGTCTCGACGCTCATTGCCGTTGAAGCGGATACCGATGCCGCGATTCATCGCCGCCTCGTTGTAGTGCGGGCTGCGCGGATCATTGGACAGGCGGTCGGGCGGTGCGTCGGTCATGGCGTCGGGATGCGTATGGAAACTGCGCGCAGGATACCGCCGCCGCGAGCAGGCTTCACCTAGGGCGCTTCGCCGCGTCCCTGCCGGCGCGCGTTCGCGATCACCGCGCGCACCAGCGCGCGATCTTGGTGACGCGAGATCGGCAGCGCGCCCAGCGTGATCGCACGTTCGCGCATCGCTGCGGTCACATCGTAATGCGCACCGCTGGTCCGGTCCTGGAAGGCGCGTCGCGGTATGCCGAGCAGTGCGGCGAAGGCATGCAGTTCGTCGAGCGTGTCGGCGAGCAGATGCGCCCAGCGCTCGCCGCGCCAAGGGTGGACCGCATCGTCGACATAGACGGTCATGACCGCGCCTGCACATCGGCATCATCGCCGTGCACGGATGATAACCGGCGCATGTGGCGACGCATGCATCGGGCCTTGCGTCCTGCCATCGAATTCTGGTCACCGCTGCACCTTCGCCTGCAGATACTGCGTCCGGCGAGTGCAGGCGCGTGCGCGTTGCATTTTTATGGACGCGTGAAAACCCGTGTTTTCAAGCGAATTTCTGCAGTTTCGAAACTTCGTCAGTTTGGGGGTTCGTGCAGAAATCGTTAAGATGGCCGGTCTGCATTGCATATACGAGTTAATCGAGGAGGGCAGACCCGTCGTGATTTCGCGCGGTTTCAAGTGGTTGTTGTGTGGTGTTTTCGTGGCTGCGGCGCCCGCAGTGTCGGCGCAAGAGAGCGCCGACGAAACGCCTGGTTTCGAACTCGGCGGCGCGGTCCGCTTCAATTACGGCTGGCTCGATTACGGGCCGAGCAGCGGCTTCGAGCCCGAACTCGCCCGCATCGATGCGCGCGGCAACGCCGGTCCGGCGTTCTTCTCGCTGCAGTACCGCTGGTACGACGGATTCGACGCCGTGCACCACGCCTATGCAGGCTGGAAGCTCGAAGACGGTAGCGACGGCGCCACTTCGGACATCCGCGCCGGCATCCAGCAGGTGCCGTTCGGCCTGCTGCCGACCGCCTCGCACAGCTTCTGGTTCGGCTCGGGCTATTACCTGGGGCTTGAGGACGATTACGACCTCGGCGTGGTCTGGCAGCGCCAGTCCGGCGCGCACCAGTGGCACGCGGGCGTGTTCGCGGGCGACGAATACGGCACCGGTGCGAATTTCGACCGCTATTCTTTCGACGTCGCGACCACCGACGATCTGCCCTACCGCGAACGCGAGCGCGGCATCGTGCGCTACGAGCACACCAGCGAGGCGGGCGGCTGGGAAACGACCTGGGGTGCATCGGCATTCGCCGGGCGCATCGAAAACCGCCTTGCCGGCGGCAAGCATGACCACACCGGCGGTGCGGTCCATGGGCAATGGGTCCGCGGTCGGCTGACGCTGCAGGCGCAGTGGGCGCGTTACCGCTACGACAATCCGGAATCGCGCATCGCGATGTCGGCCTTCATGTTTCCGTTCGAGATCGCGTCACAGGCGGATGTGCCGACCTTCAACCTTGCATATGAGGTGCAGCGCACCGGCTGGTTCGACAACATCACCTGCTACAACAACGCCAGCGCGACGCTGCCGGTCGGCAACGATCCAGGTTTGCGTGATTCGATCCAGAACGTCACAGGCTGCAGTTTCGGCAAGGGCGTGATGCTGACCTACGTCGACTGGATCGCAGGCAAGAACATGTGGTTCGCCGGTGGTCCCGGCATCGGCGTGCGCGATCCGGCCAACGATGGCTGGCACTCGCGGCTCAACGTCAACATCGGCTTCTATTTCTGATCCGCTACACATCGCCCGATCGCGGCGACGTGTTTCACCCGGACGTCCCCGGCCCTGCGGCAGCCTCTGCCACGGCATCGTCGTCCCGTCATGAGGAAATTCCATGAACGATCCCACGCAGCGCCCAGGCGCTGCCCCCGATACGGTCCCGCCGCCCGAGGCCTGGCACGCGCGGATCCTCGGGCCTGTGTTCTATCCCTCGGCGCTGATCATCCTGATCCTGGTGGCGCTGTCGTTCATCGCTCCGGACGCGTCGGAAACCGCGTTCAACGCCGCCAAGGAATGGGTGGCAGTGGATGCGGGCTGGTTCACGATTCTCGCGGTCGCGGGTTTTCTGGTCTTCATCGTCGGCATGGCAGTCAGCGGTTTCGGCCGCTTGAAGCTCGGGCCCGACCACAGCACTCCGGATTACAGCTATCCCACGTGGTTTGCGATGCTGTTCGCGGCCGGCATGGGCATCGGTCTGATGTTTTTCGGCGTGGCCGAACCGATCATGCATTACGCCGATCCGCCGGTCGGGGATGCGGAGACGGTGATGGCGGCGCGTCAGGCGATGCGCATCACCTTCTTCCACTGGGGCGTGCATGCATGGGCGATCTATGCGGTGGTCGCGCTGTCGCTGGCCTACTTCTCCTACCGCCACGGCCTGCCGCTGCGCATCCGCTCATCGCTCTATCCGCTCATCGGTGATCGCATCTATGGTCCGATCGGCCACGCGGTCGATACCTTCGCGGTGCTGGGCACGATCTTCGGCCTGGCGACATCGCTGGGTCTGGGCGTGATCCAGATCAATTCCGGCCTCAACTACCTGTTCGACGTCACCGTCAGCACCACAACCCAGGTGATCCTGATCGCCGGCATCATCCTGATCGCCACCGGTTCGGTGTTCACCGGTCTCGACCGTGGCGTGCGCCGGCTGTCGGAGTTCAACATGATCCTGGCGGTGGGGCTGCTGGCCTTCGTGCTGGTCATGGGGCCGACGGTGTACCTGCTGCAGGCGTTCGTGCAGAACACCGGCATGTACATCTCCAACGTGTTCTCGATGACGTTCAACCTCTACGCCTACGACCAGCGCCCGACGTGGCTGGGTGGCTGGACGTTGTTCTACTGGGGCTGGTGGATCGCCTGGTCGCCGTTCGTGGGCATGTTCATCGCGCGCATCTCGCGTGGCCGTACGATCCGCGAGTTCGTCGTCGGCGTGCTGCTGGTGCCGCTGGGCTTCACGTTCCTGTGGATGACGATCTACGGCAACAGCGCCCTGTACCAGGTCATGGTCGAGGGCTCGACGGAACTGGTGGCCGCGGTGTCGGCTGACAGTTCGGTGGCGATCTTCCAGTTCCTCGAAGACTACCCGCTGTCGACGCTGACCTCGGGTATCGCGACGCTGCTGGTGGTGATCTTCTTCGTGACCTCGGCCGACTCCGGCGCGCTGGTCATCGACATGCTCTCGTCGAAGGGCGAAGAAGAGTCCCCGGTATGGCAGCGCATCTTCTGGGCATTGCTGGTCGGCGCGATTGCGATCGCGTTGCTGATCGCAGGCGGATTGAGTGCGCTGCAGGCCGGCACGATCGCCTCGGCATTGCCATTCACCGTGGTCATGATCCTGATGTGCTGGGGCATGGTGCGGGCGATGCGGCTCGAAATGGTCAAGCGCAACAGCATGCGCAATGCGCGCATCGCGCCGGTGGGTATCGGTGGTGGCGGCGACTGGAAGGTGCGCCTGCGCGCGCTGTCGCACAATCCGCCGCAGAAGGAAGTGCTCGCGTTCCTGTCGGGCCAGGTGAAGCCTGCACTCGAGGACGTGGCCGCGGAGCTGCGCAAGCAGGGTCTCGAAGTACGTGTCGAGGAAGGCGAGGACGGCCGCGTCTGGGTGGAAGTGGGACATGGCGCGGAAATGGACTTCTTCTATTCGGTGCGCCCGATCCCGTACGAGCCGCCGACGTTCATGCTGCAGGATCCGCGCCGCAAGCGCCGCGACGACGATCGCTTCTATCGCGCGGAAGTGCATCTGCGCGAAGGCGGTCAGGATTACGACGTCATGGGTTGGCGAAAGGACGAGTTGATCCACGACGTGCTCGACCAGTACCAGCGTCACATGCACTTCCTCAGCGTGGTCCGCTGAGGGCAGATGTACGGAGCTGTGCCGGCGTGGTGATCTCACGCGTCGGTTGATCTGATCGGGAAAGGCCGCGTGTTTGCACGCGGCCTTTTCTTTGATTCGATTCGATGGATGTTGCAGCGCGCTGCCTGGGACTGGCGTGGACTGGGGTTTCGAGATCTGAGTGACGGCTTCAGTTTCTGCTTTCGCTTTGCCTTTGCCTTTGCCTTTGCCTTTGACTTTTGCCCTTGCCGTTACTCTTTCCCTTGCCTTTGCTCTTGCTCCTGGCTTTGGCTTGGCTCTCAGCTTTTGACTTGAATCGAGCCGTAGAGCGAGCCGAGCACCGGAGCCTGGCGTGGCCGAAGAGCAGCCCATGTCTGAGCGCAGCGAGTTTGGGCTG
>NZ_JAVDWO010000010.1:0-141604 GCF_031457535.1 Luteimonas terrae
CCTCGCCTGACGCGGCACGCAGCCCAAACTCGCTGCGCTCAGACATGGGCTGCTCTTCGGCCACGCCAGGCTCCGGTGCTCGGCTCGCTTTACGGCTCGATTCAAGTCAAAAGCCGAAGCCAAAACCAAAGCCAAAAGCAAAGGCAAAGGCAAAGGCAAAAGCAAAGACAACAACCTCCAGAACATGCACCCTGGCAACAGCGCATCCAACGCATTGCCAGCACGCACCCTGCGTCGCCACGATGGCGCAGACCCATCAAAAAAAAGCCCCGCATCAGCGGGGCTTCTCCGAACGCGCGGACGCAATCAGTCCCGCAATTCGATCACATCGAACTCCGCCACCGGATCCACCTCGGCGTCGTAATCCACATCACTGCGCTCGAATCCGAACAGCTTGAGGAACTCGTGCTTGTAGCCGGCGTAATCGGTCAGCGCGAACAGGTTCTCGCTGGTGATCTGCGGCCACAGCGCCTTGCACTGCGCCTGCACGTCGTCGCGCAGTTCCCAGTCGTCGAGACGCAGGCGGGCTTCGGCGTCGACCTCGGGCGCTGCGCCATCGGCGCGGTACATGCGCTCGCGGAACAGGCGGTCGAGCTGGTCGAGCGTCCCCTCGTGCACGCCCTTCTCCTTCATGACCTTGAAGGCGATCGCGATGTACAGCGGCAGCACCGGAATCGCGGCGCTGGCCTGAGTGACCACCGACTTGAGCACGGCGACGTTCGCGCTGCCGCCGGTCTCGGCGAGCTGCGCATCGATGCGCCGGGCGGTCGCGTCGAGGTCGGCCTTGGCTTTGCCCAGCGCGCCGTGCCAGTAGATCGGCCAGGTGATCTCGGTGCCGATGTAGCTGAAGGCGACCGTCTTCGCGCCATCGGCCAGCACGCCGGCCTCGCGCAGCGCGTCGATCCACAGCTGCCAGTCCTCGCCGCCCATCACGGTCACGGTGTCGGCGATCTCCTGCTCGGTCGCGGGCTCGATCGACGCTTCGATGATCTGGTCCTTGTTGGTGTCGATCGCGGTCGAGGTATAGGCCTCGCCGATCGGCTTGAGCGCGGAGCGCTTCACTTCGCCGGTATCGGGCAGCTTGCGGACCGGCGAGGCCAGCGAATAGACCACCAGATCGACCTGGCCGCCCATTTCGGTCTTGATCAGGTCGATCGCCTGCGCACGCGCGGCGTCGGAGAAGGCATCGCCGTTGATCGAGCGGCTGTAGAGGCCGGCTTCTTTCGCGTAGTGATCGAACGCGGCCGAGTTGTACCAGCCGGCGGTGCCGGGCTTCTTCTCGGTGCCGGGTTTTTCGAAGAACACGCCGAGCGTGTCGGCGCCGAAGCCGAACGCCGCGCTGATGCGCGCCGCCAGGCCGTAACCGCTGGACGCGCCGATCACCAGCACCTTCTTCGGACCGTCTTCGCGCACACCGCGCGCCTGCGTTGCCGCAATCTGGTCGCGCACGTTGTGATCGCAGCCGGTCGGATGCGTGGTGGTACAGATGAAACCGCGGACTTTGGGATGGATGATCACTGGTGTCGCCCGTGTGTCTGGAAACGTGGTGGCCAGTTTACGGGCTGGTGCAGCTGCGGTCCCGTACGGGGGCCGATGGTATGGCCGCACAGGGGTGGAATCAGGTGCTGCTCGAATCCCACTCCCTCCTTCATGCGGGCGCGCGCGATTGACAGCGCGCGGGCGCCCGGCTGAACTGTGCGCTGGATTCTTTCCCTGGATGCACGCATGCCGTCACGCTGGACCGATTCACCACTGCGCTACGGCCTGGTCACGCGACTGCTGCATTGGGGCATGGGCGCGCTGTTCGCCTGGCAGTTCACCGGCATGGGCGTGAAGCTGCTACTCGGTCGCCATCCGCTGACCGCATTCCTCGTCGGCACGCACAAGCCGATCGGCACGCTGCTGATGCTGGCGATCCTGCTGCGCGGCGCCTGGGGTCTGTCGCAGTGGCGCAATCGTCCGCCGCATCCGGCGACGCTGATCGGCCGCCTGGCGCTCGCCGGGCATGCGGTGTTGTATGCGTTGATGTTCTACATCCCCACCGTCGCCCTGCTGCGCGAATACGGAAGCGGCCGCGGTTTCGCGCCGTGGGGCATGCCGCTGTTTCCGGCGACCGGCGAGCAGATCGGCTGGCTGATGGCGCCGGCCAACCTGTCCCACGGCGTGCTGGCGTGGACGCTGCTGGCGCTGATCGTCGGGCACGTGCTGATGGTCGCGCTGCACCACGTCTTCTGGCGCGACACGACGCTCGCGCGGATGGCCGGCAGACTCTGACGTCCAAATTCCCTGTAGGAGCGCGCTCGCGCGCGACGGGCTTCACCTGGGAGCCTCTTCGCGCGCAAGCGCGCTCCTACATGTGGGACGGGATATGGCGAACAGATCGTGTCCAGTGGTGGCGCCGACCCAACTGTCGCACTGCGCTCGGGCGGAGGCTTGCGGTGACCGTCAGGCACGTGGCGATAGTCACGCTGGGCCACTCCGCCCGGGCGACACGACGCTTGCGCAGACGGCGGGCAAGTTCTGACTACGCCCGGATCTCTGTAGGAGCGCGCTCGCGCGCGATGGGCTTTGCCTGGAAGCCTCTTCGCGCGCGAGCGCGCTCCTACATGGAAAACGGACTTCCCCCCTCAATACGCGCGCCGGGACGGACGCCGCGGTATACGTCGCTAAGCCGCAGCGTGATGCACGCCGGCCACCGCACGCCCCGACGGATCGGCGGCGTTCGCGAACGCCGCGTCCCACGCGATCGCCGCGGGCGACGAACACGCGATCGACTTGCCACCGGGCACCGTTGCCGCCGCAGCCGGTGACGGGAACTCGCGTTCGAATACGCTGCGGTAGAAGTAGGCCTCCTTCGTCTGCGGCGGGTTGTACGGAAAGCGATTCGCGGCCGCGGCGAGTTCTCGGTCGCTGACCTGCGCCTCGGCGTGCGCCTTTAGGCCGTCGATCCAGCCGTAGCCGACGCCGTCGCTGAACTGTTCCTTCTGCCGCCACAGGATCTCGTCGGGCAGATGCCCGTCGAACGCGGCGCGCAGCACGCCCTTCTCCATGCGCTGGAAGCCGTCGCTGCCGCGATGGATCATCTTGTGCGCGGCGTCGAAGCGCATCGCCACGTCGAGGAACTCGCGGTCGAGGAACGGCACCCGCGGTTCCACGCCCCAGGCCATCATCGACTTGTTTGCGCGCAGGCAGTCGTAGTTGTGCAGCGCGTCGAGCTTGCGCACCAGTTCCTCGTGGAACTGCCGCGCGTCCGGCGCCTTGTGGAAGTACAGATAGCCGCCGAAGATCTCATCAGAGCCCTCGCCCGACAGCACCATCTTCACGCCCATCGCCTTGATCCGGCGCGCGAGCAGGAACATCGGCGTCGACGCGCGGATCGTCGTCACGTCGAAGGTTTCGACATGGCGGATCACGTCGGGAATCGCATCCAGGCCTTCCTCGAAGGTGTACTCGAAGCCGTGATGCACGGTGCCCAGCGACTCGGCGGCGATCGCCGCGGCGGCGAGATCGGGCGACCCCTTGAGGCCGATCGCGAACGAATGCAGGCGCGGCCACCAGGCTTCACTCTGATCGCCGTCCTCGACGCGATGGCGCGCGTAGCGCGCAGCGACTGCCGCAACCAGCGAGGAGTCCAGACCACCCGACAGCAGCACGCCGTAGGGCACGTCGGTCATCAGCTGGCGATGCACGGCGGCTTCAAAGGCTTCGCGCACGTCGTCGAGAGACACGTCCACGCCCTCGACCGCATCGAAGTCGCGCCACGGCCGCTGGTAGTACTGCGTGAGCACCCCGCTCGCGCTGTCATACCAATGGCCGGGCGGGAACTGCGCGACATCGGCGCAGGTATCGGCCAGTGCCTTCATCTCCGAGGCCACACGCAGGCGGCCTTCGCGGTCGTGGCCCCAGTACAGGGGCACCACGCCGATCGGATCGCGGGCGATGATCGCGCGGCCGCTGTCGCGGTCCCATAACGCAAACGCGAAAATGCCATTGAGGCGCTCGAGAAATGCCGCCGGGCCGCTGCCGTCGGCCGCGTGCTCGCGATACAACGCGCTGACCACTTCGCAGTCCGACGCGGTCTGGAACGCGTACGGCACGCGCAGTTCGGACTTCAGCGCCTGGTGGTTGTAGATCTCGCCGTTGACCGCGAGCACCAGCGCGCCGTCCGCCGACAGCAGCGGCTGCGAACCACCCGCCGGGTCGACGATCGCCAACCGCTCGTGCACGAGGATCGCGCGGTCGTCGACGTGCACACCGCTCCAGTCGGGGCCGCGGTGGCGCTGGCGCTGCGAGCACTGCAAGGCCTCCCGGCGCAGGGTGGCGATGTCGTCGCCGGGTTGCAGGCCGAAGATGCCGAAGATCGAACACATGGTGGAGCTCCTGGGATGTCGTGGATCGCGATGTCGGTGGCGCCGGATGCGGGGCACAAAAAAACCCGCATCGCGGCCGATGCGGGTTCGTGTTCCGGTGCCTGCGCGTCTTGCCTTATTGCTGCGCCAGCTCCCACACCCGCCTCGGCCGCGCACGATTATTCGTGCGCAGTGCGTTGCGGTTGCGATTGTTGGCGGCGATGCGGGGCATGGACTGCAACCTAAAGACTATGAAGTGGCCGCGCAACCGTTGCGTACGCAACGGCTGCATCGATCCGTCCAACGCAACGCGTGTCGCAGGACGGCCATCGAGGTTACTTGGCCGGCAAAGCGTTGATCGGCGACTCGGCGGCTGCGGCCGCTGCGGCGTTCTTTTCGGCCTGCAGACGGTCGGGGTCGACCAGCGAGGGATTGTCGAGCACCTCCGCCAAGCGCTCGCGATCGAGCTGGCCGGTCCAGCGCGCCACCACGAGCGTGCCGATGCCATTGCCGGTGAGATTGGTCAGTGCACGGCCTTCCGACATGAAGCGGTCGATACCGACGATCAGCGCGATGCCTGCCAGCGGGATCACGCTCTCAAACGCCGCCAGCGAAGCCGCCAGCGTCACCAAGCCCGCGCCGGACACCCCGGCCGCACCGTTCGAGGAAATCAGCATGAAGACCAGCAAAGCGATCTGCGTGCCGATCGGCACCTCGATGCCGAACGCCTGGGCGATGAAGATCGCGCCCATCGTCATGTAGATCGCGGTGCCGTCCAGGTTGAACGAATAGCCGGTGGGAATCGTCAGGCCAACGACAGACTTCGGCACGCCCGCGGCTTCGAGTTTCGCCAGCATGCGCGGCAGCACCGTCTCCGACGACGAAGTGCCGAGCACGATCAACAGTTCGTCGCGGATCATGCGGATGTACTTGAAGATGCTGAAGCCCGACCACCAGCAGATTGGTCCCAGCACCAGGAACAGGAACAGCAGGCAGGTCATCCAGAAGCTGACCATGAAGTAGCCGAGCGAGCCGAGGATGGCGCTGCCGTATTCGCCGATGGTGAACGCCATGCCGCCCATCGCGCCCAGCGGGGCGAACCACATGACGATCTTGATGACGCCGAACATCACCTGGGCGATGGTATCGAGCGCCGCGACCGCCGGCTTGCCGCGCTCGCCGAGCATCGTGATCGCGCAGGCGACGAGGATCGCCATCACCAGCACCTGGATCAGCTGCCCTTCGACGAAGGCGCCGAAAAACGAGCCGGGAACCAGATGCAACAGGAATCCTGTCAGCCCCTCGCCCGCCGCGGCGCCGGCGCTGCTGAGCGTGCCTTCGGCCGCGGAGGCGTCGAAGGTCGCGAGATCCAGGCCGAGCATGCGGCCGGGGCCCAGCAGGTTGATGACGACCAGGCCGATGCCCAGTGCGAACACGGTGGTGATGTTGAAGTAGATGACGGTCTTGAGCGCCAGGCCACCGGCCTTGGCGAGGTTGCCGAGTCCGGCAATACCTACTGCGACGGTCGCGAAGATGGTCGGCGCGATGACCACCTTGACCAGTTTGATGAAGAGGTCGGCCAGCCATTTCATCTGTGCGCCGACTTCAGGCGCGGCCAGACCGATGGTGATGCCCGCGGCGATGCCCACCAGCACCCAGAAATACAGGTGGTGCCACAGCTTCTTGCGCTTCGGCGCGGGCCCGGGTGTCGGGGCTTTGACAGCGTTCGGAGTCGAGGTATCGGTCTGCATGCCGCAAGCCTGCCAGATGAACGGCCGTTGCAAACTCACACCATGTAACTAGGTGGCGCAGTCAGGTTTGTCGCGGTCAACACTGCACAGGAGTCGACCGCGGCCTGCGAAGAGTCCCGTTGCATGCAGGCGCGCTTGCGCGCGGTGGCCTTTTGCAGAACACGCATGCGCCCCGTCAACGCTTCTAATCAGGCGCCGTCCGGCAAGTCGGGCCGTAGGCTTCGGCGTACGATCTGCCGAAGCACCGCAGCAGTCCATCGACGACGTCGAGATTGGGCGGCCAACGCATCCGCATCGGCGGCAGCCCAGGCTGAGTGGGCATCTCCAGGTAGCCGTCAACCAGCGGCGGCATGCCGGGCGTGTCCGGATACGGCTGCGCAGCCAGCGACGCGCGCGCCTGCGCGAGCGCCGCGTGGTCACCCCCGAGGAATGCCACGGTGGCATCGAGATAATGATTCCAGCCAGCCGGATCCTGATCGGCCGGCTTGCGCGTCGTCGCCAGCAGCGCAATCGCCTCGGCGTTGCGACCTGCCTGCGCCAGCATCTGGCCCTGATGCCACGCGACCGTGGGCGAGGCTTGCGGATGCCGCGCGCGCCAGGCTGCGATCAGCTCGGCTGCGGCGAGCTGGCAGCCGGGGATGTGCCGAGGCGGCGCCAGCCGCCATCAGGCATCGATTGATCGAACGCAGGCTCGTCGAGCGCGAGCATGGCTTCGCGATCGACACTGCAGTCCGCGATGGCGGTGTCGTGTGCATGGACCGGGGCAGCAAGGCAAAGCGCGGCGATCAGCAAGCACGTGCGCATGGCATCTCCTGATGCGGAAATCTTGATGCAGCGCGACGGGCTCCGCTGCGCGCGAACCATCCTATCGGGAGCGCTGTGCCGCGTGCAGCCCCAACGAAAACGGGCCGCTTGCGCGGCCCGTTTCGTATTGCATGAAACGCTGGCGATTACTCGGCCGGCGTGCCTTCGCCTTCGGCGACGGCCTTCATCGACAGGCGGATGCGGCCCTGCTTGTCGACTTCCAGCACCTTGACCTTGACCACGTCGCCTTCCTTGAGCACGTCGCCGACCTTCTCGACACGCTCGTTGGAGATCTGCGACACGTGGACCAGACCATCCTTGCCGGGGGAGATCGTCACGAATGCACCGAAGTCCATCAGCTTGACGACCTTGCCCTCGTAGATACGGCCCGGCTCGACGTCGGAGGTGATCTGCTCGATGCGTTCCTTCGCGGCGCGACCGGCGGCGGCGTCGACCGAGGCGATCGTGATCGTGCCGTCATCCTGGATGTCGATCTGGGTGCCGGTTTCCTTGGTGATCGCCTGGATGACCGAACCGCCCTTGCCGATGACTTCGCGGATCTTGTCGGGGTGGATCTTGATCGTGATCAGGCGCGGCGCGAACTCGCTGAGTTCGGTACGGGCCGTGGTCAGCGCGCTGCTCATCTCCTGCAGGATGTGCAGACGGCCCTGCTTCGCCTGCGCCAGCGCGACCTTCATGATCTCTTCGGTGATGCCCTGGATCTTGATGTCCATCTGCAGCGCCGAGATGCCGTTCGTGGTGCCGGCGACCTTGAAGTCCATGTCGCCGAGGTGATCTTCATCACCCAGGATGTCCGACAGCACGACGAAGTCGTCGCCTTCCTTGATCAGGCCCATCGCGATGCCGGCGACCGGTGCCTTGATCGGCACGCCCGCGTCCATCAGCGCCAGCGAGGAACCGCAGACCGACGCCATCGACGAGGAACCGTTCGACTCGGTGATCTCCGACACGACGCGGATGGTGTACGGAAACTCTTCCATCGTCGGCATCACGGCGAGCACGCCGCGCTTGGCCAGACGGCCGTGGCCGATCTCGCGGCGCTTGGGACCCATCATGCGGCCGGCTTCGCCCACCGAGTACGGGGGGAAGTTGTAATGGAACAGGAAGTGCTCTTTGTACTCGCCGGCGACGGCGTCGATGATCTGGCCATCGCGCGCGGTGCCGAGGGTCACGGCGACGATCGCCTGCGTTTCGCCACGGGTGAACAGCGAGGAGCCGTGCACGCGCGGGAGGATGCTGACCTTCGAGCTGATCGGACGCACGGTGTCGAGCGCGCGACCATCGATACGGACCTTGGTCTTGAGGACCGAGTCGCGCATCGTCTTGTATTCCTGCTCGCCGAATTCCTTCGACAGTTCGCTGCTCGACCAGGCGTTGGCTTCGGCATGCGGCTGCACGGCTTCGAGGATCGCCTTCTTCACCTTGGAGATCGCATCCTTGCGCTCGAGCTTGTCACGCACCTGGAACGCGCTGGCGAGCTGCTCGCCCAGGGCGCTGCGGATGGCGGAAACCAGGCCTTCGTTGGCGGCAGGCGCCGACCATTCCCACTTCGGCTTGCCAGCTTCGGCAACGAGTTCGTTGATCGTGGCGATGGCGACCTGCATCTGCTGGTGGCCGAACATCACGGCGCCGAGCATCACGTCTTCCGACAGTTCCTTGGCTTCCGACTCGACCATCAGCACGGCGTTCGCGGTACCAGCGACGACGAGCTCGAGGTCCGAATCCTTCAGCTCGGACACGGTGGGGTTCAGCAGGTACTGGCCGTCTTTGTAACCGACCTTCGCAGCGCCGATCGGGCCGTCGAACGGCGCGCCCGACAGGGCCAACGCGGCAGACGCGCCGAGCAGGGCCAGGATGTCGCCGTCGACGTCCGGGTTCATCGACATCACGGTGGCGACGATCTGGACTTCGTTGCGGAAGCCATCGGGGAACAGCGGACGGATCGGACGGTCGATCAGACGCGAGATCAGCGTCTCCTTCTCCGTGGCGCGACCTTCACGCTTGAAGAAGCCACCCGGGATGCGGCCGCCGGCGTAGAACTTTTCCTGGTAGTCGACGGTCAGCGGAAAGAAATCCTGGCCTTCGCGCGCGGTCTTGTTGGCGACCGCGGCGACCAGCACCTGGGTGCCGTCACAGGACACCATCACGGCGCCGCCGGCCTGGCGCGCAATCTCGCCGGTCTCGAGCGTCACTGTCTGGTTGCCGTACTGGAAGCTCTTTGTCACTTTTGCCACGTTGGAATTCCTTGATGTCTCTTGCGATGAACCGTCCGGGACCCATGCCCCGGCGGGCGGGCGCGCCCACGCCCTAAAAAGAACCGCGGCGCATTTCTGCGCCGCGGTGGGTGTCAGTCTTAGCGACGCAGACCAAGCTTCTCGATCAGGGCCTTGTAGCGATCCGCATCCTTCCGGTGCAGATAGTCCAGCAGGCTGCGACGACGGTTGACCATCATCAGCAGGCCGCGGCGGCTGTGGTGATCCTTCTTGTGCGTCTTGAAGTGCTCGGTCAGGTGCACGATGCGTGCGGTCAGCAGAGCGACCTGGACTTCCGGGGAACCGGTGTCGTTGTCGCCGCGCTTGTGTTCTTCGATGATCTTGCCGTTGTCGATGGTGCTGGTCATTTCATGCTCTCTGGACGCGGGTCCCGCAGAAGACAGCGACGTGTCGTGTGACCGCCGCGTACCGCCCGGACCGCCTGTGGATGGGTGCTGCAGTGTGCCTTGAAAAAGGCCGCGGAATTGTACCGCCGGGCGGACCGCCGGACAAGGCGGCCATTCAGTCCCTGGTGGCGATTGGGTGTGCGAGGCGGAACATGCGCTGCGGTTTCAGACGGCCGTCTGCGTCCACCTGCCCCAGCCCTTCGGCGCGGCCGGCCGGCCCGATGATCGCGACTTCGCCCACCGGCGCGTACGGGCCCGGCACGTCCTGCCCGTTCTGCAGCCGCGCCGCCTGGCGCGCGTCGACATGGACCTTCGGCCAAGCCAGCATGCCGGCCTCGATCTCCAGCAGGCAGGCTTCGAGCTGCGGTTCGCCGCGTGCGGCCAGCGCCTGCAGGTCCTCCAGCGTCCACATGCGCGGATCGCGGAAGGGATCGACCCACTGCCGCCGCAGTTCGGCGACATGCGCGCCGCAGCCCAGCAGCTCGCCCAGATCGCGGACCAGGCTGCGGACGTAGGTGCCCGAACCGCATTCGACATGCAGGCGCAGTTGCGGCATGCCGCCGGGGTCCAGCACACCGTCGAGCAGATCGGCGGCCGACTGCAGTTCGAAGGCGTGGACATCTACCGGGCGAACATCCACCTCGACCGTCTCGCCGCGCCGCGCCTTGGCATACAGCGGCTCGCCGCCGCGCTTGAGTGCGGAATAGATCGGCGGGCGCTGCTGGATGCGCCCGACCAGTTGGCCGAGCGCGGCATCGAGGGTCTCGATGGTCAACGCGGGCACCGGGCGCTCTCGCAGGATTTCGCCGTCGGCGTCGTCGGTATCGGTGACCTGGCCAAGCCGGGCGACCGTGGTGTAGGCCTTGCGCGCGCCGAGCAGGCCGCCGGCGATCTTGGTCGCTTCACCGAAACAGACCGGCAGCAGACCGGTCGCCAGCGGATCGAGGCTGCCGGTATGGCCCCCCTTCTCGGCACGGAACAGGTGGCGGACGCGTTGCAGCGCCTGGTTGGAACTCATGCCGCGCGGTTTATCGAGCAGCAGGATGCCATCGAGCTTGCGGAACTTCGTGCGCGGACGGTCCTGCTGCCGACGCTTGCCGCGCGGGCGCGAGGGCGTCGCAGGCGAGGCGCCGGCGTCAGTCGGCGGAAGATTCGCCGACATCGCGCAGCAGATTGTCGATGCGCTCGCCGCGGTCGACCGAATCGTCGTAGTGGAAATGCAGCTCCGGCACGTGGCGCAGCTTGACCGCGCGCGCAAGGCGGAAGCGGATCTCGTACGCGACCGCCTTCAGGCCCTTCATCGCCTCGTCGGCGCGCTCGGACTGCAGTGCGGTCACGAAGACCTTGGCGTGCGCCATGTCACGCGTGACCTCGACATCGGACACGCTGACCGACGGCAACCCGTGTTCGGAGACTGCCTCGCGCACGAGCGTTCCGAGCTCGCGACGGAGCTGTGCGGAGACGCGATCGGTACGGTGGAAGGATTTCGTGGGCACGGATGGAGCACCTGTTGCGATGGGACGGAAAAAGTTTGAAGCGGTCCGGGCGACACCACCCGAGACGACGACGGCCGGGTCCGTGTCTACGGAGCCCGGCCGCCGGCATTGCATCCGGCGCGCCCTCAGAGGGTGCGCTGGACCTCGATACGCTCGAAGCACTCGATCTGGTCACCCGGCTTGACGTCGTTGTAGGCCTTGACGCCGATGCCGCACTCGGTGCCGTTGCGCACTTCGTCGACGTTTTCCTTGAAGCGGCGCAGCGATTCCAGCTCGCCCTCGAAGATGACCGTGTTGTCGCGCAGCACGCGGATCGGCTTGCTGCGCTTGACCACGCCCTCGATGACCATCGAACCCGCGACCGCACCAAACTTGGAACTGCGGAACACGTCGCGCACTTCGGCGGTACCGATGATCTCTTCGCGGATCTCCATGCCGAGGATGCCCGAAGCGACCTGCTTGACCTGGTCGATCACGTCGTAGATCACCGAGAAGTAGCGCAGATCCAGCGCGCTGTTCTCGATCACCTTGCGCGCGGATGCATCGGCGCGGACGTTGAAGCCGATGATCGTGGCCTTCGCCGCGGCCGCCGAATTGGCGTCCGATTCGGTGATGCCGCCGACACCCGAGACGATGACGTTGATGCGGATCTGTTCGTTCGACAGCGCGACCAGCGACTGCTTGAGCGCTTCGACCGAGCCCTGCACGTCGGCCTTGATGACCAGGTTGAGCGACAGCTGCTGCTCGGCCTGGCCCATCTGCGCCATGATGTCTTCCATGCGGTTGCCGGCGGCCTGGACCAGGCGCGTTTCGCGACGCTTGGTGTCACGCTGCTGGGCGACTTCCTTGGCCAGGCGCTCGTCGGCGACGACGACGAAATCGTCGCCCGCATCCGGCACGCCCGACAGACCCAGCACCTGCACCGGGATCGACGGACCGGCGGTCGGGACCTGGCCGCCGGTTTCGTCGAACAGCGCACGCACGCGGCCGTACTGCACGCCGCAGACGAGATAGTCGCCTCGCGCCAGCAGACCGTTCTGCACCAGCACCGTCGCGACCGGGCCGCGGCCCTTGTCGAGCGAGGATTCGATGACCGTACCGCTCGCGCGGCCTTCGGCCACGGCGCGCAGTTCGAGAATTTCGGACTGCAGCGAGATCGCATCGAGCAGATCGTCGACGCCGTCGCCGGTCTTGGCCGACAGTTCCACCATCTGCGTGTCGCCGCCGAAGTCCTCGGCCACGATGTCGTGCTCGAGCAGTTCGTTCTTGACCCGCGACGGATCGGCGCCGGTCTTGTCGATCTTGTTGATTGCCACGATCAACGGCACCTTCGCCGCCTTTGCGTGCTTGATCGCCTCGACCGTCTGCGGCATGACGCCGTCGTCAGCCGCGACCACCAGGATCACGATGTCGGTGAGCTTGGCGCCGCGTGCGCGCATCGAGGTGAATGCCGCATGGCCCGGGGTGTCGAGGAAACTGATGACGCCCTTGTCGGTTTCGACGTGATACGCGCCGATGTGCTGGGTGATCCCACCCGCCTCGCCCGAGGCGATCTTGGTGCGACGGATGTAATCCAGCAGCGAGGTCTTGCCGTGATCGACGTGACCCATGATGGTCACGACCGGCGGACGCGCGACCTGGTCACCCTGCGCTTCGCCCACGTGTGCGATCAGCTCGCTCTCAGCGTCGTCCGCATCGGCGCGCACCGGAATGTGGCCGAGCTCTTCAACGGCGAGCGCCGCGGTGTCGTGGTCGATCGACTGGGTGATGGTCGCCATGACGCCCATCTTGAACAGCGCCTTGACCACGTCGCCGCCCTTCATCGCGAGCTTCTGCGCGAGGTCGGCCACGGTGATCGCTTCGCCGATCGCGACTTCGCGCTGCATCGGCGCGGTCGGACGTTCGAAGCCGTGCGGGCCACCACCACTGCGCGACGGCGCATTACCGCGACGCTGCGGACCACCGCGCTGCGGCTTGCCACGCGTGTTGCTGGTGCTGCGACGGGCGCGATCGGAGGCGCTCAGGTGCAACTGGCCGGCGAAACGCGCGGTCTTGTCGTCGTCCTCGACGCCACTGACCATCGCGTGCGAACCGCGGTTGCCCTTGTGCTTGGCACCGGCGGGTGCGTTGCGATCATCCGCACGCGGCGCCGCAGGCGGCTTGTGGCCGTGACCATGCGCAGCCGGCGGACGACGCGTCGCTTCGGCTTCTTCCGGCGGCGCGGCGGCGGCGGCCGCCGCGACCTGGCGCAGACGTTCGGCCTCGGCTTCCGCTTCGCGCTTGCGCGCTTCGGCCTCGTCGGCGCGACGCTTGTCGTCTTCGGCCAGACGCTGCTGCTCGGACAGATTCTTCGCACGCGACTCTTCGAGCTTGCGCAGGATCTCAGCGCGCTCGGCGTCCGGGTCGATTGCGCCACCCGCGGTCGGGCTCAGCGTGACCTTCTTGCGCACGACGACATCGACCGTCTGGCGGTTCTTGCCGCCACCGACCGTCAGTTCCTGCTTGCGGCTGCGGCTGAGCGTGATCTTCTTAGGCGCAGCGACTTCCTCGGCCGGGGCATCGCCCTTGCCGTGTGCGCGCTTGAGGAAACCGAGCAGCTTGAGCTTCTCGGCACTGGTCACGCTCTGGTCGGGATCGCTGAACGGCATGCCCGCTTCGGACAGCTGTTCAAGCAGTTTCTCGACCGGCGTATTCACCAGTGCGGCCAGCTTGCGGATGGTGGTTTGTTGCGACATTCGTGATTCCGGTTCCTTGCGCGCCGCCGCGAATTGCGGGGCGCAGTGGATTTGTCATTCTACCGCTGCATGGGATTCGTTCCGAACGGGATCGTCATCCGTGGCTGGCGGCCGCGTTCTAGGCCGGTGCAGGGCACCGGCCCGGCGCGACCCGTCAGCCTTCCCTTTCCAGCCGCGCGATCTCTTCGGCACGGGCGGCGAGGATCAGCGCGGCGGCGCGGGCCTCGTCGAGGTCCTCGATGCCGAACTCAACCACTTCATCCGCGCCCAGGTCCGACAGGTCTTCACTGGTGCGGATGCCATGGGCGGCCAGCGCGTACGCCGTCGCCTCGTCCATGCCGTCCAGCGCGAGCAGATCGTCCGCAGGTGCATTCTCGTCGACGCCCTCTTCGACCGCGAGCGCGTCGTTGAGCAGCGAGTCGCGAGCGCGTCCGCGCAGTTCCTCGACGATGTCCTCGTCGAAGCCCTCGACCGCCAGCAGCTCGCCGACCGGCACGTAGGCGATTTCCTCGACCGTACTGAAGCCCTCGGCGACCAGGATGCCGGCGATTTCCTCGTCGACTTCCAGCTTCTCCTGGAACAGGGCGCGCGCCGATGCCTGCTCGGCATCCGACTTCGCGGTGACCTGGTCCTGGGTCATCACATTGAGCTGCCAGCCCGACAGGCGGCTGGCGAGGCGCACGTTCTGGCCGCCCTTGCCGATCGCCTGGGCGAGCTTGTCTTCGGCGACCGCCAGGTCCATCGAGTGCTTGTCTTCGTCGACGACGATCGACTGCACTTCGGCCGGGGCCATCGCGTTGATGACGAACTGCGCCGGATTGTCCGACCACAGCACGATGTCCACGCGCTCACCGTTCAACTCGTTCGACACCGCCTGCACGCGCGACCCGCGCATGCCGATGCAGGCGCCGATGGGATCGGTGCGGGTGTCATAGGCCAACACGGCGATCTTGGCGCGGTCGCCCGGATCGCGTGCGCAGGCCTTGATCTCGACCAGGCCCTGGCCGACTTCCGGCACTTCGAGCTTGAACAGCTCCATCATGAATTCCGGCGCGGCGCGGCTGATGAACAGCTGCGGGCCACGGGGCTCGCTGCGCACGTCGTACAGATAACCGCGCACGCGGTCACCGGCGCGCACGACATCGCGCGGAATCGCCTTGTCCTTCTGGATCAGCGCTTCGGCGTTGCCGCCGAGATCGACGTAGACGTTGCCGCGCTCGACGCGCTTGACCACGCCGGTTACCAGCTCGCCAACGCGATCCTTCCACGCATCGACGACCTGCTGGCGCTCGGCCTCGCGCACGCGCTGCACGATGACCTGCTTGGCGGCCTGGGCGGCGATGCGACCGAAGTCGACATTCTCGATCTGCTCTTCGATGTAGTCGCCGACCTCGACGCCCTCGGCCTCGTCGATCGCGTCCATCAGGCGCAGCTGGCGGTCGGGCGATTCCATGACGACATCGTCGGCCACCACTTCCCAGCGGCGGAAGGTCTCGTAGCTTCCGTCCTTCGAATCGATCGCGACGCGCGTCAGCACGTCCTGGTCCATGTAGCGCTTCTTGGCGGCAGTCGCCAGCGCTGCTTCGATGGCCTCGAGAATCACCGATTCCGGGACGCCCTTCTCGCTCGCGACCGCGTCGACGACCAGCAACAGTTCCTTGCTCATCTTTTCATTCACTCCGCACCGGTCGACGGATCCGCCGACCGCTTGTTGTCACGTGGTGTGTGGTTGGCCTTGCGGGTCGCGCCAGTGGCGCGGCCGTTGTCCTTCTTGTCCTTCGACGCGGCGAGACCCAGCGCAGCCCAGTCGGGCACCACGCGGGCTTTTTCGATGTTGTCGGCCTGCACGGTGAGCGCATTGCCGTCGACATCGAACGTCACGGTGTCACCTTCGACCGCAGTGATGCGACCGGTCAGGCGGCGGCGCCCGTCCTGCGGCAGCTTCAGGCCGACCTTCGCGGTCTCGCCCTGAAACTGCGCGAACTGCGCGACGTTGAACAACGGACGATCAATCCCTGGCGACGACACCTCGAGGGTGTAGTTGCCGGTGATCGGATCCTCGACGTCGAGCTGCGCCGACACTTCGCGGCTGACCGCCTCGCAGTGTTCGATCGTCACGCCCTGCCCGCCTTCGCCTTCCGGATCGGCCTGGCCGGCTTCCGCGCTTGCCGGCACATCGATGTAGATGCGCACGAGCGCGCCACCGGGCGCCGTCAGGTATTCGATGCCCAGCAGTTCGAGCCCGAGGGCCTCGACCGTCGGTGCCAGCAGTTCCGTCAGTTGTGTCGCCTTGTCCGCCACTGATCCCTCGTCCGTTGCGTATCCGGTATCGCACGATCGTCGCTGCCTGCAAACGCACCGCGTTGCCCCGGGCGCCTGTGGTTTTCCGATCGCGGAAAACGACAAAGGGCCCGATGGGCCCCTTGTCCGATACCACTGGATGTCGGCGCCGAAGCGAAGCAGTTGCTTCGGCAAAGCCCAGATTCTTCGCGTCGGATGCACCCGGAGGCGCGCCTTCTTTACTGCGTTGAATGTGGTAGCGGGGGCAGGATTTGAACCTGCGACCTTCGGGTTATGAGCCCGACGAGCTGCCAGACTGCTCCACCCCGCATCAGAAGCGGAATTATGAAGATTTCTCTTCGATATTGCAAGAAGTTTCGAGCGATTCCGCGCCCCTCGAACTTCTCCCGATTGCCATGTTGCAGCGACCGGGCGCGCATCTTAACCAGATGGCGCGCGTATTACCAGCGCGGATCCGGTCAGGCGGCGAATGCCTGCTGGCACCATGCCATCAACGGACTGAAGAACGGCACGACGACCAGCAGCGCCAGCACGTTCAGTGCGAACACCAGGCGCATTGGCGTACCCGGGCGCTGCGCCATCGGGGCGGCCTCGGGGGCATCGAAGTACATGACCTTGATCACGCGCAGGTAGTAGAACGCGCCGATGACCGCGAACACGATGCCGACGATGGCCAGCCACAGCAGATCGCCCTGCAGCGCGCCCTGCAGCACCGCGAGCTTGGCCCAGAAGCCGAGGAACGGCGGCACGCCGGCGAGCGACGCCATGATGCACAACACCATGCCGGCCATCCACGGGCTGCGCTGGTTCAGACCCTTGTAGTCGTTGATCTGCTCGGCTTCGAAACCGTTGCGCGACAGCATGACGATCGCGCCGAACGCGGCCGCCGACATCACGGCGTAGCTGACGACGTAGAACATCGCCGAGGCGTAACCCACCTGCCCGCCACCGGCGAGGCCGAGGAACAGGAAGCCCACGTGCGAGATCGTCGAGTAGGCGAGCATGCGCTTGAGGTTGGTCTGCGCCAGCGCGAACAGGTTGCCGACCACCAGCGACAGAGCGGCGAGGATCGACAGCAGGATCTGCGCCTGGTCGTGCAGCGGGCCGAGCGCGGTTTCGAGCAGGCGCCAGGCCATGCCGAACGCGGCAATCTTCGGTACCGAGCTGATGAAAGCGACGATCGGCGTCGGTGCGCCGTGGTAGGTGTCGGGCAGCCACATGTGGAACGGCGCGGCGCCGAATTTGAACGCGATACCGACGATCAGGAACACCATGCCGGTCAGCATCAGCACGCGGCCGTCGTCGGACAGACCGCCAATCGCGTCATTGATCGCTGGCAGCGACAGCGTGCCGGTCGCGCCATAGATCAGCGACATGCCGAACAGCAACATGCCCGACGCCAATGCACCGAGCACGAAGTACTTCATCGCCGCTTCGGACGCGAGCTTGCTGTCGCGGTCGCAGGCCACGAGCGCGTAGGAGCAGAGCGCCAGCAGTTCCAGACCGACGTAGACCATCGTCAGGTTGTTCGCCGACACCAGCAGCATCATGCCGGCGGTGGTGAACAGGAACAGCACCGGAATCTCACCCTGGTACAGGCCGCGATCGCGCAGGAACGTCCACGCGTAGCCCAGCGCCACGGCGCCGACCACGAGGCCGGCGACCTTCAGCACGTCGGCGCCACCATCGCGCACGAACATGTCCGCGAGGATGCTGCCATGACCACCGACGCCGAACACGATCAGCGCGGCCGCAGCCAACATCGTCGCGACGGCCAGCACATGGGTGATGATCCGGCGGCGCGGGTCGATGAACAGGTCGAGCATCAGCAGGGCGAACGCACCCAGCACGATCACGAGCTCGGGCACGATCGGGCCCAGCTCGGCCAGCGTGCGGATGGGAGGCGTCATCGGATTGTTGATCACTGCACACGTTCCTCGGCAATCCTGCGGATCGCACTGTTTCTATCATCGACCGATGCCGTCCATGGCGTGACATGGGCGACTCCGGATCGTCCAGCCCGGCCATCCATGGCCGGGCGTTCCCAGACGCGGCAGCCGCCTTGAGGGCGCCCGCCAAGCGCGCGTCTGCTCACCCTTAAAGCTTGCTTACGGCGATCAGGTTCGCCAGTTGCGCGATGGACGGCTCCATCAGATCGGTCAGCGGTTTGGGATACACGCCGATCAGCAGCGTGCCGGCAGCGAACACACCGAGCACCAGTGCCTCGCGGGCGTTGATGTCCTTGAGCGCGGCAACATGCGCATTCGACACTTCGCCGTAGAGCACGCGCTTGACCAGCCACAGGGTGTAGGCCGCACCGATGATCAGCGTCATCGCCGCGAAGAACGCGATCAGCGGATGGCTCTGGAACGCGGCCAGGATGACCATGAACTCGCCCACGAAACCCGAGGTGCCCGGCAGGCCGGAGTTCGCCATCGCGAACAGCACGTAGAACGCGGCGAACCATGGCATCACATTGGCGACGCCGCCGTAATCCTTGATGTTCCGGGTGTGCATGCGGTCGTAGAGGATGCCGATGCAGGAGAACATCGCGCCGGAGATGAAGCCGTGCGAGACCATCTGCACCATCGCGCCCTGCAGACCGAGACGCGCGGCGTCGGAGCCGTCCGGCACGTCGCGCATCAGCGCGAACGCGATGAACACACCCAGCGTCACGAAGCCCATGTGCGAGACGGACGAGTACGCGACCAGCTTCTTCATGTCCTGCTGGACCAGCGCCACTAGGCCGACATAGACAATCGCGATCAACGACAGGCCGATGACCAGCCAGGCCCACTCGTGGCCGGCGTCCGGCGTGATCGGCAGGTTGAAGCGCAGGAAGCCGTAGCCACCGATCTTCAGCATGATCGCCGCCAGGATCACCGAGCCGCCGGTCGGCGCCTCGACGTGTGCATCCGGCAACCAGGTGTGCACTGGGAACATCGGCACCTTCACCGCGAATGCGGCGAGGAACGCGAAGAAGATCCACATCTGCTCGGTCGACGACAGCCGCAGTGCGTACAGGTCGGGCAGCTGCCAGCTGCCGGCCTGCAGGTACAGGTAGATCAGCGCGACCAGCATGAAGACCGAGCCGAGGAACGTGTACAGGAAGAACTTCACCGAGGCGTACACGCGGTTCGCGCCGCCCCAGACACCGATGATGATGAACATCGGGATCAGCATGGCTTCGAAGAACACGTAGAACAGCATCGCGTCGACGGCGCAAAACACACCGACCATCATGCCTTCGAGGATCAGCATCGACGCGAAGTACTGCGACACGCGCTTGGTCACCGAGCCCCAGGCGCCGATCAGCACGAGTGCGGTGGTCAGCGTGGTCAAGATGATCAGCGCGACCGAGATGCCGTCAGCGCCGAGGTGGTACTCGATGTCCAGCGACGGAATCCACTCGCGCCGTTCGAGGAACTGCAGCCCCGCATTGGCGTAGTCGAAGCCGGTGAACAGCGGAATGCTGAGGACAAAGACGAGCAGCGCGAACGCCAGCGATACCCAGCGCGCCGCGTCGGGGCGGCGTTCGCCCAGGGCGAGCACGCACGCACCGCCGAGAATCGGCAGCCAGATCAGGAGACTGAGAAGAGGCCAGTTCGACACGTATCGTATTCCGTCAGCGCCAGTACTTGATGAGGATGGCCAGAAGCACGATCAGGCCGACGATCATCGCGAAAGCGTAGTGGTAGAGAGCACCGGACTGCAGCCGGCGGACGACGCCCGAAACCAGGCCGACGACGCGCGCCGGACCGTTCACGAAGAAGCCGTCGATGACCTTGGTGTCGAAGATGCGCGAGAGCTTGCCCAGGCCGACACCGCCGCCGGCGAAACCGCCGATCCACAGGTCGTCCATGCCGTACTTGTTCTCGAGCACGCGGATGGGCAGGCGGAACACGTGCGCGGCCTTCGCCGCCAGCTCGGGCTTCCACCAGTACATGACGGTCGCCAGCACGAAGCCCGCGACCACCAGCCAGAACGCCGGCGCCATGAAGCCATGCAGCGCGAACGCGGCCGGGCCATGCCACAGCGCTTCCTTGACCGCGCCCAGCACGTCGTTGGACGCCAGCACATGGATCACGCCGTCGAAGAAGCCGCGCACCTCGTGATGGCCGGTCCAGTCGGTGCCGAACAGCATCGGGCCCGCGGTGAAATAGCCGATCAGGATCGACGGGATCGCCAGCAGGATCAGCGGCAGCGTCACGACCCACGGCGACTCGTGCGGCTCGTGCACGCCGTGGTGGCCATGGGCGTCGTGCGCGTGGTCGTCGTGAACGGTCGCGGCGACCGCGTGACCGTGGCCATCGTCGTGCAGCGGCTCGTGGTGCGTCTCCTGACCGTGCGCGTCATGCGTGGCATGGGCGTCGGACGCATGCGCGTCGCGGAAACGCTCCTTGCCGAAGTACGTCATGTACAGCAGGCGGAAGCTGTAGAACGAGGTTACGAAGGCGCCCAGCAGCACCGACCAGTACGCGTACTGGAACACCCAGCCGCCACCGTCACTGGCGTGCTTGGCCGCCTCGATGATCGTGTCCTTGGAGTAGAAGCCGCTGAAGAATGGCGTACCGACCAGGGCCAGCGTGCCGATGACGCTAGTCCAGAACGTGATCGGCATGTACTTGCGCAGGCCGCCCATCTTGCGCATGTCCTGCTCGTGATGCATGCCGATGATCACCGAACCGGCGGCCAGGAACAGCAGCGCCTTGAAGAAGGCATGCGTCATCAGGTGGAACACCGCGGCCGAGTACGCCGACACGCCGAGCGCGACGGTCATGTAGCCGAGCTGCGACAGCGTCGAATACGCGACGACGCGCTTGATGTCGTTCTGCACGATGCCGATCAGGCCGGTGAAGAAGGCAGTGGTCGCACCGATGAAGAGGATGAACTGCAGCGCGGTCTCCGAAAGCTCGAACAGCGGCGACATGCGCGCCACCATGAAGATGCCGGCGGTGACCATCGTCGCGGCATGGATCAGTGCCGAGATCGGGGTCGGGCCTTCCATCGAGTCGGGCAGCCACACGTGCAGCGGCACCTGGGCCGACTTGCCCATCGCGCCGATGAAGAGACAGATGCAGACCAGGGTCGCGACCGACCACTCGAAACCGGTGATCACTTCGATCGTCTGGCCGCCACCGATGGTGGTGTCAGCCGCAGCGAAGACCGTCGCGTAGTCGAGGCTGCCGAACCAGTACAGCACACCGGCGATACCGAGCAGGAAGCCGAAGTCGCCGACACGGTTGACCAGGAACGCCTTCATGTTGGCGAATACCGCGGTCGGCTTCTTGAACCAGAACCCGATCAGCAGGTACGACACCAGGCCCACCGCTTCCCAGCCGAAGAACAGCTGCAGGAAGTTGTTGCCCATCACCAGCATCAGCATCGAGAAGGTGAACAGCGAGATGTAGCTGAAGAAGCGCTGGTAACCCGGATCCTCGGACATGTAGCCGATGGTGTAGACGTGCACCAGCAGCGACACGAACGTCACCACGACCATCATCATCGCGGTGAGGTTGTCGATCAGGAAGCCGACGTGCGCCGAGTAGTTGCCGACCTCGAAGAACGTGTAGACGTTCTCGTTGAAGGTCGGCGCGCCCTGCATCAGCTGCCACAGCGTGTAGATCGAAAGCGCGCAGCTGATCGCGACGCCTGCAATGGTGACCGAATGCGCGCCGGCGCGACCGACCTGGCGGCCGAACAGGCCCGCGATGATCGAGCCCAGCAACGGCGCCAGAACGATCGCGATCAGGGTGGTCTGGGAAATTGTGTACTCCATGCCCGGATCAGCCCTTCAGCGTGTCGAGTTCGGCGACATTGATCGTGCGCCGGTTGCGGAACAGCGTGACCAGGATCGCGAGACCGATCGCGGCCTCGGCCGCGGCCACGGTGAGGATGAAGAACACGAAGATCTGCCCGGCGGCGTCGCCGAACTCGCGCGAGAACGCGATGAAGTTGATGTTGACGGCGAGCAGCATCAGCTCGATCGACATCAGCAGGATGATCACGTTCTTCCGGTTGAGGAAGATGCCGGCGACGCTGATGCAGAACAGCACCGCGCCCAGCGAGAGGTAGTGGCCCAGCGCGAGGCCGGTTCCAAACAGCTCGGTCATTTCGCTTCTCCCTCGCCGTCGCCCGGCGTCGGCTCGACGACCGGACGCACCGCATCCATCTTGACCACGCGCATGCGGTCTTTCGCCTGCACGCGGGCCTGCTCGCTCGGGTTCTGGTGCTTGGTGCCCGGACGGCGGCGCAGGGTCAGCATCACCGCGGCGATGACCGCAACGGTCAGGATGACCGCCGCCACTTCGAACGGCAGCAGGAAGTCGGTGAACAGGCGGCGTGCGATCCACACGGTGTTCGACACGCCCGCCTCGTCGACCGCGTCGGCGGCGAACGGGGTCATCTTGGCGCGTACGCCGATCAGGGTGACGATCTCGACCAGCATCACCACTGCGACGATCAGCCCGACCGGCAGATAGCGCACGTAGCCCTCGCGCATCGGCGCGACATCGACGTCGAGCATCATCACTACGAACAGGAACAGCACCATCACCGCGCCGACGTAGACCAGCACCAGGGCGAGGCCGAGGAACTCGGCGCCGACCAGCAGCCAGGTGCAGGCGGTGGAGAAGAACGTCAGCACCAGGAACAGCGCCGCGTGCACCGGGTTGCGGGCACTGATCACCGCCACCGCGGACATCACAGTGATCGCGGCGAAGATGAGGAATGCAATCAGGTCGAAATTCATGACTTACCTGTACGCGGAGTCTGCGGCGCGGCGTTCTGCGATCTCGCTCTCGAGACGATCGCCGATTGCCAGCAACTGCGGCTTGGTCACGATGTTCTCGCCACGGTTCTCGAAGTGGTACTCGTGCAGGTGGGTCTCGACGATCGAGTCCACCGGGCACGACTCCTCGCAGAAGCCGCAGTAGATGCACTTGAACAGATCGATGTCGTAGCGCGTGGTGCGGCGGGTGCCGTCCTCGCGCTGTTCGGAGTCGATGGTGATCGCCAGCGCAGGGCACACGGCCTCGCACAGCTTGCACGCGATGCAGCGCTCCTCACCGTTGGGATACCGGCGCAGCGCATGCAGACCGCGGAAACGCGGCGACTGCGGCGTCTTCTCCATCGGGTACATCAGCGTGTATTTGTCCCGGAACAGATACCGGAAGGTCAGCGCCATGCCGCCGAGCAACTCGAGCAGCAACAGGCCCCTGAACCATGAAACGAACTTGGCCATTACTGCCCTGCCTCGAAGATTCCGAAGTACGCCATCAGCGCGGTGACCACGATCCAGCCGATGCTGATCGGAATGAAGACCTTCCAGCCCAGCCGCATGATCTGGTCATAGCGGTAGCGCGGGAACGAGGCGCGGAACCAGATGAAGCAGCTGGCGAAGAAGAACACCTTCGCGAACAGCCACCACCAGCCGTCGACCGACAGCAGCGGAATGCCCCAGCCCTGGAACGGCGACAGCCAGCCGCCGAGGAAGAACACCGCGACCAGGAAGCTGATCAGGATCATGTTCGCGTATTCGGCGAGGAAGAACAGCGCGAACGCCGAACCCGAATACTCGACCATGTGACCGGCGACGATTTCCGACTCGCCTTCGACGACGTCGAACGGCGCGCGGTTGGTCTCGGCCACGCCGGAGATGAAGTAGATGACGAACAGCGGCAGCATCGGCAGCCAGAACCAGTCGAACAGGCCCTTGCCACCCGCCTGCGCCATGACGATCTCCGACAGGTTCAAACTGCCGGCGCCGACCATCACGCCGACCAGCGCGAATCCCATCGCGATTTCGTAGCTGATCATCTGCGCCGAGGCGCGCATCGCGCCGAGGAAGGCGTACTTCGAGTTCGACGCCCAGCCGGCGAGGATGATGCCGTAGATGCCCAGCGAGGTCATTGCCAGCAGGTACAGCAGACCGGCGTTGGCATTCGACAGCACCAGCTGTGCATCGAACGGCACCACCGCCCAAGCCGCGAATGCGGGCGCCAGTGTGATCAGCGGCGCCAGCACGAACAGCACGCGCTGCGCGTTGGTCGGCTGGATGACTTCCTTGAACAGCAGTTTGAAGACGTCGGCGAAGGCCTGGAAGATGCCCATGCCCACATACATCGGACCGTGGCGCTGATGCATCCAGCCCAGCAGCTTGCGCTCCCAGACCACGTAGAACGCGACGCAGATGATCACCGGCATCGCGATCAACAGGATCTTGAGCACGATCCACAGGATCAGGCCGATCACGCCCAGCGACATCAGCCAGTCGTGCAGCGGCGCCGACAGATCGCCCAGCAGCGATGCGGTATTGGTCACGCCGGTTTGGACGGCACCGGTTTGGATCGCGCTCATGCCGCCACCACCTTGACCTTGCCGGCCGACAGCGCCGCCGTGGCGCCGTAGCCCGATTCCACCCACGCCGCGCCCGGTGCGACGCGATCGTAGATCGCCACCTGCAGCGTCGCGGTGCCAACCGCATTCGACACCTTGGCCATGCCGCCGTCGGCGACGTTGCTGGCTGCAGCATCGTCGGGGTGCAACACGATGCGCGGTCCAATGGTCAGCGGATGCGACTGCAGCGCGGCGGCGCGACGGGTCAGGCCGTCAACGCGATAGATCGCCTGGCTGACGGCCAGCTCGAAGCCGTCACCGTCGACGACCGGCGCCGCGGATGCCGCGACCGAGACGGTCTTGCCCTGCAGACCCGCACGCAGGCCGGCCAGATCGGTGAACTCGAAGCCCGGGGCTTCGAGCGCACCACCGAGGGCACGCAGCACGCGCCAACCGGCACGCGCATCGCCCGGCAGCTTGCCGGCAGCGGTGGCCTGCTGGTCGCGACCTTCGAGATTGGTCAGCGTCGCGTCGATTTCGGCGAGTGCGCCGATCGGCAGGATCACGTCGGCGACCGCACGCGTGGACTGGCAGGCAAAGTGGCTGAAGGCCACGACCTGCGCCGCGCCCAGCGCCTGCAGCGCCTTCGCCTGGTCGGCGAAGTCCAGACCCGGCTCGATGCCGTAGATCACGTACGCGCCGCGGCGCTCGGCCAGCATCGCATTGGCATCGCGCGTGGTCGGCAGCACGCCGAGGCGCGACAGACCGAGTGCGTTTGCGCCGTGCGGAATGCGGCATAGCGAGGCGCCGGTCTCGACAGCAAGCGCAGCCGCAGCCTTGCGGATGTCGGCCGCGTGCGCGCTGGCTTCCGCCTGCGCGCCGACGATGATCGCCGCGTGCTTCGCGCCGCGCAGCGCGTCGCCAAGCTCGGCGACCTGCAGCGTCTCGGCGATTTTCGACGGCGCCACGATGGCCTTGTCTTCGATGTCGAAGGTGAATTCGAAATCGACCGGATTGACCACGTACACCTTGGCGCCGCGCTTCCATGCCTGACGCACGCGGTGATGCAGCAGCGGCACTTCGTGACGCAGGTGGCTGCCGACCAGCAGCACGACATCGGCCTGCTCGAGTTCGGCGACCGGCATCGAGAAAACTTCCGCGATGGCGCCATCGGACAGATCACGCTGGGCGATGCGGTGATCGAGGTTGCCGGTGCCCAGGGCTTCGGCCAGACGCGCCAGCAGCGCGCCCTCCTCGTTCGACGTCGACGGATGCACCAGCACGCCGAGTTCGTCGGCCGCGTTGTCGCGCAGGATCGTCATCGCGCGCTCGAGCGCCTCGTCCCACGAGGCCTCGCGCCACTGCCCACCATCCTTGACCAGCGGATGCACCGCGCGGTCATCGGCCGTCAGGCCCTGGTGCGAGTAACGGTCGCGGTCGGAGATCCAGCACTCGTTGACCGCTTCGTTGTCGCGCGGCACGGTGCGCATCACGTCGCCGCGGCGCAGGTGATGGAACAGGTTGCTGCCCAGCGCGTCATGACCACCGAGCGATTCGCGCGCGATCAGCTCCCACGGACGTGCACGGAAGCGGAACACCTTGTTGGTGAGCGCGCCGACCGGGCACACGTCGATGACGTTGCCGGAGAGTTCGGTCGTCAGCGGCTTGCCGTCGTAGGTGCCGATCTGCAGGTTCTCGCCGCGCTGCATGCCGCCCAGCTCGTAGGTACCGGCGATTTCCGCGGTGAAGCGCACGCAGCGCGTGCACTGGATGCAGCGGGTCATCTCGGTGGCGACCAGCGGACCGAGGTCCTCGTCGGCGACGACGCGCTTGCGCTCGGCGAAGCGGCTGACCGACCGGCCGTAACCGAGCGAGAGATCCTGCAGTTCGCACTCGCCGCCCTGATCGCAGATCGGGCAGTCGAGCGGATGGTTGATCAGCAGGAACTCCATCACGTTGCGCTGGGCCTTGAGCGCTTTCTCGTTGCGCGTGAAGACCTTCAGGCCGTCCATCACAGGCGTGGCGCAGGCCGGCGACGGCTTGGGCGCACCGCGGCCGCCGACTTCGGTGTCGACCAGGCACATGCGGCAGTTCGCGGCGATCTCGAGCTTGTCGTGATAGCAGAAACGCGGGATCGGAATGCCGGCCTTGTCGGCGGCATGGATGATCATCGAGCCCTTGGGCGCGGCCAGTTCGACGCCGTCGATGAAGACGGTGACGTGGTCGGGCGGCAGGTTCGGGTTTACAGGCTGCGCGCTCATGCGGCGACACTCTTCGTCATGGCGACAACGCCCCTCGAGTCGAGGGGCTGGACGCGTTCGCGCGACGCGCGAATGCGACCGGGGAGCTGGAGACGTGTAGCGCTCATGCGGCGACCGCCTTGGGCACCACGGTGCCATTGCGCTGGTCGTCGACGAGGAAGCGCTTGTTCAGAATCGCGTACTCGAATTCGTCCCAGAAATGGCGCAGGAAACCCTGCACCGGCCAAGCGGCCGCTTCACCGAACGCGCAGATGGTGTGTCCCTCGATCTGGCCGGCCGCGGCCCGCAGCATCTGCAGGTCTTCGACCGTCGCCGTGTGGTCGGCAATGCGGCACAGCATGCGGTACATCCAGCCGGTGCCTTCGCGGCACGGCGTGCACTGGCCGCAGCTCTCCTTGTAGTAGAAGCGCGCGATGCGTCGGCATGCGCGCACCATGCAGGTCGTGTCGTCCATGACGATCACCGCGCCCGAGCCGAGGCCGGAACCGGCCTTCTGCAGCGCGTCGTAATCCATCGTCAGGCCCATCATCGTCTCGCCCGGCAGCACCGGCATCGACGAACCACCCGGAATCACGCCCTTGATCGTGCGGCCTTCGCGCATACCACCGCACATCTCGAGCAGCTCGGAGAACGGCGTGCCGAGGCGGATCTCGTGATTGCCCGGCTTGGCCACATGGCCGGAGACCGAGAAGATCTTGCAGCCGCCGTTGTTGGGCTTGCCCAGATCCATGAACCACTGCGCGCCGTTGCGCACGATCGCCGGCACCGAAGCGTAGGTCTCGGTGTTGTTGATCGTGGTCGGCTTGCCGTAGAGGCCGAAGTTCGCCGGGAACGGTGGCTTGAAGCGCGGCTGTCCCTTCTTGCCTTCCAGCGACTCCATCAATGCGGTTTCTTCGCCGCAGATGTAGGCGCCCGCGCCAAGCGCGTTGTAGATGTCGACGTCGATGCCCGAACCGAGCAGGTTCTTGCCCAGCCAACCGTTGGCGTAGGCCTCGGCAGTGGCTTCTTCCAGATGCTCGAAGGGCTCGTGGTGGAACTCGCCGCGCAGATAGTTGTAGGCCACCGTCGAGCCGGTCGCGTAGCACGCGATCGCCATGCCTTCGATGACCGAATGCGGGTTGTAACGCAGGATGTCGCGGTCTTTCGCAGTGCCCGGCTCGGATTCGTCCGAATTGCAGAGGATGTACTTCTGCATCTCGCCCTTGGGCATGAAGCTCCACTTCAGGCCGGTCGGGAAGCCCGCGCCGCCGCGGCCGCGCAGGCCCGACTGCTTGACCATCTCGATCACGTCGGTCGGCGGAATCTTCTCTTCGAGAATCTTGCGCAGTGCGCTGTAACCACCCGTCTTGAGGTAGTTCTCGTACGACCACGGCTTATCGAAATGCAGCGTGGTGTAGACCGCCTGGTGTTCCTTCGGCGCAGGCCCGACGGGCCCGTAACCTTCGGAAGACTTGGGATGGTGATGTGCCATGTCCGCGCGATGCCCTACTTCAGACCGTCGATCAGCTCGTCCACCGTCTCGGGTGTGAGCTTCTCGTGGTAATGACCGTTGATGACCACGACCGGCGCGCCGCAGCACGCAGCGACGCACTCTTCCTCACGCTTGAGGAAGACGCGACCGTCGGCAGTGGATTCACCCAGCTTGCAGCCCAGCTTCTTCTCGGCGTGCGCGACCAGATCCTCGGCGCCGTTGAGCCAGCAGCTGATGTTGGTGCAGAACGCCACGTTGTTGCGGCCGACTTTCTCGGTTTCGAACATCGAATAGAACGTCGCGACCTCGTAGGCCCACACCGGCGGCAGGTCCAGATACTTGGCCACGCCCGCGATCAGCTCGTCGGTCAGCCAGCCATTGTTCTGTTCCTGCGCCGCGAACAGACCCTGCAGCACCGCGGACCGCTTGCGGTCCTCGGGGAACTTGGTCAGCCAGTGGTCGATATGCGCGCGCGTGTCACCGCTGAGCACGACCATCGGATCGACGCTGCGGGCGTTCTCGAAATTGCCAGTCGCCTTCATCGGTCGACTTCTCCGAACACGATGTCATAGGTACCGATCATCGCCACCACGTCGGACAGCATGTGTCCGCTGGTGATGGCGTCCATCGACGAGAGGTGCGCGAAGCCGGGCGCGCGCAGATGCACGCGGAACGGCTTGTTCGCGCCGTCGGAAACCAGATAGCAGCCGAACTCGCCCTTCGGGGCTTCCACGGCGCTGTAGGTTTCGCCGGCGGGCACGCTGTAGCCCTCGGTGAACAGCTTGAAGTGATGGATCAACGCTTCCATGTCGTCCTTCATCGACTCACGCGACGGCGGCGACACCTTGTAATTGTCCAGCATGACCGGGCCGGGATTCGCCCGCAGCCAATTCACGCACTGCTGGATGATCTTCGCCGACTCGCGCATCTCGAATACGCGCACGAGATAGCGGTCGTAGCAGTCACCGTTGACGCCCACCGCGATATCGAAATCGACCTCGGCGTACTTGGCGTAGGGCTGGGTCTTGCGCAGATCCCACTCGACGCCCGAACCACGCAGCATCGGGCCGGTCATGCCCCAGGCTTTCGCCAGATCCGGCGGAATCACGCCGATGCCGACGGTGCGCTGCTTCCAGATGCGGTTGTCGGTGAGCAGGGTCTCGTATTCGTCGACGCGGCCCGGGAAATCCTTGGCGAACGCTTCGAGGTAATCGAGCATCGAACCGCCGCGCCACTTGTTGAAGCGCTTGAGCTTCTCGCCCTTGCGCCAGCGCGACTCGGCGTACTGCGGCATGCGATCGGGCAGATCGCGGTAGACACCGCCGGGACGGTAATAGGTCGCATGCATGCGCGCGCCCGACACCGCCTCGTAGACGTCCATCAGTTCTTCGCGCTCACGGAACGCGTACAGCATCACTGCCATCGCGCCGAGATCGAGCGCGTTCGAACCCACCCACATCAGGTGGTTGAGGATGCGGGTGATCTCGTCGAACAGCGTGCGGATCCACTGCGCACGCTCGGGCGCCTCGATTCCCATCAGGGTCTCGATGGCGCGCACGTAGGCGTGCTCGTTGCACATCATCGACACATAGTCGAGGCGGTCCATGTAACCGATCGACTGGTTGAACGGCTTCGACTCGGCCAGCTTCTCGGTGCCACGGTGCAGCAGGCCGATATGCGGATCGGCGCGCATCACGGTTTCGCCGTCCATTTCCAGGATCAGGCGCAGCACGCCGTGCGCGGACGGATGCTGGGGGCCGAAATTGAACGTGTAGTTGCGGATTTCCTGCTTCAGCGCTTCCGCACTCGGCGTCGCGTTGGTGTGCAGCGAGGTGGTCGGCACGGCGCTCACTTGGCAGCCTCCACGCGGCGCGCGGCCTGTTCGTCATGCGCAGTTGCGAAACGGGCGTCGTCACGGATCACGCGCGGCACGCCGACGCGCGGTTCGACCGAGGTCACCGGTTCGTACACCACGCGCTTGCGCTCGGCGTCGTAACGCACTTCGACATTGCCGATCAACGGGAAATCCTTGCGGAACGGATGACCAACGAAACCGTAGTCGGTCAGGATGCGGCGCAGGTCCGGATGACCTTCGAAGATCACGCCGAACAGGTCGAAGGCTTCGCGCTCGAACCAGTTCGCGACCGGCCACAGACCGGTCAGCGAGGACACCACCGGCAGGTCGTCACTCGGCGCGAAGCACTTCAGCATCACGCGCTGGTTGTGTTGGATCGACAGCAGCTGCGCGACCGCGGCGAAGCGGCGCTGCGGCACCGGGATCGCGGCATCGCCCTGCGGCTGCGCGACCTGGCGGCTGCCGGTTTCGCCGAACTTGAAGCGGCCAGGGCCGCGACCTTCGACGCCACGGCTGAAGCCTTCCGAGGAGACATCGGTGTCCCACTCGTCGCTGCCGTGACTGAGGTAGTCGACACCACAGACGTCGATCAGCATTTCGAAGCCGAACTCGTCGCGCAGCGCGCGCGCGGCATCGATCCAGTCGCCGGCGGTGGTGATCGTCACCTCGCCGCGTGGCAGTGCGATCGCCACGTCGGCATCGGAAAAGCGTGCGCGCAGGCGCGCCGCGAACGCGGTGGAGGACTCACGCATCGCGCTGCCCCGTCTTGGTGTCGCCGAAGTTGGTGGCGCGGCGGATCTTCTTCTGCAGCTGCAGGATGCCGTAGATCAGCGCTTCGGCCGTCGGCGGGCAACCCGGCACGTAGACGTCGACCGGCACGATGCGATCGCAGCCGCGCACCACCGAGTACGAGTAGTGGTAATAGCCGCCGCCGTTGGCACAGCTGCCCATCGAGATGACCCACTTCGGATCCGGCATCTGGTCGTAGACCTTGCGCAGCGCCGGGGCCATCTTGTTGACCAGGGTGCCGGCGACGATCATCACGTCCGACTGGCGCGGCGACGGGCGGAACACCACGCCATAGCGGTCGAGATCGAGACGCGCCGCACCGGCGTGCATCATCTCCACCGCGCAGCAGGCGAGACCGAAAGTCATCGGCCACATCGAGCCGGTGCGCGCCCAGTTGAGCAGCACATCGGAACTGGTCGTGACGAAACCACGCTCGAGCAGCGGGTTTTCGCCTTCCGGGCGCAGGATGTCGTCCACCCGGCCTTCCGGCAGCGGGTTGTTCATCAGGCGCGCGACGGTCTGGTTCACTCCCATTCCAGCGCTCCCTTCTTCCACACGTAGACGAAGCCGAGCAACAGCATGCCGGCGAAGATGCCCATCTCGATCAGGCCGAGCACGCCGAGTTCGCGGAACACGGTGGCCCAGGGCACGATGAAGATGATTTCCAGATCAAAGACGATGAACTGGATCGCGATGAGGTAGTAGCGCACGTCGAACTGCATGCGCGCGTCTTCGAAGGCTTCGAATCCGCATTCGTAGGGCGACAGCTTTTCCAGCGTCGGGCGCTTGGGCCCGAGCAGGTTGCCAATGATCAGCAATGCAATGCCGATCCCCGTGGCAACGATCAGGAACAGCAGGGTCGGCAGATATTCGGCCAGCACTCGGATGTTCTCTCGGCTACGGCCGCAATTCGCGGCCTTGGCTCGGCGCTGTGACGCCGCATTCTCGAAGCGTCGAAGCGCTTCACGAAGGCCGGGCGACGCACTGATGTGCGATCGCCCGATCACGGCAATTGTACCGGTTACAGAACTGGTGAGTAAACGATTTCCGCCGTGAGCACAGGCTGCAGGCGCAGCAGTCCGCAGTGGCCGCGCGCAATCTGTGAAACTTGCGCGCGAATGATTCCTGTCCGCGCGGCGATGCACATACCCGGACACGAAAAAGCCCCGCTTGCGCGAGGCTCTTCGTGTCCGATGCACGCGGGGCGCATCGCTTTTTCCGGTTGGTGCCCAAGAGGGGACTCGAACCCCTACGACCTAAGCCGCTACCACCTCAAGGTAGTGCGTCTACCAATTCCGCCACCTGGGCAGGTCAACCTGAAACCTCATCCGGGCCTACCGCCCCGGCGAGCCGCGCATTGTAATCCCAATCAGTCGTTCTGGGGAGTGGGCTGCGGCGATTCCTGCGAAGAATTTTCCGGCGCAGGCGGCGCGGCAGGCACTGCACCGTCAGCGGCCGGGGCCGCCGGCACGGTGGCGTCGGCGGGCGCGGGCGGTGCGACCGGCGTGGCAGGCGCCCCTTCGACCGGCGCGGTCGGCACCTGGCCGCCCATGACGCCCAGATCCATGTCCAGCGCATTCGGATTGGCGCGATGCATCGCGTACCAGGCCATGAACAGCGTGACCGCAAAGAAGCTGATCGCCAGCCACTTGGTGGCCTTGGACAGGAAGTTGGACGAGCCGCGCGCGCCGAAGACGGTCGCGGACGCGCCGCCACCGAAGCCGGAACCGGCCGCGGCGCCTGCGCCGCGCTGCATGAGGATCAACGCGATCATCGCGATGGCGATGATGACGAACAGGATGTTGAAGACGGTCAGCAGCATTGCGTGGGTGCTCAGGGGTGCCCGCGGACGGGCCTTGTGTCGGAAGCGCCTGCCGCGCTCAGCGCGCGGCCGCGGCGACGATGGCCAGGAAGTCGTCGGCCGCCAGCGAGGCACCGCCGATCAATCCGCCGTCGACGTCGGGCTGCGAGAACAGCGCAGCGGCATTGTCGGGCTTGCAGCTGCCGCCATAGAGCAGCGGCAACGAATCGGCGATTCTAGCATCCTGCTTGGCGACCACGCCACGCAGGAAGGCGTGGACGGCCTGCGCCTGCTCGGGGCTGGCGGTCAGGCCGGTACCGATCGCCCAGACCGGCTCGTAGGCAACGATCGCGCCATCGAACGCGGCGACGCCCGCCTCGGCCAGCACCGCCTCGACCTGAGCCGCGATCACCGCTTCGGTGCGCCCGCCCTCGCGCTGCTCGCGGGACTCGCCGACGCACAGGATCGGTACCAGGCCGGCGGCGCGGGCGGCGACGAACTTCTGCACGACCAGCGCGTCGTCTTCGCCATGGTACTGGCGGCGCTCGGAATGTCCGACCAGCGTATAGACGGCGCCGACGTCGGCGAGCATCGAGGCGGCGACTTCGCCGGTGTAGGCGCCCTTGGCGTGCGCACTGACGTCCTGCGCGCCGAAGGCAACGCCGCGTCCACCATGCGATTGGGTCAACAGCGGGAGATACGGAAACGGCGGCAGCACGATCGCCTCGACCCCGCCCGACAGGCCGGCGGCAATGGCTTCGACGAGTTCGGTGGCGAATGTGCGGCTGCCCTGCAGCTTCCAGTTGCCGGCGACGATCCTGCGGCGCATTGGCGACTCCATGGTGACAAGAGGCGCAAGAGGATAGCCGATGCGCCCGGCAGGCCGGCTCAGGGCGCCTCTACAAGAGCGCGAAGCATCCGCCGCCCGACTGCGTGGCGCGCTGCGCTTCAGCCGCCCGCATCAGTCCAAGGGCGGGCGTCACACTGGACGCAGACCGGATCACCGTCGTCGCAACGCCTGCCCTTGGCGCCGGGCTTCATCGCGCCCCTCCATTGGCTCACGGCTGACGCCGGGGGCACGTCAGCGCGATCTCATCCCTCGACCGGCCCGCGCTGATAGCGCATGCACCACGCGACGAACGCATCCGCCGGCAGCGGCCGCGAGATCAGATACCCCTGCACCATGTCGCATCCGAGCGATTCGAGGATCGCCAGGCTCACCGGCCCTTCGACGCCCTCGGCAACGACCTTCAGGCCCATGTTGTGGCCGATCTCGATCGCCGATCGGACGATCACCGCATCGTCGTTGCCGCTGCCCAGATCGGCGACGAAGCTCTTGTCGATCTTGATCTCGTCCACCGGCAGGCTGCGCAGCTGTGCGAGCGAGGAATGTCCGGTGCCGAAATCGTCGATCGACAGCCGCACGCCCTGCCCGCGCAGCTGGTGCATGTTGGCGCGCGCGACTTCGAGATCGCGCATCACGGTGTGCTCGGTCACTTCCAGCACCAGGCTGCACGGCGGCACGTCATGGGCCTGCAGGCGCTGGGCCACGTAGTCCGTCAGATCGCCGTCGACCAGATCCATCGGCGACAGGTTCACCGCGACGCCTTCGATCAGGCCGTCGGCGATCCACGGCGCGGCCTGCCGCAAGGCCTCGTCGATCACGTGGCGGGTGATCGCGCGGATCATCCCGGAGCGTTCGGCCAGCGGAATGAATTCGTCGGGCGACACGTCGCCGTACTGGGGCGAATTCCAGCGCAACAGCGCTTCGACATGCACGACGCGGCGGCTTGGAAGATCGATCTTCGGCTGGAACAGCAGCCGGAACTGGTGCAGTTCCAAGGCATGGCGCAGCACGCCCATCAGACCGACCTGGCGCAGGTGGTGCTCGTCGTCGCCAGCGCGGTATACCAGCACACGCACGTGCTGCTGTTTGGCCTCGTACATCGCGATGTCGGCGCGCCGCAGCAACGTCGCCGCATCGCCGGCATGCGCCGGATAGACCGCCACACCGATGCTCGCATCCAGCCCGACCTGGGTGTTCTGCAGCCGGAACGGCGTCTCCAGCACCTGCGCCAGCTGTCGCGCGCGCTCGCACGCGGCCTCGGCATCGGCGTCGTCGAGCAGGACGAGGAACTCGTCGCCGCCGAGCCGCGCGAGCAGATCGTCGCCGCGCACCGCTCCGCGGAGGCGCTCGGCGACCACGGCCAGCACCGCGTCCCCGTAAGCGTGTCCGAGCGAATCGTTGATCTCCTTGAACCGGTCTAGGTCCAGGATCAACACCGCGCAGTGACGGCCGTGCTGGCGGGCACGCTCGATCTTGCGCTGTAGCACGCCGAGCGCATGGCCGCGACTGGGCAGGCCGGTGAGTTCGTCGTGCGTGGCCTGGAAGCGGATGCGTGCTTCGCGCTCCCCGATTTCGCGCTGCATGGCGTTGAACGCGCGCGCCAGATCGGCCAGCTCGTCGCGGCCGCGGACGGGCAGCGGCCGGGCGTATTCGCCGGCGCCGATCCGGCGCGCGGCATCGGCCAGACGCTGCACCGGCCTCGCAAACCCCTGCCCCACCAGCACTGCGAGCACGGTCGCAATCAGCACCGCAAGACCGGCCAGCCACAGGATCTGGTCACGCAAGCGGTGATACGGCGCCAGGGCTTCATCGAGATCGGCCAGCAGCATCACCTGCACCTGGCGTCCGGACACCAATGCGGCGCCGAAGGCGTGCGCGGCGTAATGGCGCCCGTCGAGTGCGAGATCGACGTCGGCGCCCGCAATGGCGTGGGCAGCCTCGCGGCTGAGGCGCAAGGCTGCGGTCTGTGCTTCGGGCAAGGTCGACGCCAGCACGCGCACATGGTCGCCGTCGTCTTCGACGAATGCCACGTCCATGCCGATGATGCCGCGATAGCGCCGCGCCAGCGCTTCGCCGTAATGCAGGCCCATCGCCACCCAGGCCACGCGCCGGGGCGCCATGACTGGCACCACCGCCAGTAGGAATGGCCGCGCGTCGAGCAGGGCGACGCCGGTCGCAGCGCCGTGGGCCTCCGCCTCCACAAGCAGCGGCGCCATCGCGCGCTCGGTATCCGGATCGTCTTCAGGTCCGATCGAGACGCGCACTGCACCGCCCGGCGCCAACAGCAGCGCGACATCGGCATCGATCCGCACGCCGTGGTTGAGCAGGGCGATCTCGACCGTGGCCTGGTCCTGGGTAGCAGCGGCGGCACGGAACGCGAAATCGTTGGCGAGGACCGTCACCGACTCCTGCAGCCGCTCGGCGCTGGTCGCCGACAGTTGCGCCCAGACACGTTCACTGACCTTGAGCTGGTCGCCCAGTTGCTCGCGCACGGCGCGTTCGGCGGCCACACCGACGACTGCCAACGTCGCGACCTGGGTCCCGACCAGCAACAACAGAAAGCCGAGGACGATGCGTCCGCGAAAACCGAGTCCGCGCCGCGGCAGCAGCGTCTCAGTCGCCACGTTCGAGGCTCCGGAACCGCTCCTGCAGATGGCGCAGGCGTACCTCGACCGGCAGCGGCGGCGTGCGAGCCGCCTCCAACTCCAGTGTGACGCGCTCCATCCGGTGCGATTCGACATGCACGTGTCGCGTCACCCGCGCACCGGGACCGTCGTCGAGCCGCTCATGCCAGACCTGCAGCGTGTAGTCACCTGCGGGCGCCTCGAGCCGTGCATCACCGGACGTACCGGTCGTGGCGAAATACGGCGTGTCGAGCACGACCACGTAGCCGAGCATCCCATCGTGGATATTGCAGCCCAGCTCGACCACACCCGGGGTGTCGAACAGCACCGGCGGCGTCTGGCGGTCGCCGAACAGCGGCAGTTCGAAGCGCTGCGCCGGCGAAAACGAATAGATGTGATGGTGGAGGTTGTCGCCGTTGGGAAACACGACCCGGCTGCCGGTCGTGACCGGCAGGACGTTCGGCACGAACTCCGCCTGCCGCTGGTCCATCTCCGCCGACATCGGGCGCACGGCCGAGCGTGCGGCCGGCGAATGCAGACTCACTACTGCGCCTTCCAGGCGCACACCATCGCCATCCACGGCCACTGTCAGTGACGCCGCCACCGCACCATCCATTGCGCAGAACGCGAGCGCACACAGGCACCACCGCCCGATCCACGGGCGCAGCCCCTTCGTCGCGATCATTCTTACGGATTCCCCCTGTGCCGCCGCGCACGGACGGCACGCGCATTGCACCAGAACCGGCGTCTCCGCGCTACAGGAAGATGGCGCGACCTGTCGCGATTCTGCGGTATTCGCGGGCTGTGCAGGCGTGGACGCCTGTGCGGAAGACGCTGACGGACATTGCGCAATGCGCTCGCGGAAGCGTTCGCCGCAGGGCGTCCTCGCGCAAACATGCATCGTGGAAGCGTTCGCGATGCCTGTGGATCGGCAACAGCGGGCCTTCAAGGGTGGAAATGCAGCGGCGCCGACAAGGCGCCGTTGCGTTTTCCGATCCCGCGCTCGATTCCTGCTTACTTCAGCTTGATCTCGCGCAAGCGCTCTTCGAGATAGCCCTGCGCAGTGATCGCTTCGGGATAGCGGCTCGGATTTTCGACGCTCACCGTCGATGGCAGCACATCGATGACGAAATCCGGATTCGGGTGCAGGAAGAACGGCACCGAGTAGCGCGGCTTGCGCGCCTGTTCCCCCGGCGGATTGGTCACGCGGTGGGTCGTCGACGGATACACGTGGTTGGTCAGGCGCTGCAGCATGTCGCCGATGTTGACGACGATGGTGTCGGCATCCGAAGTGAATGGCACCCACTCCCCCTGCTTGGATTTGACTTCCAGACCCGCCGCGCTCGCACCGACCAGCAGCGTGATCAGGTTGATGTCTTCGTGCGCGCCGGCGCGCTCGTTCGGAATATCGTCGGCGGTGATCGGCGGATAGTGGATCGGGCGCAGGATCGAATTGCCGTAATCGGTCTTGTCAACGAAATAGTCTTCCGGCAGGCCGATATGCAGCGCCAGCGCCGACAGCACCTTCGAGCCCAGCGCATCGAGCGTCCGGTAGAGGCCGTAGCCGTGCTCGCGGAAACCCGGCACCTCGGTCGGCCACAGGTTCGGCGGCATCACCTCGCGGTACTGCGAGTCGTCCGGAATCTCGCGACCGATGTGCCAGAACTCCTTCAGGTCGAAATGCTGGGCGCCCTTCGCCGTTTCGACGCCGAACGCCGTGTACCCGCGCGCACCGCCACCGCCGGGCACGTGGTACTGCTGCTTGGTGGCGTCAGGCAGTGCGAAGAACGCCTTGAACACGTCGTAGGCGCCGTCGATCTGCGACTGCGGAATGCCGTGACCATTGATGCCGGCAAAGCCCCACTCGCGGTAAGCGGCGCCGAGTTCGGCGACGAAGGCCTCGCGGTCAGTGTCGAACCGGCGGATGTCGAGCGTGGGAATACGGGGGGTCATCGCAGAATCCTTGGAATCAGGCGGCGGCCGCGCGCACGGCGTCGGCCAGTTGGTCGAGTGTCGATTGCATCAGCGCATCGTCGTCGGCTTCGACGGTCACGCGCACGACCGGCTCGGTGCCCGACGGACGCAGGAACGCGCGACCGCGCCCCTGCACGGCAGCCTGCGCGTCGACGAGTGCGGCCTGCACCGCAGGCGCCTCGGCAGGCTTCGCTGCACCTGCATAACGCACGTTGACGGTTTTCTGCGGCACCTTGGAGAGGCCATGCAGCGCCTCCTGCAAGGATTCGCCGCGGCGGCGCAGCACTTCCAGCACCTGCAGCGCGCTGATGATGCCGTCGCCGGTCGTCGCGCGGTCCAGGCACAGCAGATGCCCGGAGGTTTCGCCACCGAGTACGCCATCGTGTTCGAGCAGCATCTGGTGCACGAAACGATCACCGACCTTGGCGCGCGCGAAACCGATGCCGGCCTCGCCGAATGCACGCTCCAGCCCGAAGTTGCTCATCAGCGTGCCGACCACCGGACCCTGCAGACGACCCGATTGCTGCCAGTCGCGCGCGAGCACGTACAGCAGGTCGTCGCCATCGCGCACGGTGCCATTGGCATCGACGAACAGCACGCGGTCGCCGTCGCCGTCGAACGCGATGCCGAGGTTCGCGCCGCTGCGGCTGACCCGCTCGCTCAGGTGCTCGGGATGCGTGGAGCCGACGCCATCGTTGATGTTGACGCCGTTGGGCTCGGCGCCGATCACTTCGACCTGCGCGCCGAGCTCGCGCAGCACGATCGGGCCAACCTGATAGGTCGCACCATTCGCGCAGTCGACGACGATGCGCATGCCGTCGAGACCGAAGCCACGCGGCACCGAGGCCTTGCAGGCTTCCACGTAACGACCGACCGCATCGCGCGTGCGCACGGCCTTGCCGAGTTTCTCGGAGGCGACGGTGCGGAACGGCTGGTCGAGCGCGGCCTCAATCGCGAGTTCGGTCGCGTCGTCGAGCTTCTCGCCCTGCGCGCTGAAGAACTTGATGCCGTTGTCGTGATGCGGATTGTGCGAGGCGGATATGACGATGCCGCCATCGGCGCCGAGCGAACGCGTCAGATGGGCGACGGCCGGCGTGGGCATCGGGCCCATCAGCTGCACGTCGACACCGGCGGCGACCAGTCCGGCCTCCAGCGCGGCCTCAAACATGTAGTTCGAGATGCGCGTGTCCTTGCCGATCAACACCTGCGGACGGCGCCAGTCACCGCCGCGGCCGCGGAGGGAATGACCATAGGCATTGCCCAGGCGCAGCACGAAGTCTGCGGAGATCGATCCTTCGCCAACACGCCCACGGATGCCATCGGTTCCGAAGTATCTGCGACTCACGCAGCGGCCTCGCTCGGCATGCTCTGTTTGCCGAGCAGTGCGACCAGGCGGGCGATGCGGTCACGCATTTCGCGGCGGTCGCAGATCTGGTCGATCGCGCCGTGCTCGAGCAGGAATTCCGAACGCTGGAAGCCTTCGGGCAAGGTCTCGCGCACGGTCTGTTCGATCACGCGCGGACCGGCGAAACCGATCAGCGCTTCGGGTTCTGCGATGTTGATGTCGCCGAGCATCGCGAACGACGCCGAGGTCCCGCCGTAGGTCGGGTTGGTCAGCACCGAGATGTATGGCAGGCCGGCTTCGCGCAGGCGCGCCAGCGAGGCCGAGGTCTTGGCCATCTGCAGCAGCGAGAACATGCTTTCCTGCATGCGCATGCCACCGCTCGCGGCGAAACTGACGAAGGGCGTACGCAGCGCGAGCGCCTGCTCGGCGGCGCGGGCGAACTTCTCGCCGCCGACCGAGCCCATCGAACCACCCATGTAGGCAAAGTCCATTGCGCAGGCGACGATCGGGCGCTGCATCAGCGTGCCCTGCATCGCGATCAGCGTGTCGCGCTCACCGGTCGCGCGCTGCGCGGCCTTGATGCGGTCCGAATACTTCTTCTGGTCCTTGAACTTCAGGATGTCGGTCGGGCCCAGATCGGCCGCGATCTCCTGCAGGCTGCCCGGATCCAGGAACGCCTTCAGGCGCGCGCGGGCACGGATCGCACGGTGGAAGTTGCACTTGGGGCAGACCTCCAGATTCTCTTCCAGCTCAGGGCCATACAGCACGCTGCTGCAGCGCTCGCACTTCTCCCACAACCCCTCGGGAACGCTGCGCTTCTTGGCCGCGGGCGCATCGGTACGGATGCGCGGCGGCATGATTTTCTGCAACCAGGACATGGGCCTATTTCTCCCGACGGCCGCAACGGGGCCGCAAAGCGCGGAAGTGTACCCGACGGGCCGTTGGGCCTCCGGCGGGGGCCGTACGGCGTTTATTCACCTGGCGCAGGACCGGTCCCGGTGGCCGCGCAGGTCTTGAAGCCCTCCCCCGTGTCACGGGCATTGCGCCCTTGACGGGTGGAGAGCTTTGAATCTCCCGCTCGCTCAGCCTGCGTCGAGCGCCGTACGCAACGGCGCGAGGAACGCCTTCGCGCGTGCAGCTGCCGCGTCCGCATCCGCCGCGCCTTCGAGCGCAGCGACCAGCGCACTGCCGACGACGACGCCATCGGCATCGACCGCCATCGCCGCAGCGCTTGCGGCGTCGCGGATGCCGAAACCGGCGACCACGGGCGCACGACTGGCCGCGCGGATCGTCCGCAGGCGGGTCGAGGCCTGCACGGTGTCGAGCCGCTCGGCCGCACCGGTCACGCCGGCGAAGCTGACGTAATACAGATAGCCCTGCGCGCCCGCGCACAGCGCCTCGAGCCGTGCATCGGTGGTCGTCGGCGATGCCAGCAGCACCAGGGCGATGCCGGCGGCGTCGAACGCCGCGCGGAACTCGCCGGCTTCTTCAGGCGGCAGATCGACCAGCAGCACGCCATCGACACCAGCGTCCCCCGCCTGCTTCGCAAAGGTTTCGGCGCCGCGGATATCGATCGGATTGAGATAGCCCATCAGCACGACCGGCGTGGCGGTGTCCTGCGTGCGGAATTCGCGCACGGCATCGAGCACATAGGTCATGCCCGCGCCGCGTCCCAGCGCGCGTTCGGAGCTGCGCTGGATCGTCGGGCCGTCGGCCATCGGGTCGGAGAACGGCACACCGAGCTCGATGACATCGGCCCCGACCGCGACCAGGGCATGCATCACCGGCACCGTCGACTCGAGCGAAGGATCACCGGCGGTGAAGAACGGAATCAGGGCCTTGCGGCCGGCTTTGCCGAGTGCGGCGAAACGGGTGTCGATGCGGTTCATGGAGGTCCGTGGCAGTGCGGTGCACTCGGCTGTCGCGTTCGTCAGCCCGTGTGCGATATCGGCGGGCGCGCTCACAGCGCGATGCCTTCCCGCTGCGCGATCGTGTGCACGTCCTTGTCGCCGCGGCCGGACAGATTGGCCAGCACGATCGCGTCCTTCGGCAATTCGCGCGCGAGCTTGATCGCCTGCGCGATGGCGTGGCTGGATTCGAGCGCGGCGAGGATGCCTTCGGTCTTCGCCAGCTGGTGGAACGCAGCCAGCGCTTCGTCGTCGGTGATGCCGACGTACTGCGCCCGGCCGGCATCGGCGAGGAAGGAATGCTCCGGTCCGACGCCCGGGTAGTCGAGGCCGGCCGAAATCGAATGCGTCTCGGTGATCTGGCCGTCGTCGTCACAGATCACGTAGGTGCGGTTGCCGTGCAGCACGCCCGGGCGCCCGGCGGCGATCGAGGCCGCATGGCGCCCGGTATCGATGCCATCACCTGCCGCCTCGGCGCCGACGATGCGCACGTCCGCGTCGTTGAGAAACGCATGGAACAGGCCGATCGCGTTGCTCCCGCCGCCGACGCAGGCGGTGATCGCGTCCGGCAGGCGGCCGTATTCGGCCAGCATCTGCTCACGCGCTTCACGACCGACGATCGCGTTGAAGTCACGGACCATACGCGGATACGGATCGGGACCGGCCACGGTGCCGATGATGTAGAAGGTGTCCTGCACGTTCGAGACCCAGTCGCGCATCGCCTCGTTGAGCGCGTCCTTCAGCGTCGCCGAGCCGCTGGTCACCGGCACCACGGTCGCGCCGAGCAACTGCATGCGGTAGACGTTGATCTTCTGGCGCTCGATGTCGGTCGCGCCCATGTAGACCACGCATTCCAGGCCCAGACGCGCAGCGACGGTGGCCGATGCCACGCCGTGCTGGCCGGCGCCGGTCTCGGCGATGATCCGGGTCTTGCCCATGCGGCTGGCCAGCAGCGCCTGGCCGACGGTGTTGTTGATCTTGTGCGCGCCGGTGTGGTTCAGGTCTTCGCGCTTGAGCAGGATGCGCGCGCCGCCGACCGCGTCGCTGAGCCGCTCGGCGTGATAGATCGGGCTCGGTCGGCCGACGTAGTGCGCCAGGTCCTTGTCGAACGCCCGCTGGAACGCGGGATCGGCTTTCGCGGTGTCGTAGGCCGCGGCCAGTTCGGCGATCGGGCCCATCAGGGTCTCGGCGACGAAGCGCCCGCCGTAGCGGCCGAAATGGCCGTTGGCATCGGGATAGGCATGGAAATCGGTGATCGGAGACTGCGACATCGGGTCAGGCACGGTGCGGGCTGACCTGCACTCTAACGCACACATCGTGTGATCAGAATCGATAAGATCTGACGCATTCGTCAGGAAATTTCACATGTCGGACACCGATCTGCCGCCGCTCAACGCGCTTCGCGCGTTTGAAGCCGCCGCGCGCCTGGGCAGCCTGAGCCGCGCGGCCGAGGCGCTGCATGTAACCCATGGCGCGATCAGCCGTCAGGTGCGCCTGCTGGAAGACGCCCTCGGCACGCCGCTGTTCGTGCGCGCGGGACGCGGCCTGCGGCTCACCCCCGCCGGCATGCGCATGCGTGACGCCGCCGGCGATGCGTTCGCGCGCCTGCAAGGTGCGGCCGCGGCGATCCGCCGTTCGGGCGCCGGACAGGCGCGCGTGCTCGGCTGCCCGGGCAGCCTGCTCGCCCGCTGGATGATTCCGCGGCTGCCGCGTCTGGGCGATGCCCTGCCCGATCTGAAACTGCATCTGTCACCGCACGAAGGCGCCTTCCCGCCCTCGCTTGACGGGTTCGATGCCGCGCTGCTGATCGGCACCCCGCCCTGGCCGACCGCGTGGACGGTGCGACGCCTGGCCCCGGAGCGGATCGGCCCGGTGCTGAGTGCGCGGCATGTCGATGCTGCGCGACTGGCCGCACTCTCGCCCGACGCGTTGCTGCTAGAACCGCTGCTGCACACCACATCGCGCCCGCAGGCGTGGCCCACGTGGGCGTCGATCCAGGATGCAGCCGCGCCCGCCGATCTGGGCGCCGGCTTCGAACACCTGTACTTCCTGCTGGAAGCGGCGGCGGCCGGCCTCGGCGTCGCAATCGCCCCGCAGGAACTCGTCGCCGACGATCTCGCGGCCGGTCGCCTGCTCGCGCCCTGGGGCTTCGTCGAAACCGATGCGCAGTGGATTCTGGCGACGCGCCGGGATGACGACGATGCGCGGCTCGATGCGCTGGCGGAGTGGCTCCGGCAGGAACTCGCGTGAAACCGTGTAGGAGCGCGCTTGCGCGCGATTGAGGCTGTGCCGGGAACCCGGCATCGCGCGCGAGCGCGCTCCTAAAGTCCATATCCCGCAGGTGGCCGGCAACGCGCGGCGCGCACCGCCTCGACGAACGCGCGCATGCGAGCGGCATCCTTGATGCCCGGCGCGGATTCGATGCCGCTGGACACGTCGACGCCCGCCGGGTGCGCCACATCGATCGCATGCGCGACATTGCCCGCATCGAGCCCGCCGGCGAGCCAGAACGGCTTGTCGAGCGATGCCGGCATTGCGGCCCAGTCGAAGCGCTCCCCACTGCCGCCGGGCTCGCCCGCAGCGTGACCGTCGAAAAGGAATGCCGACGCGTTCGGCCAGGCATCCAGCGTGCGCAGCGCCGCGGCCGGATCGCCGCCCATCGCGATCGCCTTCCAGTACGGCAGGCCGAAGCGCATGCAGAACGCGTCGTCCTCCGCGCCGTGGAACTGCAGAATGTCCGGGCGCACGGTCGAGACGATGTCCGCGACCTCGTCGGCCGGATCGTCCATCGTCAACGCGACGACGTGGATCGAAGGCGGCACCGCGTCGCGCAGCACGCGCGCCGCATCGGGCGTCAGGCGGCGCGGACTGCGCGACGCGAACACCAGACCGATGCAGTCGACACCGAGCGCAACCGCTTCGGCGACGTCTTCGGCGCGGGTCAGGCCGCAGAACTTGATACGCGTGTTCGCGGGGGCGTTCATGCCGGAAGCGTCACCTCTGCCGGCAGCTGCCACTCAGGCGGATACAGCGGCCCCAGGAATACGAGGCCGGCAGCGGGTGCGGTGGGACCGGCGACACTGCGGTCGCGACCGGCCAGCAATTCGGCAATCCAGGTTTCGGGCTGTTCGCCGGCGCCGACGTCGAGCAGCGAACCGACGATGTTGCGCACCATGTGGTGCAGGAACGCATTGGCCTGCACTTCGACGATGACTTCGTCGCCGTCGCGTTTCACGCAGATGCGTTGCAGGTCGCGGCGTGCATGCGGCGCTTGGCAGTGCACGGTGCGGAACGCGGAAAAATCCTGTTCGCCGAGCAAGGCCTGCGCAGCGCGGTGCATGGCGTCGGCATCGAGCGGGCGCAGTTCCCAGGAGAGGTACTGCCGGTGCAACGCGGGGCGCACGGGACGGTTGATGAGCCGGTAGCGGTAATGCCGTGCGCGCGCGGAGAAGCGGGCGCTGAAGTCGTCGGGCACCGGCTGGGCCCAGCGCACGCAGAGCGCCTGCGGCAGATGCGCTGTCGTGCCGAGCATCCACGCGCGCGGCGTGCGCACCGCGTCGGTATCGAAATGCACCACCTGGCAGCGCGCATGCACGCCGGAATCGGTCCGCCCTGCACACGTCGTCACGACCGGATGCGCAGCGACACGCGCCAAGGCTTTTTCAAGCGCAGCCTGCACCGAACCTGGACCGGTCTCGGCCGCCTTGCCCAGCCGCTGCCAACCGTGGAAACCATGGCCGTCGTACTCGACGCCAATCGCGTACCGCATCGCGTGACTCAGTCCAGCGTGCGCAGCAGCTGCGCGGCCTGCGCGGCGGCGGACAGATCGTCACCCTCCACCACTTCCAGCAACAGGCTGCGCGCGGTCTCGGTGTCGCCCAGGTCGATATAGGCGCGCGCCAGTTCGATGCGCTCCACGCCAATCGGTATCTCGACGGCGTCGCCGCTGTCGAGTTCGACTGGTGCGTCATCCGCAGGCGTCGCGTCGATCACCGCCACGTTTTCGGGCTCGACCGGTTCGACCAGTGATTCCGATGGCGCGTGCCAGGTGGGGCCTTCGGACGCGGGCGGCACGACGACCGGTGCGGGTTCGACGACAGGCTCCGGCGCAGGCGTCTCACGCACGAATGCAGGCGGCGTCGCCGGTTCCGGCACCGTCGCCGCGGTCGGCGTGGCGTCGAGTGTCGATGTGGGCATGCCGGCCGCGAGCGCGGCGCTGTCGAACGGACGCTTTGTGGTCGCCGTGCGGCCGCGACGGCCGAGCAGGAACGCGAGCGCGGCGACAATCAGGATCGCCACGCCCAGCCACAGCCACGGCATCGGCGCGGCGACGCTGGACTGCTGCTGGTTGCTCGCCTCCATCCGCTGCTGCGCGGCGGCGAGTTCGGCGTCCTTGAGCTGGATCAGTTGCTGCTGTTGCTGCTGCAGCTGTTCGAGATCGTCGAGGCGGGCCTTGAGTTCATCGATCTCCGCGGTGCGCGCCGCGACGGTCTCGTTGGCCTGTTGCAGTTCCTGACGCAGCATGTCGCCTCCAGCGCCGGCAGCAAGGCCGGATTGGGTGCCCGTCGGCTGGCTGTCGCTGGCGGGCGGTGTGATTTCGAGTCGGGCATCGGCCGTGCGTGGGGCCGCGGTCGGAGGGGTCTCTGCGGTCGGCGGCGTCGCATCCGCAGCCGGATCTGCAGGCTGCGGCGCGGGGCGGCGCATCTCCCGCCACTGGCCCACCTGCTCGCGCACCACGGCATTGGCTTCGGCGGCGCTGAACTGGGTCCAGGCATCGCGCGCCGGCACCCGCAGCACCGCGCCCTGACGGATCAGGTTGAGGTTGCCGCCGATGAAGGCTTCGGGATTCGTGCGTAGCAGCAGCAGCATCGCCTGGTTGACGCTGATGCCGGCCTCGTCCGCGAGCGGCGCGGCGATCGCCGACAGCGTCTGTCCTGCGCGCACCGCAGGCAGCGCGTCGCCTGGCGTGACTGCAGCGGCGGCGGCAGGCGCCGCGAGCGCGGGCGTCGGTGCAGGTGCAGGCGTCGGCGGCGGCGGAGGAGGCGGTGCCGTTGCAATCGCATCGCTGGCAGGCGGCGGCTCGGTAGGCGCTGCGGCCTGTTGCGGCGGCGGGGGCGGTGCCTGCACGGGCGCGGCCGCGGCCGGTGGACGCACGATGCTCGGCGCCGGCGCCACGACCGGCGCCTGGATCGTCGGCTGCGCGGGCGCGGCAACGGTATCGGGCACAGCCACCAGCGCGGAATATTCGCGGACCAGACGGCCCTGCCCCCAGTCGACTTCGACCAGGAAAGTCAGCGCTTCCTGCGTCACCGGCGCGGCACTGGTAACGCGGATCACCGGGCGACCGCTCCGGTCGAGCGCGACGTTGAACTGCAGATCGGAGACCACACCGCGTGGCGGCTCGAGGCCGATGCGGGCGAAGGTCTCGGGCGATGCCAGGCGCGCCTGCAGCTGGCGCAACTCGGCCGGATCACTGGAGACGATCGGAATTTCGGCCAGCAGCGGTTGCCCCTGATGCGAGCGGACCTCGATGCGGCCCAGTCCCAGCGCGAGCACGGGCCCAGCCAGGGCCAGCAGGCCACCGGCCAGCAACAGACGCTTGAAGGTGCGCGACACGAACATCCCCTGTTTCTGCTTGCCGGGCCCGGACTGGGCCGAGCGGCCCTGCTGCCAATGCGCCGGATTCATCCAGCGACTGTAGCGGCGCGGGCTCCCGCTCCGCAACGCGCGATGCGTCCACCGCGTTGCGCGAGACTCCACGCAAGGCGCCGCAGCCGTGGCTGCGACGCCAGATGGCGCGGAATCAGCCTTCGGCCGCGACCAGCTCGGCGACCTGCACCGCATTGAGCGCGGCGCCCTTGCGGATGTTGTCGGCGACGATCCACAGGTTCAGGCCGTTCGGGTGCGAGAGATCCTCGCGGATGCGGCCGACGAACACCGGATCGCGGCCCGACGCATGGGTGACCGGGGTCGGATACCCGCCGGCCACGCGCTCGTCGACGACTTCCACGCCCGGCGCGGCCGCCAGCAGCGCACGCGCCTCGTCGACGCTGATGCGCTCACGCAGTTCGACCGCGACCGACTCCGAATGGCCATAGAACACCGGCACGCGCACCGCGGTCGGGTTCACCAGGATGCTGTCGTCGCCGAGGATCTTGTGCGTCTCCCAGACCAGCTTCATCTCTTCCTTGGTGAAGCCGTTCTCGAGGAAGGCGTCGATCTGCGGGATCAGGTTGAACGCGATCTGCACCGGGAACTTCTGCGGATCGATGCCGCGGAAATTCAGCAGGTCGCCGGTCTGGCGGCCGAGCTCCTCCATCGCAGAGCGTCCTGCGCCCGAGACCGACTGGTAGGTCGAGACGTTGATGCGCACGATGCCGGCACGGCGGTGCAGCGGCGCGAGCGCGACCAGCATCTGCATCGTCGAGCAGTTGGGATTGGCGATGATGCCGCGCGGGCGGTTGCGCGCCGCCTCCGGATTGACCTCGCTGATCACCAGCGGCACGTCATCGTCGTAGCGGAACGCCGAGCTGTTGTCGATGACGACCGCGCCGGCCGCGGCGAACTTCGGCGCGTATTCCTTGCTGGTGTCGCCACCGGCGGAGAACAGCGCGATGTCGATGCCGGTGGGATCGAAGGTGGCGAGATCCTGCACGACGATATCGTCGTCGCCGAACTTCACGGTGCTGCCGGCCGAGCGCGCGCTGGCGAGCGGCACGAGCTCGGACACGGGGAAATCACGCTCGGCGAGGATCGACAGCATGGTCTCGCCGACGGCGCCGGTGGCACCGACGACGGCGACGCGGAAACGGCGGTTCTGGGGACTGGACATTCAATACGTCTCGAAAAGGATTCTGGGAGTCGGTCGCGCGTGGCGCGCGGGCACTGCACTGTTTCGGCTTCGGGGAACCGCCCGCCCCTGATGCTCAGGCGGTTCCCGGACGTTTCGCGTCGTTGTCGTCCTGTTTCGCCGGCGCGATCGGGCTCGGGGGACGACCGGCATCCGGGCCCACGCCGAGCGCGGCGATCAGGTTGTCGACCGCGAGCGCGACCATCGCCCGGCGCGTGGCGAGGCTGCCGCTGGCGATGTGCGGGGTCAGCACGATGTTGTCGAGTGCGAGCAGGCATGGATCGACCGCGGGCTCGCCCTCGAACACGTCGAGCGCGGCCGAAGCGAGTCGACCGTTTGCGAGCGCATCGGCCAGCGCGGCTTCGTCGACGATGCCGCCACGCGCGATATTGGTCAGCGTCGCGGTCGGCTGCATCTTCGCCAGCGCGGCAGCGTCGACGATGTGGTGGCTCGCGGCCGAGTACGGCAGCACCAGCACCAGATGATCGGCCTGCGCGAGCAGCGTGTCGAAGTCGACATACGTCGCATTGAAGGCGCGCTCGACCTCGGCCGGCAGGCGGCTGCGGTTGTGATACAGCACGCGCATGTCGAAGCCGGACGCACGCTTCGCGATGCCCTGCCCGATCCGGCCCATGCCGAGGATGCCCAGCGTGCTGCCGTGCAGATCGGCGCCGAGCAAGCCTTTGAAGTTCCAGCCCTGCCACTGGCCCGCGCGCAGATGGCGCTCGGCCTCGGTGACGCGGCGCGCGGCGGCCATCATCAGCGCGAAGCCGAAATCGGCCGTCGTTTCGGTCAGCACGTCGGGCGTGTTGGTCGCGACGATGCCGCGCGCCTGCAGCGCATCGATATCGAGATTGTTGTAGCCGACGCCGACGTTGGCGATCGCGCGCAGCTTTGCTGCATCCGCGATCTCGTCTCGGCCGATGCGCTCGTTGAGCGTTACCAGTGCGCCGTCGACTTCGCGCAATGCGGCAGCGATCGCGGCCGCGTCGTGTTCGCTGACGTCCGGTACCTGCACAACGTCGAAGTGCGCGTGCAGGCGCTCGACGATGTCGTCGAACAGCGGCTGCGACACCCAGACCTTCGGGCGCGACTCAGCCATCAATGCGCCCCGGAATCCGCGGCGCCACCGTGCCGACATCGCCACACTGCGCGCGATGGCGCAGCGCCTGGTCCATCAGCACCAGCGCCAGCATCGCCTCGCAGATCGGCGTCGCGCGAATGCCCACGCAGGGATCGTGGCGCCCGGTGGTGATCACTTCGACCGTATTGCCGGCGGTGTCCAGACCGTCGGCCGGCAGGCGCAGGCTGGAGGTCGGCTTGAACGCCGTCGACACCACGATCTGCTGGCCGGTGCTGATGCCGCCGAGCACGCCGCCGGCGTGGTTGGACGCAAAGCCTTGCGGCGTCATCAGGTCACGGTGTTCACTGCCCTTCTGCGGAATCGACGCGAAGCCGGCGCCGATCTCGACACCCTTGACCGCATTGATCGACATCATCGCCGCGGCCAGATCGCCGTCGAGCTTGCCGTAGACCGGTTCGCCCCAGCCCGGCGGCACGCCGTCGGCCACGGCGGTCACGCGCGCACCGACGGAATCGCCGGACTTGCGCAGCGCGTCCATATAGGTTTCGAGCGCCGGCACCTGCGCGGCATCCGGCCAGAAGAACGGATTCGATTCGACCACCTCCCAGTCGATCGCCGCACCGTCGAACCGCGCCGGCACGATGTCGCCGAGCTGCGACAGATAGCCGTGCACGCGCACGCCATAGCGATCGTTCAACCACTTCTTGGCAATCACCGCTGCGGCGACCCGCATCGTGGTCTCGCGTGCCGACGAGCGACCGCCGCCGCGCGGATCGCGGATGCCGTACTTCTGCCAGTAAGCGTAATCCGCATGCCCGGGCCGGAACTGCTGGGCGATGTTGCCGTAGTCCTTGCTGCGCGCATCGGTGTTGCGGATCAGCAGCGCGATCGGCGTGCCGGTGGTCAGGCCCTCATAGACGCCGCTGAGGATTTCGACCTCATCGGTTTCGCGCCGCGCCGAGGTGTGCCGGGTCTTGCCGGTCGCGCGCCGCGCGAGATCCTCGGCGAAATCCTCGAACGTGAGCGCGATACCCGGCGGACATCCATCGACCACGCAGCCGATCGCCGGCCCGTGGCTTTCGCCGAAAGTCGTGACGGTGAACAGTTGGCCGAAGCTGTTGCTGGACATGGGCGGGCGTCGAAGCGACGCGGCACGAAAACGCGGGCCGGCAAGCTTAACGCGACCGGGCCGCGCGTGGACGCATGGTTTCCGGGCGAACCGTTCGCTTCGGCGCCTAGTTCAAGAACGAAACACCGTTGGGCTCACCTTCCCGCTAGCGACCGCGTCGTAGAGGGGACGAGCACTCTTCGCGAGATTAGATGAGGTGGTGTTCGCGGCGATCAGGTCGTCCCTACCCTAGGCATCAGTTGGGGACAAAATCTAATTCAAGGCCCAATTGGCTCGAGTCACCTTTGACTGAACTCTCCGCAAGCCCCTTAATGACGCCTGTCGCCCCGGGAGACCACACATGCACGAACAACTACGCCCGGACGAAAAGGGCGCAACCACAAGCACCGAGGTTTATCACGACCGACTACTTGATCTGCAGACCATCTGGTGGAAACGTCTTCTCCCTGTCCAAGCACCGTTTCGCTTCGATCTGCGCAGGCTCAAGCTTGGTCGAACTCTCGACATTGGTTGCGGACTGGGACGACTGCTCACCGCCCTCCCCGACGACAGCGTCGGCGTTGATCACAATCCGGAATTCGTGCGGCACGCAAGAGGCGTCGGCTGCATCGCATATACCTCGGACGAGTTCCTGCAGAGTAAAGATGCGACGCCTGACCGCTTCGATGCGCTGCTGCTCGCGCATGTTGCCGAACACGTAGACGCGGACACCATCGATACGATCCTCCAGACTTATCTGCCATTCCTGCGAGCGGGCGGCGCCGTTCACATGGTAACGCCGCAGGAATGGGGCTACAGATCAGACCCCACTCACCTGAACTTTATGGATTTCCAAGCGCTTTCTGATATCGCCCGCAGGAACAGCCTTGCAGTAGAGCGTTCATATTCATTCCCATTTCCCCGCTGGTGCGGACGTGTGTTCAAGTACAACGAGTTCCACCTACACGCCCGGAAGGGAGCGGGATAACGATCGATCCAACTACGTTCCAGCGTTCTAGCCGTTTTCCGGCTTGATCAACAGGTTGGATAAGACAGCACGTTCAAGCCCTCGGGGACAGAAATCCTGCTATCGAAATAGCAACCTGGAACTTCGAAAATGGAAAGTCTCGTCTTGCCACAAGCTCCCAATCCTCCCGTTGACGAAACCGTTCTCTGAGACCGCTCAGAACAACCCCGCACCCGCGCTTCCCGTCGCCGCAACCGCAGCCGACGCTTTCCCCTCGCGCGCCGCAGCCAGCTGGGTGATGCGCGCGCTGTGCGCGACCAGGTCGTGGCGTTCGACGACGAAGATGCCCATCTGGCCGACCTGGAACTCGATCCACATCAGCGGCAGTTCGGGCAGCAGCTTGACCAGGTGCTGCTCGGATTCGCCGACTTCGCAGATCAGCAGGCCGTCCTCGGTCAGGTGCAGCGGCGCGTCGCGCAGGATCTTCAGCACGAGGTCCAGGCCGTCATGACCGGCGCGCAGGCCCATCTCGGGCTCGTAGCCGTATTCCTGCGGCAGCGCGTCGGTCTCGTCATTGGTGACGTACGGCGGATTGGTGACGATCAGGTCGTAATGCTCGCCCTGCAGGCCGTCGAAGAGGTCGGACTTGAGGAAACGCGTATTGCGCACCTCGAGCCGCTGCTCGTTCTCGGCGGCCAGCGTCAGGGCGTCGTCGCTGAGGTCGATGCCGTCGACGTGCCAGTCCGGGTTGTGATGCGCCATCGCGATCGCGATGCAACCCGAGCCGGTGCACAGGTCCAGCGCGCGCCGCACCTCGCGGCCACCGAGCCAGGGCTCGAATCCCGAGAGGATCAGTTCGGCGATCGGCGAGCGCGGCACCAGCGCGCGCGCATCGGACTTGAAGCTCAGGCCGGCGAACCAGGCTTCACCGGTCAGGTAGGCGGCCGGCACGCGCTCTTCGATGCGGCGCAGGAACAGGCCCAGCACGTCTTCCTTTTCCGACAGCGTGACCCGCGACTGGCCATAGACCGGGCTCAGGTCATGCGGCAGATGCAGCGCATGCAGGGTGAGCTGGGTGGCCTCGTCGATCGCGTTGTCGTAGCTGTGACCGAAGGTCAACCCGGCGGCATTGAAGCGGCTGGCGCCGTAGCGGATCAGGTCGACGATCGTCTGCAGTTCTTCGGTCATGGTGCGCGGAGCTCGGGGACGGCGTGATGGCCGCGGATTATAGGTCACCGGGCCGCCGCGGCCCCCGACGATGCCCCGGTTATCATGACCGGCGCTCGATCCGGACTTTCCGATGTTCAACAGGACCACCCTCGTCATCCTCTGCGTCGCGCTGGCCGGCGGTCTCGGCCTGCTCGCTGCGCAGAAGTATTTCGCCTCGAGCGGCAGCGCGGCCGCGCCGGCGCTCGAGGTCGTGCAGTTGTATCCCCAGCCGCGTGCCCTGCCCGACTTCGCGCTGCAGCAGTCCGACGGCACCCAGCTGCTGCCCGGCGAACTCGCCGGCCACTGGACACTGGTGTTCATCGGCTTCACCCACTGCCCCGACGTCTGCCCGATGACGCTGACCCATCTCGCCCAGGCCCAGCGGCAATGGGAAGCGCTGCCCGAATCGACGCGCCCGCGCGTGCTGTTCGTGTCGGTCGATCCCGAGCGCGACACCCCCGAGCGTCTGGGCGATTACGCGCACGCCTTCCACCGCGACACGCTGGCCGCGACCGCCGACATCCCGTCGCTGGAACGCTTCGCGCGTGCGCTGTCGATGGTGTTCGCCAAGGTGCCGCTGGACACCGACGCGCCGGACGGCGCCTACACCATCGACCACAGCGCATCACTGGCCGTGCTCGATCCGCAGGGACGCATGGCCGGCGTGGTTTCGGGCAGCGTGTTGAATGCCGAAACACCGCGCCCCGACGCCGTGGCCGCCGATCTGCTGCGCCTGACCGCCGAGTACCGCCCATGAGCCTTGTCACGTCGCTGACCTATGCCCTGCCGCACCGCTACCTCTCATCGCTGGCGCGGCGTCTGGCGTACTCGCAGAACCCCGGCACGCGCCGCTGGCTGATCGACACCGTCGTGCGCAAGTTCGGCGTGGACCTGTCGGAAGCGGCGAATCCCGATCCGGCGTCCTACGCCAGCTTCAATGCGTTCTTCACCCGCGCCCTGCGCGAAGGCGTGCGTGTGCCGGATCCGGACCCGCGTGCGCTGGTGATGCCGGCCGACGGCCATATCAGCCAGTGCGGCCCGATCGAGGCCGGGCGCATCTTCCAGGCCAAGGGCCAGTCATTCACCGTCGCCGAACTGCTGGGCGACGCGGCCGATGCCGCGCCGTTCCTCGACGGCAGTTTCGCCACGGTCTATTTGTCGCCGCGCGACTATCACCGCGTGCACATGCCCTGGACCGGCACCTTGCGTGAAACCGTGCACGTGCCCGGCCGGCTCTTCAGCGTGGGCACCGCCGCGGTGTCGAAGGTGCCGCGCCTGTTCGCCCGCAACGAGCGCCTGGTCTGCCACTTCGACACCGACTTCGGGCCGATGGTCCAGGTGATGGTGGGCGCGCTGCTGGTCTCGGGCGTGGAAACGGTCTGGAGTGGCGAGGAGATTCCCGCCTACGGCGACCGCATCCAGCGCAAGGACTGGCGCGGCAAGGGCATCACCCTGCAGCGCTTCGAGGAAATGGCGCGCTTCAATTACGGTTCCACGGTGATCGTGCTGCTGCCCAGAGGCGCTGCGGATCTGGAACCGACCCTGCATGCCGAATCTCCGGTGAGGCTGGGCCAGCGGCTGGCGACCCGGAACACCGCCGATATCGCGAGCTGATCGCCCGGACAGCAGGGGCCGCACCGTGTCACGGACCGACGCCATCCTCCCGCTCCCCGACCGGGGAGCCGCCCATCCGCGCCGCTGGCGACCCACTGCGCTGTCCTGCCTGGTCGGCGCACTGGTCGCACTGAGCGGCTGCGCCAGCAAGAGCGAAGCCGAACAACTGGCCAAACTGCGCGCCGGCTTCACCTACCAGCGCTATCAACAGCTGTCCGGCCCCGGCCTGCCGACCGCTGTCGAGGCCTACCGCAGAACCTCGGAAGTCGCCGGAAAACCCACTCCGCCCTTCACCCCCGCGGATCTGTGTACCGCGCGCGTCCTGATGGCCTATGCCGCGCTGGCCGCCGACAAGCAGATACTGACCATCGCCGAGGCCGATCTGATCGACCGCCACGACTGTGACGCCTTCTCGCGTCATGCCGCGCAGTCGCTACGCATCGTGACCTACCAGCGCCGCGGCTGGCACGACCTGGCACAGGCCGACAGCCAACTCGACCCCGCCACGCTCGATGCGGAGAAGACGGATGCCATCACCCAACTGGCCGCGCTGCACCTGGTGCTGATCTATACCGGCGTGATGGACAAGAAATGGGATCGCGTGGTGCTGCATGTGGAGGGACTGGGCGCGTTGATCGGCACGCCGTGGCTGGGTGATCTTGGCCACGCGTGCCTGGACATCCATGAAGGACGCACCCGCGACGGCCTGCGCCGGATCAAGCGGGTCAGCGAGAACCCGCACGTCCCCGAAGAGGTGAGAACGGAACTCGCCGCGTTCATCGCCACTGTCGAACTACGTGCCGGCAATCTCGACGAATCGGCGGGAAAGCTGATGCTGCGCATGACCTGGATGGCACTGCGTCAGTATGGCCCGGACAACCTGCGCAGACTCATTGGCTTCGTCGAGGACAACGGCTGGCGCCGCTTGACCAGCGCCCCCGCCGACATGCGTGCATCACTGGCGGAACGCTGGCATCGGTGGCGCGGCGGCGCCGATACCGATGCCGCCATGGACGAAGAGACGCTTCCCGCCATCCCCTGATACGCCGCCGAGCCGCCGAGCCGCTGTCCGCGCTATCGCGTGCAGCCGGCCAGCGTCAACGCCTGTCCCTGGCGGAGTGCGTAGGCCGGCGCGCGCAGGTTGTTAGCCTGGGCCAGCGCGGTCACGTCGCAGCCATAGCGCTGGGCGATGCTGCCCAGCGTTTCGCCACGTGCAACGCGATGCGTACGTGCCGGTGCTGGCGCAGCCTCCGGCGGACGCGGCGCGGCAGCGGACGGCGGTACCGCGGCCGGCGGCGGATCGCCATCGGTCGACAGCACTTCGATCGCACCTGTGCGTACGATCGCCGCGCGCGGATCGCTGTTGACCAGCTCGGCTGCGAGATCGGCGCGGTCGCCGCGCACGCACCAGCGCTTGTACAGGCTGGCCATGCGCGTGGTGCCGGCGAGCGTGGTGCCGACCGGCAGCAGGCTGTCGGCCTCGTAGCTCGGGTTGAGGTTGCGCAGCGCGCGCATGTAACCGTCGCGGGTGGTGCCGTTGCCCATGCAGATCGTCAGCTCGTAGATCGACGCCGGGCGTTCGAGGGTGAAGGTTGCCGGGCGCGTGTCGATCTTGGGGAACGTCAGGCCGTATTCCTCCGGATGCAGGTACAGCCAGGCCGCGGCGATGACCATCGGCACGTAGTCCTTGGTTTCGGCCGGGAACTGGTTGTAGACGCCGGGGTCCCAGAAGCTGCGGCCGTTGGCCTCGCGGTAGATCCGCAACGCCCGGCCTTCGCCGCCGTTGTAGCCGGCCAACCAGTATTCGATCTCGTTGCCGTGCTGGGCGAAGCGCTCGTTGAGATACACCGCCGCGGCATCGGCCGACAGGCGCGGGTCGTAGCGCGTGTCGAAGCCGGTGCCGTCCGGACCCAGGCCGAAACGGCGCCCGGTGGCCGGCATGAACTGCAGCGGACCTGCAGCGCCGGCGCGCGAACGCGCATGCACGCGGCCGTTGGATTCCTTGGCGAGGATGCCGAACAGCAGCGCTTCCGGCAGCCCGCTGCGCTTGAACGCCGGCGACATCAGGTGCTGCATGTACTGGTAGTTCTCGTGACTGGTCATCAGCGACACGCGCATGTCGGTGAGCCAACGGCGGATCGAGGCCTGCACGGCCGGGTTGAGCTGGACCATGCGCTTGAAGCGCTCGTCCTCTGCCAGCAGCGCCGACGCACTGGCAGCGGCCGGCACATCGGCGGTGGGCAGCGTGCCTTCGAGGCCATCGAGATCCGTGCCATCCGGGCCCTGCCCGGCCTGGGCATCGGCATCGGCCTTGAGCAGGCGCTTGTAGGTCGTCAGCAGCTGCGGAACGCTGCAGCCGCGCTGCTTCTCGCAGGCCAGCATCACGTCTTCCATGTCCTCCAGCGCGGCGTTGCTGGCATTGATGCCGGCCGGGTCGTCATTGGCGATCTGCACCAGCGCCTGGCGATAGCGGGCCTCGGCATCGAGCATGCGCTGGTTGAGCGCCTCGCCGGCTTCGCGGTCGCGGCGCGACTGCGCGTTCGCATCGGTGGCCGTGCCGGCCAGCGCGAGCGCCAGCGCGAGGGCGCCGAGGCGCAACGTCGTGGAAACGGAATCTCGCATCGTGACGGGGGTCCAGCAGACAGGGCCCGCAGGGTAGCCCTGCCTGTTGCAGAGGGGCAAGGCGCGCGTCGCGAACCGCGACGCAGTCGCTAGAATCGCGGCATCCACTTCATGGAGCGTCCGCGCGATGGATCCGATCCTGCTCGGCAAGGCTGTCACCACCCCTGACGCCGGGCCCGTGCACCTGCAGCCGAAGTTCGGTAACCGGCATGGTCTCGTGGCCGGCGCGACCGGCACCGGCAAGACCGTCACCCTGATGACGCTGGCCGAGGGCTTCTCGCGCATCGGCGTGCCGGTGTTCATGGCCGACGTCAAGGGCGATGTCGCCGGGCTGGCGGTCGCGGGAACGGCGAGCGACACGCTGCTCGCACGCGCGGCCGAGATCGGCGTTGCCGACTGGGCACCGGCGGCGAGTCCGGTGGTGTTCTGGGACCTCTACGGCAAGCTCGGCCATCCGGTGCGTACGACGGTCAGTGAAGTCGGCCCACTGCTGCTGGCGCGCATCCTCGAACTCAACGACACCCAGTCCGGCGTGCTCGACATCGTGTTCAAGCTCGCCGACGACCGCGGCCTGCTGCTGCTCGATCTCGCCGACCTGCGCGCGCTGCTGGGCGTGGTGACCGACGAGCGCAAGGACATCGCCACGCAGTACGGTCTGGTCAGCCCGCAGTCGGTGGCCGCGATCCAGCGCTCGCTGCTGCGGCTGGAACAGGACGGCGGCGATCACTTCTTCGGCGAGCCGGCGCTGGAACTCAACGATCTGATGCGCACGTCCACTGACGGCCGCGGCGTCATCGGCATTCTTGCCGCCGACCAGCTGATCCTGCGCCCGCGGCTGTATTCGAGCTTTCTGCTTTGGCTGCTGTCGGAACTCTTCGAGACGCTGCCGGAAGTGGGCGATCTGGACAAACCCAAACTCGTCTTCGTGTTCGACGAGGCGCATCTGCTGTTCAACGATGCGCCAGCCGCGCTGCAGCAGCGTATCGAACAGGTGGTGCGCCTGATCCGGTCCAAGGGCGTGGGTGTGTACTTCTGCTCGCAGTTTCCCGACGACGTGCCCGACAACGTGCTCGGCCAGCTCGGCAACCGCGTGCAACACGCGCTGCGCGCGTTCACCCCGCGCGACCAGAAGGCCGTGCGCATCGCGGCCGAAACCTTCGTGCCGAATCCTGCGCTTGATGTCGCCCGCGCGATCTCGCAACTCGGTACCGGCGAGGCGCTGGTGTCCACGCTGCAGGACAAGGGCGTGCCGACGCCGGTCGAGCGCACGCTGATCGCGCCGCCGCGCTGCCGCATGGGCGCGATCACGCCCGAAGAGCGCGCGCAGGTGCGCGCGAACAGCCCGGTCGGCGGGAAGTACGACACGGCGATCAATCGCGAATCCGCAGCCGAACTGCTCGCCAAGCGCGCCGAGGATGCGACCGCGCAGACCAAGACACCGCCGGCGAAGACCGCACGCGAAGCCGAGGCCGACGAGGGCGAAGGCGGCGTCGGCCGCTCGATCAACGAATTCCTGTTCGGCACCGGGCGCCGCCAAGGCGCGGTGCAGGCAGCCGGCAAGCAGGCAGTGCGCACGATCACCAACCGCATCGTGCGCAATCTGCTCGGCGGGATCCGGCTCAAGTGAGCAATCGATGAGCCGCTGGCGCCCACCCGCTGAAAAGAGCACCGCGCTGATCACGCCCGAAGGCCATGCGCGCCTGAAGGCTGAACTCGACGATCTGTGGCGCGTGCGCCGGCCCGAGGTCGTGCGCGCCCTGTCGGCCGCGGCGGCCGAAGGCGACCGCTCCGAGAACGCCGAGTACACCTACCGCAAGAAGCAGCTCGGCGAGATCGACCGGCGCGTGCGCTATCTGTCGAAGCGGCTGGAGTCGCTGCACGTGATCGACGCCGCTCCGAGCGATCCCGAGGCCGTGTTCTTCGGCGCGCATGTCGAGCTGGAAGACACCGACAGCGGCGAGCTGGCGCATTACCGGATCGTCGGACCCGACGAAACCGACGCGAAAGCCGGCTGGATCAGCATCGATTCGCCGCTGGCGCGCGCGATGCTCAAGAAGCGCGTCGATGACGAATTCGAAGCGCAGCTGCCGGGCGGCCTGGTGCGCTTCGCGGTGCTCGCCGTGGACTATCGCGCGGCGTGAGCGCGTCTGCTGTCCCGGCGTGGCGGCGGCGCTTGAACATTCGCCTCGCTGCGCGCGTTCTGTCAGCGCTGCTGCTGCCAGCCGCCCTGTTCGCCCTGCCCGCATGCACGCGTGACGCATCGCCGACGACCTCGCAGGACCGTGCGACGCCCCCGGCACCCGACGCGAAGACGCTGGCGCACGCGGATCTCGCGCATCGCCTGCGGCGTTTCCTGATCACCCGCACCGCGCCCGGCATCGCGCGCGGACCGATGGCGGCCGACGACGAACGTTTTCGGCTCGGCGCGTTCTGGCGTGCCCGCACAGACACCCATCATTTCGGCGCCGATTTCCAGTCGCGCGCGGATATCGCGCTGGCCGCACCGGGCTCGACGCCGGCCGCTGACGCCGCGCTACGCCAGCTGCGCGACACCGTGGAAGTTCGCTTGCCGGCGTGGCAGGCCCTGGTCGACTACAACGCCGCAGGCACGATGCGCGACGACGGTGGTGACGAAGGCCGCCGCCTGCTGCCATGGGCGATCGCGTCGATCGACGCGATCGAGGTCGCGACCTGGGACTACGTAGACGCGGTCGAGGCGACGCGCTGAGTCGCTTTCGCCATTGCCCCGGGATCGCGAATGCACACAACCCCCGGGCAACGCTTCGGTTGCCCGCATATCCCGATCCCCTAGAATCAAGGCCGACAGCGCTCGATCGCCGTCCAGCCACGTCGTACGACGCAGCCATCCCGTCCACATCGAACCGGATCCGCTGCATGTCCCGCGCCTCGTACCGCAAATTCTCGCTCCACGTCTGTCGCCGCACCGCGCTCTCGCCGAGCTTCGTACGCATCACCTTGCATGACACCTCGGTCGCCGCCATGACCACGCACGCGCCCGATCAACGGGTGAAGCTGTTCTTTCCCCTCCAGGACGGCGCGATGCCGGCGTTGCCCGATGGCGACGACTGGTATGCGCGCTACCGCGAAATGCCCGCCGGAACGCGACCGCCTATGCGCACCTACACCATCCGCGCGCTGCGCCCGGCGCAGTGCGAGGTGGATGTGGACTTCGTGCTGCACGGTGACGGTGGTCCCGCGTCGGCCTGGGCCACGCGCGCGAACGTCGGCGATCCGCTGCTGATGCTGGCGCCCGATGCGGCCTTCGACGGCACGCCGGACGGCTTCGAATGGCGTCCATCTGCCGGCCTACGACAGGTGCTGCTGGCCGGTGACAAGACTGCGCTGCCGGCGATCGCCGGCATTCTTGAGGCATTGGCCGCCCAGCCGGATCCACCGCGCGTCGTCGCCCTACTCGAAATTCCGGAAGACGCCGACCGCCTCGAACTGCGCGCGCCCCGCGATGCCGCGCTTCACTGGCTACCGCGTGCCACGAGTGGCGCCGCGCATGGCGCGCGGCTGCAGTCGGCGTTGCGCCTGCTGATGCCGGCTGCTCCCTCGCCCGATGTACATGCGAGCGACGCTCACGCGGAAATCGATCTGGACATGGAGATCTTGGGGATGCGCAGCGCAGCGGGCGACCACGGTTTCCAAGCCTGGATCGCCTGTGAATCCGGCGCAGCGATGGCCATGCGCCGACACCTCACCACCGCGCTGGGCATCGACAAGCGCGCGGTGGCCTGCATGGGCTACTGGCGGCTCGGCCGAGCACAGGATTGACCGCGAGCACGACGGACGGTACGAGCGCACACTGCGGGACGGGTCGAGTGCAGCAAAACTCAGACACGCAAACGGTCATGCGGTCGGAAGATCGCCACGGACCTACCTCAATCGACGCGTCGCATCTCGAAGATCCCGTCGTCCGACAACGCAGTGAAATACCCGGTCGTCGACGTGAAGTTCTTGTCCGGAAACTCGGTGCCCGGCGATACGCGGCAGAACAGGAACGCACGCGAATACGCGCACTGCAGACGCGCTTCCGGCCCGATGCCCGGGAACAACCCGTGCTGTTCCATCGCGCTCAGCGGCAACAACGCGAGGCCCTCGCCACGGAACATCGCCAGCCAGCCACGGCCTTCTGCGCGCACCACCAGCTGCGCGTCGTCGGGAAACGCCGCCCCGCCTTCGCCGGCCGGCTGATACGTCCCGCTCAATCCGTCGGCGGCCTGCGCGACACCGGTCGCGCATAACCCAGCCGCGAGCAGCACCGCGCGGCGGATCACGCCAGCACCTCGGCGACCTCGCCGTAGAGATCGTGCTCGTCGCTGCCCATGATCGCGACATCGACGAAATCGCCGGGCTGCAGGTCGGCCTCGCGGCCATCCTGGATCTGCACCACGCCGTCGATCTCGGGCGCATCGCCCATCGAGCGGGCGATCGCGAGATCGCCGTCGACCATGTCGACGATGCACATCTGCACCGTGCCGACCTTGGCTTCGAGGCGCGCGGTCGAGATCTGCGCCTGCTTCTCCATGAAGCGCGCGAGGCGCTCCTGCTTCACCTCTTCGGGCACGGCGTCGGGCAGCGCATTGGCCGTTGCGCCGGTGACGGGCGAATACGCGAACGCACCCACGCGATCGAGCTGCGCCTCGTCGAGGAAATCGAGCAACTGCTGGAAATCGTCCTCGGTCTCGCCCGGGAAGCCGACGATGAAGGTGCTGCGGATCGTCAGCTCGGGGCAGATCTCGCGCCAGCGCGCGATGCGCTCGCGGGTCTTGTCGATCGCGCCTGGCCGCTTCATCAACTTGAGGATGCGCGGGCTGGCGTGCTGCAGCGGCACGTCGAGATACGGCAGCAGCTTCGGCATGCCGTCGGCGTGGCGCTCGGTCATCAGCGGAATGATGTCGTCGACGTGCGGGTACGGATATACGTAATGCAGGCGCGTCCACACGCCGAGTTCCGACAGCCCTTCGCACAGCGCTTTCATGCGCGTGGCGTATTGGCGCTCGCGCCAGGTGCGCTCGGCGTAGCGCACATCGACGCCGTAGGCCGAGGTGTCCTGCGAGATCACCAGCAGTTCGCGCACGCCGCCGCGGACGAGCTTCTCGGCTTCGCGCAGCACGTCGTCAACCGGGCGCGAGACCAGGTCGCCGCGCATCGACGGAATGATGCAGAAGCTGCAGCGGTGGTTGCAGCCTTCGGAAATCTTCAGATACGCGTAGTGCTTGGGCGTGAGCTTGATGCCGATATCGTCGAGGGCTGCGCGGCGCGGCACCAGGTCGAGGAAGGGATTGTGCGTCTGCGGCGCCGCCGAGTGCACCGCGCGCATCACCGAGCCGTAATCCTGCGGGCCGCTGATCGACAGCACGCCGGGATGCGCCTCGCGGATCACATCTTCGCGCTTGCCCAGGCACCCGGTGACGATGACCTTACCGTTCTCGGCGATGGCCTCGCCGATCGCGTCCAGCGATTCGGTGACCGCCGAATCGATGAAGCCACAGGTGTTGACGACGACGACGTCGGCATCGTCGTAGGTCTGGACGATGTCGTAGCCCTCGACGCGGAGCTGGGTGAGGATGCGTTCGGAATCGACGAGGGCTTTCGGACAGCCGAGGCTGACGAACCCGACCTTGGGATTGGCTGCGGACATGGGAACCGTGGCTTGGAGATGGCCGCCGAGGGCGGCTGGAATCGCGGTCGCACGGCGCGGGGCCCGCGCGCGATGGCTGCGCAGTATAGCGCCGGGCCAGCCATGGACCGGGCGCACGGAAACGTCATTGCTGCCTCGGTTAGACTCGGGTCGCCACCTGAACAGGGAATCCGCCATGGGCCGGGATGTCGTCCTCGCCACGCCCTCCGGACCGGTGAACGCCTGGCGTGCCGAACCGCCGCACGGCGCCGCGGCCCTCGGCGCGGTCGTCGTGATCCAGGAGATCTTCGGCGTCAATGCGCATATCCGCAGCGTCGCCGACGGATATGCCGCCGCGGGCTATCTGTCGCTCGCGCCGGCACTGTTCGACCCCGTCGCCCGCCATGTCGAACTTGCCTATGACGCCGACGGCTTTGCGCGCGGCCGCGAACTGGTCGACGCGCTGGGACTGGAGCGCGCACTCGGCATCCTCCGCGCCTGCCGCGACGCGCTGCAAGGCGAAGGACATCGCCGCACCGGCGTGGTGGGCTTCTGCTGGGGCGGCACGCTGGCCTTTCTCGCCAATACACGCTTGGGCCTGCCCGCGGTCAGCTATTACGGCGCGCGCACCGTGCCGTTTCTCGACGAACCGCTGCAGGCGCCGATGCTGTTCCAGTTCGGCGCGGACGACCCCGCCATTTCGCCAGACGACATCGCGCGTCACCGCGCGGCCCAGCCCGACGCGGAAGTCCTGGTGCATCGCGGCGGACACGGTTTCAACCGCGATGTCGATCCCGACCACTACCATCCGGCCAGCGCCGCTGCCGCGCGACGCGCCACCCTCGCCTTCCTCGACGCCGCGCTGCGGCAGGATGCGACGCCATGACCCCTGCTTACACGCTGCATTCGCAGCTCGCCGACGACACCCATCCCCTCGCGACGCTCAGGCTGTGCGAGCTGCGGCTGATGGACGACGCCAACTATCCATGGCTGGTGCTGGTGCCGCGCATTGCGAACGCGCGCGAGTTGATCGATCTCGACGCCGATCAGCGTCGCCAGTTGACCGACGAGATCGACATCGCCGCGCGCCTGCTACGCACCGTATGTCAGCCCTACAAGCTCAACATCGCCGCGCTCGGCAACATGGTCGAGCAGTTGCATGTGCACGTGATCGGCCGCGAACAGGACGATCCGGCCTGGCCGGCGCCGGTGTGGGGCCGGGTCGCTGCGCGGCCTTATTCGCCAGAGCAACTCGTCGCGCGGGTCAGCCAGTTACAGGCCGCGCTCCCCCGCTGATTCAGCGCGCTCAGCGCGCGCGGACCACGCGCGTGCCGGCGACGAAATCGTGGCCGCAACGGCGGTCCTGACGGAAGATCATGCCCAGGCTACCGAGCACGACCAGCGCACCCAGGCACGGAATACCGCCCACGATCTGCAGCGGGAAATAACGCGCGAAGATCGCGCGCAGCGCCGTCACCGGCCGGCCATCGAGCGTGACGATGCGGATGCCGAGCAGGCGCTTGCCCCAGGTCTGGCCGCCAACGTGCAGCGGCCAGGCGTGGATCGCAGCGAAGATCAGCATTCCGATCAACATCCACACCGCCTGCAAGCCCAATCCGACCTGCTCTCCCCGCTGCGCCGCCTCGATCACCGCACTCCAGTAGCCGCCGAGCCACATCACTGGCGTGATGACGGCCAGCCCGATCAGACCATCGATCAGCACCGCGCCCAGGCGCGTGCCGCGCTCCGCGAGCTGCTCGACGTCATCGGCATGCAGCTGTGCGGTCGGTGCCTGATAGGGGTTGGAATCGTGCATCGCAGCGTCCTTGCGTAATGGTGGGAAAGATCAGGTTCGCGGAAGCGTGACGCCGCGCTGGCCCTGGTACTTGCCGCCGCGATCCTTGTACGAAGTCTCGCACACGTCATCGGCATCGGACTGGAAAAACAGCATCTGCGCGACGCCTTCGTTGGCGTAGATGCGCGCCGGCAGCGGCGTCGTATTGCTGAATTCCAGCGTGACGTGGCCTTCCCATTCCGGCTCCAGCGGCGTGACGTTGACGATGATGCCGCAACGCGCATACGTGCTCTTGCCCAGGCACACCACCAGCGTGTCGCGCGGGATGCGGAAGTACTCGACCGTGCGCGCCAGCGCGAACGAATTCGGCGGAATGATGCACTCGTCCGCCTCGATGTCGACGAAGCTGCCGGGGTCGAAATGCTTCGGATCGACGATCGTCGAGTTGATGTTGGTGAAGATCTTGAACTCGCGCGAGCAGCGCACGTCGTAGCCATAGCTCGACGTACCGTAGCTGACGATGCGCTGGCCGGCCGGGTCCTGCTTGACCTGGCCCGGCTCGAAGGGCTCGATCATGCCCTGCTCGGACATGCGGCGGATCCAGCGGTCGCTCTTGATGCTCATCGTGGGATTCCTGCGGCGCGGCGGCCTGGGCGCGCATTGTCGCCGCCTTGGACGTCCGCGTCATCCGCTGGGGACCCGACCCGACCCGTGTCAGACGAGCGACGCGGAAATCGACATCGGCGCCCGCGGCCGCTTCTCGAGTTCTTCCACCAGCCGCCGCGCCGTCGCGCGGTACGCCTGCGCGGCAGCCGAATCGGGCGCCGCGACGACGATCGGCACCCCGGCATCGCCCTGCGCCCGGATGCTGATTTCCAAGGGCAGGGAGCCCAGTAGCGGTACGCCGTACTGCGTCGCCATGCGCTGGCCACCGCCGTCGCCGAACAAGTGTTCGACATGCCCGCAGTTCGAGCACACATGCTGGGCCATGTTCTCGACCAGCCCAAGCACCGCAACCTCGACCTTCTCAAACATCTTCAGTGCCTTTCGCGCATCGAGCGTCGCCACGTCCTGCGGCGTCGTCACGATCACCGCGCCGGCCACCGGAATCTTCTGCGCCAGCGTGAGCTGGATGTCACCCGTGCCCGGCGGCAGATCCACCAGTAGGTAGTCCAGCGCCTCGTCGCCGCCCCACAGCGTGTCGTTGAGCAACTGCGTCAGCGCCGAGGTCGCCATCGGCCCACGCCAGATCATCGGCGTGTCCTGATCGACCAGCAGCCCGATCGACATCGCTTCAATGCCATGCGCGTGCATCGGCAGGATCGACTTCCCATCAGGGCTGTCGGGTTTGCCGGACAACCCAAGCATCACCGGGATGCTCGGACCGTAGATGTCCGCATCGAGCACGCCCACCCGCGCTCCATCGGCCGCGAGCGCGAGCGCGATGTTCACCGCGGTCGTGGACTTGCCCACCCCGCCCTTCCCCGACCCGATGGCGAGAATGTTGCGGATGCGGGGGAGTGGCGAGAGTGCGTTTTGCACCGCGCGAGCGAGAACAGGTGCATAAGTCATAAAAAGAACAACGACGATCCGAGGAAGCGTTCCATTGTCCCACCATCGGATTGCTTGGCGCGATCATCACGCTGCGCAGGCCCAGACGCAGGGTCCTGCAAGCGAGACCAGAGCCGACGAGCGACAAAGCCGATTCGTTCCTACTAATGTTCAGCATCAGTAGCTGAACAATAGTCGCCAAGCCCTCATAGAACCTGTCTTATCGGCTATAACTCCGCCATCTGCGCAGGCGCCTGTGCTGGTCGCAGCTTCGAGGGAGGGGTCTGAATGTTGAACAAGGAAAAGATGTGGTTGACTGCTGTGGTGGGTATGCCATTGATGCTCGCATCCATGGTCGTCGCGGCGCAGTCGCCAGCCGGCCGCTGGAAAACCATCGACGACGAGACCGGTCGGGTGAAGTCGATCGTCGAGATCTCGCAGGCGGCGAACGGCACGCTGAGCGGTCGTGTGGCGCAGGTACTGCAGTCCGATCGCGGGCCGAATCCGGTCTGCGACAAGTGCACGGGCAGCCGCCAGAACCAGCCGATCACCGGCATGACGATCCTGTGGGATCTTAAGCCGAATGGCAGTGAGTGGTCGGGCGGCACGATTCTCGATCCGGCCAACGGCAAGACGTACAAGTCCAAGGCGAAGATGCTCGACGCGAATCGCATCGGGGTGTCGGGCTGCGTCGCCTTCATCTGCCGTGAGCAGGTCTGGCAGCGGGAGTGACATCGGCTTCCAACTTGTGAGGGAAAGGCCCGGCAACTGCCGGGCTTTTTTTCGCTTCGGATTGCAAAGCCTCTCCTTGCGAGACGTGGCGAAACGGCAACGATCGGGCGGAGCGCATCCGGCGCGCACCGCCTAGACGTGACGAAGCGAATCGACCTTGATTTCTGGCAAAGCGCGATCCTTGAAAAATCGCGGTCGCCCTCGCATTCGGGCGTCGACACGGCCGGGGACTGTCAGCAACCTCGCGGCCTCACGGCGCCCACGAAGTCCCGCGCCGACCCCATGCGATAATCCCGCTCCGCCCGCTCATCAAGCCCCGCCCCATGCCGCGCACGCTGCTCGTCACCACTGCCCTGCCCTATGCCAACGGCCCACTGCATCTCGGCCATCTGGTCGGTTACATCCAGGCCGACATCTGGGTGCGGGCGCGGCGCATGGATGGCGACATGGCGCGCTTCGTCTGCGCGGATGACACGCACGGCACGCCGATCATGCTCGCGGCGGAGAAGGCCGGCACGACGCCCGAGGCTTTCATCGCAGACATTCAGGCTGGACACGAGCGGGATTTCGCAGCGTTCGGCGTGGACTTCGATCACTACGATTCGACGCATTCGGCGGGAAACCGCAGCATGGTGGAGACGATCTACGGACGGCTCGATGCTGGCGGCCATATCGCGCGTCGCGATGTCGCGCAGCTGTTCGATCCGGTGCGCGGCATGTTCCTGCCGGACCGCTACGTCAAAGGCGTCTGCCCCAAGTGCGGCACGCCGGACCAGTACGGCGACAACTGCGAAAATTGCGGTGCCACGTATTCGCCGAGCGACCTGATCGATCCGGTCTCGGTCGTCAGCGGGGCAACCCCGGAAGTGCGCGAGTCGGAACACTTCTTCTTCGAACTCGGCCATTTCGAAGCCTTCCTGCGCGAGTGGCTGGCCGGCGATGTCGCCGTGTCGGGCGTCAAGGCGAAGCTCGCGGAATGGCTCGATGGCGAAGGCGGCCTGCGCGCCTGGGATATCTCCCGCGATGCACCCTACTTCGGCTTCGAGATTCCCGGCCATCCAGGCAAGTTCTTCTACGTCTGGCTGGACGCGCCGATCGGGTATCTCAGCAGCTTCGAGGCGCTGTGCGCGCGCGAAGGCCTGGACTTCGATGCCTGGCTCGCGCCCGAAGGCGGCGCCGAGCTGCACCACTTCATCGGCAAGGACATCGTCAACTTCCACGGCCTGTTCTGGCCGGCGATGCTGCACGGCGCCGGTCTGCGCGCGCCGACGCGTCTGCACGTCAACGGCTACCTGACCGTCGACGGCGCGAAGATGTCGAAGTCGCGCGGCACTTTCGTCATGGCGCGCACCTATCTCGACCAGGGTCTGGATCCCGAAGCACTACGCTACTACTTCGCCGCGAAGTCCTCGGGCGGTGTCGACGATCTCGACCTCAACCTCGGCGACTTCATCGCGCGCGTGAACAGCGATGTCGTCGGCAAACTGGTCAATCTCGCCAGCCGCTGCGCCGGCTTCATCGGCAAGCGCTTCGACGGCCGTCTGGCCGAGGCGTTACCGGAGCCGGAAACATATGCGCGCTTCATTGAATCGCTCGCGCCGATCCGCGAGAGCTATGCGCGCAACGAACCCGCGAGCGTGCTGCGCCAGGTGATGGCGTTGGCTGACGAGGCCAACCGCTACATCGACGACCGCAAGCCGTGGGTGATCGCCAAGCAGGACAGCAGCGATGCCGAACTGCAGGCGGTCTGCACACAGGGCCTGAATCTGTTCCGCGTGCTGGCCACGGCGCTGCGGCCCGTGTTGCCGCGCGTGTCGTGCGAGGTCGATGCGTTCTTCGCCGCGCCGGCCGACACCTGGTCCGCGCTCGACGCGCCGCTGCTCGGCCACGTGATCCAACCGTATGCCCCGCTCTTCACCCGAATCGACCCCAAGCAGATCGACGCCATGACCGACGCCTCCAGGGACACCCTCGCTGCCGCACCGGCTGCACCCGCCGCCGCGAAGAAGCCGGTCGAAGCACCTGCTGCGGCGCCCGCGAAAGCTGCAGACGCGGATGCGCCGACGCACATCTCGATCGACGATTTCGTGAAACTCGACCTGCGCATCGGCAAGGTCGTTGCCTGCGAATTCGTGGAGGGTTCGGACAAGCTGCTGCGCTTCGAACTCGACGCCGGCGATCTCGGCACGCGCCAGATCTTCTCGGGCATCCGCGCGAGCTACGGCGAGCCGGACACGCTGGTGGGTCGCAACGTGGTGTTCATCGCCAATCTGGCGCCGCGCAAGATGCGCTTCGGCATCAGCGAAGGCATGATCCTGTCCGCCGGTTTCGATGGCGGCGCGCTCGCACTGCTGGATGCGGACGCCGCAGCGCAGCCGGGCATGCCGGTCCGCTGAGCCGGCGCGGCATCGCCGCGACTACACAGACCGCACGCCCAGCCGAACGCCACGCATGCCGCCGTCCCTCGTCGAACGTCTCGATCGCCTGTTGCCGCAGACCCAATGCGGCCAGTGCGGTTTCGACGGCTGCCGCCCCTACGCCGAGGCAATGGCCCGCAGCGAGGCCGACGTCGACCGGTGTCCGCCCGGCGGCGATGCGGGGGCACGCGCGCTCGCCCGCGCACTCGATACCGCCGCGTTGCCGTTCGACCGTGAACGCGGCGTGCACCACGCGCTGCCGCCGGTCGCGCTGGTCATCGAGGCCGACTGCATCGGCTGCACCAAGTGCATCCAGGCCTGCCCGGTCGACGCCATCGTCGGCGGTTCGAAACTGATGCACACCGTGCTGGTCGATGCCTGCACCGGCTGCGCGCTGTGCGTGCCGGCGTGTCCGGTGGACTGCATCGAGCTGGTTGCGGCCGCCTAGGCGACCGCCTGCGTCAGCTACCCGTTTCGGGCTGCACCTGAGCAGGCGTTGCAGGTAGGGTCGTGTCGGGCGGTGCGCAGGCCGAACACACGCGCTCCACCGAGTAACCTTTCGCCGCAAGCTTCTCGACCACGCCGTCGGGGCCGACGAGATGCAGCGCGCCGACGACGACGAGGATGTCGCCCGGCTGTTGCAGCATCTGTTCGAGCTTGGGCAGCCAGGCGTCGTTGCGCTCGGTGTTGATGCGCGCATACAGCGCGGGGAAACGCGCCTGCATGTCGAGACCCATCTCCTGCCACAGCGCATCCGCGTTGCCCGCGCGCCAGGTCTCATGCAGTGCCTGGATCGATTCGGGCCCCGCACCCGCCTGCTCCAGCGCCTCCTGCAGCATCTGCGTCTGTTCGACACGGCCCATGCCGTCGAGCAATTCGATCTGTTGCTGCGCGGATTCCAGGCCTGCGGTCGGCGTACCCGCGGCTTGCGCCTGACGCGCGAGTTGCGCGTCCATCCCCAGTTTCGCTTCCAGGCCAAAACGACCAAGCTCGGTCGTCGTGACCAGCAACGAGACGAACCAGGGTTCAAACAGCTGCAGGCTCGAGCCGCCGCCTGCGCCCTGCAGCGATGCCGCGTTCGCATCCGCCCATGCGCGCAGTTGCGTCGCAGTCTGCGCAGGAATCTCGTCGTCGAGCTTGCTGCCGTCGCTGCGTAGGCCGGCCTGCATCATCTGCAGGCCCAGCGTGGGCGAATGCAGCTCCTCCGGTGCAAGCTCGAACACCACTTCGCCGGCGCCGGAGATCACCCGTGCAACGTCTTCGGACAGCGGGTAGTCGGCCGGCGTGAGGAAATGGAACGAACCGAGCAGATACAACGCCCCGTGCTCGCCGCTCACCCGCCACAGCAGCGGCACCGGCGCAGGGGCCAACGCGCCGTAGCCGATTGCGGGGGTTTCCTGCAGTCCGTCGGCGGGCACGACCATCGGCGAGAGCAGCGTCGCAGGCGCCTCCAGCAACGGCAGCTCGGCCTGGCTCGCGCCACCGGCGAACAGGCAGATCAGTAGTGCACACGAGCGGAGCAAACGAAACGGCGCGGGTCGACGCATGTAGGAGCGGTCCTGTTCGAAATCTGGGGTCATACCGTGGTGGCCGGGATATAGGTCTTCTCGCCCGCGGGAATCGCGAGGTCGAGGCGGTTGCCCTCCGGCGGCAGCGGACAGGTCGCGAACGCGGTGAACGCGCACGGCGGGTTGTAGGCGCGGTTGAAGTCGATCTGCAGCCGCCCGTCGGCGCCCGGTGCAGGCGCATCGAGGTAGCGGCCGGCGCTGTAGCTGCCGTGGCCACTGGTGCGGTCGGCGAAGATCAGGAACAAGCTGCCGTCACCGCCTTCGAGCGCCTGCAAGGTGTAGCGCTTGCCGTCGCGTTCGAAGGCGACCGAGCCCGGCGTCGGTGTGTCTTCGACCATGCCCAGGATGTTGGCGATCGGCAGCGTCGCACCGGATGCCGCCGGCACGAATTCCGCATCGACCTGCCAGTCGCGTGTGGTCGACCAGTACTCCAGCCCGGTGAAGCGCCTGCGCGTGGGCGCCTCTTCATGACGCGCCCGCACGAACGCCGAGCCGCCACGTTCGATGATCGTCAGCGTGTCCTTGCCATCGTCGAAGCCCAGCACGCTGGGCGAAGCACTGGTGTCGGTCTGCAGAAGCACGCGGCCGCGCACCGGCGCGCCATCGAGCGTCACCGCGACGCCGCGCTCGGGCGTGAACGCATACGCGCCGTTGTCGGATTGCAGCAGGCCGAGCTTCTCCGGCCCCATCGACAGGCGGATGCCGGCCGTCTGTCCGCTGCCGATGAAATGCGACTTCAGCTCGATGCGATGCAGACCGATCAGGCTCAGCCAGCCATCAGGCGCGACCAGTTCGGCGCGGCGCGTGTCCTGCCAGACGCGGGTCTGCGCGGAGAACATCACATCGAGTCGCGCAGCGTCGGCCCGCGCGGCAGGATCCTCACTCTCGACGGTCTCCCCGCAGCCAGCGAAAAGCACCAACAGGCCGATCGTGCAGCAGTGGCGCCATCGCAGCATGTCAGCGTCCTCGCAGGAACCAGCGGTCGATCTCGGCGAGCGGAAAATGCGCCCACGTCGGACGGCCATGATTGCATTGCCCGGAACGTTCGGTCGCTTCCATCTGCCGCAGCAGTGCGTTCATTTCGGGCACCGTCAGGCGCCGGTTGGCGCGAACCGCGCCGTGACAGGCCATCGTCGACAGCAGTTCGTCGCGTGCCGAGCGCACCCGCAGGCTCTCGCCATGCTCACGAAGATCGGCCAGCACGTCGCGCAGCAGGGCTTCGGTGTCGCTCTGCGCGAGCAGGGCCGGCACGCCGCGCAGCAACAACGACTGGATACCGGTGCGCGACACTTCGAAACCGAGCTCGGCGAGCGTCGCCGCTTCGGCTTCGGCGACATCCGCTTCGCGCTCCGACACCGCGACGGTCTGCGGCACGAGCAGCGGTTGCGTGCGCACACCTTCGCCGTCGTGCGCGGTCTTGAGCTTCTCGTAGCCGATGCGTTCGTGCGCGGCGTGCATGTCGACGACGATCATGCCGTCGGCTGCCTGGCTGAGAATGTAGATGCCGTGCAACTGCGCGACCGCGTAACCGAGCGGCGGCACCAGCGTGCCGGCATCGTCGACGGCGGCGTCGGGTGCCATCGGCGACGATGTCCAGGTCTCGGCACCCGATGCGATCTGCGCAGGCGTCGGTCCATACAGCCCGGCGTAGGCCGCGCGCGTTTCGTCCACGCGCAGCGCGAGATTCGGCTGCGGCATCGGCCGCGACCAGTCGGGCATCGCCGCGGTGCCGGACGCGGGCACGGCGGCGAATGCCTGCATCGCCGCATCTGCCGGCGCGTGGTTCGTCTGCCCTGCGCGCGTATCGGCCAGTGCCTCGTGCAGCGTGCGGTAGACGAAATCGTGGATCAGGCGCGCATCGCGGAAGCGCACTTCGTGCTTGGCCGGATGCACGTTGACGTCGACACGCGTCGGATCGAGCTCGAGAAACAGCACGTAGGCCGGCTGACGGCCGTGGTACATCACATCGGCGAATGCCTGCTTCACCGCATGCGCCACGCTCCGGTCACGCACCGCGCGGCCGTTAACATAGAGATACTGCTGGTCGGCGCTCGCGCGCGAGTACGCGGGCTTGGCGATCCAGCCGTGCAGGCGCAGACCCGCGGCGCTGTGATCGATACGCAGCGCGTTGTCGGCGAATTCGCGGCCCACCGTTTCGACCAGGCGCGCGCCCGAGAACAGATCCTCGTCACCCTTGTAGCGGCGCGAAGGCTTGCCGTTGTGGCTGATGCGCAGTTCGACGTCGGGCCGCACCAGCGCCAGCGCGCGCAACCATTCCTCAATGTGGCCGAGTTCGGTGCGCTCGGCGCGCAGGAACTTGCGGCGCGCGGGCACGTTGTAGAACAGATCACGCACTTCGACCGTCGTCCCGCGCGGATGGGATCGCGGCGTGACTTCGCCGACGCGGCCGCCTTCGACGTCCAAAGCGGAGCCGTGGGTCTCGTCCTCGCGGCGCGAGATCAGGGAGAAGCGGCTCACCGATGCGATCGACGGCAGCGCCTCGCCGCGGAAACCGAGGGTGGCCACCGCTTCCAGATCGTCGAGCGAACCGATCTTACTGGTCGCGTGGCGCTGCACGGCCAACGTCAGTTCTTCGGGCGGAATGCCGCCACCGTCATCGCGGATACGAATCAGGCGGACGCCGCCTTCCTCCAGATCGATATCGACGCGCAGCGCGCCGGCATCGAGCGCGTTCTCGACCAGTTCCTTGACCACGGACGCAGGGCGTTCGACCACTTCGCCGGCGGCGATCTGGTTGACGAGGATGTCGGGGAGCTGGCGGATCGGCACGTGGGCATCGGCGACGCTGGCTCGTCGCGGCAGGAATCAACGTGGATGATACCGGCTTGGGCGTCGCACCCGGGTCTCAGGGGCTGCCGCCGGCGGCGCCGTTCGCATCGGCCGCGGCGGCGCGCGCGGCATACAGCGTGCCCGGCGGCGGCTGGGCGATGAAATAGGCGTTGATGCCGTTGAGTACGGCGCTGGCAAGACGGCGCTGGTGCGCCGGATCAAGCAGACGACGTTCTTCCTCGGGATTGGAGATGAACCCGGTCTCGACCAGCATCGCCGGCATGTCCGCGTTGCGCAGCACGGAGAAGTTCGCGTATTCGACGTTTGCCTTGTGGGTCTTGCCGACATTGCGCAGACCCGACAGCACATGGGTCGCGGCGTCCTGCGAGGCGCGCATGTGGCCGCTCTGCGCCATCTCCAGCAGCACGTTCGACAGTGTGTCCTGCGACAGCGACACACCGCCGACGAGATCGGCGCTGTTTTCGCGATCCGCCAGCCAGCGCGCCTGCTGCGACGAGGCGCCGCGCGTGGACAGTGTGTAGACCGACGAACCGTAAGCCGCACGATTGTGCGCGGCATCGGCGTGGATCGAAACGAACATGTCGGCCTTGGCCCGACGTGCACGCAGCGCACGCTGCGGCAGCTCGATGTAACTGTCGTTCTCGCGCACCAGATGCGCACGCATGCCGGGCGTGGCGTTGATCTGCCGCGCGAGTTCGCGCGAGATCGCCAGCACCACGTTCTTCTCGTGCGTGCCGGCCGGCCCGATGGCGCCGGGATCGCGGCCACCGTGGCCGGGATCGATCGCGATCACCAGCGGACGCATGCCCGGCCCGACCGCGGCGGGCATCGGCACCTGCGCCGCCGGCGCGATGTCGCGCTGCACGGCAGGCGGCGGCGTCGGAATGGGCGCCGGGGGCAGTTGCGTAGCAGGTGCTTGCGCGGTGACCGTCTCGGGCGCAGGCGCAGAAGGCGCAGGGCCCTGCTGCGGACCCATGCTCGAAATCAGACGCGAGGTCGCATCGTTCGACGCCAGCGCCGGATCGGCCACAGGCGTTGCAGTCGGGGCTGCGCTGGCGGCGGGCGTCGACGCGGTCGCAGCGGCGATGCGTGCAATCGGATCCGCAGTGCCATCACCCGGCCATTCGATGACGAGCGTCGGTCCGTCCGGATTGTCTTCGATCCGCGGCGGCATGGCCTTCACCGACGACGCCAGGTCGAACACGATGCGCGTGGTGCCAGCGACCGGCTGTCCGCTGCGCACGGAGCGGATCGTGCCGGCGCCGGCCGGCATCGCCGTCGTCCGCAGCCGGGTACCGGGCAAGTCGACGACCAGGCGGTCGGGATTGGCGAGGGAAATCACCGAATATTCGGCGCGCGCATCGAGCTTGAGCTCGGCGCGGGTGCCGGTGGCGCCGGAGCGCACATCGATCCCGCGCAGCTCGGCGCCGTAGGCGATGTTCCAGCACAACGCAGCGATCAGGGCGACCGCCAACGCGAGCTGAGACAGATTGATCCCTCGGATGCGCATGCGGGCTAGTCAATCACCGCACCCGGAACATTGCAAGCCGTTTTTCCTTTCAAATCCGTGGCCTGCAGATCCTTCCTATGGTTTCGGTTCAGGAAGCGTCGACAAACGGTGATCATCGATCAGAGCGGCCAGCCACGTTGTCCCGGCCGCTCCATCCGGCAACAATTCGACCGAACGCCCCGTGCCGTCGATCGCCAGACGGATCTCGAGATCGGCCGGCGGCAGCGCTGCGGCGCCGCGTTCGGGCCATTCCACCAGCCACAGCGCGGCGTCGATGTCGTCGAGGCCGAGGAAATCCAGTTCGCCGGCGTCGCCGATCCGGTACAGGTCAAGATGCAGGGCCTCACCGCCGTCGACGGGATAACGCTCGACAAGCGTATAGGTCGGGCTGCGCACGGTGCCGGTCACACCGAGCGCACGCAGCCAGGCGCGGGCCAGCGTGGACTTGCCGGCGCCGAGATCGCCCTGCAGGTGCACGACGGCGCCTCTGGGCTGATGCGTGGCGAGGACTTCGGCGAGCCGTTGCGTTGCGGCCTCGTCGGGCAGACGACGGCGGATCATGGGTGAGGCTCCGGATTCGCGCAGGCGCGCAGCACATCGATCAGATCGCCCGGCAGCAGCCCGCGCTCGCCCGCCGTGCGCGCGGCCCGGTCGCCGGCCACTGCATGCAGCAAGGCGCCGCAGGCGGCCGCGTGCTCGGCGTCGAGCCCCTGGGCGCGCAGCGCCGCAATGACGCCGGTCAGCACGTCGCCCATGCCGCCGGTCGCCATGCCCGGATTGCCGGCAGCGATGAGCCAGGGCAGTCCGCCGGGGGCGCAGACCAGCGTGCCGGCACCCTTGAGCACGACGACCGCATTCCAGCGCGCGGCGAGTGCGCGCACCGCGTCCGGGCGGTCATGTTGGACCGTGGCGGTATCGGTCTCGAGCAGACGCGCGGCTTCGCCCGGGTGCGGGGTCAGCACCGCGCCTGCCGGCAGTCCGCGCGGACGGGCGGCGAGCAGATTGAGCGCATCGGCATCGAGCACCAGCGGCGTGTCGGCTGCGCTGGCCGCATCCAGTGTTTCGTCGAACAGCGCGTGCCCCCAACTCCCCTGCCCCAGACCGGGACCGAGCGCGATGACATCGGCCGCGTCGAGGGCGCCGGCGAATGCGGACACGTTGTCAGTGCGGCGGACCATCGCCTCGGGCCAGCGCGCGAGCAACGGCGCGATATGCACGCCCTGGGTCGCGACTTCCACCAGTCCGGCGCCGGCGCGCAGCGCGGCCCCGGCCGCGAGCATCACCGCGCCGCCGGTGCCGTGATCGCCACCGATGCACAGCACGCGACCGTGGCTGCCCTTGTGTGCATTGCGCGGACGCGGCTGCAGCCAGTGCGCGAGATCCTGCGCGTCGATCCGTCGCGCCTGTGCCTGCGCTGCTTCGAAGCAGTGCGCATCGACGCCGAGCACGTCCAGCGACAGGGCGCCGGCGTGATCGGGACCATCGCCGGTCTGCAGGCCGAGCTGCGGGGCGAGGAACTGCAAGGTGCGTGTCGCACGTACGGCGGCGCCATCCGCGCTGCCGCGATCGCCCGACAGGCCGCTGGGGGTGTCGAGCGCGAGCACCGGCACGCCGGCGGCGTTGATGGCGTCGATCAGCGCGGCAGTCGCGTGGTCGGGCGCCCGCGACAGGCCGATGCCGAACAGGGCGTCGACGAGAATGTCTGCAGGCGGCAACGCGCCACCAAATGCTTCGATCCTGCCGCTCGCCGCTTCGAAGGCCGCGCACATTGCCCGCGATGGTTCCGTGCGCGGCGCATGCGGTTCGAGCCGGACGACGACCGCGTCGCATCCCGACGCCAGCGCCTGCGTCGCCAGCACATAGCCGTCGCCGCCGTTGTTGCCCGGCCCGCAGACCACCACGATGCGACGCGCCTGCGGCCAGTGCGACAACAGCGTGCGCCAGCCGGCCTGCCCGGCGCGTTGCATCAGCGCTGTGGCCTCGCCTGCGTGCGCGAGAGCGGCGGCCTCGATCGCGCGCAGCGCGGCTGCGTCGTACAACAGGGAGCCCGGCAGCGAAGCGCCGGGCGCAGGCGTGGCACAGGAAGCACTCATCGCGCGGATTCTATACTTCGCGCATCGTGATGCCTTCCGCCGCCACCGCCGTTCCGTCCCAAGCAGCGCCCGACGCGCTCGCCGCGCGCATCAAGGCGATCGCTGGCGAGATGGGCTTCCAGCGCTGCGGCATTGCCGGCATCGATCTGCGCGAGGACGAAGCGCACCTGCGCGACTGGTTGGCGCAGGGTCTGTACGGCACCATGGACTGGATGGCGCGCCACGGCGACATGCGCGCCCGCCCGGACGAGCTACTGCCGGGTACGGTGCGCGTGTTGTCGGTCGGGCTCGACTACGGCCGCAACGACGACGAAAGCGCTTGGGACACGCTGGCCGACGGCAGCCGCGCCTACGTGGCGCGGTATGCGCTGGGCCGCGATTACCACAAGCTCATGCGCAACCGGCTGCAGAAATTCGCGCATCGCATTGCCGAGGAAATCGGTCCGTTCGGCCACCGCGTGTTCGTCGATTCGGCGCCGGTGCTGGAACGCGCGCTTGCGCGCAACGCCGGCCTGGGCTGGATCGGCAAGCACACCTGCCTGATCGACAAGGACGGCGGCTCCTGGTTCTTCCTCGGCGAGATCTATGTCGACGTGCCGCTGCCGGTCGATCCTCCGGCGACCGCCCACTGCGGCACCTGCGTGCGCTGCATCGACGTGTGTCCGACGCGCGCGATCACCGCGCCGCACCGGCTCGATGCGCGGCGCTGCATCGCGTATCTGACGATCGAACACGAAGGCGCGATCGACGCGTCCTTGCGCCCGCTGATCGGCAACCGCATCTTCGGCTGCGACGACTGTCAGCTGGTCTGCCCCTGGAACAAGTTCGCCAAGCGCACCGATGAGCCGGACTTCCGCGCGCGCAACAGCCTCGACACCGCGAGCCTGGCCGAGCTGTTCGCGTGGGACGAGGACGAGTTCCTGCAGCGCACTGAAGGCTCGCCGATCCGCCGCAGCGGACACCGCCGCTGGCTGCGCAACCTCGCGGTCGCGCTCGGCAATGCGCCGACGACCCCGGACACCATCACCGCGCTGCGCACGCGCCGCCGCAGCGGAGACACGCTGGTCGACGAACATGTCGAATGGGCGCTGGCGCGCCACGGCGTCCTGTAGGAGCGCGCTCGCGCGCGATGGAGCATTCCCGGTGAAGCCGTATCGCGCGCGAGCGCGCTCCTACAAAAATTCAGCGCGCGCGGCGCGCGCGGCGCGCGCGGATCTCGTCCAGCAACGCGCGCGTGACCGGGTCGGCCACCGCCACGTCATCGCCCTGCACCGCCGGCATCAGTTCGCCGGCAATGCGCTTGCCGAGTTCCACGCCCCACTGGTCGAACGCATTGATGCCCCACAGCACCGACTGGGCGTAGACGCTGTGCTCGTAGAGCGCGATCAGTGCGCCGAGACTGCGCGGGTCAAGGCGGTCGAGCAGCAACAGCGTCGACGGGCGGTTGCCCGGATACGACTTCTGCGGATCATCGGCCGAGTAACCGTTGGCCAGCGCTTCTGTCTGCGCGAGCAGGTTCGACAGCAGCGCGGCATGGTTGTCGGCATGCGGATGCGCAGGATTCACCACGCCGATGAAATCGGCCGGAATCGTTTGCGTGCCCTGGTGCAGCGCCTGGAAGAAGCTGTGCTGTGAATTGGTCCCCGGTCCGCCCCACAGCACCGGCACGGTATCGAGACCGACGGCTTCGCCATCAGGCGTGACCGACTTGCCGAGACTTTCCATGACCAGCTGCTGCAGATATGCCGGCAGCAGCGCGAGGCGCTCGTCGTAGGGCAGCACCGCATGCGTGGCGAGGCCAAGCGCATTGCGGTTCCACACGCCCGTCAGCGCATGCAGCATCGGCAGATTCCCGGCGAGCGGCGCCTGCAACGCATGCGCATCCATCTCGGCAGCGCCGGCGAGCAGTGCCTCGAAGCCGTCCATGCCGACTGCGAGCGCGATCGAGAACCCCACCGCGGACCACAGCGAATAACGACCGCCAACCCAGTCCCACATCGGCAGCACGCGCTCGGGCGCGACGCCGAAGGCCTCGGCGCGCGGCACATTGGCGCTCACCGCGTACAGGCGTTCGCTGCCGCCGAGCCAGTCGCGCACGACTGCGCCGTTGAGCAGGGTCTCCTGCGTGCCGAAGGTCTTGGAGACCAGAATCGCAGCGGTCTTCGCCGGGTCGAGCTTGGCCAGCCGATGCTGCGCATCACTGCCGTCGACGTTGGTCAGGAAATGCACGCGGAAACGACCGGTGCCAAAGTCCTTCAGCGCGTCGACGACTAGGCGCGGACCCAGATCCGAGCCGCCGATGCCGACGTTGACGATGTCGGTGACATCGGACGCTTCAAGTTGCGCGACCAGTTCCGCCATGCGCACGCGTGCCTCTGCGGCCTGTGCGTGGGCATCGCGGGCAACTGCCGTCTCCGACAGCGCAGATCGCAGCGCGACGTGCAGCGCCGGACGATTCTCGGACGTGTTGACAGTGACGCCATCGAACAGCGCGCGGAACGCCTGCGGCAAGGCCGCGGCTTCGCCAAGCGCGACCAGCGCATCGCGTGTCTCGCGGTCGAGCCGCTGGCGCGCGAAGCTGGCATACAGCCCGCCGATGCGCAGTGCGAAATCCTGCGGACGCGCCGCATCGGCTTCGACGAGGTCGGCGATGCGCGCCGAATCGAGGCGCCGCGCGTGCGGCGCCAGCGTGTCTCGGATCAGTCGCACCGCCATGGTCATCAGGCGGCCTGCGCGGGAATCGAATCGTTGGTGTGGGTCATGCGGTTGTCGCGGTCGACGTACACCAGCTTCGGCTTGAACTTCGCCACCTCGGCTTCGTCCAGCGTGCCATAGGCGCAGATGATCACCAGATCACCGACGCCGGCCTTGTGCGCGGCAGCGCCGTTGACCGAGATGATGCCGCTGCCGACATCGGCGCGGATCGCGTAGGTCGCGAAGCGTTCGCCGTTGTTGATGTTGTAGATCTCGATGCGCTCGTACTCGCGGATGCCCGACAGGTCGAGCAGGCGACCGTCGATCGCACACGAGCCTTCGTAATGCAGCTCGGCATGGGTCACGGAGGCGCGGTGGATCTTGGCTTTCAGCAGGGTGAGTTGCATGGCGTAGGCGGCCGGATCACGGCAGCGGACAACGCGGGAAGCCCGCAGGAACCGCGAAGTATAGGGACCATCTGCGGCATCGCAACATCAGCGGCGCGGCGCAGCGGAGCAGATTCAGCGGGCCGCAGGCGTCCGGCGAAGACTGAATTCGAGGTTGTCGATCAGGCGCGTGGTGCCCAGGCGCGCCGCTGCCAGAGCGACGGCGGCCGGTTGCGCCTCGCCGTGCGGCGACAGGTCGGGCGCGCGCACCTCGACGTAATCAACCTCGAAGCCGGCATCGCGCAGCGTCGCGATCGCATGCGCGCTCGCTTCGGCCGCGGGCTGGCCCGCCTGCATGGCATCGCGCAACGCGCACAGGGCGCGATGAATCCCCGGCGCGCGCGCGCGCGCATCGGCATCCAGGTACTGGTTGCGCGAACTCATCGCCAGACCGTCGGCCTCGCGGGCGATCGCGACCGGCAGCAGTTCCACCGGGAACGCGAGGTCGGCGATCATGTGCGCGATGACCGCCAACTGCTGGTAGTCCTTGCGGCCGAACGCGGCAACGTCGGGCTGCACCTGGTTGAACAGGCGTGCGACCACGGTGGCGACGCCGTCGAAATGTCCCGGGCGGTGCGCGCCATCCAGCACTTCGGTGATGCCGGGCACGCGCACGGTCACCGTGTTGTGCAGGCCCAGCGGATACATCGCCTCGACCGACGGCAGCCACAGCAGGTCGCAGCTGGCCGCCGCGAGGCCCTGCGCGTCCTGTTCGGGCGTGCGCGGATAGCGGGCGAAATCCTCGTTCGGGCCAAACTGGGTCGGATTCACGAACACGCTGGCGACCACGCGGTCGACGCGTGCGCGCAGCGCCTCCACCAGCGAGAAATGGCCCGCATGCAGATTGCCCATCGTCGGCACGAGGCCGACACGCAGGCCCGCACGCTTCCAGCCGGCGATCCGGGTCCGCAGCGCGGCGAGGTCATGCACGGTGTCGATCACGGCGGGTCCAGCGATGGGTGAGCGCCGATTTTCGCAGATCGGCGACGTCCGGCGTCAGCGCGCGTGCTTGGGCAGGTCGTCGTCGAGCGCGTAATAGTCGCCCTGCTCGGAGACGAAGATGTGCATGTGCAACCGGGTACCGGTGGGTGTATCGAATGCCCCCATCGCTACCGCGGTCTTGCTGCCGCCCACCGGCGCCCAGAACAGCGAGCAACCGCAGCGCCCGCAGAATCCGCGGCGCACGCGCGCCGAGCTGGCGTACCAGCGCAGCACGGCCTGCGGGTCATGGATCGTCAGCGCCTCGACCGGCACGTCGGTCGAGGCGAACACATGACCGGACGATTTCGGCAGGCGACGCAATGACAGGCATCGGGCGGCGCGAGTTCGGCCGCGACCTCGAACCGCACATCGCCGCACAGGCAACTGCCGCTGTGCATCGCCGGCTACCGGTAGGAGTGTTCGGGGCCGGGGAAGCTGCCGTCGCGCACTGCAGCGACGTAGGCGCGCGCAGCGCCCGCCACCGAGCCGCCGTCGACAAGGAAATCGCGGACGAACTTCGGGCTGCGATGGCCGCTGTCGAGGCCCAGCATGTCGTGCAGCACCAGCACCTGACCGTCGCAATCCGGTCCTGCGCCGATGCCGATCGTCGGCACCGGCGAGGCGGCGGTGATGTCGGCGGCGAGCGCAGCCGGCACGCCTTCAAGCACGATCAGCGTCGCACCTGCTTCGGCAATCGCGCGCGCATCGTCGCGCAGCGCCTGGGCAGCGGCGTCGCCGCGTCCCTGGATCTTGAAGCCGCCGAAGCGCAGCACCGACTGTGGGGTCAGGCCCAGGTGCGCGCAGACCGGAATCTCGCGCTCGACGAGGAAGCGCACCACCTCGCACTTGTTCGGCGTCGCACCTTCGAGCTTGACCATGCCGGCACCCGCCTGCAGCAGCCGCGTCGAGGCATCGAGCGCGCGCTCGGGCGTGGCGTCGGCCTGGAACGGCAGATCGGCGACGACCAGTGCACGCTGCACTGCCCGGGCCACGCAGGCGGTGTGATAGGCGATGTCGTCGACGGTGACCGGCAGCGTCGAGCCGTGGCCCTGCACCACCATGCCCAGCGAATCGCCGACCAGCAGCAGGTCCACACCTGCGGCATCGAACGTGCGGGCGAAGCCGGCGTCGTAGGCGGTCAGCATCGCGAGCCGGCGACCGGCGGCGCGTGCCTCGAACAGCGCGGGGACGGTGACGGGCGCGGAAGATGAAGTGTTCATGGCGCTAGCGTAGCGCTTCGATGCCGGCGCGATCCACGCGGATGAGCGCATCCGCGGCCGCGCCGATGCGCGGAATCACGATCTCGGCGTCGAGTTCCAGCAGCGGCACGAGGGCGAAGGCGCGTTCGTGCAGGCGCGGGTGCGGAACGGTCAGTCCCGGCAGTGTGATCACCGCATCGCCGTAGAGCAGCAGGTCGAGGTCCAGCGTGCGTGGACCCCACTGGTCGCCGGCCTCGTCGCTACGGGTACGGCCGAACCTGCGTTCGATGTCGAGCAGCGCGTCGAGCAGATCCATCGGCGCGCGGCTGGTGTCGAGCACTGCGACCGCGTTGACGAAATCAGGCTGGTCGGTGCGCCCCCAGGCCGGCGTGCGGTACAGCGGCGACAGTCTCAGGTCGCGGATGTCGGGCAGCGCCGCCAACGCTGCCGCGGCGTCGCGCAGCACCTGCGGCACGTCGCCCAGATTGCCGCCAAGCCCGATGTAGGCACGCACGCTCATGCGCAGGCGCTCGCTTGCACGCCGCGCAGGGCGCGGGGTGTCATCCAGCGGCGGCCGGCGTGCGGCGACGCCGACGGCGACGACGCGGCACGTCTTCGTCGCCTGCCGCCTCCTCCTCGCCCGGATACAGCGCGATCGCATGGTCGGGATCGTGCTGGGCTTCTTCCCAGAACGCCACATCGGCTGCATGCGCATCGGACGCGGTCTGGCGCAGCACGAGGAAATCGAACGCGGCGCGGAAGCGCGGATGCGACAGCGTGCGCGTGACCCGCTTGCGCTGACGCAGCGGGAAGCGCGCCTGCAGCAGCCAGATCTCCTGCATCGGCAGCGAGAAGCGACGCGGCAGCGCAACCGTCGTCACCTGATGCAGCGTGACGCGGTCAGCCGCGCGGCGCTGCGCCTCGACCGGCTGCACACCGTCGGCCTGCAGCTTCATCCAGGCGCGGCAGAACGCCGGCCACAGCAGCGTCGCGAACAGGAAGGCCGGCGAGACCGGATCGCCCGCGGCGACACGCGCATCGGTCGACGCGAGGCCCGCAAGCACCATCGACCGCAACGCGCCGCTGCGGTTGCTGGCGAGTGCTGCAGCCGATTCGGGAAACAGCGCCGACAGCAGACCGTGACGCTCGAGACCCTCGAAACTGGCGACCGCGTGCCCCGACAGGAACAGCTTCAGGCATTCCTCGAACAGCCGTGCCGGCGCCGCTTCGCCGAGCAACGCCGCCAGACGCGGGATGGGCTCGGCGGTGCCCGGCTCGATGGTGAAGTCGAGCTTGGCCGCCAGGCGCACTGCGCGCAGCATGCGCACCGGGTCTTCGCGGTAGCGCGTGTCGGGATCGCCGATCAGGCGCATGACCCGGTTCTGCACGTCCTCGAAGCCGCCGGTGTAATCGCGCACCGAAAAATCGGCGATCGCGTAATACAGCGCGTTGGCAGTGAAGTCGCGGCGCACCGCGTCGTCCTCGATCGTGCCGTAGACGTTGTCGCGCAGCAGGCGCCCGCCGTCGTGGACTTCACGGTCGCCACTGCCGTCGTCGACATTGGCGCGGAATGTCGCCACCTCGATGATCTCGCGACCGAATACCACATGCGCCAGCCGGAACCGTCGGCCGATCAACCGGCAGTTGCGGAACAGTCCCTTGACCTGCTCCGGCGTCGCGTCGGTCGCGATATCGAAGTCCTTCGGGGTCAGGCCGACCAGCACGTCACGCACCGCCCCGCCGACCAGATAGGCCTGATGGCCGGCCTCGTGCAGGCGGTACAACACACGCAACGCGTTCTGGCTGATCTGCCGCCGCGAGATGGTGTGCTGGTCGCGCGGAATGACCCGCAGTTCGGCAGACACGTCGCTTGGAATCGGAGTGGGATCGGTATGCATCAAGTCTGAAAATTTTCTCAGGCGGCCGTTGCGGCGCCAGCAAGCCTGCTATACTAGCAAGCTGCAAACGACTTAGACGCGTTTGCAGACCGGTCGTCCAACCGGAGCCGCTCGCGGCACCCCAGCTCCCTTCGTCTAGAGGCCCAGGACGTGGCCCTCTCAAGGCTAAAACACGGGTTCGAATCCCGTAGGGAGCACCATATCAAAGCAGACAGCCCATGCCGCAAGGCGTGGGCTGTCTGCGTTTGTACCGTTGCGGCAGCGCGGCGGCACCTGGCATTCAATGGATTGCGCAGCATTCGCGTGGCGACAGTCCTGACGGGTCGCCTGCGCGTGCCGGGACGCGATGATTGCCGAAAATGCGAACACTTCGCACCGGTGCCGGCAGTGCTGCCTTAAACTGCAGCCCGTCGTCGCCCCGCCCGATCCGAATCCATGCCTTTCGTCGTCACCGAAAACTGCATCAAGTGCAAGTACACCGACTGCGTCGAGGTCTGCCCGGTGGACTGTTTCCACGAAGGGCCGAACTTCCTCGTCATCGATCCCGACGAGTGCATCGACTGCACCCTGTGCGAGCCCGAGTGCCCGATCAACGCGATCTATCCCGAAGACGATGTGCCGGCGGGCCAGGAAGCGTTCGTCGCGCTCAATGCCGATCTGGCCAAGGCCTGGCCGGTGATCACGACACGCAAGGATGCCCTGCCCGACGCGAAGGACTGGGAAGGCAAGCCGGACAAGCTCCCGCTGCTGGAGCGCTGATCTCCGCGCCGCGAGCGAATCCACGAAAACGGGCGCCGAGGCGCCCGTTTTCATAGCCAGTGATCGACGACGCCCGGTTCGCGGACGTCGCCTCCAGCCGCTTATTGCGCCAGCGACGCCTGCAGCGAAGCGATCAGACGCGTCGGTGCATCACCGGTCGCGGCCACGCCGCGCGGATCGACTGCCGACACCACCGCGCCGCCCTGCTGCGACGCGATGCGCACCAGGAACTGGCTGCCGGCATAGGAGACGTCGTAGGTGCCCAGCACCTGCGAGCGGCTGTTGACGGTGACGCCATCGGTCGCGGCCAGCGCTTCGCCGACCTGCGCGAACACCGCATCGCGCGCACCGGTCGCGCTGAAGGACACGTTCGAATCGGCCGGCACGGCCGCCGTGCCCGAACGCGTCACGGACGTGGGGGCTTCCGGCAGCGCCATCGCACCGTCGGTACGCGGACGGTCGAGATCCGGCGGCACTTCGAGCGGACGGGTTTCCGGGCTCTGCGCGTACAGCGCGTTGTCCTTCTTGAACCAGCGGCAGCCGCTGGTGCCCACGACTGCGACCGCGACGACGGCAATGGCGAGATAGCGCATGGAGGAACGGGGTGGACGCATCGTGGAATCTCCTGGGAAATCAGGCGGCGCGGGCACGGCAGGACGTTTCGAGGTCCGCCGCGAGTCGCGTCGCATCGTCGGCCTGCGCATCATGCGCCTGGGCCAGTGTCGTCAAAGGCAGACGCAGGCCATGGCCGAGGCCCTGTCTGGCCAGCACCGCCTTGACGGGAATGGGGTTGGGTTCGATGCCGCAGAACAGATGCAGTGGCTGCAGACGCGCGTCCCAGTCGTGCGCGGCATCGGCCTGACCGCTGCGCGCCAGATCGCTGAGCTTGCGGAATGCACCGGGCACCACGTTGGAGACAACCGAAATGACGCCATCGGCACCGGCGAGCATCGCCCGCGCGGCCGTCGGGTCATCGCCGCTGAGCACTGCGAAATCATCGCTCTGCAGCGCGAGCAGCGCCTGCATGCGCTCGACGCCACTGTGTGCTTCCTTGATGCCGACGATGCGCGGGTGGCGCGCAAGCTCGGCGACGGTCTCGGGCAGCATGTCGGTGCCGGTGCGGCCGGGCACGTTGTAGAGCAGCACCGGCAGGCCACCGTCATCGGCGACTGCGCGGTAATGCGCGAGCAGGCCCGCCTGGGTCGGCCGCACGTAGGCCGGCACGACCACCAGCGCGATATCGGCGCCGAGCTGCGCGAGCCGCCGGGTCGCGGCGATGGTCTTCGACGTCGCCGACAGACCGGTGCCGGCGAGCACGGGCACACGGCCGGCGGCCAGTTCGACCGCACTGCGGACCAGCCAGTCGTATTCATCGTCTTCCAGCGTCGCCGCTTCGCCGGTCGAGCCGGCGACCACCAGCCCCTGCGTTCCGGCGGCCAGCTGCCACTCGATCAGCCGTTTCCACGCCGCACGGTCGAGTGCACCGGTGGCGTCGAAGGGGGTGGCGAGTGCGGTGATGCTGCCTGAAAGTCGCAAGATGGGAGTCCGATGGTCAACCGCGGCGCGGTCGAAGAGAAAGGTCGAGGCCGGCAAACGCGCGGTTTGGCCCGGAAAATGCTGGCCGATGTTACTTGCGGCCACGAAGTGCGGGCAAGTATGCTGACCGCCGCATCCGGCCCTGCCCGGACTGCCGTTCACCCTCCAGTCGCCATCGACCCTCGCAGTCGAACAGATTTCCCGCCGCGGACGCCCCCTTGACCGATTCCGACACCGCTGCCCGGCCCTCGCCGAACGAGAATTACCTGCTGATCAACGCGTACACCACGCATCCGGCATCGCCGCTGCTGTCGGTGTCGCGTCGCATCGCCGACAGTGGTTGCAACATGGTCGACACGCGCCTGTCGACCGTGGGCCGGGATGTGTCGGTGACCGCGCTGGCGAATGGGCCGTGGGACGCGGTCGCCAAGCTCGAAGCGATGCTCACGCGTCTGGAGCGCGAGGAAGACCTGAAGCTGGTGTGGTACCGCACCGGCCCGAAGCCGATCCAGTCGAACCTGCTGCCCTACGTGGTGGAAGTGGTCGCCGCCGACAAGGCCGGTATCCTGTTCCAGCTGGCGGACTTCTTCGATCGCCAGGGCATCACCATCGAAAGCCTGCATTCCTCGCGCTATCGCGCGATGCAGACCGGCGCCGACATGTTCTCGGCGCAGATCACCATCGGCATCCCGGCAAACATGCATATTGCCGCGCTGCGCGACGATTTCCTCGAGTTCTGTGATCATCTGAATCTCGACGCGATCATGGATCCGATGAAGTTCTGACGTGATGCGCGCGGACGCTTGCGAAAGCAGCCATGCGCGCGCATTGTGATCACGACCGTCGCAATGGAACGCCCGTTCGAACGATGAGCGGAACACGCAAGAAGCTCGCAAAGGCCACCCTGCAGCTGCCGCTGGCGCTGTCGGGCGGCGCCAAGGCCACACTGGCCGACTACGCCGGACGCTGGCTCGTCCTGTACTTCTACCCGAAGGATTCCACGCCCGGCTGCACGACCGAGGGCCTGGATTTCAGCGCGCTGCTGCCGCAATTCCAGGCGCTCGGCGCCGACGTGCTGGGTGTCTCCCGCGACTCGGTGAAATCGCACGACAACTTCTGCGCCAAGCAGGGCTTCGCGTTTCCGCTGGTCAGCGACACGGACGAGGCGCTGTGCCGCGCGTTCGACGTGATCCGGGAAAAGAACATGTATGGCCGGACCGTGCTGGGCATCGAGCGCAGTACGTTCCTGATCGATCCCGATGGCCGCATCGCAGCCGAATGGCGCAAGGTCCGCGTGCCGGGCCACGCGCAGGCCGTACTCGACGCACTGCAGGCTGCGCAGTCGCAGTGACGGCCACTTCCGAACGCACCGAACGCCGTCCCGCATCGCGGGTCACGGCGGCGCGGCCGTGCGTGTGCGACACAGGTTCCACTCCGTCATCCCCACTCAACACGGAACGCTGACACTCCGATGATGACCAAAGGCAAGCGCGTCTACGTTCTCGATACCAACGTGCTCATGCACGACCCCACGGCGCTGTTCAAGTTCGAGGAGCACGATGTCTACCTGCCGATGCAGGTGATTGAAGAACTCGACAACGGCAAGAAGGGCACCACCGAGGCCAGCCGCAATGCGCGGCAGGTCAGCCGATTCCTCAACGAACTGATCGAAGCGGCGGGCAGCGACCAGATCGCGACCGGCCTGCCGTTGCTGCGTCCCCAAGGCCTGCAGCTGCGCGGCGTGCAGAGCGTCGGCAAGCTGCGGTTCCAGACCACGACGCCCAGCGAAGACCCGACCTCGTTCGGCGCGGCCGCGCCCGACAACCGCATCCTCGGCGCGATTCTCGACCTGGTGCGCACCGAGCCGGACTACCCGGTGGTATTCGTCTCCAAAGACATCAATCTGCGGATCAAGGCGGCGATCGCCGGCATTCCGAACGAGGATTACGAGAACGATCGCGCACTCGACGATTTCAGCCTGCTCTACACGGGCGCGACCGCGTTGCCGGCGGATTTCTGGACGATCCACGGCAAGGATTTGCGTTCGTGGACCGACCGCGGTCGCACCTTCTACGAGCTGGCGGCCGACGAGAACGATGGCTGGTATCCCAACCAGTTCCTCTTCCTGCCCGGCGACGAGGAATCGGAATTCCGTGTGGTCGGCGTCGAAAACGGCCGGGCGACGCTGCAGATCGTCGACGACTTCCGCCACAGCCAGCACGCGGTGTGGGGCATCAATGCGCGCAACCGCGAGCAGAACTTCGCACTCAACGCGTTGATGGATCCGGAGATCGATTTCGTCACCCTGCTCGGTACCGCCGGCACCGGCAAGACGCTGCTCGCACTCGCGGCGGGGCTGGCGCAGACGATGGACCAGCAGCGCTACCGCGAAATCATCATGACCCGCGCGACGGTCAGCGTCGGCGAGGACATCGGCTTCCTGCCCGGCACCGAAGAGGAAAAGATGACGCCCTGGATGGGCGCGCTGACCGACAATCTTGAAGTGCTGACGCACAACCAGGAAGGCGGCAGCTGGGGCCGCGCGGCGACCAACGATCTGCTGGCCTCGCGCATCAAGATCCGCTCGATGAACTTCATGCGCGGACGCACGTTCCTGTCGCGCTACCTGATCCTCGACGAGGCGCAGAACCTCACGCCCAAGCAGATGAAGACGCTGATCACCCGCGCCGGTCCCGGCACGAAGATCGTGTGCCTGGGCAACGTCGAACAGATCGACACGCCCTACCTCACCGAGACCACGTCGGGCCTGACCTACGCGGTCGACCGCTTCAAGAACTGGGCGCACAGCGCGCACGTGACGCTGCGTCGGGGCGAGCGCTCGCGCCTGGCGGATTTCGCTTCGGAAGTCCTGTGATGCGACCGCATGCGCCTCGTCATTGCACGCTGCAGATCGGGGCCGCATGCGCCCCTGTCTTAGACGTGCGTGGCGCGGCGCGTACCGGCAGCGCCAGCGGATGACGGACCCGCGTCGACAACCCGGCACACCGGCGCTCCAGACGACACCGGAGCGCTGATCTTGGGTATGCGGCTGCCGCCTTGGGTGTGGATCGGTGCGGTCGCCCTCGCCTGCGTGGCCGGCATGGTCAATGTCATCGGATACCTGGGGTTCGAGCACCAGGCGGTGAGCCATCTGACCGGCACCACCAGTCTGCTCGGCGCCGCACTCGTGGAGCGGGACTGGCGCACGGTGCTGCATCTGTGGGGCGTGGTCATCGCGTTCTGCGCGGGCGCGACGGTCAGCGGCGTGATCCTGCAGGACGAGACACTGCGTCTGGGCCGCCGTTACGGAGCCGTGCTGGCGTTGGAGGCCGCGCTGCTGGCAACTGCGGTACCGATGTTCGAACGCGCCCAGATCTACGGCGCGCTGCTCGCTGCAATGGCCTGCGGCCTGCAGAACGCGATGGTGACGACCTACAGCGGCGCACTCGTGCGCACCACACATCTGAGCGGCATGTTCACCGACCTGGGCATCGGGCTCGGCCATCTGATCCGTGGCCTGCCGCTGCCGATCAAACGATTGACACTCAGCGGCCTGATCATCAGCGGGTTTCTCGGCGGCGGCATCGTCGGCGCCTGGCTGTACGGCGTGATCGGCTACCACGCGTTGTTGGTGCCTGCAGCGCTGACCGGTGCGACGGGCATCGGCTACACCGTCTATCGACACTGGCGTGGCGTGCCACTCGACAGCGCACCTTGAACCCACTGCGTCGGCCGCGCCCCGCAGGCACAATGCACGCATGTCGCAACTTACTGCCCGCCCCCCGTCCGCACTGACTATTGCCGGTTCCGATTCCGGCGGCGGCGCCGGTATCCAGGCCGATCTCAAGACCTTCGCTGCGCACGGCGTGCATGGGCTGTCCGCGATCGCCGCGCTGACCGCGCAGCACACGCGGGGCGTCACCGCGGTGCATGCGCCGCCCGTCGCGTTCCTGCGTGCGCAGATCGATGCCTGCTTCGACGACTTCGACGTGCGTGCGGTGAAGATCGGCATGCTGGCGACCGCGGAGATCGTCGAGGCCGTGGCCGATGCGCTGGTGCTGCATCCCGATGTGCCAGTGGTACTGGATCCGGTGATGATCGCGACCTCGGGCGCGAAGCTGCTCGATGACAATGCGCTGGGCGCATTGCGCACCCATCTGATTCCGCGCGCGCATGTGCTGACACCGAATCTGCCGGAAGCTGAGCTGCTGCTCGGCCGCCGCATTGGCGCAGGCGCGGATGCGGAAGGCGCACTCGCCGCACTTCGCGCATTGGGCGCGCGGAGCGTCCTGCTCAAGGGCGGCCATCTCGACGAGGGCGATCAGGTCGTCGATCGTTATACCGATGCCTCGACCGTATTCGCGCATCGCGCCCCGCGGCTCGACATCGACGGCCACGGCACGGGCTGCACGCTGTCGTCGGCAATCGCCGCGCGTCTCGCGCTCGGCGACGACGCGGCGACCGCATGCCGCGCGGGCATCGACTACGTGCACCGGGTGATGCGCGATGCGTATCGCCCGGGTCGCAGCATGGTCAGCGTGCTCGGGCACCTTGGCCCGCTGGCATCGTGAGCACAGTGCACAGCCGCATCGAGCCCGTCGAGAGCGACGACGGCCATCGCTTCGAACTGATCACACGCCTGCCCGATGCGCCGACCCGTCGGCTGCTGTGGCTGCCCGCGATGGGCGTGCCCGCGAAGCACTACCTGCCCTTCGCCGATGCCCTGGCCGCACGCGGGATCGCCGTCGGCCTGCACGAGTGGCGCGGCATCGGGTCGAGCAGCCTGCGCGCCGGGCGCGCGCACGACTGGGGCTATCGCGAACTGCTGGCCGACATCGCGCGCAGCGACGCGGCGCTGGATGCCGCCGTGCCGGGCACGACACGCGTCATCGGCGGCCACAGCCTCGGCGGTCAGCTCGCCTGCTGCCATCTCGCGCTGCAGCCCGATGCGGCCGACGCACTGTGGCTGGTCGCCAGCGGCGCGCCCTACTGGCGCGCCTTTCCGCCACGCGTGCGCTACACCTTGCCACCGCTGTACCGCTTCATGGCATGGCTTGCGCATGCACGCGGCGTATTGCCGGGACGCCGGCTCGGCTTTGCCGGGAACGAGTCACGTGGCGTGATCGCCGACTGGACGCGCAGTGGATTGCGCGGTCGTTATGCGGCGGCCGGACTCGATGTCGACATCGATGCGGCGATGGCGCGTGTCGATGTGCCCATCCGCGCCGCATGGCTCGCGGACGACTGGCTCGGCCCACCGTCGTCGCTGCGTTTCCTGCTGGACAAACTCGGCAGCGCGGACGCCACACTCGACGGTTTCGATGCGGCACGCCTGGGCGCGAAAGCCGACCATTTCGCGTGGATGCGCACGCCGGACGCGATCGCCGCTTGGCTCGCCGACAGCTGAGGCAGTGTGCGGGCGTCCGCTACACTGCGCCGATTGTCCAACGAGCGACTTCCTGCATGACTGCACCGCTGCCCGCACGCGACGCCATCCGCATCGCCGTCATCGGCCTCGGCTACGTGGGCCTGCCGCTCGCGGTCGCATTCGGGCGCCGCCACGCGACACTGGGCTTCGACATCGATCAGACGCGCGTGGCAGGCCTGCAGCGTGGCGACGACCACACCCGCGAACTGTCGCAGGACGAACTGCGCGCGGCCGCGCACCTGCGCTATAGCGCCGACACGGCCGACCTCGCGGACTGCAACGTGCACATCGTGACCGTGCCGACGCCGGTAGACGCCTACAAACGCCCGGACCTGTCGGCGCTGGAAGCAGCGAGCCGCGCCGTCGGCGCCGCTTTGCAGCGCGGGGGCGTGGTGATCTACGAATCGACGGTGTATCCGGGCGCGACTGAAGAGATCTGTGTCCCGATCCTCGAAGCCGTGTCGGGCCTGCGCTACCGCGAGGACTTCCATGTCGGTTACAGCCCTGAGCGCATCAATCCGGGCGACAAGCAGCACCGGCTTGAGAACACGCTCAAGGTCACCGCGGGTTCCAGCGACGCGGCCGCGGCATTCGTCGACGCCCTGTATCGCGACATCGTCGAAGCCGGCACGCATCGTGTATCGAGCATCCGCGTAGCCGAAGCCGCCAAGGTCATCGAGAACACCCAGCGCGACGTCAACATCGCACTGGTCAACGAGCTTGCGCTGATCTTTGATCGCCTCGGCATCGACACGCACGAAGTACTGGAAGCCGCCGGCACAAAGTGGAACTTCCTGCCATTCCGGCCGGGCCTGGTCGGCGGCCATTGCATCGGCGTCGATCCGTACTACCTGACGCACAAGGCGCAGGAGATCGGCTATCACCCGGAAGTGATCCTCGCCGGCCGCCGCATCAACGACAGCATGGGCCTGCACGTCGCACAGCGCGTGGTGAAGCTGATGCAGCAGCGCGGCATCCAGACCGCCGGCGCGCGTGTCCTGGTGCTGGGCCTGGCGTTCAAGGAGAACTGCCCGGACCTGCGCAACACGCGCGTGATCGACGTCGTGCGCGAACTGCAGAGTTACAGCATCGAAGTCGACGTGCACGATCCGTGGGTGGCCGCGGCATATGCGCAGCACGAATACGGCCTGACGCCGATCGACACGCCGGATGCCGGCGCGTACGACGCGATCATTCTTGCCGTTGCACACACCCAGTTCCGTGAACTCGGCGCTGTGGGTATGCGCGCTTTCGGCAAGCCGGGCGCAGTGCTGTTCGACGTCAAGGCCGCGCTGCCCGCCGACGCGGTGGACGCGCGGCTCTAGCGCGTCGCTGCAACACGCTCTCCGGGCGGGCTGCATCCAGAGGCAGCCGGTCATATGCGCAGAATCCCCGGACACCCGCCTGTACGGGGATGACGAGAACTGGGCGATCGTCCCCGCGTTTCTGGATGATTGCGCCTGTGCAGTAGTGGCTTCCATGTGCCCCGCGCTGACGCGCTATCTCCCTTTCATCGACTGGTGTCGACGACAGGTGTTGTGGAGACCACACGCCTGCATCGGATCGCACACCGCGGCATTGCGCGGGCGAATCTCGCTGCAGCAAATACACGCCGACAGGAGCCGTGGCTCACCACGCGCAATCCATGTCATCGCAGACGCGCCATATCACTGGGCGATACACGCGCAGCACGCGTTCGCGCGACCGATCGAAAGCGTCACCAACGTCGCGGCAAAAACACGCACACAACAAAAAAGCCAGCGATCGCTCGCTGGCCTCTTCGTTGTTCTGGTGCGCCCGGAAGGATTCGAACCTCCGACCCCCAAGTTCGTAGCCTGGTGCTCTATCCAACTGAGCTACGGGCGCCTTGAACAGAAGCGGAATTTTCTAGCAAAACGTTTGCTTCGTCAACCACTATCCGAAATTTTTCTCTGCGATTTCCGGGGAAATCCGATCGAATTCGAGCAGTGGCGGAGAGTGAGGGATTCGAACCCTCGATGGAGTTTTAAGCCCCATACTCCCTTAGCAGGGGAGCCCCTTCAGCCACTCGGGCAACTCTCCGAAGCAACACGTCCGACGCAAGCGCCGAACGCGGTGCGAAGGATACCGGCTTTATGGCGTCTGCGGCAAATCTTCTTGCGCTTCGGCCTCTTCGCCTTCGCGATGGATGCGCTGGTAGATCTCTTCGCGGTGCACGGCGACATCCTTGGGCGCGGTGATACCGATGCGCACCTGGTTGCCCTTGACGCCCAGCACGGTCACCGAGACCTCGTCACCAATCATCAGCGTCTCCCCGACGCGGCGGGTCAGAATCAACATAGAAATCTCCTGGAACCGGCGCGTTTCAACGCACCGGCGTGGACTGTATTCGGACCGTTCTCGACCGTGGAAACCGATTACAGACCTAATGAGGTCGTGAAGCATGTCCCCTGCCGGGCACCCGGTCAACAACCCGGGACAGGCGTTTAGCGCCCGCTTAGCCGAGGCGTTCCGCGACCCACTGACGCACCTCGCCGAGGGCCGCCACCAGCGCCGGGCCATCCTCGCCGCCGCCCTGCGCCATGTCGGGTCGACCGCCGCCCTTGCCGCCGGTCTTCGCCGCGACGTGCGACAGCAGTTCGCCCGCCTTGACGCGACCGGTCGCGGCGCCGCCGACACCCGCCACAAGTGCGGCCTTGCCATCGCTCGCGCCTGCCAGCAACACGACCACATCGCCGAGCTGCTGCTTCAGGCGATCGACCGCATCCCGCAGCGCCTTGGCGTCGAGACCTTCGATACGCGCGGCCACGACCTTGATGCCGCCGACGTCGACCGCGGAGGCGCCGAGGTCCGCGGTCGCGCCGCTGGCCGCCTTGGCCTTCAATGATTCGAGCTCGCGCTCGAGCTGCTTCTGGCGGTCGAGCAGTGCGCGCAGACGCTCGCCCACTTCGCCCGCGGTGCCACCGAGCAGACCGGCCGCCTGGCGCATGCGCTCTTCGTCGCTGCGCACGTGGTCGAGCGCGGCTTGGCCGGTCAACGCTTCGACGCGGCGCACGCCGGAGGACACACCACCCTCCGACACGAGCTTGAACAAACCGATACGGCCAGTGCGATCGACATGCGTGCCGCCGCATAGTTCGACCGACTCACCCATCGTCACCACCCGCACGCGTTCGCCGTATTTCTCGCCGAACAGCGCCATCGCGCCGGAATCGAGCGCGGACTGCATGTCCATCTGCTCGATGCTCACCGGATGGTTGGCGCGGACTTCGACGTTGACACGGCGTTCGATCTCAGCCAGTTCGTCGGCGGTCACCGGCTGGAAGTGCGAGAAGTCGAAACGCAGGCGCTCGGGTGCGACCAGCGAGCCCTTCTGCGCGACGTGCGTACCCAGCAGATCGCGCAGCGCGCCGTGCAGCAGATGCGTCGCGCTGTGGTTGAGCACGATGCTGCCGCGGCGTGCGACATCGATCGCGCCGCGCACGCGGTCACCGCGCTGCAGCGTGCCCGACACCAGGCGGCCGACGTGGCCGTGGAACTGGCCGGCGAATTTCTGGGTGTCGTCGACTTCGAAACGCATACCGTCGGCTTCGAGCACGCCGGTGTCACCGACCTGGCCACCCGACTCGCCGTAGAACGGCGTGCGGTCGAGGATCACGACGACTTCGTCGCCGGCCGATGCGGACTCGACCGGGCGCCCGCCGACCAGCAGCGCGAGAATTTGAAGGCCGTCGGCTTCGGTCTGGTCGTCGCCGACAAACACGGTCGGCAAGAGCTGGGCGACGAGATCGGCCGACAAGCCGGCGCTGGAGGTGAACTTGCCGGCCGCGCGCGCAGTCTCGCGCTGGCGCTGCATGGCCGCGTCGAAGCCGGGCATGTCGACCTCGAGACCGCGCTCGCGCGCGATGTCCTGGGTCAGATCGAGCGGGAAGCCGTAGGTGTCGTAGAGACGGAACGCATCCTCGCCCGGAATCGCGCCGCTGCTGCGCGAGGCGACGTCGTCGAAGATGCGCATGCCGGCGTCGAGCGTTTCGGCAAAGCGTTCTTCTTCAGCCTTGAGCGCACGTTCGACCAGTTCGCGCTTCTCGCGCAGTTCCGGATACGCATCGCCCATCACGTCGTCGAGCGTTCCCACCATCGCGCTGAAGAACGGCTGGCGGACGCCGAGCATCCAGCCGTGGCGCAGTGCGCGGCGGATGATCCGGCGCAGCACGTAACCGCGGCCTTCATTGGACGGCAGCACGCCGTCGACAATCAGGAAGCTGCAGGCGCGGATGTGGTCGGCGATCACGCGCAGCGACTTGTTTTCCAGATCCTGGGTGCCGGTGAGCTCGCCGGCCTTGCGGATCAGGGCCTGGAACAGGTCGATTTCGTAGTTGCTGTGCACGCCCTGCAGGATCGCGGCGAGGCGCTCCAGACCCATGCCGGTGTCGACGCACGGTGCAGGCAGCGGCACCAGGGTGCCGTCGGACTGCTTGTCGAACTGCATGAAGACCAGATTCCAGATCTCGATGAAACGGTCGCCGTCTTCGTCGGGCGAACCCGGGGGACCGCCGAAATGCGCGGGACCGTGGTCGTAGAAGATCTCGGTGCAGGGCCCGCAGGGGCCGGTGTCGGCCATCTGCCAGAAATTGTCGGAGGCGAACGGCGCGCCCTTGTTGTCGCCGATGCGGACGATGCGGTCTTCCGGAATGCCGACCATGTCACGCCACAGCGCGTAGGCCTCGTCGTCGGTCTGGTAGACAGTCACCAGCAGGCGCTCGGCCGGCAGTTTCCAGACCTGGGTCAGCAGTTCCCAGGCCCAGGCGATGGCGTCTTTCTTGAAGTAGTCGCCGAACGACCAGTTGCCGAGCATCTCGAAGAAAGTGTGGTGACGCGCGGTGTAGCCGACGACGTCGAGATCGTTGTGCTTGCCGCCCGCGCGCAGGCAGCGCTGGACGTCGGTGGCGCGCACGTAGCTGCGCTTCTCGGCGCCCAGGAACACATCCTTGAACTGCACCATGCCGGAGTTGGTGAACAGCAGCGTGGGGTCGTTGCCGGGGACCAGCGGCGCCGACGGCACGATGGTGTGGCCCTTGCCCTTGAAGAACTCGAGGAAGTCGCTGCGGATCTGGGCGGTGCTGGTGGGGGTCTGCGTGGTCATGGGCCTGGCGTGACGGACGTGCTGGAGGGGAATGGGCACCCCCGGCAGCCGCGCGCGCCCATCGTCGACGGGTGCCGGTCCGGAGCCATGCCCACAGCCGCAAAGGGTAGCAGGCCGTCCGGGGGCCACGCGCGCCCGCACTTCCGGTGGATATCCGCCCGTGCCTTCCGCAGTGCCTAATCGCCTCGCAACGCACGGACCGCGCCGTAGGCGGTCTCGCCATCGAATCCACGGCGCAACAGGAAATCCACTGCTTTGCGCCGCAACGCCGGATCGTCCGCAAACGCGGCCACGTCGTACCGACGCTCGAGCAGATCGCGCGCACGTTCCGGCCAGTCGGCCTCGCCATCGGCGGCCAGTGATTCGAAGGCGGCGGCAATCGTGCCCGCATCGAGCCGGTGCGTCGCCAGTTCGGCCTCGATCCGCAGCGGGCCGTGTCCGCCGGTCGCCCGGGCGCGCGCAAGGCTCGCGGCGAAACGTCCATCGTCCTGCCAGCCGGCGTCGCGCATGCGCTCGACGGCTTCGGCGGCGGCGTCGGGCTCGATCCCGCGCGCTGCGAGCTTGCGCAGCAATTCGGGTTGCGAGTGCTCACGGCGCACCAGCAACGACAACGCCCGCTGGGCGGGCGTCAGTTCGCGGCGTTTCTTCCGCCTGCCGGTGGCAGGCGCGTCACCCTCGGTGCCCGATCCAGACCCGGCTGCGTCGAAGCCTTCCACGGACCCGCCAGCCGGCAGGTCCGTGTCATGCGATTCGCCGCTGCCGGGCAGGCCAGGCGCGACCGACTCAGTCGTCGTCGTTTTCTTCATTGCCCGCCGCTGCGGCCGCCAGCACTGCCGCAGGCAGCAGCTTCTCGCGGATGCCCGCCTCGATGCGCGCGGCGACTTCCGGGTTGTCCTTCAGGTACTGGCGGGCGTTCTCCTTGCCCTGCCCGATCCGCTCGTCACCCGCGCTGTACCACGCGCCCGCCTTTTCGATCAGCTTGGCTTCGACACCCATGTCGATCAGCTCGCCTTCGCGGCTGATGCCTTCGCCGTAGAGGATTTCGGTGATGACCTGCTTGAACGGGGGCGCCATCTTGTTCTTGACGACCTTGATGCGGGTCTGGTTGCCGATGATCTCGTCGCCCTTCTTGATCGCGCCGATGCGGCGGATGTCGAGGCGGACAGAGGCGTAGAACTTAAGCGCGTTGCCGCCGGTCGTCGTCTCGGGGCTCTGACCCGGCATCATGATGCCGATCTTCATGCGCAGCTGGTTGATGAAGAACACCATGCAGTTGCTGCGCTTGATGTTGCCGGTCAGCTTGCGCAGCGCCTGGCTCATCAGGCGGGCCTGCAGACCCGGCAGCTGGTCGCCCATCTCGCCTTCGATTTCGGCGCGCGGGGTCAGCGCGGCGACCGAGTCGATGACGACCATGTCGACCGAGTTCGAGCGCACCAGCATGTCGGCGATCTCGAGCGCCTGCTCGCCGGTATCGGGCTGCGAGACCAGCAGGTCCTCGACGTTGACGCCGAGTTTTGCCGCGTATGTGGGATCGAGTGCGTGCTCGGCGTCGATGAACGCCGCGACGCCGCCGAGCTTCTGGCACTGCGCGATCGTCTGCAGGGTCAGCGTGGTCTTGCCCGAGGATTCAGGGCCGTAGACCTCGATGACGCGGCCGCGCGGCAGGCCGCCGATGCCGAGTGCGAGATCGAGCTGCAGCGAACCGGTCGGGATCACCGGGACCACTTCCGACACGCGGTCGCCCATGCGGATCACCGAGCCCTTGCCGAACTGCTTCTCGATCTGGCTCAGGGCTGCGGAGAGCGCGCGCTTCTTGTTCTCGTCCATCGTGGTGGTCCTCGTCATTCGTGTTCCGGTCTGGTAGAGGCATCCTCGCAATCACAGGTCGCACAGGCTGCGACGCTGCAGGGAGGATGCAAAATTAAGTGGGTGGATGCGCGCCGGTCAGCGGCGCGCGACGCGGATGCCCGTCGGAGAACGCCGCGCGCGCCATGCGCCGGAGCGGCAACGCGCTCAACGGTTCGGCCTGACCAGCCCGCAATACAGGCCTTCGATCGCGAAGTCCTGGTCAGGCAGCACCTCGATGGGCGCGTAATCGGGATTGCGCGGCATCAGCCGGATGCGGTCCTTGCCGATCTTCAGCAGCTTGACCGTGATCGCATCATCGACACGGGCGACGACAATCTGGCCCGAGCGCGCATCGCGGGTGCGGTGCACGCCGATCAAGTCGCCTTCAAAGATGCCTTCGTCGCGCATCGAATCGCCTTTGACCTTGAGCAGGTAGTCGGGTGACGGCGAGAACAGCACGCGGTCGAGCACGAGGTAGTCGTCGGAGCCGATGTCCACACCGATCGGCGCGCCGGCTGCGACCTGTCCGAGCACCGGCAGGCGCAGGGCGTCATCCGGCGTCGCGCCCAGTGTCAGCGCATGTTGCGCCTGCTGCACCGGCACCAGCACGCGGATGCCGCGCGCGCGCCCCGGCACCCGTTCAATCGCGCCGGCAGCCTCGAGTGCATCGAGGTGATATTGCGCGGCGCGCACACCGCTGAAGCCGAATGCACGGGCGATCTCGGTCTGCGACGGCGGCATGCCTTCGGACGCGATGCGCTCGCCGATCATCTCGAGAATCGCGTGCTGGGTCTGGGTGATGTCCATGGTGAGTAGTATTACTACTAACGCATGGGCGGTGCAAGCGCTGGCGTCCGCGAGGGGGCCAGGCGTCGCAGTTCAGCGCGGGATGGCGAGGTGGGTGGCGTCCAGCGCCTTGCCGGCACCGCGCGGGGTCGTGGAGATGGAAGCATCCGTCGGCAGCACGCCGCTGCCGTCGAGATGCGCGTCGACCCGGTCGAGCGCGGCGTACACATACGGCAGCAACGGCACATAACGCGCGGCGTAGTCCGGCAATCCGAGGAACCCGTCGAAGTGCTGCGCGTTGGCGACCTGCCACAGGCGCACGTCGCGCCCCGCGGCCTGCGCCCACCCGACGTAGGGCGTGCTGGTGAAGGCAATCGGGATCAGGCCGTCGTCGGCGCCGTGGATCACGACGACCGGCAGGCCTGCGCGCGGCAGCCCGGCCTTGGTTTCTGCGATGCCGGCCTGGACGCGGCGCGCGGCCGCATCGTCGCCTTCATTGAGCGCACGCAGGCACTGCAGACCGGGGAGCAGCGGATCCGCGCCGTCCATTCGCGTGTCCACGAGACCGACAGCGGCGCCCGGCGGGATGCCGCTGCCATCGCTCCACCACGCCGCGCGTTCGGTCGCAGTCGACGGGCGCGGACTGCCGTCAGGACCCTGCGCGGCGGAGCGATACCCGCAGGGATGCGCGTCGGCATCGAAACGGCCATAGGCCGATGCATAGGTCGCGGCGATCGCGCGCCACAGGTCGAAGCCGGCCGACAGCGCGCCGGCACGCAGCGCGCCGTCAGTCCAGCCCTGCGTGCGCAGGATCTCCAACGCGGAGCGCGCCTGCGCCGCGGCATCCTTGCCTTCGACCAGGCTGGCCGCGCGCAGCGAGGCGCAGCGCGCGGTCCACAGCGGTGCAACCTGCGCGGTCAACGGCGGCTGCGGCAGATTGTCGACCGCCAGCAGCGCGCACGGCATCAGCAGCGCCGCCTCGGTGGTGTAGTCGTAAAGCGAACGCGCACCCGGTGCATCGACATGGATGCTGGGCTCGCCGGCGACCACGGCATCGAGCCAGTCGCCTTCGAGCTCTGCCGCGCGCAGCACCGCGCCGCCGCCGTTGGAAATGCCGACCGCGATCACGCGCGTACTGTCGAAATCGAACGGCGCGTCATCGGGATACGCCTCGCCCAGCGCCTGCAGCGCGAACTCGGCGGCCTGCCGCACGTGGCGGCCCCAGTCGGCCTCGGGGTTGTCGCCGGAATGCGCATGCTTGAACGCGACGCCCTGCGCCGCGCCCGCGGGCGCGAATACGGCCTGCGCGCGATCGGCGGACGGCGTGCCGTCGGCCGCGATGCCGATGCCCGCGTCGGTGTCGAAGTAGTCGGTACCGGCGCCCTTGTCGGTATAGGCGACGGCGCAGCCCTTCGGTAGCCCCCACGCACCGGCGACGGCGATCGCGCCGTAGATACCGCGGGAGCCGGACGACGCGGTCACCACGATGCAGCGGCGCGTGCGATCGAAGCCGTCAGGTACCTGCACCAGCACGCGATGCGGCTGCGAGGCACCGGGCACGGTGGCCAATGCATGGAATTCGCGACCCGGCACGGCAGCCAAGCTGCCGTAGAGCGTGCCGTAGCCGCCGCCCGGTGCGAGATCGGCGATGCCGCGCCAGTTCGCCCACAGCGCGCGGCGGCGCGCTTCCACCGCAAGCGGACGCTCGGGGTCGGCGAACGTCGGCGGCGTCATCGCCTGCAGGCCGGCCAGACCGAGCCCGGCGGTCAGCAGATCGTCGTCGCCCCGGTGGAGGCTGGTGCGCTGGGCGCTGAACATCAAAGCGTCGTCTCCGCGCATCGAGGCAGGGTCGCCTCGCGTCGAACTGCCGGCACAGGCGGCGAGCGAGAGCGCGAGGGTGGCGAGGCACAGCGGCCGGCGCATGTGGGTCTTGGTCATGCAGGCACCGTAGCAGCGCGCTCGCCAGGGGACATCGTACTTTGGTACCAGCCGCGCGGCCGGCCCGGGCTTGCTAGTGTGGCGATCGGACCCGGACGCGAGATTGACGCCAGCGTTCGCTGCCACCCAGCCGAATCCCCGATTCCGAAATCCCCAATCCCGGCCCCCGAATGCCCAAGCTGCTGATCGCCGACGACCACCCGCTGTTCCGCGCCGCCCTGCGCGGTGCGGCAGCCGATGCGGCGCCGGACGTCACCACGCGCGAGGCCGAGACACTGGATGGCGTGCTCGACACGCTCGAGCGCGAGGACGATATCGACCTCGTGCTGCTGGATCTGCACATGCCCGGCAATCACGGGCTGGCAGGGCTCGCAGCGATCCGCGCGCAGTTTCCGGCGGTCGCAGTGGTGCTGGTGTCGGCAAACGAGGATCCGCTGGTCGTGCGCCGCGCGCTCGATCACGGCGTTGCGGGTTACATCCCCAAGAGTGCCGGCCTGGAGGAACTGCGCGAGGCGATCCGCGCGGTGCTCGACTGCGAACAATGGCTGCCGCCTGCATTGCGCGGCGCGGTCGCGCGTGCGCAATCGGCGCCGGCGGACATGGATCTCGCCGCGCGCCTGGCCAGCCTGACGCCGCAGCAGTTCCGGGTGCTGCGGCTGGTCGCCGAGGGGCTGCTCAACAAGCAGATCGCCGATCGCCTCGACGTGCAGGAACGTACGATCAAGGCGCACATGTCGGCGATCTTCGAGAAGCTCGGCGCGCGCAACCGCACCCACGCCGGTGTGATCCTGCGCGGCCTGGAAATCAGCGATCCGGCGTTGCGGGTCGTCGGCTAGGCGACTCAGTTGCGAGGCCGCCGCAACGGCGGATTGATCCATTGCACGTGCAGGCCGCGGCGCTGCGCCTCGCGGTTGACCCGCGCGACGTAGTCGTCGTCAGTGGTGATCCGCAGCGGATCGGCTGACTGCACCCGGACGCCCGCAGGCGGTGCATCCGCCAGACGCGTCGACGTGCTGGCGCAGGCCGCCAGCGTGCATATGGACAGCAGGACGATGGCCCGGAGGTGATACCGCATGACCGTACTCCGCGGCGACTGGCTCGGATGCAGGCCCACCGCCGATGCGCACCTGCCCTTGCGCTATACACCCGCGGCGCGCCGGCCGATCAACCGTCGGTCGGCGCATCCGGCGCCAGCCGACGGGCGGCGGCGTTGCCGATGGTGCCGAGTTCGGCGAGCACCGAGGTCGCGTAACAGCCGGCCGGCAATACGAACGCAATTTGCAGCCGGTCTGGCGACTGCCAGGTCCACTCCAGATCGCCCGGTCGCAGCCGGGTCGCGCGGCGCTCCTGCGACAGACCGGCGGTTTCCAGTCCCTCACGCAGCGCGAGCGCCTGCGCATCTTCGAGCGCCGCGGTTTCGCGTGCGAGCGCCGCGCCCGTGCTCCGCAGCGGGCCGCGTCCCCACAGCGGCGCGGTGGGATGGATATCATGCGCGGCGACGCGCGCGTCGAGTTCGGCGCTGACCGGTTCTGGACCGAACACGCTGCGACTGCCGTCGAGCATCCAGACCTCGCCATCGAGACCGGTGTCCCAGTCGCCGGCGTCGACGCGCGCCGCGAGCACGCGGTTGAAAAGCGCCGAGCGCGCCGCCGACAGCAGCATCGCGCGCTGGTCGCGGTCCATGCGCCGGCGCGGCGCGGCGAACATGCGCAGCGCCTTGTCGACGTTGCCGCCGTCGTGGCCGAAGCGTTGTTCACCGAAATAGTTGGGCACGCCGCGCGCGGCGATCGTCTGCAGGCGCGCGTCAATCGCCGCGACATCGCCGACGACATCGCGCAGCGTCAGTACGAAGCGGTTGCCCGCCAGCGCACCGCGCGGCAGCTTTCTGGAATGCCGCGCCTGCGCCAGCACACGCAGCGACTGGCCGTGGCCGGTTGCCATGGCTTCGAGCGCGGCAATGTCCGGCGCGTCGCGGCCTGGCAGCTGCACGGTGAAGCGCTGCGTCGTCAGTGCGTGGCGATCCTTCAGGCCCGCGTAGCCGACCCCGCGGCCGTCGACGTCGGCCCACTGCGCGAGCAGGCGCGCGACGAACGCTGTGTTCATGCCGGTCTTCTCGACCGTCAGCAGCAGGTGCTCGCCGGCGCCGCTGGCCTCGAAGCCGTCAATCTCGTCGACGCGGAAATCCGACGGATGCTGGCGGATCGTCGCCGACAGCACCGGCGCGCCGTGCGCGGTGGGCGTGCCGGTTGCGATGTCGGCGCTGTCGTCCGGCTCAGCCGCCATCGCGCACCAGCAGGCATACCGCTTGCGCGGCGATGCCTTCGCCGCGGCCGGTGAAGCCGAGCTGTTCGCTGGTCGTGGCCTTGACCGAGATGCAGTCGAGCGCGATGCCGAGGTCCTCGGCGATCGCCGCGCGCATTGCTGACGCGTGGGGACCGATCTTCGGCCGCTCGCAGATCACGGTGACGTCGGCATTGCCCACGCGCCAGCCGCGCTGCGCCAGCAAGGTATTGCAATGACACAGCAGCGCACGGCTGTCGGCGCCCTTCCAGCGGTCGTCGGACGGCGGGAAATGGACACCGATATCGCCGAGCGCCAGCGCACCGAGCATCGCGTCGCACAGCGCATGCAGTGCAACATCACCATCGCTGTGCGCGAGTACGCCGCGCTCGAATGGAATGCGGACGCCGCCGACCATGACGTGGTCGCCGTCGCCGAAGGCGTGGACGTCGAAGCCCTGGCCGATGCGGAAATCAGGCGTGGCGGTCATGGGTTGGGCCCTGCAGAAAAACGGGAAGGCAGCTTGCCATGGATCGGGGCGTGGGCAAGTTGGAGTGCGATACGCCAACGCAGAATGAGTAGAGCGGAGCGAAACCCATCATCGATCGAACGAGTGACTTCTCGACGTGCAAGCGATGGGTTTCGCTGACGTTCTACCCATCCTACAAAGCGCTTTCAGTGCGCTCCGATGGGCTGCCGGCTGCGCGCGCCCCTCACCCGACGCGCGGTGCGCGTCGACCCCGGATCGTGTCCGGGTCAGGCTTTCTCCCGGAGGGAGAGTTGCTGTGTCGCATAGTGCAATCCGATAGCTCGGACTCGGATCTTGACGCTCGGGATGTCCGGCTCTATCCGCGTCGCGACAACTCGAACTCGAAGCGCGCGAAATCGGCCGGCGTGGTGATCTTGAAGTTGTCCTCGCGGCCTTCGACCAGCAGCGGACGGGCGCCCTGGCGCTCCATGGCCATCGCTTCGTCGGTGACGGCGATGCCGTCGGCATCGGCCGCTTCCAGGGCGCGACCCAGTTGCAGGCGGCGGAACAGCTGCGGGGTCAGCGCCCGCCACAGGCGTTCGCGCGGTTCGGTGCCATCGATGCCGCCATCATCGCCGGCGCGCTTGAGGGTGTCGCGTACGGGCGCGGCGAGAATCGCACCGACCGGATCCATGCGGCCGCGTTCGAGCAGCGCATCGAGATCGTCGGCATGCAGGTTCGGGCGGGCGGCATCGTGTACCAGCACGAAGTCGTCCGGACGGACCGATTCGGGCAATGCGCGAAGACCCGCGAGTACCGAGGCCGCACGCGTGTCACCGCCCGCAGCGCGAACCCACGGCTTGCCATGCAGCACGGCCTCGGGCACGACAGGCGCGTCTTCCGTGCCAAGCACCAGCACAACGCCACCGATGCCGGGATGAGACGCGAGCGCGTCAAGCGTGTGCGCCAGCAGGCTGCGCCCACCGACGTCGAGGAATTGTTTCGGCACCTCGCCACCGAACCGGCTGCCGCGACCGGCTGCCGGCACGATCACCCAGCTGCTCAAGGCGCCTGTTCCTGCGCGCGACGCTGGGCGTCGGGATCGAGCGCGTGCTCGGCCGGCAGCGGCGCGATGCGCGCATCGTCGACGACGCGGTAGAACGTCTCGCCGGGCTTGATCATGCCGAGTTCGCCACGCGCACGTTCCTCGATCGCCGCCTCACCGGATTTCAGATCGGCGACTTCCGCCGCGAGCGCGGCATTGCGCTGGACCAGGCCTTCGTTCTGGCGCGCCTGCGCTTCAACGCGACCGCGCAGTTCCTCGACCTGCTCGGTTCCGCCCACGCCGAACCACAGCCGGTACTGCAGCCAGGCCAGCAGCGTGGCGAGCACCAGCAGCACGACGATCAACGCGCGCATTGACTTGTGTCCTGTGGGATCAGCGCTTCAGCGATACGAACGCATCGCGGCCGGCGTACTGTGCAGCGCTGCCCAGGGCCTCTTCGATACGCAGCAACTGGTTGTACTTGGCGACGCGATCGCTGCGGCACAGCGAACCGGTCTTGATCTGCGTGGCCGTGGTGGCGACCGCGATGTCGGCGATCGTCGTGTCCTCGGTCTCGCCCGAACGGTGCGAGACGACCGCGGCATAGCCGGCTTTATCCGCCATCGCGATGGCTTCGAGCGTCTCGGTCAGCGTGCCGATCTGGTTGACCTTGATCAGGATCGCGTTCGCGGTCTTCGAATCAATGCCTTCCTTGAAGATCTTCGGATTGGTGACGAACAAGTCGTCACCGACCAGCTGCACCTTGTCACCGATGCGGTCGGTCAGCTGCTTCCAGCCGGCCCAATCGTCCTCGGCCATGCCGTCCTCGATCGTGACGATCGGATACTGCGCGGCCCAGTCGGCGAGGAAGTCGACGAACTGCTCGCCGGTCAGGCGCTTGTTCTCGCCGACCAGGTGGTACTTGCCGTTGTCATGGAATTCGCTCGAGGCGACGTCCAGACCCAGCAGCACATCGTCGCCTGCGGCGTAACCGGCCTTGCCGATCGCTTCGAGGATGGTGTCGAGCGCTTCGACGTTGCTGCGGAAGTCCGGCGCGAAGCCGCCTTCGTCACCCACCGCCGTGCTCAGGCCATGGCTCTTGAGCACGGATTTGAGTGCGTGGAAGATTTCGGTGCCTGCGCGCAGCGACTCGTAGAAGCTCGAGAAGCCGACCGGCAGCACCATGAATTCCTGGAAATCGACGTTGTTGTCGGCATGCGCGCCGCCGTTGATGATGTTCATCATCGGCACCGGCAGCACCGGCGCGCGGTCGCCGCCGAGCAGCTTCCACAGCGGAATCTTTTTCGACGCAGCCAGCGCGTGCGCATTCGCCATCGAGACACCCAGCAGCGCATTCGCGCCCAGGCGGCCCTTGTTTTCGGTGCCGTCGAGGTCGATCAGGCGCTTGTCGAGACCGGCCTGGTCGGCGGCGTCAAAACCCTTCAGCGCTTCGGCAATCGCGCCGTTGACGTTGCCGACGGCCTTCTGCACACCCTTGCCGAGATAGCGCGTCTTGTCGCCATCGCGCAGTTCCACCGCCTCACGGGCGCCGGTCGACGCACCGGACGGCACCATCGCACGGCCGAAGCTACCGTCTGTCAGCGTGACTTCGGCTTCGAGGGTCGGATTGCCACGGGAGTCGAGGATCTCGCGGGCGTGGATCTTGGCGATGGTCGTCATGGTCGGTTCGGAAGTCTCGTTCGGCAGAAAAGGGAAGGATCAGACGATGGCGCAGCCGCAGATGATGCGGGCGACGCTGCAGTCAGAGATCGGATTCGGCAAAGCCCGCGCGCTTGGTCACGGAGTCGAGTTCAAGCATCGTTTCCAGCAGCGCACGCATGCGGTGCAAAGGCCACGCATTCGGGCCGTCGCTGAGCGCCTCTTCGGGTTTGGGATGGGTTTCCATGAACACGCCAGCCACGCCGACGGCGATCGCGGCCCGTGCCAGCACCGGCACGAACTCGCGCTGACCGCCGCTGGAGTTGCCCTGCCCACCCGGCAACTGCACCGAGTGGGTAGCATCGAACACGACCGGGCAGTTCGTCTCGCGCATCACCGCCAGCGAGCGCATGTCGCTGACCAGATTGTTGTAGCCGAAGCTCGCGCCGCGCTCGCAGACCATGATCTGGTCGTTGCCGGTGGACTTGGCCTTCTCGACGACCGGCTTCATGTCCCACGGCGACAGAAACTGGCCCTTCTTGATGTTGACCGGCTTGCCGGCCGCGCAGACCTTCTTGATGAAGTCGGTCTGGCGCACGAGGAAGGCCGGCGTCTGCAGCACGTCGACGACCGAGGCGACCTCGTCCATCGGCGTGTATTCGTGCACGTCGGTGAGCACCGGCACGCCGAGCTGGCGCTTCACTTCAGTCAGCACGCGCAGGCCTTCTTCCATGCCCGGGCCGCGAAAGCTGGTGCCGGAGGTACGGTTGGCCTTGTCGAAGCTCGACTTGAAGATGAAGTTGATGCCGAGATCGGACGTGATTTCCTTCAACTGGCCGGCGACGTCGAGCTGCAGTTGTTCGGACTCGATGACGCAGGGTCCTGCGATCAGGAAGAAGGGCTGGTCGAGACCGACCTCGAATCCACAGAGCTTCATGCGTGTGCCTCCTTGAGCAGCGCGCCGCCGGCTTTGCGCTCGCGCGATGCGCGAACGAAACCGACGAACAGCGGATGGCCGCCACGCGGCGTCGACAGGAACTCGGGGTGCGCCTGGCAGGCGATGAACCACGGGTGCTGCGGCAGTTCGACCATTTCCACCAGCAGGTCGTCCATCGACTTGGCGGCAATCACCAGGCCGGCATCCTCGAGCTGGGTGCGGTAGCGGTTGTTGAATTCGTAGCGATGACGGTGGCGCTCGCCGACGACATCCTGGCCGTAGACCTCGCGCGACTTCGTGCCGGGTTTGAGACGCTGCTCCTGCAGGCCCAGCCGCATCGTGCCGCCGAGATCGCTCTTCTCGTCGCGCCGTTCCACTTCGCCGTTCTGCGTGCGCCATTCGGTAATCAGGCCGATCACCGGGTGCGGCGACTGCTTGTCGTTCTCGGTGCTGTTGGCGCCGGCCAGACCGGCAACATTGCGAGCCACGTCGACGACGGCCGCCTGCATGCCGTAGCAGATGCCGAAATACGGCAGGCCGGTTTCGCGCGCGTACTGCGAAGCGAGAACCTTGCCTTCGAAGCCACGATCTCCGAAGCCGCCGGGCACCAGCACGCCGTCGACATCACCGAGCCAAGCGGCGGCGCCGTCGCGTTCGATGTCCTGCGATTCGATCCATTTCAGGCTCACGCGCGTGCGCTGGCGGATGCCGCCGTGCTTGAGCGCTTCGCCGACCGACTTGTAGGCGTCCTTGTGATCGACATACTTGCCGACGACGCCGACGGTCACTTCGTCGATCGGATGCTCGACCGCTTCGACCACATCGACCCATTCCGACAAGTCCGCATGCGGCGCGGCCTTGCCGCCCAGCTGCAGGCGTTCGACGATGATCTCGTCCAGACCCTGGGCATGCAGCCACATCGGAATCTTGTGGATGTTGTCGAGATCGACGGCCGAGATGACCGCCTTCTCCGACACGTTGGTGAAGGAGGCGATCTTGCGGCGCTCGCCGTCGGGCAGCGGCTGCTCGCTGCGACACAGCAGGATGTCCGGCTGGATGCCGATCGAGCGCAGCTCCTTGACCGAATGCTGGGTGGGCTTGGTCTTCAGCTCACCGGCGGCCGCAATGTAGGGCACCAGGGTCAGATGCATGAAGACGGCCTTGTCGCTGCCGCGATCGGTGCGGATCTGACGGATGGCTTCGAGGAACGGCAGCGACTCGATGTCGCCGACCGTGCCGCCGATCTCGACCAGCGCCACATCGAAGCCCTGGGTGGCTTCGTCGATCGCGCGCTTGATCGCATCGGTAATGTGCGGGATGACCTGCACGGTCGCACCGAGGTAATCGCCACGGCGCTCCTTGCGGATCACGCTCTCGTAGATCTTGCCGGTCGTGATCGAATTCTTGCCCGACAGGCGCACGTTGATGAAGCGCTCGTAGTGGCCGAGATCGAGGTCGGTTTCCGCGCCGTCGTCGGTCACGTAGACCTCGCCGTGCTGGAACGGGCTCATCGTGCCGGGATCGACGTTGATATACGGATCTAGCTTCATCATCGTCACCCGCAGACCGCGGGCTTCGAGAATGGCGGCCAGCGAGGCGGCCGCGATGCCCTTCCCGAGGGAAGAGACCACGCCGCCGGTCACGAACACGAGCGGAGTGATGGAACTGGAAGGAGGCGTCATGGGGACAGCGGGTCGCTGGAAAGCCCCATTCTACAGGCTGTGACCGAATGGCGCCCGGTCGGGCGCACCGATGGCGCACATCGCTGCCATTCCGGACAGCAGAACGCCCCGGATGACCGGGGCGTTCCGTGGGTGATGCCAGGCGCCTGGATCAGGCCGGATCTTCCTCTTCTTCCTCGACCTGCGGCACCGGCTCTTCAGCGGTCTGGGCCGCGGCCTCGGCCTGCGCGTCGTAGGCCTCGTTCACTGCATCAGATGCGTAATCGGCTTCGGTCGCAGCGGTTTCAGCCGCCTGCGCCGATGCCTCGGCGGTCTGGGCAGCCTGCTCGGCCTGCTGCGCGGCAACCTGGGCGTCGCGAGCCTGCTGCTCGGCGGCTGCATCCTGGGCGAAGGCGGGGGCGGCAAAGGCGGTGGCGACGATGGCGGCGAACAGCACGTTGCGGGTCTTCATGAGGACTCTCCGGATTTGAATTCGAAAGATGGAGCAGCGTTTCGTCTTGCAAGCCATCCGCAGTGGAGCGGCGGATGAAGGGTGTCGGCTGGACTGCTCGACGGTTCGAACCTAGCCATTCCAACCCGGCCGGGAACTGAACAACAGCCTGCTTACAACGGGTGCACAAGGCTCTAACTTCGCTGCAACCGTTTACACGCAGCGGTGGCGCGGATCCCGCGATTTCGCGCTGTGACGGGCCGGCAAATCGGCGAACCGGCAATTCCTTTAACATGCGCCGATTCCCGCCGCGCAGCATCGAATGAACACCCGCTACAACGCAGCCGACATCGAAGTCCTCTCCGGCCTGGATCCGGTCAAGCGCCGCCCCGGCATGTACACCGACACCACGCGCCCGAACCATCTGGCGCAGGAAGTCATCGACAACGCCGTCGACGAAGCGCTCGCCGGACACGCCCGCGAGATCGCAGTCACGCTGTTCAAGGACGGCAGTTGCGAGGTGTCCGACGACGGCCGCGGCATGCCGGTCGACATCCATCCGGAAGAAAAGATTCCGGGTGTGGAGCTGATCCTCACGCGTCTGCACGCGGGCGGAAAATTCAACAACAAGAACTACACCTTCAGCGGCGGCCTGCACGGCGTCGGCGTCAGCGTGGTCAATGCGCTCTCGACGCTGGTGGAAGTACACATCAAACGCGACGGCAGCGAACACCGCATCACCTTCCGCGATGGCGATCGCGCCTCGCCGCTGGAAGTCGTCGGCACGGTTGGCAAGAAGAACACCGGCACCCGCGTGCGCTTCTGGGCCGATCCGAAGTATTTCGACAGCCCGAAGTTCAGCGTGCGCGCCCTGCGCCACCTGCTGCGCGCCAAGGCCGTGCTGTGCCCGGGCCTGACCGTCACCCTGCTGGACGAAGCGACCGGCGAACGCGACCAGTGGCTGTTCGAGGACGGACTGCGCGATTACCTCAAGGGCGAACTGGCCGAGCGCGAACTGCTGCCGCCGGAGCTGTTCGTCGGCGCGCTGAAGAAAGACACCGAAACCGTCGACTGGGCGGTCGCCTGGGTGGTCGATGGCGAACTGGTGCAGGAGAGCTACGTCAATCTGATCCCGACCGCGCAGCACGGCACCCACGTCAACGGCCTGCGCACCGGCTTCACCGACGCCCTGCGCGAGTTCTGCGACTTCCGCAATCTTTTGCCGCGCGGCGTCAAGCTGGCACCGGAAGACGTCTGGGACCGCGTCGCCTTCGTGCTGTCGATGAAGATGACCGACCCGCAGTTCTCCGGCCAGACCAAGGAGCGGCTGTCCTCGCGCCAGGCCGCGGGCTTCGTCGAAGGCGCCGCGCACGACGCCTTCAGCCTGTGGCTCAACCAGCACACGGATTTGGGAGAGAAGATCGCCCAGCTCGCGATCGACCGCGCCAGCGCGCGGCTCAAGACCGAGAAGCAGATCGTCCGCAAGAAGGTCACGCAAGGACCCGCGCTGCCGGGCAAGCTGGCCGACTGCATCAGCCAGGATCTCTCGCGTACCGAACTGTTCCTCGTCGAAGGCGATTCGGCCGGCGGCAGCGCCAAGCAGGCGCGCGACAAGGATTTCCAGGCGATCCTCCCGCTGCGCGGCAAGATCCTCAATACCTGGGAAGTGGCGAGCACCTCGGTGCTGGCATCGGAGGAAGTGCACAACCTGGCGATCGCGATCGGCTGCGATCCGGGCAAGGAGGACATCTCCGGCCTGCGCTACGGCAAGGTCGTGATCCTGGCCGATGCCGACTCCGACGGCCTGCACATCGCGACGCTGCTGTGCGCGCTGTTCCTGCGCCATTTCCCGGCGCTGGTCGCGGCCGGCAACATCTTCGTCGCGATGCCGCCGCTGTTCCGCGTCGACGTGGGCAAGCAGGTGTTCTACGCGCTGGACGAAGAAGAGAAGCGCCTGCTGCTGGAGAAGATCGCGCGCGAGAAGCTCAAGGGCCAGATCAACGTGACCCGGTTCAAGGGTCTGGGCGAGATGAATCCCTCGCAGCTGCGTGAATCGGCGATCCATCCGGACACGCGCCGCCTGGTGCAGCTGACGATCGACGACGATCTGCAGACGCGCTCGCTGGTCGACATGCTGCTGGCGAAGAAGCGTGCCGGCGACCGCAAGGCATGGCTGGAGACCAAGGGCGATCTGGCGACGCTGGAAGTCTGACGATCGCGACGACCGTGGCCGCGCAGCGCATTCAACGCGACCGACAGCCAGCTGCGGCGTAACCGCCGCGTAACGCCTGAATACGCGTTTCGCGGCACACTTCGACGATGGCATGCCCCGACCGCCACCTCGATCTCGGCTGCGGCGACGCCCCGCGCAACCCGTACGGTCGTGCCCAGCTGTGCGGCATCGACATCCGCGCGCCTGACGGAGATGTCGGCCACGAACACCGCACCGCGAATCTCGTGGTCGCGCCGATTCCATATCCCGACGACAGCTTCGGCTCGGTGTCGGCTTTCGATTTCATCGAGCACGTGCCGCGGATCTTTCCCGACGGTCTGGGGGGGCACGCGCTTTCCCTTCATCGAGCTGATGAACGAGATCTGGCGCGTACTGGCGCACGACGGCCGGATGTATGCGCTCACGCCGGCGTTCCCGCATACCGACGCCTTCGTCGATCCGACCCACGTCAACATCATCACCGACGACAGCCACGCGTACTTCTGCGGGCCCTACCCCGACGGGCGCATGTACGGCTTCCACGGGCATTTCGAGATCGTGCGGGTCGTCCGGACCGAGCGCGGTGCCGCCTACAGCGCCCTGCCCGGCTCGCCTGAAAACCACGCCCCCCGAAAGCTCGCCGCCCGCGCGCTGCGCCGCTGGCTGCGCTGGATGCGCGGTCGCGCGCATACGCCGCGCGCACCGTACCTGCTGTGGGAACTGCGCGCGGTCAAACAGGCATCGCGTCAGGCCTGATCGCTGGTGTCGACGACGCGCCCGGGAATGCGATGGGTGCGGCCGAGCTGGGCGAAGATTGCCGCCGACGCCAGCGTCAATGCGCCGATGCAGACGAAAGTCCAGCGGAACGCCGCGAGCACCGGCGCATCGCCGACCGGCTCACCGCTGAAGGCACCGAGCAGCCCGCCGGCCGTGGCGACGCCCAGACTCATCGCCAGCATCATCACCATCGACAGCAGACTGTTGCCTGCGCTCGCTTCGGGGCCTGACAGGTCGCGCAGCGCCAGAGTGTTCATCGCCGTGAACTGCAGCGAGTTCACCGCGCCGAAGATCGCGAACTGGACGATGTGCAACCAAGTCGGCTGGCCCACGTCGACCAGCGCAAAGCTCGCCATCGTCAGACCGGTCAGCACGGTGTTGACCACCAGCACATTGCGGTAGCCGAAGCGCTGCACCAGCGGCACCACGATGCGCTTGGAGAACATGCCGGCCAGCGCGACGGGAATCATCATCAACCCGGCACGGGTCGGCGGATAGCCGAGCGCGACCTGCAGCAGTAGCGGAATCATGTAGGGCATGCCGCTGCTGCCGAGGCGCGCGAACAGGTTGCCGAGGAGACCCACGCTGAAAGTGCGCGTGCGGAACAGCGTCAGCGGAAACAGCGGCGCGACCGCACGCGCGGCGTGCAGCCAGTACGCGACCAGCGCGGCAAGGCCGGTGACCAGCAGCACGACCAGGGCCGCATGCCGCGCCGCATTGCCCGACAGGGCCTCGACCGACAGCGAGATCGCGATCATGCCGAACGCGAGCATCGCGTAGCCCGGCAGGTCGAAACGCGACACCGGCGCACGCAGGTCCGGCATCCACTTCAGGGCGGCGATCGCGCCGAGCACGCCCAACGGCAGATTGATCAGGAAGATCCAGTGCCAGGATGCGACATCGGCCAGCCAGCCGCCGAGCGCCGGGCCGATCAGCGGGCCGATCAGGCCGGGCACGGTGACGAAACTCATCGCCGCGAGGAACGCCGTGCGCGGCACCGCGCGCAGCACCGCCAATCGCCCGACCGGCATCATCATCGCCCCGCCGACGCCCTGCAGCACGCGGGAGGCGACCAGCGCATCGAGGGTCTGCGACAGCGCGCAGGCCAGCGAACCCGCGGAGAACAGCACGATCGCCGCGAAGAACAGACGCCGTGTGCCGAAGCGGTCGGCGAGCCAACCCGAGGCCGGAATCAGCATCGCTACCGTCAGCGCGTACGCGACGACGACCGACTGCATGCGCAGCGGCGACTGGCCCAGATCGACCGCCATCGACGGCAGCGCCGTGTTGACGATCGTGGTGTCGAGCATCTGCATGAACACCGCGGCGGCGACCAGCCACAGCATCGGCTTGAACGGCCGCAGCAGCTCCGCATCCCGGGCGCGCACCTCGCTCATGCGCGGCGGGTGCCTCCGATGGCATGCCCGATCGCGTCTTCGATCAACGTGCGCAGCAGCGGCTGCAGGCGAGCCGCGCGTGCGCTGTCCCAGGCGAACGTGTCTTCTTCCATGTAGCAGCGCTGGCTGATTTCCAGCTGCACGGCTTCGACGCCGGTCTTCGGCTGTCCGTAGTGCCGGGTGATGTGGCCGCCCTTGAAGCGGCCGTTGGCGACATAACCGAACGCCGATTGCGCGGCGAGCTGGGCGGTCATGCGCGCTTCCAGTTCCGGGCTGCAGCTCGCGCCGCTGGCCGTACCGAGGTTGAGGTCGGGCAGCGGACCTTCAAACAGGAACGGCAGCGTGCCGCGGATCGAATGCGCTTCCCACAGTACCACCCGGCCGTGTGCGGCGCGCAGGCGCGCAATCTCTTCGGCAAGCGCTGCGTGATACGGGCGCCAGTAGGTGTCGACGCGCGCGGTGACCTCGTCGGGCGTCGGCGCTGCATCCGGCAGGTACACCGGGCCGCCGTCGAAACGCACCACCGGGCACAGACCGGTCGTGTTCTGACCGGGATACAGCGAGACGTCGTCCTCGGACCGGTTGAGGTCGACGACGTACCGCGAATGCGTGGGCACCAGCATCGAAGCGCCGAGTTCGCGTGCGAACGCGTAGAGATCGGCGACGTGCCAGTCGGTGTCGGGCACGCGACGCGCTTCGTCGGTCAGCCGCGAGGCGATCGCATCGGGCACGTGCGTACCGTTGTGCGGAACGCTGATCAGCAGCGGCGCGTCGCCGCGATGGAGGTCGAAGAGGTCGGTGCGCATCGGCGCATTGTAGGCGCGGTCCGGTCGCGCCGGCGCTCAGCGCATCAGCACCACTTCCTCGGCGCTGGTGGGGTGGATCGCGATCGTGTCGTGTAGATCGTCGAGGGTTGCGCCCATCTTCAGCGCGACCGCGAAACCCTGCAGGATCTCGTCGGCCGTATCCCCGAGCAGGTGGATGCCGACCACGCGACGTTCGTCGCCGACGCAGACCAGCTTGAACAGGCTGCGCTGGCTCGATTCGGCCAGCGCCTCGCGCATCGGGCGGAAATTGCTGCGATACACGTGCACGTCCTCGCCATGGGTCGCGCGCGCCTGCACTTCGGTCAGGCCGACCATGGCCAGCGGCGGATGCGAGAACACCACCGACGGCACGTTGTCGGCATCGAGCTTCGCGTCAGGTTTTCCGCCGAACAGGCGATCGCACAGGCGACGCGCTGCTGCGATTGCGACCGGGGTCAGCGCCGGTCCGCAGCCGCAGATGTCGCCGACCGCATACACACCCGGCGCCGGTGTGGCCTGCCATGCGTCCACCGGAATGTTGCCGGCGGCGTCGGGCGTGATGCCGACGGTGTCGAGTCCGAGATCCGCCGTGTTCGGACGACGGCCGGTCGCGAACAGCACTTCGTCGTAGCCACCGCGCGACGTCCCGTCCTCGGCTTCGAGGCGCAGGCCGTCGGTGTCGCGATGCAGGGCCTTGAGTCCGTAGCCGAACACCAGATCGATGCCCTGCTGGCAATAGTTCTCCTGCAGCTGCGTGACGAGTTCGGCATCGGCCTGGCGCAGCAGGCGCTGCTCGCGCACGAACACGTCCACCTGGCTGCCGAGCGCCTGCAGCACGCCCGCGAGTTCGATGGCGATATAGCCGCCCCCGATGATCGCCACGCGTGGCGGCGCCTCGCACCAGCGGAAGAAATCATCGGAGATCGCGCCCAGCGCGGCGCCCGGGATATCGGGACGCTGCGGATGTGAACCGGCGGCCAGCACGATGTACGGCGCGGTCAGACAGGTACCGTCGTCGCACTCGACGCGGTCGCGCCCGGCAAGCCGCCCACGCGTCGGCAGCACGAGGATACCGTCGCGATCGAGCCGCTTGCGATAGCTGTCATGGATGCCGTGGATGTAGCGCTGACGGTCGGTGATGAAGGACGGCCAGTCGAAGGCGACATGCGCATCCATCGGCAGGTCGAAGCCCAGCCGCGCTGCCTGCTCCAGGCGCAGGCGCAGATCGGCCGCGAGCCACATCGCCTTCTTCGGCACGCAACCGACATTGACACAGGTGCCACCGAGCGGCTGCGGCTCGAGCAACGCCACGCGCCGGCCGTATTCGGCGGCGCGGAATGCTGCGGCCAGACCACCGGAGCCCCCGCCGATGACGATGAGGTCGAAGTGCAGCAGCGTGGAATCGTCGTGTTGCGAGGCGCTCATGCGAACCGCGCCGGCGCGTAGGGCGCGGGGTCGAAACGCGGCGCGTGGCCGCAGATCAGATCGCTCATCAGTTGTCCGGTCGCCACGCTCATGCTGACCCCGAGCATGCCATGGCCGGTCGCGAGCCAGAGGTGACGATGGCCGGGCGCGGGGCCGAGAATCGGCACGTCATCGATGCTGACCGGGCGCCAGCCGTACCACTCTTCCTCGCGCACCGGGCCGACCGGTTCGTGCAGGTATTCGCGCGCGGCGCGTTCCAGCGCGTCGAGGCGCACGCGGTTGAGCGAACGATCGTAGCCGGAGAATTCCATGGTGCTGCCGAGCCGGAAGCCGCTGTCCCAGACCGTCACGCAGACGCTGCGCTCGTGCAGCACCATCGGTCTGCGCGGCACGATCGACGGACGCGAGTAGGTGATCGAGTACCCCTTGCCCGGCTGCACCGGCACCCGCAGCCGCAGCGACTTGGCGAGCAGCGGCGACCAGGCGCCGGTCGCGAGCAGCAGATCGCGCCCGCTCAGCACCCCTTGGCTGGTGTCCACGCGCACGTCGTCGCCGGTGTCCTCGATCGAGCGCACTTCGCAATGCTCGACCAGCTCGCCGCCCAGCGCGCGGAACGCCTGGGCGAGACCTGCGACATAGCGATCGGGGCGCAGGCGCGCATCACCAGGAAAGCGGATCGCGCCGACCACGCCCTCGCGCAAGGCCGGCTCCTGGCGCAGATAGTCGGCGCCGTCGATGCGTTCGACCGCGACGCCCAGTGCGCGCAGCTGCGTGGCCTCGTCCTCGAAGGCATCGAAATCGGCTCGGTCGCGATAAACGTAATCAACGCCGGAGGCTTCGAATTCGCAGTCGATGCCCAGTGCGTCCAGCCAGTCCGGAAACGCGGCGCGCGAGGCTTCGAGGATCGTCGAGCGCGCGTGCATTGCGCGCAGCCAGTCGGGCCGGTTGCAGTGGCGTGCGAAGCCGATCATCCAGCGCCACAACACCGGGTCAACGCGCGGGCTCACCCGGAACGGCGCGTCGGGCATCAGCATCCAGCGCAGCGCCTTGGCGACGGTGCCGGGCGCGGCGAGCGGCGCGGCGTGGCTCGGCGTGATCGTGCCGCAGTTGCCGTGTGAGCTGCCGCTACCGGCAGTGGCGGCCTCGAGCACGCGGACGCTGCGACCGGCCTGCAGCAGCGCGATGCCACTGGCGAGGCCGATGACCCCGCCGCCGACGATCAGCACATCGTCACGCGCGTTCAAGCCGGGTCGCTCACGGCAGGGCGGGAATGCGCCGCCAACCCGGACGCCGTCCGTAGGTCAGCCAGCGCCAGGTCCACTCCATCGGCCCATGGCGGTGATGCGACAGCCAGAGGTGGCTGACCGCGATCTGCAGCGCGAATACGCCCAGCACGATGCCGGTCTGCGCTGCGCGGCCGAGTTCACCCCACAAGCCGAATCCGTAGCCGTAGAACAGCAGCGAGCAGATCAGCGACTGGCCGAGGTAATGCGTCAACGCCATGCGTCCGGCCGGCGCGAACACGCCGAGCACGCGCGCGCCCGTGGCGCTGGTCCAGGCGAGCACGATCAGCGCGATATAGGCCAGCGACATCGACAGCGCGCCGCACAGCATCAGGCCCTGCGCCAGAATCCCGCGCGGATCCATCGCGCCCAGGGCGAACGTCGTGCCGACGCTGACACCGAGCGCGGTGAACAGCAGACCCATCGGCAGAGTGATCGCCAGCAGGCGCCACCAGAACCGGCGCTGCGCGGCCGGTGCCTGCAGCCAGCCGCCGGACATCAGCCAGCTGCCGATCAGGAACACGCCCAGCACCATCGGCACCAGCATCGTCTGGCCCATCAGGCCGATCTGCGCGTAGTCGCTGACGCGCTGCACGAGCACCGCACCGAAGCCGCCGTCGGGATAAACACTTGCTGCGCGCTCGGCGCTGGCCGCGATCGGTGCGGTCAGCTCGACCAGTGTGGCCTCAGGCAGCAAGAACATGACGGCGGCGAACAACAGATAGCAGGCCGCAATCCCGGCATAGAGCAGCAGGCCGGTCAGCAATTGCCACTTGGGCGCCATCGTCCGCATCGCCATCAGGATGGCGCCGGCGATCGCATAGGTATGCAGGATGTCCCCTGGCCACAGCAGCACGATGTGCAGCACGCCGAACAACAGCAGCGCCGCCATCCGGCGCAGGTAGACACGTTCGACCGACAGCCCCGCGGCAGTGATCCGCCCGCTCATCAGCACGAAACCCATGCCGAACAGCAGCGAGAACATCGTCCAGAACTTGCCGGCGACGAACACGTATACGACCCACGCCACCGCGTAATCGAGCCCCGTCGCATCGACCGGAATGCCCGAACCCATCTGCTGCATCGGCCGGTTGAACCATTCGATGTTCATCGCGAACACGCCGAGCAGCGCGATCCCGCGCAGCACGTCCATGACTTCGAGACGTTCGCCGGTGGGCACCGGTCCAAGCGCGGCTTGTGTCTGCATCCTGCGGTCCTCGCGATATGGGCACCACCGGGCGATTGCCGGCGGCGCGGATCATCCCCGGAGCCTGCCCCATGTCCCGCTGCGCGTGCCAGTCACCGCGCCCGCGGTGCCCGGAGCCCGCCCGTATCGAATCAATCTATAGGTAGCGCTTTGTTGCCGTCCGCCGCATCGCAGTGGGCCGCGCCTGCGGCGGACGCTGCAGCAGGCCTTAGTGCTGGTGACCACCGTCGCCGTGCACGTGGCCGTGCTCGACTTCCTCGGCCGAGGCTTCGCGCACTTCGACGATCTCGATATCGAACTGCAGATCCTTGCCGGCCATCGGGTGATTGAGGTCCACGTCGACCACGCTCATGCCGATCTTCTCGATCGTCACCGCACGCGGGCCGAAGCTCGTGTTGAGCACGACCTGCTGGCCGACCGAGAGCCGCTGGTCGCCGAAATGCTTCTTGGGCACGCGCTGGGTCATGCCGTCACGGCGCTCGCCGTAGGCGTCGGCCGCGGTCACGTCGGCCTTGAAGGTTTCGCCGGCCTCGCGGCCGTCCATCGCCTTTTCCAGTCCCGGGATGATGTTGCCGTGGCCGAACAGGATGGCCAGCGGCTCGCGCTCGCGCGAGGTCTCCACCGGCTCCTGGCCGGCCTCGGCCACGCTGTAGTGGAAACGGACGACGCGGTCTTTCTCGATCTTCATTGCTGGAATATCCGGATAGCGCGGCAACGCCGCTTGAGGAGGAAGGTGTGGTGGGGCAGGATGCCGCGATGCAATCCACCGGGCGCCCCATGCAATCAACCCCGCATTATCCGGACTCCGGCACGCCGGCGCCAACCGCTGCGCGCCGCTGGCTGTTTCCGCTGATCATAGGTGCCGTAGCGCTGGCCGGTTGCGGCCGCGGCGATGTGCGCCCCACCCCGCCTGCGGCAAAGCCGCAGGCCGCGACCCGTACCTGGACGCCGGTCGCGCCGGCCGACCCGGCGGCGGCGAACGCGGTGCTGATGCGGGCGATCAGCCTCGTCGGCACGCCCTACCGCTACGGCGGCAACACGCCGGAGGGCGGCTTCGACTGCAGCGGCCTGGTGAACTACGTCTTCCGCGACATGCTGGACCTGCGCCTGCCGCGGACATCGCGTGAACTGTTCGCCTGGCAGGGCCCGAAGATCGAACCCGGCCGTCTAACCACCGGCGATCTGGTGTTCTTCGGCAGTGGCGGCAACGTGAGTCACGTGGGCATCTATATCGGCGAGGGCCGGTTCGTGCACGCGCCGAGCACGGGGGGCACCGTGCGGCTGGATCATCTCGACGGCAGTTATTGGCAGCGTAACTACTCCGGTTCCAAGCGCGTCCTGCACTAGGGAAGGTCTGAATAACTGGCGTCATCCCCGCGACGGCGGGGATCCAGTGACTTCAAGCCCTTGCAAGCCAGAGACGCTGGATGCCCGCGGGAATGACGGCCAGAAGCGGAATTGTTCAGACCTTCCCTAGAGCCCATTCGGAACCAGGCCTCCGGTAGCTTGCGCCTGGCGCTCCGAAACCTCCCCGATGCGGGGGGTATGCCCCCCGGCCATCACGCGTGCAGATCCGGCCTTCCATCACGCAAACGTCCGCGTCATACAGATCCGCCGCGTCACCGCCTGCAAGGCGCATTCATGTTCATGCAGACTACTTTTATGCCTCCGCCTCCAGCGCCGGGCCTGAAGCACGCACCCGTTTCTGCACACGCTCTTCACCGATTTCTGTTCAAAAACGAGCACTTGTACGCATTCATTAATTTTCATTTAACAACTTTCACACCCTCGTCCGGTAGCTTCCCCCGCTGGTCCGCGACAATGTGAAACCCACGTGACGATGACAAACGCAACGCCAGGCGCCCGCGCCGCACGCCACCGCCGCCTCCGCAATGCCCTTGTCGCAAGCGTTCTCTCTATCGCCGCAGCCCCCGTTTTCGCGGGCCCCGGTCTGGCCGGCGACTCCGCCGACCAGATCGAAGCGACCACCTCGGTCGCGCGCGCCCTCACCGCCCCGACCGCGCAGCTCGCCCAGCCGGAAATGCTGCTGGCCAGCGACATCAACCAGTTGATCGCAATGGACGTCGACCAGCCGGTCCAGGCAGACGGTCGGGTCGAGGGCCTGCTCAAGCGCGCCCTGAGCTTCATCGGCACCCCGTATCGCTGGGGCGGCTCCAGCCCCGACAGCGGCTTCGATTGCAGCGGCCTGGTGGGCTACGTATTCCGGACCGCGCTGGGCATCGACCTGCCGCGCGTCTCGCGCGACATGGCGCAGAACGGCGAGCGCGTCGAACGTACGGCACTCACTGCTGGCGACCTGGTGTTCTTCGGTCGTCGTGGCAACCGTATCGACCACGTCGGCATCTATCTGGGTGACGGCCGCTTCGTGCATGCACCGCGCACCGGCAAGGATGTCATGGTTTCCGAGCTCGACTCGGGATACTGGGCCACCCGCTTCAAGTCCGCGCGCCGCGTCGCCGGCGTCTGAGGGCTCCCGCCGGGACACGAGAAGGCCGCCGAGAGGCGGCCTTTTGCGTTGTGGGAACAGCCTCTGATCGCGGTCAGAGATTCTGGAAGCCCTCCCCCGCGTGTGGGGAGGAATGGGTGGGGCCCATCGGAACCCGTAGGCGCGACGCCTGCGCGTGCAGATCGTTTGATCGATGTCCTCACAGTTCGCCCCCACCCAACCCCCCCCCCCCCCGCACGCGGGGCATTGCGCCCTTCACGGGTGGAGGGCTTTGGTCTTGCAGCACCTGATACGCCCAGCAACTGAAAAGTCAGCGGCGATGCAACCTGACATCAGCGCTGCGCCAGCGCCGAAACAGAAAAAGGCCGCCCGAAGGCGGCCTTTTTCGTCAACGCGGAGCGCGTGCAACCCGGGCAGCTAGGCCCGCGCCGCGCCCGGCATCATGCGCGGCTGTCGCGGCGTTCCTGCGGACGGCCGGCGCCCGGACGGTGCTGCTTCGGGCCCGCGTGCGCGTGCACGCTGCGGTCCATCGGCTTGCCGTGACCCCGGTTGCCCGGCTTGCGCGGTGCGCGCTCGCCGCCAGGCTTCTGCTCGCCCATGCGTGCACCCGGACGGCCGGCAGACGGCTGACGACGCTGACCGCCACCATTCTTCGGGATCGGCGTGTCTAGACGCACCGGCTGGCTCGGCTCGAAGCCAGGCACCGCCGTCAGGTCGATCTCGGCCTTGAGCATGCGCTGGATCTGGCGCAGCAGACCGCCCTCTTCCGGCGAGACCAGCGACAGCGCCTCACCGGTGGAACCGTTGCGGCCGGTACGGCCGATGCGGTGCACGTAATCCTCGGCGACCATCGGCAGATCGTGGTTGATCACCAGCGGCAGATTCGGGATGTCGAGACCGCGCGCGGCCACGTCGGTGGCGACGAGGATGCGGGCGCGACCGGACTTGAACATGTCCAGTGCCTTCTGGCGCTGCGCCTGGCTCTTGTTGCCGTGGATCGCAACCGCCGGCAGACCCGACTCGGCCAGCTGCTCGGCCAGACGGTTGCAGCCGTGCTTGGTCTTGCCGAACACCAGCACCTGGTCGGTGTGACGCTTGGACAGCAATTCGACCAGCAGGTCGCGCTTGCGGCTGTTGTCCACCGGATGCGCGCGATGCGCGATGGTGTCGGCGATCGTGCTGTTCTGCGCCACCTGCACCTGCTGCGGATCGCGCATGAACTCCAGCGCCATCGCCTTGATGCGCGGCTCGAACGTGGCCGAGAACAACAGCGTCTGACGCTGCTTCGGCACACGGTTCATGATGCGCTTCATCTGCGGCAGGAAGCCCATGTCGAGCATGCGGTCGGCTTCGTCCAGCACCAGCACCTCGACGGCGTCGAGCTTGGCGTGACCACTTTCCATATGGTCGAGCAGACGGCCCGGACACGCGATCAGCACGTCCACACCGCGACGCAGGTTGTCGATCTGCGGCTGCATGCCGGCGCCGCCGAAGATCGTCGTGACGTTCAGGCGCAGGTGGCGACCGTAGGTCTTGAGGTTCTCGGCGACCTGCACCGCGAGCTCGCGGGTCGGCACCAGGATCAGTGCGCGCGGCTTGCGCGGGCCCTTGGGCGGCGTTTCCTTGGCGAGACGCTGCAGCAGCGGCAGGCCGAAGGCAGCGGTCTTGCCGGTGCCGGTCTGGGCGCCACCCAGCACGTCGTTGCCACTGAGGATCAGCGGAATGGCCTGTGCCTGGATCGGCGTGGGCGTGTTGTAGTCGTTTTCGGCGAGCGCGCGCAGCAGCGCGGGCGACAGCCCGAGGTCTTCAAACGTCATTGCAATGGAACTCCTTGCGATTCCGCACGCCACCGTCTGCGAATCGTGCGGACGCACGACACCGGAACGGGAACGCTGGGAAGTCTTGCTCGGAGCTATCCAGAACCGCGCTGCGAGCAATAATGAAACGGCTACCGGATGCTCCGGGCCGTGGTCTGCGCGACGAAAGACGTGCGGAATAAGTCCGCGCGGATCAGGAATCGATCAATGCGGAAGGCGTACCAGGATCGTATCTGCCGGCGCGGATCGCGTCGGACAGGGGCAGCCGTGTTGCAGAACGGGGCCGAGTCTACGCCAATTCAGCCTTCCGTTCCAGCGGCCGGTCGAACGGGATGACAGCCGGCGCTCAGGCGTGCCCACAGTGGCCCCCTGCGCCGCTTCGACTGGGCGGCGCTCCGGCGCTGTGTCACTCTTCACGCATCCTAGACAGGACCTGACCGATGGCCTTCCGCTCCACTGCGCCTTCCGCGCCTATGCTGCTCGCACGCGTAATGATGGCCAGCATGTTCATCGTGCTGGGCGGCTGGCGGGTCTGGGGCGCGCTCAACGGCATGACGCTTTCGAATGCCGCGCTGGTGCTCAGCGTCGGTGAACTCCTGCTGGGCCTGCTGCTGCTCACCGGCTGGCGCGTGGGTTGGGTGGCTTTGGCGGCCGCGGCACTGCTGGTGGCCGACGCCGCACTGTCGCATCCCTTCTGGATGGCGCGCGCCGGCGCACACGACGGCCAACTTCTGCACTTCATGAAGAACATCGCACTCGCCGGCGGCTTCCTCCTGCTGTCGACGACCCCATCCAGGAAATAGTCATGGCCACCGAGGCCCACGAGACCACCAGTCAGCTGATCCAGGTCGTCGCGCTGCTCGGCGCGGCCGTGGTCGCGGTGCCGTTGTTCCGCAAACTCCGGCTCGGCTCGGTGCTCGGGTACCTGGCTGCGGGCCTGGCGATCGGGCCGTTCGGCTTCGGCTGGTTCTCCGATCCGCAATCGATCCTCCACGTCGCCGAACTCGGCGTGGTGATGTTCCTGTTCGTCATCGGCCTGGAAATGCGGCCCTCGCACCTGTGGAGCCTGCGCCGGCAGATCTTCGGCCTCGGCGCGCTGCAGATCATCCTGAGCATCACCGCGCTCACCCTGCTCGGCAAGGCATTCGGTTTTCCGTGGCCGATCGCGTTCGTCGGCGCCGCCGGCTTCGTGATGACCTCGACCGCGGTGGTGATGCAACTGCTCTCGGAGCGTGGCGAGACCGCCCTGCCCCACGGCCAGAAGATCGTCTCGGTGCTGCTGTTCGAGGATCTGCTGATCGTGCCGCTGCTGGCGCTGCTCGCCTTCCTCGCGCCCACGCCCGAGGCCGCGGTCGACGCGTCCTCGCGCTGGACGTCGATCGCCATCGGGATCGGCTCGCTGGCCGCGTTGATCGTCGCCGGCATCTATCTGCTCAATCCGATGTTCCGCGTGCTGGCCGCGGCCAAGGCGCGTGAAGTCATGACCGCGGCCGCGCTGCTGGTGGTGCTGGGCGCGGCGCTGCTGATGCAGCTCGGCGGCCTGTCGATGGCGATGGGCGCGTTCCTCGCCGGCGTGCTGCTGTCGGAGTCCTCGTTCCGGCACCAGATCGAAGCCGACATCGAACCCTTCCGCGGCATCCTGCTGGGCCTGTTCTTCCTCGGCGTCGGCATGGCGCTGAACCTGACGGTGGTCGCGGCGAACTGGCCGTTGATCGTCGGCGGCGTGCTCGCGGCGATGGCGACCAAGGCGCTGTGCATCTACATCGTCGCGCGCGTGACCCGCAGTTCGCATCCCGAAGCGCTGGAGCGCGCGGTGCTGATGGCGCAGGGCGGCGAGTTCGCATTCGTGCTGTTTTCCACCGCGGCCGCAACCGGCCTGATCGACGCCGAGGTCAATGCGAACCTCACTGCGATCGTCGTGCTGTCGATGGCCCTGACGCCGCTGGTTGTGCTGATGACCCAGCGCTTCATCGTCAAGGCCAGGGCCGCGCGGCCGGACGATGTGGAAGACGTCGCGGGCCAGAGCGGCAGCGTGCTGATCATCGGCTTCGGCCGATTCGGCCAGGTCATGAGCCAGTCGCTGCTGGCGCGCGATGTCGATGTCACGATCATCGACACCGACATCGAGATGATCCAGAGCGCCGCCGAGTTCGGCTTCAAGGTCTACTACGGCGACGGCACCCGGCTCGACGTGCTGCACGCTTCCGGCGCCCGCACCGCACGCGCGATCGCGATCTGCATCGACGACCACGCGGCCGCCGACCGCATCGTCGAACTCGCCCGTCACGAGTTCACGCAGGCCAAGCTGCTGGTCCGCTCGTTCGATCGCGAGCATTCGCTGCGGCTGGTCAACGCCGGCGTGGATTTCCAGATCCGCGAGACCTTCGAATCCGCGGTGCAGTTCGGCGCCGCCGTCCTGCGCGAACTCGACGTGCCCGAAGAGGACGCCGACGCGATCGCCGCCCAGGTCCGTCGTCTCGACGCCGAGCGCTTCGAGCTGGAAACCGCGAGCAACGATACCCGCGCCGGCATTCCGCTGATCATCAAGAACACGAACGCCCCGGGGCCGAAGCCGACCCCGCTCACGCGCCCGAAGCGCGAGAGCAAGCGGCTCAACGATGCGGCGGCGGGATCAGGGTCAGACGCACCGCTGTCCTGATCGCGGAATTCGGGCGATGGCGTGCATCGCCCCGACGCGTTCCTTCGTTACAACGTGACCCGCCGCCGGTTGTCCGCCGAGACCCGGTCGATCAGCTTGTTGTAGGGATCGAAACCGGCTTCGAACGGGGCCTCGTCGACGGTCACGGTGATCACCGGATCGGCCGTCGTGATGTGGTGCCGCTCGAGATACAGCACCTTCTCGTCGCGCTCCTTGCCCGATGGCCCGCGCGCGAACACACCGACCTCGATCCAGTCGTCGAGCGCGCCTTCGCGCTCGCGACCGGTGCCGTCGGCGTACCGCTTGGCCGCATGCAGGGTCAGCGTGACGTCGTAGCGCCCGTCGTCGCGACGCTTCGCCGCGGCCGCCACGACCCGGTTGTCGTAGAAGCTGATTGTCTCGAACAGGTCGGTGATCAGCGTCTGCTGGTCGGGGCGCGCTTCGGCTCGGATGTAGTCCAGCAATTCGCGCGAGGTCGTGTACGGCGCAGTCTGGTAGGCCTTCTCCTCGAGAAACCGCTTGAGCGCGCGATTCAGCGCGGCCTCGCCCATCTCTTCGCGCAGGCGATAGAACACCAGAGAGCCCTTCTGGTAATGGATGTACTGCTGGTTTTCCACGCGGTACAACGGCAGTTCTTCCAGACGCTCCCCGCCGCGGCCGCCGAGGTACCGGTCCAGCTCGTACTTCAGGAACTGGCGCATGCGCGGGCGCCCGTACTCCTGCTCCATCACCATCAGCGCCGAGTACTGCGACAGCGATTCGGACAGCATCGTCGCGCCCTGCACGTTCGCGCCGATCACCTGGTGTGCCCACCACTGGTGCGCGACCTCGTGCGCGGTGACGTAGAACACGTAGTCGAGCTTGTCGGCGTCACGCAGATCGGCGATGAAGCCGATCGACTCCGAGTACGGCACCGTGTTGGCGAAGGCCTGGGCGAAGCTGGCATAGCCGGGGAACTCGATGATGCGCAGCTGGCGATGCTGGTAGGGGGTGAAATTGGCCTCGTAGTAGGCCAGTGACTTCTGCGTCGCCTCGATCATCCGGTCGACATTGAACGGATGCTTGGGGTCGAAATACACCTCGATCGGGATGTCCTTGTACATGCCCTTGCGGACCTCCCAGCGCGCGGAGAGGAATGCGTAGAAGTGCAGCATCGGGCGATCCATCGCATAGCTGAAGCAGCGACGCCCGTCGCGCTCGAACTCGCGTTCGATGTAGCCCGGCGCCAGCGCGATCTGGTCGGGCGCGGTGCAGATCGTGGTGCTGAAATCGATCCAGTCGGCGTCGTCGGTCAGATAGGTGTTCGCGCGGGCCGCTTCGTCCTCGAGCTTCGGCATGCGTCGCGGCTCACCGAGGTCACGCTTGCGCCGCTCGTTGCGGTCGCTGATCTCGGCGCGCGCGTTGTAGCCGAACTGCGGAAACATGCCGCTGTTGAAGAAGCTGCCGTTCTCGACGAACTGCGTCTGCGCCTGGCTACTGGTGATGCCGGTCGGATGGAAGTCCACCCGGAAGCGGAACTCGCGCTGCTCGCCGGGCGCCAGCGGTGTGGCGAGCCGGTAGATGCGATAGCCCAGCGGCTCGTCGTACTGCGCGAGCGTCTGCCCGCCGAGATCGACATCGACCAGCGCGCGATCCTCGGCCATGCCGATGTGGATATCGGCGATCGGGACGGCATGCGGATTGCGGACCGTGTAGATCAACGTGCCGGTCATCGACTGTGTTTCCGGGCGCAGATCGATGTCCGATCGGCTGGCGACGATGCGCGGCTGCGGCAGTGATTCATATTGTTTGTAGTCGCGCTCGTAGCGGGCCTGCAGATCGAGCTGGCCGTCGGGCGAGACGAAATCGTTGCGGACGTTGGTGTTCCAGAACAGCAGGCCGCCGACCGCTCCGAACGCGAGCACGGCGACCGCGAATGCGATGCCCAGGCCACCACGCAACTGCGCGCGCATGCCGGCCAGACGCTGGCGCCAGCCACCATCGACGCCGCGCACCCACAGCGCGGCCGCGAGCAGCAACAACGCTGCGACGAACAAACCCCAGTACCCCTGGAATGCCAGTTGCCCGACGAGGAAATGCCCGTAGCCGTTCATGTCCGAGTACGGCGCGTTCGGCCACGCCCCGATGGTGTAGAGGTTGTGGGTGAAATCGAGCATGCCGAGCACGGCTTGCGCGACGAGCACCAGCACCAGCAGGCCGTAGCCGATGAACTTGTTGTTGGCGAAGACCTGCAACGCCAGTGCCAGCCCGCCCATGATCACGTAGGGAATCGAGTCGAACACCAGCGCCTGCACATAGACCAGCGGTTCGAGCTGCACGCTGCCCTTGAACAGCTGCACCGCCATCGCCATCGCCATACCGATCAGCTGGAACAGCGCGATCACCACCAGCAGGGTCAGGAACTTCGCCAGCAGCGGAATGCGGTTGGGCACCGGCATCGCGTCGACCACTTCGTTGAGCTTGGCGCTGCGCTCCTTCCATACCAGTTCGCCGGCGTAGAACATCGCCACCAGCATCAGCAGGAAGCTGTAGCTGCCACGCAACGCGTCGAGCATCTGCGAGGTGACCGGATAGACCGACGTTCCATACAGCGATTGCTGGAACAGCGCAGACGGCACGAAGTTGAGGATGCCGAACAGCAGCATCACCAGGAACGGCACACTGCGTAGCACGCCGGCAGTGTCAAAGCGCACCTGTCGCCAGGTCTGCGACCACGCGGTCGCCGCGCCGAACACCGGCTGCACACGGATCGGTGCGCGCGACGGCACGACCGCCGCCACCGTGGCTGGCGGCGGCGCGCGGCGGCGTTTGAACAGATTGCGCCCGGTGCCGCTGCGCTCGGTCCGGAAGAGTGCGAAGGTCGCCGCAAACAGCGCCAGTGACACGCCCAGCCACAGCGCACGGTTGGCGAGCATGTACCCGGCCAGTGCTGGCAGGCCGGAATTGCGTTCCTCGGCCGACCAGTACCGCACCGTGCGCGATAGCGCGCGAGCGCCCAGCGGCTCGACCAGCGTCGCCAGCCAGATGTTGTCGATGTCCTTTACCAGCGTCGCGCTGACGCCGTACACCACGAAGAACGCCAGCACCCCGATGTAGACCCACAGGATCGACCGCGTGGTGACCGCCAGCAACGCCAGCAGTGCGGTGACGAATAGCAGGTTCGGCAGCAAGATCACGCCGAGCGACCACAGATACGGCTGCAGCGACACCGGGCCGAGACGCGCGGGATCGATCCACGGCATGAACTGCGCGACGAACAGGCCGATGCCGATGATGACGAACACCGCCAGGCTCGCCAGCAGGGCTGCGCCGATCCGGCCGAGCAGATAGTCGCGTCGGCGCACCGGCCCCGAAAACAGCAGGTCCGCGGTGCCCTGCTCGAAATCGCGCAGCAGCGCGGTGCTGACGAAGATCGGCACGATCAGCATCGTCAGCAGGGTGAACGCGCCGAACAGCTGGGCGACGACCACCGGCGCATTGCGATGCACGTTGCCGATCGCGCCGCCGATCTGCACCGCATCGCTGGACGCTGCGCCGAACCCGAGCAGTGCGAACAGGACCGCGAGGAACCACAGCAGCGGCGAGCGGAGCTGCTGGCGCAGCTCGAAGCGGAAGAATTCGAGAATCATGGCGGGCTCCGGCTCAGACGACCGGCGCTGCGGCGGCCTGCTGCCGCGCCTGCAGGCGCAGGCGCTGGAAGTACACGTCCTCGAGATCGGGATCGATCTGCACGAAACCCTCCTCGGGCCGCTCAGCACTGTGCACGTGGATCACCGGCTGGCCGGCGACCAGGCGCGTCGACAGCACCGTGTGCGCGGCTTCGTACCCGGAAAGCGTCTCCTTGGTCACCTGCTTGCGCCAGACCTGTTGCGACAGCGCCTCGATCGCGTCGCTGGGCCGTCCGGTCAGCAGCACCTGACCGCGATTCATGATCGCCATCGTCGGGCACAGGTCGGTGACGTCCTCGACGATGTGCGTCGACAGGATCACCACGACATCCTCGCCGATCGCCGCCAGCAGGTTGAGGAAGCGGTTGCGCTCCTCGGGGTCGAGGCCAGCGGTGGGCTCGTCGACGATCACCAGACGCGGATTGCCCAGCAGCGCCTGGGCGATGCCGAAGCGCTGGCGCATGCCGCCGGAGAACGTGCCGAGCTTGCGCTTGCGCGCATCCCACAGGTTCACCTGCGCCAGCAGGCCATCGACGACCTCGCGCCGCTGCTTGCGATCGGTCAGGCCTTTCAATACTGCGAAGTGTTCGAGCAGATCGAGCGCGCTGACCTTGGGATACACGCCGAAATCCTGCGGCAGGTAGCCGAGCTGGCGGCGCACGGCATCCTTGTCGCGCAGCACGTCGATCGGACCGTCGCTGCCGTCGAGCGTGGCGCTGCCGCCGTCGGCCGACTGCAACGTCGCCAGCGTGCGCATCAGCGAAGACTTGCCCGCGCCATTGGGACCCAGCAACCCGAACATGCCGCGCGGGATGTCGAGCGTCACGCCGTCGAGGGCGCGCACGCCGTTGGCATAGGTCTTGGTCAGGTCACGGATCGCGAGCATCGGTTTTCTCCCTGTGCCATCGGCACGACGGGTCGATCCTCCTCCACCGTGCGCGGGCGCGCATGGGTCGAACGTCACCCGTCTCCGACACACTGGGCGCCAGGAACCGCAAAGCAGGTCTTGGCCGGAATCAACGGCGCCGGGCACAGCCGGTCCACGCATGACCTTCGACACCCCCGGCGCTTCCGGGGCAAGCGTAGAGTGCGCCCACACCGGGCGCCGCCCGGCGGTCCTTCCTCTACGGAGATTCCACGTGATTGCCTTCGCACCCAAGCGCCTGTTGCTGACCTGTTCGGTCGTGCTGGCGCTGTCCGCCTGTTCGGGCGGCCAGGACACCCCGCCGGCCACGGCCGCTGCGCCGGCGACGGATGCCGCCGCGCCCAAAAAGCTGACGCTCGACGAGAGCGCGCTGCCCGGCGTGAACCGTTTCGAGATCGGCGATCTCGACACCAGCAAGAACGCCTGTACCGATTTCGACGCATACGCGAACGGCAAGTGGCTCGCCGCCAATGCCATTCCCGGTGACCGCACCTCGTGGGGCGCGTTCGAGATGCTCGACGAGCGCTCGACCGCAATCCAGCGTCAGCTCGCCGAGCAATCCGCCGCCGACACCGCTGCGACCGGTGTCGAGAAGATCGTCGGCGACTTCTGGGCCACCGGCATGGACGCAGCCAAGATCAACGCCCAGGGCGTCGAGCCGCTGAAGGACCGCCTGGCCGCGATCGAAGCACTGGCCGACGGGCCGGCCGTCGCCGAGTACCTGCGCCAGACCTATGCGCGAGGCGAAGGCGGTCTGTTCGGCTTCGGCCCCGAGGCCGATTTCGACGTGCCGACGATGAACATCGCCTACGCGATGCAGGGCGGCCTGGGACTTCCCGACACCAGCTACTACACCGATGCCGACAAGGCGCCGGTGCGCGAGCAGTACGTCGCCCACGTGGCGAAGATGCTCGAGCTGTCGGGCGTGCCGGCCGCCGACGCGGCGACCCAGGCCAAGTCGGTGCTGGCGTTTGAAACACGGCTGGCGTCGAAGTCCAAATCCAGCGTCGAGATGTCGCGTGACGTGAAGCTGTTCTACAACCCGGTCACGCCGGCCGAAGCCGATGCGCTGACCCCGAACTTCCCGTGGACGGCGTTCTTCGAATCGCAGGGCGTCGCGGTGCCGGAGAAGTTCTCGCTGGCGATTCCGGACTTCCACAAGGAAGTCAGCGCGATGCTCGGCGACACGCCGGTCGCCGACTGGCAGAGCTACCTGCGTTACCACCTCGTCGACGGCGCCGCGCCGTACCTGGGCGATGCGTTCGTGCAGGAAAACTTCGACTTCTACGGCAACAAGCTGCGCGGCCAGAAAGACCTGAAGGCGCGCGAGAAGCGCGTGCTCGACACGCTCAACAGTCAAGCCGGCGAGACGCTGGGCCAGCTCTACGTGCAGGTTGCATTCCCGGCCGAGTCCAAGGCGCGCATGGAAACGCTGGTCAAGAACCTCAGCGACTCGCTGAAGGTGCGCATCGAGAACCTGGCCTGGATGAGCGACGAGACCAAGGCCAAGGCGATGGAGAAGTGGGCCTCGTTCACGCCGAAGATCGGCTATCCCGAGAAGTGGCGCGCGTGGGACGGCCTGTCGACCTCGCGCGACAGCTACATCGGCAACGTGCTCGCCGCGACCGAGTTCAACTACAAGTGGATGCTGTCGAAGATCGGCCAGCCGGTCGACAAGACCGAATGGGGCATGACGCCGCAGACGGTCAACGCCTACTACAACCCGCTGCAGAACGAGATCGTGTTCCCGGCCGCAATCCTGCAGCCGCCGTTCTTCGATCCGGACGCATCGGATGAAATGAACTACGGCGGCATCGGCGCGGTGATCGGTCACGAGATGACCCACGGCTACGACGACCAGGGCAGCCGCTTCGGCCCGACCGGCAAGTTCGAGAACTGGTGGACGCAGGCCGACTCGACCGGCTTCTCCTCACGCACCGACCTGCTGACCTCGCAGTTCAACGCGTATGAAGCCGCGCCCGGCAAGCATGTCGACGGAAAGCTCACGCTTGGCGAGAACATCGCCGATCTCGGCGGTCTGGCCACGGCCTATGACGCGATGAAGCAGGCGGCTGGCGACACGCCGGATCCGATGACCGACGGCCTGAGCCGCGACCAGCGCTTCTTCCTCAACTGGGCCACCGTGTGGCGTCGCAACTTCACCCCGCAGGAACTCGACGTGCGGCTGAAGACCGACTCGCACGCACCGGCAAATTTCCGCGCGATCGGCGCGCCGTCGAACCTGCCCGCGTTCGCGGCTGCGTTCGAGTGCAAAGCCGGCGACCCGATGGTGCGCAGTGGCGACCAGCAGGTCGTGATCTGGTGATCCAGGCGGCATCGCGGTAACGATGAAGCCCGGCAGCGATGCCGGGCTTTTCTTTTAGGACCTGCCAGATCCCGGATCCGGGCGGCGACGGCACGTTGCTTCCGACACCTCTTCCTTCGGGAGAGGTCGATGCGCACAGCGCATCGGGTGAGGGTGGCATCACCCCTGAACTGTTCTAGGAGAGCCCGTCACCTCTGCTTCCACCGCACATCCCTGAACGCGAAATGCCGCACCGTCCCGCCATCCCGCAGCTTGCTAGACTTGCGCGATTCATGCCCGCACGGACTCCGCAATGCCGATCCAGCACACGCTCGCCCGCCCCGCCCTGCTCGCCGCCTCGATCGCACTGCTGGTCGGCCTGAGTTCCGATGCCGACGCGCAGCGTCGCCGCGCCGCCGCGCCGAAGGGTCCGCCGCCGGTCACCGCCTGCACCGATCTCTACAGCTTCGCCAACAAGGACTGGCTGGCCGCGAACATGGTCGTCGCCGGCCAGGGCACGCGTTCGGCCCTCGGTGAACTGCAGGCGCTCGCACTCACCCAGCAGCACGATCTGCTCAATGCCGCGATGACGTCGCCACAGAACGACGTGCAGCGCCTGCTCGGCGACTTCTGGGCCAGTGGCCTGGACGAGGCCGCGGTCGAGGCCGACGGCGCCAAGCCGATCGCCTCGCTGATCGCACGCATCGACGGCATCCGCCGCACCCGCGACATCGCGCCTGCGCTGGCCGCGCTGCACCAGGTCGGCATTCCGGTGCTGTTCGAATTCGGCGCGGAAGTCGATCTGGCCGATCTCAACCGCCACGTCGGCTACTTCACCCAGGGCGGCCTCGGCCTGCCCGACCCGGCCTACTACAGCCGCGGCGATGCCGAGACCCAGCAGATCGTCTCGCAATACACGCAGTACGTGCGCAACATCCTCGCGCTGACCGGCACCGCCGAGGACCGCCTCGATGCCGAGACCGCGCTGGTGATCGATCTGGAGCGCCGCATCGCGGCCGCGTCCAAGCCGCTGGCCGAGCTGCGTGATCCGCGTGCGCAGTACGCGCTCGTCGACACCGAGGGCCTCGACAAGCAGTACCGCCGTCTGCAGCTCGGCGAGTTCCTCGCCGCGCAGGGCGTGCAGGCGACGCAGGTGTCTCTGGCGAATCCGGAGTTTTTCACCCAGCTCGACACGCTGGTCAACTCGCTCAAGGCCGACCAGTGGAAGGCGTATCTGCGCTTCCATATCGGCAACGCGATGGCGCCCTACCTGTCGAAGAGCTTCCGCGACGCCGAATACGATTTCCACGGCCGCATCCTGCGCGGCGAAACCGCGCAGCCCGAGCGCCAGCAGCTGGTGCTGGGCGCGATCAACCGCGCCGCCGGCCCGATGATGTCGCGCGAGTACGTCGCCGCGTATCTGCCCGATGCCACCCGCGCGCGCGCCGAGACCATCGCCGGCCAGGTGCGTGATGCGCTGGGTCGCGGTATCGAGCGCAACACGTGGATGACCCCGGCCGCGAAGACCGAGGCCAAGGCCAAGCTCGCAGCGCTGCAGATCGAGATCGGCGCGCCGGTGCAGGACATCGACTACACCGTGCAGCCGATGGGCCGCGCCAGCTTCGGCAGCAACATGCTGATCGCGTCCACCTGGCGCCATGCACAGGAAATGCGTCGCATCGGCCAGGCCAATGCCGCACGTCGCTGGGACGTGCTGCCGCAGACGCCGGCGCTGGCCTACGACCTCGCGCAGAACCGCCTGATCGTGTCCGCCGCCGTGCTGCAGCCGCCGGTGCTCGACGTCGCCGCCGAGGCCGCCACGCATTACGGCACCTACGGCGCGCTGGTCGGCCACGAGCTGAGCCGCGCGATCGACATCAAGGGCAAGCTGGTCGACAGCAGCGGCACCGTGCGCACCTGGTGGAGCACCGACGACGACGCCGGCTGGCTGACCGCCACCGACAAGCTGGTCTCGCAGTACAACGGCTACGGCTATCCGGGTCTAACTGGCATGCAGGTCAACGGCGCGCTGACCCGCGACGAGAACGCCGCCGATCTGGCCGGCGTGGAACTCGCATGGGACGCGCTTCAGCAGGCGAACCCGGAGCTCGCGCAGTCGGGCAAAGAAGCGTTCTTCCGCGGCTGGGCTCAGCTGTGGCGCCAGCAGTCGGCGATCGACACCGCGACCCGCAATGCGGCCACCAGCGTGCATGCGCCGGGGCAGTGGCGCGCAAACGGCCCAGTGTCGAACCTGCCGGCCTACACCGAAACCTTCAAGTGCGGCGCGAATGATGCGATGACCCGCAAGGCCGAGGATCAGGTGCGTATCTGGCGGTGACAGAAGCCGGGATTCGGGATTGGGGATTAGGGATTCGAAAGAGCGCCTTCCGGCGACCTGAACCATCATCAGCTGTCAAGAAAAAGGCCGCACATCGTGCGGCCTTTTTCGTTTGCGCTGTCGTGTGCCGAAGGCAGCAGTGAGGCGAATCCCGAATTCCGAACTCCCAATCCCGTCGGACGGCTTCGCCGTCCGATCACACTCGCCGCACGTGCCGCTTGCCGCCGCTGCGGTTGAACGGCGGACGTCCGCGCCAATGCTGGAGCAGCAGCCAGCCGAACAGCATGCCGCCCAGATGCGCGAAGTGGGCGACGCCCGAACGTGTGCCGGTGATGCCGAGCACCAGCTCGACCAGGCCGTAGACGATCACCAGCGTGCGGGCACGCATCGGGATCGGCGGAAACAGCAGCACCAGACGCTGGTTCGGGAACAGCACGCCGTAGGCCAGCAGGAGGCCGAACACACCGCCGGATGCGCCGAGCGTGGGATACGGAAACGCGCCCTGCGCCAGCGACCACGTCACCACGCCGAGCTGGCACAGCCCCGCCCCGATCACGCAGACCAGGTAATAGGTGACGAAGCGCCGCGTGCCCCAGGTGTGTTCAAGCTGCGAGCCGAACATCGCCAGCGCCAGCATGTTGAACGCCAGATGCCCGATGTTGCGCGGGTCGTGCATGAAACCGTAGGTCACCAGCTGCCACGGCTGGAAACCGAGCCCGCCCGCATCCGCGCCGCCCAGCGGCCACAGCATGAAATACGCAAGCGCATTGCCGACCGCAAGCTGCAGCACGAACACCACGACATTGATGGCCAGGATCACTTTGACGGCCAGCGGCAACCTGGGAAACATCCTGACTCCTCGTTTTTCCGGCGACATGATACCGGGCGCGCTGTGTAGACGATCGTGCCGGATCAGTCGTGTCCGTCGGGGCCCCACAGCGCGGCATCGAGCGTGTCCCCGGCCGGCATCCGCACACGGCCACGCGTCACCGTGACGCCCTCGGCGCGCAGGCGCTGCGCCTGTTCGCGGAAACCCGCCGACCCGTCGGGGAATGCGATCCGGCCGTCGCTGCGCACGATGCGGTGCCACGGCAGGTCCGGATCACCGTGATCGCGCAGCACCCGCGCGACCAGGCGTGCGCGGGCCGGCAGACCGGCGCGGCGTGCGATGTGTCCATAGCCTGCGACGCTGCCAGCCGGCACCGCGCGAATCGCGGCGAGGATGCGTGCGCGGGCGTCCGTCTTCGAAGGCGCGGCGTTCACCGTCGCAGTATGCGGATGCCGCGGCTCGATCACACCCAGCCGAAGTGGTGAAACATCCGGAACAGGCCGTAGGCGATACCGCCCGACATCGGGATCGTCAGGATCCACGCCCAGATCATCTTGTTGACCACCGTCCACTTGATCGCGTTGAGGCGCTTGGCCGTGCCCACGCCCATGATCGCCGCAGAAATGTTGTGGGTGGTCGACACCGGAATGCCCATGGACGACGCGGCCAGGATCACCGATGCGGCGCTGGTCTCGGCGGCGAAGCCGTGAATCGGGTGCAGCTTGACCAGCTTGTGGCCCAGCGTCTTGATGATGCGCCAGCCGCCCGCGGCGGTACCGGCGGCCATGACCACGGCGCAGGTTATCTTGATCCACAGGTCGATGTCACCCTCGGCGAGCGCCGCGTCCGAGGGATGCAGGAACGCCAGCCAGGCCGGCAGGTCGTCGAGCGTGCCGACGCTCTGCGCGCTGACCAAGGTCAGGGCGACGATGCCCATCGTCTTCTGCGCATCGTTCATGCCGTGCGCGAAGCCCATGCCGGCCGCCGAGACGATCTGGCTCTTGCCGAAGAACGCATTGACCCAGCGCGGCCGCGCGATGCGCGCGAGCACGCCGCCGCTGCGCGCCATCATCGAGATGGCGAAGAACAACACGCCCATCATCAGAAAGCCCGCAGCAAACCCCAGCACCGGCGAACTGACCATCGGCACGATGACCTTCCACAGCACGCCTGCGCTGTGCCACACCGGCTGCGCAGGCTCGGACCAGATCACCACGTCGAAGTTGTTCGAGGCAGCGGCCAGCGCGGCGCCGATCAGACCACCGATCAGCGCATGCGACGACGACGATGGCAGACCCCACCACCAGGTGATCAGATTCCAGACGATGCCGCCCAGCAGCGCGCAGAGGATCAGCTGCGAGCCCACATCGACGACGCCGGCATCGATCAGGCCGGAGGAGATGGTCTTGGCCACCGCGGTGCCCATCAGCGCGCCGATCAGGTTCATCGACGCGGCCAGGCCCACCGCCTGCATTGGCGAGAGCACCTTGGTGGCGACGACGGTCGCGATCGAATTGGCGGTGTCGTGGAACCCGTTGATGTATTCGAACACCAGCGCGGTCGCGACCACGATCAGCACGAGGGTCAGCATGTCGGGCGGCCCGTCAGGAGTTCTTGAGCACGATCTCGTAGGCGACCACGCCGGCCTCACGGCAGCGGTCGATCGCCTTTTCGAGAATCTCGAAGAACTCCTTGAGCAGGAACATCTGTAGCGGATCGAGCTTGCCCGAATAGATGTCGCGGTAGAGCTCGAGCATCAGCCGGTCGGCCTCGTTCTCCAGCGCGCGCAGCTCGTCGTTGAGCGCCTTCATCGGCTCGAGCTTCATGCTGCGCAGGGTCTTGACCATCTTCACCACGACCGCGGACGCCTGTTCCAGCATCGCCGCGCGCGGCGCGAAGTCGATGTGCTCGAGATGCATGGTCGCCAGCGAATAGCGGTCGGCGAACTTCTCCACCTGCTTGGGAATCTTGTACAGCGCAGATCCCAGCGCCTCGATGTCCTCGCGCTCGATCGGGGTGATGAAGCTGTCGACCAGCGCCTGGCTGATCTTCTCCGACGCCTCGCGCTCGCGCATGCGCGCCAGCTTGAACGCGTCCAGCGCCGGCTGCCGGTCCGCCGCCTTGAGCATCGCGTGAAGCGCCACGGTGCTGTCGTGGGCGGCCACGGCGGCCTCCTCGAGCAGCGTGTAGAACTGGTTACCTTGGCCGAAGATCGTTTGCAGGGAGAACATGCCGGACGCCTTGAAGTCGCGCGCCCGGGACCGGGCGCTCTGCGCAAGGCGCGGATTATGACGGTTTGATGACACTGCGGGCCAGCCCGGGCGGACCCGGGGGCGCACTGCAGTCGTCACATCGCGGCCTGTTATAGTCCGGGCCGCGCCCCCTCGCGCTGTTCATCTTTCACATGGACGACGACTCTAGACCGCCCCCCGCGACGCACACCGCTGACGCCTCCCTCGATGCTCCGCATCGCCCGTTTTTCGGCAGGAGGCCCCGGCAATGTTCGAGCTGATCCTCATCGTCCTGGCCCTGATCGCCTGCAACGCGTTCTTCGCGCTGTCGGAGATGTCGGTGGTCACCTCGCGCAAACCGCGCCTCAAGCAGCTCGCCGCCGAACACCGCAGCGCCCGCGCCGCGCTGGAACTTGCCGAGCATCCCGAGCGCTTCCTGTCCACGGTGCAGGTCGGCATCACCACGATCGGCGTGCTCACGGGCATGCTCGGCGGCGACGCCCTGGGCACTGCGATCGGCACCTGGCTGGCGAACAGCCTGCCGATCCTCGGCACCTATGCCTCGACCGTCGGTGTCGTGTTCGCGGTCAGCCTGATCACCTTCCTGACGATCGTCTTCGGCGAACTGCTGCCCAAGCGCCTGGCGCTGCTGGCCCCGGAGCGCCTGGCGTCGGTGGTGGCCCTGCCCATGCACTGGCTGTCGCGTGCGGCGACGCCTGCGGTCTGGCTGCTCAGCGCCAGCGTGCGCGGCATGTTGAAGCTGCTGCGTCTGGACAAGACCGAGGCGGCGCAGGTGTCCGAAGAGGAAATCCGCATGCTCGTGAGCGAAGGCCACGAGCAGGGCGTGATCGACGCCGACGAACGCAATATGGTCAACCGGGTGCTGACGCTCGGCGATCGCGATGCCGAAAGCCTGATGACGCCGCGTACGCGCATCGCCTGGCTCGATATCTCGGCCGGATTCGAGGAAAACCTGGCCGAGATGCGCGAGACGCCCTACTCGCGCTATCCGGTGTTCCGCGGCAACGATTCGGACGTGGTCGGCGTGCTCGAGATCAAGTCACTGATCGACCGGCTTGAGAAGAACGAGTTCGATCTGTTCAAGTACCTGCGCGAGCCGGTCTTCGTGTCCGAATCGACACCGGCGATGAAGCTGCTGGAGATCCTGCGCGAGAACCAGCAGTCGCTGGCGCTGGTGGTGGACGAATACGGCGACATCGCCGGCATGGTCACGCTCAACGACGTCATGGAAGCGGTGATCGGGCGAACCCAGAGCAGCGGCCTTGATGCTTCGCCGCTGGTGGTGATGCGCGAGGACGGCTCGATGCTGGTCGACGGCACGCTGCCGACCGGCGCGTTGCGCGAGCTGCTGGGCGGCGGCCCCCTGCCGGGCGAGGACGAGCACATCTTCCACACCGCGGCCGGCATGACCATCGCACGCTTCAGCCGCATTCCCAATGTGGCCGAGCACTTCGACTGGCACGGTTGGCGCATCGAGATCGTCGATCTAGACGGTCCACGCGTCGACAAGCTGCTGCTCCAGCGCATTGCGGATGCGGATGCGGACGCGGGCGGCGATGACGCCTGAGGTCCCGTCGCGCGAGGAAGCCAGCACCCGGGAACTGCTCGCCGCGATGGCGCTGGGTGATCCGGGCGACCAGTTGCGCTTCGCCGACCTGCTGATGGGCCTGGGCAAGCGCGTCTTCGGCATGATGCTGTTCGTCGCCACCCTGCCCGCCTTCATCCCGATCCCGGGAGTGGGCGGCGCGATCGGTGGCCCCCTCGTGACCCTGGTCGGCGTCCAGTTGCTGATGGGGCTGCGCAAGCCCTGGTTGCCGCGCTTCATCGCCGAGCGCGGCCCCCACCGCAGCGCGGTGCAGCGCTTCGAAACCGTGGTCGAACCCTGGCTGCGACGCGTGGAACGCTTCAGCCGGCCGCGCTTGCCAGGTGTCCTCGACCACCGCGCTGCGGCAATGTTCACCGGCCTGCAGCTGGTGCTGCTGGGCGTACTGCTGGCGCTGCCGATCCCGTTCACCAACTACGTGTTCGGTCTGCTGCTGCTGGCCTACGCGCTGGCATTGCTGGAGCGCGACGGCGCCTTGATGCTGTGGACCTGGGCGGGCGGCACGATCGCGATCGGGTTCTTCGGCGTGCTCAGCGGCACGCTGGCGACTGCCGCGAGCGAGTGGCTGGCCCGCCTGTTTTGAGCGGCCGCCGGCCGCGGATGGCCTAGCGGAACCGGTCGACCGATTCCAGCATCAGATCCCGACGCCGCGCTGCGTGCTCAGCCATACCGATCCGCCCGTGCGCCAGCAACGCGTCGAGCGCCGCCAGACGCGCATGCGTCGGGAGTTCCAGAAACGCCGCGTCATGTTCGATGGTATCCGGTGGCCACACGCGCCGATGCGCCAGGACCAGACGCACGCTGACGAGGCTGGCCACGGCCCAGACGACCAGACCTGCCAGCAGACAGAACATCTCCAGCGGAGACCACGCACCCATCGCGACGTCCGTGTGCTTTCGGGGGCATGAGCATACCGGGATGGGTCATCGGCAGCGTGTCGCCTCGGTGATTCTTCCTTGGGGTTTTTCGCGAATGCCGGCGGTCAACGCAAACGCTGGCAGCCCTGCAGCGCGTAGCGCTAGTCATTACGTCTGAGCCTGCTTCCAGCTCTCAGCTCCAGCTCCAGCTCCAGCTTCGCTTCGGCTTTGGCTTTGGCTTCGGCTTCGGCTTCGGCTTCGGCTTTGGCTTTGGCTTTGGCTTTGGCTTTGGCTTTGGCTTTTGCTTCCAGCTTTTGACTTCAATCGAGCCGTAAAGCGAGCCGAGCACCGGAGCCTGGCGCGGCCGAAGAGCAGCCCATGTCTGAGCGCAGCGAGTTTGGGCTGCGTGCCGTGTCAGGCGAGGAGCGGAGGGAACCGGACGGGCGCAGCCCGGCCGGCTCGCGTCCGGCGAAGGGACCTTTTGGTTCCTTTTGGGTCCATCCAAAAGGGACTCGCACGCGCAGCGGGCGAAAGCCCTGCACCTGCTCGCGCTTCTTCGCTTGTCGCTTTGCGACTTTGATGTTCCGGGCGAAGGAAAAGGAATTAACCGCAAGAGCGCAGATCAAGTACAGGGCTTCCTCGCTGTCGCGCGGCTTACTTTTGTCTTGGCAAAAGTAAGCAAAACCGTCTTCGCCGGACGCGATCCGCCGCGATACAGCCGCGGCGGTCCCCTGC
>NZ_JAVDWO010000011.1:0-138364 GCF_031457535.1 Luteimonas terrae
ACGGGGCACGCAGCCCAAACTCGCTGCGCTCAGACATGGGCTGCTCTTCGACCCCGCCGCCCTGCGATGCTCGGCTCGCTCTACGGCTCGATTGACGTAAAAAGCGGAAGCAAGAGCAGAAGCCGCAGCAACAGCCACGGCAACGGCAACCGCCGCCACTGCCACTGCCACTGCCACCGCGCAGCAAAGCAATGGATGCCCGCCTGCGCGGGCATGACGGCAAGAAATCAGTCGCGCGGCAGCGCGCGCGCCAACCTCACGAATCGCTGCAACACCGCCCGCGCTTCCGGCGCAGCGCGCACCGCCGCGACCAGCGCGACCGGGTCGAGGCCTTCCTGGTACAGCGGCCCCGAGCGCGCGCGGATGTAGCCGCGCATGTGGGTGGCGCTGAACTCCGGGTGGAACTGGACACCCCAGGCCCGATCGCCCCAGCGGAACGCATGGTGCGGTTCCAACTCGGAATGCGCCAGCAGGGTCGCACCGTCGGGCAGGCGCAGGACGCTCTGCAGGTGCGTGGTCTGGGACGCGAAGCGGGTGCCGCCGGCGGCGAACAGCGGGTCATCAGACGCCGCGTCGGTGGTCTGGATGTCGTACGTGCCCATCTCGCGACCACGCGGGTTCTCACCGACCTCGCCGCCCAGTGCATGGGCGAGCAACTGGTGGCCGTAGCAGATGCCGAACAGCGGCACGCCGGCGTGCGCCGCGTCGCGCAGCCAGGTGGCGCTGCGTTCGCTCCAGTCGGCGCGGTCGGTGACCATCGCGCCGGAGCCGGTGACGATGACGCCGGAGAAATCGCCCGCGTCCGGCAACGCGGCCCCGTGCTCGACATCGACCACCACCGCGTCACCCTCCGACAGGCCGGCCGCGACGCGGATCCAGTGCGGGAAGCCGCCGTAGCGGCGCATCGAAGGCAGGGGGCGGCCGGTTTCGACGATCAGGAAGCAGCGGTCGAAGGACATCGTAGGAGCAGCCGGAGCGGGAGAACGGCGCAGCGTATCGGATCGGGGCGGGTGGGCGCGGGTGTTCGCGTTCGTGTCAGTCCACCCACGTCGGATATCGCTGCAAGCGGAGCGGCGCGTAGTCGGCTGAAGCCCTCCCCTGCTTCGCGGGGGAGGGTTGGGAGGGGGCGAAGCTCCAGACGCACTGCAAGTCGGCGCTGCGGGGTTCACCCTGTCCTTGCGCACAGAACTTCATGCGGTCGGGACGTTTGCCCCCATCCCGACCTTCCACCCGTAAAGGGCGCAATGCCCCGCGTCACGGGGGAAGGAGCAATCATCCGAGACCGGTGATATCGACTTGGAGGCGGCACCGATCGCGCCGTCGCGAACACGCAATGCGATATCCACTTACACAGTGCATCTCGCGACCGCGCACTCAGCGAAGCGCGCGTTCTGATTCGCCTACTCCCGCGGCGGCAGCACCGTCATCACTTCTTCCACGGTGGTCACGCCCTGCGCGACCTTTTCGGCGCCGGCCATGCGCAGCGTGCGCAGGCCTTCGCCGACGGCGGTCCGGCTGAAGCCCGACAGCGCCATGTCCGGCTGGATCTTCGCGCGCAGCGCGGGCGTGACCGGCATCAGTTCGTAGATGCCCACGCGGCCGAAATAACCGGTGTTGCGGCACTCCAGACACCCGACCGGTCCGCAGGCGGTGTCCGGCGGCGGCACGTCGCTGTCGGGGCCGAGCAGCGCGCGCCAGGCTTCCGGATCGACCGGCTGCGGCTGCTTGCAATGCGTACACAGCGTGCGCACCAGACGCTGCGCGAGCACACCGTTGAGCGTGGACGCGATCAGGTAATGCGGCAGGCCGAGATCGAGCAGGCGGGTGATCGCCGACGGCGCGTCGTTGGTGTGCAGCGTCGACAGCACCAGGTGACCGGTCAGCGAGGCCTGCACCGCCATCTGCGCGGTGTCGAGGTCGCGGATCTCGCCGATCATGATGATGTCGGGGTCCTGACGCAGCAGGGTGCGCACGCCCTGCGCGAACGTCAGGTCGATCGCGTTGTGCACCTGCATCTGGTTGAGTTCGACCGAGACCATTTCGATCGGGTCTTCGACCGTGCAGACATTGACGTCGTCGGACGCCAGCTTCTTCAGCGTCGAGTACAGCGTGGTCGTCTTGCCGGAACCGGTCGGGCCGGTGACCAGCACGATGCCGTGCGGGCGCGCCACGAGATCGTTCCACGCCGCCGCCTCGCCGGCATCGAAGCCGAGGTGTTCGATCGGCTTGAACGCGGTATCGGGGTCGAAGATGCGCATCACGACCTTCTCGCCGAAGGCGGTCGGCATCGTCGACAGACGCATTTCCACCTCGCGGCCACCGGGCGAACGCGTCTTGATGCGCCCGTCCTGCGGGCGCCTGCGTTCGGCCAGATCCATGCGGCCCAACACCTTGATGCGGCTGACGGCGGCGGTCATCACCGGCGGCGGCATCTCGAAGACCTTGTGCAGCACGCCGTCGATGCGGAAGCGCACGCGGCCCACGTCACGGCGCGGTTCGAGATGGATGTCGGAAGCGCGCTGCTCGTAGGCGTACTGCAGCAGCCAGTCGACGATGTGGACGATGTGGTGGTCGTCGGCATTGACGTCGCCCGAGCGGCCCAGTTCGACCAGTTGCTCGAACGTCGGCGCGTTGCTGCTGGTCTCGCGACCGTCCTTGGCGCCGCGGATCGACCGCGTGACGCCGAAGAACTCCATCGTGTAGCGATGCAGGTCGAGCGGATTGGCGATGACCAGATCGATCTCGCGCCGCAGCAGGCGCTGGATGTCGGTCAGCCAGTCGAGCGCCATCGGTTCGCTGGTCGCGATGCGCGCGCGATCGGGCGTGACCTCGACCGGCAGGATGCGGTGGCGCTTGGCGTAGGCGTGGGAGAACAGGTCGGTGACGTCGCCGACGGCGATCTTGGTCGGATCGATGCGCAGATAGACGTGGCCCGTGGCCTGCGCCAGCCATTCGGTCAGCGCTTCGAGACCAAGCTCGGTGCCGGGTCGGCGCGCCGACGGCAGCTTGAGATTCGCGAGCAGCACCAGCGGATGCACCGCATCGAGACCGCGCGTGTTGCGCCCGCCCACACGTGCGCGGTCGGCGTCGACCGGCGCCAGCAGGCCGTCGGCCAGCAGCGCGTCGATCACGGGTTCGAGGGTCAGGCGGCCCGGCGGCAGACGTCCGCCGAATTCGGCAGGCGGACGTGGGCCGGTCGGATACTGCGGCATGCGCGGATCGTTCAAGCCGGGTCCTCCATGGCGCACGGTACGGCGGGCGCCTCGATGCGGCCCGCTATACTAGCGCGCCGCCGCAGACGCGATTCTCCGATGACCGGACCGACGTTCCAGGAGCTGATCCTCACGCTCAACACCTACTGGGCCAGACAGGGCTGCGTGCTGATCCAGCCGCTGGACCTCGAGGTCGGCGCGGGGACTTTCCATCCGGCCACGTTCCTGCGCGCGCTCGGCCCCGAGCCGTGGAACGCCGCCTACGTGCAGCCGAGCCGCCGCCCGACCGACGGCCGCTACGGCGACAACCCCAACCGCCTGCAGCGCTACTACCAGTACCAGGTGGCGATGAAGCCGAACCCGGACAACATCGTCGAGCTGTATTTCGACTCGTTGAAGGCGCTCGGCATCGATCCCGAAGTGCACGACCTGCGCCTGGTCGAGGACAACTGGGAATCGCCGACGCTCGGCGCCTGGGGCCTGGGCTGGGAAGTCTGGCTCAACGGCATGGAAGTCACCCAGTTCACCTATTTCCAGCAGGCCGGCGGCCTCGAGTGCAAGCCGGTGCTCGGCGAGATCACCTATGGTCTCGAGCGCCTGTGCATGTACCTGCAGAACTGCGACAACGTCTACGACCTGGTGTGGACGCACGGTCCCGACGGCACGCCGGTGACCTACGGCGACGTCTACCACCAGAACGAAGTCGAGCAGAGCGCCTACAACTTCGAACACGCGAACGTCGACGTGCTGTTCCGCCGCTTCGACGAATGCGAGGCCGAAGCACTGAAGCTGGTCGAGCTGGGCCTGCCGCTGCCGGCCTACGAGCAGGTGACGAAGGCCAGCCACAGTTTCAACATGCTCGACGCGCGCCGCGCGATCAGCGTGACCGAACGCCAGCGCTACATCCTGCGCGTACGCACGCTGGCGCAGGGCGTGGCCAAGGCCTATTACGCGCAGCGCGAAGCGCTGGGATTTCCGGGGCTGAAGCGCGCACCGGAATCAGCTTGAGCCGCAAGTGCTCATCCATTCGATTCTGCGGATGAGGCTGCGCGAAAGCGCCCTCACCCCAACCCCTCTCCCGAAGGGAGAGGGGTTACAGCACTGGAACAGGTTGTCGCCATGACTGACATGCACCCCCTCCTGATCGAACTCGGCACCGAAGAACTGCCGGTCAAGGCCCTGCCCGGCCTGGCGCAGGCGTTCTTCGACGGCGTGATCGCGGCGCTGGACAAGCGTGGTGTCGCGGTGGAGCGCACAGGCGCGAAGCCGCTGTACACGCCGCGCCGTCTCGCCGTGCTGCTGCCGGGTGTCGCGAGCGAGCAGCCCGAGCAGCGCTCGGAAGTACTGGGCCCGTATCTCAATATCGCGCTCGATGCCGACGGCAATCCGACGAAGGCGTTGCAGGGCTTCGCTGCGAAGGCCGGCATCGACTGGACCGCGCTCGAGAAGACCAGCGACGCCAAGGGTGAGCGGTTCGTGCATCGCGCGGTGACGCCGGGTGCGGCGACGGCGGCGCTGCTGCCGGACGTGCTACGCGAGGCGATCGCGGCGATGCCGATTCCCAAGCCGATGCGCTGGGGTGCCCACAGCTACGCATTCGCGCGGCCGGTGCACTGGCTGGTGCTGCTGCACGGCGGGACGGTCGTCGACACCGAACTGTTCGGCGTGCGCAGCGGCCGCAGCAGTCGCGGCCATCGCTTCATGCACGACGCCGCGCTCGAGATTGCGACGCCGGGCGACTACGTCGACGCGCTGCGCAATGCGAAGGTCATCGTCGATGCCGATGCGCGTCGCGCGGAGATCGTGCGCGAAGTCGAGGACGCCGCGCGCGCCGTCGGCGGCGATGCGCGCATCGAGGCAGACAATCTCGAACAGGTCGTGTGCCTGGTCGAATGGCCCAAGGCGGTGCCCTGCACCTTCGAGGCCGAGTTCCTCGCCGTGCCGCAGGAAGCGCTGATCGCGACCATGGAAGCGAACCAGAAGTTCTTCCCGGTTCTACGCGACGGCAGGCTGACCGAACATTTCATCGGCATCGCCAACATCGTGTCGAAGGACGAGGCCGAAGTGGCCAAGGGCTACGAGCGCGTGATCCGTCCGCGCTTCGCCGATGCCAAGTTCTTCTTCGACGAAGACCTCAAGCAGGGTCTGTCGGCGATGAACGACGGCCTCCGCACCGTGACCTACCAGGCCAAGCTGGGCAGCGTCGCCGCCAAGACCGTGCGCGTCGCCGCATTGGCCGAAATCATCGCGCCGCAGGTCGGTGTGGACGCCGCACTCGCGAAGCAGGCTGCGCTGCTGTCGAAGGCGGATCTGCAGTCGCGCATGGTCAACGAGTTTCCGGAACTGCAGGGCATCGCCGGTCGTTACTACGCCAAGCAGGACGCAGCGCTCGCCGGCCTGTCCGACGACGATCGGGCTGCGCTCGCGAATGCACTCGACGAAGCCTGGCAGCCGCGTTTCGCCGGCGACGATATCGCGCTGTCACCGCTGGGCAAGGTGTTGGCGATCGCCGAGCGTCTCGACACGCTGGGCGGTGGTTTCGCTGCGGGGCTGAAGCCGACGGGCAACAAGGATGCGTTCGCATTGAGGCGCAATGCGCTGGGGCTGGCGCGGACATTGATCGAGAGTGGGTTCGATGTGGACCTCCTCGGCATGATCGACGTTGCAATCACTGCGCTGCCGGCAGCCGTCCAGCCTCATGCGGATCGAAACACCGAGACGCTGCGCGTCGATCTCTACGACTTCATCCTCGACCGCCTGAAGGGCTACTACGCCGACAAGAGCGTCACAGTGCAGCAGTTCAACGCCGTCGCCGCGCTGCAACCGAAGTCGCTCTACGACCTCGACCGCCGCATCGATGCGATCGGCACCTTCGCCGCGCTGCCCGAAGCCGCAGCCCTCGCCGCCGCCGACAAGCGCATCCGCAACATCCTGCGCAAGGCCGACATCGAGATTCCGGGCGACGTCGATCCATCGCTGCTGCGCGAGCCGGCCGAAGCCGCGCTGGCCGAAGCTGTGGAAGCGGTGCATGCCGAAACGGGTCACGCACTCGCACACGGCGACTATGTGTCGGTGCTGACACATCTGGCACGCCTGCGGCCACAGGTCGATGCGTTCTTCGACAGTGTGATGGTCAATGCCGACGATGCCGCGCTGCGCGCCAACCGGCTCGCATTGCTCAAGCGTCTGTCCGAACGGCTGGGCAGCGTCGCGGCGATCGAACATCTGTCGAGCTGAACAAGTCGGGCTGGGTGCGCGGCGCCGGCGAGCCGATGTCCTCACAGACCGTCATTCCCGCGCAGGTGGGAATCCAGTGACTTCGAGTGCGAAAAATTCTGTAACGACTGCCGACTATCGAGTGCATCGTCGTTAAAGGCGCTGGATTCCCGCCTGCGCGGGAATGACGAGCAGATTGTTCTGAGCGATCGAAGAGACCTCTCGCGACGCCCCCGTTAATCGACCCTTGACGCCACTCCGGTATCCTCGCGCGATGCCTCGCGTCCCTGTGTATCTCGCCGCCGTCCTCCTCCTGTGTGCGTCGGCCGCGTCGCACGCTGCGCGTGTCGAGCGCGTCGACATCGTCGGTCTCGACGAGGAGATGACCGACAACGTGCGCGTCTCGCTGGCGCTGTATGACGCCATCGGCCGCGACATCTCCGGGCGGCGCATGGCCTATCTGTTGCGCGAGGCCGAGCGCGAGACCCGCAAGGCGCTGGAACCTTTCGGCTACTACTCGCCCACGATCGACGTACAGCGCGATCGTGAAGGCGACGTACTCGCGATCCGCGTGGTCGTCGATCCCGGCCAGCCCGTGCGCGTGCGCAACAGCGACATCGCGATCATCGGCGAAGGTGGCCAGGACCGGTATCTGGCCCGCGACATCGCCCGCTTCGTCCCGAGCGAAGGCGCGGTGTTCAGTCACCCCGACTACGAATCCAGCCGCAACCAGTTGAGCCGCCGGCTGACCGAGCGCGGCTATTTCGACGCCGAGTTCGCATCCCGCCGGGTCGAGGTCACGCGCGCGGATCTCGCCGCCGATATCGACGTGGTCTGGAACAGTGGCGATCGCTACAACATGGGCCCGACCACGTTCGAACAGACGCCCGAGCAGATCGTCAACGACGACCTCCTCGAGCGCCTGATCTACTGGCAGGAAGGCAGCTACTACCATCAGGGCCGTATCGATCGCCTGCGGTCCTCGCTCGGGCGCCTGGACTATTTTTCCGACATCGACATCCAGCCGCAGGTCGACCAGGCCAACGAGAACCGCGAAGTGCCGGTCAAGGTCACCCTGACGCCAGCCAAGCGCAGCATCTACACCTCGGGCGTGAGCTACGGCACCGACAGCGGCGCCGGCGTGCGCCTCGGCGTGGAGCGTCGCTACGTGAACATGCGCGGGCACAAGGCACTCGCCCAGGTGGACTACGCGCAGCGACGCAAGACCGCCACGCTGCAGTACCGCATTCCCGCGTTTGCCTGGCTCGACGGCTGGTACACGACCAGTCTGCAGTTCGCAGACGAACAGACCGATTACATCGACAGCCGCCGCGTCGAACTCGTCGGCAGTCGCAGTGGCCAGTACAACGAATTCCTGGCCCTGATCGCCTCGGTGCACGTGCTGCGCGAGCGCTGGCTGTTCCGCGAGGCGGACGATGGCGACGGCGCGCTGGCGCCGCAGCAGTACCGCTACGCGACGTTCGCCTATCCCTCGCTGCGCGCCGAGTACATCGACGTCGACGATCGCCTGTTCCCGACCAGCGGCATCGGCGGTTCGCTGATGCTGCGTGGCGGCCTCGAAGGCGTGGGGTCGGATGCCTCGTTCGGGCAGATCCACGCCCGCGCGAGCTGGTTCCGCGGCATCGGCGAATCCAATCGCCTGATCGTGCGCGGCGAGATCGGCCACACCTTCACCGATGCACTGGTCGCGATGCCCCCCAGCCTGCGGTTCTACGCCGGTGGCGACCGCAGCATCCGCGGCTACAACTTCCGCGAGGTCAGCCCGCGCATCGACACCGATTTCGGCCGCTATTCGGTCGGCGCGAAGAACCTGGTCACCGCGAGTGTGGAATTCGAGCGTTATTTCACCGAGACCATCGGCGCAGCCGTGTTCGTCGACAGCGGCGACGCCTTCGACGGCGGCTCGCCGGAGTGGCGCACGGGCGTGGGCATCGGCGCCCGGTACAAATCCCCGGTGGGCCCGCTGAAACTCGATATCGCGCGCGGTCTCGACAACCCCGATTCGTCATTCACGATCGGCCTGTCGATCGGCGCGGAGTTCTGACATGGTGTTTGGTCGTCGCCGCCTGCCCAGTGATCTGACCCCCGAAGAGCGCGAGGCGCGCATCGCCGAACTGCGCGCGCGTCGTCGTGCGCGGGCGCGCAAGCTCGCGATCCGCAGTGCGATCGGCATCGCCGCTTTGATCGTGCTGCTGATCATCGTCGTGTGGTGGCTGCTGACCACGTTCGGCGGCCGCGATTTCCTGCTCAGCCAGGTCGCCTCGCGACTGCCCGCCGGCACCGAACTCACATGGCGCGCGGCCGAAGGCCCGGCCTCCGGCCCGTTGACGATGTACGACGTGCGTTACGTGCAGCGCAGCTGCCCCGACGTCGAAGAGCAGCCGGTGCCCTACGGCCAGTGCGACGAGCCGCGCGTGCTGGTGTTCGAAGCCGAACGCGTCACCATCGACCCCGCGGTGATGCCGCTGGTCGGTCGCAACCTGCGGCTCGACGTACTCGATATCGACAATGCGGTGCTGTCGATGCCGCCGTCGGTCGATACTCCGTTCGAGCTGCCGCGCTGGCCCGATTCGCTGCCGCGCATCGATCTGCCGCTGTCGCTGCAGGCCGATACGATCCGCATCGACGGCTTTCGCGTCGAGCAGGCGGGCGAGTCGCTGATCGACATCCGCAGCGTGCGCGGTGGCCTCGACGCGCAGCAGGGCGAACTCAATCTCACCCACCTCGTCGTCGACAGTGACCGCGGCGTGTTCACCGCGCACGGCGTCTATGCGCCCGACGATGACTACCGCATGGACATCACCGCCAGCGCATTGATGCCCGCGCCGCCGGCGCGCACGCGCCCGCGCATCGGCTTGGTGGCGCGCGGCGACCTGTCGCGTCTGGATATCGCCGTGGTCGGTCACGTGCCGGAGCCGTTGAAGGCGGTGCTGACCCTGCGTGGCCGCGAGAACCCCGGCTGGGCGCTGCGCGCCGACACCACACGCCTGGATCCTGCGCTGCTGATGGGCAGCGGTGAGCCCGGCACACCGCTGGCGTTCGACATCCGTGCTGACGGTGAGGGCGGCGCGGCCGAACTCCAGGGCGACGTGACCTGGGGCGAACGCGATGCGGATCCGATCCGCGTCGTGTTGCAGCCGTCGAAGGTGACACTGGAAGACCAGCGCCTCGATCTCGATCCGCTGGTCGTCGACATCTTCGATGGCCGGGTCACGCTGCGCGGCTTCGCCGACGTGGCCGAGCCGGGCGACGTGCGTTTCCGCTTCGCGACCAATGCGCGTGGCCTGCAGTTCGGCGCCGACCCCGACGCCGCCGAACCCGCACCGCCCATCATTGCCGACGCGGATCTCGGCATCGCCGGCAGCACGGCCGCGTGGGCCGCGATCGGCAAGGCCAGCGTCGACCGCGACGGCCTGCGCGCGAACGTGGATTTCGACGGCCGCGGCGATGCGGAGCGCATGCGCCTGCAGACGGCGCGCGTGACGATGCCGACCGGCACGCTCGACGCCACCGGCGATGTCGCCTGGGCGCCGGCACTGCAGTGGGATCTCGATGCGACGCTGGCCGGCTTCGACCCCGGCTACTTCGCCCGCGACTGGAAGGGCGCGATCAACGGCACGTTCGCGACGACCGGCAACACGCGTGACGACGGTGGACTGGAGGTCGCGGTGGATGCCAGCGATCTGGGTGGCACGCTGCGCGGCCGCCGGCTCGACGGCCGCGCGACGTTCGCGATGCACGGCCCGGCGTCCGATGCCGGTGAAGCGGGCCGTACCGATTTCGAAGGCGATGTCGCGCTGACGCTCGGCGACAGCCGGGTCGACGCGACCGCGACCGTGACCGACCGCCTCGATATCGACGCGACGCTGGCGCCGCTGCAGCTGGCCGATTTCCTGCCCGACACCGGCGGCGTGCTGCGCGGCACCGTGCGCGTGACCGGCGCGCGCACCGCGCCCGACATCGCTGCCGATCTGACCGGCACCGCCCTGCGCTACGGCGACTACGCCGCCGCCAGCGCGCGCATCCAGGGCACCCTGCCGTGGCGCGGCGATGCCGGTGCGCTGGATGTCGTGGCGACCGGGGTCAATGCAGGCGTCGCGCTCGACGAAGTGCGCTTTGCGGCGCGTGGCGCGGTCGAGAGACTCCAGCTCGAGGCCAGCGCGCGCGGCGAGATCGGCACTGTCGATCTGTCGGGCAACGCGGAAAGCCGCAACGGCAACTGGCAGGGCACGCTGGCGAACCTGCGCCTCGCGCCTGCCACCGGGGCGAGTTGGGCGCTGCAGTCGCCGGCACAGTTCCAGCAGATCGGCACGCGCTACACGCTGAGCGAGAGCTGCTTCGCCTCCAGCGGCGGCGGCTCGCTGTGCGCGAGCGCCGACTGGCCGCGTCAGGGCGTCTCGGTCAACGGCACGGGCCTGCCGCTCGCACTGGCCACGCCGTATCTGCCCGAGCAGGACGGCGGACGTCCGTTCGTGCTGCGCGGCGAGATCGCGCTCGAAGGCAGCGCGCGGCCGGTCGGCAATGGCTTCGTCGGCAGCGCGAGCATCCGCTCGGCCACGGGCGGCGTGCGCACGTCCGAGCGCGCGCGCAACGACGTGGTGACCTACGACGATTTCCGTCTCGACGCCGAGTTCGACGCGAACCGGCTCAGCGCGACGCTGTCGACCACGCTCAACGAAGTCGGTCGCGTGCAGGCGCAGGTGACCAACGGCTGGGATGCGTACTCGCCGCTGTCGGGTTCGCTGGTCGCCAATGTCGAGGACCTGACCTTCGTCGAGCTGTTCTCGCCCGACATCGTCGAGCCGAGCGGACGTCTGACGGCCGACGTGACCTTCGGTGGCACGCGATCGCAGCCGACGATCGGCGGCCAGGCGCGTCTGGCCGATTTCTCGACCGAGATCCCGTCGCTGGCGATCGCGCTCGAGGACGGCAACATCAACCTCGACGCGCTGCCCGACGGCACTGCGCGCATCGCCGGCAGCGTGCGCTCGGGGACCGGCACGCTGAATATCGGCGGCGGTATCGGCTGGCAGGGCGAAGGCACGCCGGTCGTGCTCACCATCCGCGGCACCGACGTGCTGGTGTCGGACACCAGTGACATGCACATCATCGCGTCGCCCGACATCACCGTGCGCTACGCCGCGCTGCAGCCGCTCAACGTCACCGGCAAGGTCTTCGTCGATGTCGCGCTGCTGGACTTGGAAGGCCTGAGCGAAGGCGTGTCGGTGTCACCCGATGTCGTCGTGCTCGATCCGGTCGACCCGGAAGAGAACACCACCGCATCCGCGCTGGAGCTCGACCTCACCCTGACCGTCGGCGACAACGTCGGCCTGCGCGGCTTCGGTTTCGACGGGCGCATGAAGGGCGAGCTCCGCGTGCGCGCGGTGCCCGGTCGCGAAATGACCGGCAACGGCCGTCTCGCGGTCGACGGGCGCTACAAGGCCTATGGCCAGGAACTGCGGGTCACGCGCGGCAACCTGGTCTTCAACAACGGCCCGGTCTCCGACCCGATGCTCGACGTACGCGCCGAACGCCGCATCGACGCCGAGGACATCACCGCCGGCATCGATGTCAGCGGGCGCGCCTCGGTGCCGCAGGTCAATGTGTGGACCAATCCGTCGAGCGACGCATCGCAGGCATTGTCGTATCTCGCCCTGGGCCGGTCGGCGTCGAGCCTGACCAGCGACGAGGGCCAGCAGATCGACGCCGCCGCAGCCGCGCTCAACGCCGGTGGCAATCTGGTCGCCGGTCAGCTCGGCAGCCGCATCGGCCTGGACAATGCCGGCATCAGCCAGTCGCGCGCGCTCGGCGGCAGCGTGCTCGGTTTCGGCAAGCAGCTCTCGCCGCGGCTTTACGTCGGCTTCGGCGTGTCGCTGCTGGGCACCGGCCAGGTGCTGACGCTGAAGTACCTGCTGCGCGCGGGCTTCGACGCGGAAATCGAGTCGAGCACGCTGGAGAACCGCGGCTCGGTGAACTGGCGGCACGAGCGGTAGTTCGAATCGGTTCTTCGTCAGCGGCTTTCAACAGACGAACGCCCGGTCACGCTGTCGTTTCGTCGTGGAGCGCCACCACGTGCAACACGCTATCCGCGCCGGTAGCTGAGGCCCTCCCCGCATGCGGGGGAGGGTTGGGTGGGGGCGAGTCGTCAGAGCGCGTGCAACTTGAATCAGGCGAGGCTTGTTGCGCGCGTTCGCTTGCACCACGACCGGATCATTTGCCCCCATCCCAGCCTTCCCCCGCAAGCGGGGGAAGGAGTAGATCCATGCGAACAGAAAAATCAATGCCCTCTCGGCGACGCGATCTCGTCTTCATGGAACACCGCCACGTGCGACAGCCCATCCGCGCCAATGGTTGAAGTCCTCCCCGCATGCGGGGGAAGGCGCATGTCTACGTGCCCAGAAGAATCAACGCCCATCCGGCAATGCAATCTCATCCTCACGGAACACCGCGACATGCGGCACGCCGTCGGCGCCGATCCACCCTCGGTACATGCCGGGCGTGTTGAACGGAAACGCGACGCGGCCATCGGCATCGAGCGCGATCGCCCCGCCATTGCCACCGGCAGCAGGAATTTCGCGATCGATGACCGCATCCGCCGCCTCGCGGATGTCGTCGCCGCGCAGGCGCACGCGGGCGCAGATCTCGTGCGCGGCGGCGGCGCGGATGTAGTACTCGCCCCAACCGGTGCCCGACACCGCGCACTGCGCATCGGCCCAGGTGCCGGCGCCGATCAGCGGCGCATCACCAACGCGGTTGTAGCGCTTGTTGGTCATGCCGCCGGTGGACGTTCCTGCGGCCAGCCGGCCGTCGCCGTCGAGGGCGACCGCGCCGACGGTGCCGAAATACGGCCGCGCATCGCCGGTTAGCACCGACGCTTGCGGCTGCGACCTGCGTTCGGCCTCCAGTGCACGCTGCAACTGCTGCCAGCGCCGCTCGGTGCGGAAGTACGCCGGATCGACCAACGCGATGTCCTGCGTCTGCGCGAAGGCCTCGGCACCCTCGCCCACCATCATTACGTGCGGCGAGGACGTCATCACCGCATCGGCGAGCAGGATCGGATTGCGCACACGGGTCACGCCAGCGATCGCACCGGCCTGGCCAGTGGCGCCATCCATCACCGCGGCGTCGAGCTCGTTGCGGCCCTCATGCGTGAACACGGCGCCCTTGCCGGCGTTGAAACTCGGCGCATCCTCCAGCACCGTGATCGCGGCCTCGACCGCGTCCATCGCCGGCGCACCCGCCTGCAGCTGCGCGTGGCCGGCGCGCAATGCGGTCTCCAATGCGGCGCGCGCCTCGGCGAGACCGGCCGCGTCCAGGTCGCCACGTTCGACACCCGCGCCGCCGTGGATCGCGAGCACCGGCGCATGCCCCGAAGCCGGTGGCGATGGGCGGACGTCCTCCGGCGTTGCGGCCTGCGTCGTCGCGAACGCGGTCATCAAGAGCACTGCAAACCCATGTCGTCGCATGCGTACACATCCCGTCATCGTCATCCTCCCGCCGCAGTTGCGGCGCGCTCACGCTAGCGCAGAGTCCGGCGTCTGTCGCGGGAAAGCTCGAATAGGCGTTGTAGGAGCGCGCTCGCGCGCGACGGGCTTTACCGGGACGGCCTCGCGCGCGAGCGCGCTCCTACAGGGCGCCGCCCAAGGCCTGCCGCAGAAACGGCGCGGTCCGACTGGTCGTCGACTTCGCGACATCGGCAGGCACGCCCGCGGCCACGACCTGGCCGCCCGCATCGCCCGCGCCCGGTCCCATGTCGATCAGCCAGTCACTCGCCGCGGCGACACGCATGTCGTGCTCGACGACGACGACGGTACTGCCCGCGTCCACCAGCCCGCCGAGCTGGCGCATCAGCGTGTCGACATCTTTCGGATGCAGGCCGGTGGTCGGCTCGTCGAGCACGTACACCGTGCCGCGACGCTGCGCGCGTTGCAGTTCGCTGGCGAGCTTGATGCGTTGCGCTTCGCCGCCCGACAGTTCGGTCGCCGGCTGGCCCAGTCGCAGATAGCCCAGACCCACTTCGAGCAGCACCTGCAGCGGACGCACGATCGCCGCGTCGTCGGCGAAGAAATCCGCCGCCTCGGTCACCGTCATCGCGAGCACGTCGGCGATGTGCTTGCCGCGCAGCGTGACCTCCAACGTCTTCGCGTCGTAACGGCTGCCATGACAGCTCGGGCATGGCGCATAGACGCTGGGCATGAACAGCAGTTCCACGCTGACGAAGCCTTCGCCATCGCAGGTCGCGCAGCGGCCCTTCGCGACGTTGAACGAAAAGCGCCCGGCGTCGTAGCGCCGGCGCTTCGCGGCCGGCGTATCGGCAAAGCGTTTGCGCACGTGGTCGAACAGGCCGGTGTAGGTCGCCAGATTCGAACGCGGCGTGCGGCCGATCGGTTTCTGGTCCACGCGCACCAGTCGTCTGATCGCCTCCGCGCCGCCCGCGATGCGTCCGTCCAGCGGCACCTCGACGCCACGCTCGAGCGGATCGAGTGGCGTGTCTTCGTCGCCACTTGCCTGGCCCAGATGTGCACCCAGCAGTTCGACCAGTGCCTGGCTGACCAGGGACGACTTGCCCGAGCCGCTGACGCCGGTGACGGTGGTGAACACGCCGAGCGGAATGTCGACGTCGAGATCGCGCACGTTGTGGCGACGGATGCCGCGCAACTGCAGCCAGCCGTCCGGCGTACGCGGGGTGTGTGCGATCGATGCGGCGTCATCGTCGAGATAGCGCCGCGTCGACGAGGCCTCGATCTTCGACAGCCCGGCGAGCGGCCCGCTGTAGAGCACCTGTCCGCCGTGCTGGCCGGCCGCCGGCCCGACATCGACGATCCAGTCCGCATGGCGGATCACCTCGATCTCGTGCTCGACGACGAACAGCGAATTGCCGGCGGCGCGCAACTGGTCGAGCGCACGCAGCAGCGCCTGGGTGTCGGCCGGATGCAGGCCGGCGGAGGGTTCGTCCATGACGTAGACCACGCCGAACAGCTGCGAGCGGATCTGCGTGCCCAGGCGCAGGCGCTGCAGTTCGCCGGGTGACAGCGTCGGCGTCGCGCGGGCGAGGGTCAGATAGCCGAGGCCGAGATCCCGCAGCACCTTGAGCCGCGCCAGCAGGTCCTGGGCGATGCGCTGCGCGGCCAATGCCTGTTCGGGATGCGCCTTCGCGTGGGTCCTGCCGGCCGCGGCCGGTGCCAGCAGGTCGGCGAGCGCATCGAGCGGACGCTGCGAGAACGCGGCGATGTCGAGACCGGCGAAGGTCACCGACAGCGCCTCGCGTCGCAGTCGCTTGCCGTCGCATTCCGGGCACGCCGCGCTGACCAGATACTGCGCCGCGCGCTTTTTCTGCTGCGGGCTCTGGGTGTTGGCGAAGGTGTGCAGCACGTGCCGGCGCGCACTGGTGAAGGTGCCCATGTAGGCCGGTTCGGTCTTTCGCTTCAGTGCGTCCTTGACCTCGTCGAGATCGAAGCCGGGATACACCGGCTCCACCGGCTGCTCGTCGGTGAACAGGATCCAGTCGCGGGTCTTCTTCGGCAATTTGGACCACGGCACGTCCACGTCGATGCCGCGCGTGGTCAGGATGTCGCGCTGGTTCTGTCCATGCCACGCGCCAGGCCACGCGGCGACGGCGCGCTCGCGGATGGTCAGCGAGCGGTCGGGGACCATCGAGGCTTCGGTGGCGTCGTAGATGCGCCCCAGGCCATGGCAGGTCGGGCAGGCGCCCGCCGGCGTATTCGGCGAGAAGCCGTCGGCATAGATGATCGCCTGCCCGCGCGGATAGTCGCCGGCGCGCGAGTACAGCATGCGCAGGGAATTGGAGATCGTGGTCAGGCTGCCGACCGACGAGCGTGCGGTCGGTGTGCCGCGCGCCTGCTGCAGTGCGACTGCCGGCGGCAGGCCCTCGATCGAGTCCACCTGCGGCACGCCGGCCTGGTCGATCAGCCGACGCGCATACGGCGAGATCGAATCGAGATAGCGCCGCTGCGCTTCGGCGAACAGCGTCCCGAAGGCCAGCGAGGACTTGCCCGAACCGGACACGCCGGTAAACACCACCAGGGCATCGCGCGGGATGTCGACATCGACGTCCTTGAGATTGTGTTCGCGCGCGCCGCGTACGCGCACACAATCGGCGATGGCGTGTGCGACAGGATCCGGGGTCTTGGCAGTCATAGCGATGATTATCCGCTGCGCGCGTTGCGGGACCGTCGTCGAATCCGAATGCGCCCAGTGCACGGTGCGCTCACGAGGATGCGCCCACGCTGCGTGATCATCCCCCGGAGCCCGACCCATGGCCAGCAAGACGCCAGCCCCCGCCACGTCCCGCAAACCGCCGACGACCGGCAAGACACCTGCACGCGAGGCCACCGATCTGCGCGGCGAAGGCGACGAACTGCAGCAGCAGGCCGGCGGCACCCACCCGCAACTGACGACGAACCAGGGCATCCCGGTCGCCGACAACCAGAATTCGCTGAAGTCCGGCGGTCCGCGCGGCCCGGCGCTGCTGGAGGATTTCATCCTCCGCGAGAAGATCACCCACTTCGATCACGAGCGCATCCCCGAGCGCATCGTGCACGCCCGCGGCACCGCGGCGCACGGCACGTTCGAGCTGACGAAGTCGCTCTCGCAGTACACCACCGCGCGCATCCTCACCGAGGTCGGCACGAAGACGCCGGTGTTCACCCGCTTCTCCACGGTCGCCGGCGGCGCCGGCTCGGTCGACACGCCGCGCGACGTGCGCGGATTCTCGGTGAAGTTCTATACCCAGGAAGGCAACTGGGATCTGGTCGGCAACAACATCCCGGTGTTCTTCATCCAGGACGCGATGAAGTTCCCGGACGTGGTGCACTCGGTGAAGATGGAGCCCGACCGCGGTTTTCCGCAGGCCGCCAGCGCGCACGACACCTTCTGGGACTTCATCTCGCTGACCCCAGAATCGATGCACATGATCATGTGGGCGATGAGCGACCGCACGATCCCGCGCTCGCTGCGCACGATCGAAGGCTTCGGCGTGCATTCGTTCCGCCTCCTCGACGCGGACGGCAACAGCACCTTCGTGAAGTTCCACTGGCGCCCGACGCTGGGCATCCAGTCCACGGTGTGGGACGAAGCGCTGAAACTGCAGGCCGCCGACAACGACTTCCATCGCCGCGACCTGTTCGAGGCGATCCAGGCCGGTGATTTCCCGGCATGGGATCTCGCGGTGCAGCTGTTCACCGAGGAAGAGGCCGACGCGTTCCCGTTCGACCATCTCGATGCGACCAAGCTGATTCCCGAGGAACTGGTGCCGCTGCAGGTCATCGGCCGCATGACACTGGACCGCTGGCCGGACAACTTCTTCGCCGAGACCGAGCAGGTGGCCTACTGCCCGGCGAACATCGTGCCCGGCATCGACTTCAGCAACGATCCACTGCTGCAGGGTCGCCTGTTCTCGTATCTCGATACGCAGCTCTCGCGCCTGGGTGGCCCGAATTTCCACCAGATCCCGGTCAATGCGCCGAAGTGTCCGTTCGCCAACAACCAGCGCGACGGCCACATGCAGATGCAGGTGCCCAAGGGCCGGGTGAATTACGAGCCGAGCTCACTGCAGGGCGACAGCCCGCGTGCGTCGCGCGAGGCCGGGTATCGCCACCACGCGACCGTCGATGACGGCGTCAAGGGTCGCGTGCGGCCGGACAGCTTCGCCGACCACTACAGCCAGGCGCGCCTGTTCTTCCGCAGCCAGAGCGCGATCGAGCAGGCGCACATGGCGAGCGCGCTGGTGTTCGAACTGTCGAAGGTCGAGACGGCGCACGTGCGCGAGGCCATCGTCGGCCATCTGCGTCATGTCGATCCGACGCTCGCCCAGCGCGTGGCCGACGGTCTCGGCATGGATGCGCTGCCGCCGGCGCCCGAGGCGCGCGTGCAGCCGCAGGACATGGCGGTCTCGCCCGCGCTGCGCATCATCGATCGCATGCGCGACACGCTGCAGGGCCGCTGTGTCGGCATCCTGGTCCACGACGGCTCCGATGCCGCCACGGTCAAGGCGCTGCGCAAGGCCGCGGAAAGCGCGGGCGCGATGGTCAAGATCGTCGCGCCGAAGCTCGGCGGCGCCAAGCTCTCCGACGGCAAGCGGATGCCGGCCGATGGCCAGCTCGCCGGCACGCCGTCGACCGTGTTCGATGCGGTCGCCGTGGTGCTGTCGGCGGATGCCGGCAAGCAACTGTCGCGCGAAGCGGCCGCGGTCGACTGGGTGCGGGATGCGTTCGGACACCTGAAGGCCATCGCCGCCGACGACGGCGCCCAGGCGGTCCTCAAGGCCGGCGGCATCGCCAAGGATGCGGGCGTGCTCGATGCCGGCGATGCCAAGGGCTTCATCACCCAGGCGAAGACCCGGCAGTGGGACCGCGAGAAGAAGGTGCGCATGCTGGCCTGAGCCGGCATGTCGGCCGGGGCGCCGCCAACCGGCGCGTCCCGGCTTTCCAGATACTCGAAACAAGAAGAAGGGTGCCTCGCGGCACCCTTCTTCGTTTGCGTCATCCGGCGTCGCGGTCAGGCGGCTGCAGCACCAGTCGCCAGCACGGGCCCGCTCAAGCCGGCGACCGCCTCTGGGGCCAGCGCTGCTGGTGAATCGACCGGCTCGTAACTGCCATCCGCATTGCGGATCCGCAGGATGCAGCCGCGTTCGATCACCCCCCGTACCACTTCATCGCGCAGCGCGGTCGCGCGGCTCAGATACGTCGCCAGCGTCTGGCCCTGCGTGTCGGTGAGCACCCAGAAGCGCAGGCCCATGTCGTATTGCAGCGTGTAGGTACTCATGCATGTCTCCGCGATCATCAGCGTCGATCTTCGGGTGCGCGGGATCGATCAGGCGTGAATCCTACGGGGTCATCTGCACTCGACTCCGGATGCGACGTACGACTGCGCGGATCGTTCATCGGGACTCCCGTCACCACGCAATCTGCACCGGGCATCAATCCTCGGGTGCCGCGCGCCTGCGCCGGGACGTCAGCACCTGGCCGACGATCGCAGTCGCAAGAATGCAGGCATTGGTGACGATGAAGACCCAGTCTCCGACCAGCGCGCTGTAGGTCACGAAGCCGACCGAGGCGGTGATCTGGCCCACGAACAACCAGTGCGACACGCCCTGCGCACTGCCGTCGCGCAGCTGCGTCGCGATCTGCCGGATCAGCGTCGCCAGCAGCACGGCGGAGGCGGCCCAGCCGACGACTTCAGGCGGCATGGGGGCCGGAGTCCACATCGAAATCGGGGACAGCGGTCTCGAGCAGCGGAGACACGATCGCGCGCGTGCGCGCCTCGAGCGCGAGCAGGTAATCGGCGAAACCGCCATGCGCCCGCGCCACGCGCCGCGCACTGGTGATCACGACGGGTGACGCACGCCGCGCGATGCGCGCGCCGGCCCGATGCAGTGCATCGACCATCGCCACATCCTCGTGCGCGGACAGCGGCGGGAAGCCACCGCAGCGCAGGTACATCGCCACGCTGAATCCCATGTTCGCGCCGTGCACATGCGGATGGCCGTCGTGCTGTTCTTCGACCGTGCCGAACTGCGTGCGCACGGTGTCGTCGTAGTCGAGCCAGTCGTCGACGGTGACGATGCCGCAGAACGCATCGGCGGCGCAGGCGATCTGGCAGGCCAGCCAGTCGCGCGGCACGCGCGAATCCGCATCGGTACACGCGACCCAGCGCGCGCCCAGCCCGATCACGAACGCCGCGCCGGCAGCGCGGGCGAGGCCGACGTTGCCGTCGTGCACCACCACGTTGCGCACGCCGCACGCGGCGACGATCGCGGCCGTGCGGTCGCTGCAGCGGTCCAGGGCAACGACGATGACCACATCTTCTCCGCCGAGCGCCTCGCAGTGCGCGGCGATCTGCACCGATGCCAGGCATGCGGCGATGCAGGCTTCCTCGTTGTGCGCGGGAATGACGACGCCGATCATCTCAGGCCCGCCCGCTGCGCGACCGACGCGCCGTGCAGGGCCCAGCCGTCGAGTCGCACGTCGGCATCGCCGTAGCCGAACATGCGCTGCATGCCGAGTTCGCGGCGCAGCAGGCGGTGCACGTCGCGACCGGATTGCGGCGCCTGCGGGAACGGAGCGAGCCAGTGGCAGGCCACCAGTACGCCGTCCCCGCGCAGGCTGGACTTCAATCGCCGCGCCATGCGCGTCAACGTGTCGACGTCGAGGTAATAGCCCACTTCGCTGAAGACCACGAGATCGAACAGGCCATCGGGCCAGGTGTCGGGATGGCGCGCCTGGCGCACGTCGACGTGGTCGTGCATCTGCGTGCGCGCGGTGGCGAGCGCGACTGCACGTGCATTGAGATCGGTCGCGATCAGCTGATCGCAACGCGTCGCCAGCTCGGCGGTCAGTTCGCCGTTCGAGCAGCCGATCTCCCAGACGCGTCCGAAGCGCTGCGCCGGCAGGCTCGCGAGCAGCAGCGCACGCTTCCGCGCTTCGTACCAGCGCTCGCGATACCCGAAGGGATCGTCGTGCGCGTAGATCGCGTCGAAATATTCGCTGGGCGTGGCGGCGCTCATGGCAGCACCACTTCGAAATCGCGATCGAAGCGTTCGAGCACGTGCGGCGGCAGGATCGGGGCCGGCATGCCGGGCCTGTCGTCGTGCAGCTGGGAGACGAAACATCCGAGTGCGGCGGCCTTGGCGCGGCACGCTGCAGGCGTCAGCACGAGACGCTGCGCGCCCGGCAGCGGCGAGACCGGCACATCCGGCGACAGCCAGTGCCACGCCCAGACCGGAAACTGCACCACCCTCGCACCCCGCTCCGCCGCGGCACGTTCGACCGCGCGCGCCGTGGCTTCGTGATCGGGATGCCCGTCGCCGCGCCAGGTCGTCAGGACGCGGTCACCCGTGTGCAACACCGGTGCGAGCGCCCGGACGAGTGCGGATTCGCGTTCGCTGACGCGGCCGTCGCCGATGTCCAGCGTGTCGATCCCATCGATCTCGACGCCGAGGATCGCCAGCGCACATTCGAGCTCCCGTCGACGCACGATGCGCAGACGTTGCGCCGGCCACACCGGCGAATCCGGATAGCACGCTTCGCCATCGGTCACCGAAACGACACGCACCGGCAGGCCGATCGCGCATGCGGTGGCGATCAATCCGCCACAGCCCAGCGCTTCGTCGTCGGGATGCGGCGATACGATCACCAACCGGGCGACGCCGGCCAGCCAGTCCGAGGCGGACTGCGCAGGCAGCGCAGCCAGCCATGCAGAGCGCCGCCACGCCGATTCCGGCACACCGTCACCCGCAATCCGCGGCGCATCGTGCTGCGATTCCAGACTCACAGCTGCCACGTCGCCTCCCGGCCTTGCGCCGCTGCGCCCAGTGCCGCCCAGTCGCGCTCGGCGTGGCTCTGCCGGAGGAAGGTGGTCAGGTCCGCGCAGCGCTGCGCATGGGCACCGTCTTCGCACAGTGGACCCGGGCCGAGCGCGCGTCCGACACGGTCGACGACGTCGGTGGCTGCGCGTTCCACCACGCTGCGCACGCGGGTGATCGCCGTGGCGTGGGGCGCATCGGGTTCGAGGTCGATCGCGGTCGCGGTGTCGCGCAGCAGACTCGCGGCCGCGGACAGCGCCATGTCGATCGCGCCGAGGTGCGCCATCGCATGCGGACTGTTGGCCGCGCGCGCATCGCGGCGCAGCGTCTCGGCAATCGCGGTCGCGGCGCCGAACCAGCACGCGGCGATGCCACCGCCGCCGTGCCAGAAGCCGGGCCGCGCGAGGTAGTCGCCGGCCGCGCCGATCTGCACCGCTGCGACGTTCTGGAACGACAGGCGTCCGCTCTCGACACGCGCCATGCCGACCGCCTGCCAGTGCCCGGGCACCGGCGTGATGCCCGGCGCATCGCGCATGATCTGCACGAGGACGCGCGTGTCGCCGTCATGCGCGGTGACCAGCGCCGCGTCGACAAGGTCCGCGCCCGAGCACCAGGCCTTGATGCCGTTGAGGGTGCCGATGCCGTCCACGCCCGGCGTGAACTCCAGACGCGCGTCCGGCGGCTCCGCCGCCCACACGGCATGCAGCAACGCGCCCTCGAGCGCGCGTTCCGGCGCACCCAGCTCGGTCAGGATCGCCAGCGCGTCGTAATGCGCCTCGAGCACCTTGATGCCGCAGACGTCCTGCGCCGCGATCTCCGCCAGACGACGCCAGCGGGTCAGCGTGTCGCCATGGCCCGGCAGCGGCAGTGTGGGATGGCGCGCCATCGCATCGCGGACGAACACGTCCAGCGCATGCGCACACGCAGTCGTCGCCACAGGCTGCGGCGAAGGGAAGGAAGAAGGCACGGAAGATCCAGAAGACGGTCTGTGCCTACCGTGCGCCCGCGCGGGTGACAGCAGCGCGAGTCGACCGCGTTCATGCGGCGCCTGCGTCTGGCGCTACGCCGAAATCGCACCCCGGTCCGTTGCCATGTGCGCTACCGCACGCAAGCAGGCACATCTGCTTGCGCAACCGGCGCGTCGCCGTTGCGCAGCCTGGCTTGCGTCAGCGCAACACACGCACGCCGCGCAGTGTCGGTGCGCCGTCGACGACATCGGTCCACACGACATACGCCTGCCCGTCGACAACCTGGAGCTGTGGGAAACCGGTGCCGCGACCGCGGCCCTGCGGGCGCGCGACCTCGATGCGTTCGTACTCGGTCGCCAGATCCGGGCTGCGGCGCGACAGCCACAGCGACTGCGCACCGGCTGCATCCTCGCGCAGCCACATCGCCCAAGCCTGCTGGCCGTCGAGCGCGACGGCGACGCGTCCCTGCACGGCAGTGTCGCTGTCGAGCACGACCGGCGCCGCGAACGTCGTGCCGGCATCGTCGCTGCGGGCGATCTGCACCTGCGGCGTGCCGGTCTGCGCGCTGTACCACGCCACGACGACGGCGCTGTCCACGGCCGCCACATCCGGGCCATTGACCGGGCAGGCCGGCATCACCCAGTTGTCGGCGTGCACGGCCATCGGCGTCGTCCAGGCGTCGCCCTCGCGGCGCGTGACCATGATGTCGCGCACTTCGCCGTCGCTGCGTCCGCGATAGACCAGCACCGGACCCTGCGCGGTGACCGCCGCGGCGGTCTGACAGCAGTCGCAGACGCTGGCATCGATTTCCTGCTCGCCGGTCTTGCGCAGCGTCGCGTCGAAGCTCGCAGCGCGCAGCGTCATCGGCCGACCTTCGCCAGGCGAGGCATGCCCTGCCGGCGAATCGTGGCCTTCGTGACTCGCGCCCACCGTGTTGCGACCATCGAGCCACGCGATGCCGATGCCGTCGCCCTGCGGCCACATCGACACGAAGCCGTGCTCGGTCTGCGTGCCGTCATCGTGCGGCACGGTGTAGGCACCCCAGTTCGCGCCGCCGTCGCGAGAACGCACAAGTGCAATGTCGTAGGCATACGGCGCGTCGCCGTTCTTCTGCAGCCAGTGCGCCCACAGCGCGCCATCGGCGGTGGCCTGCACGTGCGGCGTGTCGGCCCAGTTGACGAACATGCGGTTGCCGATCGCGATCGTCGTCGGCGCATTGCGCCAGCGCTGCTGCGCGGGATCGAAGCGCGAGAACTGGAACACGTGCCGGCGGCCTTCGCGCGAGTTCACCCAGCTCAGCATCAGCACGCCGTCCGGGCCGGCAACGAGATCTGGCGACGCGGAGCCGGCGCCGGTTTCCGGCAATGCCCAGTCGACGATCTCGCTCGGCGCGGTCACATCGGTGGTCGCGGTGCGCGCGGCCGCCTGCTCGGGCGCGTCGCTGCCACAGGCTGCGAGCAGCAGTGCAGCGGTCGACACCGCGAGGACGTTGCGCAGGCGCGAGAGGCGTGCGGGACGATCGAAAGCAGACATGCACCAGGCTCCACGTGAGCGTCGGATTCAGTGCGCAAGGTTACCCTTCCGCGCATGTACGCGCGTCCACACACCCGCCCATGAGCGTCATCGTCGCCCGTTACGCCGACCCGATCGAAGCGCAGATCGCCTGCGGCCTGCTGCAGGCAGAGGGCATCGACGTGCATCTGGGCGACGCTAACATGGCGCTGGCGAACTGGGAGTGGCGGCTGGCGATCGGCGGGGTGAAGTTGCACGTGCGCGACGACCAGTTCGAACAGGCGCAGGACCTCATCCGGCGGCTCGATGCCGGCGAATTCCAGCTCGGCGCCGAGGACGATCCCGAGGCGGACGCGCCGCTGCCGGCCACGCGCGAAAGCGGCTCCAGCCGCCTGGCGTGGATCGCGCTGATGCTGTTCCAGATTCCGTTGCCCTGGCGCCGGCGGCCGTAACGGCACGTCCGCCTGCCTGTGGGCGCGCGAATGATGTGACCGTGACAGCTTCATTGCGCGCAAGTGCGTGCGCGCCTACGGAGTGCCAACCGGTGCATCTGTCAACGGGTACCGCCGACCGGAGCGGGTTGCCACAATCGCCGCGCGGCGCTGCTGCCGCGAGCCCGTGTGGAACCCATGTCCAAGCCTGATGCCGCCCTCGCCCATAGAATTGCCGACACCATCGCCGCCGAGATCGGCGCGCAGCCCGCGCAGGCGATCGCCGCGATTGCGCTGCTGGATGAAGGTGCGACCGTGCCGTTCATCGCGCGCTACCGCAAGGAAGTCACCGGCGGGCTCGACGACACCCAGCTGCGCGATCTCGAAGTGCGCCTGTCTTACTTGCGCGAACTCGAAGACCGCCGCGCGGCGATCCTCTCCAGCATCGACGAGCAGGGCAAGCTCAACCCCGAGCTGCGCGCCGATATCGAAGCCGCCGACAGCAAGGCGCGACTGGAAGATCTGTATCTGCCGTACAAGCAGAAACGCCGCACGCGCGCGCAGATCGCGCGCGAGGCCGGACTGGAGCCGCTGGCCGATGGCCTGCTGGCCGATCCGACGCTGGTGCCGGACACATTCGCCGCCGGCTTCGTCGACGCGGAGAAAGGCGTCGCCGATGCGAAGGCTGCACTGGAAGGCGCGCGCGCGATTCTGATGGAGCGGTGGGGCGAGGACGCGACGCTGCTCGGCGAGCTGCGCGACTGGCTGGACGCCAACGGCGTGATCCGCGCCAAGGTGGCCGCCGGCAAGGAAACCGCGGGCGAGAAGTTCCGCGATTACTTCGACCACGCCGAACCACTGGCGAAGATTCCCTCGCATCGCCTGCTCGCGCTGTTCCGCGGCCGCCGCGAAGAGTTCCTGACCCTGGAGCTCGAGCCCGGCGCCGATCCGGAACAGGGCAACGCCTATGCCGAAGGCCGCATCGCGCGCCATGCCGGCATCGCCGCGCAGGGTCGCAATGCCGACGCCTGGCTGCTCAACGTCTGTCGCCTCGCATGGCGCGCGAAGATCCACCTGCACCTGATGATCGACCTGTTCGGCAAGGCGCGCGAGAAGGCCGAGGCCGAAGCGATCAACGTCTTCGGCGACAACCTCAAGGACCTGCTGCTGGCGGCGCCCGCCGGCCCGAAGACCGTGCTCGGTCTCGATCCGGGCATCCGCACCGGCTGCAAGATCGCGGTGGTCGATGCGACCGGCAAGCTCGTCGCGACCGACACGATCTATCCGCACGAGCCGCGCAAGCAGTGGGACCAGTCGGTGCACACGCTGCGCACGTTGTGCGCGCAGCACGGCGTGCAGTTGATCGCGATCGGCAACGGCACGGCCTCGCGCGAAACCGATCGCCTCGCCGCCGATGTCATCAAGCTGGCGCCGGAGCTCAAACTGCAGAAGATCGTCGTCAGCGAGGCAGGTGCGTCGGTGTATTCGGCGTCGGAAACGGCTGCGAAGGAATTCCCGAACCTCGACGTGTCGATCCGCGGCGCCGTGTCGATCGCGCGGCGCCTGCAGGATCCGCTGGCCGAGCTGGTCAAGATCGATCCCAAGGCGATTGGCGTCGGCCAGTACCAGCACGATGTCGACCAGTACCGCCTGGCCCGCGCACTGGATGCGCGCGTCGAGGACTGCGTGAACGCGGTCGGCGTGCACGTCAACACCGCATCGGGCGCGTTGCTTGCGCGCGTGGCAGGCCTGTCGAGTGGCGTGGCCGAGAACATCGTCGTGCATCGCGATGCGAACGGACCGTTCAAGCGCCGCAAGGATTTGCTCAAGGTGCCGCGTCTGGGCGAGAAGACCTTCGAGCAGTGCGCGGGCTTTCTGCGCATCGCCGACGGCGACGAACCGCTAGACGCCTCGTCGGTGCATCCGGAAGCCTATCCGGTGGTCGAGCGCATCGCCGGCAGCAGCGGTCGCGACGTGAGGCAGCTCATCGGTGACGGCGCGTTCGTGCGCTCGCTCAAGCCCGAGCAGTTCACCGACGCGACGTTCGGCGTGCCGACGGTGCGCGACATCCTGAAGGAACTCGAGAAGCCGGGCCGCGATCCGCGTCCGGAGTTCAAGGCCGCGCAGTTCGCCGACGGCGTCGAGGACATCAAGGACCTGCAGGTCGGCATGATCCTCGAAGGCGTGGTCAGCAACGTCGCCGCGTTCGGTGCGTTCGTCGACATCGGCGTGCACCAGGATGGCCTGGTGCACATCTCGGCGCTGTCGGACACCTTCGTCAAGGATCCGCGCGACGTGGTCAAGGCCGGTGACATCGTTAAGGTGAAGGTGCTGGAGGTCGACGTGCTGCGCAAGCGCATCGCACTGACGCGGCGGCTCGATGATGTGCCGGGCGAGAAGCCGGCGCGCGATTCGCGGGAGGATCGCAACGCATCGCGTGGTCCTGGCGGTCCGCGCGGCGGACGCCCCGGCGGGAAACCACCGCAGACCGCGGCCGCGCGGAGCAACAACGCACTGGCCGACGCGTTCGCACGCGCACGCGGGCGCTGACTCGCGGACACATCGTCCGGGCGTCGCAGACGTGCTGATGGTGGTGCAGGCAATCGCCCGCCCGTGCTTACAGGTCGCGGGGCGTGGTGCCGTCCGGCAGCTACCGCGTCGACGCGACGATGATCGCGGTGACGCCGAGCAGGATGCCCGACACCAGCGCGCCGACCGCGAGCAGGCCGCCGGTCGAGATCGACAGCCGGGCTTCCAGCGAGTGCGCGCGGCCACGTGCGACCAGGGACAGGGCGTGGGCGTTGCGCGCGGCAGGCGCGTTCTTGCGGTCGGAACTCGTCATCGGCGCAGTATGCGCGGCTGCGTGTCATCGGCCGGGCAACGCAGCCTCGTGCAGGCGTTCGTTCGGACCCGGCACCTGACCTGACGACGCGTCAGACCTGGAGTGGCTCGTCCGGTCGCGGCGCGCGGAACCGAAAGCCGGTGCCCGGCAGCGTCACGATCAGCGGCTCGTCGAACCCGTCGTTGAGCGTGCGCCGCAGCTGGTACATGTGGCTGCGCAGTGCATCCGACTTCGGCAGTCGCGAGCCCCAGATCGCGGATTGCAGTTCCGCGCGCTTGACCACGCGCGGGTGATGCCGCATCAGCGTCGCCAGGATCTTCAGGCCCATCGGCAGCACCGGCAGCGCGCGGCCACCGCGGGTCACGCGTCCGGAGCCTGGATCCACGCGCAGATCGTCGAGTGCGATGACCGTCTGGCCCACTTCCGCGCGGCTACGCCGCAGCAGGGCGTCGAGGCGCGCGCCGAGTTCCGCGGGCGCGAACGGCTTGGTCAGTTAATCGTCGGCGCCCGCGTCCAGGCCGGCCAGCTTGGCCTCCAGCGTCGTCAGTGCGGACAGCATCAGAATTGGCGTGACCGTATGCGCGGCCGCGCGCAACTGCCGGCACACTTCGATGCCCCCCAACCGGGGCAGCGTGACATCCAGCAGGATCGCGTCGTAACGCTGGGCGGCCACACGATTGAGTGCTTCGATGCCGTCACGGGCGTAATCGATGGCGTACCCGCGGCGCACCAGCCATTCCCCGGTCAGCAATGCCAGCCTGGCGTCGTCTTCCACGATCAGCACGACACCGTTGTCGTTCCTGGACGTTTGCATGGCCTGCCCCTCGATGTGTCCGAAGGTGGCCACCCACCCGTCATACAGGCCGCGGTCCGCTGGGGCGTGACGCGGGCGCATACACAAAGCGCGTCCGATGCCGCTTGCGATCATCGAGGCGCGGACCTGCGGCCTGCGCCAGTATCGATGTCGATTACCGGCGCAGTTCGACCCATGTGGGCGCGTGGTCGCTGGCGCGCGGCTGCAGGCGGACCCAGCGGTCCACGCCGACCGACTCCAGACCGCCAGCGAGCACGGGGTTGAGCAGCAGATGGTCGATGCGCAGGCCGCGGTCGCGCTCGGCGTGCTGGCGGAAATGGTCCCAGAAGGTGAACACCTGCTCGTCACCGAACACCTCGGCCAGCGCATCAGTCCAGCCCTGCGCGAGCAGATCGAAATAGGCCTGCCGCACCTCTGGCTGGATCAGCGCGTCCTTCTTCCAGGCCTTCGCGTCATAGACGTCGTTGTCGGTGGGAATGACGTTGAAGTCGCCGACCAGCGCGGCGGGATGCTCCAGATCGACGAGCGTCTTCGCATGCCGCTGCAGGCGCTGCATCCACGCGAGCTTGTAGTCGAACTTCGGTCCCGGCTGCGGATTGCCGTTGGGCAGGTACAGCGCGCCGACGATGATACCGTGCACCGCCGCCTCGATGTAGCGACTCTGCGCATCGTCCAGATCGCCCGGCAAGCCGCGTCGGCTCTCCACCGGTTCCACGCCGCGCCCGAGCAGCGCGACGCCGTTCCAGGCACGTTGCCCATGCCAGATGGCGCCGTAGCCGGCCGCTTCGATCTCCGCGGCCGGGAAGGCCTCGTCGGTGGCCTTGAGCTCCTGCAGCGCGACGATGTCGGGGGTCTCGTGCGCCAGCCATTCGAGCAGGTTGGGCAGGCGCGTCCCGATGCCATTGACATTGAACGTCGCCAGCTTGAGGGTTTTCTTCCTGGCCATGCGGATGATCCCGTCAACTGCGTTGCCGACGTTCTACAGCGCCGCAGGTGACGGGCGCAGCTACCGACCCCGCGCCGTCCTGCACCACAATCGCCGCATGCCGATACACCGCCACTGCCTACCCATGCGCCACACCGCTCCGTGCGGGCCGGGGACGGTGCCCTGATGGCCGCGGCACGCGTCGCACTGCGTCGTGCTCTGCGTGTGCTGCTGTGCATGGCAGTGGGCGTGTTCGTGCTGTCGGGCATCGGCGCGCTGTGGTACCAGGCGCCGCTGCGCTGGCTGTGGCTGCCCCTGTGGAGCGTGCTCGGCGTCGCGATGCTGCTGGCACTGGCGGGCCGCCTGCCGCAGCCGCGACGCGGTCGTGTCCTGGGCGCCGGCCTGGTCGCCACACTGGTACTGCTGGGTTGGTGGCAGACCGTGCTGCCGATGCAGGACCGCGACTGGTCGGATGACGTCGCGCGCCTGCTGGATGCCGACGTCGAAGGCAGCCGCGTGACCCTGCGCAATGTGCGCAACTTCGACTGGACCCGCAACGGTGATCCGGTGCCGCGATGGGAGACGCGCCGCTACGATCTCGATCGACTGGCATCCGCCGATCTGGTGATGTCGTACTGGATGGGCCCGGCGATCGCGCACACGCTGGTGTCGTTCGGCTTCGACGATGGCAGCCGCGTGGTGTTCTCGCTGGAGATCCGCAAGGAGCGCCACGAATCGTTCTCGGCGATCGGCGGTTTCTTCAAACAGTTCGAGGCGGTGCTGATCGCCGCCGACGAGCGCGACATCGTGCGGGTGCGCAGCAACGTGCGCGACGAGGACGTGTACCTGTACCGGCTGGCGATTCCGCGCGAACAGCTGCGCACGCTGTTTCTCGCCTACGTCGATGAGGCCGGCACGCTGCAGCAGGCGCCGCGTTTCTACAACACCGTGACCAGCAACTGCACGACGATCGTCTTCGACATCGCCCGGCACATCGCGCCGGGCCTGCCGCTCGATATCCGCCTGCTGCTGTCGGGCTGGTTCGGGCAGTACACGCATGCGCACGGCGGGCTCGCCGGCCAGGGGCCGTTCGCACGGCTAGAAGCGGCCGGCCGCATCACCGACCGCGCGCGCGATGCCGACCGCGATCCCGACTTTTCCCGCGCGATCCGGCGCGGCGTGCCCGGCATTCCGGAGTCCGAAACCCGATGACCATGCAGCCCATTCCAGGATGGATCCGCAGCGCTACAACCCTCCTGCTGGTGCTCGCGCTTGCCGGCTGTTCGCTGGCGATGGTCGACGTGAAATCGATTGCGCCTGGCGAGTACATTGCGATCAAGCGCGGCGACATCCTCACTACCGGCGAACTCAGCGCCGCGACGCGCGAGATGCTGCGCGTCGCCGGACTCGACGAGCGCATGTGCATGCGACCGCAGAACGACTGCCTGCAGGCGCTCGACGCGGTGCACGCCGTCGACGCAGAGCGCCGCATGGCCGCGCTGACCGAAATGTGGGTGCAGCGGGCGCTATCGCTTGCGCCCGGGCGCAATGCACCACCGTCCGATGGGCAGCTCGACGCCTGGTTCGAGGTTGCACGTCACGCCTATGCCTACCTGTTCTTCAGCGCGCGCACACCCGGCGAGCGGGCATTCGAAGACCGGCAGACCCAGGTGCGCGACTACTACAACCTCGCGACCCAAGAAGCGGCGACCGCGCTGTTCGCGCGATACGCGGGCGCGCCAGGCGCCGAGGGCGAAGCGCTGGCGCTGGCCGGCTGGACGGTCCGCACCACGCTGGACGGTGTGCGCCTGCCCGATGGTGTGGACCTGCCGGAGGAGCTCATCCCGGCGTCGTCGCTGCAGTTCGCCGGCCTGCGCAGCGTGTACCGGCGCGATGGCTTCGGCGCCGAACTCGTCGCGGTGATGCAACCCGATCCGGTGACGACGATCGTCGTGCCCGATGCATCGGGCGACGCATCACCCGGTGCGCAACGGCGCCAGCGCCCACCACGGCGCGATTACAGCGAAATGCCTTCGCCGGCGATGACCGTACTGCTGCGCTTCGCCGCCACAGATCTGGCGCAGTTGATGTCCACGCGCGAGGTCGCGCTCAGCGTGCACGACCCTTACGTCGACAGCGTCGCGCAGATGCACGGCCAGAAAGTGCCGCTGGCCGCGAACTTCACCGCCGGCTACGGCCTGTGGCTGGCGCGTTCCGGCTTCGCCACACAGTCGCTGCGCACGCTGTTCGGCCGCGACCACGGCATCGATCGGCCGCATCTGTACATGATGCAGCCCTACGATCCCGACCGCCGGATCCTGCTGATGCTGCACGGACTGGCGAGCAGTCCGGAGGCCTGGGTCAATGTCGCCAACGAGGTGCTCGGCGATGAGATGCTGCGGCAGAACTTCCAGATCTGGCAGGTCTACTACCCGACCAACATGCCGATCGCGCTCAACCATGCGCAGATCCGTGGGACGGTGAACGAGGCACTCGCGCATTTCGATCCCGACCGCAGCGCACACGCCTCGCAGGACATGGTCGTCGTCGGCCACAGCATGGGCGGCGTCATCGCGCGGCTGATGGTGTCGTCATCGGGCGATGCGCTGTGGGATGCGGTGATGGCCGATCGCGAGATCGCGCCGTCGGATCTGCGTCGCGTGCAGCGCCGGCTGTCACCGTTCCTGCGCTTCGAGCCGATGCCGCAGATCGAACGCGCGGTCTTCATCGCCGCGCCGCATCGCGGCACCGACATCGCCGGCACGCGCGCGGGCCGCTGGATCTCGCGCCTCGTGCGCCTGCCGCTGACCTTCCTGGAAAGTTTCGACGATGTGCTGCAGACAGTCGCCGGCAGCGCGCAGACGCCCGACGGCCGCACGGGTCGCATTCCCAACAGCATCGACAACCTCAGCGCCAGCGATCCCTTCGTCCGCGCCGCCGCCGAACTCCCGCGCGCGCCGCAGGTGAAGCTTCACACGATCATCGCCCAGCGCGATCCCACCGTGCCGCTCGCGCAGTCCAACGACGGCCTCGTGCCCTACCCCAGCGCACACCTCGACGATGCGGTATCGGAGAAGGTCGTCGTCTCCGGCCACAGTGTGCAGGAGACGGCTCCGGCGATCCTCGAACTGCGCCGCATCCTGCATGAGGACATCGCGGCACATCCGCGGGATTGACGCTTCCTAGCGCGCCATCGCCAGACGCAGCGGTTCGCGATGACGTCGGCTGCAGGGCACGATGGTGCCGTCGTGCAGGTGGATGCGCGCATCGCCGCTGTCGAGTGACTCGATCGACGCGATCCGGTCGGCGTTGACTAGGTGGCTGCGATGCACGCGCAGGAAGCGCGTGGCGTCCAGGCGTGACTCGAGTTCGGCCAGCGTGCTGCGCAGCGGATAGACCTTGCCGCGCACGTGCAGGTTGGCGTAGTTGCCCGCGGCCTGGATCCATTCGATATCGTCGGCGGCCACCAGGAATTCGCGTCCGAGCTTGCGGACCAGGAAGCGGGAGGGTCGCTCGACCGGTTCCACCGGCGCGCTGTCATCGTCAGGCGCCGCCAACAGTGAGGCTTCGCCCTGCAGACGCCGCACCAGCAGGCGATACCCATGTAGCACCACGACGATGCCAAGAAAGGTGCGCGCGTCCTTCAGGTACTCGTAGACGAAGGCATCGCCGAAGACATACGTGCCACCGTGCCAGGCGTAGACCAGCTTGCGGATGGCCACCATCAATGCGACGTGCAGCATCGACCAGACCACGCTTGCCGCCGCGTACAGCGGCAGGCGTCGCCGCCAGTTGTCCAGGTGCACCGGCCAGCGCGCGGTGAACCACACCATCGCCGGCACCAGCATCAGCAGCGCGATGGCGCTGCCGCCCTCCCAGCTCGCCACTTCCCATGCGGCGTAATCCAGGCCGAGGCGCTCGACGTCCATCCATGTGGTCACGCTGTTGCCCACGCCGGACAGCAGATAGGTGATGAGCCAGTAACCGACCTCGACCGGTCGGCGGATGGCGAGATAGCGCTCTGCGCCTGTGTGCGGCGTGGCGGGACGTTCGGGCATGCCCGCATTCTAGGCAGCGGCGGCGGGCTGGCCCGTCCCATTCGTCCCTGTCGGCATACGGTTCGTCCCTTGACCCGCGCCACGAGGCCCCCGCACGTACTGCGCGGCCCTGCGCCCCGGCACTGTGGCGGCTTCTCAAGTACCCGGCTTTGCATGAACCGACGCCATGACATCGACGCACTGCGCGTGATCGCATTCGCCCTGCTGATTCTCTATCACGTGGGCATGGTCTACGTGGTCGACTGGGGCTTCCACATCAAGAGCCCGACACTGCTGGCCTGGGTCGAATGGCCGATGGTGCTGGTCAACCGCTGGCGGATGTCGCTGCTGTTCCTGCTGGCGGGCATCGCGCTGGGGCTGGTGCTGATACGGAAGTCACCTGCGCGTCTGATCGGCAACCGAAGTTGGCGCCTGTTGTTGCCGCTGGCGTTCGGCATCGCCCTGATCGTGCCGGTGCAGGCCTGGTGCGAAGCGCGGATGCTCGGAACGTACGACGCCGGCTTCGGTAGCTCCCTGCTGCGTTACCTGCAGCTGCGGCCGTGGCCGGCCGGCACGTTCACCGGTGCCGAGTACGGCTTCACCTGGAATCATCTCTGGTATCTGCCGTACCTCTGGCTCTACACGCTGCTCGTGTTGCTGGCCTTGGCGGTGTTGCGCGCGATCGGCGGCGGGCGTTTCGCCGGCTGGCTGACGACGCGCGGCCGCTGGCTGCTGTGGACGGTGCCGCCGCTGTGGTACCTGTTCGCACTGTGGGTGCTCGATCCCCGGTTTCCGTCGACGCATGCGCTGGTCGGCGACTGGTTCAACCACGCGCGGTACTTCGTGGTGTTCGCGTTCGGCCTGCTCGTCGCGCGCAGCGATCCGTTTTGGTCGGCGCTGCTCCACAAGCGCGTCCGGCTGCTTTGGCTCGCTGTAGGTTCTGGTGCGCTGTATCTCGGGCTACGGGCGATGGGCGCCTGGCTTCCCGACGCTGCCTATCTCGAACTGATGCCGCTGGACGCTTGGCGTACGGTGGTGCGGGTTATCCAGACCGTCTACTGGTGGACCGCACTCCTCGCGTTGTTGGCATGGAGCGCGCGACTGTTAGACCGGCCCTCCACGTGGCTGCGCTACGCCAGCGAAGCGGTGTATCCCTGGTACATCCTGCACCAGAGCCTGATCGTGCTCGCTGCCTACTGGTTGATCCCGTTGCACCTCGGGGCGCTGTGGGAACCGCTGCTGGTCCTCGCGATCACCATTACCGGTTGCGTGTTGATCCACGAACTGCTGATCCGCCGCATCGGTTGGCTGCGTCCGCTGTTCGGGCTGCCGATGCGCGCGCGCATGCAGCCAACAGCCCGTCTGAATGAAGCGGAGTCGGTGGCGTTGCGCGTCCCCTGAGCATCGCTGGCGAAAGCGCACGTTGCCTCAGTGAGGCGCCACGCCGTGCATGCGGCGCCGGATCCAACCGGCGGCACCGGAGACCAGCGCTGCCGGAATCGACAGCACCGCCGCATACAGCACGCCTGCCAGCAGCAATGGAGCCGCGCCCGATACCGCGATCACGACCAGCACCTGGACGAAGACGGCGATCAGGCCCCAGAGCCAGGCCCGCATGGGCATCGCGACGCCGAGGATTGCGGACAGCAGCAGCGCGCCCGGATACACCAGCGTCCAGAACGCGTCGGCATCCCAGGGTTCGCCGCCGCCCAACATCCCGGACACCGCCGCCCAGTACGCGATGCCGAGAATGGCGGAGATGCACGCGCCGAAAAGTACGGGTCTGTTCGTCATTCCTGTCGCCCTGCGCAGTCGAAGTTCGTACCAGACCACAGCGGTGCGGAACACCGGATGATCGCGGTGTGCTCGCGTACGGCGACGCGACTGCGATCGCCAATGTGCACGCATCACCGCGTCGTTGACGCCGTTTCGTGCACTCAGGCCGCGCGCGTGCGCCGCGCGCGTTCCAGATGCACCAGCAGCAGCGAAATCGCGGCAGGCGTCATGCCCGGAATGCGCTGGGCCTGGCCGACGGTCAGCGGCCGCACCTGCGTGAGCTTCTGCGCGAGTTCGGCAGACAGCCCGCGGACCTGTGCGTAGTCGAAGCTCTCGGCAATCGCGGTAGTTTCCTGGCGCTGCTGGCGTTCGATCTCGACGCGCTGGCGCTCCAGATAGCCGGAATATTTGGCCTCGATCTCCACCTGTTCGGCCACATCGGCTTCTTCGACACCCGGGCCGATCGCCTCGACGCGCATCAGCTCGGCGTAGCCGAGTTCGGGACGACGCAACAGGTCGATGCCGTTGCTTTCGCGGCGCAGTTCGATGCCCAGTGTCGCCACCGCGTCGCGGCCGATCGCATTCTGCGGTGACGCCCACAGGCCACGCAGGCGCGCGGTTTCGCGCTCGACGGCTTCGCGCTTGGCGTCAAAGCGCGCCCAGCGCGCGTCGTCGACGAGGCCAAGCATGCGCCCGGCTTCGGTCAGCCGCAGATCCGCGTTGTCCTCGCGCAGCTGCAGCCGGTATTCGGCGCGGCTGGTGAACATGCGGTAGGGCTCTTTGGTGCCATGCGTGATCAGGTCGTCGACCAGCACGCCGATGTAGGCCTGGTCGCGGCGCGGGCTCCAGGCATCGAGGCCACGCACCTGGCGCGCGGCGTTGACGCCAGCGAGCAGTCCCTGCGCCGCGGCTTCCTCGTAGCCGGTGGTGCCGTTGATCTGGCCGGCGAAATACAGGCCCGCGACCGCGCGTGTCTCCAGCGTGTGTTTCAGCCCGCGCGGGTCGAAGAAGTCGTATTCGATCGCGTAGCCGGCGCGGGTGATATGCGCGTTCTCGAAGCCGACGATGCTGCGCACCAGCGCGAGCTGCACATCGAACGGCAGCGATGTCGAGATGCCGTTGGGATAGATCTCGGCGACATCGAGACCTTCGGGCTCGACGAAGATCTGATGGCTGTCCTTGTCGGCGAAGCGCACCACCTTGTCTTCGATCGACGGGCAGTAACGCGGGCCGATGCCTTCGATCTGGCCCGAGTACATCGGCGAGCGGTGCAGCGCGCCACGGATGATCTCGTGCGTGCGTTCGGTGGTGCGGGTGATCCAGCACGGCACCTGGCGCGGATGATCGTCGCGCGTGCCCATGAAGGAAAATACAGGGCGCGGATCGTCACCGGGCTGGATCGTCATCGCGGCGTAGTCGAGCGTGCGGCCGTCGATGCGCGGCGGCGTGCCGGTCTTCAGACGGTCGACAACGAACGGGCGCTCGCGCAAGCGGGCCGCGAGGGTCGCTGCAGGCGGATCGCCTGCGCGCCCACCCGCGGACTGGGCCTCGCCGATGTGGATCCGCCCGGCGAGAAACGTACCCGCGGTGAGCACCACGGCCGGCGCGTCGAAACGCAGGCCGGTCTGGGTGATGACGCCGCGCACGGCATCGCCCTCGATGACCAGGTCATCGACCGCGGACTGGAAGATCGTCAGGTTCGGCTGCGCCTCGACGGCGCGGCGCACGAACGCGCGATACAGATTGCGGTCGGCCTGGCAGCGCGTTGCGCGCACGGCCGGACCCTTGGATGCGTTGAGCCGGCGCCACTGGATGCCCGCAGCGTCGGCCGCGCGGGCCATCACGCCGCCGAGCGCGTCGATCTCGCGGACCAGGTGACCCTTGCCGATACCGCCGATCGCCGGGTTGCAGCTCATCACGCCGATGGTCTCGACGTTGTGGGTCAGCAGCAGCGTGCGGGCGCCGGCGCGCGCGGACGCGAGCGCAGCTTCGGTGCCGGCGTGGCCGCCGCCGACGACGATGACGTCGTAGCTGTGGAAGTCGTTGGACATGGCGAGGATTATCCGCGAGTTCGTCGCGCGCGGCAGTCAGTGCGCCAGAGTTGGCACAGTTTCTGCGTGCTTTACGGCGCACCCGCGGCGGCAAGCGTCTGAAAGGGGGGCGCGGCCGGAATTGGAACAGGGCTGGCCAAGTACGCTGCGGGGAAGCACGGGGCCGGATGTCGGGGGACATCCGGCCCCATCTTTTTAGGCTCGTGGCCGGCGCTGTGGCAGCGCGGATCAAGAGCCGACACCCGGCGGAGACGGAACAGGGGGGATCCGGTATTCCCCGCCGGGAGTCGACAACTGGTGTGACGTTTACGTCGGAAACCGACGCGACCGGTCACTCAGGGGCAAGCTTCCTCCCGCGTCTCACCCAGTGCAAGCCTTAAATTGGCTCCACTTCCCGGTGTGTGACCGGAGTCCTTCTTTCACTGCGGGGGCTTGGACGGGACTCGGTCCGGACCGGCGGACGGCTGACAGGCGTCGCCTGTGGCGGACGCTGGATCGCGGGACGCGACTGGCCTTCAGGACGTCCCGGGCGCTGGCCGCCGGGGCGCGAATCGGGGCGTGCCTGTCCCTCACCGCGAGGCGGGCGTCCACCCCAGCCGCCGCCGGGGCGGCCGGGACGATCCGCGTCACCGCGGCCCGGCGGGCGATCTCCGACACCGGCACCCGGTCTACCGGGCCGGCCGACGCCGGGACGATCCGGCCGATCAGGTCGGCCGATCCCCGGGCGATCCGGGCGGTCTGGACGACCGATACCGGGACGATCCGGCCGGCCATCCCCCCAGCCCGGACGCCCGGGCCGGTCCGGCCGCTCGGGACGGGCATGCTCGTAGGGTGGACGACCCGGCCGATGACCACCCGGACGGCCCGGATACACCGGTCGCACGATCACCGGTGGCGGGCGGTAATAACCACCGCCGTAGCCGTAGGGATAGCGATTCCAGGCGTCGTAGCGGCCGTAAGGCACGCCATATCCCGCGCCGCCATACAAGCCGTAACCGCGCCCGTAACCGAGGCTGCCGTAGGGCGCACCGTAGTGGCGATAGGTGGTCCCGGGCGAGCCGTAGTAGTAGTCGCCGCTGCCGCCGCGATAGCCGTAGGTGGCACAACCCGCCAGCGTCATGCAGGCAACGAGCAGAAAAGCCTTGCGGATCATGTCGGTCCACCCCTGTCGATCAGGAGTCCACCATCCACCCGCGGCATTGAATCGGCCCTTAAGCGTTCCAATCGCCTGCGGGTCGCTTCATCCTGCGGTCCGTTCGTGAATCCCGTCGAGCGCTCCGTTACGCTTGCGGCATGACGGATCCGATTTCCCTGCCGACGCCGGACGATGTGCTGGCCGCATCCGCGCGCATTGCCGGCCACGCACATCTGACGCCGGTGCTGCGGGCCCGCACGCTCGATGCTGCCGCGGGCTGCGAACTGCATTTCAAGGCTGAACATTTGCAGCGCGCGGGCGCATTCAAGTTCCGCGGCGCCAGCAATGCGGTCTGGTCGCTGGGCGATGAAGCCGCCGCGCGCGGCGTCGTGACCCATTCCTCGGGCAATCATGGCGCTGCACTGGCGCTTGCCGCCGCAGCCCGCAGCCTGGTCTGCCACGTCGTGGTGCCCGACGGCGCGGTCGCAGCGAAACTCGCGGCGATCGCCGGCTATGGCGCCGTCCTGCACCACTGCGCGCCGACGCTCGCCGCCCGCGAGGCAGCCTGCGAACGATTGCGCGTGCAGACCGGCGCGACGCTGATCCACCCATACACGCATCGCGACGTGATCGCCGGTCAGGGCACCGCGGCGCTGGAGTTGCTGCATGCGGCGGGCCCGCTCGATGTGCTGGTGGTGCCGGTCGGCGGCGGCGGGCTGGCATCGGGCACGGCGCTGGCGCTGCAATACGCCTCACCGGCCACCCGCCTGGTGCTGGCCGAACCGCGCGGTGCCGACGACACCCTGCGCTCGCTGCAGGCCGGCGCGCGCGTCGGCGATCTCGTGCCCAGGACGGTCTGCGACGGGTTGCGCGGCCTGCTGGGCGAGCCGAACTTCGCGATCCTGCACGCGCATCGCAGTGCCGACGGCACGCCGGTCGAGGTCATCGACGTCGAGGACGCCGACACCGTCGCGGCCATGCGGCGGATCGCGGTCCACATGAAGCAGCTGGTCGAGCCGTCGTCGGCGATCACGCTGGCGGCGGTGCTCGCGAACCGTTCGCGGTTCGCCGGTCTGCGCGTCGGCCTGGTGCTCAGCGGCGGCAACGTCGATCCGGATCGCCTGCCGTGGCAGTCATGACGGGCGCGCATCTGCCATGACACGCAAACGCGGCCCCATGCGCCGCTTCTTCCGTCTCGTGTTCTGGCTGGTGTTGCTGCTGGCCATCTGGCTGCTGGGCGTGGCGGCGTGGATCATGCACGTCGGCAATCGCGACGAGGCCGGCCCGGCCGACGCCATCGTCGTACTCGGCGCTGCCGCCTACGATGCGCAACCGTCGCCGGTGTTCGAGGCGCGTATCGATCATGGTCTCGATCTCTATCGCGCCGGTCATGCGAAGACCCTGATCTTCACCGGTGGCTACGGCGGCGCGAAGGCGCGCTTCTCCGAATCGCAGGTCGCGCGCCGCTACGCGCTGCGCCAGGACATCCCCGAGGCGGCGATCCTGATCGAATCGCGCTCGCGTACGACGCTCGAGAATCTGGTCGAAACCCGGCGCCTGCTGCAGGACCACGACCTGCACCGCGTGATCATCGTCAGCGATCCACTGCACATGGCCCGCGCACTGCGCGCCAGCAAGCGGCTGGGGATCGACGCCCTCGGTTCGCCCACGCCGTCCACCCGCTTCCGCACGTTCCGCACCCAGCGCGAGTTCCTGCTGCGCGAGGTGTACTTCTTCCATCGCGACCTGTGGGACGCGGCCCGACAGAGACGTCCCTGATGACCGAGACCGCGCAGGCCACCGCGCTGCAGCTGGTGCACGACTACTACGCCGCGTTCAATGCCGGCGACCGCGCCGCGATGCTCGCGCTGCTGACCGATGACGTCGTGCACGACCTCAACCAGGGGGCACGGGAAACCGGACGCGACGCGTTCGTCGCTTTCATACAACGCATGGACGCGAGTTATCGCGAACGGCTGGCGGACATCGTTGTGATGGCGTCAGTCGACGGCGCGCGCGCCGCCGCCGAGTACGTGGTGCATGGTGAATACGTCGCCGACGACACCGGGCTGCCGCCGGCGAATGGCCAGCGTTACGTATTGCCGGGCGGGCATTCTTCGACATCCGCGACGGTCGCATCGCGCGCGTCACGAACTACTACAACCTCGAAGACTGGCTGACGCAGGTCGGCTGAGCGTCGCGACGCGCTTCACCAGCGCAGGATGAAGTGCGCGAAACCGGGGATGTCGTTCGGTGTGTATTCGGCCGCATAACCTTGCTGCGCCAGCAGCGCGAGCGTCCGCGCAAGCGCCTCGTCGGTCATACCGCGCACATCGACCGTCCATTCGAACGTCCGCGCATCGGCAAGGTCGCGCAGCCGCAGCTGGGTGAGCAGATCGTTCACCACCTGCTTCGGCGAACGTGCCCGCCTGGGACGGGACGTGGAGGGGGTTGGGTCCTGCATGATGCAGCCGCCTTCTAAAGGCCGTGCACGAACGCGAATACCCGCGACGACGCGGGCACGATCGATCAGACCGGCCATCAAGGCCGGACAAGCCGGATCAGCGTGGAATGCAGTCAGGCCCAGCCCCACGACGCTTCGAACCCAAGCGCCTCAACAGGCCTGCTGCGGAGAGTGGTCAATCTACGCGTTCGGGATCGGCTGCACGGTGACGCCGGCCGCGCATGTCACGACGCCTGGATTCAACCGGCCGGCCGCTGCTCGTCCGCCACCAGGGTCAATCCCTCGTTGAGCAGCCAACGCGTCGCCAGCACGCGTTGCGGTTGCGGCTGGTCCTTGAGCACGTCGACCACCTGCCGGAACGAGCGGCAGCGCGCCTGACGACTGGCCTCATCCGTGTCGGTCGAGGTCAGGCCGAGCATGAAACCGTCGTGCAGCAGCGTGGCGGTGATCGCCGCGGATCGAAGTACCTGCTGCGCGACTGCAGGATCGTAGGTCTGCGGCTGGCCCTGCAGGCCACTCACTGCAACGTTGGTGAAGGCGTTTGCGAAGCGGTTGCGACTGGCCGGACCCAGCGTGTCCACGGTGCGCTGGAACGCCGCGAGATCGCGACGTGCATCGGGTTCGAACAGCGCGCACAGCGCGCGTGATTCCTTCGGCTCGCGGGAGGCGTGCAGCACGGCCTGGAACAGCTCGTCGACCGACTGTGAGGACGCACGTCGCAACACGTCGCTGCCGGTCGACAGCACTGCGGCCGGGTCGAGACGCGATAGGTCGATCTCATACTGCTGGGCGGACGCGATGCCCGGTGCGGCGAGGGCGAGACACAGCAGGGGCGTGATCACGATTCGGCGCATCGCAGGGCTTCCATGGACCGGCAGGGTCGATTCGAGCGAGTCTAGGGGCGCACGCCTGAACATCCATCGGGCGCGCGATGCAGCGGCATCGATCCGCGCCACGCACCCTTGGCAACGCGCGCGGTGCGCATCACGCGCCCATGTAGCGTCCGGGCCGGTGGTTGAACAGGAGCACGAGGTTGAGCACCAGCACGCCGAGCGCCGAATACAGGACCTGCACCGGCGGCACGATCGCGAGCGCGACCAGCATCAGCACGGTGTCGAACCCCATCTGCAACTTGCCCGCGCTCCAGCCGCGGCTGCGCTGCAACCAGACGACGACGATGCCCACCCCGCCGAGGCTCGCGCGATGGCGGATGAAGGACAGGATGCCCATGCCGACCAGCGCACCGCCGAAGATCGCCGAGAACGCCGGACTCATCGACTCGAACGGCGCCCAGCGCGGAATGGCGTCGGCGACGAAGCCGGTCACGCCGACGGCGAGGAACGTCTTGAGGGTGAACTCCCAGCCCATGCGCCGCACCGCGATCCAGTAGAACGGCAGGTTGATCAGCACGAACAGCAGACCGAAGTTCCAGCCGGTTGCGTAGTGCACCAGCAGCGATACCCCGGCAATGCCGCCGACCAGCAGGCCCCCTGTGGCCAGGATCGACATGCCCAGGGCGCCGACGAGGCTGGCCAGCACCAGCCCCTGCACGTCCTCGACCAGCGTATGCCGCTGCGGGGACGCCTCCGGTGCGGCGACGGCGACGGCAGCGGCGGCTTCGGCTGCGTCGTGGGGATCGGGCTGGGACGGTTTGACGTGGATGGCGGACACGGGCGCAAGTGGCAATTGTTGCGTTGCAGCATAACCGACCGGGTCGAATGGGGCGTGGCTGTGAGCCGATAGCGGCGCCACCAAGCCGGCCGGGGCGGTCCCGCCCGCAGCCAAACAACCGGCTCGGCTGGCAGAAATGTAATGTTATTACATGATAAAGTGCGCGCCCGTTTTCGAGGGCTTCGCCTTGACGTCTTCCACCGCTGTCGTCGACATCCGCGCGCTCTCCGTGGCCTTCTCCGGCAGGCCGGTGTTGTCCGAGCTCGATCTGCAGGTCGAGCCCGGCACCATCTACGCGCTGCTGGGCGGCAACGGCGCCGGCAAGTCCACCACGCTGTCCGTGCTGCTGGGCTTCCTCGCGCCCTCGTCGGGCACGGTGCGCGTCGCCGGCATCGACCCCGCCGCCTCGCCCGAACAGGCCCGCGCCCGCCTGGCTTATCTGCCCGAGAACGTGGCGCTCTACGACCACCTCTCCGCGCTCGAGAACGCCGACTACCTGCTGTCGCTCGCAGGCAGGCGCACCGACGCGGCCGCGATCCGCGATGCCCTGCACGCGGCCGGGCTGCAGGAGTCGGCATGGACGCAGCGGCTGGCGGGGTTCTCCAAGGGCATGCGCCAGAAAGTGGCGATTGCCATCGCATCGATGCGCGAAGTGCCGCTGCTGCTGCTCGACGAGCCCACCTCCGGCCTCGACCCGGGCGCCAGCGCCGACTTCCACGTCCTGCTCGAATCGGTCCGCGCACGCGGCGCGACGGTGCTGATGGTGACCCACGATCTGCTCGGTGCGGTCGAAGTGGCCGATCGCATCGGCGTGCTGGATCACGGACGCATCGTCCACGAGGTCGCGCGCGCGCAGTTCGACCTGCCGGCGCTGCATGCGCATTTCTCCGGACGGGTCCGCGCGGCATGAGTGTCGTGCTTGCCGTGATGCGCAACGAATTGCGTGCGATGGCGCGCACCCGCACCGCCACTGCCGGCATCGCGCTGCTGACGATGCTGGCCACGGTCGCCACGGTGGTGTCGCTGCACCACATGTCCAGCGCGGCGGAGTACCGGGAGCGCCAGCAGCTGGCCGCGCAGGCGGCGTTCGAAGCGCAACCCGATCGGCACCCGCACCGGGTGGTCCATTACGGCCACTTCGTCTACCGCCTGCCCTCGGCGCTCGCCGCCTTCGATGCCGGCGTCGACCCGTTCACCGGCAGCAGCATGTTCCTGGAGGGCCATCGCCAGAACACCGCGAATTTCGGCGACGTGATGCAGGGCTCGGTACTGACGCGGTTCGGCCAGCTCACCCCTGCGTTCGTGCTGCAGATCCTCGCGCCGCTGGTGCTGATCGTCCTGGGCCACGGCGTACTCGCGCAGGAGCGCGAACGCGGCACCTTGCGGCAACTGATGCTGCAGGGCGCGCGACTGCGCGACATCGTCGCCGGCAAGCTCGCCGCGCTGGCGCTCATCGCGGGGCTCTTCATGCTGCCGGCCTGCGTCGGACTGGCGCTCATGGCGGCCAAGCCCGGTGCATCGGCGCCGGTGGCGGTCGGACTGGTGCTGGCGTACGCCGCGTACCTCTCCCTGTGGTGTGTCTTGATCGCCGCGCTGTCGGCCCTGTCCGGTCGCCGTCGCGATGCCCTGCTTGCGCTGGTCGGCATCTGGGCCGTCGCCGCGCTGCTGGTGCCGCGTCTGGCGACGGATGCCGCCTATGCGGCGTTCCCGCTGCCCGACCGTCTGCAGACAGACGTCGGCATCGCCGCCGACCTTCGCAAGATCGGCGACAGCCACGATCCCGGGGATCCCTACTTCTCCGACTTCAAGCGCAGCGTGCTCGAGCGCTACGGCGTCGACCGCATCGAAGACCTGCCGGTGAACTACCGGGGCCTGGTCGCCGTCGAGGGCGAGCGCCTGACCTCGGGACTCTTCGATGCCTACGCGGAACGCAGCGCGACGATCCAGCACCGGCAGAACGGGCGTGTCGCGCTGTTCGGCGTACTCAGCCCCGCGATTGGGTTGCGCCAGCTCTCGATGGCCGCCGCCGCGACCGACCTGTCCTCGCATCTGCGCTTCCTCGAACAGGCCGAGGCGCACCGCTACACGATGGTGCAGCAACTCAACCAGTTGCAGGCCGACGGCGTGCGCTACGCCGACGACACCGCCAGGGATGCCGACGCGGACCGGCGCAAGCGCGTGGACAGCGCGCGCTGGAAGGACATTCCGGAATTCGTGTTCGTGCCCGGGTCCGCGTCGCACCTGCTGCGGGCGATGCTGCCTGCCGCTGCGGTCCTGCTGACGTGGTTGCTGGCCGCGTGCGGTCTGCTGGCGCTGGCGACACGCCGGCTCGGAGGCGCCCGATGAACATCTGGCGCTATGAGATACGGCTGCTGTTGCGCGCGCGCGTCGCCGTGGCCGGTCTCGCACTGCTGGCGCTGCTGGTCGTCGCGAGTCTGGTGTCGGGCGTCCAGCGCATGGACAGCCAGCGCGAGGCGATCGCCCGCATTCCCGCACTCCAGCAGACCGATCTGGCCGCCGTCATCGCCGGGCACGGCGACTCGACCGATGCGGGCAATGCCGCCTACTACACCTTCCATCCCACCTGGAACGCGCCGTCGCCACTCGCATTCGCGGCCGTGGGCATGCGCGATGTCACGCCCTACATCCTCCGCATCCGCGCACTGGGGCTGGAGGCGCAGATCCACGATGGCGACACCTTCAATCCCGAGCTCGCACTGGCCGGCCGTTTCGACTTCGCGTTTCTGCTGACGTTCCTGTTGCCGGTGTTCGTCATCGTGCTGTTCCACGATTTGCGTTCGGCGGAAGCCGAATCCGGTCGCGAACGGATGCTGCGCGCAATGCCGTCTCCGCTTGGGCGCATCTACGCGCGACGCGTGGTCGTCCGCGGCGGCGCCCTGCTGGCATGCGTGTTGCCGCCCTTCATCGTCGTCGCGCTGCAGCAGGGCGTGTCGGCCGGCCTGATCGCAGCCGTCGCCGCGCTGACCGTCGGCTACACCGCGTTCTGGATCGGCGTGGCGCTGCTCGTCGCGTGGCGCGGCAGATCGTCGTCGACCAATGCAGCGACGCTGGTCACCGTGTGGGCGGCGATCGCGCTGGTGCTGCCGGCGCTTTCGCATGTGGCGATCGAACGGGCGATCCCGGTGGAGCAGGGCGCCGAGATCGCCCGCGCCCAGCGCGAAGCCGTGAACCAAGCCTGGGATATTCCGCGCGACGACACGATGCAGCGTTTCTACGCGAACTATCCACAGTGGCAGGACTCATCGCCCCTGGGCGACGACTTCCATTACAAGTGGTACCTCGCCTTTCACCAGAATGGCGACGACAGCGTCGCCGCACAGGCCGCCGCCTACCGCGGCGGCATCGAACGCCGCTCGGCCGCGGCCAGCCGTCTCGGCTGGCTGCTGCCGCCCGTGGGCATGCAGGCGCTGCTGACGCGATGGGCGGGCACCGATATGGCCGCCCATCTCGCTTATCAGGACCGCATCCGCGCCTACCACGCACAACTGCGGCACTTCTATTACGGCTACCTCTTCCACGATCGTCCGTTCACTGCGGACGACTACGGGAAGGCGCCCACGTTCCCGCCCGGGTCGCGCTGACCCGCACCTGCCTGCCCCCTTTCGCTGGCGCACTGCGCCGGTTTCCCCACGAGTCCCATCCCCATGAAAGTCCACTCGCTCGCCGTCGGCGTTCTCGCCGTCCTCGCCGCCTCCACCGTCCAGGCACAGTCCCAGAACGCTGCAACCACGATGGGCACCGTGCACGTGCACCAGACCCGCGGCCAGCTGACCGCCCACGAAGTCCTGACTTCGGTCGATGTGCTCGGCGCCGAACAGATTGAAGACAAGACGGTGACGCAAAGCTGGGAACTGCTGGGGCAGATGCCCGGCATGCAGCTCACCGAAACGCGCCAGGGCGCCGAGTCCGGCAAGGTCAGCTTCCGCGCGTTCAATGGCGAGGGCTATCTCAACGCGATCAAGACGCTGATCGACGGCATTCCGAGCAACGTCAACAGCGGCAACCAGCGCTTCATCGACATGCTGTTCCCGCTGGAGATCGACTACATCGAAGTCGTGCGCGGCACCAACGATCCGCGTTACGGCCTGCACAACATCGGCGGCAACATCAACTTCGGCACGCGCCAGGGCGGCGACTACACCGATGCGCGACTGACCTACGGCAGCTTCGACACGCGCGAGGCGCAGATCGCGGTGGGACGCGAACACGGCGACTTCGCGCAGAACTACTTCATCGGCGTGCAGGCATCGGACGGGTATCGCGATCACGACGCGTCCGAGAAGTATTCGCTGGGTGGCAAGTGGTTCTACGGCAGCCTCGACGACGGCATGCGCATCGGCCTGACTGCGCGCGCCTACAAGCAGAAAGCCGAGGAGCCCGGCTTCATGACCGCCGGGGAACTGGCCGCCGACCGGCGCCGCTCCGAGCGGCGCAACGCGAACGATGGCGACGACCGAGACATGCGCCAGATCGGCCTGCACATGGATCTCAAGCTCGCGGACAACGTCGCGTTCGGAACCAAGTTCTACTACAGCCGCTACGAGGACGACCGCCGGGTCACCTTCAGCGACCTGCCCACCGGCAACGCGCCGCGGCAGCGCCGCGTCTGGGACGAAAAACAGACCGGCATGCTCGCCACGCTGACCTGGGTGGCCAGCGACACACTCACCCTCGAGAGCGGCGCCAACTACGAGCAGCAGCACAACGGCTATGTCCGCGAGCGCTTCAACTATGTCGAGCCGACCGATTTCAACGCGCCGCCGGCCCGCGTGCAGAACGACGACTTCCACACCTTCGACAACGTCGGCGGCTACGTGCAGGCGATCTACCAGCCGGTCGATGCGCTGAAGATCGTGCCCGCCTACCGCGTGGACCGCTTCGATGGCGCCACGCAGCTGCCGGGCGGCGTGCGTGCACCACTGCAGGACTACGGCACCATCGGCCAGCCCAAACTCAGCGTGGTCTATGCGCTGTCGCCCGACACCAATGTCTACGCCAACTGGGGCCGCACGTTCCAGGTGCTCACCGGCTCCACCGCGCCCGCCTACCTCACGCCCGGCCAGATGGGGATGCGTCCCTCGACCAACACCGGGATGGAAACGGGCGTCAAGTTCAGTCCATTCGCCGGCAGCCAGGCGCGTATCGCGGTGTGGCAGCAGGATGCGGAGAACGAAGTCTCCAACATGCCGGCCACCGGCACGACCGTGGTGCTGGGCAAGACACGCCGCCGCGGCGTGGATGCGCAGTTCGACGCGCGTCTGGGCGAGGACTGGACGCTGTGGGCCTCGCACGCCTATCAGGAAGCGAAGATCGAACGCGACGGCCGCGCGGCCGGGCTGTCGATCGAAGGCAACGAGGTTGCCGCGACGCCGCGCACGATCAGCAACCTCGGCGTGGACTACCAGGCCAGCGACGCACTCGCGCTCGGTCTGCAGGCGCGCGCGCAGGGGGATTACTACCTCGAAGAGCGCAACGTGACCGAAAAGTTCGGCAAGTTCGCGGTGCTCGACCTGAGCGCGAAGTACCAGCTCAATCCACGCATGCGGGTCGACGTCCAGATCAAGAACGTAACCGGGCGCGAGTACGCCTACGCCTGGTACGACAGCTTTTTCTGGGACGACGCCCAGCCGATGTTCTCGCCCGCGCCGGGCCGGACGGCGTTCGTGTCGTTCAGCGTGCGGATGTAGCGCAGCCAAGGGGCGCCGGTGATCGTAACGGCGGCCCTCAATCGCTCCTGCGTCGCCGCACCGGAATCGACCCAGCATCGAAGCGCGCCAGTTCTTCCGCACCTTCTCGGATCGGCGCGCCGTGCGGCGGCGACCAGGCCATCGCGGTGATCCACTCCCAGCTCGCGGGTAGGCCTTCGGGCGTGCGGAACTGTTCGTAGTGCGCGGCGGCGGCGGCGAAGCGGGCGCGGCCGGTGAGGGCGCGGCGGCGATCGGCGAGTGCGTTGGTCGCGCCGATCGCGCGCTGCTCGCGCATCAAGGCGGTCATGTTCGGATGCCAGTGCACGGCCACGTCGCGGTCGACGACGGGATTGCGGAAGCCTGCGCGCATCAGCGCATCGCCGAATTCGGCGATCGACGCGAACGGGCTGACATGCGGCTGCGCATCGGCGACGCCGAAGGACTCGCGCAGTTCGATCAGCGTCTGTGGCCCGAAGGTCGACACCAGCAGCAGGCCATCGGGCTTGAGCACGCGGCGGAAGCCGGCGAACGCCGACGGCAGGTCTTCCACCCATTGCAGGCACAGATTGGAGAACAGCACGTCGACGCTGTTGTCGGCGAAGGGCAGCAGGCGCAGGTCGGCGCAGACGCGGTCGACGGGCTTCTGCAGGCCGAGACGGTCGCGCCAACCCGTGCGCACGGGCGCCTGCTGCAGCATCGACAGGGAGAGATCGACCGCGACGATGCGCGATTTCGGCCAACGCTGGCGCATGGCGAGCGCCGCATGCGCCGGGCCGCTGCCGACGTCGAGCACGACGCCCGGCACGCGGTCGTCGAGATACTCGAGCGATTCCAGCAACTGCGCTTCCACGTCGCGTTGCAGCGCGGCGGTGGCGGCGTAGCTCGTCGACGCGCGCGAGAACGCACGGCGGACCTGGCGGGGATCGAAGATCGGTTTCATGGTGCGATGAGGAACTCGTGCAGCCGCGCGGCGACCGCGTCGGCGTGGGTCAGGAATGGCGCGTGGCCGGCATGGTCGATGGTCTGGGCGACGGCTTCGGGTGCCTGCGCGGCGGCGGCCTGCATCGCGCGCGGATCGACTAGACGATCGCGTCGACCGGACATCCACAGACTCGGCACTGCGAGGGTCGACAGCCGCGCACGCAGGTCCACGGTTTCGAGCAGACCGAGGCCGTCGGCAAGCACGTGCCCGGCCGGCTCGCCGCGCGCGAACACCTCGGCGCGCAGCGCGCGCAGTTCGCCGCGGGCATCGTCGGAACCGAAGGCTTCCAGCGCGATGAAGCGGTCCAGCGTGCCGCGGTAATCACTGCGCAGGCCGGTGGCGAAGTCGCGGAAGACCTCCGGTGACATGCCGTGCGACCAGTCGTTGCCACGCACGAAGCGCGGGCTGGCGCACAGCATGACGAGCGCGGGTACGCGATCGGGATGCAGCGCTGCCGCGTGCAAGGCGAACAGTCCGCCGAGCGACCAGCCGAGCCAGGGCGCGGGCGGCAGCAGGTCGACCAGTGCGTCGACGACCGGCGCGATCGCCAGCGGCAACGTGCTGTCACGGCTCAGGCCATGGCCCGGCAGATCGACCAGATACAAGGTGCGCTGCGCACGCAGGCGTTCGACCAAGGGCGCGAAGACGCCGCCGTGCATCGCCCAGCCATGCAGCAGCACCAGCGGCGCGCCCTCGCCCGCCACTTCGATGTGCAGGCCATGCGGATTGTCCAATGTGTTCATGCGCCCTTGTCTCCACGCAATGCCTTGATGCGACGCGCACTGCCGGCCGCGGGTCGTGCGACGACGATCGCGAATGCCACGATGCCCAGCGTCACCACCACCGCACCAATCAACGCGCGCCCCTGCGGCCACGCCTCCTGCAGGAACAGCGCACCGAGCAGCGCCGCAAACAGCAGCTCGGCGGCCTGCATCGCCTCGGCCGCGCCCAGCGCCACCGGGTTGTTGCGGACCATGCCGGTCGCCTGGAAGAACAGGATGGTCGCGATCACGCCCGCGCTCAGCGCCACGCCCGCCGCCAGCCACACCTGCGACATCGACGGCGTGCCGGCTTCATGCCAGGCGAACGCCGCGACCAGCAGCCACAGCGGCTGGCTGGCGAGCGTGAGTCCGAACACGCGCTGGGTCGCGTTGAGATCTTCACCGGTACGTTCGAGATGCAGCAGCAACAGGCGATTGCCGAGTGGGTATGCCACCGCTGCGGTCAGCACGCAGGCCAATGCGATCCAGCCGGCGGCATCCAGACCGGGACCGCCGTGACCGAACTGCATCAGCAGCACGCCGACGAGAATCGCCGCGGCGATGCCGAGCGCCGCGGGCGGAATACGCCGGCGCGCATCGCGATACAGCAGCGGCGCGCACAACATGCCGGCGATCACGGTGAACTGGAAACTGCCGGCGACCAGCCACGCAGGACCGCTGGATGCCGCGAACGAGAGCATGCAATAGAACAGCAGAAAGCCGATCGCGCTGCAGCGCAGCCATGCACACGGATGCGCGGCGATTGCGCGCAGCACCGGCCCCGCCCCGCCCTGCAGCGGCATCAACGGCAGCAACAGCGGCAGGGTGATGAAGTAGCGCAGACACGCCGTCCACGCCCAATGGCCACCGCCGCTCGCACTCGCGCGATTGAGCACGTAGGTCAGGGTGAAGAACAGCGCGGAAACGAGGGCGATCCCGACCGCGAGCAGTGCGCGGCGGGCGTCGTGTTGCGGGTCGGTCATGGCGTGGAGATGGCCCGCGTGACCGCAGGCACGGGCGGCAGCGCATCGCGCGCGGCGGCGAGTGCATCGACCAGCGCATCGACATCGGCATCGGCGTGCGCGGCGCTCAGAGTCACGCGTAGGCGCGCCTGGCCTTCGGGCACGGTGGGTGGGCGGATGGCCGCGACCCAGAAACCCGCCGCATCCAGTTCGCGCGACATCGCCAGCGCGGTCGCGTTGTCGCCGCAGCGCAGCGGCTGGATGGGCGTATCGGACGGCATCAGGTCCAGACCACGATGCTGCGCGCGCATGCGGAAGCGCTGCACCAGCGCGGCCAGGCGTTCGCGGCGCCAGTGTTCATGGCGTGCGATCCGCACCGCGGCCAGCGCGGCGCCGGCGACCGCGGGTGGCAATGCAGTCGTGTAGATGTAGGGCCGTGCGGTCTCGGCGAGATGGCCGATCAGATCCGCATCGCCGGCCAGTACCGCGCCGCAGCCGCCGAGCGCCTTGCCCAGCGTGACCAGCTGCAACGGCACCGCGTCGATGCCGAGCCGTGCATCGGCCACGCTGCCGCGCCCCTCGGGCCCGAGTACGCCGATGCCGTGCGCATCGTCGACGTAGAACAGTGCCTGCTGCACGCGCGCGACGATCGCCAGTTCGCGCAGCGGCGCGACATCGCCGTCCATGCTGAAGACCCCATCTGTCGCGAGCACTGCCGCGCCATTGGGCAAGGTGCGCAACTGGCGCAACGCGCCCTGTGCATCGGCGTGCGGATAGCGGCGCAAGCGACAGCCGGCCAGCCGCGCGGCGTCGATCAAGCTGGCGTGGTTCAGGCGATCCTGCACGCAGGCATCGCCGTCGCCGAGCAGGCCCTGCAGCACGGCGAGGTTCGCAGTGAAGCCACTGCCCAGCAGCAGCGCCGCCGGCACCTGCAACCAGTCGGCGATCTCGCGTTCCAGCGCGTCGTGCAGGGCGTGATGACCGCTGACCAGATGCGAGCCGCCGCTGCCGGTGCCATGCAGCGCGGCGGCGTCCTGCAGCGCGCCGGAGACCTGGAAGTGCGACGCGAGGCCGAGGTAGTCGTTGCCGCAGAAGTTCAGCAGCCAGCGCCCTGCGCCCGAGCCGTCGAGGATTTCGCAACGTAAGCCGTCGCGACGCGCGACCGTGCGCCGCACGCGACGCGCCTGCGCCAGCGTGCGGGCTTCGCGCGCGTCCCGCGCACGCGTGCGCAGATCGGGCCGCTCAGGCGCCACGGCCGGCCCAGATCGCCAGCGCGCCCATCGCGATCGCGGGCAACACGACCAGACCGTTTATCGCCACGCCGATGCGGGCCGAGCGGTCGAGCTGCATGCGCGTGGCGTCCTGCGCATCGGACACGCTCTTGTGCGCGAGCAGCAGCACCGCCACGAACAGCGCGCCGGCGAACAGCACATGCGCGACTGCGTCGCGGAAGAACAGAACGACGCCCCACATCAGGACGCCGACAGCGGCCAACCGGGCGATGGCCAGCAGCTTCGACTGGCCATCGCGCACGGTCAGCGCGAATCCGCTCAGCCCCACCAGCGCCAGCAGCACCAGGTAGGCCCAGGCGAACCACGGGATCATGCAGCGAAGCTCCGCGGATGCTGCGGCAGTTCGATGATGTCGACGTGGGCCGTGCCGGGGTGATCGTGATGCTCGGCATCCACGTGCACCTGCATCGGCCGCAGGCCCAGGCGCGCGAACAGTGCCATGTCGCGTTCGGTATCCGGGTTGCCGGTGGTCAGCAGCTGCTCGCCGTAGAAGATCGAATTGGCGCCGGCGAGGAAACACATCGCCTGCAGTTCGTCGCTCATGTCCTGACGGCCGGCCGACAGCCGCACCATCGAGCGCGGCATCAGGATGCGCGCGACCGCGATCGTGCGGACGAAGTCGAACGGGTCGATTTCCTCGGTGCCGTGCAGCGGCGTGCCTTCAACCTGCACCAGACGGTTGATCGGCACCGAGTCCGGATGCGATGGCAGGTTCGCCAGCGTGCGCAGCAGACCGGCGCGCTGGCGCCCGGTTTCGCCCATGCCGACGATGCCGCCGCAGCAGGTCTTGAGGCCCGCATCGCGCACGTGTTCGAGCGTGGTCAGACGGTCCTGGATCTCACGGGTCTGGATGATGGAATCGTAGAACTCGGGATCGGTGTCCAGATTGTGGTTGTAGTAGTCGAGGCCGGCGTCTTTCAGCGCGCGCGCCTGGTCGCCGGTCAGCATGCCGAGCGTCGCGCAGGTCTCCAGACCCAGCGCTTTCACCTCGCGGATCATCGCTGCGACCTTCGGCACATCGCGATCCTTGGGCGAGCGCCAGGCCGCGCCCATGCAGAAGCGCGTGGCGCCCGCGGCCTTGGCCTGACGCGCCTTCTCCAGCACCGCGTCGGTCTCCATCAGCTTCGTCGCCTGCACGCCGGTGTGGTAGCGCTGCGCCTGGGGGCAGTAGCTGCAGTCCTCGGGGCAGCCGCCGGTCTTGACCGACAACAGCGTGCTGACCTGGACCTCCGCCGGGTCGAAATGCTGGCGGTGCACGCTGGCAGCGCGGAACAGCAGCTCGGGCATCGGCAGCGCGAACAGCGCTTCGATCTCGCTGCGCGACCAGTCGTGGCGAAGGGGAATGGGCTGGCCGGCGGCTTCGCGGGCGTGGCTGACAACGGACATGGCGATCTACCGACGGTGACGGCGGGACAAGCCCGGCAGTCTGGAAAGCATGCCCGACGCTGTCAACCAGAATCCATCCGGCCCGGTTGACGGCGGGTGGCGGCGATGGCTGCGCAACCTGCTACACGGCGCCCTGCCCGGTCGCTGCCTGGTCTGCCGCGAGCCGGGCGCGGCGGGCCGCGACCTCTGTCTGCCGTGCACCGCGGCGTTGCCGTGGATGCCGCATGCCTGTGCCCGCTGCGCACAGCCGTTGCCCACGAATGACCCGCTCTGCGGTGCCTGTCTGCGTCGACCGCCGCCACTGGATGCGGTGATTGCCGCCTTCGATTACGGCTTTCCCGTCGACCGGCTGCTGCCGCGTTTCAAGTTCCACCGCGATCTCGCTGCCGGCGCGCTGCTGGGCGACTGTCTTGCGCACGCGACGTCAACTGCGACCCGCCCTGATGCACTCATCCCGGTGCCGTTGCACATCGCGCGACTGCGGGAGCGCGGTTACGATCAGGCCCTGGAACTCGCGCGCATCCTGGCGCGTCGACATGCGCTGCCGTTACGCGACGACCTGCTGCATCGGGTGCGGGCCACGGCGCCGCAGTCGCGGCTTGATGCAAAGGCCCGCCGACGCAATCTGCGTCATGCGTTCGCAGTGCATGGCCTGACGTCGCCGACCGCGCATGTGGTGCTGGTCGACGATGTGATGACCACTGGTGCCACGCTGCACGCCGCGGCGCATGCGTTGCGGCGCGCCGGAGTCGCCCGCGTCGATGCGTGGGTCTGCGCGCGGGTCCGTTGAATCCCCTTCCACTTTCCACAGGAATCCGCCATGCCCTCACTCGCGTTCCGCGCCCTGCTGATCATCGCGACACTGGCAATCGCGGCGTGCTCGAATGCGACGCCCGTTGCCGATGGCCCGCGCTACCGCGACATCGAATTCCACGTCGGCGCATACGACCCAGTGCAGCCCGGCACGCCGCACACGCCCGTGCCTGGCGAGCGCGCCTGGACGACATCCGACGACAGGACAGTGCACCTCGTGCATGCGCTGACCATTCCGGGCGCGGAGATCCAATCGCTCAGCGTCAATTCGGATGCCACGCCAACCGTGGACGTTGCGCTGACCTCGGACGGCAGCGCAGGGCTGCGGGATCTGACTGAAGCGAACGTCGGCAAGGTGCTGGGCATCGTCATCGGTGAACACTTGGTGTCGGCGCCGACCATCGGCGCGCCGGTCGGACAGCGTTTCCAGGTGCAGACGGCCTCGGCGCAACAGGCGCAGGCGATGGTGGACACGCTGACGAACACACCGGTCGAATGACGGCGCGGTCACGTCCCTCGGGGAACGTGTCCAGAGGTCCACTCAGCGCATCAGCGCCGTTACCGGCGGCAGCGCGTAATGCGCGGCAATGCCGGCGAAGATCGTCATGCCGACCCAGTGGTTGTGCAGGAACACGCGAAAGCAGGCGTCGCGCTCGCGGTGCCGGGCAACAATGAACTCCCACATGACGAGCAGCGCGGCCAATCCGAGGCCGAGCCAGTAATTCGGTCCCAGCGCCGCTTCGCGGCCCACGAGAGCGAGCGCGGCAAACGCCAGCGCATAGAGAACGCCCTGCGCCACCAGATCAAGATCGCCGAACAGGATCGCCGTCGACTTCGACCCGGCGCGGATGTCGTCCTCGCGATCGACCATCGCGTACCAGGTGTCGTAGCCCGTGGTCCAGAAGATGTTGGCGACAAACAGCACCCAACCGATCGGCGGCACCGCGCCCTGCACGGCCGCGAACGCCATCGGAATCGCCCAGCCGAACGAGATGCCCAGATACACCTGCGGCAGATAGGTGTGACGCTTGAGATACGGATAGCTCGCCGCGAGGAAGACGCCGACGACGCTCATCGCGATGGTGAGCCGGTTCATCGTCAGCACCAGCGCGAACGCAACCAGCATCAGCGCCGCGAACAACAACAAGGCCTCGCGCCCACGCACCGCGCCGCTGGCGAGCGGCCGGTCCTTGGTGCGTTCGACATGCGGATCCAGCCAACGGTCGGCGTAATCGTTGATCACGCACCCGGCCGAGCGTGTCAGCCAGACACCGGCACTGAACACGAATAGCGTCCACAACGGCGGCACGCCGGCAGCTGCAATCCACAAGGCCCACCATGTCGGCCACAACAGCAGCAACCACCCGATCGGCCGATCCCCGCGCACCAGCGCCCAGTACTGCCGCAGACGCTCACGCCAGCGGGGGACCGTGGGTTCGGCGAAGCGTTCGTAGTCGTGCATGGCGGAAGAATATCAGTGGCACCGGGCGGCAGAGCCCGGTGCGCACTGACAAGACCTGCGGGGATGGTGATCACTGCAGGCTGTAGGCCCACCCGATACTCGTCGCTTGAGCGAGGGCGATCCGGTCCGCATCTGGCACACCTGGTCGCGAAGCCGACACATTGCCTGCCTAGCATCGACCGCGAGCCTCAACGGACACGCGCATGCGGATCGCCATTGCGGGCACCGGCTACGTCGGCCTCTCCAACGCCCTGTTGCTGGCGCAGCAGCATTCGGTGGTCGCATTGGACATCGACCCGATGCGTGTCGACATGCTCAACCAGCGCAGGTCTCCATTGGACGATGCCGAGGTCAGTGCGTACCTCGCCCGGGAGGACCTGGACTTCCGGGCGACGCTGATCCCGGCTGAAGCGTTCAAGGGCGCGCGGTACGTAGTTATCGCCACCCCCACCAACTACGACTCGACGACCAACACCTTCAACACGCGATCCGTGGAGGCCGTCATCGCCAACGTCCTGGCGATCGAGCCGGACGCCACCATGGTCATCAAGTCGACCGTACCCGTCGGTTACACGGAGCGCGTCCGCGCGATGTTCGGAACGGACAGCATCATCTTTTCGCCCGAGTTCCTGCGCGAAGGTCGGGCACTGCACGACAACCTCTACCCGAGCCGCATCGTCGTCGGTGAGCGGTCGGAACGCGCCACCGTGTTTGCGGAACTCATGCGCGAAGGCGCGCACAGATCCGATGTGCCGGTGATGTTCACCGAATCGACCGAGGCAGAAGCCATCAAGCTCTTCGCGAACACGTATCTCGCGATGCGCGTCGCCTATTTCAACGAGCTCGACAGCTACGCCTGCACGCACGGCCTGGATACGCGTCAGATCATCGAAGGCGTCTGCCTCGATCCGCGGATCGGCAATCACTACAACAATCCTTCCTTCGGCTACGGCGGCTACTGCCTGCCGAAGGACACGCGCCAGCTGCTCGCGAACTACGACGCGGTGCCGCAGAACCTGATCCAGGCGATCGTCTCGGCCAACACCACACGCAAGGATTTCATTGCCGCCGACATCGTGCGTCGCAACCCGAAGGTCGTCGGCATCTACCGCCTGGTGATGAAAGCCGGCAGCGACAACTTCCGCGCCTCCGCCATCCAGGGCGTCATGAAGCGGATCAAGGCGAAGGGCATCGAGGTGATCGTCTACGAGCCCGTACTCGATACACCGGACTTCTTCAGGTCACGCGTTGTCACTGATATCGCCGAGTTCAAGCAGCAGGCCGACCTGATTCTCGCGAACCGGATGACCGAAGAGATCCGCGACGTTGGAGACAAGATCTACAGCCGCGACCTATTCGGTGGGGACTGACGCGCCGGCGTGCAACCTCTGCACTCCGCTCGCCGTGCGGCCCTCGGAGGTGGATCTACGCCTCGGCACGTTATACGCAGGGGTGGCTGTCTGCTGATGCCCGGTTTCGATACAATGCGCGACCGCCCTGCCCGTTCCGACGGCTCGGCGTGTCCGATGCGCCTGTAGCTCAGCCGGATAGAGTAGTGGCTTCCGAAGCCATTGGTCGGGGGTTCGAATCCCTCCAGGCGCACCATTTCTGCGATGTTCGGCGCGGTGAATTTCCCGCGGTCGAGGGCATTTCGCAGCAGGGATTTTCCGTAGGTCTGTTGGCCCGGCGTCACACGTCGCTAGGGGAGCCTGCGCAGTGATTGCGGCGGCGCGCGGTCGATCCATCCGTCGATGTGATCGGGCCCGGTGGGGCGCTTGTTCAAGGATCCGGTGCCCGCCGTCGGGCGCAATCCAGCAGTTCCGGTTCTTTTCTCGCTTTGTCGGTTTGTGATTGCTGGGGCCAGCGCTCAATCAACGTCGACAGGGCGGGCCCCGGCATGCGCTGGGGCGACCGGGGACGTATGTCCGTCGTCTTTCTCTGTGTGAAATACGTCTGGGCCGCGTCGCTGGGCCCCGGCATGCGCCGGGGCGACGGCGCGCTTTTGCAATCGCGATCAGCGCGTCGGTGATGGCGGCTCGACTGCTTCAGGCGCCGCAGCGGGCTCTGTTGCGGGCGCGTCCGGATCGGTCGAGGTGTCAGGCGGACTGGCTGGCTCTGCCTCCGGCGCGGGGTCGACAGTGGGCTCCGTTTCCGGTGCAGGCTCGGTCGACGGTGCGGGCTGTGTTGCCGGCGCGGGGGCTGTTGCAGGCGCGGCCTCGGTTGCCTGCGCTGGCGCCACCGCAGGCGGTGCGTCCTCCGCGTGGACCTGGGCGGTCGGCACCCACGGCTTTTTCAGTTCGGCCAGTGCGGCGTTGATCGGGCCGTCGCCGGGCAAGGCCTCACCGCCGGTGGAGCCGTCTTCTTCATCGCCCTGCAGGTGGCCCGGCAGGTTGGCTTCGGTGTAGACGGTGGCGGCGCGTGGGGCGTTGGGATCGGCCGACTCCGCGCCCTCGGGGCGCAGGGTGGTGTCGGGGTCAATGCCGCGGGCCTGGATGGAGCGACCGCTCGGCGTGTAGTAGCGGGCGGTGGTGAGCTTCACCGAGTCGCCGTTGTCGAGCGGCAGCACGGTCTGCACCGATCCCTTGCCGAAGGTGCGGCTGCCGATGACGCGGGCGCGGTTGTTGTCGCGCAGGGCGCCAGCCAACACTTCGGAAGCGCTGGCCGAGCCCACGTCCACCAGCGCGATCACCGGCGCGCCGTCCAGCAGATCGCCAGGGGTAGCGCTGAATTCGGCATCGCTGATCGGGATGCGGCCGCGGGTGCTGACGATCTTGCCGCTGTCGAGAAGGTCGTCGGCAATCTGGACCGCGGAGGTCAGCAGGCCGCCGGGGTTGCTGCGCAGGTCGATGACCAGGCCGCGCAGGCTTCCGCCGGCCTGCTGCTTGAGTTCACCGACGATGCGGCTGAAGTCGGCGGCGGTGTCCATCTGGAACTGGCTCAGGCGGATGTAGCCGTAGCCGGGCTCGAGCATGCGGCCGCGCACGCTGACCACCCGGATGGTCTCGCGGTCGACACGGATCTCCAGCGGTGCGGTTTCGCCATCGCGCAGCACGCCGAGCATCACCGATGTCCCAGGCGCACCGCGCAGTGGACCAGCGCCGTTGTTGTCGGACGGCGTCAGCGTGCGGCCATCGACGCTGACGATGACATCGCCCGCGCGGATGCCGGCCTTCTCGGCGGGCGTGCCGTCGATCGGTGCGATGACGCGCATGCTGCCGTCGCCTAGGTACATCACCTCGACGCCGATGCCGTCGTACGCGCCCTCGGTGCCTTCGTCGAACGCGGTGGCGGTGTCCTTCTCCATGTAGACGCTGTGCGGGTCGAGATCGAGCAGCAGGCCGCGGATTGCGGATGACATCAGCTTGCGGTCTTCAACCGGCTCCACATACGCCTCGCGCACGGCGTTGAAGACGCCGACGTAACGGCGGATCTCCTGCAACGGGACACGGTTGGAGGCCTGCTCCATGGCGCCGGGATCGTCGCTGGCGGCGACTGGGATTTCGGCGTCGTCCGCAGCCGAGGGCGGATCGGTCGGCGCGTTCGCGGGCGGCGTGGGTTCCGACGCGTCGCTAGGGATCTCGGCTGGCGCCTCGACGGGCGGCGGAGTCTGCGCGAACGCGGCTGGCGACAACAGCAGGGACAGGGCCAGCGTCAGTGAACTCACGCGCATGCAGGACTCCGGGGAAAGGCGGGCGACACGCGCGGTCGCGCGTCGATCGATTATGCGGGCAGGGTGTGTGAATGCGTTAAAGGCGGGCGAGGATGTTCAGTTCTGCGGGTGTGTGGGGTGGTGGGGGCGTGGACGAGCGTTTTGAAGTCGTCCGGTGTGTGAAGACTGCGATCGGCTGCCCTCACCCCAACCCCTCTCCCAAGGGGAGAGGGGCTCGATTTCGCGCGCGGGCCGCTGCAGCGCGTCTGCTGACGGATATCTCAACGCAATTTGGAGGTTCGGTTGAGCCCCTCTCCCGCTGGGAGAGGGGTTGGGGTGAGGGCGACGTTCGCGAGGATGACTTCGAGCACGGATTCCGTACGCACCAGAACATCGTGATTCCAGAAGCGCAGCACGCGATAGCCGCGGCGTTCCAGAAAACGTGTACGGCCGGCATCCGCCGCTTCGTGATGCTGGGAGCCGTCAACTTCGACGATCAGCCTAGCCTCGACACTGAGAAAGTCGACGATGAAAGGACCGAGGGGTTGCTGCCTTCTGAACTTCGCCCCGAGGCGTCGATCGCGCAGGTGGAACCACAGCAGGCGTTCGGCATCGGTGGATTCGCGGCGGAGTTGGCGCGCGAACTGAAGTTTGGCGAGCGTGGAATGCATGCGCCGGACTCCGGGGGATCCGGCTGCAGTGTTGAGGTGCGTGGGTGTGGGTTCGCTCGGGGGAGGCGGGATCGAGCTGTGGGGGATTGCCGCGGCGGGGTCTGTCGCCGGGCTCCGAAACAGGTCTCAGCGAGCGTCTGCCTTCACCTCAACCCCCGCTCCGCACCCCAGCCCTCGCGCTGACGCGAGGGCGTTCGTCGACGCGCGAGCCAATGGCTCGCCAGCGCGCCGCCTCACTCCAAAGGGAGAGGGGCTCGTACAGTGCGAGCGCCGGGCCTTTAGCCCCTCTCCCGCTGGGAGAGGGGTTGGGGTGAGGGCGCTTTCAGCTTCCGGCACTCAACCCTGAATCAGCGCCGCTGCAACCACGTCGTCGGATTCACCGGCGCGCCGTTCTGGCGCAGCTCGAAGTACAGGCCGCTGCGGCCCTGGCCGCCGGAGCTGCCGACGCTGGAGACGGTGTCGCCGCGGCGCACCGTGTTGCCGACGCTCTTGAGCAGGCCGTCGTTGTGCGCGTAGAGGCTCATGTAGCCGTTGCCGTGGTCGACGATCAGCAGCATGCCGTAGCCGGTCATCCATTCGGCGAAGACCACGGTGCCGTCGGCGACGGCTTTGACCGCCGTGCCGGCCGGTGCACCGATCAGGATGCCGGTGCTGCTGCGGCCGTCGGGCAGCTTGCCGCCGTAGGCAGTGAGCAGGCTGCCGCTGACCGGCCAGCCGAGTCCACCGACCTGCGGTGCACTGGTGCGGGCGACCTGGGTGGGGGGGCGCGGCGCTGGGCGCGGACGTCCCGCGGCCGTCGCTTCGCGGGCTTCGCGCGCTTCACGTTCGCGTGCGGCCGCAGCCGCGGCGCGGCGTTCGGCCTCAGCACGGCGTGCCGCCTCACGCAGCTGGGTGAGCACGCGTTCGAGCGAACGCGCATCGCGGCCCAGCGCTTTCTCGCGGGCGCTGCGGTCGCTGAAACGCGATTCGAGGCCCTTGACCGCTTCGGCGCGCTGACTGCGATCGCTTTCGACCTTGGCCAGCTGCGCGCGTTGTTCGACCTGCGCGGCTTCGAGCGCGGCGCGGCGGTCCTGGATCGCGGCCTCGATGCCGTCGAGTTCGCCCATCTCCGCGCGCAGTTCGGAAATCCGCGTGCTGCGCTGCTGCTGCAGATAGCGGTGATAGGTCAGCAGACGGCCGGCATCGGCCACGCGATCCTGCGCGAGCATCAGCTTGAGCGCGGCCTCGTCGCCGACGGTGTAGGCGGCGCGCACGAGGGCGGCGAGTTCTTCTCGGCGCGTTTCGACCGTGGATTCGAGTTCGACCCGGCGCGCCTGCAGTTTCTCCAGCGCGAGCTGTTCTTCGGCAAGCTTGATCCGTGTTTCGCGAAGCGCGCGCGCGGAGGTCGACACCTGTTCGTCAGCCGCGCGCAGCTCGCGCGCCGCTTCGCCGCGCTGGCCTTCAAGACGGCGACGCTCCGCGGCGACGTCGCGCAGTTCCTTGCGCACGCGCTCGAGCCGGCGCTCGGTCTCGCGGCTGTTCTGCGCCGCAGCCTCAAGCACCGGCAGCGCCGCGACGAGCAGCGCGACCAGCAGCAGCGCGCGGCCACGGGCCATGTTCAGCCGGCGGCCTGCAGCAGGCTGCGGCCGGTCATCTCGGCCGGCTGTTCGACCCCGATCAGATCGAGGATTGTGGGCGCCAGATCGCGCAGTGCGCCACCGCCGCGCAGCGGCACGTCGCGGCTGCCGACGTAGATCAGATCCACCGGGCCGACGGTGTGCGAGGTATGCGGCTCGCCGGTTTCCGGGTCGCGCATCATTTCGACATTGCCGTGGTCAGCAGTGACGAGCAGTTCACCGCCCTGTTCGCGTACGGCCGCGACGATTTCGCCGACCGCCTTGTCTACCGTTTCCACGGCCTTGATCGCCGCGGCCAGCACGCCGGTGTGGCCGACCATGTCCGGATTGGCGAAGTTGCAGATCACCACGTCGAAGCGCTGGTCGCGCACGGCCTGCACGAGCTTCGCGCAGACTTCGGGCGCGCTCATTTCCGGCTGCAGATCGTAGGTGGCGACCTTGGGGCTCGGCACCAGGATGCGGTCCTCGCCCGGATAGGGATCCTCGCGGCCGCCGCTCATGAAGAACGTCACGTGCGCGTACTTCTCGGTTTCGGCGATGCGCAACTGGGTCATGCCGTTCGCGCCGAGCACTTCGCCGAGCGTGTTCGGCAGGTTGTCCGGCGCGAATGCGAGCGGGGCGGGCAGGCGCGCGTCGTATTCGGTGAGGCAGACGAAGCGCGCGAGCTGCGGGCGGCGCGCCTCGAATCCTGCGAACGCGGGATCGACGAACGCAGCGGTCAGCTGGCGTGCGCGGTCGGCGCGGAAATTCATGAAGACGACGGCGTCGCCATCGGCCATCGGCGTGGCGCCGTCGATGACGGTCGGCAACACGAACTCGTCGTTCTCGTCTCGCGCATACGCGGCCTGCAGAGCGGCGACCGCATCGGGCGCGTGGTGCGGCGATGTCGCGTCGACGATCGCATCCCAGGCCAGACGCACGCGCTCCCAGCGATTGTCGCGGTCCATCGCGTAGTAACGGCCGGACACGCTGGCGACGTGCGCATTGCCAAGCACGGCGCAGTGGTCCTGCAGCGCGCGCAGGCTGGGTTCGGCCGAACGCGGGGGCATGTCGCGGCCGTCGGTGAACGCATGCACGGCGACGCGGGCGACGCCGCGTTTGGCGGCGAGGTCGATCATCGCGGCCAGATGCGCTTCGTGGCTGTGCACGCCGCCGGGCGACAGCAGGCCCATGACGTGCAGCGTGCAGCCGTTCGTGCGCACCGCGTCGCAGGCGGCCAGCAGTTCGGCGTTGTCGAAGAAGCTGCCGTCCTCGATCGCCGCGTCGATGCGGGTCAGGTCCTGGTAGACGATGCGCCCGGCGCCGATATTCATGTGGCCGACTTCGGAATTGCCCATCTGCCCGTCCGGCAGGCCGACGTAACGGCCCTCGGTGTGGATCAGCGTGGTCGGGTGCTCGGCCAGCAGGCGGCGCCAGTTGGGAATGTCGGCGAGCGCCAGGGCGTTGTCGCGCGGATCGTCACGGTGCCCCCAGCCATCGAGGATCAGCAGGACGACGGGGCGCGGACGGGGAGAGCTGGCAGCGTGCGGCACGACGATCGACCCAGTGACCAAAGACAGATGCGATTGTAGCGAAGCGGGGGCAAGCTACCTGTCGACGGGTTTGCGCCCGCCCTTTCATTCACGAGGTCACGGCCATGTTCCCAGCCCATGCGCGTTTGCGCTCCGCCCCCCTGCTGCTCGCCGCCGCGCTCGCGCTGTCGAGCGGTGCCGTCTTCGCGCAGGCGGACATCTCCAAGGTCAATGGCGGCGTCGAGGCCGAAGCCGGGCAGACCTATCGTGACCTGAGCACGGTCAACGGCGGCATCCGCATCGGCGACGGTGCCAAGGCGCGCGACGTGGAAACCGTCAACGGCGGCATCCGCGCCGGCGATGGCATCCAGGTCGAGGACATGGAAACCGTCAACGGCGGCATCCAGATCGGCGCGCGTGCGCAGGCCAAGTCGCTGACCACGGTCAATGGTGGCATTCGCGTCGGCACCGACGCCCAGCTCGGCGGCAACGTCGAAAGCGTCAGCGGCGGCGTGTTCGTCGACCGTGGCGGTCGTATCGACGGCAACGTCTCGACGGTCAATGGCGCGATCGGCGTGGTCGGCACCGAAGTCACCGGCGATGTGAAAACGGTCAATGGCGACGTCACCATCGGCACCGGCTCGCACGTGCGCGGCAAGCTGGTGGTCGACAAGCCGTCGTCGAACTGGTTTCCGGTGACGATCAGCCGTCGCAACCCGCGTGTGATCATCGGTCCCGACGCGATCGTCGACGGCCCGCTGGAGTTCAAGCGCGAAGTCACGCTGTATGTGCACACCAGCGCCAAGACCGGTGCGATCAGTGGCGCGACCGCAGTGCCCTACGACAGCGCGCGGGCGCCGCAGGAGTAAGGGCGCCAATTGATGGATCGGCGCGTTCGTTGCGGCCGCGATTGAAGTCGCGGGGTTTCACGGACCGCAGGGATCGACTGAAGCGTCGGTGCGGTTGAACACCTCTCCCTCCGGGAGAGAGCCTGCCCCGGACCTGATCCGGGGTCGAAGCGCGTAGCGCTTCGGGTGACGGTTGAGGCTTTGCTCGGCATCGATCCCAAAGCACCCTCACCCCAACCCCTCTCCCGGAGGGAGAGGGAATTAGGAATGAAGCGTCGTCGCAGTCGGCCCCCTCTCTCTTTGGAACAGGGGCTCCATGTAGCGCGCGGCCTAAGGTGTACTGGAGTCGAGATGTGTCAGATCGCATCGATCAAGCACCTCTCCCTCCGGGAGAGGTCGAAGCGCACAGCGCTTCGGGTGAGGGTTGAGGCTTTACTCAGCAGAGCCCCGAAGCACCCTAACCCCAACCCCTCGCTCCGCGCCCCTGCCCTCGCCCTGACGCGAGGGCGTTCGTCGACACGTAAGCCGATGGCTCGCCGGCGTGCCGCCTCTCCCCAAGGGGAGAGGGGCTCATCTATCGCGCGGTAGGAGCTGTTGCGCTCTACTCGCAGCCTGCATCGCGCAGCACTACTCAGGCGCGCAACAGCCGCTTAAAAGCATCACCCCCTGAACGCACGTATAGTGCGGCCTCCACGATTTTCCGGAGATTCCAGGATGCGCAAACCCCTTCTGCTGCTGGCCTTGCCGGCTGCGCTGGTGCTCGCCGCGTGTGGCGACAAGACCGCCACACCGGATGCCGCCACGCCGCCCGATGCGCAGGCTGCCCATACGTTCTCGCCCGACATCACCGCTGGCGATTTCGGCGAGATGGTGCGCGTGCTGGCGTCCGACGAGTTCGAAGGCCGCGCGCCCGGCACCGCCGGTGAAGACAAGACGGTCGAATACATCAAGGCCCAGTTCGAGCGCATCGGCCTGCAGCCGGGCGGCGACAACAACGACTGGTACCAGACGGTGCCGATGGTCGAGACCACCGCCGATCCGTCGACCGTGCTGCGCCTGAGCAACAGCGCCGGGACGCGCGATCTGAAGTTCGGCGACGAGATGGTGATCGGCACGCGCACCGGCCAAGCTGAGATCAACGTCGCCGACAGCGAACTGGTGTTCGTCGGTTACGGCGTCGATGCGCCGGAGCAGAACTGGAACGACTACGCGGGCCTCGACCTCAAGGGCAAGACCGTCGTCATGCTGGTCAACGACCCGGGCTTCCACGCCAACGACGCGACGCTGTTCGACGGCGAGAAGATGACCTACTACGGTCGATGGACGTACAAGTTCGAGGAAGCCGCGCGCAAGGGCGCTGTGGCTGCGCTGATCATCCACGACACGCCAGGCGCCTCGTACGGCTGGGACGTGGTGAAGAATTCCTGGTCGGGCGCGCAGTTCGACCTGCGCGCAGAGGACGATCCGGAACCGCGCCTGCCGGCGCAGGGCTGGATCACCGGCGACGTCGCGAAGCAGCTGTTCGCCGACGCCGGCCTCGATCTCGACGAACAGATCAAGGCGGCCAACACGCGCGGCTTCAAGCCGGTGCCGCTCAACGCGACGGTCGGTTTCGATCTCAAGAGCACGATCGCCGAGAAGAGCTCGCGCAACGTGATCGGCATCCTGCCGGGCAGCGAGGCGCCGGACGAGGCGATCCTCTATCTCGCGCACTGGGATCACCTCGGCAAGCACGAGGGTGAGGGCGACACGATCTACAACGGCGCGATCGACAACGCGACCGGCGTGGCCGGCATCATCGAGATCGCCGAGAAGTTCGCCACCACCGAACCCAAGCCGAAGCGCTCGCTGGTGTTCCTGGCGGTCACGCTCGAGGAGTCGGGTCTGCTGGGCAGCAAGTACTACGTGGCGCAGCCGAGCATCGGCCTGGCGCAGACAGTCGGCGTGATCAACCTCGATGCGATGAGCGTGGCCGGTCCGTCGCGTGACTTCGTGGTCACCGGCAAGGGCAACTCGGAACTCGAGGACATCCTCAAGACCTACGCCGACCAGCAGAACCGCACCCTGGTCGAGGAAGGCAACACGGCCGGCGGTTTCTACTTCCGCTCCGATCACTTCAACTTCGCCAAGGCCGGCGTGCCGGCGCTGTATGCGAAGGGCGGCAACGATCTCGTCGACGGCGGCACCGCCGGTGGCAAGGCCGCGACCGACGATTACGCCAAGCGTTATCACCAGCCCAGCGACGAGTACAACCCGGACTGGAACCTCGAAGGCGTGGTGCAGGATCTCGAAGCGCTGTACGGCGTGGGCCGTACGCTGGCCGACGACGGCCAGTGGCCGAACTGGTACGAGGGCAACCCGTTCAAGGCCGCGCGCGACCAGATGCGCAGTGAGGCGGATGGGGCGCCGTAAGGCAGCGTTTGCAAGTACGTGATACGAGGGCGGCGACAGCGATGTCGCCGCCTTTTTTGCTCTAAGCCCTTCCCCGCCAAGCGGGGAAGGGCTCGATCCGTCTCACCTCGCGCACGCAGACACGACCCGCGTCTGCATGCGATAAGCCATCGACCGGAACTCAAGGAACGACCCGATGACCTTGTCCACCGCCTACTGGTGTGTGCTGATCGCTGCGCTGCTGCCCTACTGCTGGGTCGCACTCGCGAAGGCATCGGTGCCGCGCTACAACAATCGGGATCCGCGTGGCTGGATTGCGCAACAGACGCACCCGCGATTGAAGCGCGCCTACAACGCGCATCTCAATGCACTGGAGGCCTTCGCACCGTTCGCGGCAGGCGTGGTGCTCGCACAGCTGGCCGGCGTGGTCCATGACCGCATCGCGATGCTGGCGGTCGCTTTCGTCGCACTGCGCGTGCTGCATGGCGTCGCCTACGTCGCGGATCTCGCCTGGCTGCGCAGCCTTGCGTGGTTCGGTGCGCTCGCTTGCGTGGTCGCATTGCTCGCACAGGCCGCGTTGTCGATCGCATGAGCGCCGCTGACACGTCGGACACGCGACCGGTGCTGGCGCTGTTCGATTTCGACGGCACGATCACCACGCGCGAGACACTGCCGGATTTCCTGCGCTACGCCACCCCGCCGCGACGCTTACGCTTGGGCAAACTACTGTTTGCGCTCCCGGTCATGGCCTACAAGCTCAATCTGCTGCCGGTATCTGGACTGCGCACCCTGCTCGTCCGCTATGCGTTCGGCGGTCTGCCACAGCCCGATGTCGAAGCTGCAGGCCGGCGTTTCGCTGCCACCGTCCTGCCACCGCTGGTGAGGCCGGAGATGCAGGCGCGCATCGATGCCCATCGCGCACGTGGCGATACCGTGGTCGTGGTGTCCGCCGGTTTCGATGTCTATCTGGCGCCGTGGTGCGAAGCGCAGGGCGTCGAACTCGTGTGCTCATCCATGGAAGCGCGGGACGGTCAAATGACCGGTCGTTACGCCGGCGCGCAGTGCGCCGCGGAGGAGAAAGTCCGGCGCGTCCGCGAACGCTATGACATGACGGCCTATCGCGAGGTCCATGCACATGGCGACACGCACGAGGATCATGCACTGCTCAGGCTGGCGCACATGGCGACGTATCGCGGCATGCCCTGGCCGCTGTCCAGGTAGCAATGCGGCGGACCGGTCAGCGACGCTGGCGAGCCACCACCGGATTGCGGGATCGTGGCTGGAACAGCGCGACGCTTGGTTCGACCATCCCGACAGCCAAAGAAAAGCCGCCCGCCCTGGAGGAGGCGGACGGCAACGGAGGCCGGTCGGAGAGAGAGTGCGCCGGGGGGCGCCGACGTCAGAAACGTCGAACCGGTCTCACTGGCAGAGCAGATTCGAGGGAACGCGCATTGATCAGGTGCCGCTCGAGGTCGTGCCGTCGCCTTCGATCGGCGGCGTCGCTGGCGGCGTGGTCATCGGATCGGTCGGCGGCGGCATGGTCGGATCCGTCGGCGGCGGCGTCATGGGATCGGTCGGCGTCGGATTCATCGGATCCGTGGCGGGATCAACCGGCGGCGCGGCAGGATCGTTCATCGGCGCCGGATCGGTCGGCGTCACATCCGGCGGCGGCGGGTCGTTGCTGCAGGCGGTGAACGCGAAGGCCATCGCGGCCACCAGCGGGAGAGCGATACGTCGCATCGAAGAACTCCTTCATGGATGTTGAGCCGCAGTGTGGGCGGATGGGTGTATCGCCGGTGTCATTCAGTCCGTAGAAATTCCGTTATGTGCAAGCGCATTCGCGCCACCAGTTCACGAATGTTGCATGGGCTTGACGTGTCAGGCGCCTGCAGCGCGACGACGACAGCATCGTCACGCAATGCAGCCAAGACTTCGCGGATGCTGCTGCATGATCCTGTTCCGCCCTCCTCTGGAGTTGGCGATGTCGACGCGCGATGCCGCTGGCTCGCGCAGCGTTTCGATGCCGTACGCAAGCGGAGCGCGACGCTCGCGGCGCCGATCGGGCCCGAGGACGCGATGGTCCAGAGCATGGAAGATGCCAGCCCGACGAAATGGCATCTTGCGCACACGACCTGGTTTTTCGAACGCTTCGTAGTCGCTGATGGGGCGCCGTATACGCCCTTCGATCCCGCCTGGGATTACCTGTTCAACAGCTACTACCAGAGCGCGGGGCCGATGCATGCGCGGCCGCAGCGCGGTGTGCTGTCCCGCCCCACTCTCGCGCAGGTGTTCGATTACCGTGACGCGGTCGAATCGCGCATGCGCGACCGTTTGCAGCGCGGTGATCTCGACACGCGGCTGCTCGACGTCGTCGAACTCGGTCTGCAGCACGAACAGCAGCATCAGGAACTGCTGCTCACCGACATCAAGCATGCGTTCTTCAGCAACCCGCTCCACCCCGCCTATCGCGACGACCTGGCCGGCGCGGGCGGCAGCGCGTCCGCACTCAACTGGATCGCGCGGCAGGAGACGATCATCGAAGCCGGTCATCCCGTGTGGCCCGGTTGCGACGGTTTCGCCTACGACAACGAATCACCACGGCACCGTGTGCTGGTCCCGGCGCATGCGCTGGCGAGCCGGCCGGTCAACAACGCCGAGTTCCGCGCGTTCGTCGATGCTGGCGGATATCGCACGGCGGGCGTCTGGCTCAGCGCCGGCTGGGACATGGTGCGCGCGCGTGGCTGGACACGGCCGTTGTACTGGAGCCAGGACTGCGATACCGAGTTCACGCTGGGGGGGTGGCGCCCGCTCGACCCCGAGGCCCCCGTCTGTCATCTGAGCTATTACGAAGCGGACGCCTTCGCGCGCTGGGCGGGCGCGCGCCTGCCGACCGAGTTCGAATGGGAACAGGCGGCGGCCGCGCTGCCGGTGGCCGGCAACTTCGTCGACAGCGGCCGGCTGCATCCCTGTTCGCCGGCGACCGAGTCCACCGGCCTGCAGCAGATGTTCGGCGATGTCTGGGAATGGACCTCCAGCGCCTACACCGCGTATCCCGGCTATCGGCCGTGGCCGGGCACGCTGGGCGAGTACAACGGGAAATTCATGGACGCGCAGTGGGTGCTTCGCGGCGGCAGCTGCGCGACCTCCGCCGACCATGTGCGCGCCAGCTACCGCAACTTCTTTCCCTCCGATGCGCGATGGCAGTTCGCCGGTTTGCGCCTGGCCAAGGATTCCGCATGAATGCCGCCATCGCCCGCGCTCGCGCACAGGCCGCCCTGACCGACCTGCGCCCGCGGCCCGACGATATCGCCGCCGACGCGATCGCCGGCCTGTCCGCAGCGCCGAAGACCCTGCCGTCGAAGTACTTCTACGATGCGGAAGGCTCGCGCCTGTTCGAAGCGATCACGCGCCAACCGGAGTACTACCTCACCCGTATCGAACTGGCCTTGATGGAAGCGCAGATGGCGTCCATCGCGCAGGCCGTCGGCGATGGCGTGCACGTGGTGGAATTCGGCAGCGGCAGCGGGCGCAAGACCGAACTGCTGCTTGAAGGGCTGGAGGCGCCGGTCGCGTATACGCCGATCGAAATCTCGCGTACCGCGTTAATGGACAGCGTCACCCGTCTCGGCCAGGAGTTTTCCGACGTGCAGATGCTGCCGGTATGCGCGGACTTCACCCGCCCGGTGTCGCTGCCCCGCGCCGACCGGCAGGCACAGCGCACGCTGGTGTTTTTTCCGGGATCGACGCTCGGCAATTTTTCCGACGACGAGGCCATCCGTCTGCTCCGCTCGATGCGCGACACGATGGGCGACGACGGATGCGCCCTGATCGGTATCGATCTCGACAAGGACCCGGCGATCATCGAAGCCGCCTACAACGACCAGGCCGGTGTCACCGCCGCGTTCACGCTCAACCTGCTGACGCGGCTCAACCGTGAGATCGGCAGCGATTTCGAGATCGATGGTTTTCGCCACCGTGCGGTGTATGCACGCGACCGGATGCGGATCGAGACGATGCTGGTCAGCGAATGCGCGCAGACCGTGCGGATTGGCGAACACGCCTTCGATTTCGGCGCAGGTGAGGTGATGCACGTCGAGATCAGCCAGAAGTACACCGATGCCTCGTTCTCCGCGCTGGCCGCGCGGGCCGGACTTCGGGTCACCCATGGCTGGAACGACGGAAACGATCGCTTCGGCCTGCGGCTGTTGCAGCCGGCCTGAGCCGGTGACCCTGGACGATGTCCGCATCGCCTCGGAGATCCGCGCACTACTGAGCGAACGCGCGTCCGGGGCGTCGATCTGTCCCTCCGAAGTCGCGCGCCGCCTGCACACCAGCCCTGCTTGGCGTGACGCGATGGCGGATGTACGACGCGTTGCGAAAGCGCTTGCGTTGGATGGCGTGGTGCGAATCACCCAGTCGGACGCAGTACTCGATCCGGACGCGCCGATCGTCGGCCCGATCCGCTTGCGGCGTGGCGGCCGCTGGGAAGACGACGGGATCCCCGACTGACGAATGCGCGCCCGGCGTGCCGTATCGTGTCGCGCATGACGACGCGTCCGCTGCCACGCGACAAACCCTTCGCGCCCTCGTGCGACCGCAACCGCGCACCGATTCTCGAGGTGCTGCGCGAACGGTTCGAGCACCGTCAGCATGTGTTGGAGATCGGCAGCGGCACCGGCCAGCACGCGGTGTATTTTGCCGGCGCGATGCCATGGCTGCGCTGGCAGACCTCGGAACGCGAGGCGCATCTGCCGGGCATCGCGCTGTGGCTCGACGAGGCGGGCCTGCCCAATACACCAGCGCCGGTGATGCTCGACGTCACGCAGCCCACCTGGCCGGCCTCAACCGCAGCCGACAGCCGGTTCGATGCCGTGTTCACCGCGAACACCCTGCACATCATGAGCTGGGCGGAGGTCGAGGCCTGCTTCGCCGGGCTCGCTCACGCGCTTGCCGACGATGCGACGCTGGTGATCTACGGCCCCTTCAATGTCGGCGGCGCATACACCAGCGACAGCAACCGCGAATTCGACGGCTGGCTCAAGGCCCGCGATCCGCGATCGGGCATCCGGGATTTCGAAGCGGTCGATGCGCTGGCATCGGGCATCGGGCTGCGGTTGCAGGACGACATCGAGATGCCGTCGAACAACCGCTGCCTGGTCTGGCGTCGCTCCAGCGCCGCGCGCGTTGCGCTCGACCGGTAGCGGCACGCACGCGCTTCGAGCGCTGCGATCACTGCAAGGAATCCAGCGACAACCGGCGACTCGCCACGCCGGGATCATCCGTCTACCCACCGCGGCGGCCCCATCCGTGAAACCGGTCGCGGCGGTTGACCGCACGTCATGGCTACAATCGGCGCGGGGATGTCGGGTCTTCGGCACGACACAGCAAAGACATACGGGGGAAATGAATATGGAATACCTGCGTTCCGGCCTGTGCGGCCTGGGCCTGCTGTTCGCGTTGAACGTTGGCGCGCAGACGCTGCCGGCGCCGGCCGAGTTCTATTTCGACGACGACACGCGCACCGCGTCACCGGTCGTCGCGATTACCGGCGATGACGACCAGACACATGCGCGGCTGATGCAGCTGATCGACCGCAACGCCCGCAATGCGGACCAGGCGCGCGCGCAGCTGGCGCAGGCGCTGATGCGCAGTGGTCGCGAGGACACCGGCCGCGCGATGTATGCGCAGGCGCTTGCTTCGCTGTCGGTGCGTTCGAACCAGCGCAGCACGGTGCATTGGAACTACGGTTGGGATCTGTATCGCAGCGGCCACCATCAGGAAGCGCTCGATCAATGGCGGCAGGCGCTGGAGGGCCGGCTGGTGCGTCCTTCGTGGGCGCCGCCGACGCTCGCACTGGCGCTGTGGTCGAACGACCGCCGCGAAGAGGCGGTGCGCTGGTACGCGGCTGCCGTGCGAACCGAGCCGACCCTCTGGTCCGACCCCGCACGCTATCCGACGCTGCTGCCCGACTGGACGGCTGCCGAGCGCGCGACGCTGGCGGAGGTATTCGCCGCGTGGCAGGCGGCGCCGCCAGCGTGGCCGTGACTCGAGCGTGGTGAATCCGGCGGGCGCCTGACTGCACGGAACGCGCGATCCATCGCTATCCGGGCGTGGGCTGCAACTGCGTCTCGATGGCGCGAAGCGCGGCTTATCCAGCCCTCTCGATTTTCACCTCGGTCATTGACGGGGCCGCAGTTGAGTTCCCACTGCACCCTGCGGTCGCAAAAGGCACTGGATCCCGGCCTGCGCCGGGATGACGGTGCTGATGTCTGCGAGGCGTCGCAATCGCGGGTTCATCCAGACAAACCTGCTCGCCGAACGCGCCCGTGCGCTCACTGCGCTTCTTCGATCAGTGTTTGTCTTCCACCGGAATCCGCCGCGCGACTAGCCACTCGCGCACGGTCTCGCGGTCGCGCTTCGCGTCCGCTGACAGCACCGCGTCGCGCGCGCGGAAGAACGAAGGCTGGAAGGTCACACCCACACGGTCGCGAGCGGTGGGATCGGCGCCGGCTTCGAGGAAGCGCACCACCCAGCCGGTCGCGTTGATGCGCGCCGCCTTGTGCAGCAGGGTCGCACCGAACGCGTCGGTCGCATCGGCGCGCGCACCGGCTTCCAGCAGCAGGCGGATGGTGTCGTCGTTGCGCGCTTCGAGCGCGTTGAACAACGGCGTCTCACCGTTCTTGGTATTGGGCGTGTCGGGCGACGCGCCGCCGGCCAGCAGCGTTTTCAGATAATCGGCATCGTCCTGCATCGCGGCCACGTGCACGGCGGTGTTGCCGTTGGCCGCGCCGGTGGTCGCGTCCGCGCCGGCATCGAGCAAGGCCTGGAACGCGCGGCGGTCGCCACGCAGGATCGCGGCCTGCAGCAGTGGCGAACCCTGGGTGTCCTTGGCGTTGGGATTGGCACCATCGGCGATCAGGCGGCGGATCTCTGCGGCATCACCCGCGCTCGCAGCGCGCGACAGTGCGGAGGCGGCGGGATCGGAGGCGTGGTCCTGGGTCATGCTTGTTCCTTGTCTGGCGCAGGCGCTGCTGGCAGCGAGCGCCAACACGATGCAGGCGATGATCCGCCACTGCGGAAATGGCGCGATCGAAGCGACACCCATCATGTCGAGGCCTCCGAAGCGGTACAAGCCGTCAGCCTAGCCCGACAGGGGGTCGGGCGTCGTGACAGGGTGCGGGGATGCCGGGCGCACACGCAGCCCGGCATCGCGGCACTCAGCGGAACCAGTTGACCGGGTTGAGGTTTTCGCCGGCCCAGCGCGCGCCGTCTGCCAGGCGGTCGCCGGTCCAGCTGGCGGCATCACCCACGCGGTCACCCACCCATTGGGCACCGTCACCCGCGCGATCGATGACCCATTCGGCACCATCGCCGATCTTGTCCAGACCCCACTGCGCACCGTCGCCGACGGTATCGGCCACGTTGTCGACCGCGCGACCGGTCCACTCCACGCCGCTCGCGACCGCGTCGAACGGCGCATCGAAACCGGTGCGGTCGCCGAGGTCACGCAGCACGCTGCCGCCGAGGTTGGCGACGTTTTCCACCACATCGCCCGCGGTGCCCAGCGTGTTGGAGATCGCATCGCCGCCGAGGCCGACCACGCCGTCGACCACATCGCCGGCGATGCTGAAGGTGCCACCGACATAGCGACCGTTGCCGTAGTCGTTCTGCACCGCGTCGGTGATGCCGCTGACGGCTTCAGTCACGGTCGAGCGGCCATCGGAATACAGCCCTCCGATGCCATTGGCCAGCGAACCGAGCTGGTTGAGATTGTGCTCGCCGATGTTCTCGATCGTGCCCAGCGCCAGACCCAGATTGGTGCCCGAGCGGTCGACCGGCGCCTGTGCTTCATTCTGGCGCAGTGCTTCGACGTAGGACGGATTGTCACCGCCACCGCCGTGCAGCCCCAGCATGTCGAAGCGGCCCATACCTTCGGGCGGCGCGACGCGCAGCTCGGTGCCGACCGCGTTCGGCGGCGAAATCGGCAGCACGGCGATCGGCAGATCCTGCTGGGCGAGGGTCAACGGATCGCCATCGACGACGTAGCGGCGGATCTGGCCGCTGTCGGCGATCTCGCCACGTGCGGCGTTGGGATTGAAGCCCAGGCCGGCCAGCGTGTTGTTGCTCAGGCCGGACGAATTGAAGGTCACGCCCGGCACGTCGGTCGCCAGCATTGCAGCCGAGGCCAGCCCGCCACCCAGCGAGTGGCCGGTGATCGCGACATTGCCCTCGCCGAAGGTATCGACCGCGAGGTTCGCCAGCTCCATCGCCTGCGAATACTGCGCCGTCTCCATGCCGAGGCCCTGGCCACCATTCGCGCGCGAATCGCCGCCCGCACCCAGACCCCAGCTGTCGGTGCCGCGATAGGCGACCACGTACTGGCCGTCGGCATTCTGGTAGATCGCGGCGTCGAAGCCGGTCTGCGCGTCATGCAGCGCGTCCGGCGAGATCGGAATCTGGTTGCCCTGTGCATCGACCAGATGCGTGCCGTCGGCGCTGGGCTGCAGACGGTTCCAGCCGGCGGCCTGCAGATCGGCTTCGGCCGCAGTGCCGGTCACGCCCTCGGGGCCGGTCAGCGTGTAGCTGTCGTTGGCCATCAACGCGAACTGCAGATCCTGTTCGGGTTGCGGATCGGTGCCGCGGACCGAATCGGCGAAGCTGCCATCGCCGCGCGGGAAGCCGGCACTGGTGTCGACGTTCGCAGGGCTGCGCGGTTGCAGGACTGCGGAGGTCTGCAGCGCGGGATCGAGCGCGATATCGCGGAACGGATCGACCGGGTTGCTGTTGCCGGATACCGGGGACAGGCTCATGGCGCGCACCTACGGAAACGATAGCCTCGACGATAGGCGGCCCGGACGGCGCCGGACAGCTGGTGCGGACCCTAGGTAGCCCCCCGGTCGTTCAGGGCCGCAGCGGCTCAGTACGTCGCGGCGACGTTCGCTTCCAGCGGTACGCCGTTGGCCTTGAGCCAGGCGACGAGCTCGCGCCGCTCGGCGCGGGCGCGTTCATTGAGCAGGTGCGCGGGGAAACCGAAGTACTCGTGCTGAAACGTCACGCCGCGCGAGTTTTCCGTCTGCGGTCGGGCACCCTTGCGCAGCAACGCGAGGATCGCCGCGCCGCCATTGGTGCGACCGGCGACATGCAGCGGCGTGTCGCCATTGCGGTCGGCGAGATTCGGATCGGCGCCGGCATCGAGCAGCACCTCGGCCTGGCCGGCGGTCGGCGACAGCAGGGCCTGCATCAGCGGCGTGGCACCGGTATGCCGGTTGGCCGCGTCGGCATCGCCGCCCTTGGCGATCACCGCGCGCAGGATCGCCGGATCGCCGGAGAATGCGGCCGCATGCACCGGCGTATCGCCACGCGCGTTGACGCGGTTGGGATCGGCACCGCCTTCGAGCAGCGCCTCCACGCTGGGCCCGCGGCGCTGACGGATCGCTTCCATCAACAGCGTTTCACCATCACTGCCCGGCGTATCGGGGGCCACGTGCTCGAGCTGGCGGCGGATTTCGGCAACATCGCCGCGGCGGACGGCATCGGCCAGTTGCGCCGTTGTCGGCGTATTGAATGCGTCGTTGCTCATGGACGGCTGTGCACACCCTGCGGCGCAGAGAAGAAGGACGGTCGAAGACAGGGCGCGGAGGCGGATCATGTCAGCGCCCGATCATACGCACGGCAGATGCGCAGTCCGTGAGCCTCAGCGACCGAACAGGCCACCGACGAAGTTCGCCGCGCCCTGGGCCACCCAACCCGCGCCGTCGGCGAGCGTCTCGGTCACCTGGCCTGCCACATCGGTGCTGAATTCGGCGACATCGCCCGCGCGGTCGATCGCACCCGAAAGCAGATCGCCGCCCCAGCCACCGATATTGCGGTCGACCACGCCGGCCAACTGGTCGGCATAACCGTCGATGGTGTCGCCGGCGGAATTGAATGCCCCCTCGGCGAAGTCACCGGCCAGGCTGACGCCGCCCTGCACGTATTGGCCATTGGCGAATTCGTTGGCGGCCACGTTGTCGATGTCGGTGGCGAAGTCATGCACGTTGCGCGCGTAGTCGTCCTTGGTCGCATCGGGCAGCAGGTTCTGCAGATCGCGGCCGGTGGACGATGGATTCTGGTAGCCGGCCTGCCACGGCTGTGCTTCGATCATGCCGGCGGTCAACGCATTGGGGCTGTGGCTTATGCCGGCGTAGGCGAGGTCGCCGATGAGACCCGCCAGTGGCATCACCGCGCCGGTCAGCGGATGCCGGGCAATCTCCACACCGGTGTTGATCGCATCACTCTGCGACTGCGAGAAGCCTTCAGTCGGTCCGTAGTTGGAGAACATGCTGTTCGCATCGGCCGCCGCCGGGTCGACCACGATCTGCGTGCCCAGCGCATCCGGCGCGACGACGCCGGTCACCCAGCTGTCCTGCGCGTTGGTCAGCGCATCACTGGACAGCGAATAGGCGCGGATCTGGCCACCCTCGGCGCTGTCGCGCGCGGCCTGCGGATCGATGCCCATGCGGTCGAGCGTATTGGGATGGATGCCCGACGCGTCGAACGTGACCGCCGGGATGCCACTGACCAGCGAACCGACACTCGCCAGGCCACCGCCCTGCGAATGGCCGGTAATTGCGAGGTTCGAGGAATTGGCGCCGTTGTCGCCGAACACGTTCGCGAACTCACGCGCGGTATTGACCGCGGTGACGCTGAACTTGTCGCCGTCATTGGTTTCGTAGCCAAGGCCCTGGCGGAAATTGTTCTCCCAGTCCGGACCACCCTCGGCAGTACCGCGATATGACAGCACATAGTTGCCGGCCCCGTCGGTATAGACTTCGGCACGGAATTCCTGATCGTTGGCCGGCACCGCGTCGTTGGCGCCGAGGTACTGCAGACGCCAGGCCTGCGGATCGGCGACGCCCTGGTCCATCAGCTGCTGGTCGCTGACCGCGTCCCAGCCCGGGGGCGGCGCGCCGCGGGTGCCATAGACGGCAGTCGCCAGCTGCGACAACGTGACGTCGAACGGCTGCGCCTGGGTGCCGCTGGCCACTTCGTCGAGCGTGCTGCCGGCAGGAATCGCGTAGGGGCTGGCGCCACCCTGCCCTTGGCCCTGCGCGGGCGCGGTGCCGGGCGCCTGGACCTGCGGGTGATAACTGGTGTCCGGACGGTAGCTACCGCTCTGCGGCGGGGGCAGCGGTGGGCTGTAGGACTGGAAAGGCGTCTGTTGCGGACGCCAGGTGTCCTGGACGCCACCGATGCCATCGCCAATGGTCAGGGACATGACCGTGTTCCACCCAAGCTCTTCGAGGACTCCAAGCTAGCGTGCGTGTGGGCGGCTGCCATCTAGGGCCGGTCCTAGGGCGGAGGTGCCGGCCGGTCGACCTGGGAGGGCGCCCGGCGCGCTTGCGACGTTTTGATTCGGCGGCGTCTGCACTCTGTCGATGCGCTGTATCAGCTGGTCGCGGAACGATACCTCGTCATTCCCGCGACGGCGGATATGGTTTTCAACAGGCGGATGGCGGGTCAATCCAAGGACATTCGTAGCGTCCGCGCACACGTCCTTGGACTCCCGCCTTCGCGGGAGTGACGAGAATTTTCAAACCCTTCCAATCATTTCGAGACGGCGCCACGGCGAAAACCGCGCCTTCGCGCAGACGCGACACGTATCGGTCCCGGGGCAAGGTGCAGGGCCCTGGAGACGGCGACCGTCTCGACCGCGTCGACCCGAGCAGCACCTCGGTCGTTCGCGAGCTCAGTCAGCGAAGTCGCTCAGCGGCGGGCGGTGGACCATGAGCCGCCGCACGCTCAGTCGGTGCCGGCCTCGAGCCGCACCTGATGCGCCTGCAGCCATGCCACAACCTCTTCACGCTTCGCGCGGGCCGTGTCGTTGAGGCGCGCATCGGGTGTTTTGAAGAAGAACTGCTGGAACGTGGCGCCCTGGGTGTTCTTCGCCAGCGGATCGGCGCCGGCGTCGAGCAGGGCCAGCACGTGGTCCCCTGCGTTGATCATCGCGGCCTTGTGCAGCGGCGTGTTGCCGGTGCGGTCGGCGGCGCCCGGATCGGCGCCGGCGGCAAGCAGCATGCGGAACTGCGCATCTGTTCGCGGGCCAGTCGCGCCGGCCAACGGCGTCGCGTTCGTTTCGCCATGTCGGGCATCGGGATCGCCGCGACGGTCGAGCACGATCTGCAGGTATTGCGGATCGTCGGCGATCGCGGCCCCGTGCACCGCTGTCGCGCCGCCGAGACCGGGCGCATTGGGATCGGCGCCGGCATCGAGCAATGCCTTCAGCGCGTCCTTGGCCTGCGCCAGCATCGCGATCTGCAACAGATTCACGCCCTTGTCGCCGCGTGCGTTGGGATCGGCGCCAGTCTGCACCTGGGTGCGCACGGCAACGGCATCGTCGGCCGCAACGGCATCGGCCAGCGCAGCCGCGCGGGCATCGGTAAAAGCGGCTCGAGCGTCCATTGCGTCTCCACTGCAGGCAGCGCCGGACAACATCAGCAACAGGCTCAGGACTGCGGCGCGCATGACCGCATTCTCACACAGCCGCCGCGGGCATCCCGTCGACACGGATCAGATCAGTTCGCCCACGGCAGCTGCTGCGACAGCGCCTCGATCACCACGTCCTGCATGTGTTTGGCGATGCTGTGGGAGACGATCGAAATCGGATTGAAGCGGTCGAAACCGGTCAGCGGGGAAGGATCGTCCAGCACGATCTCGTGACCGGGCGCATCGGGAATGCTGTTGATCCCCCAGATGTCCTGCTGGGCCTGGGTCAGGGCTTCGCCGTCGACGTTGTAGCGGCGGATCTGACCGTCTGCGGCGTCGGCCTTGGCGGTTCCGGGATCCAGGCCCAGCGCTTCGATGGTGCGGTCGTGCACACCGGAGGCATTGAAGGTCACCGCGGCCCCATCGACGGCCATCGCTGCGGTCGCGGCCAAGCCACCGCCGAGCGAGTGTCCGGTGATCGCCAGATCGTCGCCGTAGGCGGCGGAGGCCAGCTGCGCCAGCTGCACCGCCTCGTCGTACTGCTCGGACTCCCAGCCCAGACCCTGGCGGAAGTTGGCCGCGGTCCAGTCCTTCACATCGTTCGACCCGGCAAAGGCCAGGACGTGGTTGCCGTCACCATCAGTGTAGATGCCGGCACGGAATCCACTTTCCGGATTCTCCAGCAACGCCGGATCGATACCCGCAGCCATCAGGTCCGCATCGCTGACCCGGCTCCAGTCACCGACCTGCTGCACGGTCGGGTCGTAGACCGCGGACGAGATCTGCATCAGGTCCAGATCGATTGCCTTGGCCTCCTGTCCGCGCACCTGGCTGTCGAACGAGGCTGCATTCGCGGCATTACCGCCAGCGGCGAACAACGCACCGAGTTGCGGGTGATAGGCGGGTTCGAGTTGGTAGCTGCCGGTCGGCCTGGGCAGCGCGCCCTGCGGCTGTGCGCGCAGCGCTTCAGGCGGCGAAAGAGCCTGAAAATTTGACTGCGAAGCGCTTGCCGACTGCACGTTGAAACTCATGACCCGTCTCCGCAACACCGATGCGTAGACGGTAAGCACATCCGGCACGGGCAAACAGCTGGGGAGAACCCGAGCGTGGAGTGGCCTCGCATTCAGTGCGCGGCTTGGACTTCAGCGCTCGGGACCACACTGCGATTGGACGTCCAACTGCGCGTTGCGTTCCAGTTCCTGCGAAGCTTGGTCCCTCGCCTGCTGGAACATCTGTCCGAAGCGGGTGGCGGTGAAACTGTCGAGCGCCGTTTGCAATGCGGCTGTGTCACCGCTGCGCGCTGCCGACAGCAAACTCTCAACTGGAGATGTCGGGACGGCGCCGGGACTGCGCAACGCTTGATCTTGAGACTGCTGCGCCCGATCGAGCGCTTCGCGCGTCTGCGGTCCTACGATGCCATCGGCCTGGAGACCATGCGACTGCTGGAATGCCCGCACGGCTTCCGCGGTCCGCGGGCCGAAATTTCCATCTGCCTGCGCCGGCGCATCACGCGCGTCTCTGAAACCGAGCGCTGCCAAGGAGACCTGCAGGTCAGCGACGCCGGGGCCGCGCTGGCCCTCGCGCAGCAGCGCAGCGGACGCTGGCGATTCCGGTCCGACGCGCGAAACACCCTCTTTCGACCCCGGGCTGGATCCGTTCGCACGCTCAAAGCCGAACCGTTCCTCCACGAACCGGGTATAGCTTTCGAGCAGGGGCAGCACCTTCTCGCGGGACAGCGCGAGACCGCCGTAATCCAGAGTCGGCCCATCGTGGTGGTACTTGGTAGATGTAAGCTTCGCCTTGTCCGCGACGTTCCGCCAGGGCCCGGTTGTCGATGAAATGCGCAACCAACGCGCTGGCCTGCGCATCGACGTCGAAGCGGTTGCTTTCGTTGAGTCCGTAGGACAGGCCGGTCTTGTCGACGAACTGACCCAGCCCGGACGCAGATGTGGTGCCAGCGGCCGCGTCGGGATTGAAGCCGGATTCGATTCGCGCAATGGCGAGCACGTGCGCGGTGTTCCGTGCATCGAGCCCCGCCTCGCGCGCCGCTTCGACAAGTGAGTCGATTACCCGCGATTGCACGTCCGGGGTTGCGTCGCCCCATATCCGGGAATTGCCGGACAGTCGTGCCGGATCATCGCTGATCGGCTCGAGATAGTGGCTCCATCCCTTGAGCTGGGATACCCGGTACGCGGCGCCTTTAGGCTGAATAAAATCTTCGTAGATCGGGGCAGTCATCCGTGTAACTCCTTCCTTGTCGAATCGGTGCACCCACCGTTCCGGCAGCGCAAGATCGGGTTCGGCGACCTTCCTGGTCGGACCCGGCATAGCCTGAAATCATCTGGGATTGGATTCGGGGTACTCGATCTGCGGGTGGCGCAGACCGAGTTCAGACAGAAGACGCTCGTACCCGTCGTTGTTGGCTTCAAGCGTTTCGCCGGATCCACGCGTTGGCGGCACGGCGTAGTTCATCGGGGCACCTTGGGTGTCGTAGATGAAGAACCATTCGCACACCTTGCATCCGAACGGCGTCTCGCCGTACTGCACGACCAGATACTGCTGACCGCTCGCGGATGTCGCGCATCCCATGCCCACCGGGACGAATCCCTGCATCCCCCGCGGCGCCGGCAACGTCATGGAGCTCGTGCCCGACGCCTCGACGCGAGCGTTCTCGCCGCTGCCGAGAAGAACAAAACTTGCGCCACCGCATTCAAGGTCCATGCCCATGGTCGCCCTTGGCTCAAGCGATTGCCTATCGCTGGTTTCAGAAAGCGATCGTGTACCGCCGGGGTGCGGATCGGCGCACGCATTCAACGAAACCAGCAGAGCGGACATCACGAACAAGTTGCGGATGTACATCAGGCATTTCCTTCCTGGAAACAGTGGTTCGCAAGTCACGGATCGACATGGGCGTTCGTCCGATGCCCTCTCGTCTCCGGCCAGTGCGCTTGCCTTGTCTTGCGTCTTGTCCCACACAAACGCGACGTGGTGCGTCAGGCATCGATCATGGGCCATCATCCGGTGACGCAGCGAGTACGTCGAGCGTGATGCCGCCCCAGGCGACGGTCGGCCCGGGCCGCGTGCGTGGGTAGGAGAAGCCACCACCCGATGCGCAGCGTTAATTGACCGCCTGCGGTTCGAACAGCAGGTCGTGATAGTCGTAGCTGAAATCCGCGGTCGGCGAGACCGCCTGCATGCGGATCTGCGCGACCTTGCCGTCTGCATCCAGGACGAAGGCGACGGAGGCCGGTTCGATCGCCGCATCGTCCCAGTCGACCCGGAAGGTGTCGTACTGCCAGTGGGTCAGCGTGCCCTGCATGCCGGGGGTCTGGCGGAAGTCGATCCGCAGTGTGCGGCCTACTTCGGTGATCGCGATCGGCCCATACCAGGCGTCGGCATAGGTGCCGGCATAGCCGGCGGGCGGCAGCGACGGGCGCGACGTCGTGCGCGCCTGCGCGCCCGTCGCGTCCAGCGCGGCCAGGCCGTCGGCGAGGCGCGCCTGGTTCCAGGTGACGAATGCCGCGACCCAGTCGCGGGGTTCGAAGCCGAGGTAATGGTCGAGGAGTTCGTAGCCCAGCCCCCGCAGGACGTCGACGTCCTCGGAATTGATCTGCAGCGAGATGCCGAGGTTGCGCTCGGGCACCAGCACGGTGAACGCCAGCACGCCGAACACCGCGCCGCCGTGCTGGACCACTTTGATGCCGCGGTAGTCCTGCACGTTCCAGCCCAGCGCATAGCCGGAGAACTGCGGCGTGATGTCGGTGATCGGCGCCGGGTAGGGGCGGATCGGCACCGGCACCTGCGGGCTCCACATCTCGTGCGCCGAGGCTTCGCTGTACAGCCGGCCGCGATCGTCGGGCAGTGCGCCGAGCGCGAGCTGCACCTGCAGCCAGCGGGCGAAATCCTGCGCGCTCCAGGACAGCCCGCCTGCTGCGGCGCCGACCTGGCCCAGGCCTTCGCGTTCCGGCAGCAGCTGCTGCGGACCGAGGCCGCGCAGGCGTGGATCCAGACGCGCATGCGGCTGGGCGCGGTTCGCGGTCGCGAAGCGGTCGTCCTCGTGACTGGTCGCGGTGCGCATCTGCAGCGGCACGAAAATGCGTTCGCGCACGAAGGTTTCCCAATCCTGTCCGCTGACCGCTGCCACCACTTCGCCAGCGACGATGTAGAGGATGTTGTCGTAGGCGTAACCGCTGCGGAAACTCGTGGCCGGCCGGATGTGCCGCAGCGCCCGCACGATGTCGGCGCGGCTGCGCGAGGTGCGCGGGATGAACAGCAGGTCGCCCGCGCCGAGCCCCAGGCCGCTGCGATGCAGCAGCAGATCGCGCACGGTCATCTCGCGCGTGACCCAGGGGTCGTACATGCGGAAATCGGGCAGGTGGTCGATGACGCGGTCGTCCCACCCCAGTTTGCCGTCGTCGACGAGAATCGCGAGTGCCGCCGCCGTCACCGCCTTGCCGGTGGAGCCGGTCGGGAAGATGGTGTCGGCGTCCACGCGTTCGGGCGCACCGAGCCGGCGCACGCCATAGCCTTTGGCGTGCACGATCTCGCCGTCTTCGACGATCGCGATCGCCATGCCCGGCACGTCGCGGGATTGCATCGCGGCTTCGACGCGCGCATCGAAGCCGGCAGGCGGTGCGGCGACGGCAGTGATCGCGAACAGCGACAGAAGCGCCGCGGCGATGGCCGGCAGGTGGTTCGGCATGACAGCGTCTCCCGTCCTCGCGGACGTGTCGTTCAAGGCTGGGGCGCGGCTTCGGTGGACCTGCGGCGGCACAGCAGCCACACGCCCCAGGTCATCAGCGGCAATACGTAAATCGCCAGGAAATACCAGGTCAACGTGCCGTAGCCCTTGGCGATCAGGTCGACCAGGCCGACGGCCGTGGCGGCATACACCGCGATCAGCATGACGCCGACCGCGAGCGCCGGACGCAGCGCGCGCGGCATCGGCCGCTGCCGCTCCGACCAAGCATTGGCCACGCGTTCGTTGAGGGCGTGCAGCAGGGCGACGCCGGTGTCCACCAGGGTCAGCATCACCGCGAGCTGGAACACCCATTCGAACCACGGCGCCTGCAGCTTCGCCAGCAGGAAGGCCGACGGCAGGGCCTCGGCGCCGATCTCGTGGTAGTAGCCCATCATCGCGATGTAGAACACCACGCCCGGCAGCATGCCCAGCGGTCCGGCCAGCGCGCCGGCGGTGAGCGCCTCGCGGCGACGGCCGAAGTGGCGCACGCAGAACAGCACCGCGGGAATGGTGGCGACGTTGTAGCCGGCGTAGGTCACGCCGGCCTTGAACCAACCGGCCTCGACCGGCACCGACGCGAAGTTCGTCCCGATGCGGTCGCCGAACGCCACCACCGCCCAGATCACGAACACCACGTAGACCAGATACAGATAGCCGACCGAGGCGACCAGGAATTTCTCGATCGCGGCGCTGCCGTAGAACAGCAGCGCGCCGGTGGCGGCGATCATCGCCAGCGAACCGGCCAGCTTCGGCAGGCCGAACAGGCTGAAGGCGATCTCGCCGGCGGCCGCGCCCATGACTGCCAGGATCACCAGCATCAGCAGCACGTAGCCGATCTCGAACGCGAACCAGCCGCGGCCCAGCAGCACCTTGAAGAACGCGCGGTAGTCCCAGGCGCGGGCGACGCGGGCCAGCTCGAAGCTGACCATCAGCACCGCGCTCCACACCAGCATGCTGACCGTCATGCCGAGCAGGCCGCCCCAGGGACCGGCCGGCAGGAAGAACTCGACCAGTTCGCGTCCGGTGGCATAACCGCCCGCGATTACCGCCGCCTGGAACACGAAGCCCGGCAGCAGATAGCGCTGGAACCAGCTGGCCTGGGACGTCATGCGAGACAGGCGTCGACCAGCCGTTCGAAGGCCGCGCCGCCGCGGACCGGATCGGCGACCGGCAGGCCCAGACGGGCAGCGGTGGATGCGATCGCTGCCTGCGCTGCTGCATCTTCGAGCGCCGCGGTGTTGAGACTCACGCCCGCGCAGCGGATCGCGGGATTGGTGCGGGCGCCCAACCGCAGCGCGAGGTCGATGGTCTCCTCGATCGACGGCACCAGGTAATGCGCATGGCCGAGCATGCGTTCGCGTCCGACTGCGTGGCAGACGACGATGACGTCCGGCTGGCTGCCGTGCAACAGCGACAGCGACACGCCCGCATAGGCCGGATGCGACAGCGAGCCCTGGCCCTCGACGACATCCCAGTGCGCCGGATCGGCATCGGGCGACAGGAATTCCGCGGCGCCGGCTGCGAAGTCCGCGATCACCGCGTCCATCGGCACACCCGCACCGGCGATCAGGATGCCGGTCTGTCCACTGGCGCGGAACGTGGCGTCGAGGCCGCGTTCGCGAAACGCGCGCGCCAGCGACAGGGCGGTGTATTTCTTGCCCAGGGCGCAGTCGGTGCCCACGGTGAGCAGACGCTTGCCGGTGCGCTTGCGGCCGCTGGCGACCGGCAGTTCCGAAGGCGGTTCGCGCACGTCGATCAGGCGCCGTCCATGCGCGACCGCCGCGTGGCGCAGCACGTCGATGCCGGCCAGCCGGGCGTGCATGCCGCCGACGAGATCCAGGCCGGCCTGCAGCGCGTCGAGCAGCGATGGCACCCAGGCCGGCGGGATCCGCCCGCCTGGGTTGGCGACGCCGATGACCATCGCGCGCGCGCCCAGCGCGCGGGCCTGCAAGGGCGTCAGCCGCGGCAGGCCGGTGCTGACAGTCGCGCCCGCACAGGCGAACTCACCGATACAACGCTCGGGCGCCCAGTCGCGCAGACCGAACGCGGTCTTCGCATAGCCGGGTTCGACGATGTCCCCGAGAAACAGCAGATACGGCTGCGGCAACGCCTCGGGGGCGTGCGGCACGGCGGCGGCAATGGACATGGGGCCGGGTCCGATCAGCTCAGAACCGGACGTCGAATTCGACGCCGAACGTCCGCGGCTGGATCGGCACCGCCGCCAGGTACGCGACCGTGCCGCTGAGCGCGCCGGCCGCCGGCGTCATCGACGAGAAGCCGCCCTCGCCGGTGACATTGCTGACGTAGGCGCGCAGCTCCCAGCGCTCCCGCCCGACACCGGCGTAGAGGTCGAGGGCGCGGTAGCTGTCGAGCCGCAGCGGCGCGGTCACGTCCTCCTGCAACACCGTGGACGGATCGCCCGGGGCGGTGATGCGCTGGCGCTCGGTGGTGTCGTTGAGCCGGTCCCCGGTGAAGCGCAGCACCCCGCCCACCTGACCGGACAGGCCCTGCGCGGTCATGAACGCGTACTCGGCGGTCGCCGCCCATGACAGCGTCGGCACATAGGGCATGCGGTCGCCGGCCAGCCCGGTATTGAGGACGACATCGAAATCGCCCTGCGGAATGGTCGTCGGCTCGAAATCATTCTCGACGCGCGCACTGGTGTAGGCCGCATTGACGCCGAGCGTCAGCGCCTCGGTGGCGCGGAACTGCGAGGCCAGTTCCACGCCCTCGCTGGTCGCTTCGCCGCCGTTGACGAGGCCACCGATGCCGTTGAACGACGACGCCACCTGGATGTCGTCCCACTCGATCCGGAACGCGGACACGTCGGCCTGGAAACGGCGATCGGCGGACTGCGACTTCAGCCCGACCTCGTAGCTGGCCAGCATCGAGGAATCGACGCTCGGCGGGATACCAGGCAGTGCGACGTTGGGGCCACCGGGCTGGTAGCCGGTGGCGAAGCGCGCGTACAGCATCTTGTCCTCGGCCAGCTTGAACTGCGGGCTCAAGCTCCAGGTGAACACGTCTTCGGTCGATTCGCCGGGTGCATCTCCGATCGGCGCGAGGATGCCTTCGCTGACGTTCTGACTGAACCACTGATCGTTGCGCGCCTGGCGCAGTCCGGCATCGATCTTGAAGCGCTCACCGAACCGCCATGACGCATTGGCGAACACCGCCACTTCCTCGTACGTGCTCGGCAGGCCGATCACCGCCAGAGTGCCGAATGCCGTGTCGAACGGCGCCGGCAGCGGCGAGCCATCGCGCTGACCCAGCCACGCGACCTGGTTCTGCTGCGCGTCTTCCTTGGTATAGAACGCGCCTGCCATCCACTCGAAGCGTCCGCCGGTCCGGGAGGTGAAGCGGAACTCCTGGGTGATCTTGTCGAGATCGAACGTGTAGCGCACGTTCGAACTGCCCGGTTCCGGAAAGCCTAGCAGCAGGTCGGCGACTTCGCCGAACTGCACGGTGCTGTCGATCTGGTCCAGCGTCCTGGTCTCCGACCAACCGGTCGCGGAGACGAAATCGCCCCAGCCCAGGTCCCAGACCACGCTCAGCGACGCCAGCGTCAGTTCCTTGGTGAAGGGCTGTGGCTGCCACGTCCTGCCTTCGAACTCGCCGCCCAGCGGCGCGTAGCTGCCGGGGTCGAGCGCGACCTGCGCACGGTCGTCCGCATTGATGCGCTGGTGCAGGACCGAGAGATCGATATCGGCGACGTCGCCGTCCCACGACAGCGCCATGCGCCCGCCGACCTGCTCGCCCTCGTTGATGTCCCGTCGGCCGTCGATGGCGTTGTCGGTGTAGCCCGGCAGCCCGTTGCGCGCGAAGCTCATGCGCAGCCCGAGCCGGTCCTCCTGCAGCGGCAGGCTGATGCCGAAGCGTCCGTTCCAGCCCTCACCGCCGTCAGAGACCGATCGCACTCCGAAGCCGACGCGGGCCTCGGCATGGGTCAGGTCCGGCGCACGGGTCACGTACTTGAGCAGGCCTCCGATCGCACCCGCGCCGTACAGCGTGCCCTGCGGACCGCGCAGCACCTCGACGCGACTGATGTCGTAGGGCAGCAGGTCCAGCATCAGGCCGCTGGCGCCCTGGTAGATGCCGCTGGAACCGACCGGCACCTCGTCGATGTAAGTGGCGACAGTGGCGCCGGATGACAGGGCCGAGATGCCTCGCAGCGAGACCGTGCTCAGTCCGGGGCTGCCGCCGTTCTGCACCTGCATGCCGGGAATGAGCGCCGCGTAATCGGACAGCGAACTGGCGCCCATGTTCTCCAGCTGGCGCTCGCCGATGACGCTGATCGAGGCGCCGACGTCGCGGACGTTCTCGACGCGCTTGTTGGCGGTGACGACGACCGAATCGAGGGTCACGGCATTGGTGGCCCGTGGCGACGACGAGGTGTCGGTGCTGTCCTGCGCCAGCAGGGGCGCCGTGGCGGCGCAGGCCAGCGTGCTGGCGATGGCGAGAGACAACGGTGAGCGGAACCACGGACGTGCGGATCGGAACGCGTGCATCGGTTGTCTCCCCAGACGATTATCCTGATCAGGGATCATGATCCCAATCAGAGAATTGTCAACACGGTTGGAGAACGGCTCGCAGTGCGTGCCGCCCGGTCGTGTCACTCGGTTGCAGGGATCGCCGATGGCTGCCAGCCCGGACCCCGCACGACGCGTCCGGGCGTGGCGCCGGTGTGCTCGCCATCGCGCAGCACCTGCACGCCGTTGACGAACACCTCGTCGACGCCGGTCGCGTAGCGCTGCGGCGCGTCGTAGGTGGCGTGGTCGATGATCGTCGCCGGGTCGAACACCACGATATCGGCATAGCAGCCGGGCTGCAGACAGCCGCGCTGCTCCAGCTTCCAGTTCGCCGCGGGCAGTCCGGTCAGGCGGTGGATCCCTTCTTCCAGCGGCATCAGCCCGCGGTCGCGCACGTAGTGCCCCAGGAAGCGGGCGACGTTGCCGTAGGCGCGCGGATGGGTGCTGGATTTCAGGAACACACCTTCGGACGCCGACGATTCGGCGTCCGATCCCAGGCTGACCCACGGCTGTTTCAGGCCGAGCTCGACGTTCTCCTCGCTCATCAGGAAATACGCCGTGCCGATCCGGGAATCGTCTTCGATGATCAGGTCGATCGCGGTGTCCTCCGGCGAGGTGCCGCGTTCGCGCGCCACGTCGGCCAGGGTGCGGCCGCTCAGCGGCTTGAGCGCCGCGCTGCGGAAGTCGAGCAGCCGCAGGCGCTCGTCGGAGCCCGCCAGCAGCCGCAGGTTCTCCCAGTCGACACCGGGCGCGCGCATGTCCGCGAGCACGCGTGCGCGGACCGCGGGGTCGCGCAGACGCGCGACCATCGCATCGTGGCCGCCCGCCTGCACCCACGGCGGCAGGCTCGCGGTCAGGCCGGTGCCACCGGCGGTGTAGGCGTACATGTCGGCGCTGACCTGCAGGCCCTCGGCGCGCGCAGCCTCGATGCGGGCGATGGCCTGCGCCATCTTTGGCCAGTTCTTCTCGCCCGCGGCCTTGAGGTGGTAGACGCCGGCGCGTTGCCCGGTGGCGCGCGCGATGGCGATGGTTTCGTCGAGCGCCTCGAGGAAGCGGTCCGCCTCGCTGCGCATGTGCGAGACGTAGCCACCACCGGATTCCGCGGCGGCCTGCGCCAGCGCGATCAATTCGGCGGTGTCGGCGAACGTCGCCGGGGGATAGATCAGGGAACTGCCGACGCCGAGCGCGCCTTCGCGCATCGCCTTGCGCACCACGTCCTGCATGCCGGCGAGCTGCGCGGGCGTCGGCGTGACATTGTCCTCGCCGAGTTCGTGGATGCGCACCGTGGTGGCGCCGACGAACGAGGCCACGTTCGGCGTGACGCCGCGCTGCTCGAGGAACTCGAGGTAGCCGCCGAACGAGGTCCACGGCATGTCGTAGCGGAGGTCGCCTTGCTGCTTGAGCGCGTCGGCCTTCATGCGCGCGTTGACCGGGCCCATCGACCAGCCCTCGCCGAAGATTTCCAGCGTGATGCCCTGCTTCGTATCGCTGATGCCGCGGCCGTCGACGATGAGCGATTCGGTCGCCCAGCTCAGGGTGTTGATGAAACCCGGGGAGACCGCGCGACCCTGCGCGTCGAGCGTCGCGTCGGCGGCCGCAGTGCTGCCCGGCGGCAGCAGCGCCGCGATCCGTTCGCCACGCACGGCCACGTCGACGCGTTGCGGCGGTGCGCCACTGCCGTCGTAGACCAGGCCGTTGCGGATCAGCAGGTCGTAGTGGTCTGACGGCGTCTCGGACGCTGGCGTCGTGCTACAGCCGGCAAGCGCGAGCGCACACGCGGACGCCAGCAGGACAGGGGTCAGTCGATACATCGTCGGTCTCCAGGAATCCGATGCGGACATTTCCGGCTGTCCGCGAACCTGTCGCCCGCGCATCCGCGGGCCGTGCCACATCGACGGCCGCTCATCGCACCAGCGCTTCGAACAGGCCGATCCCCACGAAGTTTCCGAGCACATACCCCAGCACGCCCGTGGCCACGGCCGGCACCGCCAGCCGCCGCCAGCCGAACAGCACTGCGAACGCGATCGCGATCGGCGGACCGCCGATGCAGGCCGAGGACGCGATGACGATCTCGGCATGGTTGAGCCGGCACAGCCGCGCGCCCACGAGGATAAAGACCACGTGGACCGCGAAGATGATCAGCACGTACGCGAACAGGGCCGGCGCCGCACCCAGCATCGCGCCGATGTCGGCGCCTGCGCCGAGCAGGGCGAAGAACAGGTACATGAAGAGTGTCGCGGCGAGCTCGGGCCCTGCGATCGAACGCAGCCAGCGCCGGCCCAGCGTGGCGATCGCGACCATCAGCAGGGTGATGTAGAGGATGGCGTAGGCCGGTTGTCCCAGCGCGTCGGCGATCGCGGTCCCCGCTGCGCAGGCCAGGGCAGCCAAGCCCAGTGCCAGCGACAGGTCGATGACGGTGGGGACGCGTTCCACTGCATCGGCCTGGTCGCCCACGTCGGTCAGGCGATGCGCGCGCCAGGCGAAGTGCCGGCTGAAGAGTGGCCACGACGCGGCCGCCCCCACCATCAGCAGATAGCCCAGCCCGACCACGTTGTCGATCGCCACGCCCGCGGCCAGTGCACTCGGGTCGCGAAAGCCGATGGCTTCGGCGACCGCGGCGAAGTTCAGCGAGCCGCCGACATAGGTCGCGCTGAACACGGCCGCGTACTGCGCTTCGAACGGCCCCAGGTCGAGCAGCTGCGCGCCCAGCCAGGCGCCGGCCGCCACGCCGACCGCCCCGAACAGGAACGCGACCAGCGTGCGCCCGCCTTCGACCACGATGCTGACCAGATCGGCCCGCAGCAGGAACAGCGCGATCGCCAGCGGCACCAGGTAGGTCCAGATGGCACCGTAGACCGGCGCGGCGGCCGGGATGATCCGAAAATGGGCCAGTGCGATCGCGATCGCGATCACCAGCATCACCCCGGATACGCGACGGCCGAACCGGGTCTTTTCGAGCAGCGCGCCGATCGCGGTGATCCCGAAGAACACCGCGAGCAGCGCGAACGTGTTGTCGGCGGGAACCAGCGATGTGGCGCCCAGGGGCGTCATGCGGCCGACGGCCCCCAGACCTCGTCGCCGCACCAGATATGGCCGTCGGTATAGCGCACTGACGGCGCGCGATCCTGTCTGAGGAAGATCGGCCCGTCGAGATCCACGACGTCGCAGAACTGGCCGAGCACGAACGCAGGCGCGGCCGCCAGGCTGGTGCCGCACATGTTGCCGACCATGACCTGCTTGCCGAGTTCGCGCGCGCGGCGCGCCATCAGCAGCCCCTCGGTCAGGCCACCGCACTTGTCGAGCTTGATGTTGATGACGTCGAAGTGGTGGTGACGCGCTTCGAGTTCGGCGAGATCGAGGATGCTTTCGTCGGCGGCGAACGGCAGTGCGCGCGTGATGCCGTCGAGTTCGTGCTCGCGGCCGCGAACGCAAGGCTGCTCCAGCAGCGCCACGCCCGCTTCCAGCAGCGCCGGCATCAGGGCGGGCAACGACGCGCCGTCGTAGCCCTGGTTGGCGTCGACGCCGATCCACGCCGCCGGGCAGCGCGCACGCACTGCGCATACGCGCGCCGCGTCGAGGTCCGCGTCGCCGGTCAGTTTCAGCTTCAGTGCGCGCGCCTGGGTATACGCCGCGGCGTGATCGGCCATGACCGCGGGATCGTCGGCGCCGACGGTGAATGTCGTGAGCAGCGGGCGCACGCCGTCGAGACCTGCAAGTCGCCAGACCGGCGTGCCGGCCTGCTGCGATTCGAGTTCCCACAACGCGGCGTCGAGTGCATTGCGTGCGCCGCCGGCGGGCAACAGCGTGCGTAGCGTCTCGCGATCGAGCCCCGCCTCGATGCGGGGCCGCATCGCCTCGAGCGTGGCCAGCATCGTGTCGGGATGATCGTGCGTGTAATACACGCCGGCGGCTTCGCCGCGTCCGACGTGCGCGCCGACGCGCAGGGTCACCACGGTGGCCGGCATCGCCGAGAACACGTGTCCGGCAATCCGGAACGGCGCCGACAGGGGCAGGGGTTCGTTGTGCAGCTCGAGTTCGACCGGCTGGGCAGTCACGCGTGTTCCTCTTCGGGACAGGGGCGAATGCACCGGCGACTGATGCCGCCGGTGCATCGGGTCGTCAGTAGTTCGCGCCGAAGCCGATGACGTGCTGGGCGATACCGATCCACAGCAGGAACAGGCAGGCCAACGCCAGCAGCAAGGCCCACAGCTTGGCCAGCACCCGGCGCCTGCCGCGCAGCACCTGCCACGCATTCCAGACCGCGACCGCCGCGCCGAGCGGCAGTACCACGGTGGCGAACAGGCGCACGGCGATGATCAGGCCATCGGTATCCGGGCTGGTCATCGCGAGGTTGCTCAGCATGCCGACCACGAGCGCCAGGGCCGCGCCCATCGCCAGCAACACCAGCAGCGCGGCGATCCGCACCAGGCGATGCGCGCGGGCATCGGTGCCGGCCAGCCGGTAGGGCGCGCCGTAGTAGCGCCGCACCAGGGCGGAAACCGGCCATGCGACGACGGTCAGGAGCAGCACGACGAGGCTCGCAACCAGCAGCGGCATCGCCAGCGCGCGCCACGCCGAGATGCGCTCGAACACCATGATCGGCGCGTACGGCTCCATGGTGAACCGCACCACCTGGCCGTCGACGACATCGGCCGCGAGGCGGTCCGTGCTGTCGCGGTCCTGCCACACGTACGGCGCCACTTCGCGCCACTGCTTCGGTGCGCCGGCTGCGCCCGTGGCCATCGCCACGGTGATCGTGCCGTCCTCGTTGGCGACCACCTTGACCGGTCCCAGTACGTTGGCCAGCGACAGGAAGTTGCTGTCCGGCCGGCGGCTGCTGGTGTAGGTGCCGGCGATCTGCTGGGCGTGCGCCTTGGCGTCCGCCTCCGGCACGCCGGGCGTCTGCCCGGGCGTGCCCGGCAGATAGCGGTCGGCGAAACCGCGCGACAGTGCGTAGCGGATGTGACCGGTCGCGCCGTCGCGGCCCGAACTGTTCATCGACACGAACAGACCGATGCCGTCGTCGAGGAACAGCTGCAGATCGCTGTGGAACCACTGCGTGTCGCCGCCGTGCGAGATCGCGCGATGGCCGTTGACCGAGGTTTCGTAGAAGCCGAGCATCATGCGGTTGAGCGGGCCGATCGAGGCCTGGCCGGTGGAATGCATCTGGCGCGCGGTATCCGCGCCGAGGATGCGCGCGTCACCGAATGCGCCGTCCTGCAGGTGCGCGATCATGAAGCGCCCCATGTCGGCGCCGGTGGCCGCCAGGCTGCCGGCAGGCGCGAGACTGATGAATTCGTAGGGCTTGGCCTCGCCGTCGGAGGCCTTCGAATAGCCCATCGACATGGCCGCCAGCAGCGGCGCGGGCAGCGGCTGGCGGAAGCTCGAACGGGTCATGCCGAGCGGCTGGAAGATGTGGCGTTCGATGTAGTCGTCGAACGATTCGCCCGACACGCGCTCGACGATGTAACCGGCCAGCGCGGTCGCGTAATTCGAGTAGGCCGGCGTGGCGCCCGGCACATGGATGCGTTCGGGCGTCCAGTGTTTCAGCGCGGCGCCCAGCGGCGTGATCTCGTCGGGGTCGGCGGTGATCAGCGCGCGGACCTGTTCTTCGAAGCCGGTGGTGTGGGTCATCGCCTGGCGCAGCGTGACCGGCGTGCCGTCGCGCGCCGGGATTTCGAAGTCGAGGTACTGGTTGACGTCGGCGTCGAGGTCGAGCTTGCCCTGCTCGACCAGCTGCATCACCGCCGTCCAGGTGAAGAGCTTGGACACCGAGCCCGGTCGGAACAGCGTGGCGGCCGGGTCGACCGGCGTGCGTGCGGCGACGTCGGCGTAGCCATAGCCCTTTTCCAGCAGCACCTCGCCGTCCTTGACCACCACGACGACGGCGCCGGCGATGTCGCCGGCGGCTAGCGCGTAGGGCAGGAAGCCGTCCATCCAGGCTTCGGCATCCGCGGCACTCAGCACGGGTGCGCCGCCAGGGGCGACAGGTGGCTGCGCGTCGGCCACGGGGGCGTCGACCGGGGCGGCAGGTGTCAGCGGCGCGGCCACGGGGGCGGGCGTGATCGCCGCATCCTGCGTCGCCGCGAATGCCACGCCGGCCGCAAGCAGCCCGGCGAACAGGAAGGTTGGAATCACGCGCATCGCACTGCCCCGGTTTTGTCCTGATTGGCGATAATGATCCCAATCAGAGAATTGTCAACCGTGCCGGAAGTCCCCATAAAGCGACGGAGGATCGGACGGCGCGTGCCGCCGCGCCTTTCCACACGTCGCCCGCTGGGGCGATGATGATCCCGAAAAGCACACGAACGGACCCGACCCGGATGACAGCGCAACACCCCACCATCGGCCGCCTGCTGCGCTCGCTGCGCGCGCGCAAAGGCTGGACGCTCAAGCAGATGAGCGAACATTCGGGCATCCCGCTGTCGACGCTGTCGAAGGTCGAGCACGACCGGCTGACGCTGACCTACGACAAGCTGCTGCAGCTCAGCCAGCGCCTGCAGCTGCGCATGTCGGAGCTGTTCGCCGAACAGGACGAGGCGCCCGAACCGCCGGTCACCGCGCGCCGCAGCATCGGCCGCGTCGACGATGCGATCCGCATCACCACGCCGAACTACGACTACTACTACCTGTGCCCGGAACTGCGCCGCAAACGCATGATTCCGGTGCTGACCCGCGTGCGCGCCAAGACCATCGCCGAGTTCGGCGCGCTGGTGCACCACTCCGGCGAGGAGTACATCCACGTCCTCGAAGGCCGCATGGAAGTGCATACCGAGTTCTACGATCCGATCGTGCTCGAGACCGGCGAAGGTGTGTACATCGACTCGAACATGGGCCATGCCTACATCGCCGCGGAAGGGTGCGACGAGGTGCTGCTGCTCGGCGTGTGCTCGAGCGCCGACGAGCAGCTCATGGAATCGCTGCTGACGCTGCATGGCGAAGAAGGCGCCGTCGCCAGCAAGGTCCGGCAACTCGAGCCCGCCGCGAAGCCGGCCAGACGCGCGGCGAAGAAACAGGCGACGCGTTAGCGCATCGCTGCGCGGGATGTCTGTGGGCGCGCGCTCGCGCGCGATGGAGCGTGCCCGGACACCGTCGATCGCGCGCCTGCAGCAAGACTGATCCCCACCATGTCCCAGGCAGCCGCATCGTCACCGGTTGCGACAACGCGTCCCGTCCAGCCGGTATCGTGTCCGCCTGTCTCGTCCCGGAAATCCCGATGCCTCGATCCGTCCCTGCCGGGCGCCTCCGCCTGCTGTCCGTCCTGCTGCTGGTCGCCGTTCCGGCGCTGCCCGCCCTCGCCGACCGCATCACCGGTCAGCCGTTCGCGACCCGCAGCGAGGTCTACGCGCCGCATGCGATGGCCGCGACCTCGCACCCGCTGGCGACCCAGATCGCGCTCGACACGATGAAGGCGGGCGGCAGTGCGGTCGATGCGGCGATTGCCGCGAATGCTGCGCTCGGTCTGATGGAGCCGACCGGCAACGGCATCGGCGGCGACCTGTTCGCAATCGTCTGGGATCCGAAGACGCAGAGGCTGCACGGCTACGACGGCTCGGGTCGCTCGCCGCGCTCGCTCACCCTGGCCGAGTTCGAGCGCCGCGGCCTGACCGACATTCCGCCGCACGGCCCGCTGCCGGTCACCGTGCCGGGCACCGTCGACGGCTGGTTCGCGCTGCACGGCCGGTTCGGCAAGCGCACGATGGCGCAGAACCTCGCGCCGACGATCCGCTATGCGCGCGAAGGCCACCCCGTGCACGAAGTGATCGCGTACTACTGGGACCGCTCGGTGCCACGGCTGGCCAAGTGGCCGGGCTTCAGCGAACAGTTCACCGTCGACGGCACCCGCGCGCCGCGCAAGGGCGAGACCTGGCGCAACCCCAACCTCGCCGACACCCTGCAGGCGCTCGCAGACGGCGGCCGCGACGCGTTCTACAAGGGCGACATCGCGCGGGTGATCGGCGACTACTTCGCCGCCAACGACGGCTTCCTGTCGTATGAGGACATGGCCGCGCATACCGGCAACTGGGTCGAACCGGTGTCGACCAGCTACCGCGGCGTCGAGCTGTGGGAACTGCCGCCGAGCGGCCAGGGCATCGCCGCGCTGCAGATCCTCAACCTGCTCGAACCCTACGACCTCGCGTCCTACGGCTTCGGCAGTCCCGAGCACGTGCATCTGTTCACCGAGGCCAAGAAGCTCGCGTTCGCCGACCGCGCGCGCTGGTACGCCGACCCGGAATTCCATCCGGCGCCGGTCGAGCGGCTGATCTCCAAGGACTACGCCCGCGAGCGCGGCGCGCTGATCTCGATGGACACCGCGCTGCGCGAAGTGCAGCCGGGCACGCCGGCGCAGCTCGACGAGGGCGACACGATCTACCTGACCACCGCGGACGCCGACGGCATGATGGTCTCGTTGATCCAGTCCAACTACCGGGGCATGGGCAGCGGTATGGCACCGCCCGGCCTGGGTTTCATCCTGCAGGACCGCGGCGAGCAGTTCGTGCTCAAGCCCGGCCATCCCAATACGTTCGAGCCCGGCAAGCGGCCCTTCCACACCATCATCCCCGCGTTCGCGACCAAGGACGGCAAGCCGTGGCTGGCGTTCGGCGTCATGGGCGGCGCGATGCAGCCGCAGGGCCATGTGCAAATCCTGCTCAACATGATCGACTTCGGCATGAACCTGCAGGAAGCCGGCGACGCCCCGCGCATCCAGCACGACGGCTCGACCGAGCCGACCGGCCAGAACACCGCAATGTCAGACGGCGGCGAGCTGGATCTGGAAAGCGGGTTTCCGTACGAGACCGTGCGCGCGCTGATGCAGAAGGGCCACTCGGTGCGCTTCGCCCACGGCCCCTACGGCGGCTACCAGGCGATCATGGTCAACCCGGAAGGCGGCTGGGTCGGCGCCAGCGAATCGCGCAAGGACGGGCAGGCCGCGGGCTACTGAGGCGCTCCGCGTGACCTGCACATCCGCCGCGTCGATGGGCGCGGCGGATGCGGATGGATTCCACGCGCTTCGGAGATGCCGACGAGAGAAGCGTGGTCGTACCGCGCCCACCGGTGTCCCGACCTGCACACGCGGCGGATCCAGTGCCGCCGGACTGCGGTAAGCGTGATGGAGACCCCATCCTTGCGCGCGATGCACTGAGGGCCGTGACGCGGCGGCACGCGTGGCGGGGGCAGCCGCCCCGGATGCGGGTCGCCGCCATGGCTGCGCCGGCGCCGTCCGGATTTCCGTAGAGCCGACGAGGACACACGACCGGCGTCGGTATGCTGGCCCTCTCGTCACTGCCAGGCCTTCGCATGATCCGTCTCGCCCTCGTGGCCGCATGTGCCCTCGCCCTGCTGCTTCCTTTTGCACAGGCGCAGACGCCGTATTCGCGTTTCGACGATGCGCCTGTCGCGCAGCCGGCGTCCGCCACCGATCAGGCCGCCTGGCGCAGCTGGTCGCAACGCAGCGCCGCGGCGCTCGCCGCCACCGGGCAGCCACGCGACTTGGCATTCGCCGCGGTGCTGCGCGGACTGGCGGATGCGAATCCGGAGCAGCCCGAGACCAACGCCCCTTCGCAGCCGGTCGCGCCCGACGCGCAGGCCGCCGCGTGGCGTCGCGATGCTGCGGCGCGCGCGGGCACCGATGTGCTCGCCAATGCACTACTGGCCTACGGCGCGGAAGAAGCGACCCGGCTGCGCGCCGCACAACGCTGGCTCGGCGCCGATCCGCAGAATCTCGCGCCGCTGCTGGTACGTGGCGGCGGCGTCGATGCGCTGCTCGCCGATGCGCGCGTCGCCACGCGGTTCGAGCTGGGCATGCTCGAACAGGTGCGCTGGATGCAGGCCGCATTGCTGCGCACGCCACCGACGCCCGCAGAACGCGCCGCATTCGCCGAAACGGGCGAATTCGTGCCGACCGAACATGCCGCGATCATCGCGATGGGCCTGTGGGCCGCCGTCGCATTCCCGGGTCTGGACCCGCTGATGCAGGGATGCAATGCGGACACGATGGGCACCAATGCGACCCGCGCGCGCGACTGTCGGCACATCGCCGGGATCATGGCGAACGGTTCGGACACCCAGCTCGGCACGATGCTCGGCCTGGCCCTGCTCGAACGCCTCGCGACCACGCAGGCCGAGCGTGCCGACGTACAGGCGCGTCGCCGCGCGTTCGACTGGCAGATGCTCGAGTGGGGCCGCGCCAATGACGCCCTGCCCCGTGACGGCGCCGGGCAGTTCGTGCGCCTGCTCGCCGACCCGTCGATCCGCAGCGAAGCCGACCTCATCGCGCGCGCGCTGCAGGAGGCCGGCATTGCGTTGGAACCGCCGGCCGGCTGGCAGCCGCCGCGCTGAGGCATCGATCCGCACCGCTGGAATCGTTCCGCATCCCATGTTCAGCCGAATCCGGCAAGCGCACACGACGGTCAGCGTCGCCATCGCGGCGACGCCACGGGGACGAAGAGATTGGATGCGGACGATGCACCCTGTCTGCGGTCCGATCGAACGGGCGGCGGCCTCGCCGCGACATTGGGAAGCTGACTCACTCGTCCGACGTGCTGCGGGCCGCGTTCCGCGACACACGGCCACCGCGTTCCGATGAGAACGCGAACTCGTAGCGTAGGCGGATCGGCACGGCTTGGACCTCGACGCCTGCGCCCGCGCAGCGGGGATCGGAATCCGGATCGATGTCAGCAGGGAACGTGCAGACTGCAGCGCCGAAGTAACGCCAGCTGCGCAGGGTCGTAGTGACTGCGTCAAGAAACGGAATGGCCGCGACGTCCGCAGGATCTGCGCAGCGCGCCCCGTCACGATCGGCGACGATGTTCTCGACCACACCGTCGGCGTCGACGACGAAGCCGATGCATAGCCGCATCTCGCCCTCGAGACGCGCGCCCGCTGGAAACGGCGGATCGGGATCGTGGGTTGGGACCGCCATCAGGAACCGCTGATGGGATTCGACGGTGTGCACCTGCGCGATCGGCGGCAGCACCATGGCGCGCGCGACCTGTGCGGTTCGATGGCTGCAGGCGGCGAGCGTCAGGAGCAGGCACGCCGCCATGCCGCGGCATTTGATATGTCGTGTGGTCATCCGGCCTCCTGCCGATGGAACCCATGTATCAATGTAGCGGGTTCAATCCGCCGGCACCGTCCGCTCGCGCGCCCAGCTACGCAGCGCGTCGACCTGCTCGCGCATCATCACCGACAGCGGGCGCGTGTCGCGCAGGGATTCGATGACCATCGGCTGCGACAGCGGCGCGCCGGCGGCATGCGCGGAATAGAGCGCGGCGACGATGGCCTGTTCGATCTCGGCGCCGGAGAACCCTTCGGCCTCGACCGCGAGCATTGGCAGGTCGAACGCCGCGACGTCGAAGCCGCGCCGCGCGAGGTGCACCGCGAACACCTCGGCGCGCACGTCCTCGCCGGGCAGGTCGACGAAGAAGGTTTCGTCGAAGCGGCCCTTGCGCAGCAGTTCCGGCGGCAGGTCGTGGACCTGGTTCGCGGTCGCGACGAGAAACACCTTCGACTTGCGTTCGGCCATCCACGTCAGCAAGAACCCGAGCACGCGCCGCGAGACGCCGCCATCGCTGTCGCCGCTGGAGGCCAGGCCCTTCTCGATTTCGTCGATCCACAGCACGCACGGCGCGAGCTGTTCGGTCGAGCCGATCGCCTCGCGCAGGTTGCGCTCGGTCTCGCCGTGGTACTTGTCGTAGAGCGTGCCGAAATCCAGCCGCACCAGCGGCACCTGGAGGCCGCCGGCGATGGCTTTCGCCAGCAGCGACTTGCCGCAGCCTTGCACGCCGAGCAGCAGCACGCCCTTGGGCGGATCGAGCCCCGGCGGCGCGTCGCCTTCGACGAACACGCGCCGGCGCTGCTCGACCCAGCGCTTGAGCCGGCGTGCGCCGGCGACATCGGCGAAGGCCGCAGTGTCGTACTCGTAGTGCAGATGGCCACTCTTGTTGAGCAGTTCGAACTTGAGTTTCGCCAGCGCCGGCAGGTCGTGGGTGTCGAGGACGCCGTCGGCATGGATCAGCTGCCGGGTGATGCGGCGCGCATCGCCCAGCGACAGGCCCTGCAGGTTGCGCACGATCTGCCGCACTGCGTCGGCGTTCGCTTCCACCCGGCGGCCGCCATGCTCCTGCTGATAGGCAGCCGCCTCCTCGCGCACCAGTTTCAGCAGCGCATCGGCGTCGGGCAGGCGCGGGCGGAAGCGCACCGCCATCGTCTCCAGATCCGCCGGCAGTTCCACCTTGTGGCCCACCAGCACGATCACATGCGGCAGGCAGTGGCGACGCTGCACCAGATCGCGCAGCTGGCGCTGGGTGCCGGCGTAGCCGAGGTAGGGATGGAAATCGAGCAGCAGGTAGATACCGCGCTGGTCGGCGTCGCGGATCGCGGCCAGGGTGTTGCTGGCGTCGGCCGCGGTGTCGGTGGCCGACTCGCCGTCCAGATCCAGGCGGCGCAGGCCTTCGGTGATCGTCCAACGGTACAGCGCGCGCCAGACCTGCATCAGCGACTGCCGGAACAGTTCGACCGCGCGCGGCTCGTCGGGCGTCTCGACGACGATCAACGGCGTGTTGGCGCGGATCAGCGCGGCCAGGTCCTGCAGTTCACTCATGGGCGCGACGCGCTCGCGGTCAGGGACGCCGATGTTAAACGCGCGATGGCCACCTGCGGTCGCGGGCGTCGCACGGGCGGTGTACGCTCGATGCGCGAAGCGACCCGGAGAGTTCGATGAAGACGGTACTGGTGGCCAGTTCCAAGGGGGGCGTGGGCAAGACCACGATCGCCACCCATCTCGCCGCGCATGCCGCACTGGCTGGCGAGTCGACGGTGCTGGTCGATGCCGATCCGCAACAGTCGTCCACGCGCTGGGCCGAACGCCGCGCCGGGCTCGAGGCCGCTGTGTTGCCGGTCGACGGCAGCGCGCGCCACAAGAAGGTGCTGGCGTCGATCCCCGATGGTGTGACGCGGCTGGTGGTCGACGCGCCCGCCGGCGCGATGGCCGACGATCTCGATGCGTATCTGGAGATCGCCGATGCGATCGTGGTGCCGGTGCTGCCTTCGGCGCTCGACATCGATGCCACCGTGGGGTTTCTCAACACGCTGGCCAAGCATCCGCGCGTGCGTCGCGGCCAGACCCGCGTAGGCCTGGTCGCCAACCGCCTGCGCCCGCACACCAATGCCTCGCAGCAGGCGCTCGCGCTGCTGGCGCAGTGGCCGTATCCCGTCATCGCGCAGCTGCGCGACAGCCAGGCCTACGTGATGCTGGTCGGGCTGGGCAAGAGCCTGTTCGATTACCATTCGGCGCAGGTGCGCGACCATCAGGACGACTGGGCGCCGCTGCTGAAATGGGTCCGGAAGTAGGCGACCCGCTGGCGCGTTCACCGCATCCGAACGCGCCGCCCGTCATGAAGTCACCAAACGAGGCTGCCGACTCCACATGCGCGAACTGATCCTGCTCCGCCACGCCCACGCCGATCCCGCCCTGCCCGGGCAAGCCGATATCGACCGGCCCCTGTCGGCCGAAGGTCTGGCCGAAGCGGAGGCGGCGGGTCGCTGGCTGCGCGAAAAGAATCTGGTGCCCGATTGCGTGCTGTGTTCGCCCGCGCGGCGCACCCGCGAAACGCTCGAGGCCGTGCTCGGCGCGATCGGCTACGTCGACCAGCGTCTGGACCAGGCGATCTACGAGGCCACGCCCGGCACGCTGGCGACGCTGCTAGACGAGCATCGCGACACCGGCCGCCTGCTTCTGGTCGGGCACAACCCCGGCCTGGAACGCCTCGCCGCGCTGCTGCACAGCGGCCAGACCGGCGAGTACCGCGGCATGCCGCCGGCCGGCATCGCGGTGCTGACCTTGCCCATAGGCGCTGCTGTCGAACCTGCCGTCGCCGAGCTGTCGGCGTTCTGGTGGCCGTAGGCGCACCGGCGCCCGCATCGCCCAACGCCGCTTTGACCATGGCCCCTGCTGCCGGCGCCTTGCTGCGTACGCTGGCAGGTGTGTGCCTGTCGGCGGCCTGCATCGCGCCTGCGCTCGCGTCCGCAGATGGTCCCGGCCAAGCGCTGGCGCTCGATACCAAGCGCTCTGAGATCGGATTCAGCCTCAAGACCCGCTGGGGCCAACAGCTCGAAGGCCGCTTCGACGACTGGCGCGGGGACATCGCCGTGCTTGCCGACGGCCGCCATCAGGTACGGCTGATCCTGGACGCCGACAGCGTCGAGATCATCGACAGTCGCGCCTATACGCGCATTACCCGCGGACCCGGCGTGTTCGATGTCGCGCGCTATCCGGAAGTCCGCTTCGTCTCCGATCCCTACCCGGCCACGCTGGCGCGCGATGGCGGCGAGATGACCGGCATCCTGAGCATCCGTGGCGTGCAGCGCCGCGAAACATTCCGGATCGCAGCCGCCGAATGCGCGCGACCCGGTTTGGACTGCGAGGTGGTCGGCGAAGGCGATGTACGGCGCAGCCAGTACGCGATGGACCGCTGGGGCTACGCCCTCGCCGACCAGGTGCGGTTCACGCTGCGGATGCGCGCACTGGAATCGCGTTGATGCAGGCGATCACCCGGGCCCTGCTGCTTGCATTGACGCTGGCGACCACCGCCTGCACCACGCTCTCGCCCGCGAAGCGCGATGCGGCGGCGCATATCGCGGTGGAAGCGCGCTCGACCGAAGTGCTGTGCGCACGCGCCGACGCCTGCGCGGCGCCATCACCGTTGCGCGATCTCGGCACGCAGGCCGTGGCGCGCAGTACGTCGGCTGCGCCGCAGCATTACGCGCTGCTGCTGGAATATGGGCAGGACGCGCTGCTCGCACGGCTGGATCTGATCCGCGGCGCGCAGCGCACCATCGACGTGCAGACCTACATCTTCGACGAGGACGACGCGGGCCATCTCGTGCTCGAGGAGTTGCTGTCGGCGGCGCGGCGCGGCGTGCAGGTGCGGCTCCTGGTCGATCAGCTGTCGGCGATGCGCACGGTGGACACGCTGTCGGCGCTGGCCGGCGCGCACACCAATTTCGAGATGCGCATCTACAACCCCGTGCTCGGACGTGCACGCATCAGCTATCCGCAGTACGCGCTGGCCGCCGCCTGCTGCTGGCGCCGGCTCAACCAGCGCATGCACAGCAAGGCGTTGCTGATCGACGGCGTGGTCGGCATTACCGGCGGCCGCAACTACCAGGACGACTATTTCGACTGGAGCGACACCTTCAATTTCCGCGATCGTGATGTGCTGATTGCCGGGCCCGTGGTCGAAGCGATGGAGGAGAACTTCGTCGCGTTCTGGCACGCGCCCCTGAGCACGCCGGTCGAGCAGCTGGCCGACGTGGGCCGGCAGCTGCTGCGCAGCGGCGTACCGCCGGTCTCGTTCCAGGATTACGAGCGCCCCGATCGAGTGGCCGCGATCCTCGAAGACGCCGGCGATGCGGTACTCGTGCGCCAGCGCCTGGTCGACGCCGCGCTGCCGGTCGGCCCGGTCGAATTCATCGGCGACCTGCCGTCCAAGCATCGACGCAACCGCGAGGCGGCGGAGGCCGCAAGCGCCTCGACCCCCCGGTTGCGCGAGCTGATCGAATCGGCGCAGGACGAAGTGCTGCTGCAGACGCCCTACCTCGTGCTGTCCAAGCCGGCCGAGCAGATGTTCTCCGACCTGCGCGCGCGCGCTGTCCCGCCCCAGGTCGTGGTGTCGACCAACAGCCTGGCGGCGACCGACTCGTTCATCACCTACGCGCTGTCCTACAAGTACAAGCGCCGGCATCTGCGGGACTTCGGCTTCCAGATCTACGAGTACAAGCCCTTCCCGGAGGACGCGCCGATCGATCTGGAGGTGACGGGCGCGGTCGGCATCTCGTGGAACGCCGACGGCAGCGTCAACCTCGACGAGAGTGGTTCCGAAGGGGTGGCGAACACCCGCGAAGAGGCCATCGCCTCGCGTCCGGCCAGTGCTCCACCGCTGACGCGCGAGTATTCGGCGCTGCGCTACGCCGGCATCGGCGTGAACCGGCGCGTGCCGCTCAACCGGACCGGCCTGCGCATGGGCCTGCACGCGAAGTCGCTGGTCATCGACGCGCGCGTCGGTGTGGTCGGCACGCACAACTTCGACCCGCGCGGCGACAACCTCAATACCGAAAGCGCCGTGGTCATCGACGATGGGCGCTTCGCGCAGCGGCTGGCCGAGAGCATCCGGCGCGACATGTCGCCGGAGAATTCCTGGACGATCGCGCGGCGGGACCCGCCGCCTGTGTTCTCGGGCGTCGATTACTCGATGGCGAAGGTGTCGGAGCGGCTGCCGATCTTCGATCTGTGGCCGACCCGCTACGCAACCAGCTTCGAGTTCCAGCCCGGTCCCGATTGTCCGGCGCCGCTGCCGCCGGACGCGCCGGGTTTCCGCGAATGCTATGTGGCGGTCGGTGATTTTCCGGAAGTGAGCCTGGGCTTCCGCAGCCTGCTGACGCGGATCTTCACCGCATTCGGCGCGGGGCTCGTGCCGATTCTCTGAGGTGCTCGCTGGGATCCTCCAGCCACGCGGCGCCGGAGACAGCGGGGTCGGCGCCGCTGTGCCCTGCCTGGCGGCCATGCGTGTCGATCCGCTGCGACTTCGCGGACCCGCCGCCGCGTCCCAATGACCAAACGCGCGCCTGGCCTGTGCCAGCGCGCGCCTGCGCCGTACCGGTCTGCACGGTCACGTTCTGCGGTCCCCCCACGTCCTGATTGCAACAACGGGAAGCGGGAGCGCTACGAACATGAACGTTTGGTTAACGGACTTAATGAATTCGCGGGGTATGACTTCCTGCACGTGGTGTTATCGGACAGTGGTGTTGTAGTCTACCAACACACCAAAGCACACCAACCCCGAGGACACCGCCATGCAGACCCAGACCACCCCCGCCGCCCGCACCGCCAACGCCGCGCTCATCCGCCCGTTCGGCCTCGGATACGGCCGCAGCAGCAGCTACGGCGCACCGCGCAGCTACGCCAGCGCATCCACACCCGCCCGTTTCCGCATCGTCTAACCCCTTCCGCACCGCCCACACGTCCCAGGAGTCCCGCCATGTCCCGTATGCACGCCATCGTCCACGCCGCCGCCCACCTCGCCCCGCCGGTCGAGATTCGCCAGCCCCGCCAGTTCGGTCTTGGCTACGGCCGCAGCAGCGGTTACGGCACGCCCCGCAGCTATGCCACCGCGTCGGTTCCGGCCCGCTTCCGCGTCGCCTGATCCACCACCCACACCCCTCAGGAGACCCGCCATGACCCGCATGCACGCCATCGTCGAAGCCGCCGCCCATCTCGTCCCCGCGGCCGCCACCCGGCCCGCACGCCAGACCGGTACCGGCTACGGCACCAGCAGCAGCTACGGCGCCCCGCGCAGCTACGTCACCACCGCCAGCCCCTCGCGCTTCCGCATCGCCTGATCCGCAATCACCTGATCAGCTCCGGCGCCTGAAGCGTCCCGCGATTCCTCAGGAGTTCCGCCATGTTGCGCATCCACACCCACCGCTCCATCGAGACACACGGCCCGGTTCCGGCCTGCATCGCCCAGCCTGCGCGCTTTCATGCCCAGGTCCGCGCCGCGCGCAGCCACGCCGATAGCCCGTTCCGCGTCGAAGTCCGCGACAGCGCCATGCCGACGCGCTTCCACGTTGTCTGATCCGCGGCAACTGCTTATCGCCAATCCGCGACGGTTACGCCCGTGATCGCGACGCGCCATTCCGCCGGTCGCGCTGCGCGGCCTCGCGCAACGGCCTAAGCTGCCGGGTTTCCCCCGGAGCCTTCTGCGCATGTTCCGCAGCGACACGACGCTCGACCAGCTCAACGCGATGTCCGCCAACACGGCGATTGCCGCGCTGGGCATCGTCTTCACCGAAATCGGCCCCGATTATCTGCGCGCGACGATGCCCGTCGATGCCCGCACCCATCAGCCGTTCGGACTGCTGCACGGCGGTGCATCCGCGCTGCTGGCCGAAACGCTTGGCAGCAGCGCCGGCGGTCTGTCGGCGCCCGACGGCCACGGCGTCGTCGGCATCGAGATCAACGCCAATCATCTGCGCGGCGTGCGCGCCGGCCTGGTGACCGGCACCGCGCGCCCCTTGCACGTCGGCCGCAGCACCCAGGTGTGGGAGATCCGCATCGAAGATGCGAAAGGCAAGCTGGTGTGCATTTCGCGGCTCACGCTCGCGGTGGTGCCCAAACCGTGAGCCTGCACGCGCAGCGCGCGGCGCCGGGTTTGGGTATCGTGCACCGATGAGTTCTTCTTCCATTCGCGCCGACGCCGGCGACATGCCGGCGCGCGTGTTGCGTTATTGCGTGCGCGTGCCGGTGCTGGTGTGGCACCTGTGCATCCATCTGCCGATCCTGTTGCTGTCGATGCTGCCACCGATCGGCCGTCGCAGGCTGCGCAGCGGCGAGCGCGTCGATCACCGCATGACCCGCTGGTGGCAGGGTGGCTTGATGTGGGTCTTCGGATTCCGTCTCTCGCGCACCGGCACACCGCTGCCGGGTGCGGTGTTGTTCGTGGCCAATCACGTGAGCTGGGTCGACATCGTCGCCCTGCACAGCCAGCGCATGGTCGGGTTTGTCGCCAAGCGCGAGATCGCCGGCTGGCCGGTGGTCGGCTGGCTGGCCGCGCGCGGCGAGACGATCTTCCACCAGCGCGGCAGTACCGAATCGCTGGGCGGCGTGCTCGATGAAATGGTCGCGCGGCTGCGCGACGGACGTCCGGTCGCGGTGTTTCCGGAAGGACGCACGCGCGATGGAGACCAGGTGGGCCCGTTCCATGCGCGCATCTTCCTGGCGGCCGTGGAGGCGAACGTCGCAGTGCAACCGGTCGCGCTGCGCTACGGGCGCCACGGCTCGGCGCAGGCGATCGTCGCCTTCGGTCCGCGCGAATCCTTCTTCGCCAACTTCATGCGTCTGCTCGGCGAGCCGGCGCGCGATGCCGAGGTGATGTTCCTCGAGCCGATCCTGCCCGGCAACGCGGAAGGTCGCCGGCATCTGGCCGAGGTTTCGCGCGAGCGGATCGTCGCAGCGCTGGACGCACGCGCTTGAATTCCATGCATCCGTCGCCGGAACCGCACACACCTGTCGTCCCGGACGACATACGCGTGGGTGGCAGCGACTATGCACCGCCGCTGTGGCTGCGCAATCCGCATCTGCAGACAGCGCTGGGCAGCAGCCAATGGCGACGCCGCCGCGGCGCGCAGGCACTCGCCGCCACCGGCGCGATGACCACCGAGCATCTTGTCGACGGCGGCGAAGGCGTGCGTCTGCGCGGGCTGCACAGCCTGGTGCCGGGACGCGAACCGCGCGGGCTCGTCCTGCTGCTGCACGGCTGGGAAGGCAGCAGCGAGTCAAGCTACATGCGTCAGACCGCCGCGCAGATGCTGGCGCTCGGCTATGCGGTGTTCCGCCTGAATTTCCGCGACCACGGCGACAGCCACCATCTCAACGAAGCGATCTTCCACTCCAACCGCATCGACGAAGTCGTGCATGCGGCGGTCGACATTGCAGCGCGTTTCGCCGCGCGTCCGATGATCGCGGCCGGCTACTCGCTGGGCGGCAATTTCGCGCTGCGCCTCGCGCTGCGGGCGCCCGCAGCGGGGCTGCACCTGGCCGGCGTCGCCGCGGTCTGTCCGGTGATCGACCCGGCGCGCACGATGCTGCAGATGGAGCGCGGTCACCGGCTCTATCTCCGCCACTTCGAGCGCACCTGGCGCGCCTCGCTGCGGCGCAAGCGCGATCTGTTCCCCGATCACCTCGCCTTCGACGACGCCACGCTGCAGCTCGGCATGCGCGAGTTGACCGACTGGCTGGTGCGCACGCATACCGATTTCGGCACGCTCGATGACTACTTCGACGGCTACTCGGTGATCGGCGACCGCCTGTCGTCATTGCAGGTGCCGGTGGACATCCTGATGTCGGCCGACGATCCGGTGATTCCGCTCGATGCGTTCCACGCGCTGGCGCTGCCGGAGCATGCGCGTCTGGAAATCAGCCGATGGGGCGGACATTGCGGCTTCCTCCTCGACCACCATCTCGACGGCTTCGCCGAGCGCTGGGTCGCCGCGCGCCTCGATGCCCACGCCGATGCCGCGCGGACCTCGTCGGAGCGTACCCGCCTGGCAACGGCGATCCACGCGAGTACGCGCGCGTCGGGCGGTTGATCCCGCGTAGATCGCGTCGCCCGCAATCGGGTCGTGGGGTGCAGGCGGCACTTTCTCCTGGACCACTTCGCCTTTTCGCCTCCGTGACACGCTCGACCCAATCCGCCGTCCCAGCGCAGGCTGGAAGCGCCCAATGACCGCCGAATGGCGGGTCACCATCGCGATCTTCGCGAGGTCCGACCCGCGCCACTGCTGATCAACGATCAAGCTGGGCGCCAGGCTGCGCTGGCGCGATGGGGCGTCGGGCGTCCCTCGCGAGCAGTCGCTTGCCGCGCACGTGGTCCGCGCTTCAAGTCCGCCCCACCCCGCCCGCTACAATGCCCGGCCTTGCCTTTGGTCGGCTTCGCGCCGGGATATCCAGCATGTCGCAACAGATCTACCAAGCCCTGCGCCGCGGCGCGAATGCAGAAGCCGCCACGCTCGCGCGCCAGGCGCTGGCCGAGGGGCACAAGGACACCGGGACGCTGAGCGCGGCTGCGCTCGCGTTCCGTGCGATCGGTGAGCGCGAGACCGCGCTGTCGACCATTGATGCGGCGATCGCGCAGATGCCCGACGACGCGGAGCTGCACTTCCTGCGCGCCGGCATGCTGCTCGACACGCGTGACCTGGGCGGCGCGCAGGCCGCGCTGGCGCAGACGATCGCGCTCGATCCCAACCAGTACGGCGCCTACGTGGTGCAGGCGCAGATGGCGATCGGCCGCAACGATCTCGACGATGCCGAGCGCCAGACCAAACTCGCCGCGCGCGTCGCACCGGAGCATCCGTGGACGCTGATGCTCGAAGGCGTGCTGGCCTCGCGCCGCGGCGACCACGACCGCGCGCTGACGTTGCTGTCGACGGCATCGAAGGGGGCGCCGGACGATCTGCAGGTGCTCAACGCCTTGGCGTTCGCCTACCTCGCGAAAGGGCACCTCGCATTCGCCGAGCAAGCGTTCCGCCGCGTGATCGACACGAACGGCCATCCGCCACTGCGCAGCCTGCTCGCGCAGATCGTGCTGCAGCAGGGCCGCCCGGCCGAAGCGGCCGACGAACTCGCCGTGCTGCTGGCCGACCCCGCGCACGCCACGCCTTCGCTGCAGGTGTTCGCCGGCGAGCTCGAGCTACAGGCCAAGCGCTTCGACCGCGCGAGGCCGCTGCTGCAGGCCGCGTTCGCGGCGCACCCCGATTCGCGCCGCGCGACTAACGGCCTGCTGCTGTTGTGGGAGGCGACCGGCAACACCGAGGAGACGCAGGCCATGCTCGATGGCGCGCTTGAGCAGGACGCGCAGTGGGATCACATCTGGATCGCGCGCCTGGCGATGGAAGCGTTCGGCAGCGAGGCGGCGGCTACGGTCGTCTCGCGCTGGAACACCGCGCGTCCTGACCATCTGCCGGCCCTTCAGGCGCAGCTCGCGCTGGAATCGGGCACTGGCGCGCACGAAACATCGGAAGTCACCGCGCGCAGGATCACCGCGCTGCAGCCCGGCCACGGCAACGCCAACGAACTGCTGTTCAGACGGCTGCTGGCGCGCGATCCCGCCGCAGCCGTCACGTTCGTCGAAGGCCTGCTGCCGGCCGCCAGCCCCCAGGCGCGTTTGCTGCTGCGCCGCTGGATCGGCATGGCCCAGGACGCGGCGGATCGGCCGGCCGATGCGATCGCCACGTGGCTCGCGTGCACTGCCGAAGCAACCGCGCAGGTGGGTCCGCCCCCCGCACCGACCACGCCACCGGCGCGCTGGCCGGAGATGGGCACCGTCGTCGAAGGCGCGCGTGCACCGGCGGTGTTCCTCTACGGCGCGCCTGGCGCACAGGTCGATCGCATCGCCAACGTGCTGCAGCGCGCGCTGACCGAATTCCGCGGCGACCGGTTTTCGACCGCGGTGCAGGATCCGTTCCAGGACACCAACGTGCCCGCGCGCCTGGCGCAGGGCGCGTTCACTGCCGAGCAGGTCGTCGTCGGCTGGCTTTCGCAGCTACCTGCACGCGGCATCGGCCCCAACGGCGCGGTCATCGACTGGATTCCGTTCTGGGACAACGCCTGGCTGCTGGCGCTGCGCCCGCAGCTGCCGCACGCGCGACTGCTGCTCGCATTGCGCGATCCGCGCGACATGCTGCTGGAGTGGTTCGCCTTCGGCGCGCCGATGGCGTTGCGCATCACCGATGCCGACAGCGCCGCCCAGTGGCTGGCCGCGCACCTGTCGCAGATCGCCGACATCATCGAGCAGGACCTGTTCCCGCACACGGTCGTGCGCACCGATGCGCCTGGCGAGGACCTCGAACGCCTGGCCACCCGGTTCGCCGAGGCGCTCGGCGTGTCCGCGTTCCCGACCCCGCCGCGCGAACTGCTGGGCCCCGACCGCATTCCGGCCGGTCGCTGGCTCGCCTATCGCGAGGCATTGGCCGGCCCGTTCGCCACGCTGACACCGGTCGCGGTGCGCCTGGGCTACCGTCAGGACTGACCTTCCACCCGCGGAGACATCATGCGACTCCATAGCGACAGTTTCGAACACGGTCAGCCGATCGCGGCGACGTTCGCCGTCGGCGCGCCCGACGGCTTCGGCAGCAACCGTAATCCGCATCTCGCCTGGGACGACGTGCCCGCAGGCACGCAATCGTTCGCGCTGCTGTGCCTCGATCCCGACGCCCCGACCGATCCGTCACTGGCGGGCAAGGCCGGCGTCGAGATTCCGGTCGACCACCCGCGCGGCAGCTTCGTGCACTGGGCGGTGGTCGATCTGCCGGCCGATCTGCGCACGATCGCCGAAGGCAGTGCCAGTGACGGCGTGACCAAGGGCGGCAAGCGCAATCCGCCCGGCCCCGACGGCGCACGCCAGGGTCTCAACGACTACACCGGCTGGTTCGCCGGCGATGCGGATCTGGCCGGCGACTGGTTCGGCTACGACGGTCCCTACCCGCCGCCGAACGACCTGCGCGCGCACCGGTATTTCTTCCGCCTGTTCGCACTTGATGTCGCCACACTCGACGTGCCCGAGCGCTTCACCGCCGGCGACGTGCTGCGCGCGGTGCAGGGCCATGTGTTGGCCGAAACCACGACCTGGGGCAGCTATGCGCTGCATCCGAAGGCTGCGGCGGTCTGATCAACCGCGCGGCACGTCTGATCCATTGATCGAACCGTCATCCCCGCGCAGGCGGGGATGACGGTTGCCGGAATGTCCGGCGGGTACAGATGACACCGGCACGGCGCCGCTGTGTGCCTGCCGGTCGTCAGCAACGGCAGGCGCCCAGATGGGCTCAGCGACCCACGTTCTCCGACTCCACCACCATGTCCAGCACGTAGGCCTGCGACGGCGCATCGGCCGGCGGATCCGCCACGTCGAAGCGCTGCACGCGCACGACGTTGCGCACGCCGTCCTCGTGGGTGAAGCCCTCGATGTCCTGGTACAGCGGCGCCCACGCGGCGTCGCCCGGTGAGCGCACGCCCTCGTCGTCGTATTGCACCTCGCGCGTCTGCAGGCAGCGCTGATCCGGAATCAGCGAGTGGTTGCAGGCCACGCGCTCGGGCGCGATCTCCAGAAACACCGTCTCGCCGTCGCCGCCATAGCGCGTGGCCGGCGTGGGCACACCCTCGAATGCAAGCACGCCGCCATCGTCGAGCTGCAACGTGAGTCGCGGTGGCTCGCCGCCGGTCAACGCGATGCGATGCGTGCCGGGCAGACGCTGGCCGATCTCGCGCTCGCGCGCGGTCAGCTGTGCGTCGGTGCAGGCCATCATCGTGGAGATCACCTGGTCGACGGTCAGGCGATCGTCATCGAGCGAGACGTTCGCACCCATGCGGTTGCAGGCGTTGGACACACTCATGCCGCTGTCGGCGAAGTCCAGCTGCAGCGGCGCGCCATCGCCGTCGAGCAACGCGTCGATGCGCGTACCACCGTTTCCGGTCGCATCGACCAGACGCCAGTGGTACGCCTCGAGCGTCTGCGCATGATCGGCGGGCGCGGCATCGGGAATCGCGTCGGCGGCGGCCTGCGTGGGCGGCGCGGCGCCGTCTTCGGACGGCGTGGACCCGCCACAGGCGGCCAGGGCGAGCGGCAACAGCAACATAAGGGGGCGGCGCATCGGCGTCTCCTCGGTGCGGAACTGGACGGGCAGCTTAACGGGCGGGTCCGGAACGCGCCGTGTGGGCAGGTCTGCATTCCGGGATCACGACGATGTCGATTTCCGGAGCACTGGTGCGTCGTTCCAGCAACACCGCCAGCCGGCGGCCTTTCGAGGACATCCGATGCGCATCGATCCCTACCTGTATTTCGACGGCACCTGCGCCGAAGCCTTCCACGCCTACGCCGCGCTTCTGGGCGGCGAGCCGATGCTGATGCCCTACGGCGACGCGCCGCCCTGCCCCGACAGCGACGCCACCGCGCCCGATCGCATCATGTATGGCCATCTCGCGATCGGCGACCAGTTCCTGATGGCCTCCGACGTGCCGCCGGGCACGCCGCTGCCAACGTCGCCCCATGCGTTCGTCAATCTGGGCGTCGACAGCGACGCGGATGCCGAGCGCATCTTCGCCGCGCTGTCGCAAGGCGGTGAAGTCCGTGCGCCGATGGCCGAGACCTTCTTCGCACACCGCTTCGGCATGGTCGTCGACCGCTTCGGCACCGGCTGGATGGTGATGCGCTCGAAGCAGGGCTGCTGAGCCGTCCCCCATCGTCCACTACACAGGCACACCGCCATGCACCGTCCCCAGATCTACGTGAACCTGCCGGTCGAAGATCTCGACCGCAGCGTGCGTTTCTTCACCGCGCTCGGCTTCGCCTTCGATCCCCGGTTCACCAACGAAAACGCCACCGCGATGATCATCGGCGAGGACAGTTTCGTCATGCTGCTGGTCCGCCCGTTCTTCCAGACCTTCACCGCCAAGCCGCTGGGTGCGCCGGCACACGTCGGCGCGATCATCGCGCTGTCGCAGCCCGACCGCGCCTCGGTCGATGCGATCGTCGCGAAGGCGCGCGCCGCCGGCGGCACGGTGCCGACCGCGCCGGTCGATCACGGCTTCATGTACCAGCACGCCTTCGAGGATCCCGACGGACAGTTGTGGGAAGTGATGCACATGGACATGGCCGCGTTCACCGCGGCGTGAGTGCGGTGCCGTGCGCGTCGCCGCAACGCCTTGCACGCCCGCGCCGCAGCGCGGCTTGCCCGGCGGCGGCCGGGGTGCTGTCATCGCCGCCCATGGACACAGCCGCCCTACATCGCACGATCGAAACGCTTTGGCGCGAGGAAGTGCCGAAGATCATTGGCGGCCTGATGCGTGTGGTGCGCGATCTCGACCTCGCCGAGGAACTGGCGCAGGACGCGCTGCTCGCCGCGCTCGAACGCTGGCCGCGCGACGGCCTGCCGGACAACCCAGGCGCGTGGCTGATGACGACCGCGCGTAACCGCGGCATCGACCGCCTGCGCCGCGGCCAGCGCCTCGATGCGCATCACGCCGAACTCGCACGCGAGATCGAGCAGGCGCAGCGCGAATCCGATGCGCGCGCACAGGACGCACTCGACGATGTGATCGGCGACGACGTGCTGCGGCTGATGTTCGTGGCCTGCCATCCAGCGCTGACCGTCGAATCGCAAATCGCATTGACGCTGCGCCTGATCGGTGGCCTGACCACCGACGAGATCGCGCGTGCCTTTCTGGTGCCGGAGGCAACGATCGCCCAGCGCATCGTCCGCGCCAAGAAATCCATCGCCAAGGCAGGCACCCCGTTCGAGGTGCCGCAGCGCGCGGCGTTGCCGGCGCGGCTGTCGGCGGTGCTGCACGTGTTGTATCTGGTGTTCAACGAAGGCCACGCCGCGAGCAGCGGCGACGACTGGGCACGGCCGGACCTGTGCGCCGAAGCGTTGCGACTGACGCGGGTGCTGGCGATGTTGATGCCGCGCGAGGCCGACGTGCATGCGCTGGTCGCACTGATGGCGCTGCAGGCCTCGCGGCTCGATGCGCGCGTGGATGCGGACGGGCAGCCCGTGCTGCTGCCCGACCAGGACCGTGCGCGCTGGGATCGCGGGCTGGTCGATGCCGGCCTCGCCTCGCTGGCGCAGGCGCAGACCGCGCGCGGCAACGCGCCGCCCGGCGGCTACGAGCTGCAGGCCGCGATCGCCGCCTGCCACGCGCTCGCGCCGACCGCCGGCGACACCGACTGGGGACGCATCGCCGCGCTGTACGGGCAACTGCTGGCACTGACAGGTTCGCCGGTGGTCGCCCTCAACCGCGCGGTGGCGATCGGCATGGCCGCGGGGCCGGCCGCCGCACTGCCGCTGGTCGAGGCGCTGGCCGGCGACACCGCGCTGGCCGGTTACCACCTGTTGCCGGGCGTACGCGGCGATCTGCTGGCGAAGCTCGGGCGGCATGGGGATGCGGCGGAGGCGTTCGAACGTGCGGCCTCGCTGGCGCGGAATCCGCGGGAGCGTGACTGGTTGGGTGGGCGAGCGGCGGAGTGCCGGGCGCAACGCAAAGATTGATGCGCTGCTCTTGAGCCCTCCCCCGTTTACGGGGGAGGGTTGGGAGGGGGCGAACTGTCCGCATGCATCGAAATGATCGAGGCGACTCTCGATCTATTGCTCGATTCGATATCGCGGCCGCTGACGGATTGCCCCCGCCCAACCCTCCCCCGTAGAACGGGGGAGGGCTTCGGAGCACTCAATCCCGCAGATACACCGGCGAGCGCCGCGGCCAGGCCGCCAGTAGCGCCCACAATCCACCGACGCCCGCGACCCATGTCGCCACCGGCAGACCGACGAAACTCGGACCGCCCGCTTCCAGCGCATACAGCACTGCGGCGACGATCAGCAGGCCGACACCGAGGATCGCGGCGACCATGCGTTTCTGCATGCCCTGCATCGTCGCGGTCAGCGCGGCCAGGTCGTCGGAACGCATGCGCAGTTCGTGGCGGCCTTCGACCTGCTGCTTGAGCCAGCCATGCAGCAGACGCGGCATGTCCGGCGCCTGGGTGATCAGCTCCGGCAGGCGGTCGCGGAACTCGCGGCCCAGACGCTGCGGGCTGTAGCGCTCGACGAGGATGCGTTCGAGCACCGGACGCGCGACCGCCCAGATGTCGAGCTTCGGATCGAGCAGGCGACCGATGCCTTCGATGCTCAGCAGCGTCTTCTGCAGCAGGATCAGCTGCGGCTGCAACGTGAGCTGGTAGCGCTGCGCGGTGCGGAACAATTTGCCGAGCACTTCGCCGAGCGAGATCTCCGACAACGGCCGGGTGAAATACGGCTCGCACACCGAACGCACCGCAGCTTCGAGTTCGTCGATGCGGATGTGCGACGGCATCCAGCCGGCCTGGATGTGCAGCTCGGCGATGCGCCGGTAATCCTGGCGGAAGATCGCCATGAAGTTCTCGGCGAGGTAGTACTGATCCTCGCGCGAGAGCTGGCCCATGATCCCGAAATCCAGCGCGATGAAACGCGGATTGGTCTTGCGGTCCGGGTCGACCCAGATGTTGCCGGCGTGCGCGTCGGCGTGGAAGAAGTTGTCGCGGAACACCTGCGTGTAGAACACGCGCACGCCCTTGGCCGCGAGTGCCTTGCGGTCGATGCCGGCAGCGTCGAGGGCGGCGATGTCGTCGCTGGGAATGCCGTGCACGCGCTCGAGGGTGAGTACGCGCTGTGTCGTGCGCTCCCAGACGGGCGCGGGCACATAGAGATCCTGCGAACCGGTCCAGAACCGGCGCAGCACCGACGCGTTCGCGCCCTCACGCTGCAGGTCGAGTTCGGCGGCCAGGGTGTTCTCGATCTCGGCGACGACCTCACGCGGACGGATCTTGTCGGCGTTGGGATGGGTGCGGTCGACCAGCGCGGCGAGATTCTTCAGCAGCGCGACGTCGGCGGCGATCTGTTTCTCGATGGTGGGGCGCAGCACCTTGACCACGACCTCGCGGCGCGGGTTGCGCTCGTCGGCCGGCAAGGTCGCGGCGTGCACCTGGGCAATCGACGCCGATGCAAGTGGCGTGGTGTCGAAGGCTTCAAAGGCCTGCGCGATCGGCATGCCGAGTTCGCGCTCGATGATGGCCTGTGCCTGGGCGCCATCGAACGGCAGCACCCGGTCCTGCAGCAGGGCGAGATCGTCGACGATGTCGGGCGGCACGAGGTCGCGACGGGTCGAGAGGATCTGCCCGAACTTGACGAAGATCGGCCCGAGTTCCTGCAGCGCCAGGCGCAGGCGCGCTCCGCGCGACTGCGCGGCGATGTCGGCCGAGGCGCGCGGCACGAACGGGCGCGCGAGCTTGAGCCAGCGTTCGGCCGGCGTGCCGTCGAACAGATCGTCGAGGCGGTAGCGCAGCAGCACCCGACCGATGCGCGAGGCGCGCAGCAGCCCCTTCATGCAGCCGGCCCGCGCGCCAGGCGTGACACGCGCGCCGCGAGCCGCTCCACATCGTCGCGCAGCACATCGACGTCGTCGTTGAAGGCCTCGAGTTCGTCGCGTCCGAGCACGTCGCGGGATTCCTCGGTCACGTACTCCACCGCGCTCTCGGTCAGCGTGCGACCGAGGCCCTGCGCCTGCTGCAAGGCGCTGGCGAATGCATTGGCGATCTGCACGCCGATGATCTCGCCGAAGACCGCGACGAAAGGCTTCTGCCAGTCGGGATCGAAACGCCCCGCGAGCTTCTGCAGGCGCCGCGCGAGTTCGGCATCACCCGAAACCCGGACCTTGCCGATCGGCGGCGCATCGTCGCGGCGCAGGAACGGCAGTTGCGACAGCACCCCGGCGATCGTCGTGCGCACCGCGAGATCGGGTTCGACGGCGTCGTCGACCGGGCCGACGCGCAGTCGCTCACCGTCGACGCGCAATTCCAGCGCGATCGGAGGCGATGCGAGGGTCAGCGCGATGCGTTGCCCGTCGAGTCCGGCGAGCGCAGTGCGCGTGTCGGCATCGAGCGCGAGCGCCTGGTTGAGCGCGGTTTCCAGCGCGCGTCCGGCGATCGGCTTGAGTGCCGCGAAAGGAGAAGGAGGGAATCCGGCCATGGCCGCATTGTAGCGGCCGATCCCGCAGCGCCGCTGTCGGCGTGCGAACTGCGAGCCGTCCTCTCACGGACCACAGGGGGACTGGTTTCCCCAAAAGAAAACGCCCGCCGGAAGGCGGGCGTTTCGAATCACGTATCGGACGGGGACGTTACGGTCCGCGGCCACGCAGCATCGAGATCACGGCCAGGATCAGGAACACGACAAAGAGGATCCAGGCGATGTTGGTGGCGGCGCCGGCGACACCACTGAAGCCGAGAACACCGGCGATGATGGCGACGACAAGAAAAATGACTGCATAACGAAGCATGGGTGGTCTCCTGATTCCCGTGAGCGGTTCGGGGGCTACCCTATGCCCGCTCAGGTCGCGATCAGGTGACGGTCAGGTGCCTGTCCAAGAATTTTTCAGGCGGGTGAGTCCGTCGTGAAGCGAAACCCGCGGCACATAGCCAAAATCACGCGTCGCCGGCGCCATGTCGTACCAGTGCGTGGTGCTCAACTGCTCGGCGAGAAACCGGGTCATCGGTGGCTCGCCTTTCAGATGCATCAGCGGCCAGACCGATTCGCAGATCGCACCGATCGCGTAGGCGGCGCCAAACGGAATCGTCTTCGTGACCTGCGGTGCACCGGCCGCGGCCAGTAGCGCGTTGACGATCTCGCGCACCGTGGTCGGCTCGCCGTTGCTGATGAAATACGCACGGCCCGCGCAGGCTGCGCCCGGCGCCAGATGATCGAAGGCATCGAAATGCGCCTGCGCGGCGTTGTCGATGTAGGTGGTGTCGATGCGGTTCTCGCCGTCGCCGACGAAGCGCAGGCGCCCCGCCCGCGCGCGCTCGGCGAGGCGCGGCAGCAGCTGCTGGTCGCCCGGACCCCAGATCAGCCGCGGTCGCAGCGCGACCGTCGCGAGGTCCGGGCCGCTCGCGGCGAGCACGGCCTGCTCGGCGATCTTCTTGGTCGTCGCGTACGGCGCCTTGAAGCCCTCGCCGTAGGGCACGGTGTCGGCGGTACCGCCTTCGACTGGGTGCGTCGCCCGGTGGGTCACGCTGGGCGTCGAGGTGTAGACCAGCCGGCCGATGCCGTGGGCGCGGCAGGCATCGAGCACGTTCCAGGTGCCGACGACGTTGGCCTGGTGATAACTCTCGTAGCTGCCCCAGGCGCCGGCCTTGGCCGCATTGTGGAAGATCGCGTCCATGCCCTGGGCCGCATTGCGCACCGCGTCGGCATCGGCAAGATCGCCGCGGACCTGGCGCACGCCGATCGCATCGAGTTCGGGATAGTGCCCGCGATTGAAGCTGGTGACGTCGTGACCGCGTTCGACAAGACCACGGCACAAGGCCTGGCCGAGGAAGCCGCCGCCACCGGTGACCAGGATCCGCATTGCCGACTCCACACGTTGCAGGGCCGCCCACGATAGCGAGGCGGGCCGGGATTGGCGACGCGCCGCCGGGATCGACGGCTGCAAGTGACTGATCCGCCTGCACTTCAGAATTCTTCATTCGCCTGTCAGGCACTTCATCGGGGATCCGGGTGCAGTGCGGCTCCTTCAACCGGAGTCCGTCCATGCATCTGTTGCCCCGTCTCGCCCTGTCTGCGCTGTTCGTCCTGACCACCTGGAACGCCGCCGCAGCGCCGCCCCCAGCGCCCGACACCGACTGGCTGCTCGCCGATGCCGGCGCACGCGGCTGGGACACCGACCGTCTCGCCGCACTGGACGCCGCCATCGCCGGTGGCGAAGCACCCGACACCACCAGCGTGCTGGTCGCCCATCGCGGCGCGCTGGTCCACGAGACCTACTTCAACGGCGCCGACCGCCAAACGCTCCACAACACCCGCTCGCTGACCAAGAGCGTGACCGCGCTGCTGGTCGGCGCGGCGATCGACCGCGGGTTGATCCCAGGCGCCGACGCCCGGGTGCTCGGCTTCTTCCCCGAACGAACGCCGGCCCATCCCGGCGCGTCCAAGACCGCGACCACCGTCGAGGACCTGCTGACGATGAGCGCGCAGTGGGAATGCGACGACAATAACGAATTCTCGTCCGGCCACGAGGAGCGGATGTACGTCAGCGCCGACTGGATCCAGTTCGCGCTCGATCTGCCGCAGCGCGGCTACCCGGCGTGGACCACGCGTCCGGCCGACAGTCCGCACGGCCGCGCCTTCGCCTACTGCACGGCGAATGCGTTTCTGCTCGGCGCGATCGTCGAGCGCGCCAGCGGCATGTCGCTCGACCGGTTTGCCGCCGACGTGCTCGAGCACCCGCTGGGGATCGAGGACTCGCGCTGGCATCAGTCCTCGGACGGCACCGGCATGGGTGGTGGCGGCACCGAATACCGCAGCCGCGATCTGGCGAAGCTCGGACAGCTGATGGTCGATGGCGGTCGCTGGCAGAACCGTCAGATCGTGTCGGCCGACTGGGTGCGGGCGATGGCGCAGGTGCATGCGCAGACGCCGTTCGATGCCGATTACGGCTACCAGATGTGGCGCTTTCCGTTCAAAAAGGGCGACCGGCAGGTGCACGCCTGGGCGATGTCCGGCAATGGCGGCAACTACGTGTTCGTGGTGCCCGAGTCGCAGCTGGTCGTGGTGATCACCCGCACCCGCTACAACCAGCGCGGCATGCACGCCGAATCGCAGAAACTGTTCGCCGACTACGTGCTCAGCGCGATGCCGTGACCGCATCGTCCGGCAGTCGGCCGGACGCCTGCACTGCAGCCCGCTCGGCAGCAAGCGCCGTGTCGATGCGGCGCAGCGCGACATCGAAGGCCGGCGCGCTGCGCAGGCCCGCGAACAGCGGCGACACGCGCAGGTAGCCGGCGTTGCGGAAGCCGGCGGTCACGGCGGCGTCGAGTGCATCGAATACAGCGGCATGATCGCCAGCCAGGGTCTGCAGCAGGGCGGCTTCGACACCGTCGAAGGGATCGGCGTCGCCGGCCAGGCCGGCGCGCAATGCATCGGCGCGGGCGCGCAGCGCGGCGGCGTCGGGCGACGCCTCGCTGCCGACGATCCACGCCATCGTCTGCGGCAGGCTGGCATGGGGTTTGAGCGCGCGCGCCTGCTGCACGGCGTCGCGGGCCGCATCGGGTTCGCCGCGCAGCACCGCGAGCTCCGCGACCAGCAGATGCAGGCCGGCGTGCTCGGTGCCGCGCGACATCGCCTGGGTCAACGCCGCCTGCGCCTCGTCGACGCGCCCGTGTTCGTAGAGAAACGTGGGCCAGGCGAGATTGGAGAACACGTTGTCGGGATACAGCTGGAAGCTGCGCCGGTAACGCGCCTCGGCCGCGGCGGTGTAGCCGAGTAGATCGAGGTTCGAGGCGATCTGCAGTTCCAGGAAGCGCACCGTCCGCGGCTGGCGCACCTGCAGATTCGCGGCCAGCGCCTCGGCGATGCGGCCCTGCCGTGCATGCAGATACGCCGCCGACGCGCGACTGCCGTCCGCCGCGGGATCGAGCGCCACGGCGCGCGTGTAGCCGGCCAGCGCGGGGGCAAGGTCGCCACGGCAATCGTGTGCATAGCCGAGCGCGGCATGCGCGGCCGATGCCCGGGGATATCGTGCGACCACCGCTTCGGCCAAGGCCAGCGCCTGCGCCGCGTCGTCGGCGCTGCCGCTGTAGAGACACAGGCGTGCGCTGTAGGCACGGCTCAACCCGAGCTGCGCTTCGCTGTCGTCCGGCGATTCCTGCAGGCGCTGCCGGTACAGCGCGATCGCGCGTTCGTTGTTCGCGGCTTGGCCGATGCCGGCGTAGTACGCGGCGCGTTCCAGTAGCGGCGCTACCACCGGCACCTCGGGTCGCGGCCATTGCCACCAGACCAGTCCACCGAGCAGCGGTAGCACGAGCAACACGGCGATGCGTGTTGCGCGCGATCGTGGTGTTGCGGGCGCAGCGTGCGGCGCGGGTGCTTCAACCGAGGGCTCACTGCACAGCTGATAACCCTGCCCGCGCACCGAGCGCAAATAGCGCGGCTGCCGGCCGTCGTCGCCCAGCGCCTGACGCAGTAGCCGCACGCGCTGGGTGACGGTTTCCTCGCCCACGTGCGCGGGTGCCCACACGCGCTCGATCAGCTCGTCGAAGCCGACCACACGCGTGCCCTGCCCCAGCAGCACATGCAGCAGCCGGAAGCTGAGGCCGGCCACATCCAGCATCTGGCCGTCGTCGCGAACCACGCGTTGCCGCGCGACATCGATGCGCAGATCGTCGAGCCGGTAATGCGCAGGCGCGGTGTCAGCCGACACGCGTCGCCGCCCACGCGGCCAGGGTCTCGCGGCCGATCTTGGCGTTGTGGCGGATGTCGACCGGGAAGCCGGGATGGAACAGCACGCGCTCGATGCGGCCGGTGTGGACGAAGCCTTCGCCGATGTGTCGCAGTTCGTCGGCAATGCGCGCCTGCTCGGTCTTCGCGACACCGGCTTCCAGTTCCACGCACAGCACCGGCGTCTGGTGCGCCTTCGGACCGACGCCGACCAGCGCGGTGCGCCGCACTTCGGGGTGCACGTTGAACACCGGTTCGACCTGCTCGGTGCACAGCGTGCCGGTGGCGGTGACGACGCGATGGCCCTTGCGACCACAGAACCACAAACGCCCTTCGGCATCGAAGTAACCGAGGTCGCCCATGCGGTGGACGATGCGTTCGCAGCCACCGTCGAGCCCTCGCCCGTTCACGGGGGCGGGTTGGATGGGGGCAACCTCGACCCGCTCGCGAATCTTTGCCAGCCGCGTCTGCGCATCCCGATTGAAATAGGTATCGGTGGCGCTGGGGCCGGCCACGGTGATCTCGCCGATGGTGCCCGGCGGCGCGAGCAGATCGTCGGACCATTCCGGAATCGCGGCGTCGTCGACGCGGATGATGCGCACCTCGTTCGGCGGCACCGGGCGGCCGACGCAGGTGCCGGCGCCGTGCTCGGTGCGCGTACGCAGTTCGAGCAGCTCGCGGCCTTCGATGACGGCGACCGGCAAACATTCGGTGGCGCCGTAAGGCGTCCAGAAACGCGCATCATCGGGCAGCAGTTCAAGAATCTTCGCGACCGTGTCGGGTGGCACCGGCGCGCCGGCCGAGGTCACCCGGCGCAGGCCCGGCAACGGCTTGCCGTATGTCGCGAGCACGCCCATCAATGCAGGCGAGCCGAACAGCTGGTCGACGCCGAAGCGCGCGATCGCCGCATGCAGCTTGCGCGGATCGGCCTGGGCCGGCCGGGTGGGATCCATGTCCGGAATGATCGAGGTCAGCCCGAGCGCGGGATCGAACAGCGCGAAGGGCGGGAACGTCGGCAGGTCGACGCCACCGGCGCCGATACCGAAAGCGTCGCGCAGCATGTCGATCTGCGCCGCGAAATGGCGGTGGCGATAGACCACGCCCTTGGGCACGCCGGTCGAGCCGCTGGTGAAGAGGATCGCGGCGACATCGTCACCGGCAGTCGCCGCGAGTTGCGGGCCGGCGCCGGCGCCCGCGCGCTCCACATCCGCCAGCGTGGCATCGCTCAGCAACGCCCAGCGCCCGGTGGTGATGCGCACACGCGCCGAGGTCGCCCAACGCAACAGCACGCGCGCGAACTGCGCCAGCGGAATGCCGATGAAGGCCTCGGCGCCGGCTTCGTCCAGACATTGTCTGAGCGCGCGCTTGTCGATACCCGGATCGACCAGCACCGGCACCGCGCCAGCCTTGAACAGGGCGAACATCAGCAGGAAGAACTCGGGCGTCGGGCGCACCATCAGCACTGTGCGCGTGCCGCGGACGATCCCGCGCGCGGCGAGTCCGGCGGCGATCGCATCGCTGCGCGTATCGAGCGCGCCATAGGTCAGCGCGTGCGCATCGGCGTAGCGGCCGTCAGGGCCGGGGCAACGCATCGCGATGCGATCGGGTGCGGCGTTCGCCAGCCGCGGCAGCGCGGCGGCGATATTGACCGTGGCGGCCCGGGAAGAAGTGTCGGCGTCCATCGCGCAGAGGATACCGGCAGCCGCACATGCGCCGGCCGCGGCGGCTACGATGGCGGCCTCACGATTCGAGACCCTGCCATGCGCGCGACTCCCGGCCGTCTGTTCCTGTTCCGCACGCAGGTCGCCCTGCTGATGCTCGCGCTGCTGGTCCTGCTGCCCGGCTGCGCCAGCACCCGTAAGCAGGGCACCGCACTCGAACGCGCGCAGTACGCGTGGACCGGCGCGGTGCGCTGGAACGACATGAAGACCGCCTGGCAGCTGGTCGACCCCGAATACCGCACCGCGCACCCGGTCAGCGAACTGGATTTCGCCCGCTACGAGCAGGTGCAGGTCACCGGCTACCGCGAAACCAGCGCGGCGGCCGGCCCGGACGAGGCGATGCGCGAGATCCAGATCGGCGTGATCAACCGCCACACCATGGCTGAGCGCACCGTGCGCTATACCGAGCGCTGGCGCTGGGATGCGGCCGCCGGCACCTGGTGGATCACGGGCGGTCTGCCGGACTTCTGGGCCGGCGAATGATCCCGCCAGACCCGCATCTGCCACCCGCCGCCGGGCGGCCGCGGTGGTGTGCGACAATCGCCGCCCGCCGCCGCACCGCGATCCATCCGTGAATTTCGAAGAACTTCTGGCCTTCCTGGGCCGCAACCAGATGCTGTCGCTGATCCTCGCCGCATTGACGGTGGCGATCGTCTTCAACGAGATCTCGCGCCTGTTCCGCGGCTTCAAGGCCCTGCGTCCGGCCGAGCTGACCGTGCTGGTCAACCGCGACAACGCGCTGGTCGTCGATCTGCGCCCCGCCGCCGACTTCGGCAAGGGCCACATCCCGGGCTCGAAGAACGTGCAGATGAGCCAGTTCGATCCTGAAAGCAAGCAGCTCGCGCCTGCCAAGGCCTTGCCGGTCGTGCTGGTCTGCAAGACCGGCAGCACCGCCAGCGATGCCGCCAAGCGCCTGAAAAAAGCCGGCTTCGAGAACGTCTACGTGCTCGACGGCGGCATCGGCGGCTGGTTGCAGGCCGACCTGCCGCTGGCCAAGGGCCGCGGCTGATCGCAGCGGTACCGTCTTGACGGAATGCCATAATCGGCAATCCGTCTCACCCAACATTTTTTGCCGGAGTCGATTCACATGTCCGAAGAACAGGCCACCAACGGCGCCAATGGCGCAGCCCCGGCGCAGCCGGCCGGCGCGCAGTTCAGCGTCGAGAAGATCTACGTCAAGGACGTCTCGTTCGAGTCGCCCAAGTCGCCGGCGATCTTCAACGAGCAGGCCCAGCCGCAGCTCAACATGAACCTCAACCAGAGCGTGCAGCGCGTCGGCGACAACGCGTTCGAAGTCGTGCTGGCGATCACCCTGACCTGCACCACCGGCGAAGACAACGCCAACACGGTGTACGTGGCCGAGGTGAAGCAGGCCGGTGTGTTCGGCCTGGCCGGTTTCGACGGCAACACCCTCGATGCGCTGCTCGGTACCCAGTGTCCGAACGTGCTGTACCCCTACGCCCGTCAGCTGATCGGCGACCTGATCCAGGCCGGTGGCTTCCCGCCGTTCCTGCTGCAGCCGATCAACTTCGACGCGCTCTACGCCGAAGGCCTGCGTCAGCGCGGCCAGCCGGGTAACGAACAGCCGACGACCGATCAGATCGGCAACGCCTGAGCGTGACCGATCGCAACACCGCGGTCGCGGTGCTGGGCGCGGGCTCCTGGGGCACCGCGCTCGCCTCGCTGATCGCACGCAACGGCCACCCCACCACGCTGTGGGGCCGTAACGCAGACCAGATCGAGGCGATCGACCAGCGCCACGAGAACCCGCGCTACCTGCCGGGCATCCCGCTGCCGCACAACCTGCGCGCGACCACCGATCTGGCCCATGCCCTCGACGGCGTCGGCCTGATCCTGGTCGTCGTGCCGTCGCACGCCTTCGCCGAAACCCTGGAACTGCTGGCACCGCTGCGCCCCAAGGGCGTCGGCGTGTCTTGGGCGACCAAGGGTTTCGAGCCCGGCTCGGGCCGCTTCCTGCATGAAGTGGCCGGCGGCCTGGTCGGCGAAGACGTGCCGCTGGCCGTCGTCACCGGCCCGTCGTTCGCCAAGGAAGTCGCATCCGGCCTGCCGACCGCGATCACCGTGCAGTCCGACGATGCCGATTTCGCCCAGACCGTCGCCGACGTGCTGCACGGCCCGACGTTCCGCGCCTACACCGGCACCGATATGCGCGGCGCTGAACTCGGCGGCGCGATGAAGAACGTGCTCGCCGTCGCCACCGGCGCGGCCGACGGCATGGAACTGGGCCTCAACGCCCGCACCGGCCTGATCACCCGCGGTCTCCACGAGATGCTGCGCCTCAACCAGGCGATCGGCGGCCGCGCGGAAACCCTGATGGGTCTCGCCGGTCTCGGCGATCTGGTGCTGACCTGCTCCGGCGACCTGTCGCGCAACCGCCGGCTGGGTCTGGCGCTGGGTCGCGGCGAGAAGCTCGAAGACGCGGTCCGCGCGATCGGCCAGGTGGTCGAATCGGTGCAGACCGCCGACGAGGTCATGCGTCTGGCCGAACGCCACGGCATCGAACTGCCGATCTCCAGCAATGTCCGCGCCGTGCTGCATGGCGAAATGACGCCTGCCGAGGGCCTGGCGCGTTTGATGGCGCGCGAGCAGAAGCCCGAGTTCGAGTAACGGGCCGTAGCCCCGACCGATGCCCCTCTCCCTCTGGGGTGAAGAGGCGCGTTTGCGAGCCACAGGCTCGTGCGTCGATGAACGCCCTCGCGTCAGCGCGAGGGCCGGGGGCGCGGAGCGCGGGGGGACCATCCGCAACGCGGATGGTGGGGTGAGGGCAGCACGGACCAGCCTCTCTCCCTGAGACGCGGCAACATCCGCGCTCCTGAGGCGCCACGCAGATCTGGTCGCTATCCCGACGGCTTGCAGCAAGCGCATGTCTGTCAGGCCGGAAGTGCCTCTCAGCAGCGCGAAGCGCTGGTCATCCAGCGACTTCTCGGCCAGCGCGCGGACTCGTCGTGGTACCAAAAACGCCTCAAGTCACTGGATCCCGGCCTCCGCCGGGATGACGGGGACTACATCGGCCACTCGGCGCCATCGCCACAAAAAAGAACCCGACCATTACTGGCCGGGTTCTGACGGTGTCCGGGAGAGAGAGGCGCCGGGGAAGCGCTGGGGACCGGACACCGCGGGGGAGCGGTGTGGCGCTTACCAGGTCAGACGCGGACCGACGAACCACTGGGTGTCGCCACCCTTGATCAGCTTGATGTCGCCGGCGACGCCGAAGTTCGGATTGAACTTCCACTGCGCGCCGAGGCGGCCGTAGAACTCGCTGTCGAAGCCACTGTCGAGATCTTCGTAGCCGGCCAGTGCGTAGCCTTCCAGCGCCGGCAGCAGCGCGGTGCGCGCGCCGACTTCGACCGAATAGCCGTCGGCATCGAAGCCTTGGCCGAAGTCGAGCTTCTGGTAGGCGACACGCGTCAGCAGATCGGTGCGCGGCGACACTTCGTGGTTGTAGCCGACGCCCAGGCGCCACTGGTCGCGGTCGAGCGAGCTGTTGTCGACGCTCTCGCGGGTGTAGTCGCCGAAGGCGTGGAAATTCGGGTGGAACGCAGCGGAACCGCGGATCGACCAGCCGTCGGAATCGACGTCACGATTGACCGGCGCGATGTCGGACTTGCTGGCCGAGTAGCCGCCTTCGACATAGTTGTAGGACAGGCCTTCGGCGGCGTTCGCAGCGAAGGGGAGCGCAGCGGCGAGGGCGGCGATCGGAAGGAGGCGCTTCATCGGGGTGTTCTCTCCGGCCGGGCCCTGCGTGGAGTCCGGCTCTTATGGGTGTCGCGGTTGAAAATGCCGGCCCGGGTAACAGGGAGGGGATGCGCTTCGAGGGGAGGGGAAGCACGATCACCCGGGCCGGTAGAGCGCATTCTCGACCTGCGCGTGCAACCCGCGCTGAATATTGAACTCTCAAGTACAGGAACTTTTGGCGCGCCGTTCAGGTCGGCGCTGCATCGCCCGGGTAGGTCAGAGATCGCCGCCCGTGTAGCCCTGCTGCCGCCACGCCTCGAACACGACCACCGCGACCGCATTCGACAGGTTGAGGCTGCGGTTGCCCGGCTGCATCGGCAGGCGCAGGCGCTGCCCGTCCGGCACGCGGCCGAGCACGTCGTCGGGCAGGCCGCGAGTCTCGCTGCCGAACAGGAAGGCGTCGCCCGGGGCGAATACAGGCGCGTCGAAGCGGACGCTGTTGCGGGTACTCAGCGCGAACAGCCGCGCCGGCTTGATCGCGGCCAGCGCGGCGTCGAGATCGTCATGGACCTGCAGCGTCGTGTACTCGTGGTAGTCGAGACCCGCGCGGCGCAGATTGCGGTCGTCGAGATCGAAACCCAGCGGCCGCACCAGATGCAGCCGCGCGCCGGTGTTGGCGCACAGGCGGATCACGTTGCCGGTGTTGGGCGGAATCTCGGGCGTGTGCAGGATGACGTCGAACATGGACGGTGCCGGCGTGCGGGCCGGCCATTGTCGGTCACCAGGGCAGCGCCGCGCCGGTCCAGTCGAGAAAACCGCCGCTGTCGTCGATGCCGAGACCGGCGATCACCCGGCGCAGGCCGGCGACCGAGTCCTCGGGCACTTCGCGCGCCTGGGCACCGCCCATGTCGGTCTGCACCCAACCCGGATGCAGGGCGACGACGACGATGCCGCGCTCGCGCAGGGCGTGCGCCAGCTGCACCGTCGCCATGTTCTGCGCGGCCTTGCTGATCGCGTAGCTGGGCGTGCCGAAGCGGGACGTGCCGGCGATCGAACCAAGTTGCGAGGACAGGTTGGCGACGCGTGCGCCGTCGATGAGCAGCGGTGCCAGCGCCTGGGTCAGCAGCAGCGGACCGGTGACATTGATCCGCAGGCTGTCTTCGAGCGTATCGGCGCTCAGCGTGCCGAAGCGCTCGCCGCTGTGCAGTACGCCGGCGTTGTTGATCACCACGCCGATGCGTGCGTTCTCGCCTGCGGCCAGCGGCCACTCGCGCACCAGTTCGTCGCGCGAGCGGGCGTCGCCGACATCCAGCGGCAGCACCTTCAGATGACCCGGGTATTCGGCGGCGAGCGTATTGAGCGCGGTCGCCTTGCCGGGCTGGCGACAGGTCGCGACGACGCGCGCGCCGTCGGCGAGCAGCTGACGGACGAACTCCAGGCCGAGGCCGCGGTTGGCACCGGTGACGAGGGTCCAGTGGGTCATGGCTGCGTTGTCCGGGAAGCGGGTCGTCGATGCTAGCGGTGTCCTCGTGAGGGCAAACGGATGTAACCGTTGTAGCGAGCCGCTTCAAGCCCTCCTCCGCGCGCGGGGGAGGGTTGGGTGGGGGCCAACTTTCCGTTCCTCGTGATCTCGACCCAGGCGTTCACGGATGCCTGCCATCGGCCATCGTGTGACCTGATCGTTTGCCCCCATCCCAGCCTTCCCCCGCTTGCGGGGGAAGGAGCAGGTCAGAGGTCACTCTTGGACCATGACCTGCGACCCGTGCCGAAGGGACTGCGGCTGGCTACGATGCGAGTCCAACTCCGCCTCAACTCCAAGGACCGGCATGTCAGCTGACCGTCTTCGTACCGCCCCGTCCCGCCCGCGCGCGGCCCTGCTGGCGCTGGCCACCGGTCTGGCCCTGTCCGGTATTGCCGCCGCGCCGATGGCGTGGGCCGCGCCGCCTGCCGAAGCCGCCGGCGTCGACATCCCGTACGAGACCTTCACCCTGCCCAACGGCCTGCGCGTGGTGGTGCACACCGACCGCAAGGCGCCGATCGTCGCGGTCAACATCTGGTACCACGTCGGCAGCAAAGACGAGCCGGCCGGCCGCAGCGGTTTCGCGCACCTGTTCGAGCACCTGATGTTCCAGGCCAGCGAGAACCACGACGGCGAGTTCTTCGACCCCTTCAAGCAGGTCGGCGTGACCGACCAGAACGGCACCACCAATACCGACCGCACGAACTACTTCCAGAACGTGCCGACCACCGCGCTCGACATGGCGCTGTGGATGGAATCCGACCGCATGGGTCACCTGCTCGGCGCGGTCGACCAGGCGGCGCTCGACGAGCAGCGCGGCGTGGTCCAGAACGAGAAGCGCCAGGGCGAGAACCAGCCCTACGGCCAGGTCTGGGACAAGCTCACCCGCGCGCTGTATCCCAAGGGCCACCCGTACCACCACGGCGTCATCGGCTCGATGAACGACCTCAACGCGGCCGCGCTCGACGACGTCAAGCAGTGGTTCCGTACCTGGTACGGCCCGAACAACGCGGTGCTGGTGCTGGCCGGCGACATCGACGTGGCCACCGCGCGCCGCAAGGTCGCGCAGTACTTCGGCGACATTCCCGCCGGCCCGACGATGGCGCAGCCCTCCGTCGACGTGGCCAAGCGCAGCGCCGACACCCGCGAGACGATGGAAGACCAGGTGCCGCAGGTGCGCATCTACCGCGCCTGGAACGTCGCCGAACTGGGCACGACCGACATCGATCACCTGCAGGTGCTGGGCAGCGTGCTCGGCGGCGCCAAGGCCTCGCGTCTGGACCGCCGCCTGCTGCACGGCGATCGCCTGGTCGACAACATCAGCGCCGGCGCCTACGGCTCGCAGCTGGGCTCGAACTTCGTGGTGATGGCGACCGTGAAGCAGGGCGTGGACCCGGCGACGGTGGAAGCGGCGATCGACGAAGAACTCGCACGCCTGATCGCAGAAGGCCCGACGGCCGAAGAGCTCGAGCGTGCCAAGACCTCGTTCCGCGCCGGCTTCGTGCGCGGTATCGAGCGCATCGGCGGTTTCGGCGGCAAGGCCGACGCGCTGGCCGAATGCACGGTCTACGAAGGCGATCCGGGCTGCTTCCGCGCGTCGCTGGCGAACGTCGCTGCGACCACCGCCGAGGACGTCAAGGCGGCAGGCGCGAAGTGGCTCGATGTCGGCAGCCATACGCTGACGGTGGTACCTGGCGCACGCACGCCGTTGGCCGAGGAACCCGCGGTCACGCCGGCGCCGTTCACCCCGCCGGCGCCGGATGCCAAGTACACGACCACGCGCAGCCGCATCGACCGCAGCGCCGGCGTCCCGAAGACCGCATCGTTCCCGGAACTGAAGTTCCCCGAGCAACAGCGCGCGACGCTGTCCAATGGCACCCAGGTGATCCTCGCGCGCCGGCCGGAGATTCCGGTCGTGCAGCTGAGCTACGAGTTCAAGGGCGGCTACACGGCAGATCTGGACCGCACGCCGGGCACCGCCAGTTTCACGATGAACGTGCTCGACGAAGGCGCCGGCGGTCTGGGCGCGCTCGACTTCGCCGACCGTGTCGAAGCGCTGGGCGCGAGCCTCGGTGCAGGCGCGTCGCTCGACGGCGGCAATGCCTACGTCTCGGCGCTGAAGGAAAACCTCGACCCGTCGCTGGCGCTGTTCGCCGACATGCTGCGCCGGCCGAACTTCGACCAGACCGAAATCGATCGCATCAAGGCGACGTGGATCGCCGGCATCGCGCAGGAGAAGGCGCGCCCGTCGAGCGTCGCGATGCGCGTGCTGCCGCCGCTGGTCTATGGCGAAGGCCATCCGTATGCGATTCCGTTTACCGGCAGCGGCAACGAAGACGCGATCGCGAAGCTCACGCGCGACGAGCTGGTCGCCTTCCACCGCGACTGGGTGCGTCCGGAAGGCGCGACACTGATCGTCGTCGGCGACACCACGCTTGAAGAAATCGTGCCGATGCTGGAAACACACTTCGGTGACTGGCGTGGCACCGGCCCGGCGCCGGCGGCCATCGAAGTCGCCGAGGTCGCACGTCCCAGCGCCGCGCGCGTGTTCCTGATCGATCAGCCCGGCGCGGTGCAGGCCAACATCTTCGCCGCGCAGGTCATCCCGCCGACCAACGATGCGTCGTCGACCCGCTTCGACATGGCCAACACCGTGATCGGCGGAGATTTCACCGCGCGTCTGAACATGAACCTGCGCGAGGACAAGCACTGGTCCTACGGTGCGCGCAGCTCGGCCAGCGGCACGCTGGGCCAGCGTCCGTGGATGGCGTCGGCGCCGGTGCAGATCGACAAGACCGCCGAGGCGATGGCCGAGATCCAGCGTGAGCTGGCCGACTTCGCCGATGGCGAGCGTCCCGCGACCGCCGCTGAACTCGCCCGCGCCCAGGCGATCCAAACCCTGAGCCTGCCCGGTGCCTACGAAACCGCGTGGTCGGTGATGTCGACGATCGGCGGCAACGTGCGTTTCGGCCGTCCGGACGACTACGTGTTCCAGCGCAAGGCCGAGATCGAGTCGATGACGGTCCAGGATCTCGCCGGCGTGGCGACGACGATCGATCCCAAGGCGCTGACCTGGGTCGTCGTCGGCGATCTCAAGCAGATCGAGGCGCCGATCCGCGCGCTCGAGCTGGGCGAGGTACAGGTGCTCGACGCGGACGGCAAGCCGGTCGGCCGCTGAGACCCTGGTCCGGTGTCCTGCCGCGCCTGCCAGGTGGCGCGTGCGGCGGGCCCAACAGGTTCCAAGGGCGGTGATCGCCCGCTCAGCCGATGCCCGCCACAATGGCGGCCATTGCGACCCCACCCCACGAATTCCCGGAGCATTCCGAATGCGCAAGTCCCTGGCTGTGATGCTGCTGTCCCTGTCCGCCGTCGGCTGCACCTGGGTGCACATGGCACCGGGCGCGAGTGCGGTGCGTGTGACGAGTGCGGCCCCGGCCGACTGCCAGAAGCGTGGCGAGGTCGAAGTCTCGGTCAAGCACAGCATCGCGTTCGTCGAACGCAACCAGCTGCGCGTGCGCGAAGAACTGGAAACTCTGGCGCGCAACGAAGCGCCCGGCCTCAACGCCGATACGATCAGCCCGCTGGGTGAACCGGCCGGCGGCAGCCAGCGCTTCGGCGCCTGGCAGTGCGGTCGCTGAAAACACGCGCGCTCCTACCGTTTCCAGGCACACCTCTTTGCCGGCGTGCCTGAAGGCCTGCCAATCCACTAGCATCGACCGGTCTCCCATCGAGGATCCGCCGATGCATCGTCTCGCCACCGCGCTGCTGTGCGCCTGCGCCGCCCTGCCCGTCCTGTCGCAAGCGCAGGAGGCGCAACGTCCCGAAGTCGCCAACGCCGCGACCGCGCTGCAGGCCAAGGTCGTCGACTGGCGCCGCGACATCCACCAGCATCCCGAGCTGTCCAACCGTGAGACCCGCACCGCGGCCAAGGTCGCCGAGCATCTGCGCGGGCTCGGGCTGGAGCCGCGCACCGGCATCGCCCACCACGGCGTGACCGCGGTGCTCAAGGGCGGGCGGCCCGGCCCGCGGCTGGCGCTGCGCGCCGACATGGACGCGCTGCCGGTCACCGAGGAGACCGGCCTGCCGTTCGCCTCGCAGGTCACCGATACCTACCGCGGCCAGACCACCGGTGTGATGCACGCCTGCGGCCACGACGCACACACCGCGATCCTGATGGGCGTGGCCGAGGCACTGGTGGGCATGCGCGAGCAACTGGCCGGCGAGATCCTGTTCGTGTTCCAGCCGGCCGAGGAAGGCGCGCCCGAGGGCGAGGAAGGCGGCGCCGGCCTGATGCTGAAGGAAGGCGTGTTCGCCGACTTCAAGCCCGATGCGGTCTTCGGCCTGCACGTGTTCAGCACGCTCAACGCCAACCAGATCGGCGTGCGCGCCGGCCCGACGATGGCCGCGTCCGACCGCTTCGGCATGACCGTCGTCGGCCGCCAGACCCACGGCTCGCGGCCCTGGGGCGGCGTGGACCCGATCGTCGCCGCGGCGCAGATCATCAACCAGTCGCAGACGATCGTCAGCCGGCAGATGGACATCAGCAAGCAGCCGGTGGTGGTGACCTTCGGGGCGATCAATGGCGGCATCCGCTACAACATCATTCCTGATTCGGTGGAACTGGTCGGCACCATCCGCACCTTCGACGAGGACATGCGCGCCGACGTGTTCAAGCGCCTGACCTCGATCGCCGAACACGTGGCCGCGGCCAACGGCGCCACGGTGGAAACCCAGATCCCGGCCGAGGACGGCAATCCGGTGACCTTCAACAACGAGGCGCTGACCGAGCGCATGCGCGCGAGCCTGCAGGCCGCGTCGGGCGCCGAGCCGGTGGTCGACATGCCGCTGATCATGGGCGCCGAGGATTTCTCGCTGTACGCGCGCGAGGTGCCGGGGCTGTTCTTCTTCGTCGGCGCGACGCCGGTGGGCCAGGACGCCGGCGCGGCGCCGAGCAACCATTCGCCGAAGTTCGACGTCGACGAATCCGCACTCGACCTCGGCCTGCGCGCGATGCTGCAGGCGACGCTCGACTATCTCGATACGCCGGCCGGTTGAGCCGGCACGACACGGAGGGTTTGCGATGACGATCCGATTCCGCGCCGCGCTCGCCTGTCTCGGCCTGGCTGCGGCACTGCCCGCCATCGCCGGCGGCGCGTCCTACCGCCTCGATGCCGACCTGCACCACCAGGGACACGCGCTCGGCAGCGCCACCGTCGTGCTGGAAGCCGGTGCGCCCGGTCGCCTGCAGGTGGACGGCGACGACGGCTACGCGCTGACGCTCGTGGTGCAGCCCGAGGGCGAGATCATCCGCGTCGAGGGCACCCTGTCCCGCCCCGGACGCGATGATCTCGCGTCCGAGCCCTTCGCGATGTTGTTGCGGCCGGGCGCGCCGGCGCGGATGACCACCGGCACGTTCGACATCGGCCTGACCGTCGAACCCGCGCCGTGAGGCGCCGCGCGCGCGGCGACTAGAATGCGCGCATGAGTACCCCGCACGATTCCAGCCTCGGCCGCAGTGTCGGCTATCCCGACCACTACGATCCGACGCTGCTGTTCCCGATCCCGCGCGCGCCCGCGCGGACGCAACTCGGCCTCGCCGACGGCGACGCGCTGCCGTTCGCCGGCCACGACCGCTGGCATGCCTACGAACTGGGCTGGCTCGACGGCCGCGGCAAGCCGGTGGTCGCCACCGCGACGCTGACGGTGCCGGCGGAGTCGCCGTATCTGGTCGAGTCGAAATCGCTGAAGCTGTATCTCAACTCGCTCAACACCAGCCGTTTCGACGATGCCGAGACGGTGCGCACGCGCATCGCCGACGACATCTCGGCGGCGGCCGGCGCCACGGTCGAGGTCGCGCTCGGCTTGCCAGCGTTCGCCGCCGACGCCGCGGACGACATCGTCGATCTCGACGCGCTGGCGATCGACATCGACGACTACGGTCCGCCAAATCCCGCGTACTTGGGTATCGCCGACGACGCGCCGGTGCGCGAGCGTCTGGTCTCGCAGCTGCTGAAGTCCAACTGCCCGGTCACGGGCCAGCCCGACTGGGCCAGCGTGCACATCGACTGGCACGGGCCGCGCCTCGACCACGCCGGCCTGCTGCGCTATCTGGTCTCGTACCGTGACCATGCCGGCTTCCACGAACAGTGCGTAGAAGGCATTTTTCTCGACCTGCTGCGCGTGGGCGCGCCTTCCGCGCTGTCGGTGGAGGCGCGCTACACGCGACGCGGCGGGCTGGACATCAATCCGTGGCGTGCAACGCCCGGTCATGCGATGCCCGCGCGTCTGCGCGACGAACGGCAGTGATCGAGCGCACGCGTCGCACGATGGATTCTTAACGCGCGGCGTGGGAGCCTGCCCCGTCGCTTCCACGCAACTCCGGCCATGACGTCTTCCCGCATTCCCGACGAGCAGCCGCTGCGCACCTATGTCGTGCGCAAGGGCGACACCCTGTCCGGGATCGCCGAATCCGAGCTCGGCGCCCAGGATCGCTGGCGCGAACTCTTCGATGCCAACCGCGACGTGCTCGACGATCCCGACGCCCTCCACGCCGGCCAGGTGCTGCAACTGCCGACCGCGTGACCGATTCCCGACTCCAGGAGTTTCCATGACCCGACCCGTCGTTCTGACCCTGGCTGCCGCACTCGGCGGCGTGCTGCTGCTCGCCGGCTGCAACCGCGATGCGCCCACCACAGCGCCGCCGCCTGCACCGACCGCGCCCGAACCGACGCCGGCGCCCGCGCCGCCTGCACCGGCCGCGATCACCAGTGTCGAACTCGGCAATGCCGTCGATGACCAGAACCGCGTGTCGACACCGGCCTCGGAGTTCGCGACCACCGACACCATCTATGCATCGGTCGGCACCGAGGGCGAAAGCGCGGCCAAGCTCGCGGCGCGCTGGACGTTCGGCGAGGGTCAGCTGGTCCGCAACACCGAGGCCGATGTCGCCGCCGGCCCGCAGGTCATCGCCTTCGATATCCACCATCCCGAAGGTTGGCCGGTCGGCACCTACAAGCTGGAAGTTTCGCTCGATGGCACGGTGGTGGAGACGCGCGAGTTCTCGGTGAAGTAGGCCGCAGCGCGCACATCATTTTGAACCCAGACGCGGCTTCGGCCGCGTTTTTTGGTATTGCGCAGTGGCGCGCACCATGCTGTCCCGTATGTCTCCACGCGAGCGCGCGCCTTCCGCGACCTGCGCAAACGCGCGACAATCGAGGTGCTGTGTCGTCCGCACGCACCGGCCCTCGCCGGGCTCCACGCGGACCCGCCGGCACGCGCGGCCACTGGATGCCGCGACGCGCGCCAGCCACGCATTCCCCCCGCTTCCAGACGAGACACGCCGCATGTCCGATACGCCGAAGATCCTCTACACGCTCACCGACGAAGCCCCGTACCTGGCGACGCAGTCGCTGCTGCCGATCGTCGAGGCATTCACCAAACCGGCGGGCATCGCGGTCGAAACGCGCGACATCTCGCTGGCCGGCCGCATCCTGGCGCAGTTTCCGGAACGCCTGACCGACGCGCAGCAGATCGGCGACCACCTCGCCGAGCTCGGCCAGCTGGCGACCACGCCGGAGGCCAACATCATCAAGCTGCCGAATATCAGCGCCTCGGTGCCGCAGCTCAAAGCCGCGATCAGGGAACTGCAGGGCCAGGGCTTCTCGCTGCCGGATTACCCGGACGTGCCGAAGAGCGATGAAGAGGCCGACATCAAGGCACGCTTCGACCGCACCAAGGGCAGCGCGGTGAACCCGGTGCTGCGCGAAGGCAACTCCGACCGCCGCGCACCGAAGTCGGTCAAGGCATTCGCGCGCAAGCATCCGCATCGCATGGGCAAGTGGTCGTCCGATTCGAAGTCGCACGTCGCGCACATGGAAGACGGTGATTTCTATGGCAGCGAACGCTCCGCAACGCTCGAGAAAGCCGGCGCACTGAAGATCGAACTCGTCGGCGCGGATGGCGCGACGACCGTGCTCAAGGATGCGGTGAAGGTGCAAGCGGGCGAGATCGTCGATGCCGCGGTGATGTCGCGCAAGGCGCTGTCGAATTTCATCGAAGCGCAGATCGAGGACGCGAAGGCCAAGGGCGTGCTGTTCTCGCTGCACCTCAAGGCGACGATGATGAAGGTCTCCGACCCGATCATGTTCGGCATCGTCGTGCAGGCGTTCTATCGCGACGTGCTGGAGAAGCACGCCGATGCACTGGCGCAGGTCGGCTTCGATGCCAACAACGGCATCGGCGATCTGTACGCGCGCATCCAGTCGTTGCCGCAGGACCAGCAGGACGCGATCCGCGCCGACATCGACGCGCTCTACGCCACGCGCCCGGCGCTGGCGATGGTCAATTCCGACAAGGGCATCACCAACCTGCACGTGCCGTCCGACGTCATCGTCGATGCCTCGATGCCGGCGATGATCCGCGACTCGGGCGGCATGTGGAACGCCGACGGCAAGCTGCAGGACGCCAAGGCCGTGATCCCGGACCGCTGCTACGCCGACGTGTTCCAGGCGGTCATCGACGACTGCAAGACGCATGGCGCCCTCGACCCGACGACGATGGGCTCGGTGCCCAACGTCGGCCTGATGGCGCAGAAGGCCGAGGAATACGGCAGCCACGACAAGACCTTCCAGATCCCCGGCGACGGCACCGTGCGCGTCACCGACACCGACGGCAACGTGGTGTTCGAGCAGGCGGTCGAGAGCGGCGACATCTGGCGCATGTGCCAGACCAAGGACGCGCCGATCCAGGACTGGGTGAAGCTCGCGGTGAACCGCGCGCGCCTGTCGGAGACGCCGGCGGTGTTCTGGCTCGACAAGTCGCGAGCGCACGACGCGCAGGTGATCGCCAAGGTCGAGACCTACCTGAAGGACCACGACACCGCCGGTCTCGACCTGCGCGTCCTGCCGCCGGTCGAGGCGACGACGTTCTCGCTCGAGCGCATCCGCAAGGGCGAAGACACGATCTCGGTCACCGGCAACGTGCTGCGTGACTACCTGACCGACCTGTTCCCGATCATGGAGCTGGGCACCAGCGCCAAGATGCTGTCGATCGTGCCGCTGATGGCTGGTGGCGGCCTGTTCGAAACCGGCGCCGGCGGCAGCGCGCCCAAGCACGTGCAGCAGTTCGTCGAAGAGAACTATCTGCGCTGGGATTCGCTCGGCGAGTTCCTCGCGCTGGCCGCGTCGCTCGAACATCTGGGCAACGCCTACGACAACCCGAAGGCCAAGGTGCTGGCCGCCGCGCTCGACGTCGCCAATGGCCGCATCCTCGACGAGAACCGCTCGCCCGCGCGCAAGGTCGGCGAACTCGACAACCGCGGCAGCCACTTCTACCTCGCCCAGTACTGGGCACAGGCGCTGGCCGACCAGAACGACGACGCCGATCTGAAGGCGACGTTCGCACCGGTGGCGAAGGCACTGACCGACGGCGAAGCGGCGATCCTGTCCGAGCTCAACGGCGCGCAGGGCAAGCCGGTCGAGATCGGTGGTTACTACCATCCGGATCTGGCGAAGGTCATTGATGCGATGCGCCCGAGCCGGACGCTCAACGCTGCAATCGATTCGCTCAAGCAGTAACGTTCGTTTCAATGTGTGATCGACAGGCCCGCTTCGGCGGGCCTGTTGCGTTGTGGGCATCGCTTCTCTTCGGCTATCGCAGTTGCTCTGCTGTTGCTGTGACTTTTGGTTTCGTGACGCGCTCGTGTCGATCGCAGACCCGGAGGGCGCCGCACATGGATGTGCGGCGTTTTCCGACCGAGCCAGGATGGCGAGTCGGAAAATGCCGGAACAAGTGACACGCCGGGTGAGCTTCGTCGGGGCTGGCCCTTTTCTTTGGTTCCGTTTCTTTTGGGCCAGCAAAAGAAATGAACCCGCTCGCCGCAAGGCGAGTGGAAGCGT
>NZ_JAVDWO010000012.1:0-135805 GCF_031457535.1 Luteimonas terrae
GAAGCCGAAGTCTATGTCCTGTCGAAGGACGAAGGCGGCCGTCACACGCCGTTCTTCAAGGGCTACCGTCCGCAGTTCTACTTCCGCACGACCGACATCACGGGCGCGTGTGAACTGCCGGAAGGCACCGAGATGGTGATGCCGGGCGACAACGTGAAGATGGTGGTCACGCTGATCAACCCGGTGGCGATGGACGAAGGCCTGCGCTTCGCGATCCGCGAAGGCGGCCGTACCGTCGGCGCCGGCGTGGTGGCCAAGATCATCAAGTGACGTATTGGCCCGAGCGCGCCTAGCGCGCTCGGCTGCCAAGACGTCATCCCCGCTTTTTCGGGAATGACGATCAGAAAAAGGACCGGCCCAGCCGGTCCGTCCGGTTCTCGAAGGGGAGGGCTTGCGCCTACCCTTCGATACCCGCTATGATGCAAGACCCTCGCGGACAGGCCTTCTTCGGATGTCCGCGAAATCGCGAAATGAGGTGCAGGATGCCCTCGTCTTCGCCAGACACGGAAATGTCGCGAGGCTGTGCTCCACCCGTTCCGGAAATGTCCGGAGCACGAAGGGATGGAGCGGATCACCGCGTCTGAATTTCTGTGGTCTGGGCGGATCGGGAAACCGGTCTGCCTTTTGTTTTACAGGGAACGGCCCCGTGGCGCGGGTGAATGCCTCGGACAGCTACGAATCAATGGGGTTCTGCGCACCCAGCCGCAGGCCCGTCGCTCTTTCAACCAAGGATATTTCCGTCATGACGGACCAAAAAATCCGGATCCGCCTCAAGGCATTCGATCACCGCCTGATCGACCGCTCGGCAAGCGAGATCGTCGAGACCGCGAAGCGTACCGGTGCACAGGTGCGCGGCCCGATCCCGCTGCCGACCAAGATCGAGCGTTACACCATCCTGACGTCGCCGCACGTCGACAAGGATGCGCGTGACCAGTACGAGACCCGCACGCACAAGCGTGTGCTGGATATCGTCGACCCGAACGACAAGACCGTTGACGCGCTGATGAAGCTTGAGCTCGCAGCCGGCGTCGACGTCCAGATCAAGCTGACCTGAGGACCGCACCATGACCGCGAAGATTTATTCGTTGGGCATCGTCGGCCGCAAGGCCGGCATGAGCCGAGTGTTCACCGAAGACGGCAAGTCCGTGCCGGTGACGCTGATCGAGGCGACCCCGAACCGCATTACCCAGATCAAGACCGTGGACACCGACGGCTACAGTGCCGTGCAGGTCACCGCGGGCGTCAAGCGTGCATCGCTGCTCAACAAGCCGGAAACCGGTCACCTCGCCAAGGCGAAGGTCGAAGCCGGTCGTGGCCTGTGGGAACTCCGCGTGGCCGACGACAAGATCGCCGACTTCAATGTCGGTGGCGAGATCAAGGCCGACATCTTCGAAGTGGGCCAGATCGTCGACGTCCAGGGCGTCACGAAGGGCAAGGGTTTCCAGGGCACGATCAAGCGCTGGAACTTCAAGATGGGCGACGCGACGCACGGTAACTCGCTGTCGCATCGCCAGCCGGGTTCGCTCGGTCAGCGCCAGACGCCGGGCCGCGTGTTTCCGGGCAAGAAGATGTCCGGTCACATGGGTGCCGACGTGCAGACCACGCAGCGCCTGCAGATCGTGCAGGTCGACGCCGAGCGCGGCCTGATCGCCGTCAAGGGCGCCGTACCTGGCGCGCCGGGTGGCGACGTGATCGTGCGTCCGTCGAGCAAGGCATAAGGAGTAGCACGATGGAACTCGCAATCAACAACAGCAGCACGAAGCTGTCGGTCTCCGACGAAGTCTTCGGCCGCGACTTCAGCGAAAACCTGGTCCATCAGGTCGTCGTTGCCTATCGCAACGCCGGTCGCGCTGGCACCAAGGCGCAGAAGACGCGTTCGGAAGTCCGCGGCACCACCAAGAAGTCGAAGAAGCAGAAGGGCGGCGGTGCGCGTCACGGCGCGCTGACGGCTCCGATCTTCGTCGGCGGTGGCGTGACCTTCGCGGCCAAGCCGCGCAGCTTCGAGCAGAAGGTCAACCGCAAGATGTACCGCGCGGCGATGTCGGCGATCCTGTCCGAGCTCAACCGCCAGGGCCGTCTGACGGTCGTCGAGACGTTCGACCTCTCCGAGACGAAGACCAGCGGCATGGTCGCCAAGCTCAAGGAATTCGATCTGGGCAAGCGCCCGCTGATCGTGACCGAGGACGCGTCCGAGCACCTGTACCTGTCGGCACGCAACCTGCCGTACGTCGAGATCCGCGACGTGCAGGGTCTGGATCCGGTCGCGCTGGTCGGCGCCGATACCGTGCTGATCACCACCGATGCGGTGAAGAAGATCGAGGAGTGGCTGGCATGAACGACGCCAAGCTCTATGAAGTGATCCGTGCGCCGCGTGTGTCCGAAAAGACCGCGCGCCTGCAGGAAGTGTCCAACCAGTACGCGTTCGAAGTGTCGACGGTCGCCACCAAGGCCGACATCAAGGCCGCGATCGAGAAGCTGTTCGACGTCAAGGTCGAGGCTGTCAACGTGTTGAACGTGAAGGGCAAGAACAAGTCCTTCCGTCAGCGCCAGGGCACCCGCGGCGATTGGCGCAAGGCCTACGTGAAGCTGGCCGATGGCCAGTCGATCGACGTCATGAACGCGAAGGTCTGAGGAAGCCCCGATGCCATTGATGAAGTTCAAGCCCACTTCGCCCGGCCGCCGTTCCGCGGTCCGCGTCGTGCACCCCGACCTGCACAAGGGTGCGCCGCACGCTGCGCTGGTCGAGAAGAAGACCAACACCGGCGGTCGCAACCACCACGGCCGCATCACCACCCGTCACATCGGTGGTGGCCACAAGCAGCACTACCGCATCGTCGATTTCAAGCGGGACAAGGAAGGCATTCCGGCGCGCGTCGAGCGCATCGAATATGACCCGAACCGTACCGCCCACATCGCGCTGCTGTGCTATGTCGACGGCGAGCGCCGCTACATCATCGCGCCGAAGGGCCTGAAGGCCGGCGATCAGGTGATCTCCGGTTCGGACGCCCCGATCAAGACGGGCAACACGCTGCCGCTGCGCAACATCCCGGTCGGTTCGACGATCCACTGCATCGAGATGAAGCCGGGCAAGGGTGCGCAGATCGCGCGCGCCGCCGGTGCCGGCGTGCAGCTGGTGTCGCGCGAAGGCGTCTACGCCACCGTGCGTCTGCGTTCGGGCGAAGTGCGTCGCGTGCCGTCCGAGTGCCGCGCCACGATCGGCGAGGTCAGCAACGACGAGCACAGCCTCGAGAAGCTGGGCAAGGCCGGTGCGAAGCGCTGGCGCGGCGTCAAGCCGACCGTCCGCGGTGCGGCCATGAACCCGGTCGACCATCCGCACGGCGGTGGTGAAGCCAAGGCCGGTCAGGGCAACCCGCACCCGGTTACGCCCTGGGGTGTCCCGACCAAGGGCTACAAGACCCGCCATAACAAGCGGACGCAGCAGTTCATCGTGCGCGATCGCAGGAGCTGATAGACCATGGCACGTTCACTCAAGAAGGGTCCCTTCGTCGACCATCACCTCGTCAAGAAGGTGGAAGCCGCGGGTTCCAACACCAAGAAGCCGATCAAGACCTGGTCGCGTCGCTCGATGGTCCTGCCGGACATGATCGGTTTCACCATCGCCATTCATAACGGCAAGAACCACGTCCCGGTGCTGGTCAACGAGAACATGGTTGGCCACAAGCTCGGCGAATTCGCGTTGACGCGGACCTTCAAGGGTCACGGCGGCGACAAGAAGTCGGGCAGGTAAGGAGCGCACAATGGACAAGGCAACGAAAGCCCGCCTCGAAGAGCAGAAGCGCGCTCGCACCGAGGTCAACAAGCGCACCGCGATTCTTCGCACCGCGCGCATCTCGCCGCAGAAGGCACGTCTGGTCGCTGACCAGGTCCGTGGTCTGCCGGTCGAGCGCGCCGTCGGCCTGCTGAAGTTCTCGGACAAGAAAGCCGCTCACATGATCAAGAAGGTCGTCGAGTCGGCCATCGCCAACGCCGAGAACAACGCTGGCGCGGACGTCGACGAACTCACGATCGCCACCATCACGGTCGACGAAGGTCCGACGCTGAAGCGCTTCATGGCGCGCGCAAAGGGACGCGGTACTCGCATCCTCAAGCGCACCAGCCACATCACCGTCGTCGTGGGAGAGGGCAAGTAATATGGGTCACAAAGTTCATCCCATCGGCTTCCGTCTTGGTATTTCCAAGGACTGGAATTCCAAGTGGTACGCCGGCAAGAAGGAATACGCTGACTACCTCGTCGCCGACCTGAAGGTCCGCGAGATGCTGCGTAAGCGTCTCGCCTCGGCCGGCATCAGCAAGATCCTGATCGAGCGTCCGGCGAAGACGGCGCGCGTGACGATCCACACCGCCCGTCCGGGCGTGGTGATCGGCAAGCGCGGTGAGGACATCGAGAAGCTGCGCAAGGACGTCAGCGACATGATGGGCGTTCCGGCGCACATAAACGTCACCGAGGTCCGCAAGCCGGAACTCGACGCGCAGCTGGTCGCCGAGTCGATCGCGCAGCAGCTCGAGCGTCGCATCATGTTCCGCCGCGCGATGAAGCGCGCTGTCGGCAACGCGATGCGTCTCGGCGCGCTGGGCATCAAGGTCAACGTCGCCGGCCGCCTCAACGGCGCCGAGATCGCGCGTTCGGAGTGGTACCGCGAAGGCCGCGTGCCGTTGCACACCCTCCGCGCCGACGTCGACTACGGCTTTGCCGAAGCCAAGACGACCTACGGGATCATCGGCATCAAGACCTGGATCTACAAGGGCGAAATCTTCGATTTCAGCCAGGTGGGCCAGGAGAAGCAGGACGACACGCCGCGTGGCGGAGACCGTGGTGATCGCAATGACCGCGATCGTCGGGGTCCGCGTCGCGAGCGCGAGGCGAGGGACTAATCATGTTGCAACCCAAGCGAACCAAATACCGCAAGATGCACAAGGGCCGTAACGACGGCCTGGCGTGGAGCGGCAACGCAGTCAGCTTCGGCGAGTTCGGCCTGCGGTCGACCGCAACCGGTCAGCTGACCGCGCGTCAGATCGAAGCCGGTCGTCGTTCCATCAGCCGTCACGTCAAGCGCGGCGGCAAGATGTGGATCCGCGTGTTCCCGGACAAGCCGATCACCAAGAAGCCGATCGAAGTCCGAATGGGCTCCGGCAAGGGCAGCGTCGAGTACTGGGTCGCGCAGATCCAGCCCGGCCGCATGATCTTCGAGATCGAGGGTGTCGAGGAGGAGGTGGCGCGTGAAGCGTTCCGCCTGGCCGCCGCGAAGCTGTCGGTCACCACCCAATTCGTGACCCGGACGGTGCGCTGATGGCTACGACGAAGGAACTCCGCGAGAAGTCGGTCGAGGATTTGCAGTCGCATCTCCTCGAGCTGCACAAGGAGCGTTTCTCGCTCCGCATGCAGAAGGCCACTGGCCAGCTGACCAAGACGCATGACACCCGTCGGGTGCGCCGCGAGATTGCGCGCGTCAACACCCTGATCGGTCAGAAGAAGTAAGGACCCGACCATGAATACCGAAAAGAAGCAGCGTACGGTCCAGGGCCGCGTGGTCAGCAACAAGATGGACAAGACCGTCACCGTGCTGGTGGAGCGTCAGGTCAAGCACGCGTTGTACGGCAAGTACATCAAGCGTTCGACCAAGCTCCATGCCCACGATGCCGAGAACGCGTGTCAGGAAGGCGACCTGGTAAAGGTTGTCGAGATTGCACCGATGTCCAAGACCAAGAACTGGCGCGTGGCTGAAATCGTCACGCGCGCCGCCGAATAACGAGGAGGGCATACCATGATCCAGATGCAGAGCCACCTCGATGTGGCGGACAACAGCGGTGCCAAGGAAGTGATGTGCATCAAGGTGCTGGGCGGCTCGAAGCGCCGTTACGCCGGCATCGGCGACATCATCAAGGTGTCGATCAAGGAAGCGATTCCGCGTGGCAAGGTCAAGAAGGGCGAAGTCTATGACGCCGTCGTGGTGCGTACCCGCAAGGGTGTGCGTCGTGCCGACGGTTCGTTGATCCGCTTCGACGGCAATGCCGCGGTGTTGCTCAACAACAAGCAGGAGCCGATCGGCACCCGCATCTTCGGGCCCGTGACCCGTGAACTGCGTTCCGAGAAGTTCATGAAGATCGTCTCGCTCGCGCCTGAAGTGCTCTGAGCGGAGAAACGAAAATGGCTAATCGAATCAAGAAGGGCGACCACGTGATCGTGATCGCCGGCAAGGACAAGGGCAAGCGCGGTGACGTGGTGCGCGTGATCGGCGAGAAAGTCGTCGTCTCGAACATCAATATCGTCAAGCGCCACACCAAGCCGAACCCGCAGGCGGGCCAGGCAGGCGGCGTGGTCGAGCGCGAAGCGCCGATTCATGCTTCGAACGTGATGCCGTTCAACCCTGCCACCGGCAAGGGCGAGCGCATTGGAACCAAGAAGCTCGAGGATGGACGCACGCTGCGCGTGTTCCGCTCGAGCGGTGAGGCGCTCGACGCCTGAGGATGCAAAAATGACGACCCGTCTGGAACAGTTCTACAAGGATGAGGTGGTACCGAAGCTCATGGAGCAGTTCGGTTACGCCAACATCATGCAGGTCCCGCGCCTGAGCAAGATCACCATCAACATGGGCGTGGGCGAAGCTGCCGCGAACAAGAAGGTGCTCGAGAACGCGACTGCCGACATGGCCAAGATCAGCGGCCAGAAACCGCTGGTGACCAAGTCGCGCGTGTCGGTGGCCTCGTTCAAGATCCGCGATGGCTGGCCGATCGGCTGCAAGGTCACGCTGCGTCGCAATGGCATGTACGAGTTCTTCGATCGCCTGGTCAACGTCGCGCTGCCGCGTGTCCGCGACTTCCGTGGTGTCTCGGCCCGGTCGTTCGACGGTCGCGGCAACTACAACATGGGCGTGAAGGAACAGATCATCTTCCCGGAAATCGATTTCGACGCCGTCGACGCGATCCGCGGTATGGACATCGCCATCACCACGACCGCCCGTACCAACGAAGAAGCCAAGGCCCTGCTGGAAGCCTTCCGCTTCCCGTTCCGCAACTGATCCGAAGGCAGAGCATTTATGGCAAAGACGTCCATGATCAACCGCGAGGTCAAGCGCAAGAAGCTGGCCAAGCAGCACGCCGAAAAGCGTGAGGCGCTGAAGAAGATCATCAGCAGCCCGACCGCCGGTTACGAAGAAAAGGCTGACGCAGTCAACAAGCTGCAGAAGCTGCCGCGCGACTCCTCGCCGGCCCGCCAGACCACGCGTTGCGCGCTGTCCGGCCGTCCGCGTGCTGTCTACAGCAAGTTCGGCCTCGGCCGCAACAAGCTGCGCGAAGCCACCATGCGCGGCGACGTGCCCGGCCTGCGCAAGGCAAGCTGGTAAGAGCGTCGCTCTGCAGGTCTGGCGTTTGCGCGCCGGACCTGTAGAATACCGGCCCTCACGTTGTACCCCGCCCGAAATCCGTGCGGGTCAAAAACTAGTGTTCGCGCAAGCGGATATCGGTGCACTCAGAAGGTAATCATCATGAGCATGACTGATCCCATCGCCGACATGCTGGTCCGCATTCGAAATGCGGCAGCGGTTGGCAAGCAGACGGCGGCGATGCCCTCGTCCAAGATCAAGGTCGCAATCGCCACCGTCCTGAAGGACGAGGGTTACATCAGCGATTTCCGCGTGACCGAGAACGGCGCCAAGGCCGAGCTCGAAATCGTTCTCAAGTATTACGAAGGCCGTCCGGTCATCGAGACCCTGAAGCGTTTCTCGCGTTCGGGTCTGCGTCAGTACCGCGGCAAGGACGCGCTGCCGAAGGTCCTCAATGGCCTGGGCGTGTCCATCATCTCCACCTCGAAGGGCATCATGACCGACGCGCAGGCACGCCAGCACGGTGTCGGCGGTGAAGTCCTGTGCTTCGTGGCTTAAGGGAGTAACGCACAATGTCCCGAGTTGCCAAGAAGCCGATCGCCCTTCCGAAGGGCGTCGAGCTCAACATCCAGCCCGAGCTGGTCAGCGTGAAGGGCCCGAAGGGCACTCTGACGCTCATCAAGCCGTCGGATATCGAGATCACCATCGAAGACGGCAATGCGCTGCTTTCGGCGAATGATCCGTCGCAGATTCCGCTCACCGGCACCCTGCGCGCGATCGTCGCGAACATGGTGCACGGCGTGTCGCAGGGCTTCGAGCGCAAGCTCGAGCTGGTCGGCGTCGGCTACCGCGCAGCGGTCCAGGGCAAGGACCTGAACCTCTCGCTCGGTTTCTCGCACCCCGTCGTGTTCCAGGCGCCGGAAGGCATCACGCTGACCACGCCGACCCAGACCGAGATCCTGGTCCAGGGTGCAGACAAGCAGCTCGTCGGTCAGGTCGCCGCCAAGATCCGCGGATTCCGTCCGCCGGAGCCGTACAAGGGCAAGGGCGTGAAGTACTCCGACGAAACCATCATTCGCAAGGAAGCCAAGAAGGCCTAAGGCCCATCCGCTTCCCGGGGATCAAGATCATGAGCATCAAGAACAACGCCCGCCTGCGACGCGCCAAGACCACGCGTTCGCACATCCGTGTCCTCGGCGTGCCGCGCCTGTCGGTGCTGCGCACCGGCCAGCACATCTACGCCCAGCTGTTCAATTCGGATGGTTCCAAGGTGCTGGCGGCCGCCAACACCACCCAGGCCGACGTCAAGGACGGCCTGAAGAACGGCAAGAACGCCGACGCCGCCACCGCGGTGGGCCGTGCGATTGCCGAGAAGGCCAAGGCCGCGGGTATCGAGAAGGTCGCATTCGACCGCTCGGGCTACCGCTACCACGGTCGTATCAAGGCACTCGCCGACGCTGCCCGCGAGGGTGGTCTGCAGTTCTGATTCGAACGCTGTCGCCGCCGGGCTTCGTGCCCGGTGTCGCCTGACCTGCCGGCACAGGGTGTGCCGGGCGCCCGCGGCCTTATGTGCCGCGTCCGCGTTTCACCGATCCGCTTCCCAACTCCAAGCGGCATAAGCCGTGCATCCTCTTATCAATACAGGCAATCCAGATGGCAAACGAAAGAGATAACCGCGGTCGCGGTCGCGATCGCGAAGAGCTCGACGACGGCATGATCGAGAAGCTGATCACGGTCAACCGCGTCAGCAAGACCGTCAAGGGCGGTCGCCAGTTCACGTTCACCGCGCTGACGGTCGTCGGCGACGGCAACGGCAAGGTCGGCTTCGGTTACGGCAAGGCGCGCGAAGTGCCGGTCGCGATCCAGAAGTCGATGGAGCAGGCCCGCAAGAACCAGAAGACCGTTGATCTCAACGGCAGCACGCTGTGGCACACGGTCAAGTCGCGCCATGGCGCCGCGAACGTGTTCATGCAGCCCGCGTCCGAGGGTACCGGCGTGATCGCCGGCGGCGCGATGCGCGCTGTGCTCGAAGCCGTCGGCGTCAAGGACGTGCTGGCCAAGGCTGTCGGTTCGCGTAATCCGATCAACCTCGTGCGCGCCACGATCCGCGGCCTCAACGAAATGCACTCGCCGGCGCAGATCGCTGCCAAGCGCGGCAAGAAGGTGGAGGACCTGATCAATGGCTAAGAAGGAATCCACCGGCGGCACCGTCAAGGTGCGTCTGGTCAAGGGTCTGCGCGGTTCGCAGGCCAAGCACCGCCTTTCGGTGAAAGCACTCGGTCTGGGCAAGCTCAACGATGTGCGTGAACTGAAGGACAGCCCCCAGGTCCGTGGCCTGATCAACAAGGTCCACTACCTGGTCCAGGTCGAGGAATAATCGAAATGAAGCTCAATTCTCTCAAGCCCGCACAGGGCGCCCGCACCGAGCGCACGCGCGTCGGTCGCGGTATCGGTTCGGGCCTGGGCAAGACTGCCGGCCGCGGCCACAAGGGTTCGTTCGCGCGCTCGGGCAAGGGCAAGATCAAGGCCGGCTTCGAGGGCGGCCAGATGCCGCTGCGCAAGCGTCTGCCGAAGGTCGGTTTCCGCTCCAAGCTGAAGCTCGACACCGCCGAAGTGATGCTCTATCAGCTCGACAAGCTCGACGGTGACGTCGACTTCGCCGCGCTGCGTGCCGCCAAGCTGGTGCCCAGCACTGCCAAGCGCGCGAAGATCGTCCTCAAGGGCGAGATCAGCAAGAAGCTCGTGCTCAAGGGCGTGCTCGCCACGGCCGGTGCCCGCGCGGCGATCGAAGCCGCTGGCGGCAAGGTCGAGGAGTAAGCCGGATGTCGCGAAGCGGCAGCGCAATGGGTGGGGTCGGCGCCGGGCTCGGTAAATTCACCGAGCTCCGCCAGCGCCTGCTGTTCGTGCTCGGTGCTCTCGTCGTCTACCGCATCGGGTGTTTCATCCCGGTGCCGGGCGTCAATCCCGAAGCCATGCTGCAGCTGATGGAGCAGCAGGAAGGCACCATCGTGGACATGTTCAATATGTTCTCCGGTGGTGCGCTCTCGCGCTTCAGCCTGTTCGCACTGAACGTGATTCCGTACATCTCGGCGTCGATCGTGATGCAGCTGCTGGTGCAGGTCGTGCCCAGCCTGAAAGCCATCCAGAAGGAAGGCGAGTCGGGCCGGCGCAGGATCACCCAGTGGTCGCGTATCGGTGCGATTCCGCTGGCGGTGTTCCAGTCGGCGGGTATCGCGGTCGCGTTGCAGAGCTCGGGTGCCAACAACGGCATTCCGGTCGTCTACGCGCCGGGGATGGGTTTCGTGCTGACCGCGATCATCGCTCTCACCGCGGGCACCATGTTCCTCGTGTGGCTGGGCGAGCAGGTCACCGAGCGCGGCATCGGCAACGGTGTGTCGCTGATCATCTTCGCCGGTATCGTGGCGGGTCTTCCGGGCGCCGTGCTGGGCACGTTCGATTCGCTGCGCAATGGCGACATGAGCCCGATTGCGGCGATCCTACTGGTGATCGTGGTGCTTGCGGCGGTGTTCTTCGTCGTGTTCGTCGAGCGTGGCCAGCGCCGGATCACGGTGAACTATGCGCGTCGTCAGGGTGGTCGCAACGCGTACATGAACCAGAGCTCGTTCCTGCCGCTCAAGCTCAACATGGCAGGCGTGATTCCGGCGATCTTCGCGTCCTCGATCATCATGTTCCCGGCAACGGTGACCACGTGGTTCGGTGAAGCGACTTCGTCGAGCGGCTGGCAGCAGATGCTGCAGCGCATGGCGCAGGCCATTTCGCCGGGCGAGCCCCTGTATGTGCTGCTGTTCGGCGGCCTGATTGCGGGCTTTGCGTTCTTCTACACCGCGCTGGTGTTCAACAGCCAGGAAACGGCCGACAACCTCAAGAAGTCGGGCGCGCTGATTCCGGGCATCCGTCCGGGCAAGGCGACCGCGGATTACATCGACGGTGTGCTGACCCGCCTCACGGCAGTCGGCGCGGCCTATCTGGTGCTGGTCTGCCTGTTGCCGGAGTTCATGCGTGCCGAGTTCGGCAGCTCCTTCCACTTCGGCGGCACTTCACTGCTGATCGTGGTGGTGGTGATCATGGACTTCATTGCGCAGGTCCAGTCGCATCTGATGTCGCACCAGTACGAAAGCCTGCTGAAGAAGTCGAACCTCAAGGGTTCGCGCAGCGGCGGCGGCCTCACCGGTCGTTGATGTTCCGCCGGACGGCCTTGATGGTCGTCCGGCAATGTTCTCGCGACATGGGCACTCCCCATGTCGCATCGCACCGCCCGATGGGGCGGCGCACGAAGTCCGGACCTACGCGCCGGACTTCAGATGGGCGACTCGCGCGGCGGTCTCGTGTGCGAGTGGTCCAGGAAGATCCGCACGCCAGAGTAGCGAGCGGGGCAGGCGAGGGAATTTGTTCCCGAAAGCTGCCGATCCTGGACTGTCGCCGGAGCATGGGCACGCTCCCCATGCCGGGTTCACTGGCGCCTTGGCGCCGTGGGCTTCCTGAAACCACGAGGCCCTGCTATTATTTCTTGTTCCCTTTTGCCGGGATTGAACCCCTGGCAGCAAACCAGTTGGAGATCCGCGCATGGCGCGTATTGCAGGTGTGAACCTGCCTGCCCAGAAGCATGTCTGGGTTGGGCTTCAAAGCATTTTCGGCATTGGCCGTACCCGTTCGAAGAAGGTCTGCGAAGCCGCAGGCGTGACCTCGACCACGAAGATCCGCGATCTGTCCGAACCGGAAGTTGAGCGTCTGCGCTCGGAAGTCGGCAAGTACGTGGTCGAGGGCGACCTGCGTCGCGAAGTCGGCATGGCCATCAAGCGTCTGATGGACCTGTCCTGCTATCGCGGCCTGCGTCACCGTCGTGGTCTCCCGCTGCGTGGCCAGCGCACCCGGACCAATGCACGCACCCGTAAGGGTCCGCGCAAGGCCATCAGGAAGTAAGGAGCACAGCCATGGCCAAGCCCGCAGCTACCAAGACCAAGAAGAAGATCAAGCGCGTCGTCACCGACGGCATCGCGCATGTCCACGCTTCGTTCAACAACACGATCATCACGATCACCGACCGCCAGGGCAACGCGCTCTCGTGGGCGACCTCGGGAGGCGCGGGTTTCCGCGGCTCGCGCAAGTCGACCCCGTTCGCAGCCCAGGTCGCCGCAGAGAAGGCCGGCAAGGCCGCCCTCGACTACGGCGTCAAGTCGCTTGAAGTCCGCATCAAGGGCCCGGGTCCGGGTCGTGAGTCGGCCGTGCGCTCGCTGAACAACGTGGGCTACAAGATCATCAACATCATCGACGTGACGCCCATCCCGCACAACGGATGCCGCCCGCCGAAGAAGCGTCGCGTCTAAAGGAGCGATAAGAAATGGCTCGTTACATCGGTCCTACCTGTAAGCTCGCGCGCCGTGAAGGCGCCGACCTCTCCCTCAAGAGCCCGACCCGCGCGCTCGACTCGAAGTGCAAGCTTGAGCAGAAGCCCGGCCAGCACGGCGCCGGTACCGGCGCGCGTCGCAGCAAACTGTCGGATTACGCCACCCAGCTTCGCGAGAAGCAGAAGGTCAAGCGTATCTACGGTCTGCTCGAACGTCAGTTCCGCAACTACTACAAGAAGGCGTCGAACAAGAAGGGCAACACGGGTGAAAACCTGCTGCAGCTCCTCGAGACGCGTCTCGACAACGTCATCTACCGCATGGGCTTCGCGGTGACCCGTCCGGCCGCGCGCCAGCTGGTGTCGCACCGTGGCGTCACGGTCAATGGCCAGTCGGTGAATCTGCCGTCGTACCAGGTCAAGGCAGGCGACGCGATCGCACTGTCGGAGAAGGCACAGAAGCAGCTTCGCGTGCAGGAAGCGCTCACCGTGTGGTCGACGATGGATCTGTCCCCGTCGTGGGTCGAAGTCGACTCCAAGGCGTTCAGTGGTGTGTTCAAGTCCGTTCCGGATCGCGCTGATCTGCCGGCGGATATCAACGAAGCGCTGATCGTCGAGCTGTACTCGAAGTAATTCAACCAGGCACCGCCGCGGCGAAAACGCGGCGGTCCTCAGGAGACACACACACATGACGGCAACCGCCAACCAGGTCCTGCGTCCCCGCGGCCCTCAGATCGAACGTCTCGCGGGCAACCGCGCGAAGGTCGTGATAGAGCCGCTGGAGCGTGGGTATGGGCACACGCTGGGCAATGCCCTGCGTCGCGTGCTCCTGTCGTCGATTCCGGGCTTCGCGATTACCGAAGTCGAGATCGACGGCGTGCTGCACGAGTACAGCACCATCGAGGGCCTGCAGGAAGACGTGCTGGAAGTCCTGCTCAACCTCAAGGACGTCGCCATCCGCATGGGCACAGGCGAGGCGTCGACGCTGTCGCTGTCGAAGACGGGCGCGGGCGTCGTGACGGCCGCCGATATCAAGACCGACCACAACGTCGAGATCCTCAACGGCGAGCACATCATCTGCCACCTGACCAAGGACGCGTCGATCAACATGCGTCTGAAGATCGAGCGCGGTTTCGGCTATCAGCCGGCTTCCGCACGTCGTCGTCCGGACGAGGAGACCCGCGCCATCGGTCGCCTGATGCTGGACGCGTCGTTCTCGCCGGTGCGTCGCGTCGCCTATGAAGTCGAAGCGGCCCGCGTCGAACAGCGTACCGATCTCGACAAGCTGGTGCTGGACATCGAAACCAACGGCACGATCGATGCCGAGGAAGCCGTGCGCACCGCCGCCGACATCCTCACCGATCAGCTGTCGGTGTTCGGCGATTTCACGCACCGCGACCGCGGCGCGGCGAAGCCGCAGGCACCGGGTGTCGACCCGATCCTGCTGCGTCCGATCGACGATCTGGAGCTGACGGTGCGTTCGGCCAACTGCCTCAAGGCCGAGAGCATCTACTACATCGGCGACCTGATCCAGAAGACCGAAGTCGAGCTGCTCAAGACCCCGAACCTCGGCAAGAAGTCGCTGACCGAGATCAAGGAAGTCCTGGCGCAGCGCGGCCTGGCACTGGGCATGAAGCTCGAGAACTGGCCGCCCACCGGCGTGTCCGCTCACGGCATGCTTGGGTAAGCACCCGCGTCTGGCCGGTGCCTTCAGGCACCGGCCGCGGGTGCGAACGCCCGGCGTGCTTCGCCGGGCCGGGGTGCAAACGCGGCGAAGCCGCGGCTCCCACGCTGTTTGATCGTTGTATGCAAGACCGCGCCGACGGGCAGAAGCCCGCGGCGTTGCCGGTGAAGGACGACCGGTTCCGGACCATCCGCAGTCCAAGTTCCAACGCCAGGACGGCGACAACGCTGCACACAGACCCACCATTCCTATCTGAAGGATCCATCCCATGCGCCACCAGAAAGCCGGACGCAAGTTCAACCGCACCAGCGCCCATCGTGAAGCGATGTTCCGCAACATGGCCGCTTCGCTGATCAAGAGCGAACTCATCAAGACCACCCTGCCGAAGGCCAAGGAGCTGCGCCGCGTCGCAGAGCCGCTGATCACCCTCGGCAAGGTCGACAGCGTCGCCAACCGTCGTCTCGCCTTCGCGCGTCTGCGCGACAAGGAAGCCGTCGGCACGCTGTTCACCACCGTCGGCCCGCGCTACAGCGCGCGTCCGGGCGGCTACCTGCGCATTCTCAAGTGCGGCTTCCGCGCCGGCGACAACGCGCCGATGGCGTATGTCGAGCTGGTCGATCGCCCGCAGGCGTCGGTCGAAGCCGAGTAATCCCCATCACGACGACCCGCGCCACGCGCGCAGGTTACCGTCATCGATGGAACTAAGCCCCGGCAATCGCCGGGGTTTTTGTTTGCGCGGTGCGGGACGATAATCGCGACACCCTATCGACGGTCTGCCCATGAATCCTGTCCGCTGGTCGTTCCGCACACTGATGTTCGTCGGCGCCGTCGCCTGCTTCGCACTGATCGGATTTGCGATCTACTCGCAGCTGCAATGGGGCCTCGAACCGTGCCCCTTGTGCATTTTCCAGCGGCTGGCCTTTGCGGCGCTGGGTGTCGTGCTACTCGTCGCCGCGCTCCATGCACCGCGCGGGCGCGGGGGGCGCACCGTCTACGGGCTGCTGGGCTTCGCGGCCGCTGCGGTCGGCATCGGTATCGCCGGTCGCCATGTGTGGCTGCAGATGCATCCTCCAGGCTTCGCGACCTGCGGCGCGCCGTTCGCCTTCATGCGCGAGACGATGGATACCCCGACGTTGATCCAGAAGGTGCTGACCGGATCCGGCGACTGCGGCACCGTGGACTGGACCTTCCTCGGCCTGTCGATGCCGGCCTGGAGCCTGGTGTGGTTCCTGCTGCTGGCGGCGGTCGCGCTGTTTGCCGGATTACGTACCGCTCGCTGAACGCTTGCCGGCGTTGTGACGCGGAGCAGCAAACTGCGATGATGGCGACCCGCGAGAGGAACACCCCATGCCGTCGTCCAATGAGCGCACCCTGCAACCCGTGAACCTGCCTGAAGACTGGCAGCCGGAGAGCTGGCGCACGCGCCCGGCCAAACAGCTGCCGACCTATCCCGATCAGGCCGCCCTGGCTGCCGTGCAGGAAGAGTTGCGCGCATTGCCACCGCTGGTGACCTCGTGGGAAATCCTGAGCCTCAAGCAGCAGCTGGCCGAAGCCCAAGAAGGTCGGCGTTTCCTGCTGCAGGGCGGCGACTGCGCGGAGAACTTTGGCGACTGTACGTCCGACGTCATCTCCAACCGTCTCAAGGTGCTGCTGCAGATGAGCCTGGTGCTCGTGCACGGCATGCGCCTGCCGGTCGTGCGCGTCGGCCGCTTCGCCGGCCAGTACGCGAAGCCGCGTTCGGCCGACACCGAAACCCGGGATGGCGTGACCCTGCCTTGTTACCGCGGCGACGTGGTCAATGCGCCGGCGTTTACGCCCGAAGCCCGGATTCCAGACCCGCGCCGCATGGTGCGCGCGCATGCGCGTTCGGCGATGACGATGAATTTCGTGCGCTCGCTGATCGACGGTGGTTTCGCCGATCTGCACCACCCCGAGTACTGGGGCCTGGAGTGGGTGGGCGAATCGCCGCTGGCCGAGGAATACCAGCGCATGGTCTCCGGTCTCGGTGACGCCGTGCGTTTCATGGAGACGCTGGCCGGCACGCAGGTGCACAACCTCAACCGCGTCGATTTCTACACCTCGCATGAAGCCCTGCTGCTGCCCTACGAGGAAGCGAACACGCGCCAGGTGCCGCGCCAGTGGGGCTGGTTCAACCTCAGCACGCATTTCCCCTGGATCGGTGTGCGCACGGCTGCGCTCGACGGCGCGCACGTGGAGTACTTCCGCGGACTGCGCAATCCGATCGGGGTCAAGGTCGGTCCGACTTCCACAGCCGATGAGTTGCTCCGCCTGATCGATGTGCTCAATCCCGATGACGAGCCGGGCCGCCTGAGCCTGATCCACCGTATGGGCGCGACCCAGATCGCCGAACGTCTGCCGGCCCTGCTCGACGCGGTGCGCCGCTCCGGCCGCCGCGTACTGTGGATCTGCGACCCGATGCACGGCAATACCGAATCGACCAGCAACGGCTACAAGACCCGCCGATTCGACAATATCCGCAGTGAGATCGAGCAGGCGTTCGAACTGCATGCCGCGGCGGGCACGCGGCTGGGTGGTGTGCATCTCGAACTCACCGGTGAGGACGTCACCGAGTGCATGGGTGGCGCGCGGGCGCTGACCGAGATCGACCTCGAGCGCGCCTACAAGAGTCAGGTCGATCCGCGTCTGAACTACGAGCAGGCGCTGGAGACGGCGATGCTGATCGTGCGCAAGCATGCGCAGGGCGCGCGCACCTAGTCGTCGACGTTCGCGTCGTCGAGGGCGGCAGGGGCGAGCGCATCGAAAGCGCCGCGCTCGACGTGTGCCAGGAACGCCGGGCAGCGCTCCTCGTCGCCCCGGTTTTCCGGAAAGTGACGTGCACGCAGGCGGGTGAAGGCATCGGTGATACGGGCCTCGACGGCGTCGCGTTCTGCCTGCTGCTCGGCCGAACCGTCGGAGGGGCTGACGGCGTCCAAGAACCGGGCCGCATCCATGACCGCCTTGCCGTTGCGCGACTGCCACGCGCGTCGGATTTCAAGGACGCGCTCGTATGGCGGGCTGGGCGGGGGGCTACACAGTTGCTCCAGCGCCATATCGACCAAGAGCGCACGCGCCAGCGTGGTCTCTGCCATGCCTCCGGCACCGGCGCTGGCGCCCGGCATGGGCGCAGCCAGGAGCGTCGCAACGAGTGCCATGGGCAGGAGTGCACGCACGCCGCACTGAAAGCGCGCACCTGACCCCGGCATCGGCAAGCGCGACATCACGCGCCCCGACCCCGTCGATGCAGGTCGCGAGCCAACACCAGCACGATCACAAGGTTGATCACGAGCACGCCCCAGGTCAGCCAGTCGGGATGCTGCCACAGCGCATAGACTTCGAACGGCAGATAGGCCGCCGCGCCAATGCAGCCAAGCCAGGATGCCCACGCGCGATGGCGCCACAGCCCCCAGCCCTCCAGCAGTCGCATGCCGGCGTAGATCGCCGCGACGCCGATCGCAAGATGCAGCGTCTGCGGGGTGATCGCATCGAGCATCGCGGTGCCGCCGCGTGCGGCATCCACGCCGAACCGCGCCAGTACGCGCTCGAGTTCGTGCTGCAGCGCGTCCGGGCCGATCGCCGCGAGTGCGCCGGCGACGAGCAGGGCGAAGATGCCCTTGGTGGCTTCGAACAGCGCGATCGCGCGCAGGCTTGTGCCCGTGTCGGGGCGCTCGTCGGTCATCAGAACAGGCCTTGCTGTCGAGGTGGCACGGGTAATGTCGTCCCGGTCAACGGCCACGCGCCGAGCGCGTCGTAGCGGCCACCGGGATTGAAGAGCAGTTCGAATCCTTGGACATCGAACGGATCGACAGCGCAGTTCACTGTGTCGAGCCACGATGGCGTCGGCAGTCCCCGTTCTAGAAACTCGAGCGTGAGATGTGGCCGGTTGGTTCGCGCCGCAGGCGCAACGCCCGCACGGCGGGCCGCGTCATGGCTTGCATCGCAGAGTGCCTGCAGCGCCGGGCAGGGCGCCGGCAATGCGACCACGGCGCCGGAATGACGCCAATAGGCGAGACGCTCGATCGTGAAGTCGTGCGGCGGAATGCGGGTTGCCGCGCCGGCGAACGCATCCAGAAGTGCCGGAGTGGCCACCGGTTCGGCGGCTTCCCCCACGAAGCACAGGGTGACATGCCACTGGTCCGCACGTCGCAGATGCAAAGACGGCGCGCCCGAAGGGCACGCCGTCTGCACACGATGCGACAGGGTCGCGAGCGATGCCCGGCCGTCGGCACTGGGCCGCCACGCCGGGAACAGCGCCTGGCTCACCCGCCGCGGGACGCGCGCTTGCGATCGTTTTCGGTCAGTGCCTTCTTGCGCAGGCGGATCTCCTTCGGGGTGACCTCGACCAGTTCGTCGTCCTCGATGAAGTCCAGCGCCTGCTCCAGCGTGTACTTGATCGCCGGGGAGAGCGCGATCGCATCGTCCTTGCCCGAGGCGCGCATGTTGGTCAGCGGCTTGGTCTTGATCGCGTTGACGGTCAGGTCGTTGTCCTTGGAGTGGATGCCGATCAGCTGGCCTTCGTACACGTGGTCGCCTTCGGCCGCGAACAGCTTGCCGCGCTCCTGCAGCGGTCCGAGCGAATAAGCGGGCGTGGCGCCGGCAGCGTTGGCGATCAGCACACCGTTCTGGCGCTTGGCGATCGCGCCGGTTTCCCTCGGACCGTAATGGTCGAACACATGGAACAGCAGGCCCGACCCCTGGGTCAGGGTGCGGAACTCGTTCTGGAAGCCGATCAGGCCGCGCGCCGGAATCATGTAATCCAGGCGCACGCGACCCTTGCCGTCCGATTCCATGTTCTTCAGCTGACCCTTGCGGATGCCGAGCTTCTCCATCACGCCGCCCTGGTGGACTTCTTCGACGTCGACCACGAGTTGCTCGACCGGCTCCATCTGCTGGCCTTCGATTTCCTTGATGATGACTTCCGGGCGCGACACGGCGAGCTCGAAACCCTCACGACGCATGTTTTCGATCAGCACCGACAGATGCAGCTCGCCGCGGCCCGAGACCAGGAACTTGTCCGGATCCGAACCTTCCTCGACCTTCAACGCGACGTTGTGCAGCGTCTCGCGCTCCAGGCGCTCGCGGATCTGGCGGCTGGTGATGAACTTGCCGCCGCTGCGGTCCTTGTTGCCGGCGAACGGCGAGTTGTTGACCTGGAAGGTCATCGAGATCGTCGGCTCGTCGACGGTCAGCGCCGGCAGCGCTTCCGGCGTATCGAGCGCACAGACGGTGTCGGAGATGCCCAGTTCCTGGATGCCCGAGATGGCGACGATGTCACCGGCCTCGGCTTCTTGCGTTTCCACGCGCTCCAGGCCCATGAAGCCGAGCACCTGCAGGACCTTGCCCTGGCGCTTCTTGCCCTCGCGGTCGACGATGCTGACCGGCATGTTGGTGCGCACCTTGCCGCGCTGGATGCGGCCGATGCCGATCAGGCCGACGAAGTTGTTGTAGTCCAGCTGGCTGATGCGCATCTGGAAGGGGCCGTCCGGATCGACCGCCGGCGGCGACACGTGCTGCATGATCGCCTCGTACAGCGGCGTCATGTCGCCCGAACGCGCGGTGTCTTCGAGGCTGGCGTAACCGTGCAGCGCCGAGGCGTAGACGATCGGGAAGTCCAGCTGCTCGTTGGTCGCGCCGAGCTTGTCGAACAGGTCGAACACCTGGTCGATCACCCAGTCCGGACGCGCGCCCGGACGGTCGATCTTGTTGACGACGACGATCGGCTTGAAGCCCATCGCGAACGCCTTCTGGGTCACGAAGCGCGTCTGCGGCATCGGGCCATCCATCGCGTCGACCAGGATCAGCACCGAGTCGACCATCGACAGCACGCGCTCGACCTCGCCACCGAAGTCGGCATGGCCCGGGGTGTCGACGATGTTGATGCGGTTGCCGTTCCAGGTGATCGCGGTGTTCTTGGCCAGGATCGTGATGCCACGCTCCTTTTCCTGGTCATTGCTGTCCATCACACGCTCAGCGAGCACGGTGCGCTCGGACAGGGTGCCGGACTGCTTCAGCAGACAGTCGACGAGGGTGGTCTTGCCGTGGTCGACGTGGGCGACGATGGCGATATTGCGCAGGCGTTCGATGGACATGGGCAAGGCTGCGCCAGAGTCGAAGACCGGGGCGCACAATAGTCAGTGAAAGAGCCCCGCATTATAGCGTGTTGCGCTGCCGCATGGCGGGCAGGGCGGCGGGCGGCTTGAAACCGTCCAATGGAGGCCGCATGTCGCGGGTTCGTCGGTACGCCGATGATTGTCCCTTCAACCAGGATTTCCCATGTCCCTGAACGCCGTATTCGACACCGACCGTGGCCAGATCAAGGTCGAGCTGCATGCCGACAAGGCACCGCTGACCGTCGCCAATTTCGTCAACCTTGCACAGCGCGGGTTCTACGATGGCCTCAGCTTCCACCGCGTGATTCCCGATTTCATGATCCAGGGCGGCTGTCCGGAAGGCTCCGGCCGCGGTGGCCCGGGCTACAAGTTCGAAGACGAGACCAACAACGGCGTCAAGCATGACCGTGGCGTGCTGTCGATGGCGAACGCAGGTCCGAACACCAATGGCAGCCAGTTCTTCATCACCCACATCAAGACCGATTGGCTGGACGGCAAGCACACCGTGTTCGGCAAGGTCACCGAGGGTCTGGATGTGGTGGACGCGGTGAAGCAGGGCGACGCAATCAAGTCGATCAAGATCGAGGGCGACGTCGACGCCGCACTGGCCGCGAAGGCCGACCGCGTCGCCGAGTGGAACAAGACTCTCGCTGCGTAAGCGACACCGACAGGCCGGCCATTCGCCGGCCTGTTGTCTTTGAGGGGAACGGAATGACCTCGAGCGGCATGTGGTGGTGCGGTCTGGTGCTGGCGCTCGCCGCCGGTGGGCTGTCGGGCTGCACGCCGTCTTCGTCTGGTTCCGACATTGAGGCCGTGGGCCCGGACACGTCGGCCGCACCGCCTGCACATGCGTTTGAACGCAGCCTGGACGGCATCTGGAGCACCGGCGTCTCGCAGGGCGACGATGCCGAAACGATCTACGCCATCCAATGGCAGGACGCGTATGGACTGCGCATCCTGCGCGATGGTGCCTGGCTTGCAGGCGCGGTCGAGGATGTCGATGTCGACAACCAGACGCTGGCGTTCCGGGTTACCCGCGAGAACGGCCCCGATGAGACGGTGACCCTGCGCAAGGTGCAGGACGCGACGTCCGGGGCCGGTTTCACGCTGCGCGTCACCTGGGCGCAGGGACAGGTCGAGACGCTGGGTTTCGTGCGTCGGCTGACCGAGCGCGATCACCAGGAACTCGTGCTGGCAATCCGCCAGGCCGCGGTGCTGCCGCAGGCCGTTGCGTGCGGCGGAGACGCGCCGGTCGGCAGCTTGCGGGCGACGCTGGCCTGCAGCGAAATCGAGTTTGCCGAGCTCGATCGCAGCCTGCGCACGCAGCTGGTCGAACTGTCGGCCCGCTATCCGGATGGCGACCGCACGGCCGCCGCGGTCGTGCAGCAGCTTGATGCCTGCACCACGCCCGCCTGTCTGCGCGATACCTACGCGCAATGGCAGGTGTATTTCGACGAGAACTACGACCTCGGCGACGTGCTCGATTACCTCTGAGGACGCGCTTCGCACTGCGCCCGCTGCGGCAGGTCGCGACGGGGGTGCGTGGTACCATCTGCCGCCGAAAATCAGCGGTTCCGCCGCATTCCCGCCGCTCTGAAACGAGAGTTCCCGATGCCCCAGCTCGCCGCGCGGACCGCCCGCGCCAAGCCCAGCGCCATCATGCAGGTCGCCGAAAAGGCCAAGCGCCTGAAGGCCGAAGGCCGGGACATCATCAGCTTCTCGATCGGCGTGCCGAACTTCCTGCCAGGCCCGCACGTGTATGCGGCGGCGCGCGAGGCGCTCGACCACGACAGCGGCCAGTACGGCAGCAACCGCGGCAGCGACGCGCTGCTCGACGCGTTCATCGGCCATCTCGATCGCATCGGCCTGACGGGCTACACCCGCGCGCACTGCGCCACCGGCATCGGCGCCAAGCACATCCTCTACACGCTGGCCGAAGTGCTGCTCGACGAAGGCGACGGCTTCGCGTTCGCCACGCCGTACTGGACGACGTATCTCGACATCGCCGAGATCGTCGGCGCGGACATCCAGCTGCTGCCGTGCCCGCCGGAACAGGACTACAAGCTCACACCGGCGCAGCTCGACGCCGCGCTGGCGAAGAAGCCCAAGGTCTTCCTGTTCAACAATCCGTCGAACCCGACCGGCATGGTCTATACGCGGGACGAGATCGCCGCGCTGGCCGACGTGCTGGTGCGCCATCCCGATACCTGGATCATCACCGACGACATCTACAACCGGATGGTGTTCGACGGCATCGGCTACCACAACGTGGTGCAGGCGCGGCCCGAACTGCGCGAGCGCACGATCTTCGTCGACTCGCTGTCCAAGACCTACGGCATGCCGGGCTGGCGCGTCGGCCTGCTGGCCGGGCCGGAGAGTGTGGCCAAGGCATTCGCGACGATGAACTCCAACCACATCACCAACGTCCCGGAAGTCGTGACCGCCGCCGCGGTCGCCGCGCTGTCCGGCCCCCAGGATGTGCCGACGGCGAAGTGCGCCGAATTCCAGACGCGCCGTGACCTGGTGATGGCGGCGCTGGCAGAAATTCCGGGCGTGGTCTGCCCGAAACCCGCCGGCGCGTTCTACGTGTTTCCCGACATCAGCGTCGCGTTCGGCAAGTCGCATGGCGACCTGCGCATCGAGAGCGACGCCGACCTGTGCAATGCGCTGCTCGAAACCAAGGGCGTGGCCTGTGTGCCGGGCTCGGCCTTCGGCGAGCCGCGTGCCTTGCGCATCAGCTACACCTGTCCCGAGGCGCAGCTCGCGCCCGGGCTCGACCGCATCCGCGAATTCTTCGCGGAGCTGACCTGATCGGCCGGCCTCCGCCGCCCGCGCCTTGACACCCCACGAGAAATCAGAGGAATGCATATGAAGACCCCCGTCCGTGTTGCCGTGACCGGCGCTGCCGGCCAGATCGGTTATGCCCTGCTGTTCCGGATCGCCTCCGGCGAAATGCTGGGCAAGGAGCAGCCGGTGATCCTGCAGCTGCTCGAACTGCCGATCGACAAGGCACAGGCCGCGCTGAAGGGCGTGATCATGGAGCTCGAAGATTGCGCGTTCCCGCTGCTGGCCGATGTCGTCGGCACCGACGATCCGGAAGTTGCGTTCAAGGACGCCGACATCGCCCTGCTGGTCGGCGCGCGTCCGCGCGGCCCGGGCATGGAGCGCAAGGACCTGCTGCTCGAGAACGCGAAGATCTTCACCGCCCAGGGCGCGGCGCTGAACAAGGTCGCCTCGCGTGACGTCAAGGTGCTGGTGGTCGGCAACCCGGCCAACACCAATGCCTACATCGCCATGAAGTCGGCGCCGGATCTCAACCCGCGCAACTTCACCGCAATGCTGCGCCTCGACCACAACCGCGCGCTGAGCCAGCTGGCCACCAAGGCGGGCGTCGCCGTGGGCGACATCGAAGGCCTGATCGTGTGGGGCAACCACAGCCCGACCATGTACCCGGACTACCGCTTCGCGACCGCGAAGGGCGTCAACCTCAAGGACAAGGTCAACGACGCGGACTGGAACGCCAACACCTTCATCCCGCAGGTCGGCAAGCGCGGCGCGGCGATCATTGAAGCGCGTGGCCTGTCCTCGGCCGCCTCGGCCGCCAACGCCGCCATCGACCACATCCACGACTGGGTGTTGGGCAGCAACGGCAAGTGGGTGACGATGGGCGTGCCGTCCGACGGCAGCTACGGCATTCCGGAGGGCGTGATCTTCGGCTTCGCGGTAACCACCGAGAACGGCGAGTACACCCTGGTCAAGGACATCGAAGTCGACGACTTCAGCCAGAAGGCCATCGACAAGACCCTCGCCGAGCTCGAGGAAGAGCGCAGCGGCGTGGCGCATCTGCTCAGCTGAGCCCTGTAGAGTGGCGAGAAAAAGCCGGGCTATGTGCCCGGCTTTTTCGTGGGCGCGCGTCTGGCGAAAGCGCGGGGTAGACCATTGTCGTAACGCGTCCTTTCCGCGCGAGGACTAGCCTCGAGATTCGCAACCGGGAGGTCGACATGGGCTACGAGGAGTTCCACCGCCGCTCCATCGAAGACCCCGAGGGTTTCTGGGGCGAGCAGGCGCAGGCGATCCACTGGCACAAGACGCCCGAGCGAATCCTCGATTACTCGAATCCGCCGTTCCGCAAGTGGTTCGTCGGTGGCGAAACCAACCTCTGTTTCAACGCCGTCGACCGGCATCTCGACGCGCGTGGCGACCAGCTCGCGCTTGTCGCGATCTCCACGGAAACCAACGAGACGCGTGAGATCACTTACGCGCAGCTGTATCGCGAGGTCAACGACTTCGCCGCGGTGCTGGTCGCACTCGGGGTCGGCCGCGGCGATCGCGTGGTCATCTACATGCCGAACATGGCCGAGGCCGCGTTCGCGATGCTGGCCTGCGCGCGGATCGGCGCGGTGCACTCGGTGGTCTTCGGCGGGTTCGCTGCGCACAATCTCGCGCTGCGGATCGACGATGCCGCGCCCAAGCTGCTGATCGCCGCCGATGCCGGTAGCCGCGGCGGCAAGACAATTCCGTACAAGCCGCTGATCGACGCCGCCTGTGCGGAGACGACCTCGCCGCCGCCGCATGTGCTGATCGTCGACCGCGGACTCGATCCCGGCTCCGCGCGTATCGAAGGACGCGACGTCGATTACGCGACCCTCCGCGCGCAACACGCCGGCACCGACGTGCCGGTGGCATGGCTGGAATCCAACGAGCCCAGCTATCTGCTCTACACCTCCGGCACCACCGGCAAGCCCAAGGGCGTGCAGCGCGATGTCGGCGGGTATGCGGTGGCGATGGCGCTGTCGATGTGGTCGATCTACGACATCCGCCCGGGTCAGGTGATGTTCACCACGTCCGACGTCGGCTGGGCGGTCGGCCATTCCTACAACGTCTACGGCCCGCTGATCGCCGGCGCGACGGTCATCCTCTACGAAGGTCTGCCGACCAGTCCCGATGGCGGCATCTGGTGGAAGATCTGCGCCGACTACGGCGTGCGCACGATGTTCTCGTCGCCGACGGCGATCCGCGTACTGAAGAAACAGGATGCGAAATTCCTGACGCAGTACGACCTGTCGAAACTCGAGTACCTGTTCCTGGCCGGCGAACCGCTCGACGAACCCACCGCGAGCTGGATCAGCGCAGGCCTCGGCGGCACGACCATCATCGACAACTACTGGCAGACCGAAACCGGCTGGCCGGTGCTGGCGCTGATGCCGGGTGTCGAGATGAAACCCGTCAAGTTCGGCTCGCCTGGCCTGCCCACGCCGGGCTACGACCTGCGCGTGATCGATGAAGTCACCGGCGAGCGGGTGCCACCCGGCACCAAGGGCGTGCTGGTGATCCAGCCGCCGCTGCCGCCGGGCTGCATGACCACGGTGTGGAAGGACGACGCGCGCTTCTTGTCGAGCTATTTCTCGCATTTCGAGGAACTGCTCTACAGCTCGCTGGACTGGGCGATCCAGGACGAGGACGGCTACACCTTCATCCTCGGCCGCACCGACGATGTCATCAACGTCGCCGGCCATCGCCTCGGCACGCGCGAGATCGAGGAGGCGGTGTCGAGCCATCCGGCAGTCGCCGAGGCCGCGGTGATCGGCGTCGCCGACGAACTGAAAGGCCAGGTGCCGATCGTCTTCGTGACGCTCAAGCAGGCATCGGCGGATGCGGACGCGCAGCACGCGACCGCGGGCGAGATGATGCGCACCGTCGCGGATCAACTCGGCGCCGTCGCGCGGCCGGCGCGGGTCTATGTGGTCAATGCGCTGCCGAAGACGCGCTCGGGCAAGTTGCTGCGGCGGTCGTTGCAGGCGCTGGCGGAATCGCGTGATCCGGGAGACCTGTCGACGCTCGATGATCCGAATGCGCTGGAGGAAGTGCGCCGCGTGCTGGCGCGGGGCGCGGACGCGGGCTGATTCTTGGGGCACTTTTTGTGGGTCGTGGGCGCAATTCTGTTCGGAACACGCGACAGGTTTCAACGGGAACGCCCGTCGCGCATAAGCGCGCGCCCACAAGTTCAGCCGGGAACAAACGGACGCGCTGAACAACACGCGTCTCGACGCCGCCGCGCCGCATCCGTGTAGGAGCGCGCTTGCGCGCGATGCGGCTGTATCGGGAATTGCTCATCGCGCGCCGCCTATCGCGCGCAAGCGCGCTCCTACAGAAAGTCCACCCCACACAGCGGAACGTGCTCGTTACTCCGCCGGCGAGATGCCGGTGTAGTGCGCGCGCGGACGGATCAGCGTGCCGAGTTCCTGCTGCTCCAGCGCATGTGCCAGCCAGCCGGCAAGCCGGCCGGCGGCAAACATGCACAGCGCCGGCGTCGCCGGCAGGCCGTGCACGAAACAGATCGCGGCGAGCATGCCGTCAATGTTGGGATGGCGGCCACTGGTCTCGGCCGCGGAGGTGAGCACCGCTTCGACCTGCTGCATGCGTGCATCGCCCGTGTGGCGAGCGCGCAGCATCGCCAGCACTTCGGCCGCGCGTGGATCGCCATCGGGATACAGCACATGGTGGAAGCCCGGCAGATCGTCGCCGCGTTGCCAGCGTTCGGCGACGAAGGCAGCAGGCGAGGGCGCATCGCAGGCTTCGCGGATCAGCGCATGCGCGCGCGCCGTCGCGCCGCCATGGCGGGGGCCCGACAGCGCCGCGAGCCCCGCGCAGACCGTCGCGTGTAGATGCGCGCCGGTGGACGCGACCACGCGCGCGGCGAAGGCCGACACGTTGAGTTCGTGGTCCGCGCATAGCACCAGCGCCGCGCGGACGAGCTCGGCGAATGCCGCATCCCCCGGGCGCCAGGCATCGGCGAGTAGCGCGTGGACCGGGCGCGCATCCGGCGTGCCGGCGACCAGCAGCGCCGCGTTCTGGCGCAGCAATGTTGCCGCGACGCCGCGCTTGGCCGCGGGCGCGGCGCTCAGTGAATGCCGCAGGTCCGGCGCGAGCAGCGGGATCACTGCCATCGCGCGTTCGATCGGCGGCAGCGTGGCATCCCCAGCAATCGCGGCGACGCGCGTGGGCCAGTCGCTGATCGCGGCGTCGAAGGGATCGGTATCACCGCAATCCCAGAGCAGGCGTGCGGTGTCTTCGAGCGTCGCGCCGCTGCGCACCATCGCGACCGCGGAGCGCCCGCGGTAGTACGGACTGTCGGGCCGGATCAGCGAGATCCGCGTTTCCATCACCGGCAAGCCGCGGTCAAGGCTTTGCGCCGCGCCACGTGCCGCGCCGCGGCCTGCGCGCTTGCGCTGGGTCAGGCGTTCGACGTCCTGGCGCAGGTACACACGGCTGCGATGGTCGGCACCGGGGCGCGATTCGAGCAGGCCACGGCTGACATAGGCGTAGAGCGTCGCGGTGCTGATGCCGAGCGCGGCGCAGGCCTGCGCCGCGGACATCAGGTCGCCATCGTTCGCATTCACAGTGAATTCCGATGTATTGATTAATTCGATCAAGATTGATCAACCAGTCGGATGGTGCCAGATTGCACGCCATCGCGGTACACCGCAGTTCCGGAGTCGCATCCATGACCACGCTTTCCGCAGGCGCGAAATTCCGCGCCGCGCTCGCCGCCGAATCTCCGCTGCAGGTGATCGGTGCGATCAACGCCAACCACGCGCTGCTGGCCCAACGCGCCGGCTTCCAGGCGATCTACCTGTCGGGCGGCGGCGTCGCCGCAGGCTCGCTGGGTCTGCCGGACCTCGGCATCAACACGCTCGAAGACGTGCTGATCGATGTGCGCCGCATCACCGATGTCTGCGACCTGCCATTGCTGGTCGACATCGACACCGGCTTCGGCGCCAGTGCGTTCAACATCGAGCGCACGGTCAAGTCGCTGATCAAGGCGGGCGCGGCGGCGTGCCATATCGAGGACCAGGTCGGCGCCAAGCGCTGCGGCCATCGTCCCGGAAAGGAAATCGTGTCGCAGGGCGAGATGGTCGACCGGGTCAAGGCTGCAGCCGATGCGAAGACCGATCCCGACTTCTTCCTGATCGCGCGTACCGATGCGATCCAGGTCGACGGTGTGGACGCTGCGATCGAACGCGCCGTCGCCTGCGTCGAAGCCGGCGCCGACGGCATCTTCGCCGAGGCCGCCTACGATCTGGACACCTATCGCCGCTTCGTCGATGCCGTGAAGGTGCCTGTGCTGGCCAACATCACCGAGTTCGGTGCCACGCCGCTGTTCACCCGCGACGAACTGGCTTCGGCGGGCGTCGCGATCCAGCTGTTCCCGCTGTCGGCATTCCGCGCGGCGAACAAGGCCGCCGAAGCGGTGTACATCGCGGTGCGCCGCGACGGTTCGCAGCAGGCCGTCGTCGAGACCATGCAGACCCGCGAGGAACTCTACGAGCGCATCGGCTATCACGCCTTCGAGCAGCGGCTCGACGCGCTGTTCGCATCCAAGAAATAAGCGACTCCCGATCTTTCCATCCGTGCCCGCGGGCATCCAACGGAGATTCCAGATGAGCGACACCGCCACCACCGCCCCCGGCTTCAAGCCGAAGAAATCCGTCGCGCTGAGCGGCACGGCCGCCGGCAACACCGCGCTGTGCACTGTCGGCCGCAGCGGCAACGATCTGCACTACCGCGGCTACGACATCCTCGATCTCGCGCGTACCAGCGAGTTCGAGGAAATCGCGTATCTGCTGGTCCACGGCAAGCTGCCGACCGAATCCGAACTGCGCGGCTACAAGGCCAAGCTGAAGTCCCTGCGCGGCATCCCGGCGGCGGTGAAGTCCGCGCTCGAGGAACTGCCGCCGTCGGCCCATCCGATGGACGTCATGCGCACCGGCGTGTCGGTGCTCGGCTGCGTTGCACCGGAGAAGGACGACCACAACCATCCGGGCGCGCGCGACATCGCCGACAAGCTGATGGCCTCGCTCGGTTCGATGCTGCTGTACTGGTATCACTGGAGCCACAATGGCCGCGCGATCGACGTCGAGACCGATGACGATTCGATCGGCGGGCATTTCCTGCACCTGCTGCACGGTGTGCCGCCGCGCGAGTCCTGGGTCAAGGCGATGCACACCTCGCTGATCCTGTACGCGGAGCACGAGTTCAACGCGTCGACCTTCGCCAGCCGTGTCGTCGCCGGCACCGGCAGCGATATGTATTCCTGCATCACCGCCGGCATCGGCGCGCTGCGCGGGCCGAAGCACGGCGGCGCAAACGAAGTCGCGTTCGAAGTGCAGAAGCGCTACGACACGCCGGACGAAGCGGAAGCCGACATCCGCGCGCGCGTCGAAAAGAAGGAAGTGATCATCGGCTTCGGCCACCCGGTCTACACCGTCAGCGATCCCCGCAACGAGGTCATCAAGACCGTCGCGCGCGAACTGTCGGACGAGGTGGGCAGCCGCAAGATGTACGACATCGCCGAGCGCCTGGAAACGGTGATGTGGGGCATCAAGAAGATGTTCCCCAACCTCGACTGGTTCAGCGCGGTGAGCTACCACATGATGGGCGTGCCGACGGCGATGTTCACCCCATTGTTCGTCATCGCCCGCACCGCCGGCTGGAGCGCGCACGTCATCGAGCAGCGCATCGACGGCAAGATCATCCGACCGAGCGCGAATTACACGGGGCCGGAAGACCAGGCCTTCGTGCCGATCGCCGAGCGCGAGTGAGCCTTGCGCCCTCTCCCGCATGCGGGAGAGGGTCGGGGTGAGGGCGCGCCGTAGGCGCGAAAAGCGCCCTCATCCGCCCCCTGCGGGGCACCTTCTCCCGCAAGCCGGGAGAAGGAAAGAGCCCCTGATTCCCGGAGTCACGCCAGCCATGAACAGCCAGCACCGCAAATCCCTTCCCGGCACCAAGCTCGACTGGTTCGACGCGCGTGCCGCCGTCGAAGCCCTCGCGCCCGGCGCGTACGACCGCATGTCCTACACCGCGCGCGTGCACGCCGAGAATCTGGTGCGGCGCTGCGAACTGGCGCAGCTCGACGACGCGCTGCGCCAGCTGATCGAGCTGCGTCAGGACATCGATTTCCCGTGGTATCCGGCGCGCGTGGTTTGCCACGACATCCTCGGCCAGACCGCGCTGGTGGATCTCGCCGGTCTGCGCGATGCGATCGCCGACCAGGGCGGCGATCCGGCGAAGGTCAATCCGGTCGTGCCGGTGCAGCTGATCGTCGACCACTCGCTGGCAGTGGAATGCGGCGGCTATGACCCGGATGCGTTCGCGAAGAACCGGACCATCGAAGACCGTCGCAATGCGGACCGTTTCCACTTCATCGACTGGACCAAGCTCGCGTTCCACAACGTCGAGGTGATTCCGCCGGGCAACGGGATCATGCACCAGATCAATCTGGAGAAGATGTCGCCGGTGGTCTACGTCCAGGACGGCGTCGCGTTTCCGGATACCTGCGTCGGCACCGACAGCCACACGCCGCACGTCGATGCGTTGGGCGTGATCGCGATCGGCGTCGGCGGACTCGAAGCCGAGAACGTCATGCTCGGTCGCGCGTCGTGGATGCGCACGCCGGAGATCGTCGGCGTCGAACTCGCAGGCCGTCCCGGCCCGGGCATCACCGCGACCGACGTCGTGCTGGCGCTCACGGAATTCCTGCGCAAGTCGAAGGTCGTCGGCGCGTATCTGGAATTCCGCGGACCTGGCGCGGCCGCGCTGTCGGTCGGCGATCGCGCGACGATCTCCAACATGGCGCCCGAGTACGGCGCGACCGCGGCGATGTTCTTCATCGACGACAACACACTCGACTACCTGCGTCTGACCGGCCGCGAAGACACGCAGGTCGCGCTGGTCGAGACCTACGCCAAGGCCGCCGGCCTGTGGGCCGATTCGCTGGCCAGCGCCGAGTACGTGCGCACGCTGCATTTCGACCTGTCGAGCGTGGTGCGCAACATGGCCGGCCCGTCGAATCCGCACAAGCGCGTGGCGACCAGCGATCTCGCCGCCAGCGGCATCGCCGGCGCGTGGGAGATGCCGACCGACGGCACGATGCCCGACGGCGCGGTGATCATTGCCGCCATCACGAGCTGCACGAACACCTCGAACCCGCGCAACGTCATCGCCGCGGCGCTGCTGGCGCGTAACGCGAATGCGCGCGGCCTGACGCGCAAGCCCTGGGTCAAGAGCTCGCTTGCGCCAGGCTCCAAGGCGGTGCAGCTGTATCTCGAAGAAAGCGGCCTGCTGCCGGATCTCGAGCAGCTGGGTTTTGGCATCGTCGCCTTCGCCTGCACCACCTGCAACGGCATGAGCGGCGCGTTGGATCCTGCGATCCAGCAGGAGATCATCGACCGTGATCTCTACGCGACCGCCGTGCTCAGCGGCAACCGCAATTTCGACGGCCGCATCCATCCCTATGCCAAGCAGGCGTTTCTCGCGTCGCCACCGCTGGTCATCGCCTATGCGATCGCCGGCACCGTACGCTTCGACATCGAGAAGGACGTGCTCGGCATCGACCACCACGGCAACCCGGTGACGCTCAAGGATCTCTGGCCGTCCGATGAAGAGATCGACGCGGTGGTCAAGGCCAGCGTCAAGCCCGAACAGTTCCGCGCCGTCTACGGCCCGATGTTCAAGCTGCACGTCGACACCGGCGAGCGCGTCGCGCCGCTGTACGACTGGCGCGAGATGAGCACCTACATCCGCCGCCCGCCGTACTGGGAAGGTGCGCTGGCCGGCGCGCGCACGCTGACCGGCATGCGCCCGCTGGCAGTGCTCGGCGACAACATCACCACCGATCACCTGTCGCCATCGAACGCGATCATGGCCGACAGCGCAGCCGGCGAGTACCTCGCAAAGATGGGCGTGCCGGAAGAGGACTTCAATTCCTACGCGACCCATCGCGGCGACCATCTGACCGCGCAGCGCGCCACGTTCGCCAATCCGAAGCTCGTCAATGAAATGGCGATCGTCGACGGCACGGTGCGCCAGGGCTCGCTGGCGCGCATCGAGCCGGAAGGCCAGGTCGTACGCATGTGGGAAGCGATCGAGACCTACATGGAGCGCAAGCAGCCGCTGGTGATCATCGCCGGCGCCGACTACGGCCAGGGCAGCTCGCGCGACTGGGCGGCCAAGGGCGTGCGTCTCGCGGGCGTGGAGGCGATCGTGGCCGAAGGCTTCGAGCGTATCCACCGCACCAACCTGATCGGCATGGGCGTGCTGCCGCTGGAGTTCCAGCCGGGCGTGACCCGGCTGACGCTCGGCATCGACGGCACCGAGACCTTCGACGTCACCGGCGACCGCACCCCGCGCGCGATGCTCACGCTGGTGATCCACCGCAAGGACGGCACGCAGCTGTCGGTGCCGGTGATCTGCCGCCTGGACACCGCGGAAGAAGTCTCGATCTATGAGGCCGGCGGTGTGCTGCAGCGGTTCGCGCAAGATTTTCTGGAGTCTTCGAAGGCGGCCTGACAGATGCGTGGACTGATATTGATGTTGCGCCCTCCTGTCGACATCGGCGACGAGATCATCCGGCGCGTGCACGAGAAGGCACTTGCCGACCGGATGAGCGGAGAGCTCGTTCCGCGGGCGCGTCTGCACCAGTCGGTATCACTGAAGTTCGACGATACGGAAGCGAACCTCGCAGCGCTGCGGCGCGTCGGGGGCAGGCTCAGAGCGCATGCGTTCGAATTCGTCTACAACAGGATCAGGAATAGTGGTGACGGTGGGCATTGGGTTCTCTTGCCGCGAGGCGAGGTGCCGCAGTTCCAGGAAGTACGCGATCTCGTCCAGGCGGAGTTGCGTTCCGAGGAACTGGATGTAGTAGGCCACACCGCGCATATGACGCTCGCTTACGGCGGCGGTGCGTCACCGGCAGAAAGCTTCGAGATCGCGCCGATTGCCTGGCCGGTCACCGAGATCGAACTTGTCCGTGCTGGTGCGCAAGCGGAATACGGTTACGACACGTTGGACCGCTGGCCCCTCAAGTCTCCGAGGCAAACCGCACTCTTCTGAGTGTTCTCAATTCGCGCCAACGCGCTCGACGGATCCCATGACCTACATCCCCCAACTCCGCATCCCCGCCACCTACATGCGCGGCGGCACCTCGAAAGGCGTGTTCTTCCGCCTCGAAGACCTGCCTGCCGCCACGCAGGTGCAGGGGCCCGCGCGCGACGCGCTGATGCTGCGCGTGATCGGTTCGCCCGATCCCTATGCGAAACACACGGATGGCATGGGCGGCGCGACCTCGTCGACCAGCAAGTGCGTGATCATTGGGCCCGCGTCGGTGCCGGATCACGACGTCGACTATCTCTACGGCCAGGTGTCGATCGACAGCGCGTTCGTCGACTGGAGCGGCAATTGCGGCAACCTCAGTACCGCGGTCGGCCCGTTCGCGATCGCCAATGGCTTCATCGATGCATCGCGTATTCCAGAACACGGCACAGTCGCGGTACGCGTGTGGCAGGCGAACATCGGCAAGACCATCATCGTGCACGTGCCCGTGGCGGACGGGCAGGTGCAGGAGACCGGTGATTTCGAGCTCGATGGCGTGACGTTCCCGGCGGCGGAGATCGTGCTGGAGTTCGTCGATCCCGCCGATGAAGGCGAGGGCGCGGGCGGCGGTGCGATGTTCCCGACTGGAAACCTGGTCGACGATCTCGACGTGCCGGGTGTCGGCACGCTGCGCGCGACGATGATCAATGCCGGGATCCCGACGATCTTCGTCGACGCCGCCTCGATCGGGTACACCGGAACCGAGTTGCAGGACGCGATCAATGGCGACGCGAAAGCGCTCGCGATGTTCGAGACGATCCGCGCGCACGGCGCGGTGCGTATGGAGCTCATCAGCGATGTCTCCGAGGCGTCGAAACGTAAGCACACGCCCAAGGTCGCGTTCGTTGCGCCGCCGTGCGATCACGTGGTGTCGAGCGGCAAGGCGATCGCGGCCGGCGCTGTCGATCTGCTGGTGCGCGCGCTGTCGATGGGCAAGCTGCACCACGCGATGATGGGCACGGCGGCCGTCGCGATCGGCACGGCGGCGGCGATTCCCGGCACGCTGGTGAATCTGGCAGCCGGCGGCGGCGCACGTACGTCGGTGCGCTTCGGCCATCCCTCGGGCACCTTGCGCGTCGGCGCGGAAGCCGTGGAAGTCGACGGCTACTGGACCGTCGCCAAGGCGATCATGTCGCGCTCGGCGCGCGTGCTGATGGAAGGCGCGGTGCGGGTGCCGGCAGACGTGCCGGGCTGAATTCATCGCCCAGGCTTGACACGTGCGCCACGCGGCGCATCCGGCGCGTCATCCACAGCCGGTGTGGATGGTTTGCGGGGAAGTCTGTGGATAAGCCCCGCACACGCCCTGTCGGCGCGGCGCGCATGGCGGTGGTGAAAGATTCGCCACCGCCTCCCGGCGTGCGCCACGACGGTCTTGACCCGCGCACGGACGCATGCAGTCCGCCGGGCAACGGGATCGAAGCATGGGCACTGCCCCGTCGCGCGATGCGGCGAACGCAGCCGCCTTGAATCAGATCAGGCCTTCGGCCGCCATTGCCGCGCGCACGCCCGCGTCGGCGAGCATGCGCGCGTCGAACGCGTGCAGATGGTCGAGCCCACCCAGATCGAGCTTCAGACGCTTCGCCCACTGCAGAGTCACGAACAGATACGGATCGGCGATCGAACGCGTGCCGACGAGGTACTCGCGGCCGTCAAGCTGCGCGTCGAGGCGCTCGTAATAGCCGCGGATCTTCTGCATCGCGTGCTTGCGCGTGCGGTCGACCGCGTCCGCGTCTTCGAGATACTTGGTGCTGCCGAACAGCGGATGAAACGCCGGGTGCAGATCGGCGTTGAGCAATGCCAGCCAGCGATTGACCTCGGCGCGACCCTGCGGCGAACCGTCACCGCCGAGCTTCGCCTCGGGATGGCTGTCGGCCAAATAGCCGAGGATCGCGGCGTTCTGGGTCAGTACCCAGTCGCCTTCGACCAGCACCGGCACTGCACCCGCGGGGTTGAGTGCGAGGAAGGCCGGCGCTTTCATCTGCGTTGCGTCGACGACGCGCAGTTCGAACGGCGCGCCGATCCACTGCAGCACGATGTGGTCAGCCAGCGAGCAGGCGCCGGGCTTGGTATGGAGGATGCGCATGGTGGTCCTGAGGTCGAACGGGACGTCATCATGCGCCGGGCGTCGCGGCCGGGGGAAGCCGCCGACGCGGGGCCGCTCAGCCGCGCTCGCTGCCGCTCGCAGGACGTGCCGGACGCAGCGACTGCACGCGCAGGAAGGTGTGATCCCCGATCGTGGCCACCTGGTGGGCGCTGCGCCAGGACGGCGCCGCGATCGCGTGGGCCATGAAGTGGCTGGCGCCGGGCACCACCTGACGGCGTTGCTCGGGCGGCAGCGACCAGTTGCGCTCCGACTCCAGCGCCACGCTGACCGCGCGCGTCCAGGCATTGGTGTTGGCGAGCTTGGTGTTCGGCGACAGGATCGTCGGCGCGAACTGCTTGCGCGCGGTGACTACCTCGCACATCGACTCGCCCCACAGACCGCTTTCCTGGCGACGCAGGGCCACCTCGGCGACGGCTTCCTGTCCACGGACGGACTGGTCGCGGGCTTCCAGGTACACCGTCGTGCTCAGGCAGAGCGAATCGGCGGCGGGGGGCGGCAGCACAGAGGCCAGCCACATCACCCATTCAAGTTTCATCAACGACTCCTTGCTGCGTTGCGCCGGCCGCACCTTGCTCTCCTCCTCGCGGAAGAAACGCAGGCAACTGCGGAAACCGGCATGGCGTATTGGGGAGGGCGGCGGACTCTGTGGTGCGCTTGATCGCCCGGGCACCGAAGTCCGCAGAAGGCGGGTCGGGCCGGTGTCCCGCCGAAGGGGGCGGAACGAAGAGACGGCACGGTAGCCCCGGTTTTTCGAATCAAACGTGAATGCGGGGCACTGGCGCCGGGGCGATTTGTGTGGCTGGCTGCGCCGTTCGACGTGTCCTATTCAGGTCGATCGCGTTGACACCGCGCCCCGAGACGCGTCCAAGCCGCTCGATTTGCAACCTGAACAGGCGGCCCTTTCTTCAGAGGTGGGCCGCGAGGCGGCTCGCCTGCGCGATCGCGCGCTTGGCATCGAGTTCCGCGGCCACATCGGCGCCGCCCACCAGGTGCACGACCGTGCCGCTCGCCTGCAAGGCGTCAAGCAGCTCGCGACGCGGCTCCTGACCCGCGCAGATCACCACGTGGTCGACCTCGAGCGTCTGCTCCGCGCCATCGACGCGGATGCGCAGGCCGGCATCGTCGACACCGAGATATTCGACGCCACCGAGCATCGTCACGCCCTTGGCCTTGAGCGTGCTGCGATGGATCCAGCCGGTGGTCTTGCCGAGCCGCGCACCGGGACGGCCGGGGCTGCGCTGCAGCAGCCACAGCTTGCGCGCGGGTGGTGCGGGCGCGGCCCGTACCAAGCCGCCGGGCTGTTCGAAGCTCGGATCGATGCCCCATTCGCGCATCCAGGTGCCGGCGTCGAGGCTCGGCGAGGCGCCCGGATGTTCGACGAGGAACTCGCCGACATCGAAACCGATACCGCCTGCACCGATGATTGCCACGCGCGCGCCGGGCACCACGCGGCCCTCGATCACGTCGACATAGCCGACCACCTTGGGATGGTCGCGGCCCGGGAAGTCGACCGCGCGCGGCACCACGCCGGTCGCCAGTACCACGGCATCGAATCCGCTGAGATCCGCGGCCGCGACGGGCGTCGACAGGCGCACGTCGACGCCGGTCTCGACCAGCCGGGTGCGGAAGTAGCGCAGGGTCTCGTCGAACTCTTCCTTGCCGGGGATGCGCCGGGCGAGATTGAATTGGCCGCCGATGTCGGCCGCGGCATCGAACAGCGTCACCGCATGCCCACGTTGCGCGGCAACCGTCGCACAGGCGAGACCCGCCGGGCCGGCGCCGACCACAGCGATGCGCAACGGCGTCGCCGCCGGAAAATAGTTGAGTTCGGTTTCCGCGCACGCGCGCGGATTGACCAGGCAACTCGCGGTGCGGTTCTGGAACACGTGGTCGAGGCAGGCCTGGTTGCAGGCGATGCAGGTATTGATGCGCTCGGGCGTGCCGGCGCGCGCCTTGGCGACCCATTGGGGATCGGCCAGCAGCGGCCGTGCCATCGACACCATATCGGCCGCGCCGCTGGCGAGAATGCGCTCGGCGACGTCGGGCATGTTGATGCGGTTGGTCGCGATCAGCGGCAGCGTCGCGTGCGGGCGCAGCTTGGCGGTGACGCCGGCGAATACGGCGCGCGGCACCGAGGTTGCGATCGTCGGCACACGCGCCTCGTGCCAGCCGATGCCGGTGTTGATCATCGTGGCGCCGGCGGCTTCGACGGCGCGGGCCTGCTGCACGATGTCGTCCCAGGCCGAGCCGTCCGGCACCAATTCCAGCATCGACAGTCGGTAGACGACGATGAAATCGTCGCCGGCCGCCTCACGCACCCGGCGCACGATCTCGGTCGCGAAGCGCATGCGCTGCGCGGTGTCGCCGCCCCAGGCATCGTCGCGCGTATTGGTGCGGCGGCTGAGGAACTGGTTGATCAGATAGCCCTCGCTGCCCATGACCTCGACGCCGTCGTAGCCGGCCTCGCGGGCGAGCTTCGCGGCGTGTGCGTAGGCATCGATCGTGCGTTCCACCCCGCGCGCCGACAGCGCCCGTGGGGTGAACGGATTGATCGGTGCCTTGATCCGGCTCGGTGCGACCTGCAGCGGGTGATAGCCGTAGCGGCCGGCGTGCAGCAGCTGCAGGCAGATCTTCGCGTCGTGGCCGTGCACGGCTTCGGTGACTTGCCGGTGCCGACGCGTTTCCCAGCGCCAGGAGAGCTTGCCGCCGAAGGGTTTGAGCCAGCCGGCGATGTCGGGCGAAAAGCCGCCGGTGACGATCAGGCCGACGCCGCCTTCCGCGCGCTCGGCGAAATAGCGCGCGAGCTTCGGAAAATCCGCGGCGCGGTCTTCGAGGCCGGTATGCATCGAGCCCATCAGGACGCGATTGCGCAGCGTGGTGAAGCCGAGGTCGAGCGGCGCGAGCAGGTGCGGGTAGGGCGAGGCGGCGGCAGTCGTGCCTGCGGCTGGCGTCATGGTCTGGATACGCTGGCGTATGGATTGCGCAGGGTGCCGCGAAAGCCCCGGGGCCGCAACCGCGCGCGGCGCTGTCAAGAGTTGTCAGCCGCCGCCTGGACGCCGAACATGGCGCCCCGCCACCATGGACGGCCACCATCCGCCCTTTCCAGGACTATCTGCGCGACGGCATCGACGCCGCCGACCTGCCGGACCTGCATCCGCTGCTGGCCGCACGCGAGCAGATCCGCGCGTTTTCCACGCTGTTCCACGGCGGCGAGGAAAGCGTGATGGTGCGGCTGCTGGTGCTGCGCACGCTGGGTGCGCGCGGCGAGGCGCCGGACTGGAGCCCGCAGGAGCTGCGCGAACACTTCGCGTATCTGGATGCGGTCAAGTTCGGCACCGTGCTCGATCGCCTGCGCGACAACGGCCTGTTGCTGTGGGAGGCGCAGTCGCAGCGCTATCGCATCAGTCCTGTGGGGCGGCAGGCGCTGTCGGCGCTGGGCCTGCTGCTGCAGTTCAATGGTGAGGGCGACGAACTGGCCTACGTCACGGCGCAGCTGGCGGCCGGTCAGGCGGCGGGAAGGGTCGGCGCGGCGGACCTGCAGCATCTGCTGTCGCGCCTCAACGAATTGCGCGAGGACTTCGACCAGGCCGTGCTCAGCGGCTCCGAGCACCGTATCCGCCGCGCCGCCGACACGCTGCAGGCGGTGTGGCGCTGGGTGGAGAAGGGCACGGAGCTGATACACGTGATTGCCGCCGACGGCGAGCTCGACACCGCGACCCATCGCGTGGCCCAGCAGATCGGCCGCGCGCAGAGCGCGCTGCTGCGCCAGGCCTCGGTGTTCCAGCGTGCGCTCAACCAGCTCGATCGCCATCGCGTGCATCTGGGTGCCAGCGGCCTGTCGTCATCGGACGTCAACCGATTTCTTCGCGACCGCGACATCGTCGGCCTCGCATCGCTGGCGGAAGGCGCGCTGTGCACGTCGCCGCAACCGGCGTTCGCGCTGGCCGCAATCGCGCTCGACGTCGCCGAATACGAACTGGTCGAGCGCGAGCGCGCCGACCGCGACGATGCCACGCTGCCGCCCGCATGCAGTGCGCCCGAGGATCTCGATACGCCGGCAGTTGCCGCAGCGCAGGATTACCGCCTCGCCGAGGACTGGCTGGCGCAGCTGTCCGCGCTCGACAGCGAAGCGCCGCTGGCCGACTGGATTCCGCAGGCGGGCTTCGCGGTCAGCGCCTACCGCCTGTCGCTGCTGGGCCTGATCGGCGATGACGGCGCCGAGTACCGCAGCGGGGTCGGCGCCGAACTGTCGCGCCTGCCGCTGCAGTGGCGCGTGGGCATCGGATTGGATGCGGTGGGCCGCGCCGGTGTGCACAGCATGAGCCGCGGCGCGCTGCTGCCCGACGGCGTCGAGGCATCGGCAGACTTCACCGGCCTTCCGCCGCCGGCGTCGGCGAATGACGTCGCGGACGCCGACGCACCTGCCGACGATGGCGCCCCCTCTCTTCCCCAGGCCCGGCGCACGCGCCGTCGCCGTGTTCCGGATCACACTGCATGAGCGATTCCACTGCGTCCCTGATCGCCCGCCTGCTGGCCGAGCGCTGGCTGCCGCGCGACGACCATGCGGTGCGCCGCGTGCTGGTCGACGCCGAGCTGCGCGACGATCTCGACCGTCGCCTTGCCGCCGCCGGCCTGCGCCTGCTCGAACATCCGTATGCCGCGCACGTGGCCGTTGGCATCGCGCGTGCGCAGGAGGCCGATGTCTTCGGCCACGGCGACGCCTGGGCGGCGAGCAACCTGCAGCTCAGTCGCGACACCACCGCACTATTGGTCGTGCTGTGGGCGCTGCTGGTGCTGCCCAAGCGCCAGCGCCAGATCGCGCGGCAGGACGTGGAGCGCCAGCAGGACCAGGAGCAGATGTTTGCCGAACTCAAGCCGGTGCCGGTGGGCAGCGAGATCGTCGAACCGGTCAACGAGCGCACGCTGCTGGCCGACTACGGCGATCGCCTCGGCGGCAAGCAACGCATCCAGATGAATCTCGGCGTGCTCAACCGGCACGGCTTCATCATCCGCCGCAAGGAGCGTATCCAGGAAGGACCGTTGCTCGATCTGGCCTTCGACTACGAACGCATCGCCGGGCGGGTGATGGACGGCGCGCTCGCGTTCGTCATCGCCGAGGCACGCGCCGCGCGGCCGGCCGACGACGCGCCGCTGGACGATGCAGTTGAACCGACGACGGCCGACGCGGCCGAGGACACCGACGATGTTTGAATTCCGCAGCCTCGAGGTCGTGCACTGGGATTACTGGCAGCGCTATGCACTGCCGCTCGATGCCTCGATCATCACCGTCGTCGGCCCCAACGGCTCTGGCAAGACCACGCTGCTCGATGCGTTGCGCACGCTGCTGGCGATCGACGATCGTGAGATGGCGCGTGACTACAAGACCTATCTGCGCCACAACGGCAAGCCGGTGGCCTGGCTGCGCGCGGTGGTCAGCAATCCGGTCGACCGCCGCGGCAAGCGCGCGTTCTTTCCGTGCATGGACGAGCAGGTCACGTTGGCCTGCCGCGTGCGCAAGCGCGGCGGCGACTGGAGCCGCGACTACCAGATCGTGCCGGGTGACGTGCCCGTCGAAACGCTCGACGCTGGCGGCGAGTGGCTGGGCGTGCGCGACTACCGCGTGCGTCTGGCCGGCGCCGGCCTGAGCCGCGCGATCTGCCGCGTGCTCACCCTGGAGCAGGGCGCCACCGACAAGCTGTGCCAGCTCTCGCCGCGCGAACTGCTGCAGCTGGTCTTCGACGTGTTCGAGGACAAGGCCGTGCTCGACGACTACCAGCGCGCCCGCGCCGAACAGTTCGACACCGAGAAGGAAATCGCCCAGCTGCAGCACGGGCTCGACGAGCTGCATCTGAAACTCGAATCGGCCAAGGCCGACGTGCGCTCCTTCGACGAAGGCCAGGCGCTGCGGCGCGAGCGCCAGCGCTTGGAGACCGAAGTCGCCCCGAAGGTGGAACTGGCGGACCTGCGCGCGACGATTGACGGCGCGCGTCCGCGGCTCACCGGCCTGCGTCGCGCGCAGCACGAGCGTCGCCAGGCGTTGCAGGCCCTGCAGGCGCAGGAGCTGGCAGCGGTGACCGAGCGCGATGCCTTGCAGGCCGCGCTCGCGCAGGCGCTGGCCGACCAGCGCGACGCGGAGGCCGGCTTCACCGCCGCGCGCGATCTGGCGCGGGACGCCGAGATGCTGGTGCGGCGTCACGACCATCTGGCCCAGTTGCAGGCCGATCGCGGCGTGGTCGATGTCGACGCGCTCAGTCGTGGGATCGAACAGGGCCGGCAACGTCAGGCGGAGCTGAAGTTCGAAGCCCAGCGCGACCGCGTGCGCGAGGGCGAGCTCGCCGCGCAGCTGGCCGCGCTCAGTGGCGGCGGGCGGTTCGTCGAGCCCTTCGAGCGCGACTTCCGTGCTGCGCTCGATGGCGCCGGCATCGGCCATCGCGTGCTGACCGAACTGGTCGAGATTGTCGATCCGCAATGGGCGGTCGCGGTCGAGGCCGTGCTCGCGCCGTACCGGCACCTGCTGGTGCTCGACGATCCGCGCGACGCACGCCGGGCCTGGGCGCTGGGCGAGTCGATGCAGTACCGGCATTTCCTCGTCGCCGAACGCGCGCCGGTCGAGCGCGCGACACGTGGCTCGCTGCTCGAAGTGGTGCGCTTCTCGGCCGACCCGCCGGCATGGCTGCCACGCCAGCTCGACCGCATCCAGCGCGTGGCCGATGTCGAAGCCGGACATCTGCTGTCCAAGGGCCAGGACTGGATCACCGCCAAGGGCTACCTGCGCGAACACCGCGGGGGCCGCCATATCGGCGGCGGCCAACCGCACTTCGGTGTCGGCGCGCGGCAGGCGCGCCTGGCCGCGCTGCGTGCCGAACAGATCGCCCTGCGCGAACGCGCCCACGCCCGCGAATCGGAGCTGGCCGACCTGGGCCGGCGCCTAGACGCCGACCAGGCCCGACTGCTGGGCCTCGACGCCGGGCAGGAGCTGGTCACCCGCGCGGCCGAATTCGCCGACGCGCTCGAGCGCCTGCCCGCGCTCGCCGACGCCGCCCAGGCTGCGGCCACGTCGCTCGAAGCCACGCGCGCCGAGGTGGCCGAGTGCATGGCCCGCGACAAGGCCGACAGCATCGCCGCAGCCGAACGCGCGGGTCGTCTCGGCGGTCTCGCGCACGAAATCGAGCAGGCCGGACGGCAGATGACCCAGGAGCGTCAGCTGCTGGTCCAGCGCATCCTCGAATTCCGCCGTCGCCGCGCGCAGATGCCGCCGGCCTGGCGCGCCGCCGCGGTGTTGCGCGCCGCGCGCGACGAATTCGAAAGCGCGAACGCCGTGCGCCGCGAGCTCGACCGACTCGACGCGCGCCTGGCGTCTGGCGGTTTTGTCGAGGACGAGGGCTGCATCGCGCTGCGCGACAAGTTCGCCGCCGACCACGCCGGCATGGAAACGGCGATCGGCCAGCGCGAGACGCATCTGCACCTCGCCCGCCGCATCACCGAAGAGGCGCGCGGCGCCTATCTCAACGTGCTGCGCGCCACCGTGCGCCGCTATCGCCGCAACCTGCTCGCGCTGGGCGAACTGGCCGGCATCGGCGTCGAAGCGGAGATGTCCGAACTCGTCAACGACGATGTCGCCCTGGCCCAGGCCGGCCTCACCGTGCGCTTCGATTTCGACCGCAAGGGCTGGATCGGCCTCGACGACGGCGAGGCCTCGGGCGGCCAGCAGGTGATGAAGTCGCTGCTGCTGCTGGTGGCCCTGCTGCGCGACGAGGACCAGCCGGGCGGATTCGTGTTCATCGACGAACCGTTCGCGCATCTCGACGTCGCCAACATCGAGAAGGTCGGGCGGTTTCTGCGCAGCACCGATGCGCAGTACATCCTGACCACGCCGATCACCCACAACATCAACGTGTTCGAGCCGTCGGATCTCGTGCTGGCCACCAGCAAGCGCCGGCCGCAAAGCACCTGGGCCGATCCGGTCGCCATCCTCAAGCGCGACCGCACGGCGGACGCGGCCTGATGGACAGCGGTGCCGGCTGGTCGGATCCCGACGCAGCCGGCGTCCGCAGCCGCGTCCTGCCCGCACGCAGCGCCCTGCGCCTGCGTCGACAGCGTCGGCGGATGGATCTCGATCCGGAGGCGCCGCGCCTCTGGCCCGCCGGCTGGCGCGAGATGGCGATCGAGTGGGTGCGCGGCAAACGAGACCGGGCGCGTTGGGAACGCGTGCTCGGCGCCGCCGGCCCGTCCCGCGCAACGCTGGCGCATCACGTGCTGGACGCGCTGCTGGAGGCGGGCTGGATCGCGGTCGACGAGGTGCGCGATGCGCGCGGGCACTGGAGCCCGATGAGTTTCGAATGGATCGATCGCGAGCGCAGTGCAGCCGCGCTCGGGCTGCCGGATGCGGCCGCGCTCCGTCGGGACATCGACGCAGCGGCCTCCACCGCCTATCGCGATCCGCGTCTGGCCGCGCTCGCTGATGGCCTGGCCGGACGGCCTGCTGCGCTGGCCCTGCGTCGCTTTGCGATTCTGCAGGCTCTGGATATCTGGCTGGCGGACGGGCGCCAGGGCACGCGCCGCCAGTTCGCGCTCGCTGCGTCGGGGGACACCAAGGGCCTCGCCGATGCGGATTGGCGATGGCTCGACGAGAGCGTGGAGCTGTCCAGCCTCGGGATCGGCGTGCATACGCCCGGGATCTGGTTGCGCGCACCGCTGCGCCTGCATCTGCCCACAGGCGTGCTGGACCTCGGCAGCGTCGGGGACGCACTGGCGCTCACACCGGCCACGCTCGAGGCCGTCTCGGTCGTCGAGGGCGCCGTGGCGCGCTGGCGGATCTTGGAGAACCGCACGAGCTTCGAACAAGCCGCGCGGGCGCGCGGACAGGTCGATGGCGTGCTCTGGCTGCCGGGCTTTGCGGCGCCCTGGTGGCGCACGGCCGCGATTGCGCTGATGCGCCGCGCGCCGGCACCGGTTCGTATCGCCTGCGATCCGGATCCGGCGGGCATCCGGATCGCGCTGGCGGTCGGCGCTGCATGTGATGCCGCCGGCCTGGCATGGCGACCCTGGCGCATGCGCGCCGAGGACCTGGGCGCGCTGACAAGGCGCAAACCGCTGGGTGACTACGACCGGGCCGAACTCGCCCGCCTCGATACCGATCCGCAGGCGCGCTGCCGGTTCGCCGGACTCATCGATGCGATGCGGGAGGGCGGCGAAAAGGGCGAGCAGGAAGGTCTGGATTTCCGACCGTGACCCCGCGTGCAACCGTCACCAGCCGGCCACCACCAGCTTGCCGATCGTGCGGCCGGACTCCAGACGACGATGCGCTTCGCGCAGGGTCTCCGCGTTGATCGGCGACAGCATGTCCGACAGCGTCCCGCGCAGCGAACCGGTGTCGATCAACTCCGCGACGCGCGCAAGGATCTTGCCTTGCTCGTCCATGTCCGCGGTGCGGAAGCGCGAGCGCGTGAACATCAGTTCCCAATGGATGCCGATGCACTTGGCCTTGTAGGGATCGCCGATCTTCAGCGCGCCGGACGGCTCGACGATCAGGCCAACATGGCCCTGCGGCGCCAGCAGCTCGCCCAGCGCATCCCAGTACCCGTCGGTATCGGCGAGGTTGAGCGCGGCATCGACGGTCTCGAAGCCCAGCGCCTGGAGTTGCGGCGCGAGGTCTTCGCGGTGGTCGATGACATGGTCGGCGCCCATGATCCGGCACCACGCGATCGTTTCCATGCGCGATGCAGTCGCGATCACGGTGAAGCCGGCCAGCTTCGCCAGCTGGATCGCGATCGAGCCGACCCCGCCGGCGCCGGCGATGACCAGCAGCGTCTTGCCCGCGCCGCCGCCGTCGATATCGAACGGCATGCGCTGGAACAGCAGCTCCCATGCGGTGATCGCGGTCAGGGGCAGGGCGGCCGCCTGGGCGAAGTCGAGCGAGTTGGGCTTCTTCGCGGCGATGCGCGCGTCGACCAGCTGGAATTCGGCATTGCTGCCGGGGCGTGTGATGTCGCCGGCGTAGTACACGGCATCGCCGACTTCAAAGCCTGTGACCTCGCTGCCGATCGCGTCGATCACGCCGGCTGCGTCGTAACCGAGCACCTTCGGCTGAGCCTCGGTCTGCGGCTTCGGCGCGCGCACCTTGGTGTCGACCGGATTCACCGACACCGCCTTGATGCGCACGCGCAGGTCGTGCGGGCCGGGCTCGGGCAGATCGAGTTCGACGTCCTGCAGCGCCTGCGGCTCGTCGATCGGAAGGTAGCGGGTCAGGGCGACGGCTTTCATGGGAATTCCTGGGAGAGGTGGAGCGGTGACCCATTGTCGACCCGGCGCGATCCGGTCGAACAGCGATAGGATCGCCAATCAGCTTCAAGGAATTCTTGCGAATCGATGGATCGCATTGGAGACATCGCCCTGTTCCTGCGCGTGCTCGACACTGGATCGATCAGCGCCGCCGCGCGCAGCCTCGACCTGTCGCCGGCCTTGGCGAGCCAGCGCCTGAAGCGGCTGGAAGACGCGTTGGGCGTGCGCCTGTTGCATCGCACCACGCGAAGGCTGCACCCCACGCCCGAGGGCCTGCGGCTGGCAGGGGAGGGACGGGCGCTGGTCGAGGCCCTCGACGGGCTTGCAGGCAGTCTGCGCGAAAGCGGCGGACAGACGGTTGGCGGCACCTTGCGGGTCACGATGTCGGCATCGTTCGGCCGGCAGCACATCTCGCCGCGATTGCCCCGCTTTCTGGCCGCGCATCCCGGCCTGCAGCTCAGCGTGCACATGAGCGACGAGCAGGTCGATCTCGTACGTGAAGGCTTCGATCTCGCGATCCGGATCGGCGATCTCGACGACTCCCAGCTCGTAGGACGGCGGATCGCCCCCAATCCGCGGGTACTCGTCGCCTCGCCCGATTATCTGGCACGGCGCGGCACGCCCCTCGTCCCCGATGATCTGACGGCGCACGATTGTCTGATCCTCGTCGGCAGCCGCGGCCGCCAGGACCGGTGGCAATTGCTCGACGACACAGGCAGCGACTCGACCGTCACCGTGACCGGATCTCTGGAAAGCAATCTCGGAGAAGTCCTGCGTGACGCCGCGCTGGCGGGTGCGGGCGTCGCCATGCACGCGACGTGGCATGTGGCCGACGATCTGCGCGCAGGACGCCTGGTACGCGTGCTGCCATCACACGCACCACCGGTAACCGGCATTCACGCTGTCATGCCCGATCGCATCTTCGTGCCGCAACGGACGCGTGCGTTTGTCGCGTTCCTGCAGTCGGAATTCGGTGTGCCCCAATGAGGCAAATGTAGACGTCGACGTTCTAGATCACCTTCCCGATGCGTTTCGCGAAAAAGCATCACCTCGGAGTCAAGCCTCGGTTAAAAACACCGAACGTTCTTGACGCCACGCGCACATCTTCTTCACGACAATTCCGCCCCGTTGGGGTTCCTGACCAAACCAAAGCCCGGATGAATACCCGGCAGCGGCATGTAGGACGCTTTCAACCGTTATGTTAGTGTTAACAACGTCTTCACGCTGCTGACTTTAGGCTATGTGCAAGGCGTGTGCGTTTGACGCCTCAACCCGATGCCACAACGCATTCCCCCTTTTTTAGGAGCTGAACAAAAATGAACAAGAAACTCCTCTGCGCCGCGCTGCTCGGCGGTCTTGGTCTGGCGGGTCACGCCAGCGCCCAGGAGTTCGACGACCGCTGGTACCTCACCAGCTCGGCCGGCTTCAACTTCCAGGCAGAAGATCGCCGCACGGACGACACCCCGTTCGTCACGCTCGGCATGGGTAAGTTCATCAGCCCCAACTGGTCGGTCGACGGTGAGCTGAACTACCAGAACCCGGGCTTTGACAGCTCGGTCGAGGGCGCGAACAACGACCTGAACTGGAGCCAGTACGGCATCTCGGTCGATTTCCGTTACCACTTCATCTCCGAAGGCCGTGGCTGGAACCCCTACCTGCTGGCCGGTGTTGGCTATCAGCGTTCGGAAGAAGAGTTCGACGCGTTCCCGAGTCCGAATTCGCCCGGCGAGCGTAAGGAAGGTAACTTCGCTGCCAAGGTCGGTGCCGGTCTGCAGACCACCTTCGATAAGCGCGTTGCCGTGCGTGCCGAGATCGCTTACCGCGCCGACTTCGACGACAACAGCATTGCTGCGTCGACCGGTCCGGATTGGTCTGGTTATCCGCACAACATGGAAGAGAGCTACTTCGGTGACGTGATGGCCTCGGTCGGCGTCGTGATTCCGCTCGGCCCGCCGCCGGCTCCCCCGGCTCCGCCGGCGCCGCCGCCGCCGCCGCCGGCTCCCGCCCCGGCTCCGGCTCCGCCGGCTCCGATCACCATCGATCTGAACGGCGTCAACTTCGACTTCGACCGTGCGACGCTGCGTCCTGACGCGGTGGCAATCCTCAACGAAGCCGTCGAAATCCTGCAGCGTTACCCGGAGCTGCGCGTTGAAGTCGCCGGTCACACCGACTCGGTCGGTACCGATGCCTACAACCAGCGTCTGTCTGAGCGTCGCGCCAAGGCGGTCTATGACCACCTTGCCAGCAACGGCATCATGGCCGACCGTCTGGTGGGTCCGACCGGTTACGGCGAGAGCCGTCCGATCGCGCCGAACACCAACGCTGATGGTTCGGACAACCCGGAAGGCCGTGCGCGCAACCGCCGCACCGAGCTGAACGTTCAGAACTAAGAACGGTCCGGTAGTGACACCAGAAAGCCCGGCCTTGTGCCGGGCTTTCTGTTTGTGGGCTCGTAAAATATTGCGCGCGCCAATTGGCAGCATGGCGACCTGGATTTTCTAGGGTCACCGGGGTGGATCGCGAACACCGTGTCAGGCATGCACTATCGTGAATGCGTGTAGCGCTATTTTCCCTTGTATGACGTGGACTTGGCGCCTACACTTCAGGCCAATTCGACCTCGGGGATCGTTCCATGCGTGCTTTGTTACTGCTGCCTTTGCTGGCCCTGCCATTTGCCGGCCATGCCGCTGATTGCAGCACTCTCGATACCCGCACGGCGCGCCCCATGCAGGCCACCGTGCTTGAGCCGGTGTCGCCGGAACTTGCCGCCCCGACCTACCGTCTGGGCACCAGCGCGGTACTCGCGCGCGCATATGACGAAGCCCAGTCCGCCGAGCAGGTCGTGCTCCGACTGGAAATCGAAAAGTGCCAGAACGTTGCGATGGTTGCGCCGGCGGCCGGTGCGGTCAGCGCCAACGATCCGGCTGCTTACGTCAAGCAGACCGAATTCGACAACACGCCTTACCGCTTCAACATGACCCAGGGCGGCAAGCGCATGACTGCCGACGATTTCGATGCATGGATCAAGGCCAATGGCTATACGGTGGGCAGCCGCCGTGCCGATCCGAACGCGCCGGCTACGCCTGCTGCGGTGGAAACCGCGGCGCCTGGTGAGACACCGCCCGTCGAATGATCGGCGCGTCGTCCTGCACTGACGGCATCACGACGGCCCGCGCAAGCGGGCCGTTCGCATGTCGAGGTTCCGCCTCTTGAAGCGCGTCGTGCGTCCGCCGCGCTACGGCCTGGCGCGCGTGTTGTCCAAGCGTGGCCTGTGTTCGCGCAGCGAGGCCGAGCGCCGCGTACGCGAGGGACGCGTGCGGGTCGCCGGAAAGGTTGTGCGTGATCCGGAATTTCCGGTTGCATTGGACGCCTCAGACATCGCGCTCGATGGCGATACGGCGCGTGCGGGCACACACCACTACCTGCTCCTCAACAAGCCGCGTGGGTTGGTGACGACGGCGCGCGATGAGCGTGGCCGCGACACGGTGTATCGCTGCTTCGACGGCGCGAGCCTCGGCTGGATCGCGCCGGTAGGCCGGCTCGACAAGGCCAGCGAAGGGCTGTTGCTGTTCACCAGTGATCCCGCGTGGGCCGCGCGCGTTACTGATCCGGCGCAGGGGCCGCAGAAGACCTATCACGTGCAGGTGGACGGGTTGCCCGACGCCGCGTTGCTTGAGGCGCTGGTGCTGGGCGTCGATGATGCGGGCGAGCGACTGCAGGCTGTATCCGCACGCCTGCTGCGTCATGGCGAGCGCAATGCCTGGCTCGAGATCGTGCTCGACGAGGGGCGCAACCGGCAGATCCGCAGATTGCTGACCGCGCATGCGCTCGGGGTGTTGCGACTCATGCGTGTGGCGATCGGTGATCTTGTGCTGGGCGATCTCGCCAAGGGCGCATGGCGCCCGCTGTCGGCGGAGGAGGTCAGCGCGTTGGCGCCGCCGTCGGATCCCGCCATCGGCTGAGGCGCGTCGCGAGCAAGGTTTCGACCACTTCGTGCGCGCGCACGTCGCGGGGACCCCGCGCATCGTGGCCCTTGCCCTTGTTGTGATTGCAGCGTGCGCAAGCCAGCGCGAGATTGCGCGGATCGTCAGCGTCGCCGCCGCGCGTCGACCGAACCAGGCCCACGGTATGACGTGTTCGAGTGTCGTAAGTCTGAGCGGCTCGCCGTCGTTGCGGACCTGCAACGCACTGCGGCAATGCAGACAACGCGTCGACCAGATGCCGTCGTCGAGAACGGCGAGGGCATCGGTTCGCGCTGCGAGCAACAATCGCCGTCGCAGCGAGGCGCGCATGACTCAGGCCTTCAGTACGCCCAACTCAACGCCGATGCGGGTGAACGCATCGATCGCGCGGTCCAGGTGTTCGCGTGTGTGCGCGGCGCTGATCTGGGTGCGGATGCGCGCCTGCTCCTTCGCGACGACCGGGAAGAAGAAGCCGATCGCGTAGATGCCTTCCTCGAGCAGGCGCTCTGCGAAGCGCTGCGCGAGCTTGGCGTCGTAGAGCATGACTGGACTGATCGGGTGCACACCGGGGCGCACATCGAAACCGGCGGCGGTCATCTTCTCGCGAAAGTAGCGCGTGTTCTCCACCAGCTGCGTGCGCAGGTCGCCGGCGGCGTCGAGCATCTCGAACGCCTTGATACCGGCCGCGACCACGTGCGGCGGCAGCGAGTTCGAAAACAGGTACGGGCGTGAGCGCTGGCGCAGCAGCTCGATAACCTCGCGCTTCGCGGTGGTGAAGCCGCCGAGCGCGCCGCCCATCGCCTTGCCAAGCGTGCCGGTGATGATGTCGATCCTGTCCAGCACGCCTTTCACTTCCGCCGAGCCGCGGCCGGTTTCGCCGAGGAAACCGGTCGCGTGGCATTCGTCGATGTGCACCAGCGCGTCGTACTTCGCGGCCAGTGCGGTTATCGCGTCGAGCGGCGCGATGTAGCCGTCCATCGAGAACACGCCGTCGGTGGTGATCAGGATCGTCTGTGCGCCGTCGGCCCGCGCCTTCTTCAGCTGTGTTTCGAGATCGGCCATGTCGCAGTTGGCGTAGCGGTAGCGCTTGGCCTTGCAGAGGCGCACGCCGTCGATGATCGAGGCGTGGTTGAGCGCATCGCTGATGACCGCGTCGTGCTCACCCAGCAGCGGCTCGAACAGGCCGCCGTTCGCGTCGAAGCACGCGGCATAGAGGATGGTGTCTTCCTTGCCGAAGAAGTCCGCAATGGTCTGTTCGAGTTGCTTGTGCAGATCCTGCGTGCCACAGATGAAGCGCACCGACGCCATGCCGAAGCCGTGCGTATCCAGCGCATTCTTCGCCGCGGCGATGATGTCCGGATGGTCAGCCAGGCCCAGGTAGTTGTTGGCGCAGAAGTTCAGTACCGTGCGGCCGTCTTCCAGCGTGATCTCGGCGGACTGCGGGCCGGTGATCACGCGCTCGGCCTTGAACAGTCCCGCGTCGCGGATCTCGTCGAGGGTGTCGGCGTAGCGCTGGGTGTTGGAGACGGCGGCCATCGGGCATTCCGGAAACGGGAAGGCCGCGATTCTACCAAGCGGCGGTCAACGGGCCTGCGCTGCCTCCGGCGACGGCGCACGTGCCGCGAGCCATTGCGTCCACACCGCATCCAGTTCGGTGATCGACGCCGGCAGTCCGGTCTGCGCGCCGTGTGCGGCCAGCCAGCCCGCCATGTCGCCGCCATCGGCGAGGAAGGCGGCGATGCGGCCGAACACCGCGGGATCGTCACTGGTGTCGAGTAGGAAATCAGCAACTCCGCGCGCCTGCACGTAGAACCAGCCCGCATCGCCGGTCAGGCGCTGCGCCTCCGCACCCGAGATCACGTGCGCGCCTGGCCCCCGGCTGGCCAGTTCGGACATGCGAGCCACCATCGGGTGCGCCATGTCGAAGAATGTCGCCAAGGGCTGCATATGAGCGGCTGCTTCCGGGCTGTGCAGTTTCGCGCGACGGTCGCCGGTCATCGCCTGCGACTCCATCAGCACGGCCGCCAGCTCGTCCAGCCAGTCCGGGCCAGGGCCGCCGTAGTGGCCAGCGCTCCGCGACGCATCGGTTGCAGGCGCGTCCCAGAACGCGCGGATCAGCAGCATGTGGCCGATCTCGTGCCGCAGCGCGCTGCGGTCCGTGGCGGTGTCGGGTGGTGCGCTCGCGCTGGGTAGGGTCGCGTCGATGCGCGCCTGCAATTGCGCCTCGTCCGCGCCCGGCATGCTGGCACGCAGCTGCCGCTCGAGTGCGCTGCGCTGGACGGCGCGGCGGTCCGCGGCGTCCAGCCAGGGTATCTGCCATGCCGCGCCGACCGCAGCCAGCGCCTGCCCGATGTCATCCGGGATGGCGCGGCCTTGCTCACCGGCGATCACCGCGCCGCGCGGGGCCGGTCGACCGAAATAGGTCTCGAAGCTGCTGGCGGCCAAGGCGGCATCCTCCGCGATCTGCCTCGCGGTCGCCGGGTTTGCCGCATGGAACCATCCCTGCGCCGTGGCCACGCAGCTCAGTTCGTGAAGCTGGAGAGTCGCCGGGCAGTCGCCGGCGTCAGCCGCGGTCGCCGAAGTAAAGGGCAGCAATGCTGCGAGCAACAGCGTGGTCCTGTGTCGCATTTCACGTCCTTGTCGTGGGTACAGACTCCGAACATAGGAGCCGGCATGCGCGCCGGAACGTGCCGCAGGTCATGGCCCGTCCCGCGCCGTTCGGACACGGGACAGGCCGAGGACTCAACGCCAGTCCAGCACCACCTTGCCCGACTTGCCCGATTCCATCAGGTCGAAGCCCTTCTGGAACTCGTCGGCCGGCAGCTGGTGGCTGAGCACCTTGCCGAGCGGGAAGCCCGACAGCACGAGCTGGGTCATCTTGTACCAGGTCTCGTACATCTTCCGGCCGTAGATACCCTGCACGGTGAGGCCCTTGAAGATGATGCGGTCCCAGTCGATGCCGGCGCCCTTGGGCAGGATGCCGAGCAGCGCGACCTTGCCGCCGTGGTACATGCAGTCGAGCATGTCGTTGAACGCGTGCGGGTTGCCGCTCATCTCCAGACCCACGTCGAAGCCCTCCATGTGCAGGTCCTTCATGACCTCCTTGAGCGAGGTGTTCGACACGTTGACCACGCGGGTCGCGCCCATGTCGGCGGCGAGCTTGAGGCGGAAGTCGTTGACGTCGGTGACCACCACGTTGCGCGCGCCGATGTGCTTGCAGATGCCTGCGGCCATCACGCCGATCGGGCCGGCGCCGGTGATCAGAACGTCCTCGCCGACGACGTCGAACTCCAGCGCGCAATGCGCGGCATTGCCGTAGGGATCGAAGAACGCGGCCAGCTCGCTCGGAATCTGGTCGGGGATCGGCCACAGATTGGTCGCCGGCATCACCACATATTCGGCGAACGCGCCGTCGCGGGTGACGCCGATGCCGATGGTGTTCGGGCACAGGTGGGGGCGGCCTGCGCGGCAGTTGCGACAGTGGCCACAGACCAGATGGCCTTCGGCGGACACGCGCTGGCCGACCTCGTAACCGGTGACCGCCGAACCCAGCTCGACGATGCGGCCGACGAACTCGTGGCCGATGACCAGGCCCGGGGTGATCGTGCGCTGGCTCCACTCGTCCCACAGGTAGATGTGCAGGTCGGTGCCGCAGATCGCGGCCTTCTCGACGCGGATCAGCACATCGTTCGGGCCTGGCGCAGGCACCGGCACCTCCGCCATCCAGATGCCCTTGGTCGCGTCGCGCTTGACCAGCGCCTTCATTGTCTGGGCCATTGTGTCGTGTCTGCCGGTGGCGGAAAGAGCCGGCGATTATACGGGGCGCCCCCGTCGCGGCCGTGCTGCAGCCGCACGTCAGCCAGCCGCCGTTGCCCTGCGCGGGGCCGGCGGGTTGGCTAGACTTGGCCCCCCCGTCACGATCCACAGGACCACCATGCGCCATTTGTTACTGGCCGCGACGCTGCTGGGCGTCTTCTTCAGTTGCAGTGCGCCGGCGGTGATGGCGGGCGAGGGCATGTGGGTGCCGCAGCAGTTGCCGGACATTGCGCCGGCGCTGCGCAAGGCGGGATTGAAGCTCGATCCGAACCGGCTGGCAGATCTGACCGGCGACCCCTTGGGCGCCGTGGTCTCGCTGGGCGGCTGCACCGCGAGCTTCGTCTCGCCGCAGGGTCTGGTGCTGACCAACCACCACTGCGCGTACGGCGCGATCCAGCTGAATTCGACCCCCGAGAACAACCTCATGCGCGACGGCTTCAATGCCGCGGCACTCGGCGACGAGATTTCCGCCGGCCCGAACGCGCGCATCTATGCCCTCGACAGCATCCAGGACGTCACCGCCGAAGTCCGCGCCGCGATCGACGCCGCGGCCGACGGTCTGGGCCGCACGACCGCGCTCGACACGATCGAGAAAACCCTCGTCGCGCGCTGCGAAGCAACGCCGGGCTACCGCTGCCGCCTGTACAGCTTCCTCGGCGGCAACAGCTACAGGCTGTTCCGCAATCTCGAGATCCGCGACGTGCGCCTGGTCTACGCACCGGCGGGCGGCATCGGCAGCTTCGGCGGCGACGTCGACAACTGGATGTGGCCGCGCCACACCGGTGACTTCGCGTTCTACCGCGCCTATGTCGGCCGCGACGGGCGGCCGGCGGAATACGCCGAGGACAACATCCCCTATACACCGCAACGCTTCCTGCGCCTGGCCGACAAGCCGCTGCGCGAGAACGATTTCGTCATGGTCGCCGGCTATCCGGGCCGCACCAGCCGCTACGCGTTCGCCGACGAGTTCTCCGAAACCGTCGCCTGGCGCTACCCGCAGATCGGCCGCCATTACCGCGCGCTGATCGATCTGGTCGAAGCGCGCGGCAAGGAAGATCCTGAAATCGACGTGCGCTATGCGAGCGCGGTGCGCGGCTGGCAGAACACGCTGAAGAACTACGAGGGCCAGCTGCAGGGCTTCGAGCGCATCGGCGCGCTGGCGCACAAGCAGTCCGAGGAAGCCGCGGTGCTCGAGTGGCTGCGCAGTCGTGGCGATGACGGCGCGGCTGCGCTCGATGCGCACGCGAAGATCGTCGCGCTGGAAGCGCAATCCAAGGCCACGCGCGAGCGCGATCTGGTGCTGTCGCTGCTGGACAACAGCGGCCTGCTGTCGACGGCCAACCGTCTGTACAGGCTGTCGATGGAGAAGGAAAAGCCCGACGCGATGCGCGAGCAGGGCTTCCAGGCGCGCGATCTGCCGGCGATCGAAGGCAGCCTGAAACAGATGGACCGCCGCTTCGTGCCGGCGATGGATCGCGAACTCACGCGCTATGCGCTACTGCAGTACATCCAGCTACCGCCCGAACAGCGCATCAAAGCGATCGACACCTGGCTGGGTGGCAACGACGCGGCCGCGATTGATCGGGCGTTGGATCGTCTGCAGCGCAGCACGCTGGGCAACAGTGACGAACGCCTGAAGTGGTTCGCTGCCGATCGTCACGAATTCCTGCGCAGTCGCGATCCCGCCCTGATGTATGCCGCAGCGGTGACGCCGGAACTGCTGCAGATCGAACTTGCGTCCAAGGCGCGTGCCGGCGATCTGCTGCAGCTGCGCCCGACCTACCTGCAGGCTGTCGCCGATTATCGCGGCGGCCGCAAGGAGGCCGTGTACCCCGATGCCAACTCGTCGCTGCGCATCACCTTCGGCAACGTCATGGGCTACACCAATCTCGCCGGCGCGCAGCAGACGCCATTCACACGTCTGGAAGAGATTCCGCCCAAGGCAACAGGCGCCGAGCCGTTCGATGCGCCCAAGGCGCAGCTCGATGCGATCGCCGCGCGTCGCGATGGCGGCCTGGCCGATCGTCGCCTGCGGAGTGTGCCGGTCAACTTCCTGTCCGATCTCGACGTCACTGGCGGCAATTCCGGCTCGCCGGTGCTCGATGCCGACGGTCGCCTGACCGGTCTGTTGTTCGACATGACCTGGGAAGCGGTGGTCTCGAACTGGGTGTTCGACCCGGCGATGACGCGGACGATCTCGGTCGACCAGCGCTACATCCGCTGGGTGATGCAGGAAGTCGATCCCGCGCCGCGTCTGCTGCAGGAAATGGGCGCCGCACCGCGCTAGGCCCTGTAGGAGCGCGTTCGCGCGCGATGGGGCTTTACTGGGATGCCCTTCGCGCGCAAGCGCGCTCCTACAAAGGGGTTCCTTTAGACTGTCGAGCCCTTCGCAAGGAACCCGCACGATGAGAATCCTGCTTGCCCGACACGGCGAAACGCCGTGGAACGCCGAAGGCCGGTATCAGGGGCAGGAGGACATCGCGTTGTCGGAGGTCGGCGAGCGCCAAGCGGCGTTGCTCGGCCAGCGCCTGGCCGATGTTCGCATCGATCGCGCCGTCGCCTCGCCGCTGTCGCGCGCGGATCGCACCGCGCGTCTCGCGCTTGGCGCGACGCGCGAATCGATGCTGCGGACCGACGCCGGCCTGGCCGAAATCGCCCACGGCACCTGGGAAGGTCTGCTGGCCAGCGAGATCCGCGAACGTGATCCCGAGCGCTTGGCCGCGTGGCGCGATGCGCCCGATACCGTGCAGATGCCCGGTGGCGAATCGCTGCAGCAGGTGTTCGACCGCGCCTGGCCGGCGTTCGCGCGTGCTGTCGACGGCCTCGGCCCGGATGACACCGCGCTGATCGTCGCCCACGACGCCGTCAACCGCGTGATCCTGTGCCGCGTGCTCGGCATTCCGTTCTCGAAGCTGTGGACGTTTCGCCAGGCCCCGACCACGTTGAACCTGCTCGAAGGGCCGGACGTCGATCACCTTGATGTCGTGCGCCTCAACGATTGCGCGCATCACACTGCGTTCTTCGGTGAGGCGGTGCATCGGGCGCTGTAGACGGAACAGATACGACAGCCACCGTGTCCACCTGGCGAAGTCTGTGGTTCGGCACCGAGGCGCCGACACCGAGACATGTCGGTGCGCTGGTCGCCGTGCTCACAGTGTGTGGCCTGCTGCTGCTTGGACTGTTCATCGACTTCATTCCGCCCGCGGTCTTTCGTGGTCGGCAGGCCGTGATCCTGTTCGGCGTCATCGGTCTGGCTCTGACCGGACTGTTCTATGGCGCGCTGATCCGCACAGGCATCCGCACGGGCGTCTGGCCGTCGGACTGGAAACTCTGGCTGTTGGCGCCCGCCATGCCGGTGTTTCTGGGATGGATCGTCTGGCTCGTTCTCGCCAAGGCGGTGCCATGGGCGATCACGCGCCCATTCGGAAGCGAGCACGAGATGCAGGCGGTCATGCAGACCTCTCATCGCGCCTCGCGACGTTCATGCGACTACCGGTTGAAGGGCGGCCCGCTCGCCGGGACGATGCCGTCGTTCATCTGCATCAGCAGCCGGTACTACCACCGGTATCCAGACCGGACGGTGCGGGTCAGACTTGTGGGGAGATCCACGGTTCTGGGTTTCGCCGTGATCTCCGTCCACCACGTCTCCAGCGCCGAACATCTCCATGCCGACTGATCTCTCCACATGGCTCGCGCGCATCGAAGCGCGCCACCCGACTGAAATCGAGATGGGCCTCGACCGCGTCGGCGCGGTCTACGCGCGCATGGACTGCGGACGCCCGGCTGCGCAGGTGATCACGATCGCCGGTACCAATGGCAAGGGATCGACGGTCGCCTTCGTCGAGTCGATCGCGCGCGCGGCGGGCTGGCGCGTCGGCGCGTATACCTCGCCGCATCTGCTGGCCTACAACGAACGCGTGCGCATCGACGGGCGTGACGTTGAGGACGCTGCGCTGGTCGAGGCATTCGAGGCGGTCGAGGGCGCGCGCGGTGACACGCCGCTGACCTATTTCGAAACCGGCACGCTGGCCGCCCTGTGGCTGTTCGCGCGTGCCGGGTTGGATCTGGCCGTGCTCGAAGTCGGCCTCGGCGGCCGGCTCGATGCAGTCAATATCGTCGAACCCGATGTCGCGGTGATCACCACCGTCGGGCTCGATCACCAGGACTGGCTGGGCGACGACATCGAAGCGATCGGGCGCGAGAAGGTCGGCATCGCGCGCGCATGGAAGCCGCTCATCGTCGGCGAGACCGATCCGCCGGCAAGCGTGCTGCAGCACGCCTATCGCATCGGCGCGGTCGCGATCCGCGGCGGCAGCGATTTCCTGTATGCGCCGACGGATGCGGGCACGTGGACCTGGCGCGAAGTCGGCTTCGAAGTCGAGCTGCCGATGCCGGCGTTGGCTGCGCCTGTGCAGCTGCGCAATGCGGCGGTCGCGATCGCCGCGATCCGCGCGCTGGACCGCGATGTCGACGATGCCGCGCTCGCGGCCGGAATCGCAAGCGCGACGGTCGCTGGCCGTCTGCAGCGTTTCGAGCGCCAGGGCGTCGAGATCGTCGTGGACGTCGCGCATAACCCGCAGGCGGCGCAGGCGCTGGCCGACTGGCTGGTCGCCGCCCCGGCGGCCGGGCACACGGTCGCGGTGTATGCCGCGCTCGCGGACAAGGACGCGGCGGGCGTGGTCACGGCGCTGGGGGCGTCGATCACCCACTGGCACCTGGCGGGTTCGACCGCGGCCGGCGCGCGTGGCCAGGATGCTGCGGCGCTGCGTGCTCGGGTGTCCGACGCACTGTCGGGCGACGCCAGCGAGCACGTCGATGTCGAAGCTGCGCTCGCCGAAGCGCTCAACCGGGCCGCCGCCGGCGACCGCGTCCTGGTGTTCGGCACGTTCCACGCCGCCGCAGCGGCGCTGCGGGTGTTGCAGGGCAGGCGTTAAGAAGCAGGGCGGTACGGCGCGTATAATTCGCGCGGCACCCGTGTCCGGATCCCGCATGTCGCCTGCATTGAAACAACGCCTGATCGGCGCCGCCGTGCTGATTGCGCTCGCGGTTATTTTCCTGCCGATGCTGATCAAGGGCCCCGCGCCCGCGAGCGGCCTGCCGAACATGTCGCTCGACGTGCCTGACGCGCCTGCGGGGGACTACAAGACCGTCGATCTGCCGCTGATCGCGCCGCCACCGGCGCGCGCAGGCGGCGCGCTGGCGGGTGCGCCGTTGTCGGAATCGGCGTCTGCCGCGCCGGCAGCGACCCGTCCCGATGGCGGTGCCTTGCCGACCGTCGACACCGCGCAGCAGGAGAATCCGCTGCCCGTGACCGTCGCCGGTGGCGGTTATGCCGTGCATTACGCTGCGTTCGCCAGCGAGGCGGATGCCGAGGCGATCCTGCGTCAGCTCGGCGCCTCCGGCCTGCGCGGCTACCGTGAAGCGTTTACGCTCAACGACAAGCCGGCGCAGCGCGTGCGGCTGGGGCCCTATGCCAACCGCGCCGATGCCGAGATCGTCCGCGTGCGCGCGGCGCAGGTCCGTGACGACGTGACGCCGCGTGTGGTCACGCTCGATGCAGGCGCCCGTCCCGACGTGGCACGCCCCGAAACGCCGGCACCAGCTGCCCCGGCAGCGTCGCGCCCGGTGCCTGCGCAGACGCCTGCGACGCCAACCACCGAGCAATTGCCCGAAGAAGCGCCGCCTGCGCGCACGCCGCCGGCGCAGACACCGCCTGCCGCCACGCCTGCGCCGCCGCCGGCCACGCCCGCAGCGGCGGCACCGACGTCTGGCACCGGTTTCATCGTGCAGTTGGGCGCCTTTAGCAACGCGGCCGAAGCCGACCGCCTGCGCGATCGTCTGCGCGGTGCCGGCATCACCGCGTTTACCGATTCGGTCGATACCGACAAGGGCCGCCTGACCCGGGTCAAGGCCGGCCCGGTCGCGACGCGCGGCGAAGCCGACCAGCTCAAGACGCGCGTCCGCAGCGCAGTGGGCGTCGACGGTCTGGTCCGCTCGCACCCCTGACCGGCGCGCGAATACGTCGTCCCACACTTCATACCGGCGCGTCCGCGCGCCTCAAGCAGAACTGGAAATCGAACATGTGCGGGATCGTCGGGATTGTCGGAACCTCTGAAGTCGCAGCCGCGTTGTACGACGGCCTGACGGTGCTGCAGCACCGTGGCCAGGACGCGGCCGGCATCGCCGTGGCCAGCGGCACGGTGATGCGCGTGCACAAGGGCAACGGCCTGGTGCGCGACGTGTTCGACATCAAGGCGATGGACCTGCTGCAGGGTCGCGTGGGCATCGCGCACTGCCGTTATCCCACCGCCGGCAGCGAAGGCCACGACGAGGCGCAGCCGTTCTACGTCAACTCGCCCTACGGCATCGCGCTCGCGCACAACGGCAACCTGGTCAACACCGACCAGCTGCGCCAGCAGGTGTTCGAGACCGACCGCCGCAACGTCAACACCGATTCGGATTCCGAAGTCCTGCTCAACGTGTTCGCGCACGAGCTCGACCGTGAAAAGGCGCTGACCCCCGAGGCCGCGTTCCGCGCCGTCGAAGGCGTCAATCGCCGCGCCAAGGGCGGGTATGCCGTGGTGGCGACGGTGCTGGGCCTGGGTCTGATCGCGTTCCGCGATCCGCACGGCATCCGGCCGCTGGTGCTGGGCAAGCGCGAGACCGCCGAAGGCACCGAATACGCGGTGGCATCGGAATCGGTCGCGCTCGACATCCTCGGCTTCGAGCACCTGCGTGACGTCGAGCCGGGCGAGGGCATCGTGATCACACCGCGCGGCGAACTCCACCATCGCCAGTGCGCGCCGCAGCAGCCGCATGCACCGTGCATCTTCGAATACGTGTACTTCGCGCGCCCGGACTCGATGATCGAGAACATCTCGGTGCACAAGGCGCGCATGCGCATGGGCGTGACGCTGGGCGAGAAGATTCTGCGCCTGCGCCCCGATCACGACATCGACACGGTGATCCCGATTCCGGACACCTCGCGCGACGCGGCGCTGGAGATCTCCAACACCCTCGGCGTGAAGTACCGCGAGGGCTTCATCAAGAACCGCTACGTCGGCCGCACCTTCATCATGCCGGGGCAGGGCGAACGCGCGAAGTCGGTCAAACGCAAGCTCAATCCGATCCCGCTGGAATTCCGCAACCGCGTGGTGCTGCTGGTCGACGATTCGATCGTGCGCGGCACCACGTCCAAGCAGATCGTGCAGATGGCGCGCGACGCCGGTGCCAAGAAAGTGTATCTCGCATCGGCCGCGCCGCCGGTGCGGCACCCGAACATCTACGGCATCGACATGCCGTCGGTCGACGAGCTGGTTGCGCACAACCGCACGGAAAAAGAGATCGAGGAATTCCTCGGCTGCGACTGGCTGATCTATCAGGATCTGGCCGATCTCGAAACCGCCGTCGCCGGCCCGAAGTTCCCGGACCGCCGCTTCGATAGTTCCTGCTTCAGCGGCGAATACGTCACCGGCATCGAGGCCGGTTATTTCGAGCGCCTGCAGCAGCTGCGCAGCGACGACGCGAAGAAGAAGCGCCGCGCGTGAATAAGGCGGTGGTCGCGGACGCCGCGGATCTGTTCGCGGCAGCGCGCCACTGCCTGGATGCGCGCGATCCCGATGACAAGATCGCGCTGACCGGCGCCTATGCGCGCCGGTTTAAGGACGGCGCGCTGCCGCTGGACGCGAGCGCGCCTGCGCCGGAACCGATCGGCATGCCGGGGCGCCCCGAGCGCCCGAAGCTCGTGCATCCGCGCGAGCTGCCGCGACGTGGTTTCGGCAGCGAAGAAGGCCGTGCGGCCTTCATCCACGCGATCGCCCATATTGAACTCAACGCGATCGATCTCGGCTGGGACGCGGTCTACCGCTTCCGCGATCTGCCCGCCGATTACTACGCCGACTGGGTGTCGGTGGCCGCCGACGAAGCGCGGCATTTCGTGCTGCTGCGCGATCGTCTGCGCGATCTCGGTTTCGACTACGGTGATTTCGACGCGCACAACGGCCTGTGGGAAATGTGCGAGAAGACCGCGCACGACGGCATGGCGCGCATGGCGCTGGTGCCGCGCGTGCTCGAAGCGCGCGGCTTGGACGTGACGCCCGGGATGATCGTCAAGCTGCGCTCGCTCGGCGATCACGAGACCGTCGGCGTACTCGAAGTGATCCTGCGCGAAGAAGTCACGCACGTCGCCGCCGGCAGCCGCTGGTTCCGCTGGTTCTGCGAACGCCGCGGCGTGCAACCGGAATCGACGTTCCGCGATCTGCTGTCCGAGTACGCGCGCGCCGTCCTGCACGGCCCGTTCAATATCGACGCTCGCGCGGCGGCTGGCTTCAGCGCAGAAGAGCTCGCGGCTTTGCACGCCATCGCCGAACGCTGACCGCGACGCTTCCCCTGTAGGAGCGCGCTCGCGCGCGAAGGCTTTTCCCGGTGCACCCGATCGCGCGCAAGCGCGCTCCTACGGCGGTGCTGTTCCGATTACGGCTCGCAGCGCCGCTGCGGGATCCAGCGAAGAAAACTGGTGGCTTTGCAGGCGATCGCAGAGCGCTAGCGCTTCGTGTAGGAGCGCGCTCGCGCGCGATGACGCTGTCCGGCAATGCCGATCGCGCGCAAGCGCGCTCCTACAGCCGTGCTGTTGCGATTACGACTCGCAAGCCAGCGCTGAAAGCTCCAGCCGCCCGTCGGCATACGCACGCAACACCGAGCCCTGCTCGAACCAGTCGCCCAGCACGATACGTCGGCAGTCCCGGCCGCCAGCCTGCAGCTCGTGGATCGCCGGGCGATGCGTATGGCCGTGGATCATCGTGTCGACGCCGTAGCGGCCGAACCAGTCCTCGACCGTGGCCGGCGCTACGTCGGTGACGGTTTCCATCGTGCCGTCGCCGCGCAGCGTGGCGGCACGCGCCTGGCTGGCGTCGCGCGCCTGCTGGGCGAACGCGAGTCGCGCGGCCAAGGGCTGCGCCAGCATCTGCGCCTGCCACGCCGGATTGCGTACCTGCGCGCGTACCGCCTGGTACTGGACATCGCCGGTGCACAGCAGATCGCCGTGGGTCAGCAGCACGGGGCGGCCGTAGAGCGTGATCACCGCGGGATCGGGCAGAAGTGACATGCCGGCGCGACGCGCGTAGTCGTGACCGACGAGGAAATCGCGATTGCCGTGCATGAAGGCGACCGGCACGCCGGCGGTCGACAGCGCGGCCAGACGTTCGGCGACCTGGGCACCGGCTTCGGATGGATCGTCGTCGCCGACCCACGACTCGAACAGATCGCCGAGCACGTAGAGCGCATCCGCGCAGCGGGCTTCGCCGTCGAGGAATGCGAGGAACAGCGCGGTGATCTCCGGACGCGCCGGGTCCAGATGCAGGTCGGAGATGAAAAGCGTCGTCATGGCGCCATTGTAATCCGGCCGCCGGGGCCGGCCGGACGCGGCGGTTAGAATGCGCCCTGTTCCCACGCCGAGTTCCGCGCATGTCCTGCCGCACCCGTTTCGCCCCCAGTCCCACCGGCTACTTACACATCGGCGGCGCGCGCACCGCGCTGTACTGCTGGCTGGAGGCGCGGCGTCGCGGCGGCGAATTCGTGCTGCGCATCGAGGACACCGACCGCGAGCGCAGCACCCAGGCCGCGATCGACGCGATCCTCCAGGCGATGGACTGGCTGGGCCTGGACTACGACGAGGGCCCGATTTACCAGACCCACCGGCTGGACCGCTACGCCGAAGTCGCCGAGCAGCTGGTCGCGGCCGGCAAGGCGTATTACGCCTACGAGTCGAAGGCCGAACTCGACGCGATGCGCGAGGCCGCGATGGCCGCGGGCGACAAGCCGCGCTACAACGGCGCGTATCGCGAGCGCAACGCGCCCAAGCGCGATGATCCCAATCGCGTGATCCGCCTGAAGAATCCGCAGGACGGCACCGTGGTCTGGGAGGACAAGGTCAAGGGTCGCATCGAGATCGCCAACAGCGAACTCGACGACCTGGTGATCTTCCGCCCGGACGGCTACGCGACTTACAACTTCGCGGTCGTCGTCGACGATCTGGACATGGGCATTACCGATGTTGTGCGCGGGGACGACCACGTCAACAACACCCCGCGGCAGATCAACATCTACCGCGCGCTCGGCGCCGACGTGCCGGCGTTCTCGCATCTGCCGATGATCCTCGACGAGCAGGGCGCCAAGCTCTCCAAGCGCACCGGCGCGGCGGACGTCATGCAATACCGAGACGCCGGCTACCTGCCGCACGCGCTGCTGAATTACCTGGTGCGCCTGGGCTGGTCGCATGGCGACCAGGAGATCTTCTCGATCCCCGAGATGCAGCAGCTGTTCGACCTCAAGGACGTCAACGCCAAGGCCGCGCGTCTGGACATGGCCAAGCTCGGCTGGCTCAACCAGCAGTATCTGAAGTCCGATGATCCGGCTGCGGTCGCCGCGCATCTGGAATGGCATCTGCGCAATGACGGGTACGACCTGTCGGCGGGCCCGGCGCCGGCCGATGTCGTGATCGCGCTGCGCGATCGCGTGCAGACGCTCAAGGAAATGTCCGAGCGCGCGGCGGTCTGGTATCGCCCGATTGCCGCCTACGACGACAAGGCCGTTGCCAAACACCTGAAGGCCGAAGCCCGCGCACCGCTGACCGATGTCCGCGCGCGCTTCGCCGCGTTGTCGGACTGGAACGTCGAGGCGATCGATGCTGCGTTCCGCGAGACCGTCGAGACACTCGGTCTGGGCATGGGCAAGGTCGCGCAGCCGCTGCGCGTGGCCATCACCGGGACACAGGTCAGCCCCGACATTGGGCATACCGTGTATCTGGCGGGGCGCGAGGCAGCGCTCGCGCGGATCGATGTGGCGATCGGGATGATCCCGGAGGCCGACCCCGCCTGAGGCCGCGTCGCCATCGGGTCCGCGCGACGGGCGCCCGTCGCCGCGTTCTGGCATCGCGATCAATGGGCTTGCTTGCACGGGCTGAAACGGCCGTCGTGGCCGATCATCGCCGCGGTCCGAGCGCGCGCACCGCCCCGGTCGCCTCAGTGCGCAGTCACGATCCGCCGCCTGGCATCCAAGGTAACCACCGTGTCCGCCAGCGTCGGCAAGGACCGCAACGCCTGCCGGCTCACCCGCTCGTAGTGCTGCACGAACCGTGCGACGGCGCTCGCATCCATGCCGCCGCGACCGGGCTGGGCAGCCTGCAACGCCTGTTCCTGCTGCAGGCGCCAGTCGAACACCACGTCGAAACCCGGCGGCTGCAGGAACAGCAGCCGGTCGAGGCCGGCCCACAGGGCCGGGTAGTCGCGGGCGAGGGCGGTGTTGCACCAGCGGCGCCAGGTGCCGGCGGGGTCTTCGTCGCGTTCGAGTGCGTTGACCGGCTCAACGAGCGCGGTCGCGGGCTCGGGCGGGGTGCCGACGCACCAGCCTTCGAACAACAGCAGGTCGAGGCCGTGGACCGTCGGCCAGTCGGTTTCCGGCACGCGGCGGTCGCCGAGTTTGTCGAAGCGCGGCAGGCGGATCGGTGTGCCGGCGCGCACGGCGGCGAATGCGGCGAGGCCCAGCGCGACTTCGTGGGTGCCGGGTGGGCCACGGGTGGCGAGCAGTGGATGCACGTCGCGGGCAAGCGCCTGGCGTTCGCCGCGGTCCAGGTAGAGATCATCGAGCGACAACACGGCGGCACGCAGGCCGCGTGCGTTGGCGGCGCGGACGACCTGCGCGGCGAGCGTGGATTTGCCGGTGCCCTGCAGCCCGCTGATGCCAAGCACCTGCGGCGCGCCGCAGGCCGAAAGGTCGGCGAGCAGGGTGTCGACGAGCGTGTCGGGCCAGGGCGAAGGTGGTGCGACGTTCATCGGGAACACGATAGCGCGGCCGATGCGTGCTGCGCCGCGAATCGACATCGCGGCGGGCTGCAGCGATCATCGACGCATGACCATTGCAGCCCCCACCCTGCTGTCCGAAGCCCTCGACACCTTCGCCACGCTGTTCGACGAGGCGCAGGCCGCGGGCGAACCCGATCGCACCGCGATGACCGTCGCCACCGCCGCGCTCGATGGCCGGCCGTCGGCGCGCACCGTCCTGCTGAAGGCCTGGGACGAAGGCGGCTTCGTGTTCTACACGCATCTCGATGGCCGCAAGGGCCGCGAGTTGCAGGAGAACCCGCACGCCGCGCTGCTGTTCCACTGGCCGCGTGTGCGCAAGGGCGTGCAGGTACGGATCGAAGGGCCGGTGGTGATCGTTGGCGACGACGAAGCGGATACGTATTTCGCCTCGCGGCCGCGGGGCAGCCAGCTCGGCGCGTGGGCGTCGAAGCAGTCCGAAGTGCTCGACACGCGCGAGACCTTCGAGCAGCGGCTGGCCGATCTCGAACGCGAATTCGAAGGCCGCGACGTGCCGCGTCCGCCGCGCTGGTCGGGTCTGCGCGTGCGGCCCGATCGCGTCGAGTTCTGGTACGGCGCCGAGTACCGCCTGCACGAGCGCTGGCTCTACGAGTGCGACTGCGCCGGCGACTGCCGCAAGCGGATGCTGTATCCGTGATCACCGGGTGACTTCGACTGTGGTCTCTGTCGCAGTGTTCCTCGCATGTCCATCCGCATCACTGTAAAAGGGTCTTCACACGCCCGGCGCTCGGACGGCTGACAACAGTCTCTGCGCCCGATCACAGCAGGATCCGATGGACAAGACGTGGTTGTGGCACTGGTTGTTGCCGCCCGAGCGATTCCCGCTGGAAGCCACGGAAGCCTATATGCGCGCGGTCGGCGTCGTGCTGATCGCCCTGGCCGCGATCGCACTGATCGGCGCGATGGGCGCGATGGAACTCGTGCTGGGCGGCACGTTCGGCCGCTACTTGATGGTCATCGTGCTCCTGCTGCTGCTCACCCTGGCCGGGTTTCGCCACTACGGCGGCGTGACCCGCTTCGGTCACCTCACGGTCGGCGTGGTGATCCTGGGCATCGCGGTGTTGATGGCGATGACCGGTGGTCGTGCCGTGGGCGGCGCGATGATGCTGCCGCTGTTCGTGCTGTTGGCGATGCTGGTGCTGCCGCGCTGGCAAGGCCTGCTGTGGGCCACGGTGGCGGTGGCGGCGATCGGCCTGTCGTATGCGCTTGCAAGCGCGGGCGCGCCCGCCTGGCTGCGCCCGCACCCGCAGTGGGCGGCCAGCGCCGGGTATCGGGTGCCGATCGCGCTGTGCGTGCTGGGCGCGATGTTCGGGCTGTATTTCATGCGCAGCTACCGCGAACTGCTCGCAGGTCTGGAGGCGTCGCGTCGCAGCGAAACCGAGCTGCTGCGGATCGCCACCCTGCAGAAGGAACGCTTCGTCGATTTCGCCCTGGTGGCGGCGGACTGGTTCTGGGAAACCGACGCCGAAGACCGGCTGGTCCATGTCTCGGCCGGCTTCGGCGACGCGCTGGGCCTGAGCAACGAGGAGGTGATCGGCTGCACGCCGACGCAGGTCGCCTCGCGCCTGCTGCCGCCGGACCGGGCCGCCGCGGTGGCCGATCTGCTCGCCGCGCGATCCGACTTCACCGGTCAGCTCCTGCGCGCGTCGAGCGCCGACGGCGAGCACCGCGTCCTCAGCAACAGCGGCCGCGCGCTGTGGTCGCGCGAGGGTGAATTCCTCGGGTACCGAGGCGCCGCGGTGGATGTCACCGCACTGCAGGGCCTCAACGAGGAATTGCGGTACATGGCCGAGACCGACTCGCTGACAGGACTGGCCAACCGCCGCTCCGTGTCCCGGAGCATCGAGTCCGCACTGGGTGGCCGGGGCTGGCTGCTGTTCATGGATCTGGACGGGTTCAAGGCGATCAACGATGCCCACGGCCACGATGCCGGCGATGCCGCGCTTCGCGACGTCGCGCAGGCGCTGCTGCGCTGCGCCCGCGACACCGATGTGGTGGCCCGTCTGGGTGGGGACGAGTTCGCGATCCTGCTGCTCAACGACAAGCACAAGGCGGCCGAACTGGTCGCCACCCGGGTGCTGGACGAGGTCGCCGCCGTCGCCGCCACGGACACGCGCTTCGAAGGCCTGGGCATCAGCATCGGCATGGCACGGCTGGACGGCGCCGGGAGCGTGGATCAGGCGCTGATCCGCGCCGACGCGGCCTGTTACGCGGCCAAGCGCGCCGGTCGGCACCGGTTCGAGACCGGCTGAACACGCGCGCGGTCACGGGCGCCATCCGCACATGCGCGACAATGCCTGCAGCTTCCGATCGAGTCGCCGCATGGGTCCGCAACGCATCGTCTGCCTGACCGAAGAACCGACCGAAGTGCTGTACGCGCTCGGCGAGCAGGACCGCATCGTCGGGATCAGCGGCTTCACCGTGCGTCCGCCGCAGGCGCGCAAGGAGAAGCCCAAGGTCAGTGCGTTCACCAGCGCGAAGATCGACGAGATCCTCAAGCTCGAACCGGATTTCGTCGTCGGCTTCTCCGACATCCAGGCCGACATCGCCGCCGAGCTGGTGCGCCGCGGCGTGGAGGTGTGGATCAGCAATCACCGCAGCGTCGACGGCATCGTCGACTACGTGCGCCGCTTGGGCGCGCTGGTCGGCTGCGCGGCGCGCGCCGATGCCTATGCCGACGAACTGCGCCGCGGACTGGATGCGATCGAGGCGCAGAGCGCGCGCCTGCCGCAGCGCCCGCGCGTGTACTTCGAGGAATGGGACGAACCGATCATCACCGGTATCCGCTGGGTCGCGGAACTGGTGCGCATTGCCGGTGGCGACGACGTGTTCCCGGAACTGTCGATCGAGCCGCTGGCCAAGGCGCGCATCCTGGCCAATGGCGATCCGGTGATCGCGCGCGCGCCAGACATCATTCTCGGCTCCTGGTGCGGCAAGAAATTCCGCCCCGAGCGCGTCGCCGCGCGGCCGGGCTGGCACGCGATTCCGGCGGTGCGCGACGGCGAGCTGCACGAGATCAAGTCGCCGCTGATCCTGCAGCCGGGTCCCGCGGCCCTGACCGACGGGGTGACCGCGATGGCGAGGATCGTGCAGGCCTGGGCACAGCGGCAGGGCTGACGCGGCGCGGTCGCGTGGCGCGCAGGGCCCTGTGCCCCACGCGCGGCGGGACCCCGGAACAGTGGGTTGCGATGCCGTGACCCCGCCTGCGCCGGCAGGCGCCTAGCATGGCGCCTCCCCACACCGCAGGTGCAGTCCCCCATGCAGCGCATCGCACTGATCGGCATCACCGGACGCGCAGGCTCGCGTATCGCCAGCGAACTGCTGGCACGCGGCCATCGCGTCACCGGCATCGCCCGCAACACCGCCGACACCCCGGCCCAGGCCGGGCTGACCCTGCAGTCCGCCGACGCTTCGCGCGCGGACGCGATCGCGCCGCTGCTGCAGGGCCACGATGTCGTGGTCAGCGCGACGCGCTTCGACGGCGGACCGACCGCCGACGTGCTGCTCGATGCCGTGCGTCAGGCTGCGGTTCGTCGCCTGCTGGTCGTCGGCGGTGCCGGCAGTCTGGAGGTCGCGCCGGGCGTGGCGTTGATCGACACGCCTGAATTTCCGGAACGCTACAAGGCCGAAGCCGGCGCTGGCCGCCGCTTTCTCGACACCCTCCGCGGCGCCGACGACGTCGACTGGACTTTCGTTTCGCCCGGCGCGGTGTTCGAACCCGGCACCCGCACCGGCGCGTTCCGTACCGGTGGCGATGCCCTGCTGGTCGACGCGGACGGCAACAGCGCAATCTCGATGGAGGATTACGCGATCGCATTCGCCGACGAGATCGAACATCCCGCCCACGTGCGCGCGCGGTTCAGCGTGGCCTACTGATGGCGGCGGCGGGACGCGGCACCGGCCGCTACTGGGCGCTGGTGTTCGCCGGGGGCCTGATCGAGACAGTCTGGGTGGTCGGACTCAAGGCCGCGACCACGCCGCTGGGCTGGGCAGTGACGATCGGCGCGATCGCGGTGAATTTTGCGCTGCTGATGCGCGCGATCCGCTTCCTGCCGGTCGGTTCGGTCTATGCCGTGTTCTGCGGCCTGGGCGCGGCGGCGTCGGTGGTCGCCGAGACCGTGTGGTTTGGTGAGCCGGTGCAGCCGGCGAAGATCGCGTTGATCGCATTGCTGATCGTCGGCGTCGCCGGGCTGAAGCTGGTGACACCACTGGCGCCGGCGCCCGACGTGGAGAAGTCCCCATGACCGGCTGGCTGTTCGTGTTCGCGGCCGGCCTGGCGGAAGTGGCCGGCGTGATCGCGATGAACGCGATCAAGCAACGGCCGAGTGCGTTGGCCTATGCGCGGCTGATCGCATGCTTCGGCGTGAGCTTCGGCCTGCTGTCGCTGGGTCTCAAGAGCGGCATGTCGATCGCGATCGCCTACGCGGTGTGGGTCGGCATCGGCACGGTCGGCGCGGTGGTCGTAGGCATCCTGCGCTACGGCGAATCGGCGCGGCCGCTGCGGCTGTTCTTCGTCGCCCTGGTGCTCGCCGCGGTGGTCGGGCTCAAGCTGATCGGCTGAGCCCGCGTCGTCAGCGCGGGATGTCGCGATTGAAGCGCAGCGTGGTGCGGGCACCGTCTTCGGCGGTGATCTGCAGGTCGAGACGCAGCGTGTCCGGACCGCTGACGCGCGCGACGGCGACATGTTCGACCAGGCCGTCGAGATCGACGGCATCGAAGGCCAGCGTCTGGCGCACGCCGCGCAGATCGCGCGCATCGCCGGTGATCTGCACCGGCACCGACACGTCGCCGCGTTGCACGCTGACCAGCACCAACGCCCGGTCGCGCGCGGGCTCGATCGCATAGCGCCGCGCCACCGCCGCGCCCATGTGCGCGGCCGGCACCACGCTCGCCATCACTTCGGCATCGCCGAGCATCGTCTGCGCGGGCATCGCCGCGTTCTGCGCGCTGGTCTGTGCGTCCGCTTCGTTGGAGGGCGCTTGTCCGCAGGCGGTCGCGAGCAACGCGAGTCCGGCGAGGCAAACCGCGCGCGCGATCTCAGTCATTGGCAGCCGACAGTTCGCCGCCGCGACGAGCGGCGTTGGCGATCGCGTCTGCCACCAGCGCGCGCAGCCCGCCGGCTTCGAAGGTCTCGATCGCCGCCTGGGTGGTGCCACCCGGCGAGGTGACGCGACGGCGCAGTTCGGCCGGGGCCTCGTCGGATTCGACCAGCATCCGCGCCGCGCCGAGCACGGTCTGCAGCACCAGCGTGCGCGCATCTTTCGCCGGCAGGCCCTGCGCGATCGCAGCGTCTTCCATGGCTTCGGCGAGCAGGAAGATATACGCCGGACCACTGCCGGATACGGCGGTCACCGCGTCCATCCGCGCCTCGTCATCGATCCACACGGTCTCGCCCGCGCTCTCCAGGAGCGCCTGCGCGCGTGCGCGTCCGGCATCGTCGACGCGCGCATTCGCGAACAGGCCGGTCACGCCGGCGCCGAGCAGGGCAGGCGTGTTGGGCATCGTGCGCACCACCGGCACGCCGCCGCCCAGCCAGCGGTCGAGCTGGGTCGCGGTGATGCCTGCCGCGATCGACAGCACCAGCGGCTGCGTGGCCTGGGCCACGTCGGCCAGCGATTCACAGACCCCGCGCAGTACCTGCGGCTTGGTCGCCAGCACCCAGGTCGCAGCGCCGTCCACGGCCTGCGCCGCGTCGGCGAACGTGCGCACGCCGAAGTCGCGGGCGAGCGCATCGCGGCTGTCGGCGTTGGGATCGACGACGCGCACCGATGCGGCGTCGCCGCCGCGCGCGACCAGGCCGCCGATCAGGCTGCGCGCCATGTTGCCGCCACCGATGAAGACGATGGGTGCGGCAGGGGTGTCGTGGCTATCGGTCATGGCGGCTTCGCAGTCGGGAACGCGTCGATGGTAGCCGACCGTCTGCGTGGTCCCGGTCAGCGCGCCGGGCGCGCGCCGAACAGGGCTGAGCCGACGCGCACCATCGTCGCGCCTTCCTGGATGGCCAGTTCCAGGTCGTCGCTCATGCCCATCGACAGCGTGTCGATGGCTGGGTCCTGCCCGGCCACGGTGTCGAACAGCCGACGCATCCGCGCGAAGGCATCGCGCCGGCGTTCGGGCTCGGCATGCGGGGCGGGAATCGCCATCAGTCCGCGCAAGCGCAGGCTCGGCGCGGCACGGATCGCCGCGACCAGTGCGGGCACCTCGGACGGCGCGCACCCGTGCTTGCTGGACTCGTCGTCGATGTTGACCTGGACCAGCACGTTCAGCGCGCCGCGCCCAGCCGGGCGGTGCGCAGCCAGCGCGTCGACGAGTTTCATCCGGTCCACGGTCTGCACCCAGTCGAACAGCTCGGCGGCCTGTTTGGCCTTGTTCGACTGCAGATGGCCGATCAGATGCCACTCCAGGCCCAGACCGGCCAAGGCTTCGATCTTGCCGGCGGCCTCCTGCACGTAGTTCTCGCCGAACGCGCGCTGGCCGGCGTTGGTGAGCGCGGCGATGGCCTCGGCCGGATGCAACTTGGAGACCGCCAGCAGGCGCGCCTGCACTGGCCGCGCAGCGGCGCGGTCCGCGTTGTGGATCCGCGACATCACGGCGTCGAGGGCGGCACTGGCAGGGGTCGAAGTCACGGGCAACGGGGGCGTCCGGGGCAGTGTGGGTGCGCTGGTTTTGCGCGGGGAATACCGGTCTATACTGCCGCCGGGGACAGGGAGGCGCCAGCCGGGAAGGCTCGTTGCGCGCCCTGCGCGGATCATCATCAAGGGGTGTTGCATGGATATCGCCGAACTGTTGGCGTTCTCGGTCAAGAACAAGGCGTCGGACCTGCATCTGTCCGCGGGATTGCCGCCGATGATCCGCGTCGACGGCGACGTGCGCCGCATCAACATTCCCGCGCTCGAGCACAAGCAGGTGCACGCGCTGATCTACGACATCATGTCGGACAAGCAGCGCCGCGACTTCGAAGAATTCCTCGAGGTCGACTTCTCGTTCGAGATTCCGGGTCTGGCCCGCTTCCGCGTCAACGCGTTCAACCAGAACCGCGGCGCCGGCGCGGTGTTCCGTACGATTCCGTCGGAAGTGCTGACCCTCGAGGACCTGAACTGTCCGCCGATCTTCCGCCAGCTGATCGACCAGCCGCAGGGTCTGATCCTGGTGACCGGCCCGACGGGTTCGGGCAAGTCGACCACGCTCGCGGCGATGATCGACCACATCAACAAGAACGAATACGCGCACATCCTTTCGGTCGAGGATCCGATCGAATTCGTGCACACCTCGCAGAAGTGCCTGATCAACCAGCGCGAAGTGCACCGCGACACGCACGGCTTCAATGAGGCGCTGCGCTCGGCGCTGCGAGAAGATCCCGACTACATCCTGGTCGGCGAGTTGCGCGATCTGGAAACCATCCGCCTGGCGCTGACCGCCGCGGAAACCGGCCATCTGGTGTTCGGCACGCTGCACACGTCCAGCGCGGCCAAGACCATCGACCGCATCATCGACGTCTTCCCGTCGGGCGAAAAGCCGATGGTGCGCTCGATGCTGTCGGAAAGCTTGCGCGCGGTGATCTCGCAGTCGCTGCTGAAGAAGGTGGGTGGCGGCCGGACCGCGGCCTGGGAGATCATGACCGGCATTCCGGCGATCCGGAACCTGATCCGAGAGGACAAGGTCGCGCAGATGTACTCGGCCATCCAGACCGGCCAGCAGTACGGCATGCAGACGCTCGACCAGCACCTGCAGGATCTGGTCAAGCGAGGCCTGATCACGCGCCCGGCCGCGAAGGAATACGCCAAGGACAAGCGACTTTTCGAATGATCGAAAAGTCGCCGGGATTGGGAATTAGGGATTAGGGATTAGGGATTAGGGATTAGGGATTAGGACACGCCGGTGCTCGCGATGGGGTGGATTCACGCTTTCGAATCCCCAACCCCCAATCCCGAATCCCGGCTCCAACGGAGCCACCCATGAGCAGCATCGACTTCACCTCGTTCCTCAAGCTGATGGCCCATCAGAAGGCCTCGGATCTGTTCATCACCGCCGGCATGCCGCCGTCGATCAAGGTGCACGGCAAGATCTCGCCGATCACCCAGAACCCGCTGACGCCGCAGCAGGCGCGCGATCTGGTGCTCAACGTGATGACCCCGCCACAGCGCGAGGAATTCGAGAAGACCCACGAGTGCAACTTCGCGATCGGCGTTTCGGGCGTCGGCCGCTTCCGCATCTCGTGCTTCTACCAGCGTAACCAGGTCGGCATGGTGCTGCGCCGGATCGAGACGCACATCCCGAGCGTGGAAGAACTCAACCTGCCGCCGATCATCAAGACGCTGGCGATGACCAAGCGCGGCATCGTGATCTTCGTTGGCGCGACCGGTACGGGTAAATCGACATCGCTCGCGGCGATGATCGGCTACCGCAACCAGAACTCGACCGGCCACATCATCACGATCGAAGACCCGATCGAATTCGTGCACAAGCACGCCGGCTGCATCATCACCCAGCGCGAGGTCGGCATCGACACCGATAGCTGGGAGAACGCGCTGAAGAACACGCTGCGCCAGGCGCCGGACGTGATCATGATCGGCGAGGTGCGCACGCGCGAGGGCATGGATCATGCGATCGCGTTCGCCGAAACCGGGCATCTGGTGCTGTGCACGCTGCATGCGAACAACGCCAACCAGGCGATGGACCGCATCATCAACTTCTTCCCCGAAGACCGCCGCAACCAGCTGCTGATGGATCTGTCGTTGAATCTCAAGGGCGTGGTCGCGCAGCAGCTGATCCCGACGCCCGACGGCAAGAGCCGGCGCGTGGCGATGGAGATCATGCTCGGCACGCCGCTGGTGCAGGACTACATCCGCGAAGGCGAGATCCACAAGCTCAAGGAGGTCATGAAGGAATCGACCAACCTGGGCATGAAGACCTTCGACCAGGCGCTGTTCGAGCTCTACCAGGCCGGCGAGATCTCCTACGAGGACGCGCTGCGTTACGCCGACTCCGCGAACGAAGTGCGCCTGCGCATCAAGCTCGCCCAAGGGGGCGATGCGCGCACGCTGTCGCAGGGCCTGGATGGCGTCGAGGTGGCCGAGGTCCGCTGACTTCCCCCACACGGCTCGTCACCGGATCGGTTCGACGGCTATCCTCCACGTCCGCTGCCGTCAGGCGGCGGAGTCGGACGCGATACCCACATCAAAAGGAAGATCCATGACGAAGACAGTAACCCGTTGCCTCCTCGCCACCGCGCTGATTGCGGTTGTGCTGCCGGCTGCCCACGCACAGAGTGCGCTCGAGCGCATGCGTGGACTCGGTGGGGGCAAGGCCCAGACGGTGCTCGATGTCGGCAGCGATGCGATCAAAGGCCTGAGCCTCACCGATGCCGAGGTCGCCGCGCTGGGCGCAGAGGCGGCCGCCGCCTACGACGCCGAGAATACGGTTGCCGCAGCGAACGATCCGTACGCGCAGCGCCTTGCGCGACTTGTCTCGGGCTGGGAAAACGACGCGGGTCTGTCGCTGAATTTCAAGGTCTACAAGACGCCGGAGATCAACGCGTTCGCTCTGCCCGATGGTTCTGTTCGGGTCTACAGCGGCCTGATGGACACACTGGACGATGACGAACTGCGTTTTGTCATCGGCCACGAGATCGGCCACGTCAAACACGGCCACAGCAAAGCGCGTTTCCGCACCGCCTATCTCGCGCAGGCTGCACGCAAGGGCGTGGCCAGTGCCGACAACGTCGCGGGTGCTCTGGCATCGTCCGAACTGGGCGGGCTGGTGGAGTCGGTGGTCAAGGCCCAGCACTCGCAGTCCAACGAACTGGAATCCGACGGTTACGGTCTGGGACTGTTGCAGCGGGGCGGTTTCGAGCCGCAGGCCGCGGTGACTGCGTTGCAGAAGCTCGACGACGGCGGCCAGAAGGCCGACATGCTATCCAGTCATCCGGATCCCGCCAGCCGCGCGCGCCGCATCCAGTCGCAACTCCGCTGAGTTCCGCGCGACGCCCGCATCCGCCGGGCGTCGCGATTGGGCACAGCGCAACGCTGTGTTGCCCAAGACCGTCACGTCGCAGCGGTATCGTGACGCTGCCTTGCCGCCAATTTGATCCCGTAAGGGAGACAATGGCACGCATTCATTCCTGAAGGAGATCGCTGATGGCCTACACCCTCCCCGAGCTGGGCTACGCGTACGACGCGCTCGAGCCGCACATCGATGCCAAGACGATGGAAATCCATCACACCAAGCATCACCAGACCTACATCAACAACGCCAATGCAGCGCTGGAAGGCACGCAGTGGGCGGACACGTCGGCAGAAGCGCTGATCGCCGATCTCGATGCGCTGCCGGAAGACAAGCGCGGCCCGCTGCGCAACAACGCCGGTGGCCATGCCAATCACTCGCTGTTCTGGACGGTGATGTCGCCCAAGGGCGGCGGTAACCCCGTCGGCGATGTCGCCAAGCACATCGACAGCGACCTCGGCGGTTTCGACGCGTTCAAGGAGGCTTTCACCAAGGCCGCACTGACGCGCTTCGGCAGTGGCTGGGCCTGGCTCTCGGTCGACAAGGCAGGCACGCTCAAAGTCGAGAGCAGCGCCAACCAGGACAACCCGCTGATGAAGGGCGTCGGCTCGGGCAATACCCCGATCCTCGGCCTCGACGTCTGGGAACACGCGTACTACCTGAACTACCAGAACCGCCGTCCCGACTACATCGCCGCGTTCTATAACGTGGTCGACTGGAACGAGGTCGAGCGTCGTTATCAGGAAGCGGTCAAGGGCTGAGAGTTCGCCCGTTGATGCAATCCCGTTCCGGCCGCGCAAGCGGCCGGAATGCTGTCGGGGGCTCGTTGTTGTCGATTCCGTTTTTGCCCGCCGGCGTGAGCGCAAGATGCTCGCCAGAATCAGTTTCCTTCCCTCTGAGGGGGAAGGTGCCCGGAGGGCGGATGAGGATGTTCTTGGGCACTTACCTGGGGGCCCCAACCCTCACCCGACGCGCTGTGCGCGTCGACCTCTCCCGAAGGGAGAGGTGCTTACTGCTTCACAATTGCCGAACGCAGCGCGCACTTGGCGCATGAGGAGGCGGTGCTATCCGCGCTTCGCCTTCGCGATATCCCGCATCGCCGGGCAATCCGGTCGATGCGCACCGGGCAGGTAGCCCAGGCTCATCAGGAACTCGCCGGTGATCTCGCCGCCGGTGAAGCGGAAGGTATTCTTGAACAGCTTGACCCACGAGACCTTGTCGCGCGGCGCGCCATTCTCGCTCGCGTGCGCGTCCAGCCATTCGACGAAGCCGCCATGGGAGTCACGCAGCCCCTGGATCACTTGTGCGTTGTGGATCGCCGCATCCACCTTGAGCCGGTTGCGGATGATCGAGGCGTCGCCGAGCAGGCGCGCGCGATCCGCTTCGCCATAGGCGGCGACCGTGTCGACGTCGAAGCCGTCGTAGGCCGCGCGGAAGCCGCTCCGCTTGCGCAGGATGGTTTCCCAGCTCAGGCCGGCCTGGTTGATCTCCAGCAGCAGGCGTTCGAACAGCACGCATTCCTCGCGCTGCGGGAAGCCGTACTCGGTGTCGTGGTAGGGGCCGTGGACCGGATGGCCGGGGGCGATGTCGCAGTAGCCGCTCATCCACGCAGCATAGGGCGCGTGGGCAGGCGCCGCCATCGGGTGCGACCCGGGTTGCGGCTTTCACGCACCGCGGGTCACCATGCGGCGTCGCCCTTGCCGGATCCGTCGATGGAAATCGCCCACCGCCGCGTTGCCACCGTGCACTTCACCCTGTCCGACGACAGCGGCCAGCGCATCACCACCACCCGCGGTCACGATCCACTGGTCTACATGCATGGCAACGGCTCGATCATCGTCGGGCTGGAAGAAGCTCTCGAAGGCAAGAAGGCTGGTGAGCACTTCAGCGTGGACATCCCGCCCGAGCGCGGATTCGGTCCGCGCCACGACAGTCTGGTGCAGACGCTGCCGCGCACGATGTTCAACGGCAGCGCGACGCCCGCGGTTGGCGAGAAGCTGCGCGCGCAGACCGAGAAGGGGCCGCTGGACGTGATCGTGACCGCGCTCGACGACAGCCAGATCACCGTCGACGGCAACAACCCGCTGGCCGGACGCACGCTGCGCGCCGAAGTGGAAGTCGTCGGCGTGCGGGTCGCGACACCTGACGAGCTTCAGTTCGGGCTCTAGCCGGCAGCGCCTGCTGCGCGGACGCGATTCCTGGCGTCATTCACTCCCGGTGCGGGCTCGCGAACACACCTCGGCAGCCTGCGTACACCCGGTTGGCTAGAATGGGCGCATGTCGTTCTTCGCCAACCACATGCTGGTCGCGCTGCCTGCGCTGCAGGATGCTCACTTCGCGCGTGCCGTCGCGCTCATCTGCCAGCACGATGAAGACGGTGCGATGGGCGTGGTGATCAATCGTCCGTCGGAGTACACCTTCGGCGAGCTGCTGGACCAGATGCACATCACGCTGCGTGACGAGCGCCTGCGCGACCACCGCGTCCTGGCAGGCGGCCCCGTCCATCCCGAGCGCGGCTTCGTGCTGCATGACGGCCCGGGTGGCTGGGATTCGAGTCTGGAGATCGGCGAGGGCCTGCACGTCACCACATCGCGCGACGTGCTCGAGGCGATGGCGGCCGGCGAAGGTCCCGAACACGCGACCCTGGCGCTCGGCTGCGCCGGCTGGGGCAAGGGCCAGCTGGAGCGCGAACTCACCGAGCACAGCTGGCTGACCGTGCCAGCCGACCCGCAATTGATCTTCGACACTCCCCTCGACGCGCGCTGGCAGGCCGCCGCCGGGCGCATCGGCGTCGACATGATGCATGTCGCCAGCCACAGCGGACGCGCATGAGCGATCCCGCGCCCCCCGCGATCCGCCGCGATGGCACGGTGCTCGGCTTCGATGTCGGGTCGCGCCGGATCGGCGTGGCGGTCGGCAGCGCGTTCGGACACGGCGCGCGCGCGCTCGCGGTGATCGATGTGCATGGTGAGCAGATCGACTGGCAGGCGGTCGACCGCCTGCAGAAGGAGTGGCGGCCCGACGGCATGATCGTCGGCGATCCGCTGACGCTCGAAGGCGGCGATCAGCCGGCCCGGGCGCGCGCGCATGCGTTCGCGCGTGAGCTGCGCGCGCGTTACCGGTTGCCCGTGGTGCTGGTGGACGAGCGCGCCAGTTCGATCGAAGCCGCGCAGCGCTTCGCGCTCGATCGCGCGGAAGGTCGCCGCAAGCGTCGCGATGCGGCGGCGCTCGACGCGGTGGCGGCCGCGGTGATCGTCGAGCGTTGGCTGGCGGCGCCTGGCGACGGCATACCGGTCTGAGGCCGGCCCGCGGCGGTCGTCCGCGGATCCGTGCGCGCTACGGGGCTCGGCGCGCGAACTGCAGGTACTGCCCAGCCGTTTGACAATCGCCTCGTTCCGGCCGCGCACCGCAGCCGCTCCACACGGCACTCGCCGCATCCGCGTCGCTGCGGGACAATGTCGCTTCCGCCGCTGCCTGTGTACCGCGATGATGTCCGCTCCTGATGCCCAGATCGACGCGACCGGCCGCCTGCGCCATCTGCTGACGCTCGAAGGGCTGCCGCGTACGACGCTCGAAGGCCTGCTCGACCGGGCGCAGACGATGGTCGATGCCGGGGAGGTCAATGCACGGCTGGCCGGCATCGCGGTGTGCACATTGTTCTTCGAACCTTCGACGCGCACGCGTCTGAGCTTCCAGCGCGCCGCCCAGCGTCTCGGCGCCGACGTGCTCGGCTTCGACGCCTCCACCTCGTCGACGACCAAAGGCGAGACCGCGCTCGACACCTTCCGCAACATCGAGGCGATGGGCGTGCGGGGCTTCGTCGTGCGGCATTCGGATGACGGTGCCGTGGCCACGCTCGCCGCGGCTGCCGCGCCGGACACCGCGCTCATCAACGCCGGCGATGGACGCAGCGCGCATCCGACTCAGGGCCTGCTCGACATGCTGACCCTGCGCCAGGCGAAAGGCGGCGACTTTTCCGGGCTCAAGGTCGTGATCGTCGGCGATGTCCGCCACTCGCGCGTTGCGCGCAGCGATCTGCATGCACTGCGCACGCTCGGCGCCGGCGAGATCCGCGTCTGCGGACCGGCATCGTTGCTTCCGGACGCTGCGATGCTCGCCGGCTGCACGATCTCGCACGATTTCGATGCCGCGCTTGAAGGCGTCGACGCGGTGATGATGCTGCGCCTGCAGCGCGAGCGCATGGCCGAAGGGCTGGTCGATTCGCTCGAGGACTACCACCGCGACTACGGCCTCGATGCGCGACGCTTGCGCCGCGCCGCGCGCGACGCGGTCGTCTTGCATCCCGGGCCGATGAACCGTGGGGTCGAGATCGATGACGATGTGGCCGACGGCCCGCAATCGCTGATCCTGCGCCAGGTCGCCAATGGCGTCGCCGCGCGCATGGCGGTGCTGGAGACGCTGCTCGGCTGAGCGGCCAGACCTTCGCGATTCCGGTATCGTGCGGCGTCCCCGAGCCGCGCCCAGATGATGTCCGCATACGATCCCGATGCCTCCCTGCCGGCGCAGGCCGCCGCAACGCCCGCACTTGCGCTGACCCCGCGCCAGCTGGTGATGATGGGGCTGGGCAGCGCGATCGGCGCCGGCCTGTTTCTCGGGTCCGGCGTCGGTATCCAGACCGCCGGACCCGCGGTCCTGGTGTCCTACATGATCGCCGGCGCACTGGTGATCGTGGTGATGCACGCGCTCGGCGAGATGGCTGCCGCCAAGCCGGCCAGTGGCGCGTTCTCGGTCTACGCCGCCGATGCGATGGGCCCGGTCGCCGGCGCGACCGTCGGTTGGTTGTGGTGGCTGCAGGTGGTGATCGTGATCGCCGCCGAAGCGGTCGGTGCGGCCGGATTGCTGGCCTCGATCTGGCCATCGTTGTCGGTGCCCGGCCTCGCCTTGTGTTTCATGGTGCTGTTCACGGCGATCAACCTGCTGGGCGTGCGCAACTTCGGTGAGTTCGAATTCTGGTTCGCAATCCTCAAGGTCCTGGCGATCCTGGCCTTCATCGCGATCGGCGTGGCGCTGGTCGCCGGCTGGCTGCCGGCGGTGGCCTCGCCGGGCCTGTCGAACCTGCTGGGCCCCGACGGCTTTGCGCCACGTGGCTGGGCCGGCATCGGCGCGGCGCTGCTGGTGGTGGTGTTCGCCTTCGGTGGTACCGAGATCGTCGCGATCGCGGCGGCGGAAACCAGCGACCCGGCGAAAAGCCTCGCACGTGCGATCCGCACCGTCGCCTGGCGCATTCTCGTGTTCTATCTCGGCTCGATCGCGGTGATCGTTGCGGTGGTGCCGTGGAACAGCCCGGCGCTGGCCTCGCCGTTCGCCGCGGTGCTGGAGATCGCGCGGATTCCGGGCGCGGCGACCGCGATCACGTTGGTCGCGGTGATCGCGCTGCTGTCGGCGCTCAACGCCAATCTCTATGGCGCGTCGCGGATGATCTGGTCGCTCGGTCGCCGCGGCGATGCGCCGGCGATGCTCGGCCGCAGCGACCGCCGCAATGTACCGATCGCAGCGGTCTTCGCCAGCGTGAGCTTCGGTTTTGCCGCGGCCGCGCTGGAACTCGCGTTTCCGCAGCGGGTGCTGCCGCTGCTGCTGAGTGTCGTCGGGGCGACCTGCCTGCTGGTCTGGACGCTGGCATTGGTGTCGCAGTTCATCCTGCGCCGCCGGGCGGATCGCGCGCACACGCCGTTGCCGTTCCGGATGCGTGCGTTCCCTGTGCCAACGCTCGCCGCGCTGGCGGTGCTCGCGGTGATCTTCGCGATGCTGATCGCATCGCCCGATACACGCGCGCAGTTCCTCTCGATGGCCGCGCTGACGCTGGCGATCGCCGGACTCAATGCGCTGGCGCAGCGCCTGCGGCGCGCGCCGCAGGCAGGCTGATACGGCTCAGCGCCGCTGCGCGAACAGCCACGGCCACAGCGCCTCGGTGCGATAGGCCGCATCCCAGCTGTTGTGGTTTGCATCGGGGAATTCGGTGTAACGCACGTCGGCGCCGGCATCGCGCAGTGCGGCATGCATGCGGCGCGACTGTTCTGGCGGCACCAGATCGTCTAGGGCGCCGTGGAAGATCCAGCTCGGAATCGCGTGCAGTTGGCGCGCGGCCTCGGCAAACGGATCGGCCGCGGTATGCGTGGACTCGACATACAAGGTGTCCAGATCCGGCCGCGTGCCGGGCGGGGTGATGCCGCCACACACGGGCACCAGCGCGGCGAAGCGTGCCGGCTCGCGCATCGCCAGTGACCAGGTGCCATAGCCGCCACGCGACATGCCCGTCAGCGAAGTGCGACTCCGGTCGCCGTCGAACTCGTCGGTTGCCGCATCGAGTGTCGCCAGTGCCATCGTCGCGGTATCGCCTTCCCAGGACTCGCCTTCTGGCGATTGCGGAAACACCACCAATGCCGGGAATTCCGCTGCGTGTGCGCGTACGTACGGTCCCAGACCGGACTGCGTTTGCTTCTCGCCGTCGTCCCCGCGCTCTCCCGAGCCGTGCAGGAACAGCACCACTGGCAACGGGCGCGGCAGCTGCGCCGACGGCACGAACACCTGATACGCATAGCGGCGGCCGTTCGAGGTCAGCTCACGGCGGACGAAGCTGCCGGGTGAAGACGCGGACGAGGGCAGGGCGCTCACGCAGCCCGACAACATGGCGGCCCCGCCGGCGAGTGCGAGGCCACGCAGAAGGCGACGGCGCGCAGTCGAATGGGAAGTTTTGAACATGCGATCACTCCGAAACGGATCAGGCGAAGGTCCACAGACCGAGGGCCAGCAGGTGCAGGACGACCATCGCGGCGAATACCTTACGGTAGACGGGCTTGGCACGTTTGTGGCGCAGCGCCTGCTGCGCGAGGCCGGCCGCGGGCCAACCGCCCAGCAGTTCGAGCAGATGCAGGTGCGACTCCCGTGTGCGCCAGCGGCCGCGCTGCGCGGCGTGCTTGTCGAGCGCGTAGGCGGCTGCAGTCAGGACATTGAGGCCGGCCAGCGCAGCGAGTGCGAGGTGTGGAAGTCGTCCGGAGACGAGACCGAATCCGAGCAGCGCGCACCAGATTGCGATCGCGGGCAATAGCCAGCGCAGACCGCCGGCGGGTGCGGATGCCGGTACACGCGAATCGCTCCGCTTCGATGCGGCGCGCACGGCGCGTGGTGTCTGTGACGTGCCGATGGCGGCGACGTGCACCGCGCGCCAGCGCCCGTCGGCCTGCCGCTCCGGCGTGTAGCGCACGCGTGCACCGACGTCGGGCCGTACGCCGCTGCGATCGAAATCGCGGACATGGAAGAACAGGCGATCTGGCCCATCGGCATCGGACGCTTCGGGGGTGATGAAACCGAAGCCGCGGGCGTCGTCCCAGCGTTCGATCCGACCGAATCCGGCATGCGCGCGCATGGTCGCTGCCTCAGCGCAGCATGATCGCGGTGGCGAGGCCAAGGAAGCTGAAGAAGCCCACGATGTCGGTCACCGCCGTCACGACGACGGTGCCGGCGACGGCGGGATCGACACCCATGCGCTTGAGCAGCAGTGGCAACAGCGTGCCTGCCAGCGCGGCCGAACAGAAGTTGATCACCAGCGCAGCGAAGATCACCAGCGACAGTACCCAGTCGTGGAACCAGACCAGGGCGACCACGCCGACCAGTCCGCCGATCAGCAGACCGTTGATCAGCGCGACGCGCAGTTCCTTCCAGAGCAGGATGCGCGCGTTGCTCGCGCCGACCTGGCCCAGCGCAATGCCGCGCACCATCAGGGTGAGCACCTGCACCGCGGCATTGCCGCCGATGCCGGCAACGACCGGCATCAGCACGGCGAGTGCGACGATCTGCTCGATCGTCGCTTCGAAGCGGCCGATCACGAACGCGGCCAGGAACGCGGTGCACAGATTGATGCCCAGCCACACCACGCGGCCACGCACTGCGCGCTTGATCGGCGAGAACAGATCCTCGTCTTCATCGAGGCCGGCGGCGGACAGCGCCTGGTGTTCGGCCTGCTCGCGGATGATGTCGATCACGTCATCGACCGTGATGCGGCCGAGCAGGATGTTGCCGTCGTCGACGACCGGCGCCGAGACCCAGTCGTTGTCGGAGAACTGGCGCGCGACCTCTTCCGCCGATTCGGCCACGTGGATCGAATCGAGTTCGTCGTCGATCAGCTTGTTGATCGGCGTGCCCGGCTCGCGGGTCACCAGGTCCTGCAGCGCGACCCAGCCCGCCAGCTGATGGCGGCGATTGACGACATACAGATGATCGGTGTGCTCGGGCAGTTCGCCGCGCAGGCGCAGGAAGCGCAACACCACGTCGACGGTCGTATCGGCGCGCACCGTCACCACGTCGGGATTCATCAGACGACCGGCGGTGTCTTCGGGATACGACAGCACCTGCTCGAGGCGCTCGCGGTTCTCGCGGTCCATCGCCCGCAGCACTTCGTCGATCACCGCATCGGGCAGATCCTCGACGAGATCGGCGAGATCGTCGATGTCGAGATCCTCGACCGCGGCGACCAACTCGTCGGCATCCATGTCCGCGATGAGGCTTTCACGCACCTCGTCGCCGACGTGGACCAGCACCTCGCCGTCGTCCTCGGGATCGACCAGACCCCACACGACCATGCGCTTGTCGTGCGGCAGCGATTCGAGGAGGTTGCCGATCTCGGCCGGCGCCAGCGTATTGACCAGCCGGCGCACCGGTCCGAGTCGCCCGCTGTCGAGTGCATCGGACAACAGACGCAGCTGACGCGCGGTCTTGTCGGGGCGGACGGCTTCGGCCATGGAGAGCTCCGTTGCGCGTCGCGACAGTCTCGGCGCGACAGGGGGTCAGGTGTGCATCGCGCCATTATCCGGGAAAGCGCACGTCTTCCGCCATTGCCCAGGCGTCCACGCGCAGGCGCGCTTCATCGGGCGACACGCCCTGTCCGTGAAGCAGGAGACACCGGCCGCGGCGCCAGCCACCCGCGTCTGTACGTGTCAGTCCGCGGCGTACACCGGCTGCATCGCATCGAGCCAGCGTTCGATGCCGGCACGGTCGCGGGCGCGCAGCAGCGCGGGCGTGCGGGCGCGCAGATGGCCGAGATCGAGCGCGCGGATCGCGCGTCGGACTTCGAGTAGTGGCGATGGATGCAGACTCAGCTCCTCGATACCGAGCGCGAGCAGCAGTGGCGTGAAGCGCGCATCGCCGGCGATCTCGCCGCAGATCGACGCCGGCATGCCGCGGGCACGGGCAACGCGGACGACGCTGTGCAGCAATCGCACGACGGCCGGGTGCAGCGGCGAGTACAGATCGCCGAGCGCGTCGTTGTTGCGGTCGGCCGCGAGCAGGTACTGCACGAGATCGTTGGTGCCGATGGAGATGAAGTCGAGATCGCGGGCGAAGGTCGGCAGCGCGATCGCTGCCGACGGCACCTCGATCATCGCGCCGAGTGCGATCTGCGCAGCGGTCTCCTGCCCCTCGCGGGCGAGATCCTTCAGCACGCGCGTAAGCAGCTGCCGCACCGCGACGACCTCCTCGCGGCCGCTGACCATCGGCACCAGGATCCGCACCGGGCCATAACCGGAGGCGCGTGCGATCGCGCGCAGCTGGGTTTCCAGCAGGCCGGTGCGCGCCATCGACAGGCGCACGCCGCGCAAGCCGAGCGCTGGGTTGGGTTCGTTGCGCAGGGCGAGGCCGCTGTTGTCGGCCTTGTCGGCGCCGATGTCGAGCGTGCGGATCGTGACCGTGCGGCCGGTCATGCCGAGCACGAGATCACGATAGGCGCGGAACTGGGCGTTCTCGTCGGGAATCTCGCGCCCCTGCAGGAACAGGAACTCGGTGCGGTACAGGCCGATACCGGCTGCGCCCAACGCATGTGCCTCGGCCACGTCCTCGCGCGATTCGGCATTCGCGTACAGGCGGATGTCGACGCCGTCGAGGGTCTTGCTGGGCTCACGGCGCAGGCGACGCAACTGCTTGCGCTCGCGCTTCTCCTCGCGCAGCCGCGCGCGATAGACACGCAGATCACTGGGGCCGGGCTCGACGACGATCTCGCCGGTGCCACCGTCGATGACCAGCACGTCGCCGTCGTTGACCGCACCCAGCGCCTGCGGCGCGTTGACGATCAACGGCAGGTGCAGGCTGCGGGCGAGGATCGCCGAATGCGACAGCATGCTGCCGCCCGAGGTCACGATGCCGAGCACGCCCTGCGCATGCAGTTGGCCGATCTCCGAAGGCGCGATCGCATCCGTGACCAGGATTTCGCCGGCGACGCCCTGCAGCTCCGCCTCGTGGTCGTGCAGCGCCGCGTGCACCCGTCCGATGACGTGGTCGATGTCTTCGATGCGGCTGCGGAAGTAGGCATCGTCCATGCCCTCGAACACTGCCGCCAGCCGGTCGCGTTGCAGACGCAGCGCGTAGTCCGCGCCGTACAGGCCGGACCGGACGAGTTCGTCGAGGCCCTGCAGCAGTTCGGGGTCTTCCAGCAGCAGGGTGTGCAGGTCGAGGAACTCGCCGACTTCGTGGGCGAGCGCGCCGTGCAACTGGTCGCGCATCCCGCGGATTTCGCCGCGCACCTGTTCGATGGCGGCATGCAGCCGTGCCAGTTCCGCTTCGGCTTCACCGGGTGCGATGCGCGCCTCTGCGACTTCCAGCGCATGCGGCTCGCGCACGCGTGCGCGACCGAGCGCGCTGCCGCGGGAGGCACCCTGTCCGTGGAGCCCCTGCCGCATCAGCCCTCCTCGTCGAATCTGCGCTCGAACAGCGCGGCAGCAGCCTCCATTGCAGCGGCTTCGTCCTCGCCGTCGACGCGCAGCACGACCTGGGTGCCGTGGCCGGCGGCCAGTAGCATCACGCCCATGATGCTCTTGGCGTTGACCTCACGGCCCTTGGCGACCAGCGTGGCATTGCAGCGGAAACCCGACAGTGCCTGCACGAGCTTAGCGGTCGCACGGGCGTGCAGCCCCAGCTTGTTGGCGACGAGCAGTTCGCGTTCGATCATCGGGAAGCAATCCTGGTACAGCGCGGGGGAAAGAGGGGAAAGCGGTGCGGCTCAGGCGTCGTCGAGCAGGACGCCGTTGCGGGCGCCCGCCGCGGCCGTCGCCGGCAGATCGTCGAGCGCCTGCTCAGGATAGTTCATGACCCGCAGCAGCATCGGCAGGCTCAGGCCGGAGACGCGACGGGCCGGCGTGCCCAGACGCGCCAGCTGCGCGGCGACGTTGCTCGGGCTGGCGCCGTACAGGTCGGTCAGGATCAGCACACCGTCACCGCCGTCGACGCGCCGCATCGCCGCGCTGGCGCGTGGCAGTGCCGCATCGGGATCTTCGTCGAACGGCATTTCGAACACGTCCGTCTTCAACGGAAGCTGCTGCATCAGACGGGTCGCAACCGCGAGCATCGCGGAACCGATTCCCTCGTGGGTCAATAGAAGTACGCCGACGGCCATCCGTGGACGTTAGCAGAGCAGGGGGATCGCCCGGAAGCGTCGCGCGCGCGACGCTGCATCCGCGTCTCTCGCAGCCGGGCTGCTGCAGGCGTCAGTCGAGTTCCCGGTGATAGGTCGCGACGTCGCGCCAGCCCTGTTCGCGCGCATGCCGTGCCAGCGTTTCGGCCAGATACACCGAGCGATGGCGTCCGCCGCTGCAGCCGAAGGCGACGGTCACGTAGCTGCGCGTATCACTGCGTAGCCGCGGCAGCCAGTTGCCGAGGAACTGCGAGACCTGGGCGACGAACTCGCCGATGTCCTCCTGGCCTTCGAACCAGGTGCGCACGTCGGCATCGCGGCCCGACAGCGGGCGCAAGCGCGGATCCCAATGCGGGTTTTGCAGGGCGCGTGCGTCGAACACGAAATCGGCGTCGGCCGGCACGCCGCGCCGATAGGCGAAGGACTCGAACAGCAGCGAGACCGACTGGTCCTGGGCGAGGTCGAGCTCGGTGACGATGCGCCGGCGCAGCTGGTGGACGTTGAGGTCACTGGTGTCGATGACGGTGCCGGCGAGGCTGCGCAGCGGCCGCAGAAGATTGCGTTCCAGCGCGATCGCGTCGGCCAGCGACAGGCCGACGCGGCTCAGCGGATGGCGTCGGCGGGTGTCGGCGAAGCGGCGCAGCAGCACCTCGTTGCCGGTTTCGAAGAACACCAGCCGCGGGTCCAGGCCCAGTGCGCCGACGTCCGACAGCCAGCCCGGGACCTTCGACAGATCGGTATGGCGGTTGCGCACGTCGATGCCGACGGCCAGCCGACGCGGCGGTTCGTCGGCGCGGGTGAGGTTGGCGACGAAATCGGCGAGCATCCCTGCGGGCAGGTTGTCGACGCAGTAGAAGTCGAGATCCTCGAATGTGCGCAGCGCGACCGACTTGCCGCTGCCCGACAGGCCGCTGACGACATAGAACAGCGGTGGCGCGGTGTCGGCCATCAGACGCCTCGCTCGAGGAACTGCGAATGCCGGGCGAGGAACGCCGCGGCGGGGTCGAGGCCCTTGGTGCGCAGGATGTGGATGCGCGTGGCCGCTTCGGCGAGAACCGCGAGATTGCGGCCCGGCATCACCGGCAGCGTGATCAGCGGCACGTCGAGATCGAGCACGCGGCGCACGCCCAGATCGCCGGTCAGGCGCACCATGCCGTCGCCATCGCCGGCCATGGTGTCGGCGTTGGGGCGACTGAGATGGATGATCAGACGCAGGTACTTGTTCCGCTTCACCGCGGTGTCGCCGAACATCTCGCGGATGTTGAACACGCCCAGGCCGCGCAGCTCCAGCAGATCCTGCAGCAGTTCGGGGCAGGTACCGTCGAGCACGTCCGGCGCGATCTGGGTGAACTCGGGTGCGTCATCGGCAACAAGGCGATGCCCGCGGGTGATCAGCTCCAGCGCCAGTTCGCTTTTGCCGGAACCCGATTCGCCGGTGATCAGCACGCCGATCGAATACACCTCCATGAAGACGCCATGCAGAGTGATCCGCGGCGCAAGCTGCCGCGCGAGGTGGTACTGGAACAGATTCAGCAGCTCATGGCCGCGGTTGGGCGATGTCCACAACGGCGTCTGCGATTCGTCCGCGGCTTCGCGCAGGTCCTCGGGGCAGGGCTGGTCCTTGCTGATCACCAGGGCGAGCGGACGGTACTGCATGACGCGCTCGATGGTTTCCCAGCGCAGTCGCGAATCCAGCCCGTCCAGCCACGACAGTTCCTCGGTCCCGAGGATCTGCACCTTGTTGGGATAGATGATGTTGAGGTAGCCCGCGAGCGACGGACGACGCGCGATCGTCTCGACCGATTCAAGCACCTTGCGGCCGCCATGCTGGCCGGCCAGCCAGCGCAGCCCGAGACGCTCGTGCAGCTGTGCGAACAGTTCCTGGGCCTGGATGCTCGCGTTCACGCGCGGGCCGCGTCGATCGGGGCGAGCGGGGCAACCTCGAGCAGCAGACTGCGGAGCCTGGCGAGATCGCGCGCAGAGCGCAGATCGTCGCGGAAGTCGGCGCTGGAGAAATGTTCGACCAGGCCGGCCAGGGTCTGCAGATGCTGTTCGACCTGGTGGTCGGGCACGCACATCGCAAAGACCAGATCGACCGGTTGGCCATCGGCAGCATTGAAATCGATCGGATGCGAAAGCCGCAGGAACGCGGCGCGCGGTTCGCGGAACGCAGTGCTGCGCGCGTGGGGAATCGCGACGCCGCGACCGATGCCGGTGCTGCCCAGTTGCTCGCGCTCACGCAGAGCGTGGCCGAGCAACGGGGTCAGCGTCGGGGAATTGCCGGCGAGCAGCCGCGCGGCGGAGTCCAGTACGACATCGCGCGAACCGGGTGCGACCAGCATCACGATGCGGTCGGCCGAGAGCAGATCGGAAAAAGACATGCCGCGCGGTGCCCCGAAGGCAATTCGTGGGAGCAGCAGCCTAGCCGAAAGTCCCGTCGCGTGCAGGGTTCTCGCCGCGATGATGGTCGACGACCTTCTTACGGTGCTTGACCAGCAAGCGGTCGACCTTGTCGGCGAGTTGGTCGATCGCAGCGTACATGTCAGCCGCCGTCGCGTCGGCGTGCAAGGTCTTGCCGGCGATGATGGCGGTGGCCTCGGCCTTGTGGAGCAGCTTTTCGACACTGAGCTGGACACGCACGTGCAGTGGCTGATCAAAATGCTTGGCCAGCTTCTGGAACTTGGTGTCCACGTGGTCTCGCAGTGCGGGCGTCACCTCGAGCTGGTGGCCATGGGTCTCGACATGCATCGGCAACCTCCTTCAACGGTTCGGGAAGGACCCGTCCGCGATCGACGCGGGCGATCGGGTCCAGAGTAGCGCGACCGGGGCGCGGTGCAAGCGCCGTCCGTCACGTCTCTATCGACCACCGTAGAGCGCCGGAAGTTCAGGCGATGCGAACGCGCTCGTGCGACGAGACGATGTGCAGCGCCTCGCGGTACTTGGCCACCGTGCGGCGCGCGACCGGAACGCCGGACGCCTTCAGAAGTTCCGCCAGTCGGGCGTCCGACAGCGGTTTGCGCGGGTCCTCGGCGTCGATCAGGCTGCGGATCATCTGCTGGATCGCGGTGCTCGACGCCTCGCCGCCGCCTTCGGTGCCGACGCCGGAATCGAAGAAATCCTTGAGCGACAACGTGCCGCGCGGTGTATGCACGTATTTGCGCGCGACTGCGCGCGATACCGTGGACTCGTGCATGCCGATCTCCTCGGCGACCTCGCGCAGGGTCAGCGGGCGCAGCGCACGTTTGCCGAATTCGAGAAACCCCGACTGCTGGCGGACCAGGCAGCGCACGACTTTGAGCAGGGTTTCGCCGCGCGCTTCGATGTTCCTGAGCAGCCAGCGCGCTTCCTGCAGGCGCCCCTTGAGATAGCCGGCATCGCAGGCGCCCGCGTGCTGGATCATCTGTTCGTAGCCGCGGTGGATGGTCACGCGCGGAAAGTGCGAGCCGGCGAGCGTGACCCGCCAGACGCCGTTCTGGCGCGCGATCACGCAATCGGGGGTGACGTAGTTGTCGTGGGGCACGTTGCCGATCTGCGCCCCTGGGCGCGGGTCGAGGCTGCGCAGCAGCTGCAGCGCGGTCGCGGCTTCGTCGGCCGGGCAGCCCAGTACGTCCGCAAGTCCGGGCGCGCCGAGCTTGGGCAGGCGTTCGATATAGTCACGCGCGGCCAGCAATGCCACCGCGCGACCGGGCGTGTCGACATCCAAGGGCTCGAGCTGCAGGCGCAGGCATTCGCCGAGGTCGCGGGCGCCGACACCGACCGGGTCGAAGCGCTGTACGCGGCACAGCACCGCCGCGACCTCGGCGGTCGTGGCGCGCGTTTCCGGCAGCAGCGCGGCGACGATGTCGTCCAGCGACTCGCGCAGATAACCGTCATCGTCGATCGCATCGATCAGGGCGACCCCGATGTTGCGGTCGCGCGTCGACATCGTGCTCAAATGCAGCTGCCAGGACAGATGGTCCTGCAGGCTTTCGGACTGGATCATGCGGTCGGCAGCATCGCCGTCGCCGTCCGTGTCGGCATGACCCTGGCCGCTGCCGGCACTGCGCTCGTTCCAGCCATCGTCGCCATCCCAGGCGGCGGCCGGTTGGATCTCGCTGTCGCGGGCGGCCTGGTCCTGGCGGTTGTCCTGCTCCTGCGTGCTGCCACGTTCGGAAGGCGGCTGCACGGAGATCGGGTCGGGCTCTTCCCAGTCAAGCAGCGGATTGCTCTCGACCGCGGTGGTGATCTCGGTTTCCAGTTCCACTGACGACAACTGGAGCAGATGCAACGCCTGACGCAACTGCGGCGTCAGAACGAGGTGTTGCCCCAGCGATGTCTGCAGACGTGGCTTCATCGGATCCGGAACTCCCTGACCGGATGCGTGCGCCGGCTACAGACGGAAGGATTCCCCCAGGTAGACACGACGCACGTCGGGATTGGCCAGCAGTGCTTCCGGAGCTCCCTGCGCGAGCACGCCGCCGTCACTGAGGATATACGCCCGGTCACAGATCCCCAAGGTCTCGCGGACATTGTGGTCGGTGATCAACACGCCGATCCCGCGTTGCTTGAGATGGGTGACGATGCGCTGGATCTCGCCGACCGAAATCGGGTCGACGCCAGCGAAGGGCTCGTCGAGCAGCATCATGCGCGGGTTCGCAGCCAATGCGCGGGCGATCTCGACCCGGCGCCGTTCGCCACCCGACAGGCTGGCGCCGGCTTGGTCGGCGACGTGGGTGATCTGCAGCTCGTCCATGAGGTCGGCGAGCGTCTTGCGGCGACCGGCCTTGTCGAGATCCTCGCGCAATTCCAATACAAGCATGATGTTGTCGGCCACGCTGAGCTTGCGGAACACCGATGGCTCCTGCGGCAGATAGCCCACGCCGCGCTTGGCGCGGGTGTACATCGGTTCGGCGGTGATGTCGTGGCCGTCGAGCACGATGCGACCCGCATCGGCCGGCACCAGACCGACGATCATGTAGAAGCAGGTGGTCTTGCCGGCGCCATTGGGGCCGAGCAGGCCGACGACCTCGCCGGATTCGAGCGTCAACCCGAAGTCCTTGACGATCTCGCGCTGCTTGTAGCTTTTGCGCAGACCTTCGGCGACGAGCATCAGCGGCCGCCCTGCGCTGCCGGGGCCGGCTGCTGCGCCGGCGTCTGGTTGCGCGGCTGGAACTGCATGCGCACGCGGCCCTGGCCTTCGCCGCCGCCCTGCACGCGGCCGGTTGCCATGTTGTAGACGATTCGCTGGCCTTCGATCTTGCCCTGGCCCGGCTGGTTGACCACGGCATTGCCGGTCAGCACCACGGTGTCGCTGGGCATGTTGTAGTCGGCCTGGGCGGCGGTCGCATCGACCCAGCCACCATCATCCATCTGCTGTTTCAGCTTCACCGGGCCGCCGTTGAGGATCACCCGCTGGAATTCGCCGTTGCTACGGCGCAGATCGGCGCGCGTGGCCTGGATCTCGAGCGTGCCCTGGGTGATCGTGACGCCGCTGGTGAGCAGGCAGGGCAGGCGCTCGTCGCTGACCGAGCAGTCACTGGAGCCGGCATCGACGTCGATCGGCTGATTGCGGTCCGACGCCTTCGCCAGCACGGCGGTGGGCAGGGCGAACGCAGCGATCAGCAGCAGGCTAGCGGCGGGGAGTCGGTTCATTGCGGAATTTCACCTTGGAAAGAAGCTCGATCCGTCCCGAATCGAGGTCGGCACGCATGCCGGTGCCCTGCATTGTAGAACCGGGCTGTTCGACATCGACCACCGCGTCGGACGTGGCCTGGTTGCGCTGGGGAAAGACGTTCATCGCTTCGGTGTGCATCCGGGTGGGGCGCGGGGCGCCCTCCGGGCTGTCGGCGGTCACGTCGCCGCGCAGTCGCACTTCTTCGTTGTCCTCGGACACCCAGCCGGTCTGTGAGCGGATTTCCCAGCGGCCGTCGCCCTCTTTCTCGGGCACATGGAACAGCGGCGTAACCAGTTCGAGCGTGCGTGCGCCGGGCGTCTGCTGCATTTCGGGCGCCTGCAGCGAGAATGCCTCGCGGCCTTCGTTGTCGAGCGCGACGATGTCGAAGTCGCGCAGCAGGTAGTCGGTACGGCCGTCGGCCGGATCCTCGGCAACGATGGTGTCCTTCTGCCGCCACGCCGACCAGCCCGAGATCAGCGCGCCGAGCAGCAGCGTGACGGTCAACATCAGACGCCAGTTCACGAGACCCGTCCATCGGCATGGATGCCAGCCAGGCGACCCTGCGCGTGCAGGATCAGATCGCACAGTTCACGCCCGGCGCCGCGACCACCGTTGGCACGCGTGCGCCAGTGGGCGCTGTCGCCGGCGCAGGCGTGCGCATCGGCAGGCGACACGGCGAAGCCAACTGCGCGCATCGCACCGACGTCGGCCAGGTCGTCGCCCATGAAGGCGACTTCGTCCAGCGTCAGGCCGAGCGATGTGCACAGCGTTTCGACACGCTCGCGTTTGTCGGCGACGTGCACATGCGCGTCCACGCCGAGGTCCGCCGCGCGGCGTTCGACGATACCGCCCTTGCGCGCGGTCACCAGCGCGACCGAGATGCCGGCCTTGCGCAGCAACACCAGGCCTTGGCCGTCGTGGACGTGGAAGATCTTGATCTCTCGACCGTCGCTGTCGAAGCCCAGGCTGCCGTCGGTCAGGGTGCCATCGACGTCGAAGCACGCCAGGCGCACGCGGGCGGCGCGGGCGAGGATCGCGTCGGATACATCGGCGAAGGGGATGGGGGGAGCGGGCATGGTCTGGAAAGTATCGGGCATCGGGTGAATGGGCACCTGCTCAGACCACGCGGGCGCGCAGCAGGTCCTGGATGTTCAGGGCGCCGACGACCCGGCGGTCGCCATCGACGACCGGCAGCATGGTGATTTTGCGGGTTTCCATCAAACGTGCCGCCTCAACCGCAAGGGCGTCGGCAGCGATCGCGATGGGGTCTCGGGTCATCACGTCGGCGATGCGCGCATCGCGGACATCGATGGCGGGGTCGGTCAGCGTGCGGCGCAGATCGCCATCGGTGTACAGGCCGATCAGACGCTGCGCCTCGTCGACGATCACGGTCATGCCCAGACGCTTGCGGCTCATCTCCATCAGCGCGTCGGCGAGTGAAGCATCCGCAGTGACGGTGGGAATTTCGCCGCCGCCATGCATGACATCACGGATGTGCAACAGCAGGCGCCGGCCGAGGGCGCCGGCCGGGTGCGACCGGGCGAAATCGTCGGCGGTGAAACCGCGCGCTTCCAGCAGCGCGACCGCCAGCGCATCGCCCATCGCCATGGATGCGGTCGTACTGGTGGTGGGTGCCAGCGCCAGTGGGCAGGCTTCGGCCGGCACACTGATGTCGAGGTGGATGTCGGCGGCGGCCGCCATCGTCGAGTTCGCGCGGCCGGTCACCGCGATCAACGGATTGCCCTGGCGCTTGAGCACCGGCAGCAGCATCAGGATCTCGTCGGACTCGCCCGAATACGATAGCGCCAGCACCACATCGGCGTCCGTGATCATGCCGAGATCGCCGTGGCCGGCTTCGCCCGGATGCACATAGAACGCAGGGGTGCCGGTCGAGGCCAGTGTCGCGGCGATCTTGCGGGCCACGTGGCCGGACTTGCCCATGCCCATGCAGACGACGCGACCGCGGCATTCGAGGATGCGCGCGCAGGCGGCAGAGAATTCGCCGTCGAGCCGAGCGGCGACCGCCTGCAGACCTTCGACCTCGACCGCGAAGACGCGTCGTCCGCTGGCCGCGAAATCGGAGTCGACAGCGGCAACATCACGGGGGTGGTCGACCATATCCGGCACAGGGCTTTTCCGTTAGGCTAAGCCGTTCATTTTATGCGCTTTCCGGCGTGAATGCCCCGCGACAGGCGGCGTCGGCGATGACGGCTCATCCGCGCTTCACGCAGCGGGCGCAGCGACGTTCACGGCCCGGCAGCGCGGCCACAGGACCCGATTCTTGGATACCCAGACCATCACCGACCTCATCCAGCAGGGTCTGCCCGACGCCGTGGTACACGTGCAGGGCGACGACGGCGTGCATTTCGAGGCGCTGGTCGTCTCACCCGCGTTCGCCGGCAAGCTGCCGCTGGCGCGTCACCGCATGGTGTACGCGACGCTCGGTGCGCTGATGGGCCGCGAGATCCACGCGCTGGCCCTCAACACGAAGACGCCTGACGAGCACGCGGCCGCCACCGGCGCAGGGCAGGGCTGATGGACAAGATCATCGTCACCGGCGGCGCCACGCTGCAGGGCGAGGTGCGCATTTCCGGCGCCAAGAACGCCGTGCTGCCGATCCTGTGCGCCACCCTGCTTGCCGATGCGCCGGTCGAAGTCACCAACGTGCCGCACCTGCACGATGTGCTGACGACGACCAAACTGCTGTCGGGTCTCGGCGCCGGCGTCGAGCACGACGTCGAGCACGGGCGCGTGACCGTCGATCCGCGCAGCGTCACCAGCCACGTCGCGCCCTACGAGCTGGTGCGCACCATGCGTGCGTCGATCCTCGTGCTCGGCCCGCTGCTGGCCAAGTACGGTGCGGCGGAAGTGTCGCTGCCCGGCGGCTGCGCGATCGGTGCGCGCCCGGTGGACCTGCATATCAAGGCACTCGAGGCCCTGGGCGCGACGATCACTGTTGAACACGGTTTCATCCGCGCGCACGCCGAGCGTCTGCGCGGTGGCCACGTGGTGTTCGAAACGATCAGCGTGGGCGCGACCGAGAACGTGCTGATGGCGGCGACGCTCGCCGACGGCACGACGCTGATCGACAACGCCGCGCGCGAGCCGGAGATCGTCGATCTCGCCGAATGCCTGATCGCGATGGGCGCCGACATTGGCGGCGCCGGCACCTCGCGCATCGAAGTGCGAGGCGTCGAGCGTCTGCATGGCGCCACGCATGCCGTCGTCGCCGATCGCATCGAGACCGGCACCTTCCTCGTCGCTGCGGCGATGACCGGTGGTCGCGTGACCGCGGTCGGCGCGCGTCCGGACACGCTGGGCGCGGTGATCGAACGCCTGCGCCACGCCGGCGCCACGGTCGAGATCGACGGCGACCGCATCACTGTCGACATGCAGGGCCGTCGTCCGCGCGCGATCGACATCGTGACCGCGCCGCATCCCGGGTTCCCCACCGACATGCAGGCGCAGTTCATGGCGATGAACTGTGTCGCTGAAGGCACCGGCACCATCGACGAGACGATCTTCGAGAACCGCTTCATGCACGTCAGCGAGCTGATGCGCCTGGGCGCGGAAATCGACATCGATGGTCCGCGCGCCAGCGTGCACGGCGTCGAACGCCTCAGCGGGGCACCGGTGATGGCGACCGATCTGCGCGCATCGGCGTCGCTGATCCTCGCCGGGCTGGTGGCCGATGGCGACACGACGATCGACCGCATCTACCACCTTGACCGCGGCTATGAGCACATCGAGCGGAAGCTTTCGGGCCTGGGCGCGCACATCCGGCGGGTGAAGTAGGCGATGGCGTTCAAGGGCCGGTTGTCGAACCGCCGCATCGCAGTATTCGCGACGATGGCGGTGCTGCTGCTCGCACTGGGCTGGATGCGCTACACCAATGCGGCGGCGCTCAGTGGCATGCCGTTCAAGGACATGGACTGGAACGAGGACGGTGCGCTCACCCGCAGCGAGGTGCTGCAGGGGTTCTTCACCGTCACCGCGGTGCGGACCCGGGAAGGCAACCGCAGCTGCGTCGATTACCGTCGTCGCGGATCGCCCGACTCGATCCGGGTGGAATGCAGGACCGAAACCGCGCCCTAGAGATCGGGTTGTGGCACGCGCAAAGAAAAGGCCCCGCAGTGCGGGGCCTTTTACATGGTGCGATGCGTGCGGATCAGTTGACCGACTGCAGACGCATGTCGATGTGGTCCTTGCCGTCGCGACGCTGCAGCAGGCGTGCGGGCACCGGCATGTCGTCGACGATCCACGCGATGATCTCGCGGCGACCATCTGTACGGACGACTTTGGTCGCCTGCATCGAACGACCGCCGACCGTCACCTGCTCGGTACCCTGGCGCTCGAACACTTGACGCTTGGCACGACCGTCCTCCACCAGGCGATAGCGCAGCGGAGACTTGCCGGCCTGCACGTCACGCACCAGCACCAGATTCATCAACATGCCGTCGAGGTCGCCGTCCTGCAGCTTCACCGGTCCGCTCTGGCCGTCGCGTACGTCGCCTGCAAAACGGGCTTCGCCCGAGTTCCAGTCGTAGGTCGTATTGAGTTCCCGGTTCTTCATCAGCATCGCCGCGAGGCCGGATTCGCCGCGCTGCGCGTCGCTGCTCGACACTGGACGCCACTGCTCGCCGTTGGCTTCGAACGTGGTGCTCTGCTCCAGACGCGCACCCGCGCCCGCAACCTGCAGACCGTACTTCCAGCGGTTGCCGGCTTCCTGCGCGAGATTCATGTTCGCCTGCGCGCGCATACCCATGTAATTGGCCTGGTAGGTCGCGGTGAACGGCTCGATCGCCAATGCAGGCAACGCGGCGAACGCCAACAGTGCAGCGCCGGTGGCAGTGAGCAGTCGGGTCATGGGGGCTCGTGTCTTCATTGTGGTGCTCCTTGGTATTCGACCAGGCGCAGGTCGACCGCGTCCTCGCCATCTTCGCGTTGCAGGATCCGGACCGGCGTCGGTACACCGTCCGCGACCCAGATGATCATCTCGTCGTTGCCGCCGTTGGTTCGTGAAACGCGCAATGCCGAGTAACTGATTTCGCCGACCTGTACGAGCTCCGGTTCGGACGCCGCCTGGTAGGCGTACTGGCGCACCCGGCCACCATCGACAAACCGATACTGCAGCGCCGCGTTCGGCGTGGCGTCACGCATCACTGCCAGATTGATCAGCAGCGCGCTCATGTCACCGGGCTGTAGTTGCACCGGCTCACGGCGGCGCTTGCTCAGATCGCCGGTCCAGCGGGCGACGTTGTTGGTCCAGTCGTAGATGCCTTCGACCTTGCGGTTGAAGAACACCGCGGCCTTGCGCGTCGTGCTCTGGCGCAGCGGGCGGTATCCACCGTCGGCGACGTCAAACAGCGTGTCCTGCTCGAGGTTCAGGCCGAGGATGCCGGCAAAGCCGCGGTTGCCACGGATGCCCAGGTCTACCTGCCATTGCTTGCCCTGCGGCTGCAGCCGCATCGTGGCAGTGCCGGCCTGCTTGCCCTGGTACCAGGCATCGTAGGTCGCGACGAACGGCTCGAGCTCGGCGGCGCGTGCGACCGAGGGCCACGCAACGATCAGCAGGGCGGTCGCGAACAGGGAGAGGAGGGCGCGCATAGGACGGGCATCATGCGAAGCGGTCGGTGGCTGCCAGCTGAAGCGGCGTGAGTGTGCGCTCGCCGTCGACATGAACGCCGTCTTCATACAGCTGCACGCGACCGGCGGCGATCCAGCGCAGGGTCTCGAGCAGCAGCGGGTGTTCTCGGGCAAGCACCCGTGCCGAAAGTGTCGCGGCATCGTCGCAGGGCAGCACCGGAACGCGCGCCTGCGCGACCACCGGGCCGCCGTCCAGCTCAGCAGTCACGTAATGCACGCTGGCGCCGTGCTCCGGTACACCTGCATCGAGCGCGCGCTGGTGCGTGTGGAGGCCCTTGAAATCGGGGAGCAGCGAGGGATGGATATTGATCAGCCTGCCGGCGCGTGCGGCCAGGACCTCGGCGCCGATCAGGCGCATATAGCCGGCGCAGACGATCAGATCCGGTCCAGCGGCATCGAGCGCGCCGAACAACGCGGCGTCATGCGCGGCGCGGTCGGCGAAGTCGCGCGGGCGGATGACGTGGGCCGGCAGCCCCGCGTCCCGGGCGCGCACCAGCGCCTGCGCGTCCTTGCGGTCCGACCAGGCGCCGGTGATCTCGGCATCCAGCGTGCCGGCCGCGATCGCATCGAGGATCGCCTGCAGGTTGCTGCCGCGGCCCGAAGCCAGTACCGCCAGTCGCAGGGTCACGGGCGCGGCCCCGGCACATCGAACAGCACGCGTATCTCCGGTCGCTGGAGGCTCAGCAGCGTCGCGATGGCCAGCGCGGTGCCGAGCGGCACATGCAGGCACAACAGCGCCGAGAGGGTCATGCACAGCTGCATACGTGTGCGTCGCAGCAGGTGCAGCCCCGACCAGATGCATAGCGCGCCACCGATCAGCGATGCGGCGGTCAGCACGGCAAACACCGCGATCGTCGCCAGACCGGTGGGATCGCGAAAGCCCTCTGCCGCCTCCTGGCTGATCCCGAATACCAGGATGATGCCGAAGGCCCCCGCGCCGGCAAGCGTCAATCCGCCGAGAACCAGATGCAGGATGCCGAGCGAACGCAACTGCCCGCCCGCCATCTCCGCCGGCACCGGAATGCGCGTCGACCTCGACGCGGTGGCCGGTGGCGCGTACGGCGATGCGGGTTCGTGACCGGGCGACACGACGCCGGAATCAGCCGATGCGGACGCGATCGCCGTCGCCGGCTTCGACCACTTCGCCGATCGTCCAATGGGCGAGGCCGAGGCCGTCGAGCGCGGCTCCGAACGCCGCCACGCTGTCGGCCGGCACCACCAGCACGAAACCGATGCCGCAGTTGAACGTACGCCACATCTCGTGATCGGCGACCGCGCCTTCGCGCTGCAGCCAGGCGAACACCGGCGGCTGCGGCCACGACTTCGCGTCGATCGTTAGGCCTAAGCCCTCGGGAATCACGCGGATGATGTTCTCGGTCAGGCCACCGCCGGTGACGTGGGCCATCGCGTGCAGCTGCGGGCCGAGGTCGCCACGCAGCAGTTCCAGCACGTGCTTGACGTACAGCGTGGTCGGCGCCATCAGCGCGTCGACCAGGTTCACGCCGCCGACTTCGAGATCGGTCGGACGGCCGGCACGTTCGAAGATGCGGCGGATCAGCGAGTAGCCATTGGAGTGCGGACCACTCGATGCAATGCCGACCAGCACGTCGCCGGCCTGCACCTGGCTGCCGTCGCGCAGCTCGGATTTCTCGACTGCGCCGACGGTGAAGCCGGCCAGGTCGTATTCGCCGATGCCGTACATGTCCGGCATCTCGGCGGTCTCTCCGCCGATCAGCGCGCAACCCGACAGCTCGCAGCCTCGGGCGATGCCGCCGATGACGGCCGCGGTGGTGTCGATGTCGAGCTTGCCGGTGGCGAAGTAGTCGAGGAAGAACAGCGGCTCGGCGCCCTGTACCAGCACGTCGTTGACGCACATCGCGACCAGATCGATGCCGATCGTGTCGTGGCGGCCGAACTGCTGGGCCAGCTTGAGCTTGGTGCCCACGCCGTCGGTGCCGGAGACCAGCACCGGTTCGCGGTACTTGCCCGACAGGTCGAACAGCGCGCCGAAACCGCCCAGGCCGCCCATGACCTCGGGCCGGAAGCTGCGCTTGACCAGCGGCTTGATGCGTTCGACGAGTTCGTTGCCCGCGTCGATATCGACGCCTGCATCGCGGTAGGTCAGGGGAGTGGGAGCGGTCACGGCAGCCGTCGCAAGGCGGGAAGACTGCGGATTTTAGCAGCCGGCCGGCCCGCAGTCGTGTTCCGTGCATCGGCGTCGCCACGGACCATCCGCATCGTTTATGGCACCATCGCGCCTCGATGACGCCCCGATCCAGGACTTGCCGGATGCACCGCCAGAAGCGCTCGCTCAACATGATGACGTGGCTGCTGGCCGCGCTGCTGGGCACGTTCGCCGTGTCCGGAACCGCCTCCGCGCAGCGCGTGGAAGGTGACCGGGCCGCGGCTGTCGGCCTGTATGCGGCCGAGATTCCGGTGCGCAGCCAGAGTGAATCGGAGCGCGAAGCCGGCTTCACCCGCGCCCTGGCGCAGGTGCTCGGCAAGCTGTCGGGGGATCGCAACGCTGCCCAGCGCCCGGGCGTGTCGCAGGAACTCCGCCGCGCGGCCCAATACGTCGAGGGTTACGACTACCGCCAGGACGAGGGCGTGTCCTCGCGCGGCTCGCCGACCTTCACCACTACGCTGGTCGTGCGCTTCCGCCAGGCCGATGTCGACGCCGTCGCCGGCGCGCTGGGGCTGCCGGTCTGGCCGGATCCGCGCCCCAAGCCGGTGATGTGGCTGGCGATCGACGACGGCTCCGGCCCGCGTCTGGTCGCGCTGCAGCAGAACAACGTGGCGCGTCCGACGCTGCAGCGCGCGATCGAGCGCGGCTATCGCCTCGGCCTGCCGTCCGGCAACGCCGCCGAACAGGCCGCAGTGGGTGCGATCTGGCGCGGCGACACGGCTTCGGTTGCGCGCATTTCGGCGCGCTACAACCCGCCGATGCAACTGATCGGCAAGCTCTATCGCGACGGCGCCGGCTGGAAGGCCGACTGGATCTTCGTCGACAGCGGCCGCGTGCTCGCGCGCTGGAGCGAGACCGGCGCGGATGCCCGGCGCACGCTCGCCAGCGGCGCCGACGGCGTGGCCGATGCACTGACCAAGCGCTATGCGCGCACCAGCCCGGCTGGCGCGCCGTCGACGCAGGCGATCGTGTTCTCGGGCATCAACAGCGGCGCCGACTACATCAAGTTGTCCGCGCAGTTGCAGCGCATGTCGGTGGTGCGTGGCATCCGTCCGGTGCGGGCGACGCCGATGGGGCTGGAGGTCGAACTCGACCTGCTGACCGGCATGACGGGATTCCGCCGCATGGCCGACGAAAACGTGTTCGTGGAAGCCGACGGCAACATCGAGGGCGTCACGCCCGTGTTCCATCTGCGTTGATCCCTTCTTCGCTGTTCCGCACGGACCGCCACCGATGATCCAGACCGACCCGCCGAACGCCGACATCGCGCGTTTTCTCAAGCGCCTGCAATGGGGCCTGGTGGCGTTCGCCGTGGGCTATGTGATCTGGCTGCTCGGTCCGATTCTCACGCCGTTCGTGCTGGCCCTGCTGCTCGGCTGGCTCGGCGATCCCCTTGTCGACCGGCTCGAGCGCCGCGGTCGTTCGCGTGCGGTCGCGGTCACGCTCGTGTTCCTGCTGATGACGCTGCTGCTGGCGCTGGTGCTGATCATCCTGGTGCCGATGATCGAACGGCAGATCGTGACCCTCATCGACAGCCTGCCGGAATATCGCGACTGGCTGCTCGGCACCGCGCTGCCGTGGATCGAACAGCGCACCGGTTATGAGGTGGTGTCGTGGCTCGACACCGACCGCATGATCGAGCTGATCCGCGGGCACTGGCAGCAGGCCGGCGGCGTCGCGGCCACCGTGCTGGCCTATGTGTCGCGTTCGGGATTCGCGATCCTTGCGCTGGTCATCAATCTGGTGCTGGTGCCGATCCTGGCGTTCTATTTCATGCGCGACTGGGACCTGCTGGTCGAGCGCGTCGCCGCGCTGATTCCGCGCGACCACATCGTGACCGCGACACGGCTCGCGCGTGAAACCAGCGAGTCCCTCGGCGGCTTTCTGCGCGGCCAGTTTCTGGTGATGCTGGGGCAGGGTGCGATCTATGCGGTCGGCATGTCGCTGGTCGGCCTGCGGCTAGGCCTGCTGATCGGCATGATCGCCGGCCTGATCAGTTTCATTCCGTATCTCGGCGCGACGGTCGGCATCCTGCTCGCGCTGATTGCGGCCATCGTGCAGGCGCAGGGTTTCGACTGGCAGTTGCTGATCCTGATCGGCGTGGTGTTCACGGTCGGCCAGCTGGTCGAGAGCTACGTGCTCACCCCGCGTCTGGTCGGTGACCGCATCGGTCTGCATCCGGTCGCGGTGATCTTCGCGGTGCTGGCCGGTGGTCAGTTGTTCGGCTTCCTCGGCATGCTGCTGGCGTTGCCGGTTGCTGCGGTCGCCAATGTGCTGCTGCGCTACGCACACGAGCGCTATCTGCACAGCCGCCTGTATGAAGGCGACAAGCCAGAGATCGAGATCGCGGGCGCGGCTGCATCACAGCGCCCGGTGATCATCGTCACCGGCGCCGAGGGTGCGGACGTCGAGCGTTGAGCCGGACATGAGTGGCCCATCGCCCCAGTTGCCACTGGCGCTCCGGTATCCGCCGGACCAGCGGCTCGAAACCTTCGTCGCCGACGACACCGCGCTGCTGCCGCAACTGCGCGATTTCGCGTTGGCCGGCGTGCGCCGTGGCCTGTATGTCGAAGGCGCGGCCGGTACCGGCAAGACTCATCTGGCGATCGCGCTGTGCGCGGAAGCCGACCGGCTGGGCCGCCGCGCGGTGTATCTGCCGCTGCGTGGCATCGCTGGCCGCCTGCGTGACGCCGCGCAGGCGCTCGATGGACACGATCTGGTCGCGATCGACGATGTCGACGTGATCGCCGGCGATCGCGACGACGAGGTCGCGCTGTTCGATCTGCACAACCGCCTGCACGATGCCGGTCGCGCGGTGTTCTACACCGCATCGGCCGCGCCGGAAGCGCTCGCGCTCGGCCTGCCGGATCTGCGCTCACGGCTCGGCCAGTGCATCCGCGTGCCGCTGCCGGTGCTCGACGATGCCGGCCGCCACGAGTTGCTACGCCTGCGCGCAGAGCGCCGCGGTCTGCAGGTCGATGCCGCGACGATTGACTGGCTGCTGCGTCGAGTCGACCGCGATCTGCCTGCGCTCACCGCGCTGCTTGATCGCCTCGACCATGCTTCGCTGGCCTCACAGCGACGCTTGACCGTGCCGTTCGTGCGACAGGTGCTGGCGCTTGACTGAGCGCGTCAGCTTGCTGAAGCCGTTCGCAGCATCGGCAGAGCAATGCGGAGCCCGCCGCGCCGCGTTCCCGAAAAATCTCTAGCCCAGCGCCGCATCCAGTTGCGCGAGCCGCTCCGGCGTGCCGACATCGGTCCAGCGGTCCGGATGATGCGCGCCTGTCACAAGGCCCTCGGCCATCGCAGCCCGCAGTAGTGGCGCGAGCTTGAACCGCGGCGGTTCGGCCTCGACGCCGGGCGCGCTGCCGATGATGTCGCGCCAGTTGTGCAGCAGGGCTGGACGGTAGACGCCCATCCCCGCGAACGTCAGCTTCGCGTCGCCGTCGCTGCGTACCCGCGCGCCATCGAGCGCGAAGTCGCCGGCCGGGTTGTGCGAGGGGTTATCGACGAGCACCAGATGCGCATCGCCGTCAGGCTCGGCAGGCAGATGTGCGAAGTCGTAGTCGCTCCAGACGTCGCCATTGACTGCGATGAAGGGCGCATCGCCGAGCAGGCGCAGCGCATGCAGCATGCCGCCGCCGGTCTCCAGCGGGGGCGCGCCTTCGTGCGAGTAATGCAGATGCAGCCCCCAGCGGCTGCCGTCACCGAGCATCGGTTCGAAACGGTCGGCGAGCCAGGACACGTTGACGACGACATCGCGCACGCCGAGCGCGGCAAGTTTTTCCAGATGCCAGACGATCAGCGGCTTGCCGCCTGCGGCCAGCAGCGGTTTGGGCGTGGTGTCGGTCAGCGGCCGCATGCGTTCGCCCAGGCCCGCGGCGAAGATCAGGGCCTGGCGATGGCGGGCAACTACAGTCGCGTTCGGCACGGCGGATCCAGTATGGCGGGCGCGACAGCGTACCCGGCAGCGACGCCGCGGGCGAGCCGGCCCGCGGCTGAACGCAGGCGGCGGATCGCGCGGTCCAGGACGCATCCCGGGCGCATCATCGGCGGCATCTCCGCAACCGCGCATCCGCAGGAGTCCGTCATGGCCTCGACCATCCGCCGCTGTCTTCGCACCGGAGTCGCATTGTTCGCGGCGCTCGCGCTCGCCGCCTGCGCGTCATCGCCGCGCACCATCGACGCCGAGAAATACGCGCTCTATGACGCGCATGCCGGCGAGGCGGTCGGCCATTTCCGCTATTTCGGTTCGATCAATGGCTGGACGCCACTCGGCGAGTCGGCACTTGCAGTGTGGACGCGCCCGAGCGAGGCCTGGCTGCTGGATCTCTCGGGTCCTTGTCAGGATCTGGCATTCACGCCGGCGATCGGCCTGACCAGCAACATGAGCCGCGTCAGTGCGCGCTTCGACAAGGTGCTGGTACGCAGCCGATCGTCGATCAATATCCCCTGCCACATCCAGCAGATCCGCCCGCTGGACATCAAGGCGGTCCGCGCCGCCGAGAAGCGCAATCCCGAAGGCGAGGCCCCGATGGATCAGGCGTCGGACGCAGGCACGTAACCGGCGACGCTGCCGGTCTGGCGTTCGAACAGGTACTTGCGCATCTCGCCTTCGAGGAAGGCGCGGTGCTTGGGATCGAGCGGCGAGAGCCGGTTCTCGTTGATCAGCATGGTCTGGTGCGCCAGCCAGCGCGCCCATGCCGGCTTGCCGATTTCGGCGAAGACCTGCTTGCCGAGTTCGCCGGGCCAGGGAATGAAATCAAGACCATCGGTTTCGGTCTGGTCGTGTACGCAGAAGACGCGTCGGCTCATGTTCAATCCTCCAGGGCGATGCGCGGCGCGAGCAGCAGCGTGCGGATCGGGGCGGGAATGCCGAGCGTCGCGAGTTCGTCGCGCGCCACCCAGCGCAGGCGGTCATTGTCGCCCACCCGGTGACGGGCAGGGAGGCTGTGCCAGTGCAGCGGCTGCATCCGCAGCTTGAAATGGGTGAAGCCGTGCTGCACCGGCAGCAGGCGTTGCGGCGTATCGAGATCGACGGCGTCGACTAGGCCCGATGCGTGCGTGCGCAGCCAATCGACTGCGCGCGTGTCGTCTTCGGCCTGCGGCAGCGACCACAACGATGCCCAGATGCCGGTCGGCGGGCGCTTTTCGAGCAGCACACGGCCTTTGCCGTCTTCCAGCAACAGCACGCTGGCTTCGCGCTCGGGCAGCGCTTTGGTCGGCCGCGGTGTCGGCAGTTCGTCGACGCGCCCCTGCGCGAACGCGGCGCAGTCCTCGCCGACCGGACACAGCAGACACGCGGGGTTGTGGCGCGTACACAGCGTCGCGCCGAAATCCATCTGCGCCTGGGTGTAGTCGGCCAGTCGCGTGTCCGGCAACAGCATTCCGGCGATCGACCACAACTGTTTTTCGATCTTCGGTTGCGCAGGCCAGCCTTCGACCGCGTGGCGGCGCGCGAGCACGCGTTTGACGTTCCCGTCGAGGATCGGAAACGGATCGCCCCAGGCCTGCGACAGGATCGCGCCGGCCGTACTGCGGCCGATGCCGGGCAGGGCGAGCAGGGCGTCGAGGTCGCGCGGCAGATCGCCGTCGTGCAGTTCGACGCAGCGCTGCGCGGCCGCGTGCAGGTTGCGCGCGCGGGCGTAGTAGCCGAGCCCCGACCACAGCGCGAGCACAGTGTCCTGCGGCGCATCGGCCAGTGCGCGCACATCGGGCAGCGCGCCGACGAAGCGCTCGAAGTACGGAATGACGACCCGCACCTGGGTCTGCTGCAGCATGATTTCCGACAGCCACACGCGATACGGCGTGCGCGGGTGCTGCCACGGCAGATCGTGCCGGCCGTGCACGTCGAACCACGCCAGCAGGCGCGTTGCGTAATCGGTGCGTGCGATCACGGCGGCGTGTCCCCGCTGCCGTCGTCGAATGTGATCTCCACGCCTTGCAGCACCGCGCTTGGCACCTCAAGACGATCGGCCGTCAGCTGTCCGCGCAATGGCGGCAGCGGCGAACCGGTCGCGAGTGCATCGAACCAGCCGAGCATCGCGGCGATGCGGGCCTCGCCGTCGAAGCTTGCGTGTTCGTGTTCCAGCCGCAACCCGACCGGCGCCGATGCATCCGCAGGGCCGTCATAGCGCAGTGCGAACGGCAGCGGCTGGGTCGAATCCGACAGCGGCGCCGGCAGCGCAGGCCATGCCTCGGGCCAACGCGCGATGCGGCCGTCGAGTGCGAGCGAAAGTCGCTCGCCCAGCGCGACCCGGCCACCGGCGATCAGATCCGGCACCACGCCTCCGCCGCGAAGCGCGAGACCCATCGGCGCGAACCCCAGCGCGTTGCCGTCACCGCCGACATGCAGCGCACCGTACAGACCGAGCACGAACGGCAGCGGCTCGTCCGCGTCAGCGCCCTGCCAGCGCGCATCGATTGCGATGCGCAGCGGCGACAACGCGAAGCCGGGCATATCCGCGTCGATGCGGGTGGCGTCGGCCTGCAGCGTGGTGTCGAGCCGGCCGGCTGCATGTACCAGCGCGAGCGTGCCGCGTGCTTGAAGATCGCGTGCATCGACCGCGCGGTCCGCATGCAGCTGCAGCCGGAACGGTGCCTGCAGCGCGTCGAGATGCGCGGTGCCTGCGATGCGCGCGTCGATCGCACGGTCGGCCTGCAAGGCGGGGAGTTCCAGCGCCAGTCCGTCGACATACCAGCCATCGCCGTCGAGGCGTCCGCGCACGATGTGCACACCGTCGGTGATCGCCGGCACCTTGCCGTCGCCCGGTGGACGCGCATCGAGCCAGCGCAGCAACGACGGCAGGTGCAGGCGCGGTGCGTCGAGTTCGACGCGAGTGATTTCCAGATCGGCGCCGCGGCTGCGGACGGTCTTCCACGGCAGCGACAGCAACATGCGTTCGGCCTGCAGCATCGGCACATCGGACGGGTCCGATCCGGGCGCGGTGATGCTGACCTCGCGCACCACCAGCTGCGGCGTGCCGCGCAGGCGGTATTCGACATCGCCTTCGAATGTGATGCGCAGGCCCAGCGTCGGTTCGAGGCGCGCCAGCACCAGGCGCAGGGCGCGTTCGGGCGGCAACAGCACTTGCACCAGCAGCGCGGCGACGATCGCCAGCACGAGCGCGATCAGCAGCAGGCGCAACCAGCGCAAACGACGCGTCGCCGATCGCTCCGGCGCCGGAGCGGGGTTGCTCACGCCCCCAGCGTCTCCGGCAGCATCGCGTCGACGAAGGCTTCGGCGTCGAACACTCGCAGGTCCTCGGGGCGCTCGCCGATGCCGGCAAAACGGATCGGAATGCCGAACTCGCGCGCAAGCGCGAACACCACGCCGCCCTTGGCGGTTCCGTCGAGTTTGGTCACGACGAGACCGGTGACCTGCGCCGCGGCGTTGAACTGGCGCAGTTGCGACAGCGCGTTCTGGCCGGTGGTGCCATCGATGACCATCAGCACTTCGTGCGGCGCGGTCGGATCGATTTTGCCGAGCACACGGCGGATCTTGCCGAGTTCCGCCATCAGGCCCTGTTGCGTGTGCAGGCGGCCGGCGGTGTCAGCGATCAGGATGCCGGTGCCGCGTGACTTGGCCGCCTGCAGCGCATCGAACGCCACCGCGGCCGGATCGGCGTCCTGGCCCTGGGCGACGACGGGCACGCCGTTGCGCTCGCCCCAGGCCTTGAGCTGGGCGACCGCGGCCGCGCGAAAGGTATCGCCCGCGGCCAGCATCAACTGGTGGCCTTCGTCCTTGTAGCGCTTGGCGAGCTTGCCGATCGTCGTGGTCTTGCCGACGCCGTTGACGCCGACAGTCAGAATCACGAAAGGCTTGGCATTCGTGTCGATGACCAGCGGCCTGGCCACCGGCTCGAGCATCGCGATCAGATCGCCACGCAGCGCCTTGAGGAGATCGTTGGCATCGACGAACGCGCGCGCCTTCATGCGCTTGCGCAGGGACTCGACCAGCTCGGTGCTCGCCGCGACGCCGACGTCGGCCGTCAGCAGCGCGGTCTCGATCTCGTCGAGCAGATCCTCGTCGAGCTTGGGATTGCGCGAGAACAGGCCGCCGAAGCTTTTCGCGAACGTGCTGCCACCCAGGCGCTCGCGCCAGCCCGACTTGCCCGGTGCGGCGGCGGGCATGGTGCTTGCGAACACGTAGTCGGCGAGTGCCGCAGCTGGATCCACGAACGCAGGCGGCGGAGGGGCCGGCGTTGCAGACGCCTCGGAAGTGACCGGGACGGAGACAGGCGCGATCTCGACTGCTGCCGGCGCGACATCAGCGAACGGGCTGCTGCCCTCGGGCGCGTGCAGCGGCGCCGCGCCAGGCTCGACGGTGCCGGTATCCTTTGTCGTGACCGTCGGCGCCGCCGATAGCGGAGGTGTCACGGGCGGAGCAGGCGGCGATGCAGGCGCAGGTGCGGGCGCAGCGGGCGGCGCGAATGCAGCAGCGATCTCTTCGGCGCTGAGGCGGCGTCGGCCGCTGTCGGCCTCGGGCTTGTCGGAGGGTTTGTCGCGCTTGAACCAGCTGACCATGCGGCCTTCGTAGCCTGGATGGGGGAGAATGGCGCGCATGGTATCACCCGACTTTCAGCGGCCCCGTGTGGGCGCACGCGCATGAATACCCCTCGTCACGGCGGCTCAGGCAAGCCGTCATCGAACGTCAACCGCAACACCGGCCCGGGCCGGGTGCGCATTGTCGGCGGTCGCTGGCGAGGCACGCGTCTCGATGTCCCCGATGTGGCCGGCCTGCGGCCGACCTCGGACCGGGTTCGCGAAACGTTGTTCAACTGGCTGCAGTCGGTGCTGCCCGGCGCCCGCGTGCTCGATCTGTTCGCCGGCACCGGCGCGCTGGGACTCGAGGCGGTGTCGCGCGGCGCGGCCAGCGCGGTGCTGGTCGAACGCGACATCGGGCTCGCCGCGGCACTGTGCGCGACCGCGGCGCGTCTGCCCGGCGGCGAGGCGGTCTCGGTCCAGCGCGGCGATGCGGTGTCGATGGCGGCCGGTCTGCCTACCGGCAGCATCGATGTCGCCTTCGTCGACCCGCCGTTCGCCGCCGACCTGTGGGCGCAGGCGTTCGCGGCCCTGGCTCCGGCGCTCGCGGTGGATGCCTGGCTGTACGTCGAATCGATGGCCGAGCGGCCCGCGTCGCCCGGGACGGGCTGGCAACTGCACCGCGAGCTGCAGACCCGCGAAGCGCACTGCGCGCTGTACCGGCGCGCCGGCTGATCGCCACCCGCGCCGCTGCTACACTTGCCGCCCGCGCCACGTTCCATCCGATTCCTTCGACAGCGAACGCAAGCCATGAGTGCGAGCCGCAACCGCATCGCGGTCTATCCCGGGACCTTCGATCCGATCACCAACGGCCACGTCGACCTCGTCGACCGTGCCGCGCCGCTGTTCGAGAAACTGATCGTCGGGATCGCCGAAAGCCCGGCCAAACGCCCCGCGATGACACTCGAAGAGCGCGTCGAACTGGCCCGCCAGGCGACCGCCCATCACGCCAATGTCGAAGTCATCGGCTTCGATTCGCTGCTTGCGCATTTCGTGCACGAGGTCGGCGCCGGCGTGTTGCTGCGTGGCCTGCGCGCGGTGTCGGATTTCGAGTACGAATTCCAGCTCGCCAGCATGAACCGGCATCTGATTCCGGATGTCGAAACATTGTTCCTCACGCCGGCCGAGCAGTACGGCTTCATCTCCTCCACGCTGGTGCGCGAGATCTCGCGTCTCGGCGGTGACGTGTCGGGCTTCGTGCCCGCCGCAGTCGATCGCGCATTGCGCAAACACTCGCAACGCTGACGTTGCCCATCAAACACCAGAGAACACAAAGAGGGAATGCCATGAAGTCCATCACCCGCGCAATGCTGATCGCCTGCCTCGTCCTGCCGGTCATTGCCTGTAGCAAGGAAGAAGAGCCGCAGCAGGTCGAGGTCGCGCCGGTCGCGGTGCCCACCACCGAGGACAAGACGGCGTGGAACGCCTATCTCAACGACGTGGCCGGCCGCCACATGGAAGGCGTCAACAATTCGCCCTACGTCTATCTGGTGCCGCCGGCGCCCGCGCCTGCAGCCGATGCGCCGCCCGCGGACACCACCACCGCCGATGGCGACCCGACGATGTCGACGCCGGTCGACGGCGCCTATGAGCGTCTGCTCGAGAAGGCCCAGCAGGACGTCGCCCGCGGCATCACCCGCGGCAACCTGCTGATCTTCGCGGGCCTGGATTCGGCGCGGACCGCCAACCTGGTGGTGGCCTCGTTTGCCGAGGTTGGTGCCGGCACGATGAACGGTGTGCGCGTGCTGTTCATCGGCAGCGCCGCGGACAGCGAGCGTGTCAAGGCCGCGGTCGAGCCCACCGGTTCGGAATACGTGTTCATCGACAACGCGGCCTGATCCAGGCCACGCCGGCGGCCGGCGCGTCCGGCCTGCCGTTTCCTGCAACGCCACCGCGCGAAAGCCCGGTGGCGTTGTCGTTTCCGGCGTAGTCGCGCGGTGAAGGCAGTTCCATCGATGGAACGCCGGGGCCAGGGGCCAGCCTCTACAATGCACGGATGTCTCTCAAGATCAACGAGCTCTGCGTCAACTGCGACGTCTGCGAGCCGGCCTGCCCGAACCAGGCGATTGCCCAGGGCGAGACGATCTACGTCATCGACCCGGCGCGCTGCACCGAATGTGTGGGCCACTTCGACGAGCCGCAGTGCGTCGTCGTCTGCCCGGTCGAATGCATCGACCCCGATCCCGACATCCCCGAAACCCAGGTGCAGTTGCTCGCCAAGCTGGCGCGCCTGCAGCAGGAGGCGTCATGAGCCGTTCCCGCTTCGCGTTCGCCGGCATGCCGGCGCTGCTGCTGTCGATGCTGCTGCTCGCGGTCGCGCCGTCCTGCGCACGCGACGTCCGTGGGCCGGACGCGCCTGCGGCCAGCACCGCGCAGAGCTCGGCGACGCCGTCCGGCAACGCGGTCGCCTCGGCGCATGCGCTCGCGACCGAAGCTGGTCTGCAGGTGATGCGCGAGGGCGGTAATGCGTTCGACGCGGCGGTGGCGACCTCGGCGGTGCTGTCGGTGGTCGAGCCGATCTCGTCCGGCCTCGGCGGCGGCGGATTCTTCCTGCTGCACGACGCATCGAGCGGCCGCGACATCTTCGTCGACGCGCGCGAGACCGCACCGGCCAGCGCGCACTCGGACCGCTACCGCAAGGCCGACGGCAGCTTCGACCGTGATCGCGCCGAGAACGGACCGTGGTCGGCCGGCATTCCCGGTCTGCCGGCGGCGTTCGTGCATATCGCCGAGACCTACGGCGCGCTGCCGCTGTCGAAGTCACTGGCGCCGGCGATCCGCATCGCCGAAGAAGGCTTCCCGGTCTATGCGCGGTTCGCGCGGGGCTACCAGTCGCGGCGTGCGGTCATGGAGCGCTACCCCGGCACGCGCGCGGTGTTCCTCGCCGACGGCCGCGCGCCCGAAGAGGGCGACGTGTTCCGTCAGCCCGATCTCGCACGCACGCTGCGCCTGCTGGCCGAACGCGGTTTCGACGGGTTCTACGGCGGCGAGACCGGCGCGAAGCTCGTGGCCGGTGTCAACGCGGAAGGTGGCGAGTGGACTGCTGCGGACCTGGCTGCGTACAAGGTCGTCGAGCGCGCGCCGATCCGCTTCCGGTACCACGACTGGGACGTCGTCACCGCGCCGCCGCCGTCGTCGGGCGGCATCGCGATGGCGCAGATGCTGCAGATCCTCGAGCCCTATGACCTGACCAAACTCGACGATGCCGCGCGCACGCATCTGGTCGTCGAATCGATGCGCCGCGCATTCCGCGACCGCACCTTCTATCTGGGCGATCCGGATTTCGTGAAGATTCCCCAGCGCACACTGCTGAGCCGCGACTACGCCGCGGGTTTGCGCGCGACGATCAATCCGGCGAAGGCGACGCCCAGCGACCTGCTGTCGGGCGACCCGACGCCGCTGGAAGATGAAGAGACCACGCACTTTTCGATCGTCGACGCCGCCGGCAATCGCGCGGCGGTCACGCAGACGGTCAACCTGCTGTTCGGCAGCGGCCTGGTCGCGCCGGGCACCGGCGTGCTGCTCAACAACGAGATGGACGATTTCGCGCTGCAGCCTGGCGTGCCGAACGCGTTCGGCGTCATGGGCTTCGATGCGAATGCGCCGAAGCCCGGCAAGCGTCCGCTGAGTTCGATGACGCCGACCTTCCTCGTCTCCGATGAGCGTGTCGCCGTGCTGGGCACGCCCGGCGGCAGCCGCATCATCACGATGGTACTGCTGGGCATCCTCGGCTACGACGCGGGCCTCGACGCACAGGGCGTCGCTGCCCTGCCGCGCTACCACCACCAGTGGATGCCGGACACGATCTCCGCCGAGTCCGATGTGTTCTCGGCCGACACCGCAGCGAAGCTGCGTGCGATGGGTCATACCGTCGATCTGCCCGGCGATCGCGCGGCCGGTGGCCGCGGGTCCAGCCACGTCTGGGGCAACCTGCAGACCATCGAATGGAACCGCGCGAACGGCACGCTGACCGGCGGCAGTGATCCGCGCAATCCCGTGGGCTCGGCGAAGGTGGAAGCGGCCGCGCGCTGATCCACTGCGCCTACAATCGGCCACCGGGCTGACGCGGGAGGGCGTCATGAAACTGTGGTCGATCCAGGGCAATACCCAGAAGCTCGACGGCGGCTCGATGTTCGGCAACGCGCCGCGCGCGATGTGGACCAAGTGGACCACGGCCGACGCACTCAACCGCATTCCGCTGGCGACGCGTGGTCTGCTCGCCACGCCGCTCAACGGCAAGACCGTGCTGTTCGAGACCGGCATCGGCGCGTTCTTCGAACCGAAGCTGCGCGAGCGCTTCGGCGTGCAGGAAGATCGGCACGTGCTGCTCGATTCGCTGCGCGACGCGGGCTTCGACCACGCCGATATCGACGTCGTGGTGCTGAGTCATCTGCATTTCGATCACGCCGGCGGCCTGCTGGCGCCGTGGTCCGAAGGCGCCGCGCCGGAACTGCTGTTTCCGAACGCGACCTTCGTGTTGTCCACGCCGCACTGGCTGCGCGCGAAGCGGCCACATGCGCGCGACCGCGCGAGTTTCATTCCCGGCTTGTGCGAGCTGCTGGAAGCGACGGGCCGCCTGGAATTCATCGAGAGCGCGCATGCGCCTTCGCTCGGCGACGCGGTGCGCTTCCATTACAGCGATGGGCACACGCCCGGCATGATGCTGGCCGAGATCCTCGGCCCCGATGTGCACGACGGGGCCCATCACGGCGGCGTGGTGTTCTGCGCCGATCTCGTCCCCGGGCGGCCCTGGGTGCACGTGCCGATCACGATGGGCTACGACCGCTTTCCCGAGCTGATCATCGACGAGAAGCAGGCCTTTCTCGCCGACATGGCCGCACGCGGCGTGCGCCTGTTCCTGACCCATGATCCCGACATCGCGCTGGTGCAGGTCGTGCGCGACGACGACGCCGGCCGCTTCAGCGCGATCCATCCGACCGCGGCACTTGCCGCGCGTTCCCTGCAGCACGCTCACGAGACCACACCATGACGCCACGTATCTCGCTTCTTATCGCATCGCTGCACGTGCTGCTGTACCTCGTGCTGACGATCCGCGTGGTCATGCACCGCAACGTGCACAAGATCGGGATCGGCACGGGCGGTGATGAAGCCCTCTCGCGCAAGGTGCGGGTGCATGCCAACTTCGTCGAATACGTGCCGCTCGGCCTGTTGCTGCTCGCGCTGCTGGAACTGGCGGCGATCAACACCGCGCTGCTGTGGACCTTCGGCATCGCGCTGCTGGTCGCGCGCGTGCTGCACGCCATCGGACTCGGCGGCTCGGCCGGTTATTCGTTCGGTCGCGCGACCGGCGCGCTGCTGACGTTCGCGACATTGCTGGCGATGGCCGGGTTCGGCATCTGGCGTTTCGTCATCGGCGCAATGATCGTCGCCTGACGCGCAGGTTTGCGGAAACGCATGCCCGCTGCAACAGCGGATTCCTGCAGGAGCGCGCTTGCGCGCGATCCGGGCGTTAGGGGTAATGCCGCATCGCGCGCGAGCGCGCTCCTACAGGGGACCGGGTGATCCGCGTCGCCAGGGGGGCGTAACACCGGACGGCGGCTGGCGATGGTGCTCAATCCACCCGGGTCCCGAAGATCTTGTCGCCCGCATCCCCCAGGCCGGGCAGGATGTAGCCCTTCTCGTTGAGGCGCTCGTCGATCGACGCGGTGTAGACCTCGACATCCGGATGTACCGCTTCTAGCGCGCGCAGGCCTTCCGGCGCGGCGACCAGGAACAGGCCCTTGATGCGGCTCGCGCCCGCCGCCTTGAGCATCGCGACCGTCGCGATCAGGGTGCCGCCGGTCGCCAGCATCGGATCGAGGATCAGGGCCGTGCGGTCGGCCATGTCGCCGACCAGATTCTCGTAATAGGGCACGGCTTCGAGCGAGTCCTCGTCGCGCTTGATGCCGACCACGCTGACCTTGGCCGCGGGAATCAGCTCGAGCACGCCCGGCAGCATGCCGATGCCGGCGCGCAGGATCGGCACCAGGGTGATCTTGCGGCCCTTGATGCGGCGCACCCGCACGGTACCCGCCCAACCTTCGACCTCGGCATCCTCGGTTTCCAGATCCGCGGTCGCCTCGTAGGTCAGCAGCGTCGCGACTTCGGCTGACAACTCACGGAAGGTCTTGGTGCTGTTGTCGGCGCGGCGCATCAGGCCGAGCTTGTGCTGCACCAGCGGATGACGGACTTCGACGGTTTTCATGGTGGGACCGGGGCGGGAAACGTGGCACGGAGTCTGCATCAAACCCGGTCGGCCCACAAAGCAGGAAGCCGGCATGCATCGGCTTCCTGATGTTGCGGATCACGTCGTGCTCAGAACGCCCAGCGCATGACCATCTGGTAGCTCGGACCTGCGTATTCCGTTTCCAGCTCGTACTCGTCGTAGTCGCGCGCAAGCTGGTCGCCGACCGTGTTGAACTTGTGGAACTCCTCGTCCTTGGAGGCGTCCAGCAGGTTGGACGCGGTCAGGCGCAGCGAGACGTTGGTGCCGAAGCGCTTCTCGACGAAGGCTTCCAAGTCGTCGCCGTAGCTGATCGTGACTTCCTCGCCGACGATGCGGTTGTAGGCGTCGCCCTGCTTGCGGTACGACAGACCGAAGCTGGCCGCCAGCGTCGGCAGGTCCTGGATGAAGCCCACGTTGAACGTCGAACGCGCCTGGTCGTTGAAGCGCCGCTCGCCCAGGAAATCGCTGACGTCGGACTTGATGTAGGCGTAATTCATGAACACGCCGGTGTTGTCCATGCCGAAGCTGGACAGCGGCGTGGACAGGTCAAACTCGACGCCGTAGACCTTGCCGTCTCCCACGTTGGCCGAGGTATAGAGCCAGCTTTCCGCCGGTTCGGCGGCCATTGCTTCTTCGATGCTGGCGTATTCGCCATCGTCCACCAGGTCTTCCCAGATGCCCTGCATCTCGTCGCTGGGCTCGCCGGTGTTGACCAGCTCGATCAGGTTGCTGATGTCGCGGTAGAAGAGATTGACGCCGACCACGCCGCGCTTGCCCAGGCGGTGTTCGTAGCCGAGGTCGAGTCCATTCGCGGTTTCCGCATCGAGGTTGGGATTGCCGATGTAGTCGTTGTCGCCGTACTCGCCATCGAGACGCGCGGGAATCAACTCGTTGAAGTTCGGGCGCTTGATACTCCTGGCCAAGGACAGGCTGATGCGGTCGGCATCGGTCAGGTCCCACTTCAGGTGCAGCGAAGGCAGCAGCGTGCTGTAGTCCTTGGACACGCGTAGCGTGTCGCCGTCCTGGGTCGACTCGACATCCGAATCGGTGGTTTCAAAGCGCAGGCCCGCTTCCCACGTCAGTACGCTGAAGCCGCCGGAGAACATCAGATAGGGATCGACGCGCGTCTCCTTGATGAGGCTGCCGACCAGGGTATCGGGCGTGTACACCACCGGGTCGCCTTCGTTGTCCGCCGCGAACTCGTAATAGGCATGATCGATCTCGCGTTTCTTGGCACGGTAGTCGACACCGAACTCCATCACCGCGGTGCCGAACGGACGCTTGTGCGCGAGCTTGAAGCTGGTCTCGGCGTCACTGGCGTCGATGTCCAGCCGTTCCGCCTCGGACTCGTCCCATTCCCCGTCGACATAGGCATGCGCCTCTTCGGTTTCCATGGTCTTGTCTTCGAAGCGCGCATAGTCGACGTCGAGTTCCGTCGTTCCGCCTGCCATATCGAACTTGTACTCTGCGCCGACGCCCCAGTTCTTCTGGTCGACGGTCGCCATCCCCGGCACGTCGGATGTGATCACTTCACCGTCATCGTACTCTTCCTCGAAGGACACTTCGGTGATGTCGCGATCGGTTTTGACGTAGAAGCCGTCGATACTCAGGCGGCCGGTTTCGCCGACCTCGGCGGTGTACGAGAGATTGCCGGAGTAGTCGCGGCCATCCTTCACCTCCCGCTGGTCCTCCCAGCTGACCAGCTCGTCCATCGACGGATCCGAATACCGGTCGGAGCGTTTGGTCTTGGCGCGATAGCGATCCTGCATGTTGACGCCGGCGAGAATGCGGCCACCCAGCGCTTCGCCGCTGGTCACCACGCCGAAGGTCGGGTTCACTTCGCCATCGTCCCAGCGGTTCACGCCGACGCGCAGATAGCTGCCGTCGAACTCGTAGGCATCGCGCAGTACGATATTGATCGCACCGGCCACCGCATCGCCGGAGCGGTTGGCGCTGTTGCTGCGCAGCACCTCGATGCGGTCGACCATTTCCGCCGGGATGCGGTCCACCCAGAACGAGCGGTCGTCGCCTGCGCCCGGCACCTTCTTGCCGTTGATCAGCACCTGGGTGTAGCCGCCGCCGAGACCGCGCAGCTGTACGCCGTCGTATTCCATGATGTCCGAGCCGACGAACGCTGCGCCTGGCACACGCTTGACCATGTCGCCGACGGTGCTGGGTTCGAAGCGCTGGAAGTATTCGAGGTCATAGCTCAGCACCGGTTCGATGTCGGGCGTGCGGTTGCGATAGGCGATTTCCCCCTGCACGACCACCGCGTCGAGCTGCTTCGGATCGGGTGCCGCATCGAACGCGCCGTCGGGAGTCGTGGTCTGGGCGAATGCCGTCGGTGCCACCAGGGCAAGCAGGAGTGCTTGCGACAGAACGGTGGCTTTGAAAATGCGATTCATGCGCGCGGGGAATCCGGGTGTGGAGTGATCCCGGCATTGAATGTCGCTCGCATGTCAGCCGTATGACCGTCCGCCACGCGTGTGCCGGCTGACGCCGGACACATGTCAGCTACAGCATCGTCTGCAATCCAGCGGTCATGAAGCGTGGGGATGATGTTGCGGTTCGATGACATCCCTCCCGGTCCAAAGGTCGATCTCCCGATGCAAAAGTGTCTGCTTCCCGTCGCCGCTTCCTTCCTGCTGCTCACCGCCTGTGCGGGCACGCCCGTCGTCGGCGATGCCGAAGACCGCGCCGACCGGGTGCGCGAAGCCGTCAGGCCTGCCGCGAGCCTCAATGCAGTCGCGGTGCCCGAAGCCTTTGCCACGCCGATGACGCCTGCGGACAATATCGACTCGGTCGCCAGCTGGACCGGTGCCGACGGACAGGTCCTGCTGCTGGCGACTGCCAAGGCGACCCATCGTCTGGTGATCTACGACGGCAGCACCGGTGCATTCGTCCGCCACGTCGGCGCGCAGGGTGCCGGCCCGGGCCAGTTCGACCGTCCCAACGGCATCGCTGTCGTCGACGACCTCGCCTTCGTGGTCGAGCGCGACAACCACCGCGTGCAGGTGTTGCGCCTGCCGGGCATGGAGACCGTGGCTGAATTCGGCGCCGACGTGCTGAAGCTGCCGTACGGCCTGTGGGTGAATCCGGTGGACGGCGGTTACGAGGTCTACGTGACCGACGCCTACATGGCGGGCGAGGACGCCGCGGGTGAGGACATTCTGCCGCCGCTCGCTGCACTGGACCGCCGCGTGCATCGGTTCGCGATCGCGAATGCCGGCCGGGGCCTGACCAGCCGGCATGTCGGCGCGTTCGGCGATACCTCACCGGCAGGCGCACTGCGCGTGGTGGAGTCGCTGTGGGGCGACGCGGCCAACGACCGTCTGCTGGTTGCTGAAGAGGACGAGACCTACGCCAACGAGTTCAAGGTCTACAACCTGCAAGGCAGGTTCACTGGCCGCACCATCGACGGCGAATTCCTGAAGGCCCAGGCCGAAGGCATCATGCTCAAGACCTGCGCCGACGGCGGCGGCTGGTGGATCACCACGGAGCAGGGCAAAGGCCGCACCGCGTTCCATTTGTTCGAACGTGACTCGCTGGCGCATGCCGGTGTGGTCGCCGGTCCTACGGTGGCCAATACCGACGGCATCTGGCTGCACGACGCGCCGACGCCGCAGTTTCCGGAAGGCGTGCTGTACGCGGTGCACGACGACCAGGGCGCGGTCGCCATCGACTGGCGCGAGATCGCAACCGCGTTGAAGCTGCCGGCATGTGCACGCTGATGGCTGCGTCCAGGTTTCATACGCGCGCGCGGCGCACCTTGCTGTTGACAGCGCTATTGCTGGCGCTGCCGGCCGTCGGCGTTGCGGATGTCCGGTCGGCGGCGGACGATTCCCGCACGCACGAGCCGAATACACTCGTGCCCAAAGGCGTGATGCGCTACGCGCCGAGCGTGTTCCCCGACCGCATCGTCGCCACGCCCGCACAGGACGCCGCCACCGGTTTCGGCGTGTCCTGGCGCACGTCCACCGCGGTGGAGGCACCGGTGCTGGAGATCGTCGTCGCCGGCGATTCGCCGGATATGGGTACGCGTCGCCGGATTGCCGCGCGCGCCGCCGCGCTCGACGGCGAGAATGGCGCCGCGCATTTCCACCGCGCGGACATCGATGGCCTGCAGCCCGACACGCTCTACGCCTGGCGCGTGCAGGGCGGCGGTACCTGGAGCCCGTGGATGCAGACCCGCACCGCGGCTGCCCCCGACGCGCCGCTGACGCTGCTGTATTTCGGCGATACCCAGAACAAGAACGCCAGCTTGAGCACGCGCGTGCTGCGCGAAGCGCACCGGCATGCGCCGGATGCAAAGCTCGCGCTGTTTGCAGGCGACCTGGTCAGCGGTGGCGACGGCGAGGACGACAACGAGTGGGGCGAGTGGTTCGACGCGATCGGGCCACTGGCGACCATGGTCGTCAACGCACCTGCGCCGGGCAATCACGAGTACTGGGAAGAGTTTGAAGACACGCCGCAGGAGCGTCGCGTGCTCGGTGGGCACTGGTCGCGCACGTTCGCGCTGCCGGCCAACGGCGCGCCGGGCGCCGAGGCGACGAGCTACTGGTTCGATTACCAGGGCGTGCGCGTCGTCGTGCTCGACGGCACCTCCGCGCTGGATCTGGGTACCGCGGAAGCGCAGGCCGTGTGGCTGGACCAGACGCTCTCGGCCAATCCGCATCCGTGGTCGATCGCGCTGATCCACCAGCCGATGTATTCGCCGCGCCAGGACCGCGACAACGTCGCGCTGCGCGATCACGTGCTGCCGGTGCTGGAGCGTCGGCGCGTCGACCTGGTGCTGCAGGGACATGACCACGTCTATGGCCGCCGCACCGGTGAGGATTCGGAGCGTGCAACGCCGCAGTACCTGGTATCGGTGGTCGGCGCCAAGCAGTACCGGTTGTCCGACGGCGCGCGCCGCGACATGGAACCCACCGCCGAGGACACCCAGCTGTTCCAGGTGATCCGCATCGACGGCGACACCCTGCACTACGAGTCGCGCACCGCGACCGGTCGCCTCTACGACGCGTTCGAGATCCGCGGCGCCACGCCGCAGACGCGCACGCTGCACGAGATCACTGAAGGCCGCATCGCACCGCGCGACTGCAACCGTGATGCGACGCTGAAGGGGCGGACGGACAGGTGCTGGGAGTAAGCGTGCACAGTCGCTTTGTCACGGCGGTAATTGTGAGCGCGCTGGCAACAGCGATGACGTTCGCGGTATCCGCCGCGACACCGCCGGCGCGCGATCGCCAGCCGGCGAACGCGCCCGAGGATGCCGTGCTGCTGGTGGAGATTCCGGCTGGCGGTTCCATCAAATTCGAGAGCGATGCAGAGGGCCGCATCCATGTCAAGCGCTTCCTGTCGATGCCGATGGCCTATCCGGCTAACTACGGCTCGATGCCCGGCACGCTTGCGGGCGATGGCGATCCACTCGACGCACTGGTGCTGACGCGCACGCCATTGCCGCCGGGCGTACTGATCCGCTTCCGCCCGCTGGGCGTGCTGCGGATGGTCGACGATGGTGCGCCCGACGAGAAGATCATCGGCGTGCCGGCCGACGACGTGGATCCGACCTATGCCGGCGTCCGCACGCTCGACGACCTGCCGGCGATGGAACGCGCGCGCATCGAAGCGTTCTTCCGGGTCTACAAGGGTCTGCCGGCCGGTGGCAACCGCGTCGAGCTGCGCGGTTGGGGCGGGGTGGACGACGCGAAAGCGGTGATGCACTCGGCAATGGATGGCTTCGACGCGAAGTGAGCGCGGGCCGCGTCGCGGTTCAACTGCAGAATTGCTCGCGCGCAAGCACCGCATCCTGCAGCAGCGCAAGTTCACGGGGCGACGGCACTTCCGGTGTCGTCGCGATGAGTCCGCGGATCGCCGGGCACGGACTGTCGGTATAGCCGGGCGGCCACAGGCCCACGAGTTGCGCGAAGCCGCGCACGACATCCTCCGGCGTAATCTGTCGCCGCATTCGGAAGCGCTCCGGACGCGATTCGAACGGCGTTCGATACACATCGCGCTGGCCCGGCAAGCGTTCGGCGAATGCGATTGGCGCGACGTCGCCCAGCAACGTGCCGTAGGCGAGGCGGGTGGCCGTGTCGGGCGATGTGTGCCCTGTATCCGTCGAGGTTTCGGGTGCTGTGTGGATCGGCGCTGTCGAGCGAGGCGCTGACCGTGTGCCCGCACCGGTGATCGCGGGCGCGTTCGGTGGCGCAGGGGTGACCCACGGCAGCGGTGGCGGCTTCAGGAACACCACCTCGAATGCGCCAGTGCGTCGCTCAGGCGCGCGCACTTCACGCGCGAGCAGCCCGTGCAGCACTGCGATGCCGAGCAGCAGGGTGAGGCTCGCGGAGGCGATGCGCGCGAACGTATCGCCAGCGAACAGGCGCGTCGCGCAACGTCCGTAACTGGATCTGGGGGCAGACGCCACATCGACTTCCTTCCATGGAATCGATGCAGATTAGTCGAATGGCCCGCGTGGGTACACGCGGGTCCGATCGGCTTGCCGGGAGTCGGCAATCGTTCCAGGCAAGGTCAGGCCGCAGCAGCGCTCGACTGGCGCGGACCTTCGCGCAGTGCCTTGCCGACCATCGACACCATCAACGCGATCTCGGCATCGTCGATGTTGAAGTGCGGGGTGAAGCGCAGCGAGTTGGTGCCGCCGTGGATCACGCCCAGGCCCTGTTCGCGCAGCCACTCCTCGGTCGAGCCGGCGCCGTAGCACTTGAACTGCGGCGCGAGTTCGCAGGAGAACAGCAGGCCGGTGCCCTGGACCTTGGTGATCAGGCCGCCGAGTTCGGCCTTCAATGCTTCCAGTGCCTCCACCGATTTGCGGCCGGCGTCGCGGATGTTGCTGCGCACGTCCGGCGTGAGCTGCGCGAGCACCGCGCAGGCGACGTCGAGCGCGCGCGGGTTGGCGGTCATCGTGTTGCCGTAGACGCCGCTCTTGTAGAGCTGCGCGGCGTGCTGCGTCACCGAGAGCACCGACAGCGGGTACTGGCCGGCGTTGAGCGCCTTCGAATAGGTTTCCATGTCCGGCGCGTCGAGGCCTTCGAAACCGGGGTAGTCGACGACCGACAGCACGCCGTGCGCGCGCAGGCCGGCCTGGATCGAATCGACCAGCAGCAGGCTGCCGTGGGCGCGGGTGAGTTCGCGCGCGGCGGCGTAGAACGCCGGCGGCAACGCGCGGCCGGGGTCGCCTTCGCCCATCACCGGCTCCAGGAACACGGCCTCGACGAACCAGCCGTTGGCATCCGCGTCGGCGAACGCCTGGCGCAGCGCATCGGCGTCGTAGGGCGCGATCGCGATCAGCGAGTCCTCGTCGCGGAAGCTCGCGAGGTACTTCTTGTAGGTCGCACGCGAGGAATCGGAATACAGCGCCGGGCGTTCGGTGCGGCCGTGGAAGCTGCCCTTGACCACGATGCGCTTGACCGTGCGACCGGCGTGGCGGCCACCCGGATCGGTCTGCGTGCGCGTATTGATGTCGGCGATGCGCGCGGCCAGGCCGACCGATTCCGAACCGGAGTTCAGGCACAGGAAGTGGCTGTATGGACAGCCGCCGGCGCGGGTATGGCCGATCTCGCGGCGCAGCGCGCGGTCGAGCTTCAGCTGCGACAGGCTCGGCGTCATGATGTTGGCCATCGGCACCGGCTGCGCCATCGCGGCGATCACGTCCTTCGGCGTGTGGCCGAAGCCGAGCATGCCGTAGCCGCCCGAATCGTGGAGCACGGCGCCCTTGAGCGTTACGATCCACGGGCCGCGCGCGGTCAGCGCGACGTAGGGGTTCACCGCATCTCCCGGATAGAAGTTGATGTAGCCGGCCTGCACGGCGCGCGCCTGCGCGTCCTCGTCGAGATCGAGCAGCTCGGCGAAGTCCTGCTTCAACGCGGCGTGCGCGTCGGCGGCCGCCTGCACGGCTTCGACCAGTTCGGGGTGCGTGGCGGCGAAGCGTTCGAGCACATCGTCCGGTAGACCGGTGGTGCGGCGCGTGCCGCCATGGGCGCGCAGCGCGGCGAGGATCTGGATTACGGACATGCGAATCGCTCCTTGGGACGTCGGGGAGGGCCGGCATCGAGTCTCTGGTAAGAGGTCCGCGCCGGCGATCTTTCCATTATCTGGACGATTCCGTCGGGCGGAAGCGACGGAACGCCGATGGATGCGTAGAATTTCGGCAGATCGCCGAACCTTGCCTGCGCCCATGTCCACCGAATCCGCCGATGTCCGTCTGCTGATGCTGCTGCGCGAGAACGCACGCCTGTCGACGGCGGAGATCGCGCGCCGGCTGGGCCTGTCACGGACCACGGTGCAGAGCCGCATCGAACGTCTGGAGCGCGAAGGCGTGATCAGCGGCTACACCGTGCGCGTGCGCGACGATTTCGAGCAGGGTCACATCCGCGCCCAGATCATGATCACCGTGCGCCCGCGGCAGGCTACGCCGGTGGTGACCGCCCTGCGCGCGATCGATGCGGTGCGGGCGCTGCATTCGGTCAGCGGCCCCTACGACCTGATTGCGCTGGGCGTGGTGCCGACGGTGGCCGACATGGACGAACTGACCGACCGCATCGGCTGTATCGAGGGCGTCGAGCGGACGACGTCCTCGATCATCCTGTCGACGAAATTCGAGAGATGAATCTGTCTTTCGCTTGCGGAAGACGCGTTGGCCCCTCTCCCTCCGGGAGAGGGGAGGACCATCGGCGGATGCCGATGGTGGGGTGAGGGTTGGGGCATTGCCTGCAATGTGTGTTGTTTCAAGCCGATGCTAAAAGCACCCTCACCCCAACCCCTCTCCCTATGGGAGAGGGGCTCAAGCCGCCGGAAGCGCCTGCACTGTCGCGAGACACACACGCACCCCAACCCCCGCTTCGCGCCCCGGCCCTCGCGTCGCTGTGAGGGCGTTCAGCGACACGCGAGCCAGTGGCTCGCAACGTTATCTCTTCACCCCGGAGGGAAAGGGGGCTCGAGCTGCCACCTTCATTACAATGTCTCCCCCGCATTCCTCCGCCGATCCCTTGAAGAAGTCCGATTTCCATTTCGACCTGCCCGAAGCGCTGATCGCGCAGGCGCCGCTTGCCGAGCGTTCGGCCAGCCGGTTGCTGGTCGTGCCGCAAGGCGATGGCGCGTTCGAGGATCGGCATGTCCGCGACCTGCCGGATCTGCTGCAGCCAGGCGATCTGCTGATCTTCAACGACACGCGGGTGATTCCCGCGCGGCTGTTCGGGCAGAAGGACAGCGGTGGACGGGTGGAGATCCTGATCGAGCGGTTGCTGCCCGGCAACGAGGCGCGTGCGCAGATCGGCGCCAGCAAATCGCCAAAACCGGGTGGCCGCATCCAGCTCGACGGCGGCGGCAGCGCCGAGGTGCTGTCGCGCGACGAGGGCTTCTACCACCTGCGTTTCGAGCTCGACGACACGCTCGAATCCTGGCTGCTCAAGGCCGGGCGCATGCCGCTGCCGCCCTACATCCGCCGCGAGCCGGGGCGCGACGACGCCGAGCGCTACCAGACCGTATTCGCGCGCGAAGTCGGCGCAGTCGCGGCCCCGACCGCGGGCCTGCATTTCGACGATGCGTTGCTGACGCGCCTGCGCGATCGGGGTATCGAGTTCGGCCACGTCACCCTGCATGTCGGCGCCGGCACCTTCCTGCCGATGCGGGTCGACGACGTGCGTGAGCACCGCATGCACAGCGAGTGGCTCAACGTCGGCGCCGAACTCGTGGCCCAGATCCGCCGCACGCGCGAGGCGGGCGGCCGAGTGATCGCCGTCGGCACCACGGTCGTGCGTGCGCTGGAAAGCGCCAGCGTCGACGGCGAGCTGCATCCCTTCGCTGGCGAGACCCAGATCTTCATCTTTCCCGGCTACCGCATCCGCAGCGTCGACGCGATGGTGACCAACTTCCATCTGTCCGAATCGACGCTGCTGATGCTGGTCTCGGCGTTCGCCGGGAAGGAGCGGGTGTTCGCCGCCTACGACCATGCCGTGCGGGCCGAATACCGCTTCTTCTCCTATGGCGATGCGATGCTGCTGTGGAGCAGCGACGTCCAACCCGATCGCGCCGCGTGACAGGCGGGCGAGTCGCGGAGGGTCGATCGGGTGCCTGGGCTGCCTTGGGGTGGCCTTCGAATCGCACGCCGACACCGCAGCGGCTCGATGCGCGACCGGCCCGCGGAGGCGCCGCTTGAGCGTCAGTCTCGCGCCGCTGGAGCGGATTCGCGGCGCAGCGCGGATGCTGTTCGGGCGCGGCGACGACGCATTTGCGTGCAGTTTCTGCGGTCGCGGCAAGCACTCCGGCGAGACGATCGTCTGTGGCCCGGGCGTGGCGATCTGTGCAGGCTGCGCGCATCTCGCGCTTCACGCGGTCACGTCTGCTACCGACGCGCAGACGCGAGCCGGAGAAAAGGGCGTCGGCGTGCTCGTCCACGACGTACCCGCCAGCTTGCTGCCTGCCCACCGCGCGACGCTGGAGGCGGATCTCGCCGCAGCGGCTGTCCGTGTCCAGGGCCGTCTGCTCGGCTGGTCGTATACCTGCGATCACGAGGCCGGCGACTGGATCGCGGTCAGTCTGGCGAGATCGGAGACTGCCGCCGACGACGACGTCGAGGCCCGGTTCCGGATGGCGTTCTTCTCGGGCTGACGGGTGCAGCAAGCGCGATGCCGCAGGCAGTGCGTCTGCACCGGATATCTTCGGGGCGTCGAGGGTCGGTCATAATAATGCGATGTCCAGAATGACCTTCGAGCTGCTCGGCAGCGACGGCGCGGCGCGCCGCGGCCGCATCACGTTCCCACGCGGCACCATCGAAACCCCGGCCTTCATGCCGGTCGGTACCTACGGCACCGTCAAGGGCGCGCTGCCGGAACAGGTGCGTGCGCTGGGCGCGGAGATCATTCTCGGCAACACCTTCCATCTGTATTTGCGGCCTGGCCTCGATGTCATCGAGGCGCATGGCGGCCTGCACGGCTTCGCGCGCTGGGACAAGCCGATCCTCACCGATTCCGGCGGGTTCCAGGTCTTCTCGCTGGCGCACAAGCGCAAGATCACCGAGGAGGGCGTGACCTTCGCCGCGCCGACCGACGGATCCAAGGTCTTCCTTGGTCCCGAGGAGAGCATGCGCATCCAGAAGGTGCTCGATTCGGACATCGTGATGATCTTCGACGAGTGCCCGCCGGTGCAGATCGACGGCAAGCCTGTGCATCCGCGTGTGGTCGAAAAATCGATGGAACTGTCGTTGCGCTGGGCTGCGCGTTCGAAGCGCGCGCACGAAGGCAATGACGCTGCGCTGTTCGGCATCGTCCAGGGCGGCGTGCACCACGCGCTGCGCACGCGATCGGCCGAGGGTCTGAAGGACATCGGTTTCGACGGCTACGCGATCGGGGGTCTGGCGGTCGGCGAGACCGAGGACGAGCGCAACGCGATGCTCGACCACACCGCGCCGCAACTGCCCGAAGACCGTCCGCGCTATCTGATGGGCGTCGGCCGCCCGGAAGACCTGGTCGAGGCGGTTGCCCGCGGCGTCGACATGTTCGACTGCGTGATGCCTACCCGCAACGCACGCAACGGCCATTTCTTCACCTCGACCGGGGTGATCCGCATCCGCAACGCGAAGTTCGAGAAGGATCTGCGGCCCATCGAGGAGGGCTGCGGCTGCGAGGCCTGCAGCGGCGGCTTCACCCGCGCCTACCTGCGGCATCTCGACCGCTGTGGCGAAATGCTCGGCCCGATGCTCGGCACCCTGCACAACCTCTGGTACTACCAGAAGCTGATGGCCGACATGCGCAGCGCGATCGCTGCGGGAACCTTCGCCGCGTTCCGCGAGTCTTTCTACAGCGCCCGGACGGGGACGCGGGCCGACTGAGCCTTTCCCAGGGTCCTGCCAGGCCCCGTCACCACGCATTCACCCGGCATCGGGCCTGCGCCCGGGCCCGGCCGTGCCATAATCGCCCGCTGTCTGTTTTCGACCCATGGATGCCCCGATGAACCTGCTGGACCTTGTGATCGCCCCCGCCCACGCCGCTGCTGCAGCCCCTGGCGCTGGCCCCAGCCTGCTGTCGACGCTGGCTTTCCCGATCATCCTGATCGCGATCATGTACTTCCTGATGATCCGCCCGCAGATGAAGCGCACCAAGGAACACCGCGCGATGCTCGAGAAGCTGTCGGTCGGTGACGAAGTCATCACCAACGGCGGCATCGCCGGCGTGGTGCGCAATATCGGCGACAGCTTCCTGACGATCGAGATCGCCGAGCGCGTGGAAATCCGCGTGCAGAAGGGCGCGGTCGGCAACGTGCTGCCCAAGGGCACCCTCAAGTCGGCGTAACCAAACGACGCGGCCGGGACGATCCCGGCTGCTCGGTGGGCGCTGTTCCGCTTGGCACCGACTCCCCCTCTCCCGCATGCAGGAGAGGGCAAGGGGTGAGGGCGAGAGCGATCACGAAAATTCTGCGAGACGGTATCCGCAATGCTTGAATTCCCGCGCTGGAAATACGCCCTCATCCTGGTGGTGCTGGTCCTGGCTGCGCTGTACGCGCTGCCCAATGCCTACCAGAAGAACCCGTCGGTGCAGATCACCCCGAGCACCAGCGAGGCGCGCATCGACGAGGCGCTGAAGACGCGGGTGGAGGGTCTGCTGACGGCAGCCGGCGTGACGCCTGTCGGCACCGAGATCGACGAGAACCACCTGCTGGTGCGGCTATCCAATTCCGATGCGCAGACCCTGGCGTCCGACACGCTGAGGCCGGAACTCGGCGAGAACTACTCGGTCGCGCTGAATCTGGCGTCGACCGTGCCGGACTGGCTCGACAACCTGGGCGCCCGGCCGATGTCGCTGGGCCTGGACCTGCAGGGCGGCGTGCATTTCGTCATGCAGGTCGATCAGGCCGCGGCGCTGCAGAAGCGCGTCGAAGGCTATGCCGACGGCATCCGCACCGTGCTGCGCGATGCGCGTATCGGATACTCCAGCGTCGAACGACGACCCGATAATTCGATCGGCGTGGTGCTGGTCGAGGGTGCCGATGTCAATGCAGCGCGCACGCAGATCATCGACAGCCTTACGAGCGCGGCGGGCCAGGCGGTCGGCGGTAGTGGTCCGCAGGTGCTGGCAGACGGCAACCGCATCACTGTGCGCCTGTCCTCGGGCGAGATCGGGCGCATCGCGACCGACGCGGTCGAGCAGAACCGCACCGTGATCTCCAACCGCATCAACTCCATCGGCGTCTCCGAACCGGTGCTGCAGCGCCAGGGCGAGGACCGTCTGGTCATCCAGTTGCCGGGCCTGCAGGACACCGCCGAAGCGAAGCGTCTGATCGGCGCGACCGCCACCCTCGAGTTCCGAGCTGTGACCGGCGACGAGAACCAGGCCGCCGCAGCCGTCGCGTCGGGCAATATCCCGGCCGATTCGCGCATCTACTACAACGATGCCGGCACGCCGCTGCTGTTGTCGCGGCGCATCCTGGTGCAGGGCGACCAGCTGATCAATGCCAATCCGCAGACCGACTCGCAGACGGGCTCCCCGTCCGTGGGCATCACGCTAAACAGCGCCGGCGGCAAGCGCATGCTCGACCACACGCTGCAGAACGTGGGTCAACGTCTGGGCATCGTGTATGTCGAGCGCATTCCCACCGTGCGTATCGTCGACGGCGAGGAAGTGCGCTCGGCGCGCAGCGTCGAACGCGTGATCAGTTCCTCGACCATCCAGGGCGTGTTCGGTCGCGAGTTCCAGACCACCGGTCTGAGTCGCGACGAAGCCAACGATCTCGCGCAGCAGTTGAGGGCGGGTGCGCTGGCCGCACCGATGGACTTCGTCGAAGAGCGCGTCGTCGGCCCGAGCCTGGGCGCCGAAAACGTCGAACGCGGTATCACCGCGGTGCTCTATGCGTTCGTGTTCACCCTGATCTTCTTCATGTTCTATTACCGCATGTTCGGCATCGTCACCTGCCTGGCGCTGATCCTGAACCTGCTGATCGTCGTCGCGGTGATGTCGCTGTTCGGCGCCACCATGTCGCTGCCGGGTTTCGCCGGTCTGGCGCTGTCGATCGGCCTGTCGGTCGACGCCAACGTGCTGATCAACGAGCGCATCCGCGAGGAACTGCGCGCGGGCATGCCGCCGAAGGCGGCGATCGTGACCGGCTACGAAAAGGCGTCGGACACGATCTTCGACTCCAACCTCACCGGCATGATCGCGGGCATTGCGCTGTACGCCTTCGGCACCGGTCCGCTGCAGGGCTTCGCGGTCACTCTGGTGATCGGTATCGTCGCCTCGATGTTCACTGCAATCGTCGTCTCGCGCGCGCTGGTCACATTGATCTACGCACCGCGCAAGAAGCTCAAGTCCCTGGCGATCTGACGGGAGAGACCCCATGAAAATTTTCCCGTTGACCCTCGTCCCCGCGAACACCCGCATCGATTTCATGCGGTTCCGCCATGTGTTCATCACGGTCGCCTTGCTGATGCTCGTCGGCTCTTTCGCGGTGATCGGCCTCAAGGGCTTCAACTTCGCGCTCGACTTCACCGGCGGCACTGCGGTGAACGTGCGCTTCGAGAATCCGGTGAGCGTCGACGAAGTGCGCGAGCGCCTGCAGGACGCGGAGATCGAGAACGCCCAGGTGCAGACCTACGGCAGCGGTAACGACCTGCTGATCCGGGTGCGCGCGGCGGATGACATCGCGCACATCGCTGACAACACCGAACTGGCGCAGCATGTGCTGGACGCGGCAACGACGGCCGACAATCCCGGCCAGATCCTGAGTACCGAGTCGATCGGCGCCCAGGTCTCCGGGGACCTGCGCAAGAACGCGATCTACGCCGCCATCTTCGTGCTGGTGGGCTTCCTGCTCTACATCAGCTTCCGGTTCGAATGGAAGTTCGCGGTCGTCGCCAGTATCACCACGCTGTTCGACGTGATCGTGGTCGCCGGTCTGTTCTCGTTGACCGGGCGTGAGTTCGACCTGACGGTGCTCGCCGGTCTGCTGTCGGTGATGGGCTTCTCGATCAACGACACCATCGTGGTATTCGATCGCGTCCGCGAGAACTTCCGCGGTATGCGCGCCGATCCGCTGGAAGTGTTCAACCGGTCGATCAACCAGACGCTTTCGCGCACCATCATCACCTCGCTGGTGTTCTTCCTCTCGGTGTTCGCGCTGTTCCTCTACGGCGGCGGTTCGCTCGAGGGCCTGGCGCTGACGCAGATGCTGGGCGCGGTCGTCGCCACGGCGTCGTCGATCCTGATCGCGTGTCCGCTGCTGACCTACGGCATGCTGCGGGTGACCAAGCAGGATCTGCTGCCGAAGGCACGGGACGAAGAAGCGCTGGCGCGTCGTCCGTAAGCGGGGCGGTGATTCGTAATTCGTAATTGTTGATTCGCGAACAGCATGAAGCCGCGCAACGCGCGGCTTCATGCTGTCTGGTGTAGAGCGCCGAGGAAGGGCGCCTGGCCGACGCTGCAGTAGCGCGGGCCGACCACGCCGAGAGAGTGGGGCCGTGCCTGCGTCGCGGGCGCCGTCGACAATGATCTAAACGCAGAAGGCCGCGCAATGCGCGGCCTTCTGCGTTCATCAATCACGAACTACCCATCACGAACTACGCATCACCGCCCTCAAGCGAATTCTTTGGCGTAGCCGGATTCGACCAAGGTCTTCTGCAGCGGCGCAACAATGTGGACGTTGCCAGCAACGACCTGGCGGCCGCCGGCGAGCGCCACGTTCAAGGGGCCGCCCGCGGCGCCCTTGAAGTCGCTGATGCGGCCACCGGCTTCGCGGACCAGCAGCACGCCAGCGGCGATATCCCAGGGATGCACGCCAGCCTCGAAGTAACCGTCGGTGCGGGCCGCTGCGACATAGGCCAGATCCAGCGCAGCCGAACCGGTGCGGCGCACGTCCTCGGCGGACTCGAGCAGTGCTTCGACGGCGCGCAGCTGGGCGCCGACGCGCTTGCGCTCCCGCGGCGCGAAGCCGGTGCTGAGCATCGCGCCCGTCAGTTCGCGGCGCTCCGACACGCGGATACGGCGTTCGTTGAGCTGGGCGCCGGCGCCGCGCGTGGCGGTGAACAGCTCGTTGCGCAATGGATCGAAGATAACGCCATGCACCGGTTCGCCGCCCTCGACCAGGGCGATCGACACGCACCAGTGGGGCAGGCCGCGCAGATAGTTGCTGGTGCCGTCGAGCGGATCGATGACCCAGGTGAAGCGGCTGCCGCCGCCGCGACCGGGCTTGGCGCCGCCTTCTTCGCCGAGCACGGCGTACTCGGGATAGGCGCGACGCAGTTCCTTGACGATCGCTTCTTCGGCGAGGCCGTCGACCTCGCTCGCGTAATCGTGGCGCGCTTTCTCGACGACGTTGAGCGCATCGAGCTTGTGCATGTTGCGCAACAGGACGCCACCGCCGGCGCGCGCCGCCTTGACCATGACATTGACAGCAGGTTGAAGCATCGCGGACGACTCCGGGCGCGGGCAGGATCGAGGGAATAAAGAGCGGTGCCGGCGCTGGGCCGGTCGCGCAGTTTACCATTCGCGCCATGCAAGCGCCCCTGAATCCCGACTCCGACATGGACACTCCTGCCGCCACCGACCTCGCCACCCGTATTCGCATCGTGCTCGTCGGCACCCAGCACCCCGGCAACATCGGCTCGGCCGCACGCGCGATCAAAACGATGGGCCTGCATCGCCTGGTGCTGGTCGCGCCGCAGAAATTCCCGCACAACGAGGCCGACATGATGGCCGCGGGCGCCGAGGACGTGCTCAACGCCGCGGTCGAAGTGGCGACGCTGGCCGAAGCCGTCGCCGATTGCCGGCTGGTGCTCGGCTGCACCGCGCGTAGCCGCCGCGTGCAGTTGCGCGAGCTGCGGCCGCGTGACGCGGCGGCGTCCGCGCACGCCGAAGCCAGTGCCGGTGGCGAAGTCGCGCTGGTGTTCGGCCGCGAGCGGACCGGCCTGGAGAACGAGGAACTGCAGCTGTGTCACGCAGCGGTGCATATCCCGGCCAATCCCGACTACAGCTCGTTGAATCTGGCGGCGGCCGTGCAGGTGCTGAGCTATGAGCTGCGGCTCGCACTGCTGGGCGAGGGCACCAGCGCCGCGCCCGCGGCGATCGCGCCGGTGAATCCGGATGCGGTGCCGCACGCCGAACTCGAAGGCTTCTTCGGCCAGTTGGCAGATACGCTGGAAGACATCGATTTCCACAAGGGGCGGGCACCCGACTCGGCGATGCGCAAGCTGCGGCGCCTGTTCGTCCGCACCGGTCTCGACCAGAAGGAGGTGCGGTTGCTGCGCGGCATCCTCGCCGATGCCCAGCGCATGGCCCGCTTGGCCATCGGACGCAGTAGCGGCTGATCGGCGGCGTCTGTCGCCGGAGAATGGCTTCCGCTAGGCTTGCCGCTACGCCCCCACATCCCGGACCCGCCTTGGACCCGCGCCACTTGCTTCGACGGATCCTGTCGGGTGTGCTGCTGGTGGTGATGGCGGCAGTCGTGCCGGTGCAGGCCGAGGCGCCACGCAACGTGCTGGTGCTGGGACGCATCAGCGACGATCCCCAGGCGCATTACGAACAACTCAAGCCCTTGCTCGACTACGTGGTCGCGCGCATGGGCGATGTCGGCATCACCGAAGGCCGCGTGCTGATGGCGCGCGACATCCAGCAGATGCAGAGCTATCTGCGCCGCGGACGTGTGGACTGGGTCACCGAGACCGCCAGCGGCGCGACGCTGCTCGAAGCGCGCGCTGGCGCGGTGCCGCTGTTGCTGACCGAGCGCAACGGCGTCAGCCACTACCACACCGTCTACTTCGCGCGGCGTGACAGCGGGATCCAGTCGCTCGACGACCTGCGCGGGCGCAGCATCGTGTTCCAGAACCGGCAGTCGACCAGCGCGTATTTCGTGCCCGCTGCCGAACTGCTGGCCCGCGGCATGAAGCTTGAGATCCTGCTGTCGCCGCGCGACGAACCCGAGCCGGGTTCGGTCGGTTACCTGTTCGCACGCTCGGAGCTCAACATGTCCTCCTGGGTGCACAAGCGCCTCGTCGATGCCGGCGCGATGAGCAACCTGGACTGGGCGAGCGACCGCCGCGTGCCGCCGTCGTTCAAGCGCGATTTTGTGATCTTTCGCGAAAGCGCGCCGTTTCCGCGGGCGATCGAGATCGTGCGCGGCGACCTCGACGCGCGCGTGCGCGCGCGTCTGCGCGAGGTGCTGATCGAAGCGAGTGCGGACCCCGCCGCCGCCGATGCGCTGCGCAGTTTTTTCCGCACAACCGCGTTCCTGCCGATGGATGCCGCCACCCGCGCCGAACTCGACGCCCTGGGCGTGGATGCCTCACGTGTCGTGGTGGACGTCGAATGAGGTTGCCCAGCGGCCTGCAGGCCATGTTCCTGGGGTTGGTGAGCGCCGCTCTGCTCATTGGCCTGGGGGCGGTGGCGCTGGTGCTGCAGCAGCAGGACCAGGCACAAAAGCAGATCCTCGCGCTGAGCCAGCGCTCGATGCATGCACTCGCCTCGCAACGGCTGCTGCTGCGCGGCGAAGCGGTCTCGGCGCAGGTCGCCGATGCGCTGGTCAACCCGCTCTACTATTTCGATCTGGAAGCCATCGGCGCCGCAGTCGGCAACGTGCTGCGGCAGCCTGACGTCAGCTACGTGATCGTCTACGACGCCGACGGCAACATCGTCCACGACGGCAGTCGCGACATCGAGCGTTATGGCCAGCGGATGGACGATGCATTCGCGCTGGAAGTACTCGCCGCGACCGGCCAGCACATGCAGAGCGACGACCAACTGCTCGACGTGTCGATGCCGATCCTGATCGGCGATCAGCGTCTGGGCGGCGTGCGGATCGGCTACTCGCTGGCGACAGCGAAACAGGACGAGGATGCGATGGTCGCGACGATGCAGGCGCGCCTGGATCAGATCGCCCGACGACACCTGTTGTCGGTCGGTCTGCTGCTGTTCGTACTGGTGGCGCTGGGCGGACTGGTCGCGGCATTGCTCCAGCGTCGGCTGGTGCGTCCCGTGCGCAAGCTGGCCGATGCCGCGCAGCGCATCGAGGCGGGGCATTACGACGTCGTGGTGCCGGCCGACGCGCGTCAGGACGAGATAGGGGACCTGGTCCGCGCCTTCGATCGCATGCGCGACAGCATTGCGCGTCATGACCGCGACATCCGCCGCATGGCCTATACCGACCCGCTGACTGGCCTCGCCAACCGTCTGGCGCTGCGCGAAACGCTGGACCAGCGGCTGCTGGAGATGCAGGGCGCCGCCGGGCGGCTCGCCCTGCTGTTCGCCGATGTCGACGATTTCAAGCGCGTCAACGACACCTTGGGCCACGACGCCGGCGACGCCGCGCTGGTCCAGTTCACCGCGCGCATCGATGCGGCCGTGCACGAGTTCGATGTCGCCGATGCGCTGCTGGCGCGCTTCGGCGGGGATGAGTTCGTCGTGCTGTTGCAGCTGCCGGGTTCCAGCGACGCCGATCTGCGCAGCGTCGCCGGTGGCCTGGCGACGCGGCTGGTGGAAGAAGTGGCGCGCCCGATCGAAGTCGAAGGCCGACGTGTGTTCCTCGGCATCTCGATCGGCATCACCGTGTTTCCAGACGACGCTGCCAGCGCGGCGATGCTGCTCAAGAACGGCGACATTGCGATGTATCAGGCCAAGCTGGCCGGCAAGAACTGCCACCGCTTCTACAGCCTGGCGATCGACCAGGCGGTCGAGCGCCGGATGCACATGGAACACGAACTGCGCGGGGCATGGGACCGCGGCGAACTGAGCCTCGCCTACCAGCCCGTGTTCCGGATGACGGACAAGGCCCTGGTCGGCATCGAAGCGCTGCTGCGCTGGCAGCACCCGGAATTCGGCAACGTTGCCCCGCCGGTGTTCATCGACGTAGCCGAGCAAAGCGGCCTGATCGATGTGATCGGCCCGCAGGTTCTGCACGCCGCCTGCGTCGAAGCGCATGCCTGGCAGCAGCGGTTTCCGGCCGCGACTGAGCTGTTTGTCGCAGTCAATGTGTCGCCGCGCCAATTGCGCAGCGAGGCGTTCGCCACCGAGGTCGAAGCCGCGCTGCGCGAATCGGGCCTCTCGCCGCGCCACCTGCATCTGGAACTGACCGAAACGGCAGTGATCGGCAACGAGGCCCGCATCGGCCAGTTGCTGGGCGCACTGCGAGCGCTGGGTGTCAAGATCTGGCTCGATGATTTCGGCACCGGCTTCTCCGGCCTGAGCCACCTGCGCCGCGTTCCGGTGGACGGAGTGAAGATCGACCGCAGTTTCGTCGCCGACGTGCTGCGCGATCCCGACGACCTGGCGCTGACAACCGCGATCATCTCGATGGCGCATTCCATCGGCATCACCGTGGTTGCCGAAGGCGTCGAGAAGGAAGGGCAGTTCGAAGTACTGCGCGAGCGCGGTTGCGATCTGGGGCAGGGGTTCTGGCTCGGGCATCCGCTGCCCGCGCGGGAGTTCGATGCGCTTTTGGGGTGAGGGGCTTCGTCTCTCTGCGTTTGCCCTAGCTCTGCCGTTGCGGTTGCGGTTGCCGTAGTTGTCGCTGTTGGCGTGGCAGTGGCCGTTGGCTTTTGCTTTGGCTTCCCGCTTTTGACTTCAATCGAGCCGTAGAGCGAGCCGAGCATCGCAGGGCGGCGGGGTCGAAGAGCAGCCCATGTCTGAGCGCAGCGAGTTTGGGCTGCGTGCCCCGT
>NZ_JAVDWO010000013.1:0-124689 GCF_031457535.1 Luteimonas terrae
ACCATCTGTTCTTCGGTGAAACGTGACTTCTTCATGTGAGCTCCTGCTGTGGGAACTCTACTTCCGAGCGGATCGAATTAACGAGGACGCTTCAAGACGCTTCAAGACCATCTCAGCGCCGGGAGATGGCCCGAGCAGTGGCCGAAAGCGGACGCACGACCATCCAGCACGCCTGCCTGACCTTCGAGGTCAGCGAGACCCGCTATCGCTACCAAGCAAAGGGCTGTGAACGCCCGGATCGCCGACCGGCTGGTGCGGCTGACCACTGCGTACGAGGATCGGGGATTCGGGCTGTGCTTCCTGCACCTGCGCAACGTCAACGGCTATGGCTGGAACCACAAGCGCGTGTATCGCATCTACCGGGAGCTGGAGTTGAGCCTGCGGATCAAGCCGAAGAAGCGAATCGTGCGTGAGAAGCCCGAGCCGTTGGCGGTGCCGGAGTCGATCAACCAGGTCTGGTTGATGGACTTCATGCACGACCAGCTCGGCGACGGCCGCAACCTCCGACTATACAACGCGCTGGACGACTTCAACGGTTAAAGCCTCGGGATCGAAGTCGACCTGTCGTTGCCCGCGGCGCGTGTGATCCGATCCTTGGAGGGTCATCGAGTGGCGCGGTAAGCCGAGAGTCTTGCGGTGCGATAATGGGCCGGAATACATCAGCGGCGCGCTGCTGAGCTGGGCGGCGCGCCATGGCATCAAGATCGAGCACATCCGGAGGGGCAAGCCGCAACAGAACGCATATAGCGAACGCCACAACCGTACCGTCCGTTACGGCTGGCTTGCACGAACCCTGTTCGACACGATCAAACAGGTGCAGGACGAGGCCACGCGCTGGCCATGGACGTACAACCACGAGCGACAGAATATGGCGCTCGGCAGCATCACGCCGATGCAGAAGTTAGCCGGAGTCGCATAGCCCTACTTTTGGCGACTGCTAGAAATAGGGGATTACCATGCGATGTCTGTAGTGCGGGAGAGATTACCAGAAAGAAACAGGGCGCCCCCACAGGCGCCCTGTTTCTCTAGCTTCTAACTCACACGGATGCTGAACTTAACGGGGCAAAGCGTGATTGAGTCATAAGTATCTTGAGCCAGGAAGACTTGATAATCACCAGCGGCCACCCCTTGAAGGTTTGCCGACAAACGGAATCCCGCCTTGCCTGCTGACTCGACTTTCAACACACGCGCCACGTCCGGTCGATTCACTCCAGCGTTTGATACAGCCGCGTAATCCGCTGCCCCTCTCAATACCAAGGCGAATCTCTCAGGACTTTCCTTACGGTCATTTACGATCCAGCCAGCAGCCACGATATCCCCATCAGCAGAAACACTGACTAAATCACTTCCGGGGTTTTGCGAATTAAGAAGATCCAATGAGCAAGGCGCATTCTTCGCTGACTGGAAAAGGCCTGCGTCGACCGCAACAAAGCTTCCTCCGGGAGCGACCAACAAGCCTGTATTCCCAGAAGGAACAAGCGCCACAGGCTTAATGACTTCGGGCGCCGGCGGCGCACTATCGGCATCGCCCGTGGATGCGGGTGCAGAGACTTCCTGCTGGCACGCGGCAAGAAGCGCTAGAGACAACAACCCAATTGCAGGGCGGAACGGGAACATGTGGAACTCCAACGAAGAGGCGCTAAGCGCGTGGATAGCCTACCAGGGCCTTGATTCTACATTCGCAACCCCAGCTTTGTCCCAGACCTGCCACCGTGATAGATGGGCCAGAGTGAAGGGGTACCGCAAGGAAGAGAGAACTTCACGCCATGATGCGGCTCGAAGTGTAACTCCCTTCGCAATCCATCATCATCTCCTCTTCTCGCTTGTAATGCTTAGTCTGCTCGGCGCGCTCCCGTAATTCCGGAAAGCAAGCTTATGCTAATAGGGCCAAGCGAATGCAGTCCACATGTTGACTTGCCAATCTACGCGTCCTGGATACTGAAATCGACGTCGTTGAAGCCGACGATGCGTGATCTCGTGGGGGCGGAAGGACTTGATCCGCGGATGGGTGGTGACGCAGGTGTTGATCAGCACCCAGACCGCCTGATCCCTTGAGGCATCGTGCGCCGACGGAATCCTCATCGGCACAGCGGAGGTCATGCCCTTTCATCAGAGCATTGCTGACCGGAATCGACGCGTGCCGTTGTATTCTCTTATCAGCTCAGCCGCGATTCACCTGAAATACCGCCCTCGGTCCCGCTCCAGACTTGGGATGGGCCGCCGTGTAGACGGGGCCAACGCACGGCTTCCAAAACAATTTCGCGATCAGCAGCACGCGGCACCAGAAGTTCACGCCGGTAGTCATAAGTTCCGCCACGCAACCGCAGCCTGCGGATTCGCTCGGTGAGAACCGACCAAGAACACGAGGACATCGTCCCGGACCCTGCTGACTCATGCCACGCTCGCGCGAAACCGCTGCGTTCACTTCGAGCCAAAGGTCAGCAGGCCGCCAATGACGTGCTTCGTGCTGCGATGCGCCGACCAAAGCCGCTTCACATGCATATTCTCAGACAACGCAAGAAACACTTCGCAGGCAGCGCACAGCTGGACGACGTGGGCCAGGCCAGATTATCCACAACGCCTCGCTCGGCGCGGTGAAGTGGACTGGCTGCCCATGAGACTGATTCTATCAGGCCGCATGATCGAATCGCGGATCAGATGCCCGAACGCGTCCGGCACGGACTACCGTACTGTGCTGCTGCAGCCGCTGTTCTAAGCGACCCACGCAAGCGAAGCGAGGCGCGGAGTCGTGTTCCCGCGCCGAGGTCTGGCGAGAAACACTGTCTCATTCAGTGATCTGGACGACCCAGCCAGTCTCGCAGCGGGTCACGACATTGTAGGTATCCTGTGCCAGGTGAACCGCGTATGTGCCGGGCGCGACGTCCGCCAGTGCTGCGCCTGCGCGATACCCCGCCGAAGCCGCCGACTCAGACGCGTAGATCTTCGCCACATCGGGCCGCGGGCCACCGGCGATCCCTTTGAGGATGTAGGCGGCTGCGTCGCCGTCCAAGACAATCGCGAATTCCCGCGGCACTTCCTTTCGCGGGTTGAGGACCCAACCCACTGCTTCCAGCGCATCCGCGCGAGTGAGAGAGAGCGTCTCGGCACTGCTGCGCGCTGTGCCGTTGAGCAGGTCCAGCGAGCACGGGGCGCCGCTCGCGCTCCGAAGCGCGGCCTGTTGCTCAGTTGCCATGACGGAAAACGCACCGGGCACAGTCGGTATCAGGCCAGACGCCCCGGGAGGCAGCGGCGAATGGCGCGATGGCTTAGCCCCCGGCTCCTCAGCCTGTGGAGCCGGCGCCTGTGTTGCATCGACCGTTGCCGGCTGCTTTTCATGGCAAGCCACCAAGAGGATGGACAGAGCGGTCGAGAGGAGAAGAAGAGGGCAAGAGAAGCGCATGTGCTGCATCCGGGTTCTAGAGCGCGATGAGCGAAGAGAAACAGCGGGCATATACCCCGCGACGCGCTGGAAAATATCAGCAACCGCCGGTCATGTCAGCCAATCATGAGGAGCCAGCACCCGCTCCGCCGCCTCGCCCCACCCAGCTTTCATTCAGCTAAAGATGCCCTTCCATTATGCATGTGATCGTACAGCCCGCCTCTCAGCGCAACAGACGGTGGATGGCGCGTTTCGGGACGGAAGCAATATCAAATGCGATAAACCCCAGCAACAGTTGCAGCCCAAGAATTACCGGCAACGCCGCCAGCATGACGCGACCCGCCGATGCCGCCACTCCCTCGGCGGCAGCACCCGACCAGAAGTGGATGCCCGCCAGCAGCCCAAGGCTGATCATCAAAATGCCACCAACGAGTTCGATGCTCGCCAACGACATGTCGCGCAGGAAGTAGCTGTAGAAAATCCGTTTCGCGGTGTTGCGGAGGTGCTTATACATGAAATCCAACACGATGCGTCGCACGCTGAGGCCACTCACCTCGTCGCCGTAGCGCGCGTCCATCGGCACGTCCACCACCACTGCCCGCAGCGTGTTGAGGCGAAACAGGATGTCGGTTTCGAAAAAATAACGGTGACTGATCTTGTGCATCGGCAGCTTGGGCACCACCCGCGTGTGGATGGCCGTATACCCGTTTGTGGGATCGAACAGATCCCAATAGCCCGACGATATCTTGGTCATGAAAGACAGTACGGCATTGCCGAAGATACGTATGGCGGGCATGCGCCCGATCTGCGCGAGATCGTAGAAACGGTTTCCTTTCGTGTAATCCGCCTCACCCGACGCGATAGGCCAGACCAGCGCAGGCATGAGGGCCGGCTCCATCTGGCCGTCGCCATCCATCTTGACGACAATGTCGCAGCCGTCACGCTCGGCGCAGACATAACCCGCCATCACGGCGCCGCCAACGCCCAGATTTTTCTGGTTGAAGATCACGACCACACGCGAATCTGCGCAGTCCTTCTCCACCAGACGCCCACTACCGTCGGGGCAATGGTCGTCGACGACATAGATGCGGTCGACCCAATCAGGAATGCCGTCGATCACCCCCAGAATGTGGCGCGTTACCCGGTAGGCAGGAATGACTACGGCGACAGAGCAGGTAGCCTGCTCACCCTCATGGTGTCGTGGCGACACGCGAAACACCATGTCAGTGTCCTCCAGCCCGGTACGAGCATGCATAGGCCCGAGCCAGAAGTGCGGCAATCGGTGCGGGCCAGAGCGACGCGAACATCGCTGCGTCCTCGCGCGCACGTGTACCATCGCGCACGCCTGCGCTGGTCTCGCTGGCTTCATGGATGCGGTGGGCCATGAGTCGCTCGCGAACGAAGCAGAAACTGCCAGGCCGACGGGCGAGCCGGATCCAGGCCTCCCAGTCGAGATCCACCTTGAGGTCTTCGCGGAACGCGATATCGGTCGCGCCGGGGCCCAGTGTGACCGATGGACAGGCAACCGGACTGCCGAAGCGGAGCAACCTGAGCTTGTCTGCTTCGCGACTAATGCATGGCCGCCACAGGAATCCGAGCTCCAGCAGAACCCGCTTGATTCTCAACATCACAGTGCGCGAACGCTCGGTCTCACCAAGCAATTCAACATAATCGGTCATCACCAGCACGGCGTCGGGTGACGCCTCGACGGCTCGCATGGTACTGGCGAGAAACTCCGGCAGGTAGAGATCGTCCTGGTGCGCAATGGTCACCCAGCGCCCTGCTGCCTGCGCCCGGGCTGCGTTCCAATCCCGGCCAATGCCACCTCTCGACGTATGCACGTAATAGCGCGCGCCAAAGCGCGCCGCCAGCGCCTCCAGCTCTTCGCTCGGGGTGGACGTCGAAACAACAATCTCCGAGCCCCCGAGCGTCTGTGCAGCAAGCGATGCCAAGCAGTCTGCGAGGTGTGGTGAGCAACCGTAGGCGGGCACTACAAAGCTGTGGTCGAGCGTTCTTGACATCGGTCAGGACACCTTGCCGGTCAGGGTCATCATCAAAACCCCAACCGAAACAAGCATCAACCCGACCCATTGCAGGGATGCCAAGCGCTCGCCGTACAACCACCAACTGGACAGCGCGATAAGGAGATAGAAGAACGATCCCGAGATCGCGAAGGCCACGCCCAGCTTGACGCGGCTGACCACCACGACCCATGTCAGGAAACCCAATCCCTGTATCGCGATCGCGGCGATGACCTCCGGTGACAGGCACGCTGTAATCAGCCATTGAAGTCCCTGAGGTACCGGTTCGCGTTGGGCGATCTGGGTCACCGCACGCTTCACGAGAAGCTGGCTACCGAGCGTGGAGCAGGTAACGAATACGATCATGAGAATTTCGCGGATCATGGCGAACTCAGGGGTAATAGCGCGCAATCAGCGCAAAAAGCCCGTTGCCGAGCGCAAGCATCATGATGGCAGGCACCACGACTACCAATCCGCGCTGGACCACATTGGCGGATCGACCTGCCCAGAACGGGCCTGCTGAGAAACACAGCGCGAACGCGGCGCACGGAATGAAATAGCGCCCCTGAAGACCCATGATGATCACCGAGCTCTCTCCGCTCCAGAACAGATACAGCGGGAGGCTGAGCATCGCGACCGCGCCTGCGGCGAACACCCAGCCCCATGCGATGGTGGGAAGCGGAGCCCGGAGCGCCGGCCGGCCCATGAACACACTTGCAGCAAGACAGAACAGCAGCCCAAGGTAGCTGGCCTTGGCCAACGAGACGTCCAGCCAACCCAGCGCAGCCAGCATCGACTTGAGTATCCACAGTCCATACGTGCTGACGAAGGTATTGACGAACAGACGGATCACTTCCAGTGGACTTTCGATCATCCTCATCAGGTTTGCAGCCGGATCCACCCCCTGTAACGGCGTGGCAGAGGACGACGCGTACATGACCCAGGCGATGTGGATCGCAAACGGAATCAGCATGTACTTCACGGCCGCCGGAATGAAGCTTCCGACCTGTCGCAGCCAAGCTGGCCGCGCAAACACGATCGCGATCAACACCCAGGCTGCGCCGGGCTTCGAAAATGCCAGACATATCGCAAGAGGCCCGAGTACCCAGAGCGCACGGCGCACGGGTATACGTTCTTCAGCGACGCCACATACCGCACCCAGCCACGCAAGCGAAGTGGCGATATAGAGTGCGTCGGCCGAAACCGAGGCGATCTGGTAAATCGACATCGGCAACAGCGCGCACACGAACAGTACCCAGCGCGCGCGCACGGTCGCCCAGATACCCAAGGCGATCAGCGCCGTTGCCAGAAGCAGATTACCCAGGCGCGCGAGCAGCAGAAAGACGCCCAGGTCCTGGCCGGTGGCGCAGCTGAACGCGTATGCCGCTGCGGGCATTACATAAAGCGTCGGCGAATAGCCGTCCGCCCCCTTGGGCAGATCCGCCGTGGTCGGATGGCACGGGACCGGCTCCTGCAACTGGTTGATCAACTGCATGCCGCTGAAATGCACGCTGGGATCGAGATATCCATCGAATCGCCCATACATCGCGTGAATGTTTGGGAACAGCCGATCATCGGTGGCGCCTAGAAAAGCGCCGTTTGCCATCTTGGCCGCCTTCGCGACGTGTGCATACTCGTCGGTGACCGCGCCGGGCGGTGTCACCAGCGCGTAGAGGGTCCCAAAGACGAGCGAGATTGCGACATACAGCAGCACCGGTCCGGGGACGCTGGGCATGACCCGCGTGTGCGACGCATGGCCGGTTGCACGCATGGGCCGCGTCCGCAGCCACCCGATGCCCATCGCCAGGAAGGTGCAGAACAGCGCAACTCCCAGGACCAGCCAATACCGATAATCACCTCTCAAGGTCGCGCCGGACTGTAGTCCCAAGGTAACGTGGGAGTCGGTCGCCCCTTCGATCGGAGCGACCGACACGCAGCCGGGTCCCGAAGACACTGTTCGGACATCGCGACGGTCGATTACCCGGTAGTCCGTCAGGTCGAGCGACCCGCTGCCCGCCCCTGTCACTTCCAGAACGCAAAGCGACGCGGCACTCCCTGCAAGCGGTACCACCCGGATTCGCTCGACAAGCCCGGCGGGCACAAGAACTGAGACATCGCCCTGCGCGTCGGCCGGGAGCGATAGTGAATTATTGTCGTTGAAGTCTTCGTTTCCGGCGAAAAACACACGCGTGCCTTCCGGCACACCCCCTGGAAAAGCAAGGCGCACTTCGGTCACGCCTCGCGACCAAGCCTGGTCAAGCGAGAAGACGCTCAACGTGACGCACAGCAACGCAAGCAACAGCAGCCAGTTGCGCCTGATCACCGAAAGGGCATTCATATAACTCAGCAGTTGTCCGCAGCAGCCACATACTGGAGCTGGGCCCGTGGCGGATAGGCCAGCGTGAAAGGCGCACTCGTCAGACTGAAGTTCACGTTGTAGTAAGGGTCCTGCGCGAGCGCACGTCCCCATCGGCTCTTCATGAAACGTTCTTCGCGCTTGAATCGCTCGATTTTCTCGTGTGTGTTCTCATAGCCGCGTGTTGCGGATTCGTGATGGTAGAGCTCTGCAAAAGGCGTCCACAGATTGCGGTAACCAGCCTCGCGCACACGGATACAGAAATCGACGTCGTTGAATGCAACGACGAGTTCCTCGTCGAGCCCACCCACTTCCTCGAAAACAGACCGCCGCACGAGCGCGCATGCGGCCGTCACCGCGCTGACGCTCTGGACCAGGCCCGCACGATGCTTGTCCCCCGGATAACCACGAGGCATTCCGACATAGGAATGCCCAGCCACGCCGCCGATACCCAGGACCACGCCCGCGTGCTGGATCGTGTCGTTTGGGTAATACAGCATTGCACCGACAACTCCGATCTCGATGCGGTTCGCATGCGACACCATCTCGGTCAGCCAGTGCGGACTGATGACCTCGACATCGTTGTTGAGCAGGCCGATGATCTCGCCTTCGCTGTGTTCCGCACCGAAGTTGTTGATCTTCGAATAGTTGAACGGCGCATCGTACGCCAGCACTCGCACGTTCGATTGCCGGGTGATGCGCTTGAAATAATCGAGGGTGTCGGGCTCAACGGACCCGTTGTCCACGATCACGATCTCGTAATTGCGGTAGGCCGTGCGTTGCAGGATCGAGTCGACGCACTGGCGCAGCAGGTCCACGCGATCCCGGGTGGGGATCAGCAGGCTGACGCGCGGTTGCGGTTCCGGGATCGCGTGTGCGATGTGGTAGTAACCGCTGTAACCCGGCATTTCCTCGACTGTCGCCGGGGTGCCGGTGCGGTCGAAATGATCCTGAATCGCGCGCATGGCGGCGAAGTGCGCGTAGCTTTTTTCGCCGGGCGCCATCGCCGTTGACCCCTCGATCATGCGCCAGTGGTAGAGCACCTTGGGGACGTGCCCGATCTGGTCCGCGTCCAGGCGTTCGGTGGCGCGGAGCGTCAGATCCCAGTCCTGGGCGCCATCGAAACCCTGGCGGAATCCACCGATCTCCTCGATCAGGTCACGCGCGTAGATACCCAGGTGGCAGACGCAGTTCTGGGACAGGAACAGGTCCGGATTCCAGTCGGACTTGAAGTAGGGATCGCTGCGCTTGCCATGGACGTCGATCTTGTCCTCGTCGGTGAATAGCATGCGCCAACGCGGGTTCCGGTCCAGTTCCACGGCGCACCATGCCAGCGCCAGCGGATGCAGCGCATCATCATGGTCGAGCAGCGCGATGTGGCTGCCGGTCGCGAGCGACAGCGCGCTGTTGGAAGCAGCCGCGATGTGGCCGTTCTCCGTGCGCCTGACCGCCTTGATGCGCGGATCGGATGCCACGTAGTCCTCGATCAGCGCCCAGACCGCGGGATCCGGTGAGGCGTCGTCAGCGATGCACAGCTCCCAGTTCGGATAGGTCTGCGCCCGCACACTTTCGATGCAGGCACACAGCCAGCGCGAATCGGTGTTGTAGGTCGGCACGATCACCGAGAAACAGGGGGATGACCGCAACTCGGGAAGCGATTCGACCGCCAGCGCGATGCCCTCGTCCGAGCAGTCATCATAGAAGTCGACCCAGACCTCGTAGTCGGACACATCGGTGGCCGTCACTACCGAAACGTAGTCGTTGTACAGGTGATATGCCATGCGGCGGGGTCCAGCCAACAGATCCAGCACCGTGCGCCTGAGAAGCGCCATGCGCTTCCCACGTGCCCACAACTCACCGAACATCGCGCGCGCTGCGTCCAGCTTGCCGACGCGCGTGAGGGAGAAGCCGAGGATCTGGAACTCACTCGGCACGATCGTCGGATCAAAACGGAGCGCCGACACATCGGCGGCTAGCCGGACGAGGCGGCGCACCGTGTGGCGACCCTTGCGCGCGTCGGCCAGCGGCATCCAGAGGCGCTCGGCCTCTACCACGTAGCCCCGTCCATAATCGGGATAGAGTGCAGGCCCATGGATCCGGCCGCGGAGCACCTCGAACCCGATCTCCAGCCAGTACCAACCTCCCTGCAATCCCGCAGGGGGCAGCACGACTTCGAAAAAGGGGTCGTTTCCTGACGCGCGCCAGCGCGTACCGGTACCTGCGCCATCCAGGCGCTGGAGTTGCTGGATCGGGAGCAGCTCTGCATTCATTGCAAACGGGCAACTTGGGTATTGGCACGCGGCACGGGGGCTGCAGACCGGGATGGATCGATCGAAAACGCCCGACCGACGAGGGAGAGGTTGGGATTATAGGCAGGATCAGAAACCAGCACGTCATTCCAACGCGTCTTCATCACTTCGATTTCGCTGGCGAAACGGGCAAGTTTTTCCGGATTGTCTTCATGTCCCCGGCTTGCAGACTCGTGATGGTACATCCACACCCAAGGCAGCCAGAGATTGCGATATCCCGCTTCCGAAATACGAAGGCAGAGATCTACGTCGTTGAAGGCCACGGCAAGCGAGGTGTCCAAGCCATTCACTATCTCGAACACCTCGCGGCGAACGGCTAGGCATGCAGCGGTGACCGCCGAGAATCGTTGGGCCGCGAGTGCGCGGCCGAATTGCCCTGAATGGGTTGCAGGGAACCGGGGATAGGGATGTGCCGCCACACCTTCCACGCCGAGGATCACGCCTGCGTGCTGCAGAGTGTCGTCGGGGTACAGCAATTTGGCACCCACCGCACCGACCCCGGGACGGCAGGCGTGGGTCGCGAGTTCGTACAGCCAGCTGCCCTCGATGATTTCGATGTCGTTGTTGAGCAGCACCACCACATCGGCCGTGGAACCCGCGACAGCACGATTGTTGAGCGCGGAATAATTGAAAGGGGAGTCATCCCGGACGATGCGTACCCGCGTATCACCTCGCAAGCGATCGAGGTAGGCAAGCGTGTCAGGATGCGTCGAACCATTGTCCACGATGGCGACGCCATAGCCCACGCCCTCTGTACGCTCAAGAATGCTGTTGACACAGACCGACAGCAGGTCGACGCGGTCGCGCGTGGGGATAACGATTTCGCAGAACAAATCCGCGGGCAAGTCGTACGCCATCCTAGGCATCTGCGTCTCCGTCGCGACGCGCGCCGCCCTGATGCCGGCGGTGCGCCACTGTCCCAAAGCATGCGCCACCTGCTCTGCCGTTGGAGCCGTCGATCTCAGCGGAGCATGCACAGGCCCCGGTACCGCTCGGTGCCGTCGGGCCAACAACGGCAGATGGCGAACGGCTGAATCACCGGCGTGATCGGCGATGCGCAACGGCAGTAGATGGGGCCATGCCAATCCGTCCTCACGCACGGCGCCCTCGATCTCCTGCAACAGGTCGCGCCGATAGAACGACGAGGGTCCTACGGCGTCGTGCTGGTACTGCAGGTCGGGGTCCCAGGCAGGCTTGAAATAAGGGGCACTCGGCACACCTGACGCATCAACGAAATCCTCATCGGTATACAGAAGTGCTATTTCTCCCGCCTCCACCAAGGTATCGCGGATCTGCATCAATGCTTGCGGTTCAATCCTTTCATCAGCAGCAATCCAGCTGATATAGCGTCCTCGGGCCTGATCCAGGCCCGGCATAGGCTGCCGTACAACCGAAGCCAATACGCGCACTGCCGGATGGATTCCAGTATCTGCCGCAAGCGGCACGAGAAGCTCGACTCCGGGTGCCAGCGATGCCCCCAGATCTGCCGCCGCAGCCCGCAGGCTCGCCCGGTCAGAGCCCGGCAGAAGCACCAGTGTCAGGACGACGTCGCCCGGAACATTGTCGGTCCGCGCCGCGCTCGCGTGCTCCTCTGCGTTTGCCTCAAGCCAACGCAGGTATGCAGCGCTTTGATTGCCTGCTTCAATGGTGCGATACGCCGGCCAGAGCCGCTCCGCACGTACACTGGCCGGCAAAGCAAGAAGCGCGTCGAAACGGGCAGACGTCCCACGCAACGCGCGCCACATTCTCCAGACCGCCTCACTCGGCGGGATGGCATCGAACCGGATCGCCACAAGGCTGAATCGACCAGGCCGCGTGGTGGGGTCGAACCGCAGATGCCCGAGCGGCCCTCCGACACGGACAACCGCATCGATCCCCCCGCCCTCTGCGATATCGAGATCCTGACGCTCCGCTTCGCTGATGCCGGCCCCACAATCCAAGTACACGCTCGGCAGTGAAAGCGGACCTTCTACGGCAATCCTCAGTCGGTACCATCCAGCCGCGAGCCCCCGGCGCAGAGCGAACACGAGGTGAGGATCACTACCGTCGCTGTAAAATCCAGCGGCATCGGCGGAGATTTGCGAACTCGCAACCAGCGTCCAGCCCGCCGGAATGTCGATCGATCCCGCGTCAATCATGGCGATGCATTTTCTTCCACCAAGGCCTGGCCTGGGTCGCCTCGATTCGGTCTACAGCGGCACCGATCGCCTCAAGGCGCTCAAAGCGAGCATCAAGGGACTCGATCCTGGCCGAAAGTTCCTGAATCTGCCCAAGGTGATCGGCCCGCGCATCCAACGCAAACTGTGCCGCGCAATTCGCAGCGTGCTGCAATGTGGCGATCGCGCTGGACGCTGCGGATGTGCCCGAGGCAGATACTGCTGCATCGTGCGCGATGCTAGACAATCTATCAGCGGCATTGGTCAGACTGCCCTCGATATTCGACAGGCGATCGTGAGAGGCGTCCATCGCGAGCTGCAGGCCACCGCATTGCTCGCCCGCTAGAACTGCAGCCTGTGATGCTCTTTGGCTTGCGGCAGCAACATCGCGGGCCTCCTGCATCATTTCCTCCAAAAGACCCCGCACATGGTTGTCATTGGATCGCTCCGCGGCTGCAATTGCAGCCTGGGCCGCCTGCTGGCTTGCACCTGCAATACCGCGGGTCTCCTGCAGCATTTCCTCCAAAAGACCCCGCAAATGGCTGTCATTGGATTGCTCCGCGGCTGCAATCGCAGCCTGGGCCGCCTGCTGGCTTGCACCTGCAATACCGCGGGTCTCCTGCAGCATTTCCTCCAGCAGGTTGCCAACGTGCACGCGCGAGCGCGCAGAAACCAGCACGCCATCAACTGCGGATCGCAGGGCCTCGACGCTCGCCTCCGCAGCCTGGTCAACCACCACTGATTCGAAATCGATCGTGATCTCGATGCTTTGGACGTCGGGATCTGCAAACTCGGGAATGTCGAGTTCTACCTGCGGATCCTGATGGAGTGAGACCCATCGCAGCCAGCTGGGTGCACGAGGGGGGAGCAGATCCCCATCAAGGCCAACCACACGGCCTTCGAGATTTTCGATCTCGTGCAGAATGCGACCATCGTCGGAGAGTAGCGAGCAGCTGACGATGCCGAAGATTCCGGCGCGCTCTGCAGGATCGATACGGATGCGCGCGACACGATCACCCTTGACAACGGGGAACCGCAGCGCCGCAGGGCCAGTTGAGAGCAGCCTGCTGACGCATGCCTGCCGTGAATCATCGAAATCGCCACCAATCTCCCTGAAGTAGACGCGCACGTCCTCGTAAGTTGGCGGCGCCATTGCAACATGATCCCTCATCGGGTCGGGCGCTATCCCGGCCAGGAATTCTGCCAGCGATGCGTCGCTCGCGAACGCATCGGCGAAGGCCTGCATTTCTCCGGGCACAGAACCACCCACCAGCACCACGCCAAGGCCGTTGCTGTGCAGGAAATTGAACGTGGAATACCGTTCCGACAGCTCACGCAGGAAGCGCCCGACGCCGAACCCACGCGCCTCGACGGCCGTATCGTGCAGCAACACGACCGCGCGCGAACTCAGTTTCGGCAGCCAGGTCTCGAAGTCGTGGCGGACGGCTTCATAGGTGTGCAGGCCATCGATATGCAGCAGGTCGATGCTGCCATCTTCGAACTCCGCAACCGCATCGTCGAAAAACTTGCGGCAGAGACGGGAGAACCGTCCATATCGGGGGTCATGGTAAGCGCGCAGCGTCTCCAGCACGCCTTCACCATAGGCCTGGGCATGTGCATCGCCCTGCCACGAATCGACCGCAACGCAGCGGGTCGGCAATTTCAGATGGTCAACCGCCTGGCAGAAGGCGAGATACGAATTGCCCGAGTGCGTGCCGAGCTCCACCACCAGATCCGGGCGCATCAGGTCGATCGCGAGATAGGCGAACGGAATGTGGCCGATCCAGGAATACGGTAGCGACAGGTGCGGGCGCAACAGCGTCACCGGATGCCGTTCTAGCTTGAATGCCTCGGTCACTCGAGCACCTCCAATGCGATTCTGGACATGGGCAGGCCGAGGATGCCGATCGACCAGGACTGGCACAGCGACTTCAGTGCGAGCGCTTCGTGCACCCAGTGCTGGATCACATGTTCGTCCTTGCTGCCGTCGGCGATTCCCACCGTGATGAAGTAATCCCCCGCCTTCAGGCGCGGCATCTCGAACTCGAACCGGGCGCGGGCACGCGTGCCTTCCGCGAATCCCGCTTCACGACCCAGGGTCGATACGTAAGTGTTGTCGCCGAACAACAGCTGACCCAGCCGGTCCTTGACGTAAAACCCGACGATCGGCCGCTCGAGCTGTCCGTCCGCGACGAAATCGATGTCGAGAACGACGGATTCGCCACCCACGCACCACGACAGATCGCGACCCTGATCATCGCGCAGCGTGACCTCGCTGATCCGTGCCCGCATCTCGCCGAATCCCTGGACCTCCGGATCGAACGCCCGAACCTCGATGTCGTTCCGCAGATTGGACGCATTGACGAGATCGCGACGCATGTCGTGCCGCTGCCGTACTTCGACGGCACCTTCGCCGCCGGCAGTGCGCATCGACGCCTCGCCCTGCCGGCTGGAGATCACCGATTCGAGATACTGCTGGACGACATCACGCGACTCGCCGTAGGCCATGGTCTTGCCGCCATCGATCCACAGCGCCTTGTCACACAGTCCGGTGACGGCGGCATCGTCATGGCTGACGAACAGCAGGGTGCCCCGCGCCTTGAACTCGCGCAGGAAACGCATGCACTTCTGGGTGAAGAACGCATCGCCGACCGCAAGCGCCTCGTCGATGATCAGCACGTCGGCGTCGACGTGGGCCATCACCGAGAACGCCAGCCGCATGACCATGCCACTGGAATAGTTGCGGATCGGCTGGTCGATGAACGCGCCGATGTCGGCAAAGTCAAGGATCTGCTGCATCCGCGCATCGATCTGGGCGCTGGTGAGCCCCAAGATCGACGCGTTGAGATGGACGTTCTCACGGCCCGTGAAATCGGGATTGAAGCCACTACCCAGCTCGAGCAGCGCAGCGATCCGTCCCTGGATGGCGACCTGGCCCTCGGTCGGTGCCAGCGTGCCGGCGATCATCTGCAGCAAGGTCGACTTGCCGGAACCGTTCTTACCGATGATGCCGAGCGTCTCGCCCCGCCTGACCTGAAGGCTGATGCCACGCAAGGCCCAGAATTCACGGTAGAACCGGCGCGAGTCGCCGAACAGGCCCTGCAGCAGTCGATGCGAGGGCCGCTCGTAGATCTGGTAGCACTTGCCGACGCCGCACGCGTCGATGACTAGGTCGTCGTTGCCGGTCTCCACGCCGATTTCAGAGGACATCGGCAAACCCCCGACGGGTCTTCTGGAACACAGCGAACGCCAGGTAGGCAAAGAACATCGCCCCCAGCAGGTACACCCCCAGCCCCGCCCAGTCCGGCATCCGCCCCCAGAACGCAACCTCGCGTATCTGGTCAATGATGAAGGTCAGCGGGTTGAGCCGGAAGACCGCCTGATACGACTCCGGCAGCGTCTCGACCGGGATGATGGCCGATGACAGGAACAACATCGCGGTTGCCAGCACGCCGGTGATCTGCCCGATGTCCCGCAGGAACACGCTCAGCGACGACAGCAGCCAGATCGTCCCCAGGGCCACGAAGGCAAGCGGCACCAGGACGAACGGCCAGAACACCAGCGTCCAGTGGATCTCGCCGCGAAGCAGCAGGTTGAGGATCACGAACACCACGATGTTGGTCGTCGCATGGAACAGCGCCGACAGCACGACCGTCCAAGGCAACACTTCCAGCGGAAACACGATCTTCTTGACCAGGTTCACGTTGCCGGAAATAAGCGTTGGTGCCCGCGTCAGGCACTCGGCAAAAAAGCCGTGTGTCAGCAGGCCGAGGAACAACAACATCGCGAAATCGGCCGTGTTTCCGCTGGTGCCCGGCCATCGCGCCTTGAGAATGTAACCGAAGGCAAGCGTGTAGACGATCAGCATCAGGAATGGACTGATCAGCGACCACAACAGGCCGAAGCTCGCACCCCGGTAGCGTCCCAGGATGTCGCGGCGCGACAACTCCAGCGTCAGGGACCGATGTCGGGTCCAGGCGCTGAACGGCCCGCCGAGGGAGAACAGCGGGGTTGGTTTCATACTGGTACGCATTCGGTCAGCGCTCCAGCGCGCGGGCAAGATCAGCACGTAGATCGTCCAGCGCCTCGACGCCGACGCTCAACCGCACCAGATCATCGTGTATTCCCAGCGCGGCCCGCCGCTCCACCGGCACCGACGCATGCGTCATCACCGCCGGATGGTTGACCAGGCTCTCCACCCCGCCGAGTGACTCGGCCAGGGTGAACAGTTCGGTGCGTTCGCAGAAACGCTTCGCGGCCTCGAAGCCGCCCTTGATGCGCACCGAGATGATGCCGCCGAAGCCGTCCATCTGGCGCTTGGCCAGTGCGTGCTGTGGGTGCGAGGCCAGGCCCGGATAGATCACCTGCTCGACCGCGGCGTGGCCCCCGAGGAACTCGGCCAGCGCCTGGGCGTTCAGGCAATGCGCCTGCATGCGCAGATGCAGGGTCTTGAGCCCGCGTAGCGCCAGGAAGCTGTCGAACGGGCCCTGGACCGCGCCGGCGGAGTTCTGCAGGAAGGCGAGCTGTTCGGCAAGCTCGGCATTGTCGTTGACGACGAGCATGCCGCCGACCATGTCGGAGTGGCCGTTGAGGTATTTCGTGGCCGAGTGCATGACGATGTCGGCGCCGTGTTCGATCGGGCGCTGCAGGATGGGCGAGGCGAAGGTGTTGTCGACGACGACGAGCAGGCCGCGCCTGTGCGCGATGTCGGCGATCGCCTGGATGTCGACGATCTTCAGCATCGGGTTGGTCGGGGTCTCGATCCAGACCAGCTTCGTCTTCGCCACAATCGCGGCTTCAAACGCGACCGGATCGGTCATGTCGACGTAGCTGAAGGACAGCCCGGCGCTGCGCGTGCGCACGCGCTCGAACAGGCGGTAGCTGCCGCCGTAGAGATCGTCCATCGCGATCACGTGATCGCCGCTGTCGAGCAGCTCGAGCAGGGTCGCGGTGGCGGCCATGCCGGATGCGAATGCGAAGCCGCGGCTGCCGCCTTCCAGGCCCGCAACGCAGCGCTCGTATGCAAAACGCGTCGGATTGTGGGTACGCGAGTACTCGAACCCCTGGTGCTCGCCCGGGCTGGACTGGGCATAGGTCGAGGTGGCGTAGATCGGGGGCATCACCGCGCCCGTCGAGGGATCGGGCGATTGACCGGCATGGATTGCCAAGGTGGCCAGCGCGTAATCGCGATGCCGGGAACTGGATTCGGACATGACAGCTTCCTGAAAGGACGGGAGATTCTAGCCAGCAGCCCTGAACGACAGGTTCAGAGCCGCGGCGATCAACGCATTTGCGTCACTGCACCCGCCGCCGCAGATAGTTCAGCAGGTCGATCCGGGTGATCAGGCCGAGGAACTTGTCGCCGTCGGTGACGATTGCGACCTGACCGCGGTCGAACACCGGCAGCAAGGCCTCGACCGGAGATTTGACGTCCAAAAAGTCGAGCTTGCTGACCATGGCAGTCGAAACCGGATCGCGGAACCGCGCTTCGTCGCCGTAGACATGCAGCAACACGTCGCTTTCGTCGAGGATGCCGACGATGCGATCGCCGTCCATGACCGGCAGCTGGGAGATCTCGTAGAGCTTCATGCGCTGGTACGCCGTGACCAGCAGGTCGGTCGGCTGCAGCACTACGGTGTCTCGGCGCGAGAACGGGCGCAGGATCAGGTCGCGCAGGTCACCGTGCTGCTCGCGCTCCAGGAAGCCGTTGTCGAGCATCCAGTAATCGTTGTAGAGCTTGCTCAGATATTTGTTGCCGGTGTCGCACACGAATACCAGCACTTTCTTGGGCGAGGTCTGCGCGCGGCAGTACTTGAGGGCGGCGGCGAGCAGCGTGCCGGTCGACGAGCCGCCGAGAATCCCCTCGGTGCGCAGCAGCTCGCGCGCGGCGAGGAAGCTTTCCTGGTCGCTGATCGCATACGCCTGCTTGACCCGCGAGAAATCGGAGATGTCCGGCAGGAAATCCTCGCCGATGCCCTCGACCATCCAGCTGCCCGACTTGTCGTTGAGCACGCCGTCGTTGATGTATTCGGCGAGGATCGAGCCGACCGGATCGGCCAGCACCAGTTCCACGTCCGGCGCGTCCTTGGCAAAGCAGCGCGACAGGCCGGTCATCGTGCCCGAGCTGCCGCAACCGAAGACGATTGCGTCCAGCCCGCCCACCTCACTCATCTGCCGCAGGATCTCCGGCCCGGTGCCGTGCTCGTGCGCAGCCGGGTTGTCGGGATTGCCGAACTGGTTGATGAAGTACGCGCCCGGGGTCTCGCGCGCGATGCGCTCGGCGAGGTCCTGGTAGTACTCGGGATGGCCCTTGGCAACGTCGGAGCGGGTCAACACAACCTCGGCGCCCATCGCCTTGAGATTGAAGATCTTCTCCCGACTCATCTTGTCCGGGACCACGAGGATCAGCTTGTAGCCCTTCTGCTGCGCCACCAGCGCCAGGCCGATGCCGGTATTGCCGGCAGTGCCTTCCACCAGCGTCGCGCCGGGCGCGATGTCGCCGCGCGCTTCGGCGGCCTCGATCATGCGCAGACCGATGCGGTCCTTGATGGAGCCGCCCGGGTTCTGGCTCTCGAGCTTGAAATAGAGTTCGCAGGGGCCCGCATCGAGGCGGCGCGCACGCACGATGGGCGTGTCGGCGATCAGGTCGAGAACGGAGTCGGCGATCGGCATTGCAGGTCCGGGTTGCAGCGAGACAGATCCCGATTATCGCATCCGCGGACAACATTCGCGGGCGGTGGCGACCGACGAGGATGGCCACCACCGCCCGCGACAGCCGGAACCTAGTGTTTCTGCATCTGGTCGTACATCTGGGTCAGGCGATCCTTTGCCGCGAGCTTTTCGCGCTTCATCTGCGACAGCGTGGTCTCATCGACGGCGAACACGCCGAGCTCTGCGTTCAGCACCTTCTTGTCCAGCTCTTTGTGCCGGTAGTAGAGCTGCCGGAACTCGACGTTTCCTTTCATGATCTCTTCGAGTTCGGTCTGCGATTGCGCTTCGAACATGGAATCCTCCTGACTGGAAATACGAACGCCCCGACCAGCGACGGACGGGGCGCTACGTGGGCTGCTTCCAGGAACGAAGGGCGGACGATCCGATCAGGTCACCCTCATCGTCCTGCGGACGGCGTGCGGGGACCTCGTGGGGGATCATCTCGGTCATCGGCCTGGCTCAGTGACCAGGTGGCGGAAGGAATCAGTGCCACCCGGACAACCGACCCTACTCCTCGGATCGGGGGGCCACAAGAGCGGAAATCCGGATTACGGGCAGGCGTGAGCACTAGACACGGAAACGTTTACAAACCGACCTGGCAGAAAGCGCTTCATGATGCGATTGCCTGCCCAATAATCGCGCAAGTCATTGATTTCTATTGCATTCAGTCTGACAAAAAACTAACAGGCGTCTCTCAGCCACACAGACACTGCGCCGCCAGGCGCAATACTGGCGCCCGGCGACCGCTGTCGGCCACCTCCGGTCAGGGCTGCTCGAGGCTCTTCAGCAGTTCGGCCTCACGGCGACGCAATTCGGCGTCGCGCTGGCGTGCGGCGCGCAGCTTGGCCGCTTCACCGCTGGCCACGCCCTGCAGCACTGTCTCAGCCTGTTGGCGAGCGGCGCCCTCTTCCTCGGCAGCCAGACGCAGACGCGCGGCCTCCTCGGTCTGGATCTGGGCCTGGATACGCAGACGCTCGGCTTCCTGGCGGGCACGCACAGCGTCCTGACGACTGGCCTCGACGATCAATGCGCTGCGCTCGCGCTCGAGCTGGGTCAGCTCGCGGCGCGTGGCTTCCGTGCGGGCCGCCAGTTCGGCCGTCTCCACACGCCATTGCGCGATCTGCAGCGCGGCAGCCCGCTGACTGCTGCGGGCAGACGTCAACGCTGCCAACGACTGGCGCGCCTGCAGACGCTCATAGGCGGCTGTGCCGGCAGTGTCGGGATTCGAATCAATCGCCTGCAGTCGCTGCTGCAGGATCGCCGCCTCGCCTTCCGGCGCGGACTGGGCAATGGCGGCGAACGGGACCAGCAGCGCCAGCATCAGGCCATAAGAAGTCTTCGATCGCATGGTGCTCATTCCTCCACCTGCAGCCGCTGGCGCAGGTTGGTGATCTCGGCCCGACGCGCGGACAGTTCGGATTCGGTCTCTGCCTGCCGCGCGCGGGCATGGGCGAGGTCGGCGAGCGCGCTGGCGGACAGCGCGAGCGTGCGCGCCTCGTCCCCGCGCCCCGCGCCCATCGCGGCCTGGGCCTGCGACAACGCGCGGCGGGCCTGCTCGATATCGCCGGGTGCGTACTGGTCGGCATCGGCATCGCCGGCGCGGGCGACCGAGAGCTGGGCGGCGGCCAGTTCCTCGGTCGGCGGCGGCGTACTCGCGCAGCCGGCGAGTCCCAACACGGCACCGAGGGCGAGGCCCTGCAGCATTGGACGGATGTATGCGAAGCTTGTGTTCATCGAAAATCGTGCCCGGACGCCTGATCGGGTCATTGTGGTCAGCCGCCACCGGATGCGCAACGCAGGCCGGTCGCACGTGGGGAGTTCGTACATGGATATCGGCTACTTCCTGAAGCTGATGACCGATAAAAATGCGTCCGACATGTTCCTGAGCACCGGCGCGCCGGTGTACATCAAGGTCGAAGGCAAGCTCTACCCGCTCGGCAGCACCGGCCTGCCGCCCGGCATGGTCCGCAAAATCGCCTATTCGCTGATGGACGAGAGCCAGATCCAGCAGTTCGAACGCGATTTCGAGCTCAATATGGCGTACTCGCTGCAGGACGCCGGGCGGTTCCGGGTCAACGTGTTCAAGCAGCGCGGCGAAACCGGCATGGTCATCCGCGCGATCCGCAGCAACATCCCGAGCATCGAGGAACTGCAGCTGCCGCAGGTGCTCAAGGACATCATCATGGCCCCGCGCGGCCTGGTGCTGATCGTCGGTTCCACCGGCTCGGGCAAGTCGACCACGCTGGCCTCGATGATCGACTACCGCAATGCCAGTACGTCGGGGCATATCCTCACCATCGAGGATCCCATCGAGTATCTGCACCGGCACAAGAAATCGCTGGTCAACCAGCGCGAGGTGGGGCTGGACACCCTGACCTTCCACAACGCGCTCAAGAACGCGATGCGTGAGGCGCCGGACGTCATCCTGATCGGCGAGATCCTGGACGCGACGACGATGGAAGCGGCGATTTCCTTCGCCGAGACCGGCCACATCTGCCTGGCGACACTGCACTCCAACAACGCCGACCAGACGATCGAGCGCATCCTCAACTTCTTCCCCGAAGCCGCGCACAAGAACGTGCTGATGAACCTCGCGCTGAACCTTCGCGCGGTGGTGTCGCAACGTCTGGTGGTCGGCGACGATGGCCGCCGCCTGCCGGCGACCGAAGTCCTGCTCAACACGCCGATGATTCGGGATCTGCTGCGCCGCGGTCAGGTGCACGAGATCAAGCAGGCGATGGAAGACTCGCTGGAGGAAGGTATGGAAACCTTCGACAAGTGTCTGTTCCGGCTACACAGGGAAGGCCGGATCGACCGTGAAACCGCGTTGCGCGCGGCCGACTCCCGCGATGGTCTGGACCTCAAGTTCCGTCTGTCGGAAGGCGGTTCCGGCAGCCACGACCCTTACGCGGACGTGTTCGCCACCGACCACTGAGGCGCGGTCAGGCAGGCGGCGCGTCCGCCTGTCGTTCCGGCGCCGCGGCGTCGAAAGCGGGCAACGCGGCGCAAACTGACTCGATGCGGCGGATGAGCGGATACGGCGCCAGATCGATGCCGAAGCGACGCGCGTTGTAGAGCTGCGGGACCAACGCACAGTCGGCGATCGTCGGTGCATTGCCGATGCAGAAATCGCCCGCGCCGTGCTGCTGCAGCAAGGCCTCGAAGGCTTCCAGGCCGTCACGCACCCAGCGCGTGACCCAGCGCGTGCGCGCCTCCGGCGGCAGCTGCAGCTCGTGTTCGAGGTACTGCAGTACACGCAGGTTGCCGAGCGGGTGGATGTCGCAGGCGACCAGCTGCGCGAGTGCGCGGGCGCGCTGCCGCGACAGCGCATCGCCCGGCAGCAGCGGTACGTCCGGAAAGGTCTCGTCGAGGTATTCGATGATCGCCAGCGACTGGGTCAGTACCGCATCCCCGTGCTGCAGCGTCGGCACCAGCTTCTGCGGATTGCGCGCGGCAAATGACGGCAGCCGCTGCTCGCCGCCGCCCTGCACCAGATGCACCGGCACGCTGTCGAATGCCAAGCCCTTGAGATGCAGGGCGATACGCACGCGATAGGCCGCGCTGGAGCGCCAGTAGGTGTGCAGCGTCAGCGCGGCCGTCATCGGCTTACTCCGGCAGTGCCTGGCGTTCGATCACCTGCTCGATCGCACCGAAGATGCTCGCGCCATCGGCGTCGAGCATCTCGATGCGCACGGTGTCGCCGAACGCCATGAACGGCGTCTTCGGCGCGCCCTGCTCCAGCGTCTCGACGGTGCGCTTCTCGGCGAAGCACGATGCGCCCTTGGAGGTGTCCTCGTTGGCGATCGTGCCCGATCCGACGATCGTGCCGGCGACCAGCGGTCGCGTTTTCGCCGCATGCGCGACCAGCTGCGAGAAGTCGAACTGCATGTCGACGCCAGCTTCGGGCGCGCCGAACCATTCGCCATTGATGTGCGTGAGCAACGGCAGGTGCAGCTTGTTGTCCTGCCAGGCACCGCCCAGCTCGTCCGGGGTGACGAACACCGGGCTCAGCGCCGAACGCGGCTTGGCCTGCAGGAAGCCGAAGCCCTTGGCCAGCTCGCCTGGAATCAGGTTGCGCAGGCTGACGTCGTTGACCAGACCGATCAGCTGGATATGTCCCGCGGCCTGCTCGGGCGTGACCGCCATCGGCACGTCGTCGGTGATCACGACGATCTCGGCCTCGAGATCGATCCCGTGGTCTTCGCTGGTCACCTTGACGGTGTCGCGCGGGCCGTAGAATCCGGCGCTGGTCGCCTGGTACATCAGCGGATCGGTGTAGAAGCTCTCCGGCACTTCGGCGCCACGCGCGCGGCGCACGCGCTCGACGTGCGGCAGATAGGCGCTGCCGTCGACGAACTCGTAAGCCCGGGGCAGTGGCGCGGCCAGGCGCGCGACATCCAGATCGAACACGCCGTCGGCGTCGCCGGCATTGAGCGATTCGTACAGCGCGTTGAGACGCGGCGCGGCGTTCGACCAGTCGTCGAGCGCCTGCTGCAGCGTCGCCGCAATGCCGGTCGCGCGCACCGCGCGGCCCAGGTCGCGCGAGACAACGATCAGGGTGCCGTCGCGGCCGCCCTCCTTCAAAGAACCCAGCTTCATGGCAACTCCGGTTAGCGTCGGCTATCTGTTGCGATTGTAACGAACCCGGGCGCAGCGACGCGTCAGTCTTCGCCCTGGAACGCGCCAGCGCGGTAGGTCAGCACCAGCGTGTCGCGGTGACCCGCGTCGTCGGCCGGCTGGATCGGCGTGGATTCGTGGATCACGCGATGGTCGTCCAGCAGCAGGGCCGCCCAGGGCTCGGTCAGCGTGAAGCGCTGGCCCGCGGGGCCGTCGGCTTCGAACACGCGCGTTTCGCCGCCCTTGATGCCGCTGCGCCCGACCAGCAGCACCGCGACGAAGTCGACGCCGTCGCGATGCGCGCCCTCGGGGGTCGGCCGGCCGATGCCATCGGTCGTGTCGATGCGGAACTGGTGCGCCTCGACATGCCAGTCACCGTCGCCGCGCACGCCCGCGAACACGCGCCCGAGTCCTGCGAGGAGTCGGGCCCAGGCCGGATCCACGACCAGCCCGGGCGCCAAGGGTTCGAACCAGCGATGCATGCCGCCGTGCAGCGCGTTGTAGGCCTCGGACTGCCAGTGCGCGCGATGCGCGACCTGCGCGAGCGCATCCTCGCGTTGCACGAAGCAACCATGACGGCGCCGACGATAGCGTCCACCATCCTTGAGATAGGCGTCGGGCGGCAGGTCGTCCCACCCTGCGCGCCAGGCTTCGAGATCGTCGATGCGCACACCGCACAGCGCGGCGAGCGTCGACGGCGCGAGCACCGCGCAGCCGCGCGTGCGCAGAACGTCGATCACGGCGTCGGGGGCGGTATACGGCGGCGGGAATGCGTTCATCGCGGAATTCTAGAGCCGCATCGATGCGCGTGCATGGTGAGGCCGTGCGCACGCGTGGAATGCAGTCGCCCCGCGAACGGCGCGTCGCTTCAACAGCAGCTTGCGCACATGCATCGACCCGCGTGATTCATGGGGCCGCAATGCAATGAAACGGCGCGAAGGATGATTGGCATCAATGCCCAATGCGCACGATGTACATGCGTGGGTGCAGACATCGCCTTCTGCCCGCACCCGGAACATCCACCCACATCGCTGGGAGCGATTCGTCCCGCTGAAAAACGATGGCCTGCAGGATTGTTGCCATGGAGCCTGGCCACAAAAAAGCCCACCTTTCGGCGGGCTTTTTTGTTTTCAATGTGGCAGCCCCGGAAGGATTCGAACCTCCGAATGCCTGAGTCAGAGTCAGGTGCCTTACCGCTTGGCGACGGGGCTATGAACATATTGTAACGCCGAAACCGCGATGCTCCGCAAGCCTCGGCAACACCGGATCCACGCATTCGCGCGGATCCGGCACAGCGCGATCAGCGCTTCGAGAACTGCGTCGCGCGGCGTGCTTTGTGCAGGCCGACCTTCTTGCGCTCGACTTCACGTGCGTCACGGGTCATGAAGCCCGCCTTGCGCAGCTCGATCTTCAGCGTCTCGTCGTATTCGACCAGCGCGCGAGAGATGCCGAGGCGGATCGCACCGGCCTGGCCGGTCGTGCCGCCACCGCTGGTGGTCACCAGGATGTCGAACGTCTCGGTGTTCTGGGTCAGCTCGAGCGGCTGGCGCACGATCATGCGCGCGGTCTCACGGCCGAAGAACTCGTCGAGCGGACGATCGTTGACGGTGATCTTGCCGCTGCCCTTGCGCAGGAACACGCGGGCGACGGAGGACTTGCGACGGCCGGTGCCGTAATTCTGGGTAATTGCCATGACTTAGAGTTCCAGGGGCTGCGGCTGCTGTGCGGCGTGCGGGTGCTCGGCACCCTTGTAGACCTTGAGCTTGCGGTACATGGCGCGGCCGAGGGTGTTCTTCGGCAGCATGCCCTTGACCGCGATCTCGATCACGCGCTCCGGGTGGCGCTCAAGCGCCTGACCCAGGGTCTCGGTCTTCAGGTTGCCGATGTAGCCCGTGAAACGGTGGTAGAGCTTGTCCGTCATCTTCTTGCCGGTCACGGCGATCTTCTCGGCGTTGACCACAATGATGTAGTCGCCGGTGTCGACGTGCGGGGTGTAGACGGGCTTGTGCTTGCCGCGCAGACGGTGGGCGATTTCCGCGCTCAGGCGGCCCAGGGTCTTGCCGGAAGCGTCGACGAGGTACCAGTCGCGCTGGACGGTCTCGTTCTTGGCAATAAAGGTCTTCATGGGAATACTCGGTGGGTGACTGGTCGGGCTGGTTGCGCCGGAAGCCGGCGGAACGTCACCTCGCGTTGTAGAGCGTGCAACACAGAAGCGGAATGATAGCCGCCCGCCCATCGCCACGCAAGCTGGCGGGGGCTGCGCACCGCCGGATGCTGGCGTGGCACGGGTCAAGGGCCGAGAATGATACGTGACGCGGTCCGCCTGCCGCGCTGTAGGAATCCAACCGATGCCCCTCCCCCGGCCCCGCTTCAATCCCGTCGACCAGCTGCTGGTCGAAACCCAGCGCGCGCTCGACACGGTCTTCGGCAATCCGCCGGCCACCCGACCCAATCCCGCCGTCGAGACGCCGGATGTCGTGCTCAACGATGCCGAACGCCGCCACGCCGCCGGCCTGATGCGGATCAACCACGTTGGCGAGGTCTGCGCCCAGGGCCTGTACTTCGGCCAGGCCGCAGTGGCCCGCGAGGCCGACACGCGCACGCACCTGCTTGAAGCAGCGCAGGAGGAAACCGATCACCTGGCCTGGTGCGCGCAGCGACTGCGCGAACTCGACAGCCGGCCGAGCGTGTTCAATCCACTTTGGTACGGCGGCAGTTATGCGCTGGGGGTGGTCGCCGGACTGCGCGGCGATGGCTGGAATCTCGGCTTCGTCGTGGAGACCGAACGCCAGGTCGAAGCGCACCTCGACGAGCATTTGCAGACCTTGCCCGAAGCCGACCAGCGCAGCCGGGAGATCCTCAAACAGATGAAGGAAGACGAGGCCCGCCACGCCGAACACGCCGAGCAGGCCGGCGCGCGCGTGCTGCCATGGCCGGTGCCGTCGCTGATGGCGACCGCGTCGAGCCTGATGAAGGCGGTGGCGTACAGGCTGTAGGTGAAAGGCGGCGAGTGGTGAATCGACAGAGCGGCGCCCTGCCGCTCGGGGCAGAACTGTCTCTACCTCAAACAAAAACGGCCCCGCATCGCGCGGGGCCGTTTTCGATGTGTGACCCGCTGCTCCGAATCACCCATCACGGTTCTCAACGGACGAACGTCCGGTCATCACCAATCACGGCTTTTCGCTCAATCCACCAGATTGCGGCCGTGATAGAGCTCTTCGATCTCGCGGCGCAGGCGCGCTTCGATCTTCATGCGCTCCTTGAACGAAAGATTGCGGGCCTTCTCTTCGAACAGGTACTGGTCGAGATCGAACTCCTTCAGGTGCATCTTCGTGTGGAAGATATTCTCCTGATAAACGTTCACATCGAGGGCGTCGTAGCGCGACTTGATGTTCTTCGCCAGGTAATCCTGGATCGAATTGATCTTGTGATCGATGTAGTGCTTCCGGCCCTTCACGTCGCGGGTGAACCCGCGCACGCGGTAGTCCATTACCACGATGTCCGACTCGAGGCTTTCGATCAGGTAGTTCAACGCCTTCAGCGGCGAGATCACGCCACAGGTTGCCACGTCGATGTCGGCGCGGAAGGTCGCGATGCCGTTGTCCGGGTGCGTTTCCGGATAGGTGTGCACCGTGATGTGCGACTTGTCGAGGTGCGCGACGACGGCGTCGGAGATCACGCCCTTCGCCTGCGCCTTGTCGATCACCGGTTCCTCGGAAATGAGGATGGTCACCGACGCGCCCTGCGGCTCGTAGTCCTGGCGCGCGACGTTGAGGATGTTCGCGCCGATGATCTCGGCCACATCGGTCAGGATCTGGGTCAGCCTGTCGGCGTTGTAGACCTCGTCGATGTACGCGATGTAGCGCTGACGCTCGTCTTCCGACGCGGCGTAGCACACATCGTAGATGTTGAACGACAAGGCCTTGGTCAGGTTGTTGAAACCCTGGAGCTTCAGGCGCGGGAGCGGTTTGACCACAGCGGTCGACCCTCGGGGGTTGGGCGAAACGACGATTATGCGGCAAAGCACCCGCACGCCGCGACCTCGGGGTGACGCGGGTTTGCCCCGGGCAGCAGGAGCGCCTACTCTGCGCCATTCCCCCGATCCGAAGCCCATGACCCCGACACCTGTGGCCCTGATCAATCCTCACGCCCCACGCCCGCCGCACCCGATGGCGCCGACACCGGCGGCTATCGAGCGCTTTCTCGCCCACTGTCACCGCCGGCGCTACCCGCCGCGCAGTGAAGTGTTCCGCCCGGGTGATCCCGCCGGCACGCTCTACTACGTCGTCAGTGGTTCGGTCAGCATCATCACCGAGGAGGACGACGGTCGCGAGCTGATCCTGGGGTATTTCGGCAACGGCGAGCTGGTCGGCGAGATGGGATTGTTCATCGAATCCGACGTGCGCGAAGTCATCCTGCGTACGCGCACCCAGTGCGAACTGGCCGAGATCAGCTACGAACGGCTGTACCAGCTGTTCGACGGCGTGCTGGCCAATGACGCGACCTCGATCATGTACGCGATCGGTGCGCAGCTTTCGCGCCGCCTGCTCGACACCAGCCGCAAGGCCGGGCGTCTCGCGTTTCTCGACGTCACCGACCGCATCATCCGCACGCTGCACGACCTGACCCGCGAGCCGGAGGCGATGAGCCACCCGCAAGGCACCCAGCTGCGGATCTCGCGGCAGGAGCTGGCGCGTCTGGTCGGCTGTTCGCGCGAGATGGCCGGACGGGTGCTGAAGAAGCTGCAGGCGGAGAACAAGCTCACCGCCCGCGGCAAGACCATCGTGCTGTTCGGCACGCGCTAGGGACTCGGCCCCATGAGCCTCGGCCATTTCGGTCCGCGCGGCGACCTGCCCGATGCGGATCTGCGCAGTGCATCGGTGATCGATGCCGACGACGTCGCCGCCCTGCTGTCGGAAATGGGCTATCCCTGCACCGAAAGCGAGGCCCGCGAGCGCATCCGGCTGATCACTGCCAATGACCGCCAGGCCCTGGTGGTCGCGCGCAGCGGCGGCCGGGTCTGCGGGTTGATCGCGCTGGACTTCATGTACTACCTGCCGCTCGGCTCCACGACCTGCCGCATCACCGCGCTGGTCGTGACCAGCGACTCGCAAGGCAAGGGACTGGGTCGGCAACTGCTCAAGGAAGCCGATCGCCGCGCCCGTTTCGCCGGCGCCGCGCGCCTCGAACTGGTCAGCGGTTCGCAACGCGCCGACGCGCATGCGTTCTACAAGGCCTGCGGATTCTCCGACGGCACCGTGCGTTTCATCAAACGGCTCGGCGACGCCTGACGCACGCGCCGGTGGCGGCCACACGCCCCGGTCACGCTTTCACTGCACACTGCGCTGGCCTTCGGAGCCTGCGGCATGGAACTCGGCGATCAATTCCTGTTCTTCGTGCTGGTCGGGCTGGCCGCGCAGCTGGTCGACGGCGCGCTCGGCATGGCCTTCGGGCTGGTGTCGTCTTCGGTATTGCTGAGCATGGGCGTGCCGCCGGCAGCGGTCAGTGCCAGCGTGCACACCGCCGAGGTTTTCACGACCGGCGCTTCGGGCGCCTCGCACCTGGCGATGCGCAATGTCGACAAGCGCCTGTTTCTGCAGCTGGCCCTGCCCGGCATGGTGGGCGGTGCGATCGGCGCCTACGTGCTGACCCGGCTTCCCGGTGACGTGATCCGCCCCTTCATCTATGCCTATCTGCTGATTCTGTCGGTGGTGATCCTGCTGCGCGCGGCCGGCAGGTTGAGGCCGAAAAAGGAAGTCCGCCGGGTGTCACTGCTCGGCTTCTTCGCCGGTCTCCTCGATGCCAGCGGCGGTGGCGGCTGGGGACCGGTCGCCACGTCCACCCTGCTGGCCCGTGGCGGCGCCGCGCGCACCACGATCGGCACGGTCAACGCCGCCGAATTCCTGGTCACCGTCTCGATCTCGGTGACGTTCTTCCTGACGATGGGCCTGCAGCACCTGGACGTGATCCTCGGCCTGCTGGTCGGCGGCATGATCGCCGCGCCGCTGGCCGCGCTGTTCGTCCGGCACGTCCGCGAGCGCTGGGTGCTGCTCGCGGTGGGCGTGCTGGTGATGGCGATCAGCCTCTACCAGATCGGCCGCTCGCTGCTGGCCTGAGGCCGGGGCGCAACTCGGTCCTGCGCATGGGCGACCCCTGTAGGAGCGCGCTCGCGCGCGATGCGGCTTGACCGGCAACGCCCCTATCGCGCGCAAGCGCGCTCCTACACAGGTCCGGGGCGGTTCCCTCTGACCGTGTCTAAGGCGCGGCGACCGGATCACCACCGCGGTCGGCGCAGCCCCAGTTGAGCACCGGCGTGCCCGGCGGCAGCGCTCGGCGGAACATGTCGACATTGGCCGCCTTCGGGTTCACCACCACCGGCGCCTTGGCGGCTTTGAGCAGCGGCAGATCGGCCGAGGAATCCGAGTAGGCGATGTCGATCGCGGTGTAGCCACGCTCCCGCAGCATGCGCATCTTCTCTTCCGCATGGCAGTGGCGGGTGGCCACCACCGCACCGAACCGCGGCCCGACCGCGGTGCCGATCACCGGCACCGCCTCGTGCGCAACGAAGGCGAGAATCGCGCGGGCAAGTTCCGGCGGCGCGCCGGTCGCGATGACCACGTTGTCGCCGGCGATGCGATGCGCGTGCAGCACGTCGAGCGCGATCGGCAGCAGCTTGGGCTTGATCTGCGCCGCGTTGTCGGCGACGTAACGGTCGATCAAGCGATCCAGCACGCCACGGCTGTGCAGGCCGACGGTGCCGATCCAGACGAAGCCGGAAATGCCGTAACGACGCGTGGGCAGGCACGCGATCATCGGCCCGAGCACCGGCGCGGCCAGACACGCCAGCGCGGTGCGCCAGACGCTGCGGGTGATCAGCCAGCGGAACAGATGGGTACCGGAGTCGCCGTCGTAGAGCGTGTGGTCGAAATCGAAGACCACCGTCCGCACGCGTTCGTTGGCAGCCGTGTCCTTGAGCAGTTGCGCGACGACCGGCGTGCCGGCGTCAGAGCCGGCGACATCCGATTCCGCTTCCGCGGGCGCAGGCGTTGTTGCCGCGGCGATCGCGATCGCGGAGATGTCGGTATGCAGCGCGCGTTCGGGCGCCTGCGCGCCCGGCACCGCGAACAGTGTGCGCAGCGCGGCGCCCGGATCGGCCTCGCGCATGAAAGCTTCGCCAACGAGGAATGCTTCGATACCCGCCTCGCGCATGCGCGCGACATCAGCGGCGGTGTGGATGCCGCTCTCGGTGACCAGGCGGCGATCGCGCGGCACTGCGCTGCGCAGCGACAAGGTAGTGTCGAGCGAGACCTCGAACGAACGCAGACTGCGGTTGTTGATGCCCAGCAGCGGCGCCGGCACCTGCAGCGCGCGTTCGAGTTCATCGATGTCGTGCACTTCCACCAGCACGTCGAGATCGATCGACATCGCCAGTTCCGCGATCTCGACCAGCTGGCGGTCGTCGAGCGCGGCGACGATCAGCAGCACGCAGTCGGCGCCCAGCGCACGCGCCTCATAGACCTGCCAGGGATCGACGATGAAATCCTTGCGCAACACCGGCAGCGCGCAGGCTTCGCGGGCCTGGACCAGATACTCGTCAGCGCCCTGGAAGAAGTCGATGTCGGTCAGCACCGACAGGCAGGCCGCGCCCCCGGCTGCGAAACTGCGCGCGATTTCGGCGGGGTGGAAGTCGGCGCGGATCACGCCCTTCGACGGGCTGGCCTTCTTGACCTCGGCGATGACCGCGGCCTGACCGGCGGCGATCTTCGCCTCGATTGCGGCCGCGAACCCGCGCACCGGCGGCGCGGACGCCGCGCGCGCAGCGATGTCGGCCAACGGCAGCGCGGCACGACGCGCCGCGACTTCTTCGTGTTTGCGCGCAAGGATGCGCTGCAGGACGTCGTTCAAGATCTGCACCATGGGCCAGCGCAGGCGCCGGTCTGGAAAGGCCGCACACGATAACGCAGGCGACGGCGCGCCGGACCTCAGGCGGGCAACACTGCCTCGCGCGCGTCTGCGTCGTCGGCCTCGTCACGGGACCAGTCATAGGCGCGTTCGACGCGCGCGACCTGCAGGGCGTACTGGTCGTACCAGGCGCGCTGGCTCTTTTCCCGGGCCATGCCCTGGGCGTTGTGCGCGCGCCAGGCCCGGATCGAGGCTTCGTCGGCCCAGTAACTCAGGGTCACCCCCTCGCCACCCACGTCCTCGACCGATTCCATGCCGAGGAAGCCGGGCTGAAGCGTCGCCATTTCGAGCATGTCCCGACGCGAGTCAGAGTAGCCGGCCGCGTCTTCGCCATTGCGTCGGTAGCGGAGGATCGCAACGTGATACGGCGGGCGGGGCAACACGGGACGGCTCATGCAGGGATCGCTTCTTGGAACACAGGAGGTCGGCACATTGCGCCGCATTCAGCATACTGACCGACCGCGCCGCGGGGAACCGAACGCGTGCATTCAGGGCATGGAACGTCTCGTTTCCGCGACGAACGTCTCCAATCGGCGCAAGGCCTCCCCCGAGACGATGGCCGCGCGCGCGCGCTCGACACCTTCGGCAATCGATGTCACCACGCCGGCGACGTAAAGCGCCGCGCCCGCATTGAGGCTCACGATGTCCTGGGCCAGACCCGGCGTGCCGTCGAGCGCCTGTCGCACCAGGGCCTTCGACTCGTCGGCGTTTTCAACACGAAGATTGCGGCTGGCCGCCATCGCGATGCCGAAGTCCTCGGGGTGGATCTCGTACTCGCGCACCTCGCCGTCGCGCAGTTCGCCGACCAGAGTGCCCGCGCCGAGCGAGATCTCGTCCATGCCGTCGCGGCCCCAAACGACCAGGGCCCGCTGCGCGCCTAGCTCGCGCAGCACACGCACCTGGATACCGACGAGATCGGGATGGAAGACACCCATCAGGATGTTCGGTGCACCGGCCGGATTGGTCAGCGGTCCCAAGATGTTGAAGATCGTGCGCACGCCCATTTCGCGGCGCACCGGTGCGACCGCCTGCATCGCCGGGTGATGCACCGGCGCGAACATGAAGCCGATGCCGGTTTCGGCGATGCAGCGCGCCACCGCGTCCGGCTGCAGATCGATGCGCGCGCCGAGCGCTTCGAGCACGTCCGCGCTGCCGGACTTCGACGACACGCTGCGGTTGCCGTGCTTGGCGACCTTCGCGCCGGCCGCGGCGACGACGAACATGCTCGCCGTCGAGATGTTGAACGTATGCGCACCATCGCCGCCGGTGCCGACGATGTCCACCAGGTGCGCGCGATCCGCGTCTGCGACCGGCACCGGCAGCGCGAACTCGCGCATCACCTGTGCGGCGCCGGCGATCTCGTCGACCGTTTCCTTCTTGACCCGCAGGCCGGAGAGGATGGCCGCGGTCATCAGCGGCGACACCTCGCCACGCATGATCTGGCGCATCAGCTCGACCATCTCGTCGCGGAAGATCTCGCGGTGCTCGATGGTGCGTTGCAAGGCTTCGTGGGGAGTGATGGGCATTGGGGTGGCCGGTAGTTCGTGAGAGGTCATGCGTTGTTCTCGTCATCCCGGCGAATGCCGGGATGACGGCGCTTGCGCGGTACCGGCGTCAGCGCTCGAGAAAATTCTTCAACAATGCATGCCCATGCTCGGTCAGGATCGACTCGGGATGGAACTGCACGCCTTCGACCGGATGCGTGCGATGGCGCAGGCCCATGATCTCCTCGCGGCTGCCGTCGTCGTTCTCGGTCCACGCGGTGACTTCGAGGCACGCCGGCAGCGATGACTGCTCGACCACCAGAGAGTGATAGCGCGTGGCCTCGTATCCGTCAGGCAAACCAGCAAATACACCGCGGCCTGCGTGGCGGATCGCCGAGGTCTTGCCGTGCATGATGCGCTGCGCGCGCACGACCCTGCCGCCGTAGGCCTGGCCGATGCCCTGATGACCGAGACACACGCCAAGGATCGGCGTCGTCGCGCCGAGGCGTTCGATCAGTTCCAGCGACACGCCCGCTTCGTTCGGCGTGCACGGACCGGGTGAGATCACGATGCGCTCGGGCGCGAGCTTCTCGATCGCATCGACCGACAGCGCATCGTTGCGCTCCACCCGCACCTCGGCGCCGAGCGCCTGCAGGTACTGCACGAGGTTCCAGGTGAAGCTGTCGTAGTTGTCGATCATCAACAGCATGGGGCGGTTCCGGCAGATCGGGCGTTCAAAGAGGAATCGGCGCGTCGCATCACAAACCCTTCGCCGCTTGCGCGACCGCACGGAACAATGCGCGGCCCTTGTTCATGGTCTCGGCCCATTCCATTTCCGGATCCGAGTCGTAGACGATGCCGGCGCCGGCTTGCACGTAGAGGCGGCCGTCCTGGATCACTGCAGTGCGGATCGCGATCGCGGTGTCGGCGTCGCCGTGCCAGCCGATGTAGCCGACCGCGCCCGAATAGACGTTGCGCTTGACCGGCTCGAGGCTGCGGATGATCTCCAGCGCGCGTACTTTCGGTGCGCCGCTGACGGTGCCGGCCGGGAACGTCGCGCGCAGCACGTCGGCGTAGCTCAGGCCGTCCTTCAGCCGGCCGGTGACTTCGCTGACGATGTGCATGACGTGGCTGTAGCGCTCGATGACGAAGCGCTCGCCGACCTCGACGGTGCCCGCACTCGACACGTGGCCGACATCGTTGCGGCCCAGGTCGATCAGCATCAGGTGCTCGGCGCGTTCCTTGGGATCGGCCAGCAACTCGGCTTCGAGCGCCTGGTCCTGCGCCGGCGTCGCGCCGCGCGGACGTGTGCCCGCGATCGGGCGCACGGTGACTTCGCCATCTTTGAGACGCACGAGGATTTCCGGCGAGGAACCGACGACCTGGGTGCCGCCGACATCGAGGAAATACATGTAGGGCGACGGGTTCAACGCGCGCAGCGCGCGATAGACATCGACCGGGCGCGCCTGGAACGGCACCGACATGCGCTGCGACAGCACGACCTGGAAGGCGTCGCCGGCGGCGATGAATTCCTTGGTCTTTGCAACAGCTTCGATGAAGCCCTCGCGGGTGAAGCCGGACACGAAATCGGATTCATCGAGCGCAGCAGGCTGCAACGTTTCCGGGTACCCGGCGCCGCCTTGGCGCAGGCGATGCGTCAGCGCGTCGAGACGACGGTTCGCGCGGACCCAAGCCTGCGGTTCGCGCGTGTCGGCATGGACCACGAGATACAGCCGGCCCTTGAGGTTGTCGAACACCGCGACCTCGGTGCTCAGCATCAAGAGAATGTCGGGGGTGCCGAGTTCGTCACGCACGTCGGCGCGCTGGCCCTGGCGCAGGCGCGGCTCGATGTATTCGATGCATTCGAAGCCGAACCAGCCGACCAGACCGCCGGTGAAGCCCGGCAACCCCTCGATCAGCGGCACCGAATGCGCGGTGCGCAGACGCTCGACTTCGGCAAAGGGATCTTCGACCTCGCGCGTCTCGATCACCTCGCCATGTTCGCGCACGGTCAGCGTATGGCCATGGAACGCGTACACACGCTCGGCCGGCAGGCCGATGATCGAATAGCGGCCGAAGCGTTCGCCGCCTTCCACCGATTCGAACAGATAGGTATGCGGGCCGTCGGCGAGCTTGAGATAGACCGAAAGCGGCGTATCGAGATCGCTCAGGACCTCGCGGACCACCGGTACATGGGTGTGGCCGTCAGCGGCGTAGTGCTGGAACTCGGTGTGCGTGATCACGCGGCATTTCCTGGACAGTCGGACGAACGGGGGCAACGGAGGCAGTACGCCACCATCGCCAGCCGGCGTCGAGCAAACGGAAATGCGGGAGGGCAGACGCGTGCATGGCGGCTACTGTAGCGACTCCGCCGCGAACGCGCGACAGCCTCAGACGGCCGTGCGCGGCGAGGCGACGAGCAGCGGGCAGTCCTTCGGCAGGTGCACCCGCAGACGTCCGGGCTCGCAGGTGATCGCGAACCGTCGCGCGCGCGCCGGCTCCCCATCGAGATTGAGCACCAGCGGCACGCTTGACTCGACGACGAGCCCGGTCAGCTGCGTGCGGACGGCCACTTGGTCGAGTGCGGCAACCTTGCCTTCGGTCAGAGCGGTGCGCAGCGTATTGACCAGCTCGCCTTCGAGCTCGGGGACGATGGTGACGTCGATGAGGCCATCGTCGATGCAGGCATCGGGACACAGCGCCTGCCCGCCCCCGGCCTGGCGGCCGTTGCCGATGCCCAGCGCGATGAAACCGCCCTGCCAGACGAAATCCGCACCGATGATGCGCGCTTCCAACGGCTCGATGCGCCCGAGGCGCGACAGGCCGGTGATGAAATACGCCAGGCCGCCGAGCACTTTCTTCAATCCGGCGTGCGTCTCGACCGTCACCTGCGTGCCGAAGCCGCCGGAGCCAAGATTCGCGCACCAGTGCACACCCTCCTCGGTTTCGATACGCAACACGTCGATCGGCACGGCCGGCCTGTCGAGCGCCAGGGCCAGCGCCTCTTCCGGAAGCTCGGGCACTTCGGCGGCGGTCGCGAAATCGTTGGCGGTGCCCAGCGGCAGCAGCGCCAGCGACGGCAGGGCGTCGGCATCGGCGGACTGCGCGGCGAGCACCGAGACCACGGCATTGAGCGTGCCGTCGCCGCCGGCCGCGATGATCGTGTCCACCGATTCCACCAGCGCCTCGGCAACGTAACGCTCGGCGTCGCCGGCTTCCCAGGTCACCCGGACATCGATATGGACCCCGCGCGCACGGATGGCCGCGACCGCATTGCGCACGGCCTCGTCGTCCGCGGATTTGCCATTGAGGATCAGGCGCCAAAGCGGGTCAGGCATGCGGAGGGTCGTGCGGGTGGTGGAGGTGGCGCGGAGCGTAGCGGATGCCCGACGCGCCGCCGTTAACCGGTCCTCACGCGTGTCATCAGCCGGTCATCGAACGCCCGGAGCATGGAAGGCCATAGCAGGGACGACGGGCGGAGGCAGGATCAGCCTCCAAAACAAAATGCATCTTCCGCGCAGCGGAAGATGCCGAGGCCCCTCTCCCGCATGCGCGGGAGAGGGGGGAACCGTCCGCAGCGCGGACGGTGGGGCGAGGGCGAATGCCCGGCAATTCCCCGATGCTCGAACAACGGACGAACGTGCAGCGCTCAGGCCAGCGGCCGATCCGCCACCAGCACGCCATCCGCATCCGCGGCCAGCCAGTCGCCGGGCCGGAACGTCAGGCCGCCGAACGTCACCGGCACATCGCGCACGCCCTGCCCGCGCTTCTCGGTCTTCAGCGGCACCGTGCCCAGCGCCTTGACGCCCAGATCGAGCTGTCCGATCGCGACGCTGTCGCGGATCGCGCCATGCACCAGCACCCCGGCCCAGCCGTTGGCGACGGCCTGTTCGGCCAGAAGATCGCCGAGCATCGAGCGACGTGTGGCGCCGCCGCCGTCGATCACCAGCACGCGGCCCGCGCCAGGCTCTGCAACAGCCTCGCGCACGCGCGAATTGTCCTCCAGCGCGAGCACCGTGCTGACGATGCCGGCGAAGGCGATGCGCCCACCAAAATCGCGCAGCGGCAAATCGAGCACGCGCACCGCGTCCGGGTGCGCGTCGCACAGATCGCAGGTGACGATGCCTGCGCTCATGCGCGCAAGGAGGTCGCGCGTGCGATCTCGGCGCGCATCGCCTCGACCACCGCGCGATAGTCCGGCTTGCCGAAGATCGCCGAGCCGGCGACGAAGGTGTCGGCGCCCGCCGCGGCGATCTCGCCGATGTTGTCCGGCTTCACGCCACCGTCGATCTCGAGACGGATCGGCTTGCCGAGCGCGTCGATGCGCGCGCGCACCTGGCGCAGCTTGTCGAGCGTCGAGGGAATGAAGGCCTGGCCGCCGAAGCCGGGATTCACCGACATCAGCAGCACCATGTCCAGATCCTCGAGCACGTAGTCGAGCACGTCGAGCGGTGTGGCCGGATTGAGCACCAGACCGGCCTGGCAGCCTTCGGCCTTGATCAACTGGATCGTGCGGTGCACGTGGCGGCTGGCCTCGGGATGGAAGCTGATCAGCGACGCGCCCGCCTTGGCGAAGTCGGGCACGATGCGGTCCACCGGCTCGACCATCAGGTGGACGTCGATCGGCGCGGTCACGCCGTGCTTGCGCAGCGCCTCGCAGATCATCGGGCCGATCGTCAGGTTGGGCACGTAATGGTTGTCCATCACGTCGAAATGCACCCAGTCGGTGCCGGCGGCCAGCACGTTGTCGACCTCTTCGCCGAGGCGGGCGAAGTTCGCGGACAGGATCGAGGGTGCGATGACGGCGGGCTGCATGTGCGCTTCCAATTGGGTGGGATGCGGCCTGTGGACCGCGTCCCCATTCTAAAGCGCATGACGCGGTGACAAACGCGGTGGTGACGCAGCCGGCTCAGCGCAGCCTGAACTGCGTTTGCACATTCATTCACGTCCGGGACCGGTGCATGCATCCGTCGTCACGCATGCCTGCGTATCTCTCTCGCCCGCCGCTTCCCGGCGGCGGTGCCCCCGCACCGTGCCGAGCTCACCCGGCCGGCAAAAACAAGAATGGAGATGTTCCGATGAAAATGATCCACGCCGCATCCGCCAGCATCGCGCTGCTCGCCGCCAGCACCGGCGCCGCATTTGCCCAGACCGCCAACGACACCTGGACCGGCGGCTACGTCGGCCTCTATGGCGGCGTGGTGGACAGCCCCGAGGACAGCAGCAGCGACCGTTTCGTGTTCGACACCAACCTCGACCGCGTCTACGGCGATACCGTGCGCACCGGCGCCGGCGCCGATGCGTTCTCGCCGGGCTTCTGCAACGGCGCGGCCCAGGGCGCGACCCCAGCCGCCGGTTGCACGTCGAACAAGGGCGGCGCCGATTACGGCGTGCGCGGTGGTTACGACTGGCAGATGGGCAGCTGGGTGTTCGGTGTCGTCGGCGAATACGGCGCCAATGACGTCCGCGATGCCGTGAGCGCCTTCAGCACGACGCCCGCCTACTACACGATGTTCCGCAAGGTCGACCGCGTCGCTGCCCTGCGCCTGCGTTCGGGCTACGCCTTCGGCGCGGATTCCGCGAACCTGGTCTACCTGACCGGCGGCATGGCGCACGCCAAGATCGACAACGAATTCACCACCAGCAATGGCGCGAATTCGTTCACCAGCAATGGGGATACGAGCGGCTTCGGCTGGCAGGCGGGCGTGGGTTACGAGCGCAAGCTCGGCGAGAACGTCTCGGTGGGTCTGGAATACCTGTTCACGAGCCTGGAAGCCGACGACCAGCGCGTGCGCACAGGCCCGGGCACCGCGCCGGCGACCAACCCCTTCCTGATCGCCAACCCGACCGGTACCGACATGCGCCGCAGCGACAAGGACTTCGACTACGGCGCCGCGCGCGCCACGGTCAACTGGCGCTTCTGATCCATCGCGCCAGCGTCATCGAGTCATGAAGGAGCCGGCGCAAGCCGGCTTCTTCTTTTTGTGTCTGTCGCGGGTAGCGCGCAGCGAACCCCATCGTCTCTGCGCACCACGGACTTCGTGCGCGACGGGATGGAGGCATGCAGCGTGTTCTGTCGACCACCCAGCGCCCCACGCTGCACACACCGCATTATTCAGCGAACTGCTATCGCGGGCGGCGAGATGGCAGCGATGGGTTTCGCTGCGCTCTATCGATCCTGCGATCGGGCCGCTCGCGCGAACCCGCGATCGGCGCGTCAGCGGCGCGTCTTGCGTCCGTCGCGATCGCGGCGCAGGCGGTCGTAGGCGGCATTGAGTTCGGCGGCGCGCGCTTCGGCCTGGGCGCGCAGTTCCGGCGCCGCGCCTGCAACACGATCGGGGTGGTACTGCGAAATCAGCCTGCGATAGGCCTGGTCGATCTCTTCGCGGGTCGCTTCCGGTCCCAGACCGAATACCTGGTGATCCTTGTAGCGGCGCGGCGCGAGCCAGCCGGCATCGAAGGCATGGCCGATAATGGCGCCGATCACGCCACCGGCCGGGTGGCGCAGCAGCAGCCATCCGGCGATGAAGCCCAGCAGTTTTCCGTACCAGCGTTGCATGGCCGGCAGTGTAGCCGGCCGCCGTGACGCCAGTGGTTGCGGCTCACTGCAAGGCGCTGCGGTTCGCACTACACTTGCCGGCCGCTTGCGATCCACCCGGACTGTCAACCGTGTCGACGACCCTCCTCGAAGCGAACCTCCCCGGCCTCCACCTGCGTCACCGCGGCAAGGTCCGCGACGTGTTCGAGCTCGGCGACGAGCGTCTGCTGATCGTCGCCACCGACCGTCTGAGCGCATTCGACGTGGTGCTGCCCGACCCCATTCCCGGCAAGGGCGAGATGCTCTGCCAGATCAGCAATTTCTGGTTCGAACAGACCGCGGCGCTGATGCCCAACCACCTGACCGGCATCGATGTCGCCAGCGTGCTGCCCGAGGGCGTGGATCCGGCGCTGTACGCTAGGCGCGCGGTGGTGACGAAGAAGCTCAAGCCGGTGCCGGTCGAGGCGATCGCCCGCGGGTATCTGATCGGCAGCGGCTGGAAGGACTACCAGCGCACCGGCCGCGTCAGCGGTATCGCCCTGCCCGATGGCCTGCGTCAGGCAGAGCGCCTACCCCAGCCGATCTTCACCCCGTCGACCAAGGCCGCCGTGGGCGACCATGACGAGAACATCGATTTCGACACGATGGTCCGCCTCATCGGCGCCGACCTCGCCGAGCAGGTGCGCGAAGCCACGCTGCGCCTGTACACGTTCGCGGCCGCCTATGCCGCCGAGCGCGGCATCATCCTCGCCGACACCAAATTCGAGTTCGGTACCGATGCCGACGGCCGTCTCTATGTCATGGACGAGGTGCTGACCCCGGATTCGTCGCGCTACTGGCCCGCCGATGCGTATGAGGTGGGCACCAGCCCGCCGAGCTACGACAAGCAGATCGTCCGCGACTATCTGGAAACCACGGACTGGGACAAGACCGCGCCCGGCCCGACGTTGCCGGCCGAAGTCATCGAACGCACCCGCGCGCGCTACGCCGAAGCGCTGCAGAAACTGGCGGACATCTCGATCGATTGAGCGCGCGCGTCGCGCGCCTGGTTGCCGGTATTCTCGGAAGCTCATGCATTCTGTGGATCGAACGCCCATGCAGATCGAATCTGTCTCGCCCATTTTTTCGGTGGACGATCTGGCCGCCTCGCTCGACTTCTATCTGCAGACGCTCGGCTTCGAGCTGGCCTGGTCCTGGGGTGAACCACCTGACATCGCGTCAGTCTGTCGCGACGGCGTCGAAATCATGCTCAGTCAACGCAGCGACACCAGCGCTCCGGGCGCCGCACAGATCTATCTCAGCGTGTCGGCCATCGACGCGTGGCATGACGCGTTGAAGTCTGCGGGCGTGCACATGCGCGTTCCGATTGGCGACCGCCCCTACGGCATGCGCGATTTCAGGATTGCCGACCCCAGCGGCAACGAAATCAGCTTCGGGCAGCCGATCGCAGGCGTACCCTAGTCACCGACACGACCGGATCGACCCTCGGGAGGGGCGGATGGACGCAACACAAGACGACGCACAGCTGCGTCCGATCGACCGCTGGTTCGCCAGCTACTCGGCCGACCATCGAAACGACACCAACCAGTGGATCCACGTGTTCGCCGTGCCGGCGATCCTGTGGAGCGTGATCGCGTTGTTGTGGTGCATTCCCGGCGGCACGATCTTCAAGCCCGGCATCTGGGCGGCGCTGGCGATGTTCGCCGCGTGGCGGTTCTACCAGCGCGCGTCGCCGCGACTGGGGTTCGGCATGTTCGCGGTGTTCCTGCTGCTGGCGGCGTTGACCTGGGCGCTGCATCAGGCGCTGGGCACGCGCGGTCTGCTGACGGCCGCCATCGCGGTGTTCGTCGTGGCGTGGATCGCACAGTTCGTCGGCCACAAAGTGGAAGGCCAGAAACCGAGCTTCCTGACGGACCTGACGTATCTGCTGATCGGTCCGGCCTGGGTGTTGGCCAAGCTGTATCGCAGGCTCAGCTGGCGTTACTGAGGCTTGGCCGACCCGCAGTTGCGCGAGAAGCGGCGCCGGTGACGTGAGATGCTTGCGCGCCCGTCTCCGGTGCCCGCCGTGTCGCCCCGCGATCTCGTTCTCGTTCTTCTCGTCTGCATCGCCTGGGCGCTGAACTTCCTCGTCTCGGCCAATGCGCTGCGCGAGATTCCCCCATTCCTGTTCACCGCGGTGCGCTTTGCGTTGCTGGCGCTGCCGCTCGTGTGGCTGCTGCGACCGCCGGCGCCCGGACAATGGCCGCGGCTGATCGCGGTGTGCCTGTGCATCGGCGTGTTGCATTTCGGCCTGAGCTTCCTGGCGCTGCGGCTGTCGAGCGACCTGTCGTCGCCGGCGATCGTCATGCAGAGCTACATCCCGATGACCGCGCTGCTCGCGTGGCTGGTGCTGGGCGAGCGTTTCGCCTGGCGCACGGGTCTGGCGATCGGCGTGAGTTTCTGCGGTGTGCTGGTGCTGGGCTTCGATCCGGTGGTGCTGGCCAATCCGGCCGCGCTGCTGACGATGCTCGCGTCCGCGGCGATGCTGGCGATCGGCACGGTGTTGATGAAGCCGCTGCGCAAGGTCGATGTCTGGAACATGCAGGGCTGGACCGCCGTCATCAGCGTGCTGCCGCTGCTGGCGATCAGCCTGGTGTTCGAGCCAGGCGGCATCGCGCAGTTGGGCAACGCCGGCTGGGCCGGCTGGGGCGGCGCGGTGTATGCGGCGTTCGTGTCCTCTCTGCTCGGCCATGGGCTGTACTACGTGCTGATGCAGCGCTATCCGGTGGCGATGGTCACGCCTTGGCTGCTGCTGGTGCCGGTGCTCGCGATCGGGTTGGGCGTCGCGTTCTGGGGCGACCGCCCGGGCCCCCGCCTGTGGATCGGCGGCGCGATGGTGCTCGGCGGCGTACTGGTGATCGCGCTGCGCGCATTGCAGACGTCGCGCAAGCTGGTCGAGGAGCCGATGGCCGGGCCATGAAGCTTCGCTACGAGCGCCAGCATCCGTAGGAGCGCGCTTGCGCGCGATGGCCTATCCCCGTGAAGCCCGCCGTGCGCAAGCGCGCGTCCACCTGCGCGAGGACATTGGGCGGATGCGCTAGGCGAACATCGTCGCGTCGGGATCGAAGGTTCGCGGTGCATATCCGAACGCTTCGTGCGCAGGCGTGGGGTCGAACACCAGATCCTCGCGCATGCGCGCCACCGCACCCGGCGGCAGCCCGTGCAGGCGACCGGCGCGATGCGCCGCCCACAGCGCCGCATCGAACAGCGGGCCCGGCACCACCAGCAGACGCGGTGCCGGCTGCAGGCAGGCCAGGGTGCGCGCGACCATCGTGCGGTAGTCGAGGGTTTCGCCGCCCGGCAGCGCGAACGCCTGACCATGCGCGGCAGGCGCGTCGACGGCCGCCTGCGCCGCTGTGGCCAGATCGTCGACATGCACCGGCTGGCGCCGGCCGCGCGCGTCGGCGGGCAGCACGAATACGCCGCTGCGCCGCGCCAGTTCGACGATCCGGCTGAGGTTGCGGTCGCGTCCACTGCCATAGACCAGTGTCGGCCGCAGCAACGTGGCCGCCGCGCCGCGTGCGGCAGCGGCGGCGAACACGCGTTCGCCGGACGTACGCAGGCGCATCGCGAGCTCGCGCTCGCCCGGGTCGGATGCGGCCTGCTTGGTCGCATCGCTGGTCGAACCGAAGGCGACGACCCGCGGGCAGTCGATTGCGACATCTGCGTACCACAGCGAGAACAGATCCAGCGGGCCGCAACTGAAGATCGCGTCGACCCGCGCCGGTAACGTGTCGGGCATCGCGGCGAACGCACCGGCATGCCAGCGCAGCGCGGGACCTGCGGCTTGGGGCGCGCGCGACAGGGCGTCGACCGACCAGCCCGCCTCGAGCAGTCGCGTGAGCAGGGACGCGCCGATCGCGCCGCTGGCGCCGAAGACCAGCGCACGGCGCGGGCGGGCGGAAACGGAAGCGGGATGTGACGTCATGGGACACAGCATACCCAGCAGCGGCGACGCATCGTCCACATTCATCGGGTAAACTGCCCGGCCCTTGCGTGACCCTCGGCGCCTGCCGACACACCTCCACAAGGAGCCCGATGCTCGAACTTCTGTTGGCCCTGCCCTTCGTGCTGGCCCTGGTCATTGCGCTGTCGCGCAACGCCTCCCGCCGCACCATCGCCGTGCTCGCCGGTCTTGCACCGCTGTTGGGGCTGGCGATCTTGGCACTGTTGGCCGGCAGCGTATTCGACGGCGAAATCATCCGGGCGAGCTACGCCTGGATTCCCGAGGCGGGGCTCGATTTCAGCCTGCGCGTCGACGGTCTGGCCTGGACGTTCGGCCTGCTGGTGCTGGGCATCGGCGGCCTGGTCGTGCTGTACGGGCATTACTACCTGTCGGCGAAGGACAGCCCACGGCGCTTCTTCACCTATCTGATGCTCTTCATGGGCGCGATGGTCGGCATGGTCACCGCCGGCAATCTGCTGCTGCTCGCGATCTTCTGGGAGCTGACCTCGATCAGCTCGTTCCTGCTGATCGGCTTCTGGTCGCACCGCCAGGATGCCCGCCAGGGCGCGCGCATGGCGCTGACGATCACCGGCATGGGCGGCCTGGCGCTGCTCGGCGGCGTGCTGCTGATCGGCCGCATCGTCGGCAGCTACGACCTCGACGTGGTGCTGGCCTCCGGAGATCTGATCCGCGCCAGCCATCTGTATCCGTGGGCGCTGGCGCTGGTGCTGCTGGGCATTTTCACCAAGAGCGCGCAGTTCCCGTTCCACTTCTGGCTGCCGCACGCGATGGCCGCGCCGACGCCGGTCTCGGCCTATCTGCATTCGGCGACGATGGTGAAGGCCGGCGTGTTCCTGCTCGCCCGCCTGCATCCGGCGCTCGCCGGCACGGACCTGTTCTTCTACGTGGTCACCAGTGTCGGCGCGACGACGCTGCTGGTCGGCGCCTGGTTCGCGATCTTCCAGCACGACCTCAAGGGCCTGCTGGCGTACTCGACGATCTCGCACCTCGGCCTGATCACGCTGCTGTTCGGCATCTCGACCGAGATGGCGGTGGTCGCGGGCCTGTTCCACATTCTCAACCACGCGACGTTCAAGGCCTCGTTGTTCATGGCCGCGGGCATCATCGACCACGAGTGCGGCACGCGCGACATGCGCCGGCTGGGCAATCTCAGACGTTACATGCCGATGACCAGCCTGCTGGCGATCATCGCGTCGCTGGCGATGGCCGGCATTCCGCTGCTCAACGGCTTCCTGTCGAAGGAAATGTTCTTCGCCGAGGCCCTGGAGATCGGTGGCCACGGCACGATGCGGGTGATCCTCAGCATCGCCGCGCTGCTGGCCGGCATCTTCGGCATCGCCTACAGCCTGCGCTTCGTGCATGACACCTTTTTCGGCAACGGCCCGCGTGCGCTCGACGTGGTGCCGCACGAGCCGCCGCGCTGGATGCGCATTCCGGTCGGCGTGCTGGCGATCCTGTGCGTGATCGTCGGCATGATTCCGGCGCTGACCATCGGCCCGCTGCTGCACACGATGGTCCGCGGCACGCTGGGCGATGCGGCGCCGGAGTTCAGTCTGTCGGTGTGGCACGGCTTCAACCTGCCGCTGATGATGAGCATCGCCAGCCTGGTGTTCGGCGTGGCGCTGTATTTCGGCCTGCGCCGGCTGCTGGATTTCCACGCGGTGGTGACCCGCTCGATCGGCCGCAACGCGTTCCACGTCAATGTCGAGGCGCTGTTTGCGCTGGCCCGCCGCTTCACCGAACGGGTGGCCAACGGCAGCCTGCAGCGCAGCCTGTTCCTGATGATCGTGGTCGGTGTGGTGCTGGCCGGCGTGCCGATGCTGGGCCGCACGTTGCCGCTGCTGACGGGCCTGGGCGCGCCGCAGCCCCTGCCGGTGATCGGCTGGGTGCTGTGGGGGCTGCTGATCGCCGCGAGCGTCGGCACGGTGGTCGTGCATGCCAAGCGCCTGACCGCGCTGATCGTCATCGGCGCGGTCGGCCTGGCCGTCAGCCTGGTATTTGTCTATCTCTCTGCGCCGGATCTGGCACTGACCCAGCTGCTGGTCGAGATGGTGACCATCGCGCTGATGATGATGGCGCTGAACTATCTGCCCAAGCAGTCGAAAGTGTCGCACCGCCCGCTGCGCAAGGCGCGCGACCTCACCTTGGCGATCGTCGCCGGCGGCGGCCTGGCGGTGCTGGCCTACGCGATGATGATGTCGCCGGCCGACACGATCTCCAGCGAGCTGCTGGTGCGTGCGCTGCCCGAGGCCTACGGCCGCAACGTGGTCAACGTGACCCTGGTCGACTTCCGCGGCTTCGACACCTTCGGCGAGATCGCCGTGTTCGGCATCGCGGCGCTGGTGGTGCACGCCCTGCTGCGCTGGTCGCGCCTGAAACCGGACGAGGTGATGCCCGGCCCGCCGGTCCAGCTGCCCATCGCCACCGATCTGACCCAACTGCTGTTCCCGTTGGCGTTGACCGTCTCGATCTACCTGTTCCTGCGCGGCCACAACGCGCCGGGCGGCGGCTTCATCGCCGGCCTGGTGTTCGCGGTGTCCGTGCTGGTGATGTACGTGCTGCAGGGCGCGCGCGCGGTCGAGGCCACGTTCGGCTTCGATTATCTGCGCGGCATTGCGATCGGCCTGCTGCTGGCGGTGCTGGGCGGCGTGGGCTCGTGGTGGTTCGGCCTGCCGTTCATGACCAGCGGTCATCTCGACCTCGAGCTGCCGCTGATCGGCACGCTGCCCCTGGCCAGCGCCCTGGTCTTCGATACCGGCGTCTACTTCGTGGTGTTCTCCGGCACGCTGCTGATGCTCGCCACGCTGGGCACGGTCAAACATCGCCAGGCCCAGGAGGAGACGCCCTGATGGAATTCGCGATCGCCACCGCCATCGGCGTGCTGGCCGCGTCGGGTCTGTACCTGATGCTGCGGGCGCGCACCTTCGATGTGATCCTCGGACTGACGCTGCTGTCGTATGCGACCAACCTGATGATCTTCGCAGCCGGCCGCCCGGTCGTCGGCAAGCCGCCGGTGTTGCGCGACGGCGTCGAGCAGACCCTGGCCAACTACGCCGACCCGCTGCCCCAGGCCCTGGTGCTGACCGCGATCGTCATCGCGTTCGCGATGACCGCGGTCGCGGTGGTGATCGCGATGCGCGAGCACGCGGATCTGCACACCGACCACGTCGACGGCGAAGAGCCCGACGAGCAGCGGCGGGGAGGCACGCGATGAACCATCTGCCCGTGCTTCCGGTGCTGGTGCCCCTGGTCATCGGCGCGCTGCTCTTGCTGCTTGAGCGCCGCCATCGCACCTCGGTCCTGCGGACCTGGGCGTGGATCGGCATGCTCGCGCTGCTGGCGGTCAACGTGGCGCTGCTGGTGCAGGTGCAGCGCGAGGACATGCTGGTCTATCTGCTAGGCGACTGGCCGGCGCGGCTGGGCATCACCCTGGTGGCCGACCGCCTCTCGGCGATGATGGTGCTCACCACCACGCTGCTGGCGATTCCCTGCCTGCTCTATGCCTGCGCGGGCTGGGACAAGCGCGCGCTGCACTTCCACGCGCTGTTCCAGATGCAGCTGGCCGGCCTCAACGGTGCGTTCCTGACCGGCGATCTGTTCAACCTGTTCGTGTTCTTCGAAGTGATGCTGATCGCGTCCTACGGCCTGCTGCTCAGCGGCGCCCGCGGTGCACGCATCAAGGCCGGCATGCACTACGTGGTGTTCAACATCGCGGCGTCGGTGGTGTTCCTGCTGGCACTGGGCCTGCTCTACGGCATGCTCGGCACGCTCAACATGACCGAGATGGCGGCGCGCATCGCGGTCGCGCCGCCGGAACGGACGATGCTGATCCACGCCGGCGCCGGCCTGCTGCTGCTGGTGTTCTGCGCCAAGGCCGCGCTACTGCCGCTGTACCTGTGGCTGCCCGAGGCCTATGCGCGCGCACCTGCCGCGGTGGCCGCGCTGTTCACGGTGATGACCAAGGTCGGTCTGTACGCGATCCTGCGCGTCTACACGCTGATGTTCGGCGACGCCGCCGGCCCATTGGCCAACATCGCCTGGGACTGGCTGCTGCCCGCCGGCGCGGCGACTGTCGTGCTCGCCGCACTCGGCGTGATCGGCGCACCGCGGCTGCGCATCGGTGTCGCCTATCTGGTGTTGCTGTCGGCCGGCACGCTGTTCGTTGCGTTCTCGCTGGGCAATGCCGGCGCGATTTCCGCCGGGCTGTATTACCTGGCGCACAGCGTATTCGTCAGCGCGGCACTGTTCCTGCTGGCCGACATCATCCAGCGCCATCGCGGCAGCAACGGCGACTACCTGCTGCCGATCGCCTCGATGCCGAACAAGACGCTGCCGGCCGCGCTGTTCCTGATCGCCGCGGTGTCGATCGCGGGCCTGCCGCCGCTGTCGGGCTTCATCGGCAAGCTGCAGTTGCTCAACTCGGTGCCGGAAGCCCAGATCGGCTGGATCTGGACCGTGATCCTCGGCAGCAGTCTGATGACGATCATCGGCCTGTCGCGCACCGGTACGCGGCTGTTCTGGCGTGTCGACCCCGCGCCCGAGACGACGCCCGGCCCACCGCTGCGGCGCGCGGAAATTGCCGCGACGGTGCTGTTGCTGGGCTATGGCGTGGCGATGACGCTGTTTGCAGGTCCGGTGCTGCGCTACACCGACGCGACGGCCGCGCAGCTGCTCGATGTGGACACCTACATCCAGGTTCTGCGCGACACCGCGCCGCTGATCCGGGAGCCCGCGCGATGAAGCGTCGCATGCTGCCTTCGATTCCGCAAAGCCTGACGGTCTTCGCGTTCTGGCTGCTGATGGCCCAGGACGTGAGCGCGGGCAACGTGATTCTCGCGCTGCTGCTGGCTTGGCTGATGCCGCTGTTGGCCGCGCGCCTGGAGCGCGAGTTCGCGCGTCTGGGCCGGTTGCGCGGGGGCCTGCGCCTGATGGGGGTCGTGCTCCGCGACATCGTGGTCGCCAACGTCACCGTCGCCCGCCAGGTGCTGGGGCCCGAATCGCGACTCAAATCCCAGTTCGTCTGGGTGCCGCTGGACCTGACCAACATCCACGGCATTTCCGCGCTCGCCAGCGTCTGCACGCTGACGCCCGGCACCGTGTCGGCCGAGCTGTCGGAAGACCGCCGGTACCTGCTGCTGCATTGTCTGAGCGTCGACGATCCCGATGCGCTGGTGATGCAGATCAAGACCCGGTACGAAGCGCCGCTGAGGGAGATCTTTCCATGATCGACATCGTCATCGTCGCCGGCATGCATCTGGTCGGCCTCGCCATGATCTTCGCGCTGTGGCGCCTGTTGCGCGGCCCGACCGCACCCGATCGCATCCTCGCGCTCGATACGCTGTACATCAGTGCGATCGCCCAACTCATCCTGTTCGGCATGCTGCTCGATACCGAGGTGTACTTCGAGGCGGCGCTGATCATCGCGATGCTGGGCTTCGTCGGCACCGTGGTGCTGAGCAAGTACGTCATCCGGAGGGATATCGTCGAATGAGCACGCTCTTCGAGATCGTCGTTGTGACCCTGCTGGTGGTCGGCTGTTTCTTCACCCTGCTCGGCGGCGTGGCGATGGTGAAGCTGTCGGACTTCTTCCGCCGCCTGCACGGGCCGGCAAAAGCCAGCACATTGGGCGTGGGCTGCATCCTGTTCGCGTCGATCATCTACCACTGGGTCAACGGCAGTGGCGTGCACCCGCGCGAACTGTTGATCACCGTGTTCCTGTTCCTGACCGCACCGATCAGCGCGCATCTGATGTCGCGCGCCGCGCTGTCGCTGATGGACGAGCGCCCGCCCCATCCCGAGCGCACGCCGGATGCGGACGAGCGCATGGTCGACCGCGAGGATCCGGCACCGTCCGACCGCAACTGAAAACGGGCCGCGACACGCACGACCCGGCGTCAGGCTTCAACCACAACGTTCGACGTAATCGACCTGCGGCGGCACGCCGATCCGCCAACCGGTGACCCTGCCGCCCGCGTCGGTCTCGAAGACGAGCGCAGAGGTGCCGCCTTCGGGATCGGTGACCCGCAGCGTCTGTGCGCCTTCGACGTACTTGTGCGGCGCGGCCTCGACGCGATCCGCGTACAGGCGCTCGATCTCCGCCCGGTCCATGCCGACCTTGCCGCCGCCTGGCGCGGTATAGCCGTCGTTGCCGACGTCGACCCGCGAAAAACGATCGCCCTCGATCATGAAACCGATGTCGTAGCGCGTGGTGCCCAGCGGTGGCGGCGAGAGGTAGTAACAGCCGCCCGGCTCGGACGGCGCGGCATCGCCGAGGTCGTTGCCCCAGGCCATGCGCACCTGCTCGGCCTCGCTGCCGAACATGGCCGGACCGAAACCCTGGAATGTCACCACGCCATCGACGATTTCGGGAACATTCGTGCCCATCGCAGTGGCCGGCGGCACGTGCGCGTCGGGCTGGTCGCCCACGGGAACAGGCGCTGCGGGATCGGCCGGCGCGGACGCCGGGGCAACAGGCTCGGCAGGCGGCGTCTCGCCCTGGCAGGCGGCGAGCGCGAGGGACAGCACGGCGATGGCCGGCAAGGCGCGATGGAAATGCATGCGAGAGCTCCTGGACAGTGACCGGGCGAGACTAGCGCGCGCCCGTGAACAGGATGTGGCCCGTGATGTCGAGTTGGGCGGCCGCTCCTGTCACGGACGTTTCATCGTGACTTTCCATGCTGCACATCTGCCGCTGGAAGCCGCTGTCCGTGCCTGCCCGCAAGACCGAACTCGCACGTTGCGCGCTGGCCACCCATGGCGCGCCGCTGGACCTGCGGCAGCGCCGCGCGCTGATCCTCTGCGACGGGCAGCGCACGACGCCCGAACTCACGCGGATGCTCGGGCCGGACACGCCCGCGCTGCTGTTGCAGTTGCAGGTGCTGGGCTATCTCGAAGCACTCGATGCGGCCGGCGCGTCGCCTGCACCCGCGCCTGCTGCCGTCGTCCATGGCGCGCCGCCCTCGCAACACGTCACAGCACGCCGCCGGTCGCTGAGCGCGGCGCGCATCTATGTGCAAAGCATGCTGGAGCTGCAGCGCGCGCCGGCCGCGGTTGAATTGCGCGCGCGCCTAGTCGGCAGCGCAGACGAGGCTGCGACCGTTGCCGCCATCCTCGATGCGATTGCAGGCTTGCCAGCCTTCACCAAGGCCGGATACGCATCACGCGTGCGCGAACGCGTGGCCGAGGTTCTACCGGAGCCGCATCTGCCGGCGCTGGCCGCACTCTCGCTCGAAAGCGCAGGCGGCGCGGTGGCCTGACGCCACCACGCATCACTCAGCCGCGTGGCGGCACGAAGTTGCGCTGCAACCCCGCCCAGCAATCCTGGTAATCACCCTGGCGGTGCACGGCATCGAGCGCCTGCCGCGTCGGCCGGATCACCGCGCGCGTCTCGAACATGAACGCCATCGTGCCGGTGATGACGTCGGGCTTCGACAGATCGGCGGCGCTGGCCTTCTCGAACGTCGCTGCGTCCGGGCCGTGTCCGCTCATGCAGTTGTGCAGCGAGCACGCGCCGGGCGAGAAGCCGTCGGCCTTGGCGTCGTACTGGCCGTGCACCAATCCCATGAACTCGCTGGCGACATTGCGGTGGAACCACGGTGGCCGGAACGTGTCCTGCGCCACCAGCCAGCGCGGCGGGAAGATCGCGAAATCCATGTTCGCGGTACCGGGTGTGTCGCTGGGCGAGGTCAGCACGGTGAAGATGCTCGGATCCGGATGATCGAAGCTGATCGACCCGATCGCGTTGAAGCGGCGCAGATCGTATTTGTACGGCGAGTAGTTGCCGTGCCAGCCGACGACATCGAGTGGCGAGTGGTCGATCGGCGCCTGCCACAGATGGCCCTGGAACTTGGCGATCAGGGTGAAGTCACCCTCGATGTCCTCGTACGCGGCCACGGGCGCAAGAAAATCGCGCGGATTGGCGAGGCCGTTCGCGCCGATCGGCCCGAGATCAGGCAAGCGCATCGCAAGGCCCTGGTTCTCGCAGACGTAGCCGCGGCTCGGGCCGTCCGGCAATTCAACGCGGAAGCGCACGCCGCGCGGGATCACCGCGATTTCCTGCGGCTCGACCTCGAGCACGCCGAACTCGGTCGCCAGCACCAGGCGTCCCTGCTGCGGCACGATCAGCAGTTCGCCGTCGGCGCTGTAGAAAAAGCGATCGGTCATCGACGCGTTCGCGGCATAGACGTGGATGCCCACGCCCTCGTGCGCGCCGGGACCGCCGGTGCCAGCCATCGAGAACAGACCGTCGACGAAATCGACTAGCGTCTCCGGCACCGGCAACGGACTCCAGCGCATCTGGTCCGGCGGCACCGGGCCACGGTCGAATCCGTCGTGAAAGCGCGGCTGCTGGAACGGCGAGAACGTGCCGTGCATCGCCGCCGGGCGGATGCGGTACAGCCAGCTGCGCCGGTTCTCGCCGCGTGGCGCGGTGAACGCGGTGCCCGACAGCTGCTCGGCATATAGACCATGCGCCACGCGTTGCGGCGAGTTGCGGCCGATCGGCAAGGTGCCGGGTTCCGCCTCGGTCGCGAACTCGTTGCCGAAACCGGACATGTACTCACGCGGCGCAGGCGCCTGCGCATCGTTGCGCGGCAGCGGAATGACGGTGTCGTCGGTCGATGCGTTCATCACTTCACCCGGGAAAATGTTGTGCCGCGCCTGCCCGCGTGTGCAGGCACGACGGCTGCAGACCTGCCGCCTGCGTCGCCCCGCGCCTCATCGACGCGGGGTGCGACGCGTCGTTGTCTTCAGAGCACGCCGCGCTGCATCTGGTCGCGCTCGATGCTCTCGAACAGCGCCTGGAAGTTGCCTTCGCCGAAGCCCTCGTTGCCCTTGCGCTGGATGATCTCGAAGAAGATCGGGCCGAACGCGTTCTTGGTGAAGATCTGCAGCAGCTTGCGCTGCTTGGTTTCCGGATCGGCGTCGATCAGGATCTTGTTGCGGCGCAGACGCTCGACATCCTCGTTGTGCTCGGGGATGCGCTGGTCGATGACGTCGAAGTAGGTCTCCGGCGTATCGAGGAAATCGATGCCCTTCTCGCGCATCTGCTCGATCGACGCATAGATGTCGTCGGTGAAACAGGCGATGTGCTGGATCCCCTCGCCCTTGTAGGAATCGAGGTACTCGTTGATCTGCGACTTGGGATCGTTGGACTCGTTGAGCGGAATGCGCACGACGCCATCCGGCGCGGTCATCGCCTTCGACTTCAGGCCGGTCTTGGCGCCCTTGATGTCGAAGTAGCGGATCTCGCGGAAGTTGAACAGCTTCTCGTAGTAGTCAGACCACTTCTGCATGTTGCCGAAGTAGAGGTTGTGCGTGAGATGGTCGATGAAGGTCAGGCCGAACCCGGTGGGGTTCTGATCGGCGCCTTCAATGGCGACATAGTCATCGCCGTAGATCGAGCCCGACGCGCCGTAGCGGTCGACCAGATACAGCATGCAGTCGCCGATGCCCTTGACCACCGGGGCGTCGACGGCTTTGGTCGATTCGCGCGGCCCGATCGGCTCGCCGCCATTGCCCAGCACCTTGCCGTAGACCTCGTCGGCGGGCTGCTTGAAGCGGATCGCGAAGCCGCAGGCGGACGGACCGTGGGCCTTGGCGAAATCGGCCGCGAAGGAATCCGGGTCTTCATTGAGCAGGAAATTCACGCCGCCCTGCCGGTACACGGTGATCGCCCGCGACCGGTGCTTGAGCACCGCGGTGAAGCCCATGTTGCGGAAATAGGCGTGCATGAAATCCGCCTGGCCTGCAGGCGCGGCGAACTCGACGAACTCGAAGCCGTCGATGCCCATCGGGTTCTCGAACGTGGTCACTTCCATGCCGAGATTGGGGGCGGTGTGTGCGTGAACGCTCATGGGATACTCCGTGGCGATGGGGCCGGCCGGGAACGGGCGCGGTTTCAGATCGTCCTTTATAGTTACGAATGCAACCTAATTGCAAGGCGCATCGCACCATGACCCAAGCCGCGTCCTCTCCTGCTGCTCCGACCGATCCCGCCGACGCCCACGAAGGCCACGGTCACCGCAGCCTCGATCTCGAGCAGTTCCTGCCCTACAGGCTGAGCGTGCTGACCAACCGCATCAGCCGCGGACTGGCCGACATCTACAGCGAGCGGTTCGGGATCAGCGTGACCGAATGGCGGGTAATCGCGGTGCTGGGACGCTATCCGGGCCTGTCGGCGAACGGCGTGGCCGAGCGCACGGCGATGGACAAGGTGGCGGTGAGTCGCGCGGTCGCGCGCCTGCTCGAGCGCGCGCTGATCGAACGCGAGATGCACGACAGTGACCGCCGCCGTTCGGTGCTCGAACTCAGCGAAGCCGGCCACGCGGTTTACGACGTCATCGTGCCGCTGGCGCTCGAATACCAGCGCAACGTGCTGGCACCGCTGGACGAGGCCGAGCGCGCGACGTTCGCAGCGATCATGGCCAAGCTCGAAGCCCCGCTGAAGGATTGACGCTGCGCGACACGTTTGCGTCAGCGACTCCATAAAAAAAAACAGCGCCCGAGGGCGCTGTTTTCGTGTCGGAAGATCCATCCGCTTACGGGCGGCGTTCCTCGTCGAGTCGGGTGCCGGCCGCGATCGGTTCGCCGATCACCTCCTGGCCGGCGAGCGAGGGCTCGTCGTCCTGGAGCGTGTCGAGATGCATCAGGCGACGGATCAGCGGCGCGATGAAGATCATCACCACGCCGACCCCGACCGCGAGCCAACCCACATTGCTGTAGACCTCGAGCACACGTCCCGGACCCGCGCCTTCGCCACCAGTCGCCGCCGAGATCAGGCCCGCGGCGAAGTTGCCGGTCGCCGAGGCGAAGAACCAAGCGCCCATGATCAGGCTGGCCATATTCGCCGGCGCCAAGCGGTTCATCGCCGACAGACCGACCGGCGACAGGCACAGCTCGCCCATGGTGTGGATCAGGTAGATCAGGAAGATGAAGAGCACGGGGGTCATGCCATCGGGGCCTGCGCTGTTGGCGCCCCAGACCAGCACCAGAAAGCCCAGACCGACCTGGATCACGGCCAGCGCGAACTTCAGCGGTGTCGACGGCTCCCAGCCGCGGCGACCGAGCCACAGCCACAGCATCGCGAACACCGGTGCGAGCAGGATGATGTAGATCGAGTTCAGCGACTGGAACATCGACGCCGGGACTTCCCAGCCGAAGATGTGGCGGTCAACCGAGCGGTCGGTGAACAGGTTCAGCGACGCGCCGGCCTGTTCGAACAGCGCCCAGAACAGGATCGAACCGATGATCAGGATCAGCGCCGCGAAGATGCGATTGCGCGCCTCGCGCTCGAGCTTGAACACGGCCGTGTACAGCACATAGCCGATCAGCAGCGCGCCGGTGCCCATCAGTAGGCCACCGACGAGCTTCTGATACTGGATCAGGAACCAGACCACGCCGACCGCGAGCACGCCGAGCACATACAGCAGCCATTCGAAACGGATGCCCATGACCGGCGCCGCCAGGCGCTCGGGCATCTTCGACTCGCCGCGGCCCATCAGCAGCGGCTTGCCGAGCACGAACACGACCAGGCCCAGCAACATGCCGACGCCCGCGGCGCCGAAGCCCCAGGCCCAGCCGTAGGTCTGGCCCAGGTAGCCGGCGATCAAGGAGCCCAGCGCGGCGCCCAGATTGATGCCCATGTAGAAAATCGTGTACGCCGGATCGCGACGGATGTCGGTCCGCGGGTACAGCTGGCCGACCATCACCGAGATGTTGGCCTTGAGGAAGCCCGAGCCCACGATGATGAAGGCCAGCGCCAGCCAGAAGATGTTGATCTCGGCCGCGGACTGGCCGCCGTCGCCTTCGAATGCCATCAGGAAATGACCGAAGGTGAGCAACACCGCGCCGAAGACCACCGCTTTGCGTTGCCCCAGGTACCGGTCGGCCAGATAGCCACCGACGACCGGTGCGATATAGACCAGCGCGGTGTACGCGCCGTAGATCACCGACGCCTCGGAATCCGAGTACATCCAGTGCTGCACGAGATAGAAGATCAGCAGCGCGCGCATGCCGTAGTAGGAGAACCGCTCCCACATTTCGGCGAAGAACAGCACGAACAGGCCGCGCGGATGCCCGAGGATGGTTTTCTGTTCCTCGGCGGCGTACGGATTCATTGACACGTAGGGCGACTCCTGACGTTGATCGAGTGCCCCGGGCCTGGCCCGGGCGACGCGCTAACTTAGCGGCGCCCGGACCACATGGAAAGTGACCATTGCCACCCTTGCAGGCCGACGCGCGTCGCAACACGTCGGCCCAGCAATGTCATCCGCGCATTCAGCCCACCGGGTAGACATAGCTCGCGCCCACCCCGAGCGGAATGCCCAAGGCCCAGAAGCCGAGTAGGAACGCCGACCACACGATCAGCAGCGTGATCGAGAACGGCAGCATCAGTGCCAGCAGCGTGCCGATGCCGCTTGCCTTCACGTAGCGCTGGCAGAACACCACGATCAACGGGAAATACGGCAGCAGCGGGGTGATGATGTTGGTGCTCGAATCGCCGACGCGATACGCCGCCTGGGTGAGGTCCGGCGAGATGCCCAACTGCATCAGCATCGGCACCATGATCGCGCCGATCAGCGCCCACTTGGCCGAGGCCGAACCCACCAGCAGGTTGACGAAGCCCGACAGCAGCACGATGCCGACCAGGGTCACGCCGGTGGGCAGGCCCAGTGCCTGCAGGCCGTTCGCACCCTTGATTGCCAGCAGCGCGCCGAGGTTGCTCTGGCCGAAGGCATAGATGAACTGCGCGGCGAAGAACGCCATGACGATGTAGTAGCCCATGCCGCTCATCGCCTTGCTCATGCCTGCGATGATGTCGCGGTGGCTCTTGACCACGCCGGACGCGTAGCCGTAGACGATGCCGGGCACCACGAACAGGATGAAGATCAGCGGCACGATGGACTGCATCAGCGGGGCGGTGGCGACCAGCAGTTCGCCAGCGCCCGACGGCGCGTCAGCCGGCGCGCGCCACGCCGAATCGACCCCCATCGCGGTGACCGCGACAGCCACGGCAACCGCCACCATCGCCAGCACCGCCAGCCACAGGCCACGACGCTCGGGCGCGGTCAGGGTTTCCATCGTCGGCATGTCGCTGGCGTCGCCGTCCACCGGGGTACCGCGCAGGCGCGGCTCGATGATGCGATCGGTCAGGAACCAGCCCACCAGCACGACCAGCGCGGTCGATGCGGTGGTGAAGTAGTAGTTGTTGAGCGGATTCACCACCACGGCCGGATCGATCAGGTTGGCCGCTTCCTGGGTCAGGCCCGCAAGCAGCGGGTCGAGACTCGACGGAATGAAGGTCGCCGAGAACCCGCCCGACACACCGGCGAACGCGGCGGCGATACCGGCCAGCGGATGCCGCCCGGCGGCGTAGAAGATCACCGCGCCCAGCGGGATCACCAGCACGTAGCCGGCGTCCACCGCGACGTGGCTGAAGACGCCGACCGCGATCAACATCGGCGTGAGCAGCATCTTCGGCGTCACCGACAGCACCGCGCGCAATGCCGCATTGATGAAGCCGGTGTGCTCGGCGACGCCCAGGCCGAGCATCGCGACCAGCACCACACCCAGCGGCGCGAACGTCACGAAGGTGCGGACCATGTCCGCCATGAAGGTGGTGAAGCTGGTGCCCGCAAGCAGGTTGCGGATCTGGATCGGATCGCCGCTGCGCGGATCGATCTCGGCGAAGCTGACATTCGCCAGCAGCGCCGACACCACCCAGACCACCAGCATCAGGCCGAGGAACAACACCGCCGGATCCGGCAGCTTGTTGCCGACCCGTTCGACGGCGTCAAGGAAACGGGCGACGACACCGCGCGGCGCGGCGATCTCGGGACTGGGCTGGCTCATTCGGCGGACTCCCCTGCTGGCATGCGACCCGGCATCCTAGCAGCCCGGCTTCGCGTGTCGCCGCGCCGGCTGGAGACCTTCCAACGCAAAACCCCGGCACGTGGCCGGGGTTTTGCGTCGATCCGCGCCAATGATCAGGGCGTGTAGCTGGCCCGCACCGTCAGGCGACCGAAGGCGCGCTCGCCGACGACGCGCACATACCACGTACCCGCCTGCGGCGCCACGAGCGTCACCGTCTCGTTGTTGCCGGGACGCTGCGAACGCAACTGCCAGGCATCGACCGTCGGCAACACGTCGTGACTCGCATACAGCGACACGTCACCGGTACCACCGGCGGTGAGGATGCGCAGGTTGCGCGCACCCGCGGGCACGTCGATCCGGAACAGGCGCGATTCGCCCGCGGCACCCTCGATGCCACCGACCTGCACGCCATTGACCAGCGGCTGCGCGGCCGTTGCCGGATCCTCGACGATGGATACCGCTGCGACGGCGCTGTCGTTGGCCGCATCCGGGTCCTGCGTCTGCGAGGTCGCCGCGACCGTCAGCGTCACGGTCTCGTCGATCAGCGCCTCAGGCGCGACGGCCGACAGGGCGAACACCGCCTGCGCCGCGTTCGCCAGCGTCTCGCTGCTGCACGACAGCGTGGTCTTGCCATCAGCCAGTGCCGGCGCATCGCAGCTCCAGTCGGCGGGCGGCGTGACCAGCAGGTCGTCGAGTTCGGCATCCAGCACCGCGCCGAAGCCCGGGAACTGCGCGGCATCCGGACCGGCGTTGACCAGCGTCGCAGTGAACTCGAGTGCGTTGCCCGCGAACACTTCCGCATTCGCGGCCTCGACCGTGATGCCCAGATCAGCGACGGTCGCGGGCTGCAGGCGCACCAGCAACACCGTTGGATCGTGATCGGACAGACGCGTCGGCGTGGCGGCATCGTTGCGCGCGACTTCGGGGAAGTCGGCATTGATACGGGCGTGGCTGATGTCGAGACCGACGACCATCGGCGAATCGACCAGCGCCTGGTTCACCAGCACATGGTCGAGCGACTGCGCCTGGTAATCGAAGACGAAGGAGTAGCGCTCGTCAGCAGACGCCTCCAGGGTCATGTTGAGCAGCGACGGTGCGATCAGTACCGCGCCATCGTTGTCGACCGCGGTTTCGCCATCGGGCGACGGCAGTCCAGTGACCGTGCCCATCGCGTCGACGTAGCCGTCGTTGAACTCGAAGGCGTTGAAATCGCCGAGCACTACGATCTGGCGCGTCGCATCGTCCTTCTGCATGTCGTCGATCAGCGTGGCCAGATAGTCGGCCTGCTTCTGACGCTTGTCGCGCACACGCTGGCCGCCGGTGGCCCAGCCGTTGCTGCCCGCGTCATCGGACTCGATGCCACTCAGCGAGCGCTGGTGCACGACGATCGCGGTGAACGGATAGCTGCGGCCGTCAGTGAAGTGGGCCGTTGCATTGAGCACCAGCGGCGGACGGTCGTTGAGCACGCTGGTCGAACCGTTCGGATTGGTCAGCACTTCCTCGGTGCCGACCTGCTCGACCGCGCTCACCGCGATGCGGGCGACGCTGCCGACCGACCCGGTCTTGACCAGGAAGCCGACATCGATGCCGCCCACGTCGAAGCCTTCTTCCAGATACGCGACATAGGCCGGATCCGGCTGGCCAGCGGCGATCGCATCGGCGTTGATGCGGTTGGCGAGCGTCTGCAGCACCGGCAGGTTCTCCACCTCGGTGACGCCGACGACGTCCGGCGTGTGCAGGTACGCACGGATGCCGATCGACGCCTTCGACAGACGACGTTCGAGCGCCTCGGCAGTCAGCGTCGGACCGCTGTTGGCATCGTTCACCGTGTCGAAGAAGCGCTGCAGGTTGTAGGTCGCGAAGGTCACATGGTCGGGACCCGGCAGCATCGATGGACGCGGTTCGCCGGCGCCCGTGCAGTCACTGGTGAGCGCGGCTTCCGGATAGATCGTGTAGCGGCGGAAGGTGTAGTCGAGCGGGCCGGCCAACGACCCGTCGGTGATGCGGCAACCGGCCGCGAGATCGGCAGTCGGTGCACCGATCGTGGCGCTGTTGACCGCGATCAGTTCGGGGTTGTAATCCCAACGCGGGATGTTCGGCGCGCTGCTGCCCAGCGGATCGGGATCCGGAATCTGGATGCCCGGCTCGCGGAACGGACGCGCCGTGCCGGTGACGACGACGGCGAAGCGGCCATTGCTGCTGCCGGTCGCCTGCGCTTCGTTGGTGTTGCCCGTGGTCGGCGCGACGACGGTGAAGCTCGGCGCGGTGACGCGCATGCCTTCCAGATGTTCCAGCTGGCCGAGGCCGCCGGTGGCATTGGGCATGTCGTTGGTCAGTGCGATCGCGGCCGGCAGCGGATGGCCTTCCGACAGCTTGACCACCGAGGCATTGGTGATCTGGGTCAGCGGCAACTGCAGTGGATCGGCGGCCGGCACGTATTCGGTCACCGTGCCCTGCACCAGCACCTTGTTGCCGACCACGACATCGGCCGACGGCGGGCTGCTGGTGAACACGAACAGGCCTTCCGATGTCGCCGGATTGCCATCGTCCTCGCCATCCGGCGTCTGGATGAAGAAGCCGTTGTTCTTGCGGCCGGTGACGATGCCCGTGGTCGCGACCGGCTGGCCGTCGACCGGCGAGCGTTCGCCGCTGCCCTGGATCGCGTGGATCGGCAGCGTGGTCACGTCGTCGTTGATGATCGTGACGATGGCCTGGGCCTTCGCCACTTCCGCGCCCGACACCTCGCTGAGGTTGATGTAGAAAATCTCGTCGGGCTCGACGGTCTCATCGCCGACGACATCAACGCTCAGGGTCAGTTCGCGCTCGCCCTCGGCGAAGCTGATCGTGCCCGAGCGCGCGATGTAGTCAGTATCGGCGACGGTCGCGGTGCCGTCGGCGGTCGTGTAGGTGAAGCTGACGCCCTCGGGGCCGGCCGGCTGGTTCAGCGTTACCGTCACGAAGAACGGTGTGGTGCCGCTGTCACCCTCGGCGCCGCTGGCGTCGGTGATGCTCAGATACAGCGTCCCGCCACCGCTGCAGATGTTTGGAATGCTGGCGGCGTTGCGCGGCGCCGGTACGCCGGTCGCGAAGTCGGCGGCATTGTCATTGGTGTCCGTGCAGCCGTCACCGGCGCGCAGGATCGACGTGCTGTTGCTCGGCGCCGGTGCAGGCGCGCTGCCTTCAAAGAAGTTCGCGCTGCCGAATCCGACCAGGTCGAGGATCAGCGCCTGCTGCGCCGGTGTGCAGGCGGTGCTGCCGCCGTTGCAGCCCAGGCTGGTCGTGGTCTCAGCCAGAGCGATCTTGCCGGCGGTACCGGACATGTTGATCGTGCCGCTGGCATCGGGCGTCGGCAGCGGACCGCCGGTCGCGCCGCCGGCCAGGCCGACGAGGAAGTAGCCACCGGCAGGAATCTCGACATCCGGCAGGACCACGATCTGGCCCGCGCCCGAGCCGAAGTTGCCAGTGCCGCTGGCGCTGGCGTACTGCACCGACTTGCCACCGAGCGAGACCGGCAGATCGCCGGTGTTGAACAGCTCGACGAAGTCCGCGTTGTAGGGCGCGCCGCTATTGCCGCCGCCGCCATAGGCCTGGCTGACAACGACATCTGCCTGCGCGGCGCCCGCACCGCAACACAGCAGCAAGGCCGACAGCAGCCGGCGGGTGGTTCGAGTCATGCGTGAATCCCCATGGAGTCCCCGGCGACAGCGCCTCGGACCCGATTGTGCCCCTGATCAATGTCGATTGCATGACGCAGACCGGCACTTCCGGTCACAACGCGTCAGCCCATCCGACGCTGCGGTAATCTGCGCCGATGACGATCGAACGCAACCAGCGCCCTCTCGAAGACGGCATCCATCGCGACCTCTCCGGCCGCATCACCTACGGCGGCTACCTGCGCCTGGACCTGCTGCTGGCCGCGCAGCAGCCACTGTCGCAGCCGCCGCACCACGACGAGATGCTGTTCGTCGTCCAGCACCAGGTCTCGGAGCTGTGGCTCAAGCTGATGATCCACGAGCTGTCAGCGGCGATCGGCCACCTGCGGCGCGACGAGGTCTGGCGCTGCCGCAAGGTGCTGGCGCGCTGCAAGCAGGTGTTGCGGCAGCTGACCGAGCAGTGGTCGGTGCTGGAGACGATGACGCCGGCCGAATACATGGAATTCCGCGACGTACTCGGCCCCTCGTCCGGTTTCCAGTCGCTGCAGTACCGCACAGTCGAGTTCCTGCTTGGCAACAAGAACGCGGCGATGCTGGATGTGTTCGCGCATGACCCCGATGGCCAAGCGGCACTGCAGAGCGTGCTCGACGCGCCCGGCCTCTATGACGAGTTCCTGTGCTATCTCGCCCGCTGGGGGCATCCGGTCGATCCGCGGCACCTGCAGCGCGACTGGCGCCAGCCGCATACCTTCGATGGCACGCTGGTGCCGGTGTTCGAATCGATCTACGAAGACACCGACCGTTATTGGCGCGAATACGCGCTGTGCGAGGACCTGGTGGATCTGGAAACCCAGTTCCAGCTGTGGCGTTTCCGGCACATGCGCACGGTGATGCGCATCATCGGCTTCAAGCGCGGCACCGGCGGCTCAAGCGGCGTCGGCTTCCTCAAACAGGCACTGGAACTGACTTTTTTCCCGGAGTTGTTCGAAGTGCGTACGCATGTCGGACCGGGGCGCGGCAGCGACGCCTGAGGGTATCCGGATGCAGTTCGGTGACGCGCCGCAACATTTCTTAACAAAGTCCGTATTAGACTCCGCGCCCATTCATAAATACAAAGGCGGCGCGATGTCGATCATTGGCTGGGCGGTAATGGGTGGTCTGATTGGATTTGGTGCACTGGTCTTCACCGCAAACCGGGCGAAGAGTGCGAACAACCCCTGGGACGAGCGGACGTTCAACGCCGAGGGCGATGTGCTGGCCCGCATCGATGCATGGGCATCCGCGAACGGCTACAAGCTGCGCAGCGATGACGGGCGCCGCCGCATCTATCAGAAAGGCGTCAACTTTCTGACCGCGCCGATGCGCTTCGAAGTGGACCGCGATGGTGATCGCTACACCACACGCAGCTACGTGCATGTCGACGCGCTGGTGCTGAAGGGCAACCTGGCGTTGTCGCACCCCGGCATCGTCGCCAAGGTGCCGCGCGCGAACGCACGCAAGGCGCAGAACCTGCTGTTCGCCGATCTGGGTCAGCCGCCGCTGCCCTGATCACATCGATTGCGCCGTCGGCGCGCGATCCTCCGGTGCATTCACACCGGAGGATCGAAGATGCCGCACCGCAGCCGTCTCTCCACATTCGTACTCGACTGTGAGGTCGAGGATCTCGCGCCGCACGTCGAATTCTGGCGCCAGGCGCTCGGCAAGCCGGTCAAGCCGCTGCCGCCCGATGACGATGACGGGCGCTACGCGACGCTCGACACCGCCGACGACGAGCCGGTGCTGATGCTGCAGAAGGTCGACCACGCCTCGGGTATCCATCTCGACATCGAGACCGACGATATCGACGCCGAAGTCGCGCGACTGGAAGCACTCGGCGCCGTGCGCGTCGAGCAGGTGCGCACCTGGTGGGTCATGCAGGCGCCAAGCGGACATCGCTTCTGCATCGTGCGCCCGCAGCGCACGCCGATGGGGTCGCACCTCAACACCTGGGACTGACGGGCGACCTCAGCCGGCGCGCACCTGCCGGTCCAGCCAGACGCCGAGGCCCTGCGCGTTGATCGCGATGTCACCACCGAGGATCGCCTGCACACGGGCATCTGCATCTTGGATGCCGTGCGCGACGGCGCGCGTGGTGTAGAGCCGCGTCAGGCCGTCGACGATGCGGTCGTGGCGATCGGCGTGGCCGTGCGCATCGCGGGCGATTCCAACCATCGCGTCGATCTGCGTGTGCAGATCGGCCGCGAGCCGCGTGCACTCGGTGACCTCGCCGTAATGCGCGATCCGGATCGACTCGGGCGACTTCGCGAGTAACCTCTCGATCGACGCGTGCATCTGGTCGGGATCGAACTGCACCGGCGAGGTCGTCGGCAACGCGAACGCGCCGTTCGCGGTGTCGAGCTCGCGGTACGACAGACCGAAGGTATCGCCGGCGAACCAGCTGCGCGTCGCCGCGTCCCAGACGCTGTAGTGATGCAGCGCGTGGCCCGGTGTGTCGATGCACAGCAGCGGACGACCGGCGAGTTCGACGATATGTCCATCGTCGGCGATGACCACGCGGTCCTCGGCGACCGGCAGCATGCCGGCGTGGTCGCGCTCGAACATCGCCTCGCCATAGACTGCTTTCGCGCCGGCGATCAGGCGCGTGGGATCGATCATGTGCGGCGCGCCGCGCGGATGCACGACCAGCTGCGCGTTCGGCAGCGCGCGAATCAGCGGGCCCGCTGCGCCGGCGTGATCGAGATGCACGTGCGTGACCATCAGCCAGTCGACCACGTCACGTGGGACGCCGGCCGCATCGATCGCAGCGAGTACCGTCTGCGCGCAGGTCGCGGTACCGCAGTCGATCAACGCCGCGCGGCCGCCGGATTCGACGAGGTAGGCCGCGCACAGACCGGGGCGGACGTAGCCGGTGTCGATGATCGTGATCGCATGATCCTGCATCGCGCGTCTCCCGTTGGACAGAACCGACAGTCTAGGGCGCGCGGTGTCGACGCTTGATCCGGCCTGGGTCGAAGCCACTCAGCCGCGCGATCGCAGCGCGCGCGTGCGCAGCGCGAATGCGGCGCCGAGCACCGCGAGAAACACGCCGTAGCCCACGGCGGTGGCGAGAATCTGCGCCCACATCGAGCCGTGGTCGCGGTCGGCGACCGCGTGTGCCCAGTGGATCGACAGCAGGAACGCGATCACCGACGCCGCCAGGCTGACGAGATCGAATACGACCCGCCGCGCGCCGCGCGGCTGGCGCGGATACACCCAGAACAACACACCGAGGATCAGGAACCACGGCAGAAACAGCAGCAGCGCCAGATTCTGGGCAACGGCCGGGCTCACGAGGCGGCCTTCTCGGCATCCGCGGCAGCGAGCGCATCGAGCGCCGCCTGCACCGTGGTGGCTTCGACGCCCTCACCCGGCGACGCCGGCGCATCGGCGAGCGCAAGTTCGCCATTGCGCAGGCGTGCGATCGTCTGGCCCGCATCGCGCGGCACATCGAATGCATGGCTCTGCAGCAGCACGCGTTCGCCGTCGACAAGCTTGAAGTAGAACTTGCCGTCCGGTTCGCGGTACTGCTTGAACACCGCCAGCGGCCGCACGGCGGGCGCGATGTCTGCGGTGTCCCCGGTCGCGACCGCCACCTTGCCCAGATCGCGCAGGCCCACCGCATCGCGCAGTTCGCGCAGCAGCGGAATGGCGTAGCGCTCGCGCAGGCGCTGGCCGCCGTCGCGCAGGGTGTCTTCGATGTCGCCCGGCTTCGCGATCAGGGCCTCGTAGCGTTCGCGCATCGGCGCGATCTCGCGCTCGACGACATCGAACAGCTGCTGCTTGGCATCGCCCCAGCCGATGCCTTCACTGAAGGCCGCGGCGAAACCCGCGGTCTCGTCCGGGGTCGCGAATGCCTGGTAGAGCTGGAACAGCGCCGACCCGTCGGTCGACTTCGCTTCGCCGGGCATCTTCGAATCGGTCAGGATCGAGAACACCAGTTTCTTGAGCTGCGCCTGCGGCACGAACAATGGAATGGTGTTGTCGTAGCTCTTGCTCATCTTGCGGCCGTCGAGGCCCGGCAACGTCGCCACGTTGTCGTCGATCGCGGCTTCCGGCAGGTTGAACCAGTCGCGGCCGTAGACGTGATTGAAGCGCTGGGCGAAATCGCGCGCCATCTCGATGTGCTGGATCTGGTCGCGGCCCACCGGCACGCGGTCGGCATTGAAGATCAGGATGTCGGCGGCCATCAGCACCGGGTACATGAAGAGGCCGGCGGTGACCGCGGCATCGTCGTCCTCGCCGTCGGCGCGGTTCCTGTCGACCGCGGCCTTGTACGCATGCGCACGGTTGAGGATGCCCTTGCCGGCCACGCAGGTCAGCAGCCACATCAGCTCGGTCGTCTCCGGCACGTCGCTCTGGCGGTAGAACCACACCTTGGCCGGATCGAGCCCGGCCGCGAGCCACGTCGCCGCGATCTCCAGCGTCGAGCGCTGGGTGCGTACCGGGTCCTGCGCCTTGATCAGGCTGTGCAGGTCGGCGAGGAAATAGAAGCTCTCGGTGTTCGGCGCGCGGCTGGCGGCGATCGCCGGACGCACGGCACCGACGTAATTGCCGAGGTGCGGCGTGCCGGACGTGGTGATGCCGGTGAGGACGCGCTGGGGACGCTGGGACATGGGCGACAGGCTGCGGAAAACAGGGCGCCAGTCTAACCGCTGCCCAGCGCGCGGCCGGCCGTAACCCCATTGGTGACGCGGGCCGTTCGTCATGACACCACCTGCGAGAGACCCGCCATGCACGCATCCCGTTCTTTCCGCTCTGCCACCGCCTGGCTGCTGCTGGGCAGCCTGTTGGCGCTACCCACGGCCCACGCCGCCCGCGCCCACAAGGCCGCCGAGCGCGTCCGTATGGCGGTCATCGACCGTGATACCGGCAGCGCGGCGCATGTCGTGCCGCATCGCGGCGACGACTGGATCGCCGGAACGCCCGGCGCGCCGTACGCGATCCGCCTGACCAACACGACCGGCAGCCGCGTGCTGGTGGTGCTGTCGGTCGACGGCATCAATGCGATCAGCGGCGAGACGGCCGCGCCGTCGCAGACCGGCTACGTACTCGCGCCGTGGCAGACGACTGAAATCACCGGCTGGCGCAAGTCGCATGACGACGTCGCGCGCTTCGAATTCGCCGCGCTCGGCGACAGTTACGCTGCGCGCACCGGACGGCCGGACAACGTCGGCACGATCGGCATCGCCGTGTTCGGCGAGCGCGCGCCGCCTCCCCCGATTGCCGTGTCACGGCCGCCCTATCCGGCACCTGCATCGCCACCTGCGCCGGCTGCGCGTGGACGCGCAGCACCTGCCTCCGACGCGATGTCGCCCCAGTCCGCGAATTCGAACATGCAAGCCGAGCGCCAGAGCATCGGCACCGGCCACGGCGCCCGCGAATGGGCGCCGGTATCGTCGACCGCCTTCGAACGCGCCACACGCAGCCCCGTGCAGGTGACGACGCTGCGCTACGACAGCGTCGATGCCTTGGTGTCGCGCGGCATCCTGCCCCCGCATCGGGCGTGGGCCCAGGCGCGTCGTCCCGACGCCTTCCCGGGCGGGTTCGTGCCGGATCCATGATGCTGATCTCAATCGACACTGCGAAAAGCAAACGGACCGGCGAAGGCCAGTCCGTTTGATGTCAGTGAAACTGAAATAGTGCGGGTGACGCAGCCGCCTGTCGTCAGCCGTCGAGCGACTTCTCGAACTCCTTGACCTCGCGCTCGGCGCGGTCCTGCTCCCAGCCGTACTTTTCCTGCAACTTTCCTGCGAGGTACTTGCTGTCACCGGCCGCGACATCGAACACGTCGTCGGTCAGGTCGCCCCACTTGGCCTGCGCCTTGCCCTTCACCTGGGTCCACTTGCCGGCAATGATGTCTTTGTTCATGGCGATCGATCCTGTTCTTCGGGTGGATGCAACATGGGCGCATGGCGCGTGCGGTTCCCGTGTCGCGTCACCACATTCGCATCGACTCCATCAACCCCGGGTCGAGGATTCGTGAGCCGCATCGTCACGTCGCTGAGCAGGCGAGCGCCCGAACCGGTCTTGAAATCAGGAAGACACGCATAAAAAAGGCCGGCAATGCCGGCCTTCTTCGTGCGATGGACTGCGTGGATCAGGGACGCGTGGTGGTGCCGCCAGTGTTATTGGCGCTGTCTTCCACCTTCTCGCCCACCTTCTGCACGTCCTGACCCGCACCCTTCATGGTGTTGCAGGCGGACAGGGTGCCAACGGTGAACATGGCGAGCAGCATCAGTGCGGTCAAACGCTTCATGGGATTCTCCAGGGATTCCGGTTTCGTTGCGAACAGCTGCGGACTTCCGCAACCATGGCGCGACTATAGGAACCTGCGCCGTGAAAGCCGTGTGCATCCATCAGAACGCCTGCCCCGCGCGTTCAATGATGCGCGCGTAACGTGAAGGACCTGGATTCAGTCACGCATCAAGGTGGACTTGCCGAACAGGCTTTCCACCAGGTCTACCGCCAGCTCGGCGGTCGTATTGCCCTGATCGAGCGCGGTATTGACCTCGACGATGTCCAGCGAACCCAGGCGTCCGCTGTCGGCGATCATTTCCATCACCAGCTGCGCCTCGCGATAGTTGATGCCCCCCGGCACCGGCGTGCCCGTGCCGGGTGCGATGGTGGGGTCGAGCACATCGACATCGAAACTCACGTGCAGATGGGTGTCCTCGTCGAGGCCATCCAGCGCCTCCTCGACCACGCGGCGCATGCCGACCTCGTCGATGTAGCGCATGTCGTAGATGTCGAGCCCGTGCTCCTTGACCAGGCGCTTCTCGTCGGGATCGACCGAGCGGATACCGATCTGGCGGAACTGCGCGACCTGCATTGACGGCGACACTCCGCCGAGGCCGGTCAACGCATCCGGGCCGATGCCGCACAGGCAGGCCACCGGCATGCCGTGCACGTTGCCCGACGGGGTGATCTGCGAGGTATTGAAGTCGGTGTGCGCGTCGAGCCACAGCACGCGCAGCTTGCGTTCCGTCGCGCGACAGTGGTTGGCGACCGCGGCGATCGAACCGATCGCCAGACAGTGGTCACCGCCGAGCATGATCGGCATGCGCCCGCGCGCGAGCTCCGCGCTGGACGCCTCGAGCACGGCGCGGTTCCATGCGACCACTTCGTCGAGATGGCGGTAGCCCTCGTGCGGTCCGGTCCACGGGTTTTTCGGGCCCTTGAGGTCGCCGAGGTCGTCGACATCCACGCCGCGCGCGATCAGCGCTTCCACCAGGCCCGCAACACGCAGGCCCTCGGGGCCCATCGAAGCGCCACGACGACCGGCCCCCACATCGGTGGGCACGCCGAAGATCGACACCTGGGAATTCGTCTGCTGCATGACCTCTCCTGAGCGAATGCGCAGCCATCGCACAGGCGGCGACGGCTGGGTATGGCATCGACGCCGGGGTGGCCGTGGGGAGGCGCCGGGCAGGCGCGGGCGCACGCGGAACGACATCGGAACTGGTGCCGGCACCCGGATTCGAACTGGGGACCTACCGCTTACAAGGCGGTTGCTCTACCAACTGAGCTATGCCGGCATGGCATGCGGCTGGGCCGCGGCGGAATTCTAACCTGCAACCCGTTGCGCGTTGCAGTCTCTCGTCTCGACGCGCGCGGCGCCAATGCGGGACCGCAGGGCCTCACCGGTATCGCCTTCGGCCAGCGTCACGTCGATCCAGTGGCGTGTGAGCGTGCTGCCGAGCGGCGCGGCCTCGGCCTCGAAACCAGCCGCGCGCAGGGCCTGCGCGCGCGCGCGGGCCGACGCCTCGCTGCCGAAACGACCGAGCGCGATGCCGTGGGCCTCGGCGCCATCGGCGATGACGTAGTAATCGTTGAAGCCGGATGCGAGCAAGCGCACGACCATCGCATCGGCCGCGGCGCGATCGGCCAGCGGCGCCATCCAGACGCGCCAGCCACGCGGCGTTTCACCCACATCGCGCGCGGTGGCGCGAACGACCGTCGGCGAGAGCTGCGCCAGGGCCGCGTCGCGCGTCTCGGCGTCGGCGAATGGTCCCAAGGTGACGCATTGCGCGGGCTCGGCCGCGCGCATCGCAATCCCGGCGCCAGCGTCTTCGTCCACATCGTCCACTCCGGCAGACGCAAGGGCCGCGTCGGACACGTTCGCGGCGGGCTCGGCGCCCGCGGGCGTCGCGCCGTCCTCTGCAGAGGCTTCGCCGACCAGCTGCAGCGTCGACGGCCCTGGATCGACCAGCGCGGCGGCATCGCCCGGTTCGCCACGCAAGGCCCACCAAGCCGCAGCCCCGAAGTTGAGGATCACCAGCAGGACAACGGTCGCGCGCAGCAGCATGGAATGCTCCTAACCTTCCGGTGAGGCGATACCGGCACTGGCGCGGTGCCAGCGCGCAAGGCCGTGCAGCACCAGATCCGCGCGCCATTGCGCGTCGGGCACTCGGTTGCGCAGAGCGTCTCCGCCGCCCCCGTGCAGCAACAGCCGTGGCCGGGTGCCAATCCGCGCGGTCGCTGCCAGCAGGCTGCGCTCGATCAGGCCCAGGGCGGCGCCTTCGCAGCCCGACACCAGCGCGTCGTCGGTGTCGTCAGCGAATTCCGCGTATGCACCACCACTCGGCGCAAGCTGGGCCACGCGCCGGTGCAAGGCCTCCCGCATCAGCGTTGGTGACGGCGCGATCCGGCCGCCGAGATGGCGCCCGCCGCCATCGATCAGATCGACGGTCAAGGCGGTGCCGACGCCGACCACGAGCGCCGGCGCGCCATCGGCGTGCGCGGACAGCAATGCGAGAAAACGGTCGACACCCAGGCGCGACGGATCGGCGTAGGCAATGGTCAGGCCGTCGAGCGTGGGCAAGGTATACGCCAGCTGCACCTGTGCACCACGTGCGGCCAATGCGTCGAGAAGGATCATCCGCAGCGCCGGCGACGCGACGCTGGCGACGATGGCGACATCGATACGCGCGGGCAACTGCTCGAGCCATTCGGGATCGAAACCACCCTCGACATGGGCGGTGCCCTGCACGGCCCCGATGCGGCCATCGCCATCGAGCGGCGCGAACTTCAGCCGGGTATTGCCCAGATCGAACAGCCAGGTGCTCATGCGGTCCCCTCCCTGCGTACGCTGACTTCGCCCGCATGGAAGGCGCGCAGCACGCCATCCACGCGGACGCGCAGCGCGCCGTCGTCCTCGATGCCCGCGGCGATGCCGCGCAATGTTTCGGTGCCGGTATGGATGTCCACCGCCGCGCCATCGAGCGCATCGATATGCGCGTACCGCGACCGGAACGGCGCGAGGCCTTCCTGGTCGAACAGGTCCAGTGCCTGCAGCCACGCCGCCAGCAATGCCGCGGCAAGCGCATCACGCGTGGGTGGCGCGTCGGCGCAACACGTCGCCAGATCGGTCCATGGCTGGTCGATCATGGCGGCCTGCGGCGCGGGCATGCGCACATTGACGCCGATGCCGAGTACCGCGCGGACCGGCCCTGCGTGCTCGCCGCCGCCCTCGACGAGAATGCCGCCGAGCTTGCGCAGGCCCGCCGCATCGACGACCACCAGATCGTTGGGCCATTTCAGGCGCACGGCCTCGATGCCCAGCGCGCGCAGGGCCTCAACCGCGGCCACGCCCGCGACCAGGCTCAACCCGCCCAGTCGCGCGAGGCCGCCGTCGAAGCCGCGCTGCAGCGACAGGTACAGGTGCGCCGCCAGCGGTGACTGCCAGCTGCGCCCGCGACGGCCGCGACCGCCGGTCTGGCGCTCGGCCAGCAACACTTCGGCATTCGCGCCTGGCATCGGCCGGCGCAGCAGCTCGGCGTTGGTTGAATCGATGCTCCAGGCGATCTCCAGTGAAGCCATGCGCGCGCGATCCGCCGCACTGAGCGCGTCGAGAATCGTGTCGGCATCGAGCAGCGCCAGCGGCTGCGCGAGCGTATAGCCCAAGCCGGGCCGCGCGACGATGGGCACGCCCGCCTCACGCAGCAGGCCGATCCGCTTCCACACCGCGGCCCGGGTCTGACCGGATTCGCGGGCCAGCGTATCGCCCGACACCGGGCCGGCGATCAAGCGCTGCAGCAATGCCCGTTCGGACGGCTGCGCCGGCGGGCAAATGGGGGATGGCGTCGAGGACATCGCCCGATTATCGGCGAGCCGGGCGCCGGCTGTCGCCCGCTGCTGCGGCGCAGCGTCCGCGCCGCGGCAGCTGCGCTATCATCGGCGGCTTGTGCGTCCTGCTTCCTTCCGGGGTATTCCGATGTCCGCACGTCTGATGGTCTGCTTGCTGTTGCTGGGCGCGAGCCTGCCGGTCGTCGCGCGTGACGCGATCACCGACACGGCGGCCGACACGCCCTGTCCGCCTGCGACCAGTGCGCCCCAGAGCGAGCCGTCGCTGGACACTGCCAACGTGCGCCGTGCGCCCGCAGCAGGCAGCGCCTCCAAGGTCCGCCCGGCCGTCACTGGTGGCGGCGAGACCGAGGGCCCGATCCGTGGCCCGCGCTGGCACAGCTTCCTGCCGGGCATGTTCCGCTGACGGATTTGCCAGGCACGTGCGTTCGCTGATCCGCCGCCTGTTCGCAGGCGCGCCTCCACAGATTCCCGATGCCGACTGGTCGGCAACTGTTGACCGATTGCCGTGGGTGCGCGCGCTCGATGCATCCGCGCAGTCGAAGCTGCGCGTTCTGTCCGCCCTGTTCCTGCATCGCAAGACGATCACCCCGGTCGCCGGTCTGACGCTGGACGACCGCGACTGCCTCGCACTGGCCTCGCTGTGTTGCCTGCCACTGCTCGAATATGGCGAGGATGGCCTGCACGGCTGGTCGCAGCTGATCGTCTATCCCGAAGCCTTCCGGGTGAACCGCAGCCATGTCGACGCCGCGGGCGTGATGCACGAGTGGGACGACGAACTGATCGGCGAGTCCTGGGACAGCGGCCCGCTGGTGCTGTCCTGGGCGGATGTCGAATCCGACATCGCAGAACCCGCTGCCGGGTTCTGCGTCGCGGTGCACGAGATGGCGCACAAGATCGACGCACTCGACGGGGTGCTCGATGGCACGCCGCCGCTGCCACGCGACTGGCAGCGCACCTGGGCCTCGGATTTCCAGCGCAGCTTCGATGCGTTCGTCGAGCGCGTGGATGCCGGCGAGGAGATGCCGATCGATCCCTATGCCGCCGAAGCGCCGGAAGAATTCTTCGCCGTCTGCAGCGAATACCACTTCAGCGCGCCGGCGCTGCTGCGCGAGGTCTTGCCGGACGTGGCTACCCATCTGACGCGGTTCTACGGGCGCTCCCCGTTCGAAGCGAAGGCTTAGAAGCCCGGCGGCAGCCGCACCGAGAAACAGGCGCCCCCGAGCTCCTCGGAGCGGCCCACGTGCAGCTCGCCACGGTAGCTGTGCACGATGTCCTGCACGATCGACAGACCGATGCCGTGGCCCTGCACGCGCTCGTCGCCGCGCACGCCGCGCTGCAGGATCGACGCGACCCGATCGGCGGGAATGCCCGGGCCGTCGTCCTCGACGATCAGCACCAGACCGGGGCGCCGGTTGGGTGCGGTCTCGCCGGGGCGCACGGTCAGCAACACGCGCGACTTCGCCCATTTGAATGCATTCTCGAGCAGGTTGCCCAGCAGTTCCTGCAGGTCGCCCTGCTCGCCGTGGAAACGTGCGCTCGCATCGATCTCGAATTCGCAGACCGCGCCCTTGGCCGCGTAGATCTTCTCCAGCCCGCGCACGATCTGCTCGGCGCTGGGCTCGATCTCGATCGCGGCGGAAAACAGCTGGTGGCCGCTCGAGGCCGCACGCGCGAGCTGGTAGGTCACCAGGTCGTTCATGCGCTGCAGCTGCGTCTCCACCTCTTCGCGCAACTCGGCATCGCCACTGCCCGCGTCCAGACGCGAGCGCAGCACCGCGAGGGGCGTCTTCAGGCTGTGGGCGAGGTCGGACATCGTGTTGCGCTGACGCGCCAGGTGCTCGCGTTCGCTGTCGATCAGCGCGTTGATGCTCTCGGTCAGCGGCTGCAGCTCGTGAGGGTGCTGCACGCCCATGCGCTCGGACTGGCCGCGCTGCACGCGTACCAGTTCGTGCTCCACGCGGCGCAGCGGCCACAGGCTCCAGCGCACGATCAGGCTCTGCAACAGCAGCAGGATCACGCCGGCCACGCCGAGATTCACCCACAGCGCCGCGCGGAAGACCCGCACCTGGCGCGGCACGATGCCTGCGTCCTCCATCACGTAGATGGTGTACGCGAACTCGGTATCGCTGCGGCCATCCGGCGACCAGACCAGCCCGAGGCCGTAGCGGTAGACCTCGCCAGGCGTGCCGTCGCTGCGCACCATCGGCAGCGGGCCGTCGAACTTCTCTTCCCGCGCCGACAGCATGATCGCTTCCGGCAGCTGCGGTCCCGAGGCCGACGGCGACGTCCAGGAATCGCCCGACGGCAGCACGACCTCGCCATACAGGCCACTGCCGGGCCGTAGAAAGCGATCGTCGGGCTGGGATTCGGACGGATAGATGTCGCCGCTGCGCAGAAACTCGATGTCGCCGGCATACGCATAGACGTAGTTGCGCAAGCGCTCGCGCTGGCCTTCGCTGGCCACATCGATGAAGGCGCGGTCGAGGGCGTACCCGGCAAGCGCCAGGAACGCGAGCAGGCCGATACTCGCGGCCAGCAACTGGCGCGCGCGCAGGGACCGCGGGCGCAGCCGCGCACTGAGTCGGGTATCAGCCATCGGTCAAATCGTAAACAGAATCCGCCGACGCTGCTGCACGGCGGACGCAGGCGGCGCCAGCGCGGAAGCCCGCGCCGGGCGGCGCGGGCTCATCCCTCGCCGTTGCGCGGGATCGCGAACCGGTAGCCACGGCCGCGGACAGTCTCGATCGGCTTGAGCGCGCCTTCCGGGTCGAGCTTCTTGCGCAGGCGGCCGATGAAGACCTCCAGCACGTTCGAGTCGCGGTCGAAATCCTGCTGGTAGATGTGCTCGGTCAGGTCGGCCTTCGAGACCAGCTCACCGGCATGCATCATCAGATACTCCAGCACCTTGTACTCGTAGCTGGTCAGATCGACGTTCTTGCCGTCGACGCTGACGGTCTGGGCCGCGAGATCGAGGGTGACCGTGCCGCATTCGAGCGTCGGCTTGCTCCAGCCCGCAGCGCGGCGGACCAGCGCATTGATGCGCGCCAGCAGCTCTTCGACGTGGAACGGCTTAACTAGGTAGTCGTCGGCGCCCTGCTTGAGGCCGTCGACCTTGTCCTGCCAGCTCGAACGTGCGGTCAGGATCAGGACCGGGAACTGCTTGCCCTCTTCGCGCAGGGCCTTGATCAGCTCCATGCCGGACATCTTCGGCAGGCCGAGGTCGATGATGCCGACGTCGAAAGGCACTTCGCGGCCCATGTACAGGCCTTCCTCGCCATCCTGGGCGGCATCGACGGCGAAGCCTTCGCGCTTGAGGCGCGCGGCAAGGGTCTCACGCAGGGGGGCTTCGTCTTCGACGAGCAGGATTCGCATGGGTCAACTCCGGTCTGACGGCCGGCCCGGCCGTGAATGGGGGCGAGGATGCCGGATCAATCGTCGTCGCCGCGTGCACGGGACGCGCGGCCACGTTGGCCGGGATCGTCAACGTAGATACGCACGCGACCGCTGTCGTCCATCACCTTGACGCGGTTGAGATCGCGGCCGTCGGAATGCATCTGCTCGATGCTGAGGACCCGGCCGCGGGTATTGCGCTCGATCCGCCGCACCGATTCGGTCATCGAATCCTGCGCGCGTCGGCGGCCGTTTTCAGGCCGCTGCACCGCTGCACGCATCTCGGGCCCACGCGCCGCAGGGCCCTGCGGCGGCGGATCCTGCGCGGCCACGGCCGTCGTGGCCGCGCACAGCAGCAGGACGGTCAGAGCGCAGGACGGATGACGGTACGACGGGACAGACACGGCCACTCCTGATGGGACGGGCGATCAGATAGATAGCCGATGGTCGGGGTGAAGCGGTGAATCCGTCCTTAACTTTTCGTTGACAAGGCTGTATGTGTTCAGCTCAGACCCCGCAGCGAAGCCGTTTGCGATGTAGGTGCGCCGCAACATCGCTCAGGCAGCGTGGCGCGCGGCAGATGCCTCGGTCGCCGTCAGCGCCTGCTCCACCACCGCCCAGTCGGCGCCAGGCAGATGCGCGCCCTCACTGAGTACCTGGCGGTAGAGGCGACCACCGGGCTGGCCGTGGAACAGGCCGAGCACGTGGCGGACGATGTGCTTGAGCGCGACGCCCTCGGCCATGCGCGCTTCGACATAGGGCCGCAGCGCGCGCAGCAGATCCGCCCGCGGTCGCGGCGCGGCACCCGACAGCGCCGCGTCTATCGTATGCAGCAGGTAGGGATCGTGATACGCCGCGCGACCGAGCATCACGCCATCGACGTGCGCGAGTTGCTTGAACGCGAGCGCCTGCGAGGCGATGCCACCGTTGAGTACGATCGGCAGTGCCGGGCGCTCGCGCTTGAGCCGGTGCGCCCAGTCGTAGCGCAGCGGCGGGATGTCGCGGTTCTCTTTCGGCGACAGACCGTTGAGCCAGGCGTTGCGGGCATGCACGACGATCATCGATGCGCCCGCGGCCACGGCACCGTCGACGAAGCGCGCAAACGCGCCGTAATCGTCATCGTCGTCCACGCCCAGCCGGCACTTCACCGTCACCGGCACCTCGCTGGCGGCTGCCATCGCCGCGACACAGTCCGCGACCAGCGCCGGCTCCCGCATCAGGCACGCACCGAAGCGCCCGGCCTGCACGCGATCGGACGGACAACCGCAGTTGAGGTTGATCTCGTCGAAACCGTGATCGGCGGCGATGCGCGCGGCCTGCGCGAGTGCGTCGGGTTCGCTGCCGCCGAGCTGCAGCGCAAGCGGCGACTGATGCGGCGTCTTCGCCAACAGCCGCGCGCGATCGCCGTGGATCACGGCCTTCGCATGCACCATTTCCGTATACAGCCGCGCGCCAGGCGCCAGCAACCGATGGAACTCGCGACAGTGTTCGTCGGTCCAGTCCATCATCGGGGCGACAGACAAACGCAGCGACGCCGCATAGGCATCGGCATGCGCGTCGTAGGTCGGGTTCGTGGGTCCGGTCATCGTGTCTGCGGGGCTGGAGGGCGCTTGGGACGCGGGTCGCGTCGGGGACGCAGGCGCGCATGCCGTCCGCCGCGAGGGGCGTCAGGATACACGGCACTCCGCGGCTTCATGCCGCAGCCGGCGCGGGCCGGTCATCCTGTGGCGCCCTACCGCTGCGCGCAGGAAGCCGTCGATGGTGTTTGTCCAGGTGTCCGTGCTGCTTCTGCTGGCGTGGTCGTTGGGTGCGATCCAGCTGTCGCCACGCGCACGCACGCTGCACAGTGCGCCGATGTGGCTGGCTGTCGTCTGGACGCTGGGCGTCGTGGCCTGCATCGGCCTGGGCGCGTCCGGCCTGCTGCGCTTCGGCGACTGGCAGTCGCTGTCGACCGGGCAGGTCCTGCACCGCGTGCTCGGCGAAGGCAGCCTGGCGATGCGGCGCTCGGAGTGGGCCGTACTGAACCGTGCGGCCGGGGTCTATCTCAATCTCGATATCGTCTGGACGCTGCTGGCGTTGTGCCTCGCGCAGTTCCATTCGGCGATGTTCTGGGCCGGCGTCGCCGAGCGACGGCGCCATGCACGGGCCGTGCGCCACCGCGCAAGCTAGTCGTTCACTCCGCGCCGGCGGCCTGAGGTGGTGCAACCGAGACCGGCAACACCTGCAGCTCGGCCTGCGAAACATCCAGCACCGGCGCCGCCTCGATCTGGCTGCCGTCGACCGGCACCGCACCGTGCGGGCTCGACTGGCTGACGATGCGCACCAGCTCGGTCGACCCGTCCGGCCACACCACACGGAAGGTGTTGCCCGGTGGCAGGGCGAGGAAGGGCGTGGCGCTCTGCGCCCGATACAACGCCGCGATCTGCGCGGCACCGAGCTGGCGCTGTTCGAGCGGCGCGGCGGTCGTGGTCTGCGCGACCTGGGTCAGGCGCCGGTAGTTCTCGCTGACCGCGTCGATAACGACACCGGCAACAGCCACCGAATAGCCGACGAACAAGGCGGCCCAGAGCCAGAAGCGGAGCTTGCGGGGGAGCATGCGTTTCATCGTGTCACCATTCCGAGCAGTTGGCCGGACGCGGGGGCGTCCTCGACCAGGGTGTTCTTCATCCGATCGATCTCTTCCGCACCCTGACGCGGTACGGCCGCGTCGCGCACGAACGAGGAAAAGTCCTGCCGCGCATCGCGCGCGCAGATGCCACCGTTGGCGCAGTACTCGGTCATCAGCGCGCCATCGGCGGTGCAGTCGAGACCGAGATCGCAGGCGGCGAGCTGCCAGGCCAGTTCGCTGGCCTGCGTGCCGGCGACCGTATCGGCGAGCGCCACATCACCACTCGCCGCGACGCCCATCGCCGGCGACAGCGCGACGAAGGCTTCGGGATCACGCGAGGCCTGCACACGCTCGACGAGCCCGCGGCGATAGTCCATGTCGTCCTGCAGCGGTGCACCCATCGCCAGCAGCGCGGCTTCGGCGGCGAGGCTGCCAGCCTCGGCCGCATCCTGTCGCCGCTCGACCAGTTGCAGGAATGTCGGCGCATCGCGCGGTACGAAGCGTCCGCAGCGTGTACCGATGCGGCCGCGGGCTGCGCCCAGTGCACGCGCCGCATCGAGTTGCAGACCATCAATGAGCGCACTGTCCTGGGCGAAGCCATCCGGATCCCGGGCGAAGCCGGCGCAGTACTCGTCGACGCGGCTGAGCACCCAGCGCGCATCGGCATCGCCGGCATCGGCCAGCGGCTGCAGTTGCTGCCGAAATGCGAACAGATCGTCGGCCTGCTCGAACGCGCGCTGCAGTGGGCGCATAACGCTCGGCGACCATACGGCGACACGGTCCGCCTCCGGCAGCGTTGCCGTGTACGGGGTAGAGGCGTCGCCGGTGACGCGCGTGGCCACGTCGGCATTCCACGCGGCATCGATGTCGCCGACAGCCGCGCCGGGCACAGCCGGGCGCCACATCGCCAGGGCGGCGACGAGAGCTCCCAACAGCGCGATGGCGGCAAACACTCGAACGGTCACGTCGGATCCTGCGGCATCCGACCACTGTGATCGGCGGCGGGCTGGCGCCGTCGCGGTGGCGGGGCGCGGTTCTGAAGCCCGGATTCTAGCCGACGGCGGCTGCCTCCACCGCCGGCCCGCCGCGCCAGGCCCGGACTGTGCGCCGATACGCGCCAGCGGCGCGACGGCGCGCACATCCTGTCCGGACACGCGCCGACCGCCGCGGACGCGCGCCGCCGTTCGCCCCTTTACGCGCCCCGACGGGGGCACCAAGATGCCCGACCCCTGCCCCACCGGACCACCCGATGCCTTTCCTCGAACTGAGCCTGCGCTGCACCGAAGCCGAGCAGCCGCGCTACGCCCATGCCCTGGAGGACATCGGCGCCTTGGCCGTGACGATGATCGACGCCGATGCCGACACCACCGACGAGCAGGCGATCCTCGAACCCGGCGTCGGCGAAACGCCGCTGTGGCATGCGATCGTCCTGACCGCGCTGTTCGAGGACGACACCGACGCGCTGTTGGTGTTGTCCGCGCTGGAGTCCTTCGACGCCGGCCTGGACTGGAGCCGCGCCAGCTTCCGCAAGGTTGAGGACCAGGACTGGGAACGCGCCTGGATGGACCAGTACGCACCGCTGCAGTTCGGCGCGCGCACCTGGATCGTGCCGTGGAATGCCGAGCTGCCCGAGTCCGCCAGCGACGATGCCATTGTGATCCGCCTCGACCCGGGCCTGGCCTTCGGCTCGGGCACGCATCCGACCACGTCCCTGTGCCTGCAGTGGCTGGATGCGCTGGCGGCCGAGGGCGTGCTCGCCGATGCCGACGTGCTCGATTACGGTTGTGGCAGCGGCATCCTCGCACTGGCCGCGCTGAAACTCGGCGCGGCGCGTGCAGTCGGCATCGACAACGATCCCCAGGCCTTGATCGCTTCGCGCGACAACGCGGACCGCAACGAGGTCGGCGCCGCACTCGACGTGTATCTGCCTGCCGACGCGCCGCAGGGCGCCTTCCCCGTCGTCGTTGCCAACATCCTCGCGACCGCGCTCGATGCGCTGGCTGAAACGCTGGCCGAACGCGTGGCCGTCGGCGGTCGTATCGCGCTGTCGGGCATCCTCGACGGCCAGGAAGAAGACCTGCTGCGTCGCTACCGTCCCTGGTTCGAGCAGTTGGCAGTCACGCGCGAAGGCGACTGGGTCCGCATCGACGGCGTCCGCAAACCGCTCTGACGCGCCGCGTGCGGCACGACGGCGGCGTGATTCAATAGCCGCATGTTCATCAACTGCAAGCACTGCGGTTCGCTGGTCGCCACCGACCCGGCGACCGACCAGCCGCCGGAGCGCTGCCCGCGCTGCCGCGGGGTACTGCGCAGTGCCCCGCCGCAGGTGTCGGTGGCCGCTTTGCTGAGAACGCCGACGCCGGTCGCGGATGTGCCGCCGTCAGCGATCGAAGCGCCCGCGACGCCGACATCTGAATCGGCAATCCCTGCGGCGTTCCCGGACAGTCCGCGCGCGGCACAGTTGGCGCCTTGCCGCGAGCCGCCCGCCCCGGTGGCGCAGAACGATCTCGCCGCGACATCGGCGCCAGCGCCGGCCGACATCGCGACCATCGATGATTCCGCTGCAAGCGGAAAGAGCGCGGCGCCCGCCGAGCCCCCGGCATCTGCAGATGCTGCGCGGCCGGCGCCTGCCCCCAAACCCGGATCCACGCGCGCATCTCCGAGCTTCGCGAGGCGCGGCGCGTCCGTTCCGCGCGACGCGCGCATGCGACGGCAACACCGGATGCTCTATGGCGCTGTCGGGGCGCTCACCTTGCTGCTTGGATTGCAGGCACTGCTGGCCGATCGCGCACGACTCGCGAGCGATCCCGGCTGGCGCCCGACACTCGAACGACTGTGCGGCGCGCTGCGCTGCAGTCTGCCGCCGTGGCGGGAGCCCGCTGCACTGACCGTGCTGGCACGCGACGTGCGCCCGGACGACGCACGTCCCGGCCAGCTCGTCGCCACCGCGACGTTCCGCAACGATGCGCGATGGGCGCAGGTCTGGCCGCGGTTGCGACTGACGCTGTCGGACATCGACGGTCGCGCGGTCGGCAGCCGCGTGTTCACCGCCGAAGAGTATCTCGACGCCGCGCCGGGCCGGCCGACACTGGCCGCCGGCGACAGTGCGGAAGCACGTCTGCGACTCCTCGAGCCCGACGCACGCGCGGTTTCGTTCGCCTTCGATTTCCTCTGAAACCCGGCTGACAGGCGGCCAGGGGCCGCGCTAGACTGGTCTGCCGCTCCGCCGTCCGCATGTGCCGTCGTCATCGACCTGACAGTGCGACAGCGACGCCGCATTTCCGAGAGTCGACTTGAACGCAGACCGCACCGACAGCAGCACGCGCGAAGCACCGCGCACGCCCCTGCGCGAACACGTTGCGACCTCGATCCAGCGCTACCTCGGCGATCTCAACGGCAACGACACCGACAATCTCTACGAGGTCGCGCTGCGCGAACTCGAGATTCCGCTGTTCGTCGAGGTACTGAACTTCTGCGACGGCAACCAGAGCCGCGCCGCAGCGATGCTCGGCATCCATCGCGCCACGCTGCGCAAGAAACTGCGCGAATACGCGCTGGTGTAACCGCCTCACGCGCGGGGCGCCAGCCCCACCAGTAGCGGGTGACGTGGAAGAACACCGGCGCGGCGAAGCACACCGGATCCAGCCGGTCGAGCATGACGCCCTGGCCTTCGATCATGTGGCCCCAGTCCTTGATGCCGCGGTCGCGCTTGATCGCCGACATCACCAGCGCGCCGAAGAAGCCCATCAGGTTGATTACCAGCGCCAGCAGGCCCGCCTGCCACGGCGCGAACGGCATGATCCACCACAGTGCGGCGCCGAGCAGCGTGGCTGACGCGACGCCGCCCACCAGGCCTTCGACGGTCTTCGATGGCGAGAGCCGCGGCGCCACGAGGCGGCGGCCGCACAGCTTGCCCTACACCTACTGCAGCACGTCCGGCGACTGCACCACGCGCCCATTGGGCACGACCCGGCACGCGAAGCAGCGCCAGGTACAGAGCCGCGTCGGCGACCACGTCGCACAGTTCGTTGAGGTAGGCCCCCAGGCGCGACTGCTGCTTGAATTCGCGCGCCAGCATGCCGTCGATCGCGTTGAGGCCCATGCGTACCAGCATCCAGACCGGCAACAACAGGTAGAGCAACGGCAGCCCCGGCGCACGCACGTAGACGATGGCGGCGACCAGCAGGGAGATTGGCGCGGCAATCACGGTTATCTGGTTCGCAGTCGCGCCCGCGCCCGCGCCGTGGAGTGCGCGGACCAAGGGGCGCAGCAGCGCCTGGAAGCGCCCTTTCAAGGCATAGATCGACACGCTGTGTGCTCCGCGGGGCGCCGCGTCGGAGCGGCCGTCCTACAATATCCGTCCGCCCCGCTTCCCCGCCATGCCCATGCCTTCCAATCCCGCCCACGGCGCGACCACTCCGATCCGCCGCGCGCTGCTGTCGGTGTCCGACAAGACCGGCCTGCTCGATCTCGCCCGCGCGCTCGCAGCACGCAACGTCGAACTGCTGTCGACCGGCGGAACCGCGAAGGCGCTGCGCGAGGCCGGCCTGCCGGTACGCGATGTCAGCGACGTGACCGGCTTCCCCGAAATCATGGACGGCCGGGTCAAGACCCTGCATCCCAAAGTACACGGCGGCCTGCTCGGCCGGCGCGGCACCGATGATGCGGTGATGGCCGAGCACGGCATCGACGCGATCGACTTGCTGGTGCTCAACCTGTATCCGTTCGAGCGCGTGGCCTACGCGCCCGACGCGAAGTTCGACGACATCGTCGAGAACATCGATATCGGTGGCCCGGCGATGCTGCGCGCGGCGGCGAAGAACTTCGCGCATGTCGCGGTGGCGACCGATCCGTCGCAGTACGACGCGCTGCTGGCGGAGCTCGAGGCCAACTGCGGCGCGCTGTCGGCGCAGACACGCTTCGCGCTGTCGGTCGTCGCGTTCAACCGCGTGGCCCAGTACGACGCGCGCATCAGCGACGTGCTGTCGTCGATCGCCGAACCGTCCGATGTCGGCGCCGCGCAGCGCGCGCCCTTCGGCGGCCAGAGCAACGGCAATTTCGTCAAGGTCATGGACCTGCGTTATGGCGAAAACCCGCACCAGCAGGCGGCGTTCTATCGCGACCTGCATCCGGCGCCGGGCACGCTGGCGACGTTCGAGCAATTGCAGGGCAAGGAACTCTCTTACAACAACATCGCCGATGCGGATTCCGCATGGGAATGCGTGCGCCAGTTCGAGGCGCCGGCCTGCGTGATCGTCAAGCACGCCAATCCCTGCGGCGTCGCTGTGGGCGCAGCCTGCGGCGATGCCTACGAACTCGCGTACGCGACCGATCCGACGTCTGCGTTCGGCGGCATCATTGCCTTCAATCGCCCGCTCGATGCGGCAACGGCGAAGGTCATCCTTGACCGCCAGTTCGTGGAGGTCCTCATTGCGCCGGACTTCTCATCCGAAGCGCTGGACTACGCGAAGAAGAAGGCCAACGTGCGCGTACTGCGCATACCCCATGGCGAGGGCCGCAATACCGTCGACGTCAAGCGCGTGGGCTCTGGCCTGCTGATGCAGAGCGCCGACAATCGCGACGTCGCGCGCGACGAACTCAAGGTCGTCACGCAGGTCGCCCCCACGGCCGCTCAGCTCGACGATCTGCTGTTCGCGTGGAAGGTCGCGAAGTTCGTGAAGTCGAATGCGATCGTCTACGCCAAGGATCACCGCACGATCGGCGTCGGGGCCGGACAGATGAGCCGCGTGTATTCGGCCCGCATCGCCGGCATCAAGGCCGGCGATGCGGGCCTGGTCGTGCCGGGTTCGGTGATGGCATCGGACGCATTCTTCCCGTTCCGCGACGGCATCGATGCCGCTGCCGAAGCCGGCATCCAGGCGGTGATTCAGCCAGGCGGCTCGATGCGCGACGGCGAGGTGATCGCCGCCGCCGACGCACACGGCATCGCGATGGTGTTCACCGGCGTGCGCCACTTCCGGCACTGACCGCGACGCGTCATGTCACCACGTCGGCGTGAATGGACGACGCCGACGCCGCTGCTAGAGTCCGGCGCCTCCGTCTCGCAGGATGCGCCGATGTTGTTGCCTCGTCCCACGCTGCCGCGTGCCGTCCTGTCCGCCTGCCTGCTGCTCGCGCTGGGCGCCTGTGGCGAAGCATCTGCGCCGCCGCCTGCCACTGCGGTACCGGCTTCGTCGCCGGAGTCGGCGGCGATCCGCACCGACGACGCATCGCACGCGGGCGCGGCACCGGTCACGGGATTGAACGGCGGCGCAGTCCGCAGGTTTCTCGTCGGCCAGTACGGCGAACTCGCACAGCTGCAGGGCGACTGGCCCGGAACGCCGCTGGCCGACGGGCTCGGTGCCGATGCCGCCTCGCGCGAGGTCTGCGCACGCGCCGCGATCGGCACACCGGACGCACCCGCCGAACTGGTCGCCGTCTGCGGCGTACCCGATGGCGCCGGGCATGCGAACAGCGCCCTGACCGACTTCTTCCTGCTGCGTGAGAACGCGGATGCCGTCATGGCCGCTGCACGCGCGCACATGGACGGCTTCGGCAGCGCCGGCGACGTTGCCGACATCGCCGTGCATCGCTTCGGCCCGCGGCTCTACGGCTTCGTTGTCGAGGACGGCTTCACCGGCCAAGGCATCGCCATCGGCAACACCAGCCTCGTGTTGCCGCACGGGGACGGTTTCGAGGTGGCCGGATCGCTGCGCAGCAGCCTCGACAATCTCGGTGCGATGACCGGGTGCGGCGAGCGCAACGACTGCACGCCGGATGCGGCCTACGATCTGACATTTGACTTCGCGATCGACGATCGCGACACCACTGCAGTCGCGTGGCCGCTGCGCGTGCACGAACGTGGCGAGGCCTGCGGGCGGCGCATTGACCGCACACATCTGGTGCCGTTCGATCCGACGACCGGCGCGTGGGCCGTGCCCGCCGAGCTGCAGCGCGACGGATGCGATTGAAGCCATCCTGACGCATGCGCTGCCGCGTCGGCGTTGCGCTGGCCTCAGCCGCGCTCGGGGACCGGCGCCACCGTCTTCTGCGCGGTCCAGATGCTGCGGTCGATCGTGTCACCGAGCTCGGGGAAATCCGCCGCATCCAGACGCGGTGAGCTCTCGCCCGCGCGGATCTTGCGGTCGTAATCGCGGGTCAGCCTGATCGCCACGCCTGACAGCAGCATCACCGCGATCAGGTTCACCATCGCCATCAGCCCCATCGCCGCATCGGCGGTGTCCCAGACGAGATCGAGCTTGGCGAACGCGCCCCAGGCCACCATCGACAGACAGCCCAGGCGCAGCAACAGGATGCCGGCGCGACCGCCCCGCAGGAAGACGACCGCGCTTTCGGCATAGGCGTAATTGCCCAGGATCGACGTGAGCGCGAAGAACGACAGCGCCACGGCGATGAACACCGGGCCCCAGCCGCCGAAGTGAATCGCCATGGCCTGTTGCGTGAGCACCACGCCGTCACCGCCGGCGGTGTCGAGCGCGCCCGAGAGCAGGATCATCAGCGCCGTCGCCGTGCAGATCACCAGCGTGTCGACGAACACGCCGAACGCCTGCACCAGCCCCTGGCTGGCCGGATGGTGCGGCGCCGGCGTGGCCGAGGCCGCGATATTCGGCGCGCTGCCCATGCCGGCCTCATTGGAAAACAGGCCACGCTTGACGCCGTTGAGCAGCGCGACCGCGAGGCCGCCCAGCACGCCGCCTGCGGCCTGGTCGAGGCCGAACGCACTGCGCACGATCAGCGCCAGCATCGCCGGCACCTCGGTGAGGTTGCTGATGATCACCCAGCCCGCCAGCGCCAGGTACGCCAGCGCCATTGCAGGGACGATCACCTCCGACAGCTTCGCCACCCGTCGCAGCCCGCCGAAGATCACCGGCGCTGCGAGCGCGACCAGGATGGCGGCAGTCCACACCGGCTCGATGCCCCAGGCGCCGCGCGCCGCTTCGGAGATCGAATTGGCCTGCACCGCGCTGAACACCAGCCCGAACGCGAGGATCAGACACACCGAGAAGATCGCCCCCAGCCAGGGCTTGCGCAGGCCGTGGGCCATGTACAACGCGGGGCCGCCCCGGTACTGGCCCTCGGCGTCGCGGCGCTTGTACAACTGCGCCAGCGCGCTTTCGACGTAGGCCGTCGCCATGCCGAAACAGGCGACCAGCCACATCCAGAAGATCGCACCGGGGCCGCCGACCGTCAGCGCAATCGCCACACCGACGAGATTGCCGGTGCCCACGCGCGAGGCCAGGCTCGTGCACAGCGACTGCAGCGGCGAGATGCCCGCGTTGTCGTCGCCGGTGCCGCGCACCAAGCCGGAGATCATCTTCGGAAAACGGCGGAACTGGATGAAGCCCAGCCGCACGCTGAACCAGATGCCCACCAGCGGCAGCACGCCGACCAGCAGGTAATTCCACAACACGCCGTTGATGCCGCCGACGATGGGCGACAGCACGTTTTCGATCAGCTGGACCAGATCCATCGGCGGTGGGGGTTCCATTGCGGCGAAGCAATCGAGCCTAGCATCCGGTTCCGCGACGCCCGGTCGACAGTGCCGCGCTGCCACGGCCCGCGCGCAGCGAGGGGCGCTGCGACGCCGTAAACTGGTCTCCCCTTTGCATCCGGTCTGCTGCGCATGAAGAAGGTCCTCGTCATCGGTTCCGGCGGTCGCGAACACGCGCTGGCGTGGAAGCTCGCGCAATCACCGCGGGTCGGCGAGGTGCTGGTCGCGCCGGGCAATGCAGGCATCGCGCGCGAAGCGGGCTGCCGCAACGTGGACGTCGCGGCAACCGATCTCGATGCGCTGCTGGCGCTGGCGAAATCCGAGAATGTCGACGTGACCGTCGTCGGCCCCGAGGCGCCGCTGGTCGCCGGCGTCGTCGATCGTTTCCGTGAGGCAGGTCTGCGCATCTTCGGGCCCACCGCGGCCGCCGCACAGCTCGAAGGCAGCAAGGCCTTCGCCAAGGACTTCCTCGCGCGGCACGCGATTCCGACGGCCGGCTATTCGGTATTCACCGATGCCGACACCGCGATCGAGTACGTGCGTCAGCACGGCGCGCCCATCGTCATCAAGGCCGACGGCCTGGCTGCGGGCAAGGGCGTGATCGTCGCGATGTCGCTGGAAGAGGCGGAAGCCGCGATCACCGACATGCTGTCGGGCAACGCCTTCGGCGCGGCCGGTGCGCGCGTGGTGATCGAAGAATTCCTTGACGGCGAGGAGGCGAGCTTCATCTCGATCGTCGACGGCAAGACCGCACTGCCGATGGCGACCAGCCAGGACCACAAGCGCGTCGGCGATGGCGACACCGGCCCCAACACCGGCGGCATGGGTGCGTATTCGCCGGCGCCGGTGGTCACGCCCGAGGTGCACGCGCGGGTCATGCGCGAGGTCGTCGAGCCGACCGTGCGCGGCATGATCACCGACGGCGTGCCGTTCACCGGCTTCCTCTATGCCGGATTGATGATCGATCCGCAGGGCGCGCCGAAGGTCATCGAGTTCAATGTGCGCTTCGGCGATCCGGAAACCCAGCCGGTGATGCTGCGTCTGCAGTCCGATCTGCTGGATCTGGTCGAAGCTGCGATCGACGGCACGCTCGATGGCGTGGAGGCGCAGTGGGATCCCCGTCCCTCGCTCGGCGTCGTCATGGCCGCCGAGCACTATCCGGGCACGCCGCGCACCGGCGACGTCATCAACACCTGGGACACCCCGTCGCTGGAGGACACCAAAGTGTTCCATGCGGGCACGAAGCTCGACGCGCACGGCCAGGCCGTCACCGCCGGCGGCCGCGTACTGTGCGTGGCTGCGCTGGGTGAGACTGTCGCCGACGCGCAGACGCGCGCCTACGGCGAGCTCGCCGGCATCTCGTGGCCGGGCGAGTTCCATCGCCACGACATCGGCTGGCGCGCGATCGAACGCGAACGCGGCAACGCCTGATGCCTTCCCTAACGCCAAGGCTTAGATCGTGATCCCAGGCAATGCCCAGCTCAGCATGACCGTGCTGATGACGCCGGACATGGCGAACTTCTCCGGCAACGTGCACGGTGGCACGCTGCTGAAGTATCTCGACGAAGTGGCCTACGCCTGCGCCAGTCGCTACGCCGGCCGTTACGTGGTCACGCTGTCGGTGGACCAGGTGACGTTCCGCGAGCCGATCCACGTCGGCGAGCTGGTGACCTTCCTCGCGTCGGTGAACTACACCGGCCGCACGTCGATGGAAGTCGGCATCAAGGTCATCACCGAGGACATCCGCAACCGCGCCGTGCGCCACACCAACAGCTGCTTCTTCACGATGGTGGCGATGGACGAGGACGGCCGCTCGACGCCGGTGCCGGCGCTCGAGCCGGCCAGTGCCGAGGAACGCCGCCGCTTCGAGCAGGGCCGGCAGCGGCGCGAGATCCGCCAGGAACTCGAACAGCGATACCGCGCGGTTCGCGAAGACCCCGCGTCCGCCGGCTGAGCGCGGCCCAGCGCCCGGACTGGACGATGCAGACCTGCCGGCGTGGCGCCCGATCGCAGGCGCAACTGCCGGCAGGTCCCGCCCCGCCTCAGAACGTGTAGCCGACGCGGACCCCGTACAGGCGCGGGCTGCCGGGCACGAAGGTCGGCGTGCCGAACAGCGCGCCGGTATTGCCGGCATCGACGAGGTAGGTCTCATCCGTGAGGTTCTGCACGTAGGCCTGCAGGTCCCAGCCACCGGCCAGGCGCACGCCGGCGTTGAGGTTCAGCAGCCCGAACGCGTCCTGCGAAATCGCCGGGCTATTGTCGTCCTCGAAGAAGACCTTCGCACGCCAGCTGTAGTTGGGCCGCACATAGAACGCGTGGCCGGCACCGAACGGAAGTTGCCAGTCGAGGCCCAGCGCGACCGTGTGCTCCGGGGTCAGGCGGAAGCGGTTGCCGGCCAGTGACTGCGGATTGTCGTCGTCGTCGAGCGCGTTGAACTTCGCGTCGATCCAGCCGTAGTTGAGAAAGCCGCTGAGGCGATCGGTGAAGCGGTTGGTCAGCGCCGCCTCGAAGCCGACCGCGCGCGCATTGCCACCATTGGCGGTGATGAAGAACGGCGTTCCTGACGGATTCTCCACCTGCGCCTGGAAGTTGCTGTAGTCGTAGTAGAACGCGGCCAGGTCGTAAACGAAGCGGCCGTCGCTGGCCGCGCCCTTGAGGCCGATTTCGTAGTTCCACACGATTTCGGCGTCGACCTGTTCGATCGCCCCGTCGTTGAATTGCAGCAGATCCGGACGCCGGCCGCGCGACACGCTTGCATAGCCGTTGAGATCGTCCGCGAACCGATAGGCCGCCACAGCGCGCCCGACCGCCGACGAGAACGTATCCGATGCCTGCAGGCGCCCGGCCGTGGGCGCGGACAGCGCGTTGGGGAACGCCACGTTGTCAGGGAACGACGGCAGGAACAGGCCGAGCACGCTGGGCGTGCCGTAGTACAGCGCCTCGTAGCCCGACGTGATCTCCTCGCGGGTGTAGCGCAGGCCCAGGGTCAAGTCGAAACGATCGGTCATCGACCAGGTGCCGTCGGCGAACGCTTCCAGCGCGCGCACGTCGCCGAAGTTCGCGTACTCCTCGGTGTGCCGCGCCTTGAGCGGCAGCAGCGCCGGCAGGCCCAGCATCTGTTGCAGCGCCGGATGCACGTTGATCACCGACAGGCTGGTGTTCGGCGTGCCATCCGGGTTGAGCAGCGGCACCACCGGCAGCAGCCCGCCGGTGGCCGCGGTCAGCGTCGGCGACAGCAGCGCGTAAAAGCTGCGTTCGTCGGTGCTGAAGGGCACGCGCTGCGAGCCGGATTCGTCGAACGCGCTGACACCTGCGAAGCCGCGGAAGGCACCGCCGGCATCGTAGTTGAAGCGGATCTCCTGGCTGAACTGGCGGCCTTCGGCGATCTCGGCGAACTCCAGCAGGTCGACCTGCGAGCCGTCACCGTCGAACTGCTCGGTAGAGTCGAAACGGCGCCAGCCGGTGATCGACGACAGCGTCCAGTCGTCGCTGAGGCGGAACTCCCCGAGTAGCGTCGCGCTGTCGACGGTGCGATCCAGGCCCAGCGCCTCGCCGCGGTTGAGGTCGGCGGCGCTGTCCCAGAACGCGATGCGGCCCTCGCGTGTCGGAATGCTGCCGCTGCGGAATGCGGTGCCCGGCGGCGTGTCGCGCTGGTGGTTGAGGATCAGGTCCAGCGTGCCGGTGTCACCGAGATCCCAGCGCAGCGCGCCGCGAATCGCCTGGGTGTCCCGGCCGTTGAGGTCGCCACCCGCGAGATTGTCGATCGTGCCGTCACGCTGCTGATGGAAGACGGCGATGCGTCCGTACAGCGTGTCGTCCACCAGCGGCGTGTTGAGGTGGCCGGTGAAGTAAGTTTCGTCGAAGTTGCCGAAGCCGGCGCGGAACGCGCCGCCGAAAGTGGCGCGCGCCTTGTTCTGGATCAGGTGCACCGCGCCGATCTGCGCTCCGCGTCCGAACAGCGTGCCCTGCGGGCCGCGCAATACCTCGACGCGCTCCATGTCGAACAGTTCGACCACCGAGCCGCGTGAGCGGCTGATCGACACGCCGTCCTGGAACACAGAGACGCGCGGTTCGCTGGTGGCGTCGCCGCTGTCGGAGGTGATGCCGCGGATCACGAAGCCCGGATTGTTGGGGCTCTGCACCTGGGTCTGCAGGCCGGGCACGTAATTGCCCAACTGCTCGAAGCCATCAATGCCGAGCGCATCGAGAAACTCGCCCGAATAGGCGGTGATCGCGATCGGCACGTCCTGCACCTGCTGCTCGCGCTTCTGCGCGGTGACGACGATCTTGTCCAGCTCCTGCAGCGTCGAAGACGTGGACTGCGCGATCGCCGGCGTGGCGGCGAGCAATGCAAGGCCGGCGAGCAACGGTGGCACGAGTGGATGGACACGGACAGGCATGACGTCGATTCCCCGGTGGTGAACAGCAACGACCACGATCGACGGTCCGTATTGCGGCAGCTTGATCCGGCGATGACACCCGCATGACGGACGCAGTAACAGGTCGCGCAATCGAAGCGTCATGCGCGCGCCGCAGGATGCCCGCTTCGTCCGCTGCCCAATTCCCCATGCATTCGCCCACACGCCGCCGCTTCCTGTCCGCGCTTGTCGTCATCGCGTCGAGCACCGCACTGCCTGCACTCGGCGCCACGCGCGACGTACCGGGGAACGTCTCGCGCACGTTGTTCCCGCAGTCGGTGGCCTCCGGCGATCCGCGCCCGGACCGCGTGCTGTTGTGGACCCGCGTCGCCTCGCCAGTGACGGGGCTCCGCGTGCAGGTCGCCGAGGACGCCGCATTCGAGCGCCTGCGCGTGGATCGCGTGCTCCAGGCGCCGACGGACAGCGACGGCTGCATCAAGGTCCGGGTCGAAGGTCTGACGCCCGCGACCACGTATCACTACCGCTTCGTCGTCGAGGACGACGGCACCGCGCCGCGCACCTCGCCGCATGGCCGCACGCGCACCGCGCCCGCGCCGGATGCCGACGTACCGGTGCGCTTCGCCTTCATGAGCTGCCAGGACTACGGCGGCCGCTGGTACAACAGCCTGCTGCCGCTGCTCGACGAGGAGCTCGACTTCGTGCTGCATCTGGGCGATTTCATCTACGAGACCGCCGGCGATCCGCAGTTCCAGCAGCAGGACGACATGCGCGCGATCACCTTCGAGGATGTCGACGGCGCGATCCGGCTCGAGCGCGGCGGGCGCGCATATTTCGCCGCGCGCAGCCTGCACAACTACCGCCAGCTGCACCGGACCTTCCGCGACGATCCCGTGCTGCAGGCCTTGTTGGAACGCGCGCCGCTTGTCGCGATCTGGGACGACCACGAATTCTCCGACGACTGCTGGCAGGACGTGGGCACCTATCACGACGGCGCCCGCGACGAGCGCGATCTCGAGCGCCGGCGCAACGCCGAGCAGGCCTACTTCGAATACCTGCCGGTGGATCTCGAGCTCGCCGACGGCGCGCAGCTGCCGGTCACCCGCGAGCGGTTGTTTCCGAACCTGCAGATCTGGCGCGGCCTGCGCTTCGGCCGCGCACTGGATCTGCTGGTCACCGACTACCGCAGCGCGCGCCCGGACCATCCGATTCCCGAAGACGCCTTCCCCGGTGCGCTGGCGTTCGACGAGCCGGCATTGCGTGCGCGCCTGCCGCGCCTCGGCCTCGACCCCGAGCAGGTGCTGGCGACGCTGGTGCCCTACGTGCCGCTCGAAACGCCGGAGCGCGCACCGCTGCGCGCCGCGGCGCATGCGGGTGTGCTGCACGCGGCGCGCGCGGCCGGACTTGGCGACGACGCGGCGCAGCGCTACACCGAGGCGGCGCTGGCGGGCGGCATCGCCTTGCCGGCGCTGGCGCCACTGCTCGAGGGCTGGAACGCCGCCGCGCCGCCTGAAGCGCATCTCGCACTGCCGGAGGCGGCCGGCCTGCCGCGCGGACTGCCGTGGCTGGCGATGGGCAAGACCGGCGCCTTCACCGATCTGGGCGCGCGCTACGTAGTCGTGCAGGATGCCTTTGACCTGTTCGCCGCGCTGCACGCGCTCGACGGCGCGGCCTCGCCCTACGGGCCTGCGCAGCGCGACTGGCTAACGACACGGATGCGCGACAGCGACGCACGCTTCAAGGTGGTGGCCAGCTCGGTGTCGTTCACTTCGCTGGTGCTGGACCTGTCGAATCCGGCCCTCAACGCGCCAGCGCCGATGCGGCGCCGCTTCTATCTCAACCTCGATCACTGGGACGGCTTTCCGGTCGAGCGCCGACGCCTGTTCGAGGAGGTCTTCGATCCGGCCAGCGGCACCATCCTGCTGTCGGGTGACATCCATGCCAGCTTCGCCACCCAGCACAGCGCAGCAACCGTCGAGTTCACCGCGCCGGCGGTGTCATCGGAGACGCTTGCCAGCATCATCGAGCGCAGCGCGTCCGGCGACGGGCCGCAGGCCGACGCCACGCGCCGGCTGGCCGCTGCGCTCGACGCGGTGGTCCTGCACGGCAATCCGGGCATCCAGCACGCACGCACGCGGCGCCATGGCGTGGGCCTGGTCCATATTGCCGGCAATGCGGTCGAAGCCGCCTTCATCGAACTGCCCGAAGCGACCAGCCGCAGCCGGCACTATGACGCGCCCGGCCTGATCGACGCGCAGGCCGAGCATCACCGCTTCGCATTCTCGCGCGACGACATGCGCCTGCGGCGGACGCGCGGCTCGGCGGATTAGCCAGGCGCATTCCGAGGGCCGGTGCACATCGCGCCAGCCTTGTGCATCGGTTGCGGCCTGCTAGGCTCCGCGCAATCGCACAGGAGCCCGCATGTCCGGCCAATCCCAGTTCGCACTGCTGAAGCAGCGCCGTTTCCTGCCCTATTTCACCGTCCAGGCCCTGGGCGCGTTCAACGACAACGTCTACCGCCAGTCGATCATCGCGCTGCTGCTGTTTCTCGGCGTCAGCATGTCCGAGCGCACGCTCTATGCCAACCTCGCGCCGGCGCTCTTCATCCTGCCCTACTTCCTGTTCTCGGCAATCGCCGGGCAGATTGCGGAGAAGGTGGAAAAACAAAAACTCATCGTCATCACCACGACGATGGAGATCGTGATCATGTCGATCGCGGCCGCGGGCTTCCTGCTCGAGAGCATGCCGGTGCTGCTGGTCGCGCTGTTTTTGACCGGCACGCAGTCCACGCTGTTCGGTCCGGTGAAGTACTCGATCCTGCCGTCGGTGCTGCGCCCGGAGGAACTCACCGGCGGCAACGGGCTGGTCGAGATGGGCACGTCGATCGCGATCCTCGCCGGCATGATCTATGGCGGCCTGGTGTTCAAGATCGCCGGCAGTTACGGGCCAGAAGCGGCGGCGCTGTCTGTGGTCGCGCTGGCGGTGGCGGGCAATGTGGTCGCGAGGATGATTCCAAAAGTCGATGCCGGCGCGCCCGAGCTCAAGGTCAACTGGAATCCGATTCCCGAATCGCGCGCGATCATGCGTTTGGCCAAGCGCCAGCTCGCGGTGCGCAACGCGATCCTCGGCGTGTCGTGGTTCTGGTTCGTCGGCACGGTGCTGACCGCGCAGTTGCCGACCTACGCGGAGCTGCATCTGGGCGGCGTGGCCAACGACACCGCGTTGTACATCTTCGCGTTGGCACTGTTCTCGGTCGGCGTCGGCGTCGGATCGCTGCTGTGCGAAAAGCTGTCGGGCCGCTCGGTCGAGATCGGCCTGGTGCCGGTCGGCGCATTCGGCATCACCGCCTTCCTGCTGGACCTGTATTTCGCGCGGCCCGGCGCGCCGCCGTCAACCGGCCTGACGATCGCCCAGTTCCTCGGCGACTGGGCCGGTTGGCGCATCGTCATCGATCTGACCGGCATCGGCATGTTCACCGGCTTCTTCGTCGTGCCGTTGTTCGCACTGATCCAGAGCCGCACGCCGAAGTCGGAGCTCTCGCGCGTGATCGCCGGGCTCAACATCCAGAACTCGCTCTTCATCGTGACCGCCGCGATCCTGGGCGTGCTGTTGCAGATGGACGGTTTCAATATTGGCGGCGTGCGGATTCCGTTGCCGGGCCTGAGCATTCCGCAAGTGTTCCTGGCGCTGGCAATCGCCAACGGCCTCGTCGCGTTGTGGATCTTCACGATCGTGCCCGAGTTCCTGATGCGCTTCGTCAGCATGCTGCTGGTGCGCGTGCTGTACCGGTTGCGCCTGCGCGATATCGAATCTTCGGTGCCGGCCGATGGCCCCGCGCTGATCGTCTGCAACCACGTCAGCTACATGGACGCGCTGATCCTGTCGGCGGCGATTCCGCGACCGGTGCGCTTCGTCATGTACTACCGCATCTTCAAGGTGCCGGGCATGCACTGGATCTTCCGGCATGCGAAGGCGATTCCGATCGCAGGCGCGAAAGAAGACCCCGAGCTGATGCAGCGCGCGTTCGACGCGGTGGATGCGGCGCTGGCGGAGGGCGAGCTGGTGGGCATCTTCCCGGAAGGGAAATTGACCCGCGACGGTGAGATCGCCGCGTTCAAATCAGGTGTCGAGCGCATCCTCGAACGCGCCGCCGCCCGCGGTCAGCGCGTGCCGGTCGTACCGATGGCACTGCGTGGCATGTGGTCGAGCATGTGGAGCCATCGCGATTCACGCATGGGGCGCATGCGCGTGCCCCGTCGTGCGCGCGCGCATGTTGATGTCGTCGCCGGACCGCGGATCGAAGACGCTGCGTTGATCGATGCCGGCACGCTCGAAGCGCAGGTCCGGATGTTGCGCGGCGACGCCGCCTGAGGTGCGCCGCGCCGCCGCAGCCGCCACCTCTGGCGCTACAGTATGACGTCCCCGTCCACGGACGGCGGTCACCGACAGTTCCCATCCGTCGCAGCACAAAGGAGTTTTTTGATGAGTTCGATTCCGCCGCCACCACCCGGCACCTACGGCACGCCGGAGGCGCCGCTGCCCGGCTCCCCGATCGCCCCCGGCACTGTGCCCAACTATCTCGCCTGGTCGATCGTCGTGACCGTGCTGTCGCTGTGCCTGTGCTGCGTCGTCGGCACGATTCCGGGCATCGTCGCCATCGTGTTCTCGGCGAAGGTCAACACGCTGCTCGGCCAAGGCGATCTGGCCGGTGCCCAGCGCGCGTCGAATACCGCCAAGGTCTGGTGCTGGGTCACGACCGGCCTGTGCATCGTCGGTCTGCTGTGGACGATCTACTCGTTCACGCTCGGCGGCGGCATGGCGCAGTGGCAGATGATCATGGATCAGATGCAGGCCGGCAGCTGATGTCGCTCGCGGGCCGCCATGCGCCGCGTCGCGTCCGCGCTGCGACCGTCGCCCTTGCAGGCGGCGGCGTGGCACTGGCGGCGACCGGCGCGTGGCTGCTCCGCACCTTCGATCCGAACGCGCCCGGCAATCCGTTTCCGCCGTGCATGTTCTACAGCGCCACCGGCTGGCACTGCCCGGCCTGTGGCCTGACGCGTTGCCTGCACGCGCTGGCCCATGGCGATCTGCCGCGTGCGTTCTCGATGAACCCGCTGCTGTTCGCGCTGCTCGCGCTGGCCCCCCTGTTCGCAGCCTGGCATCTGGGCTGGCGGCCGCCGTGGCTGCAGCGCCTCGCACGCATTGCCTCCGATCCCAAACCGTGGATCGTGCTTGTGCTGGTTTACTGGATCGCGCGCAACCTGCCGTGGTTTCCCTTCACCCTGCTCGCGCCGGGCTGAGCGAAACACCTCAGACAGGCTCACCGCCCGTCTGCTGCGCATGCCAGTGCGCGATCAGCCAGCGCGAGATCGACGACTTCGGTGACAGCTTCAGTTCCGGATGCGCATCGCGCAGCGCGGCGCCGATCGTGTCGACGTCGAACCAGCGCGCGTCTTCCAGTTCGTCGGTGACCTGCGGTGCATCGGGCCCCGCGTCGGCGATGAAGCCGAGCATCAGCGAGGCCGGGAACGGCCACGGCTGCGAGGCGAGATAGCGGCAAGCGGTCACGCGTACCGCGCTTTCTTCGAACACCTCGCGCACGACGGTCTGCTCGAGCGTCTCGCCCGGTTCGACAAAGCCCGCCAGCGTTGAATAGCGCCCCGCCGGCCACGCGGCCTGGCGTCCCAGCAGCAGACGCGACCCATCGGTGACTGCGACGATCACCGCCGGGTCGGTGCGCGGGTAATGCTCGATGCCGCAGCCGGTGCAGCGCCCCAACCAGCCAGCACGTGCGTATTCGAGCGGTGCGCCGCATCCGCCGCAGAAACGGTGGCGATCGCGCCAATGCAGCACCGCGCGCGCCTGCGCGAACGCAGTCGCCTCGCGTATTGGCCATTGCCCGGCTGCGGTGCGCAGGTCGATTGTCGCGGCATCACTGAGCGCGTCCGGCGCATCGATCGCGGGCAGTGCGAACCACCCCTGCATGTCATGCAATCCCAGAAAGACCGCCGACGCAGGCCGCGCGCCGACCACGGTGCCATCGAGCGCAGGGGGCATGCCATGCGCATCGACACGAGCATCACCCTTTGCATCGAGCACCAGGACACGCGCTTCGGGCCACAGGCGGGCCAGCGCATGGGAATCCGTCCGGAGATGTTCTGCGCGATCGAGCGGCGCGTCGACGAAGCTGAAGTCCATGCGTCGATTATCGCCCCGGGCGGTGTCGCAATGGCGACACGCGCGCGGCGCGGCTCAGACGTTGAAGCTGCTGCCGCAGCCGCAGGTCGATTTGGCGTTCGGGTTGCGGATCGTGAACTGCGCGCCGTGCAGGCTTTCGACGTAGTCCACCGAGGCACCCATGAGGTACTGCAGGCTCAGCGGGTCGACGACCAGCGTCACGTCGTCCGTGACCACGGCCAGATCGTCGTCCGTGCGTTGCTCATCGAACTCGAAGCCGTACTGGAAGCCCGAACACCCGCCGCCCTGGATATACACCCGCAGATTGAGCGCGGCGTTGCCTTCGCCTTCGATCAGCTCACGTACCTTGGCTGCCGCCGCGGGCGTGAAATCCAGCGGACGCTCGAGCGACTGGTAACCGGGGCCTTCGATGGTGAGCACGTCGTTCATGGCACACAGGATGGGGCTGCGTGCCCCCCGCTTCAAGCGCCCGGTGCGGAACGCGGCGTCACGTCGGCCCAGCTGAACGGCCGCTCGACCGCGCTGCCACGCTCCGGTTCGAGCCGTACCACGACGCGCAGGGGCTGGAAGCCCGGCGGCAGCACGATGTCACCCTCGACCTGCTGGAAGTACTTGAACGAATACGCCACGCGGTCGGCGTCGTCGCGCTGGCGCAACTGATCCCAGTCCAGCGTCTCCAGGCGCCCGTCACGGGTCCCTTCGACCGACAACCGCATCGTGCCGACGCTGGCCGCCTCGCGGCTCAGGCTCTGGGTCAGCGTCGCGGTGTAGTGCCAGCCTTGGTCGGTGCGCGGCTGCATACGCAATTCGTGCACGGTCAGCCCCTTGCGCTGCGCGGTCGCACCGACGAAACGTTCGTAGAACGCGACATCGGCCCGCAGCGCGGCGATCTCCTCGTCACGTTCGGCCAGTGTGCCCTGCAGTTCACGGTTCGCGTCGCGGCTGATCTGGTCGGAGCGGGTCAGCGTGGAGACCTGCTGCTGCAGGGCTTCGAGTTCGACCTGTTGCGCGGCGAGCTCGCGCTGCGGATTGTCCGAGCTCGGCGAGAACGCCTGCCACGTGCCCCAGATGCCGAACAGCAGTGCGACCACCACGACCACCGCGAGCGTCATGACGATGCGCGGACCACGCAGGCGGCGGCTGGCGGTCGAGGGCTTGGCGGCAGGAGGCGGGGCGTCGGTCATCGTCACGGTATAGCCAGCGCCGTCGCGCCGCGTCAAGGCGGAGCCGGTCCTATACTCGCAGGCGTTGTGCACCCGTTGTCGTTCGCCACGGAGCGTCGCGATGTCCGAAGCCCACCTGTTCGCCGCCGGCGTGCTGCTCGCATGGCTGGCGGGCGTGCGCGCTTACCTGACGGTGTTCGGCGTTGGCCTGGCGGGCGCGTTCGGCTGGCTGGACCTGCCGCCAGCGCTCGAGGCCGCCGCATCGCCCTGGGTGCTGGGCGTGTCGGGCGTGCTGGCGCTGGTCGAGTTCTTCGCCGACAAGATTCCGGGCGTCGACTCGGGCTGGGATCTGCTGCAGACGCTGGCACGCGTACCGGCCGGCGCATTCCTTGCTGCGGCCACACTATCGCCCGATGGCGACCTGGGCGCGGGGATGCTCGCCACCGGCGCCGGCGTGGCCTTCGCCAGCCATGCGCTCAAGGCCGGCAGCCGGCTGCTGCTCAATGCCTCGCCCGAGCCGGTCAGCAACCTTGCCGCCTCGACCACGGAAGATGTCGTCACCGTGGGCGCGCTGTCACTCGCTCTGGTGTCGCCCTGGCTCGCGCTGGCCCTGGTGGCCGCGTTCGCACTGCCCTGCGCTGTCGCGGCATGGTGGCTGTGGCGACGCCTCTCACGTCGAGCACCGCAGCCTGTGCGCGGCTGATCAGGACAGCGCGGAAGGCCCGCGCGGCCCAACTGCGGCCACGATTCAAGGCGTGCCGGTTAAAGTTGCCTGATCCCCCACATCGCGTCACAGTGCCGCTCCTATGTCCGATGCCGACAGCAAGCAACGCGCCGAGTTTCCGCCGACCGCCTACTGGCGGCGCTGGGTCGCCGACGCCGGTCAACCCACGCTGCCCGGGGACCCTGCCGAGGCTGCGGCCGCGCGCGCCCAAGCGCCCAGTTCGCAGACCGGCGATGCGGTCGAAGCACCGCCCCGCATCCTGATCGTCGAGGACGATCCCAGCCAGGCGCTGTTCGCAGAAAGCGTGCTCAACGGCGCCGGGCTGCAGGCGCGTGTGGTGGCGGTCGCCACCGGCTTCATGGCGGCGCTGGCCGAGTTCCAGCCCGATCTGGTGCTGATGGACCTGCACATGCCCGGCATGGACGGTTCGGAACTGACCGCGCAGCTGCGTGGCCAGGCCGCGTTCGCGCATATCCCGGTGGTATTCCTGACCGGTGACGACGATCCTGAGCGGCAGTTCGAAGCCCTTGAGGTCGGCGCCGACGACTTCCTGACCAAGCCGGTGCGCCCGAGGCATCTGATCGCCGCGGTGCAGAACCGCATCCGGCGCGCCCGTGCGCTGCAGCAGATGCCCGACCCGGGTCGCAACGCGACGACCGGCCTCAACAGCCGCCTGCAGCTGCTGCAACACCTGGCCGAGGCGATCCCCGCCGCGCCGCGTGGCGCGCTCGGATTCGTCGAAATCGAAGGCATCACCGCGCTGCGCGACCGCTACGGCTACGCGTGCCTGGAAACCATCCTCACCGATGCCGGGCGCCACCTGCGCACGCTGGTGGGCGATGCGTCTGCGACGCGCCTCAACGACAACACCTTCCTAGTCTTCGCGCCGGACGTGGCGCGCACCGATCTCGACGCCTGGGCGCGCAGCCTGCGCGACGGCATCGGCAGCCATCCGTTCCCGCTCGCCGACCAGTCCATCCGCCTCCGCGCGCTGGTCGGCTACGCCGATCTCGCGCACGGCTACGACGAACCCGGCAGTGCGCTGGCCGCGGCCGAGCAGGCCCTGCGCGAATCGCGCGGGACGCCGGTGGGCATCGCCGTGCACATGCCCGTACCCCGCGCGGTGCCCGGCGAGCCCCAGGGTGGCCTCGCCGACGATCTGCGTGACGCGCTGGCCGAGCAACGCATCGAACTCGCCTTCCAGCCGATCGTGGCGGTCGCCGGTGGCGACGAGGCCCAGTACCAGACGCTGCTGCGCCTGCGTGGTCGCGATGGCGAACTGCATTCGGCGGCGCGCGTGCTGCCGGCCGCCGAGCTCGCCGGCCTGTTGCTCGAGATCGACCGCCGTGTGGTCGAACTGGCGCTGGCCACGCAGGTCGAGCGCCAGCGCATCGGCAGCCCGATGCGGCTGTTCGTGTCGCAGTCCTCGCGCAGCCTGATCCAGGGTGATTACGCCGACTGGCTGCTGCAGCAGATCGAACAGTCTGCCGTGCCGGGTGCGTCGCTGGTCATCGATGTGCGGCAGGACGATGCGCTGATCCACGCGTTGTCGTTGCAGGATTTCTGCGCGCGCATGGTGCCGGCAGGCGTGCAGCTGTGCCTGGGCCAGTACAGCGCGAGTGAAGAAGCCGATGCGCTGCTCGCGCAACTGCCGCTCGGCTTCGTGCGACTGGCCGCACGCTATTCCCGCCAGCTCGACGAACCGCGCATCCGTGACGAAATGCGCGCTGCAGTGGAGCATGCACACCGGCTCGGGCTGCAGGTGATCGGCCAGCAGGTCGAGGATCCGCAGGCCGCAGCGACGCTGTGGATGAGCGGTATCGATTTCATCCAGGGCAACCTCGTCCAGCGCGTCGCGAACGTGCTCGACTTCGATTTCCATCACTCCGTGCTCTAGGCGCCATGATTGCGCGCAGACGTCCGTCCGCCCTGCTGCTGCGCTGGCTTGCGCTCGGGGCGGCTGCCGGCGCTGCATTGACGATGGCCCTGGCCGCGCTCGCAGTGCCCGGCCCCTGGCAGGGACTCGCGCTAGTGCTGGCGCTGATCGCGGTGGGCGCATCGATCGCGGTCAGCGTGCACATGCACCAGAGCGTGCGCGAACTCGAAGCCGCGGATGAGCGTTTGCGCCAGGATGAGCTGGCGCTGGGTGAACTGCAGCGCGAACTCGAAGAGCGCACCGAACTGGAGAAGGAGCTCCGCCAGGCCAAGAACGCGGCCGAATCGGCGGTGATGGCCAAGGGCGAATTCCTCGCCACGATGAGCCATGAGATCCGCACGCCGCTCAACGGCATCACGCCGATGCTCGACCTGCTGATGCATGCCAGGCTCGCGCCCGATCACGCCGAGCTCGTCCACACCGCGCTGCTGTCATCGCAGCAGATGCAGCGCATCGTTGACGACATCCTCGACTACTCGAAGCTCGAGTCGAACAAGCTCGAGCTCGAGGTCACCGGCTTCAACCTGCGCGAGCTGATGGATGGCGTGATCCAGGTCATGGAGCGCGCCGCGCAGACCAAGGGCCTGCGCCTGGGCCTGCAGATCGATCCGGGCGTGCGCCTGCCGGTGCGCGGGGATCCCGTCCGGCTGCGCCAGGTGCTCGGCAACCTGATCAGCAATGCGGTGAAGTTCACCGAGCGCGGCAGCGTGTCGGTGCACGTGCGCCGGCTTGGTGAAACCGCGGCGCAACATCAACTGCGCTTCGAGGTCCGCGATACCGGCATCGGCATCAGCACTGAAGGCCGCACGAGGCTGTTTCAGGCGTTCAGCCAGGCTGACGCCTCGACGACGCGCCTGTACGGCGGCACCGGGCTGGGCCTGGCGATCTCGCGCCGCATCGTCGAGTTGATGGATGGCCGCATCGGCGTGGACTCGGAACCGGGCGCCGGCTCGACGTTCTGGTTCGAGATCCCGCTGCGCAAGACCCAGGGCGACATGCCGGTCGAGGACGCGAGCCCACGTGACGGTCGCGCGCTGCTGCTCAGCGCCGATCCGCGCCTGCGGTTGCGCCTGAGCATGCTGCTGCCCAACTGGGGGCTGCGGGTGAGCTCGGTGGAGACCACCCAGGAAGCGCTTGACCGACTGCGTACGGCCGCGAGCCAAGGGCCGCCGTGGGCGTATTCGGTGGTGGTTGCCGATCTGGCGGGCATGCGCAACACCGCGGTCGCGCTGTATCGCAACGTGACCCGGCAGGCGGCCTATGGCGACCTGCGCCTGATATGCCTGTACGGCGATGAGGCGGTGTCGGAGGAACTGCGTCAGGGCGCGACCCTGTTGAGCCGGCAGTCGCCCGACGCCGATCTGCGTGAAGCGGTATTCGGCACCGAAAGTACGCCGGCGCCGGTCGAGCCGCCCTATGTGTTGCCGAGCGGGCTCGATGACCTCCCGCCGGTGGCGTCTGCCGATGGAACCGCGCAGACGCCGCTTCAAGGATCGCCGGCGACGTCGCCTGGGCTCGCGTCTGCGCCGCCGACCATGCCGGGCGATGCGGCCCTCGACACTGCGCGCAGCGACGGCCCGCGCAAGCCGCGCGTGCTGCTGGTCGAAGACAATCCGGTCAACCTGATGGTCGGGCAGCGCCTGCTGTCGGTGCTCGGCATCACCTGCGACACCGCCAGCAATGGCGAGGCGGCGTTGCTGCGCATGGACGCGTCGCGCTACGACATCGTGCTGATGGACTGCCAGATGCCGGTGATGGACGGCTATACCGCGACGCGACGCTGGCGCGAACACGAAGCTGCCGAGCGCAGCGCGCGCCGCCTGCCGATCATCGCGATGACCGCCAACGCGATGGCCGGCGACCGCCAGAAATGCCTGGATGCGGGCATGGATGATTACCTCGCCAAGCCTGTTACACGCAGCGAACTCGAACGCTGCATCTACCGGTGGTGGGACCCGGAAACCGCGCCCTCCGTCGTCGAGCCCGACGCGCCCGCGACGGTGGTGGTCAGCGAGCCGATGTCGCCTACGGAATGGACCGGGTCATCACAGCCGGTGCCCGAGACGTTGGACGCAATGGACGCTGAGCCGATGCCGATCGCACGCCCCACGTCCACGCCGCTCGCGGAGCGCGGTCCGTTGCCGCCGGTGATCGATCACGAAGTCCTCGATGACCTGCGCAGCGTGCTCGGCGACGAAGTGGACCGGTTGGTCGACATGTTCCTCGACGACACGCCACGGCTGCTCACGGCACTGGAAAACGCGGTCGATGGCCCGGATTACGATGGGCTGCGCGAAGCCGCACATTCGCTTAAATCGTCGAGTGCGAATCTCGGCGCCATGTCGCTGTCGGCCGCGGCGCGCCGAATCGAGGCCGGGGCCCGCGAGCGCAGTCTGGAACGTCCAGCCGTGGCCGTGGCGCTGGTGTCCAACGAGTTCGCACGCGCGCGGCGCATGCTGCGCGAAGGCCGGGTGTCGGGCACGGCCTGAGACCGGGGTGCGCCGCAGGCGGGCGCACGCCGTCTAGACAGCTCAATCTTCTTCGAGCTGGCTCTGGAGGTAGTTTTCCACGCCGATGCGCGAGACGAGATCGAGCTGGGTTTCCAGCCAATCGACGTGTTCCTCTTCCGATTCGAGGATGTCGACCAGCAGCTTGCGGCTGACGAAATCTCCGGCCGTCTCGCAATGCGCAATGCCTTCGCGCAGCGTCGGCAGGCCGTCCATCTCCAGCGCCAGATCGCATTCGAGCGTCTCGACCGGCGCCTCACCGATGCGCAGCTTGCCCAGCGCCTGGAAGTTCGGCAGGCCTTCGAGAAACAGGATCCGCTCCGACAGCTTGTCGGCATGCTTCATCTCGTCGATCGACGCCTTGTAGGCGCGCTTGCCAAGCTCGCCCAGGCCCCAGTTCTTCAGCATCTTGGCGTGCAGAAAGTACTGGTTGATCGCCGTGAGCTCGTTGTAGAGCGCCTGGTTGAGAAAACGGATGACCTGCGCGTCGCCCTTCATCGAGGGATGCTCCTGATATCGCGGAATGCGCACACTCTAACGATCCGTCACCGGCGATGACGGAACGCGAATCGTGATCATTATTCGGCGCTACGCAAGCCGCGCGAATCAAGCGGCCGATGCGATCAGCGGTAGATCGATGACCGGCGCGCGGCGCGCGGTGTAGAAATCGTCGAGCAGGCCAGAAGCCATGTCCAGGCAGCTGCCGCAGGTGGCGCCACAACCGGTACGCATCGTCAGCTCACTCACTTCCCGGCAACCATTGGCAGCCGCCTGACGGATCTGGGAGTCGGTGACGCCGTTGCAGATGCACACGTACAAGGCTGTGGTCCTGGCGGAGAGCTGGAGTCGCCATTCCGCCATAAACGAGAATCAGTGTCAAATAAGAACTGTTCAGCCCGCGCCGCCGTCATCCCGCCCACGGACTGCAGCCTCCGGTGCACGACGCGGGCCCCGCCGCTGCGGGCGACGACTGCGCGCACGGAGCTCGATCGCAGGCTGCGGGATGGCCTGCGCGCCGGCTACCTGGCGGGCGTACTTGGCCAGATGGCTCAGCGCGCTGGTATAGACGCCACGCTTGAACATCACCACGTGTTCGAGCGGATACCAGAAATCCACCCAGCGCCAGTGATCGAATTCAGGCGTTTCGGTGAGATCCAGACGCAGATGCGCCTCTTCGCCAACGAACTTGAGCAGGAACCAGACCTGCTTCTGGCCGACGCAGACGATGCGGTCGTTGCGGCGGATCGCACGCTGCGGCAACCGGTAGCGCAACCAGCCGGGCGTCGCGCCGAGCACGGCGACGTGTTCCGGCAACAGCCCGGTTTCCTCGTGCAGCTCGCGGTACATGGCCTCGAGCGGCGTCTCGTCGGTGTTCATCCCGCCCTGCGGGAACTGCCAGCCATCACGCCGGACCCGACGCGCCCAGAAGACACGACCATCCGGGTGCATCAGCACGATGCCGACATTGGGCCTGAACCCGTCCGGATCGATCACGATGCGGACTCCTAATACGACTGACTTGCGTCACTGGCATCGACTCTGCCACGCGCCGCCCCAGGGAACAAGCTGGAACTGAACCCCGGCAATTGCGCACAAAAAACCCGCCTTCCGGCGGGTTTTTTCTCGACGCTTTCGCGTTGGTGGCTATGGGTGGACTCGAACCACCGACCCCGTCATTATGAGTGACGTGCTCTAACCGGCTGAGCTACATAGCCATCGGTCGTGCGGAACTTTCCGCGACGAGCCGCGCATTCTGCCCAAGCCTCGCGTCTGCGTCAATCGGCGCGGCCGGACTGGCCGACCGCGCCGCGGTCACGTCACCTCGCCGACGGCGCGGCCGGGAGGCCCAGCTGGTCGAGCATGAACGCGTACATCTCCGCCGACTCGCGGTAGCGACGGAAGCGGCCCGACTTGCCGCCGTGGCCGGCCTCCATGTTGGTGCGGAACACCACCGGCCCTGCGCCCGTATTGAGGTCGCGCAGCTTGGCCACGTACTTCGCCGGCTCCCAGTACTGCACCTGTGAATCCCACAGGCCGGTGCCGACGAACATCGCCGGATAGGCCTTGGCTTCGAGGTTGTCGTAGGGCGAGTAGCCGAGGATGTAGTCGTAGTAACGCTTCTCTTCCGGATTGCCCCACTCGTCGTATTCGTTGGTGGTCAGCGGAATGCTCGGATCGAGCATCGTCGTGACCACGTCGACGAACGGCACCTGCGACAGGATCGCGCGGTACTTCTCCGGTGCCATGTTCGAGATCGCACCCATCAGCAGACCGCCGGCGCTGCCGCCGAAGGCCGCGACGCGATCCGGTGCCGCATAACCCTGCTTCACCAGATCGTCGGTGACGTCGATGAAATCGGTGAAGGTGTTGATCTTGTTGAGCAGCTTGCCGTCGTCGTACCAGGCGCGGCCCATCTCCTCGCCGCCGCGGATGTGCGCGATCGCGTAGACCATGCCCCGGTCGAGCAGGCTGACGTTGGTGACCGAGAAACCCGGATCCATCGACGCGCCGTAGCTGCCGTAGCCGTACTGCAGCAGCGCCGCGGTGCCGTTCTTCTCGAAGCCCTTGCGGTAGACCAGCGACACCGGAATGCGCTTGCCGTCGCGCGCCGTCGTCCACACGCGCTCGGTGACGTAGTTCGACGGCTCGTAGCCGATCACCGCCTGCTGCTTGAGCTGGCGACGCTCGCCGGTCTGGGTGTTGACCTCGAAGGTCGTCGCCGGCGTGGTCAGCGAGGTGTAGCCGTAGCGCAGCCAGTCGGTGTCGGGCTCGGAGTTCACCGCCAGACCCATCGCATACGCCGGCTCGTCGGCCTGCACGAATTCATCGCTGCCGTCGGTCTTCAGCACGCGCACGCGGGTCAGCGCCTCGGCGCGTTCCTCGATTGCAGTGAAGCCGTCGAACAGTTCGTAGCCTTCGATGTAGACGTCGTCGCGATGCGGCACGAAGTCGGTCCACTGCCGGCGCGAGGTCGCATCGCTGGGCGCGGTGACGAGCTTGAAGTTCGTCGCCTTGTCGGCATTGGTGCGGATCACCCAGCGGCCGCCGTAATGGTCGGCGTCGTATTCGACATCGCGCGCGCGCGGCGCGAGCACGGCGAAGGTCTCGGGATTGTCGGCCGGCGCGTAGCGCGTTTCGCTCGACACGGTGCTGCCGACGCCGATGACGATGTACCTGTCGTCGCGCGTGCGGTCGATGCCCATGTAGAAGCTGTCGTCTTTTTCTTCGTAGACCAGCACGTCATCGGCGACCGGCGTGCCGAGCACGTGCTTCTTCACGCGCACGGTCAGCAGCGTTTCCGGATCGTTCTCGACGTAGAACAGCGTCCGGTTGTCATCGGCCCACACGAGGTTCGCCGACACGCCCGGGATCGATTCTGGATAGAGTTCGCCCGTTTCCAGGTTCTTGAAGCGGATCGTGTACTGGCGGCGGCCGTTGGTGTCGTCAGCGTAGGCGAGGATGCGGTTGTCGCGGGTCACATCCCAGTCGCCGACCGCGTAGTAATCCTTTCCATCGGCGAGTTGATTGACGTCGAGCATGACCTGCTCGCCGCTGAAATCGGCCTTGGCGTTCGCTGCCTGGATCGACAGCGCGTCGACACCGGCGCGATCGGCGCGGCGCGCGTGCACCGGGTAGTCCTTGCCGGTTTCAAAGCGCGAGTAGTACCAGAAGCCGCGGTCGCGGTACGGCACCGAGCTGTCGTCCTGCTGGATGCGGCCGACGATCTCGTCATACAGCGTGTTCTCGACCGGCTTCATCGATGCGAGCATGGCGTCGGCGTAGTCGTTCTCGGCATTGAGATACGCGAGCATCGCCGGGTCTTCGCGCTTGTCGTCGCGCAGCCAGTAGTAGACGTCCTCGCGCGACGCGCCGTGCGGCGCAGTGACGGTGTGCGGGCGCTGTTCGGCGTCGGGCGGGACCGGCGCGGCGGCGTGTGCAGCAGGAGAAACACTCATCAGGCTCAGGCTCGTCAGGAACGGCGCGGCCAGAAAAATCGCCGCGCGGGGGAAAGATGTCTTCATAGGTGGGTCCACTCGCTGCCGATGCAACGCCAGAAAGAACACCGGCCGCAAAAGCGGCCGGTGCGGGATCGAATCACTTGCCCAGTTGCTGCCACAGGAACGTCAGGTAGAGCGCGTCCATGTGCGCTTGCTGCCGGTTGTTCGCGGCGCCGCCGTGGCCACCCTCGATGTTCTCGTAATACCGCACGTCCTGACCGGCTTCGGACATCTTCGCCATCATCTTGCGGGCGTGGCCGGGATGGACGCGGTCGTCGCGGGTCGAGGTCAGGATCAGCGTCGGCGGATAGTCCTTCGTGGCATCGAACAGGTGGTAGGGCGAGAAGGTGCGGATGAAGTCCCACTCTTCCGGCTTGTCGGGATTGCCGTACTCGGCCATCCACGACGCACCCGCCAGCAGCTTGTGATAACGCTGCATGTCGAGCAGCGGCACCTGGATCACGACCGCGCCGAACAGCTCCGGATACTGAGTGAGCATGTTGCCGGTCAGCAGACCGCCGTTGCTGCCACCGCGGATGCCCAGATGCGCGGGCGAGGTGATCTTGCGCTGGATCATGTCCTGCGCGACCGCGGCGAAGTCCTCATAGGCCTTGTGGCGGTTCTGCTTGAGCGCCGCCTGGTGCCAGCGCGGGCCGTACTCGCCACCGCCGCGGATGTTGGCGACCGCGTACACGCCGCCCTTTTCCAGCCAGCCCTTGCCGACGCCGCCGGAGTAGCCGGGCGTCAGCGAGATTTCGAAGCCGCCGTAGCCGTAGAGCAGCGTCGGATTGCTGCCGTCGAGCTGCATGTCCTTCGGACGCACGAGGAAGTACGGCACACGCGTGCCGTCCTTGGACGTGGCGAAGTGCTGCTCGACTTCATGCGTGCTGGCGTCGAAGAACGCCGGCATCGTCTTCAGCGTTTCCGGCGCAGCGTTGCCGCCCACCTCGGCCAGCATCAGCGTGCTCGGCGTCAGGTAGTCGGTGACCGTCATCCACACCGCGTCGGACTCGTCGCTGTCGACGGCGCTGACCGCGACCGTGCCGAGTTCCGGCACACCGGCCAGTGCGCTGCGCGTCCAACCGTCCGCACCCGGCGTGAGCACGGTGAGCTTGTTCTTGACATCCTCGAGCACGTTGATCACGAGGTGGTTCTTGGTCCACGTCGCGCCGGCGAGCGAAGTGGTCTCGCTCGGCTCGAACAGCACGTCGAACGCGCGATCGCCGCCCATGAAGGCGTCGAAGTTCGCTGCGAGCAGCGAGCCTGCGGGATACGTGCGGCCGCCGACCTCCCAGGCTTCGCGCAGTTCCAGCATCAGCCAGTCGTGGTGCACGGACTTGTTGGCCGAGTTCGGCGCGTCGATCTTGGTCAGCTGGCCATCGGCGCCGCGCAGGTAGAGCTCGTCATTGTAGAAGGCCAACGTGCGGCTGACGTAGTCGCGCTCGAAGCCCGGCGTGTCGTCGTGCATCGCGGCGATGTACATGTCGTCCGGCTTGCCCTCGTAGACCAGCGTGGCCTGGTCCATCGACTGGCCGCGCGCGAGCTGCTTGACGATGCGCGGGTAGCCGGACGACGTGAGCGAACCGTCGCCGAAATCGGTGTAGACGTAGACGTTGTCCTGGTCGATCCAGCCCAGTGCGCCCTTGGCTTCCTCGCGGAAGAATCCGCCGTCGACCCAGGACTTGGATGCGACGTCGAACTCGCGCGTGACGTCGGCATCGGCGCCGCCGCGCGACAGCGCGATCAGACAGCGCGTGTAGGCAGGACGCAGACAGCTCGCGCCGTGCCACACCCAGTTCTCGCCCTCGGCGGCGTTGAGCGCGTCGAGGTCCAGCACGGTCTCCCACTTCGGCTGCGGCTTGCGGTATTCCTCGAGCGTGGTGCGGCGCCAGATGCCGCGCTCGTGGTTCCGGTCGCGCCAGAAGTTGTAGTACCACTCGCCCTGCTTGTAGACGGCGGGAATCTTGTCGTCGGAGTCGTAGATGCCCAGCAGATCGGATTCGAGCTGCTTGAATTCGGGCGTCGCGGCCAGTTCGGCTTCGGACTTTGCGTTCTGCGCGCGGACCCAGTCCAGCGCCTTCTCGTCGGTGACGGCTTCGAGCCACTGGTGGGGATCGGACACGGCGGCCTCCTGGGCAGATGCGGCGCCCATCGACAGGCCGGCGGCGATACCGGCGGCGAGACAGAGCTTGGACAGTTGGGACATGGCGACTCCGGTGGCGCATGGACGGATAACCGCCAACGCTAGCACGCAGCAGGGCCGCGGGCCGCATGACCAAAGTCACGATCCGGCGGCGCCGCACGCCGCCGGCGTAGATCAGCGCAGCAGCGGCAGCAGGCCGGCCGCGACCAGAGCCGCGCGGACCGAAATCCGCCCGCGGCGACGCGGCGCCGGGCGCCGCCGGGCCTGGGCAAGGCCTGGCCGACGCCGCCGCAAGACCGCTGACGAGGCCAGCTTGCGGCGGCGCGGCAGGCGACGCAGGAACAGGGTGAGCCACGCGACCGCCGGCATGCCGATCAGCCACAGCGGCGGCCAGCCGACTGCGGTGACACCGGTCCGCAGACCGGGGAACGACAGCAGCGCGACCGCGCCGAGACACAGCACACCGACCAGCAGCGTGTGCAGGCCGGCATCGGCGGGGACATCGACATCGGGCGAGGCGTGGGCGATACGGGACATCTGCAGCTCCTGTGAACGCGGTGATCGATGGCCCGGCTGGGCATGGCCGCAGTCTGTGCGGGGGGCATCTCACAGGCTGCGACCGCACGAGACGTCCGGACGACGACGCAGACCAGCGATCTCCTGCAACGACGTGCCAGGCAAGCGCTGACGCCCCTGCATGCGGGCGGTTCGGGTGGGTGCAGACGATCAGCGGACTGGACGCCGCATCGGGGACGGACCACCCAGCCGGATCACCGCGCGGGCTCGACAGGCCGCATCACGCGATCAAGACCGTCGTATGTCGTCCCGGCAGGAAAGGCCCGCTTCCCGACGACACGCCTCGCGAAACGACGCTCAGTAGCCCGCTTCGTCCAGCGCGCGCGTCGCCTGGTGGCGGCCGATGTCGATCAATTCCGCGGCACGCCAGAATTCGTAGAACTGGCAGACATCACGCGGGATGCGGATGACGAGTTCCGGCGGATCGAGCGCCAGCTGCACACGCGAGATCTGTGCCTGCATGGTGTCGAGCGAACGCGACATCACCTCGACCAGACCGCGCGGCGCGGCATCGGTGTCCTCCTGCGCTTCGCCTTGCCGCGCCGGGGTGCCCGGCGGCTGGGTCGGCCAGCCGTGCATGTCGACGGCGATCAGTCGCGTCGCATCCGACAGCCGCGTGGCGGCGATCGGCAACGGCGCCAGCAGGCCGCCGTCGACCAGCGGCCGCCCGTTGACGACATGCGGGGTGAACACGCCGGGGATCGCGAACGATGCGCGCAGCGCATCCCACAGCGGACCGTTCTGGATCCAGACTTCGCGCTGACGCTGCAGGTCGACCGCGACCGCGGTGAACTCGATCGGCAGATTCTCGATCAGCGGATCGCCGACCACCTCGCGCATCGACTCGACAAGCCGCTTGCCGGCGAGCACGCCCGCACGACGGAAACCCGGATCGAGCAGGCGGATGAAATCGCGCCGCGACATCGCACGGATGCGCGCATCGAACTCGCGCAGGCGCCCGGCCGCATAGACACCACCGACCAGCGCGCCACTGGATGCGCCGGAGATCGTGACGATCGGAAAACCGCGCTCCTCCAGCACTTCGATGACGCCGATCTGTGCCAGACCGCGCGCACCGCCGGCGCCCAGCGCCAGTGCGACAGGCTCACGCATCGTCATCGTGGCGGTCTCAGCCTTCGTACTTCTGCAGCGCCATCATCAAAAGCGAACGTGCCTGTTCGCGCAGGGCGACCGGCTCGATCACTTCGGCATCGGCGCCGTAATGCAGCACATCCATCAACAGCTCGCGGGCCCCGCTGTAAGGCACCTTCAACTCAAAGCGACCGTCGGGCAGGAACCGGCCCTGCTGCTGCGAATGCCAGTGCTCGTCGGCCACCCAGCGCGCGGCCTTGGCGCTGAAGAGGATCGTCGCGATGCCCTTGGGCGGACCGGAGAAGATGCCGTAGCTGCCGGCCAGATGCGTGTCGAGTTCGGCGTCCTCGATGTCGCGCGCATCGGCGGTCAGCACGCGGGCATTGGTGATCCGGTCGACCGAAAAGCTGCGCAGCGCGTCACGGTCCTGGTCCCAAGCATCGAGATACCAGTTGTCGCGGTAATGGGTGATGCGCTGGGGCGACACCGTGCGCCGGGTGCGTTCGTCGGTCGAACGCGCGCGATATTCGAACGACAGCTGCTTGCGCTGCAGTACCGCCGAACAGACGTTGCGGAACGCGTGCTCGTCCATGCGCCGGCCGCGATGCGGAATCACCCGCACGCGCTGTACCGGCCACTGCTTGCCGGCCGAGTGTTCATCGAGCAGCTTCTCGATACGCGACTGCAGCGGCGCCAGCGCGCTCGACAACACGCCGCCGCTGCTGCGAGACATCAGCTGCTGCGCCGCAAGCAATGCATGCAGTTCCTCGGAACTGAGCCACAGGCCCGGCAACTCGAAACGGCCGCCCTCGTCGGTGTCGTAGCGGAAGCCCGCATCGCCGTCGCCGACGATCGGCGCCATCAAGGCGTCGCGGAGAAAGGCCAGATCGCGATAGACCGTTGCCCGCGAGCATTCGAGCTCGTCCTGCAGTTTGGCCACCGTCACCGGATAGCGCGAGGTCTTGAGGATGCGATGCAGCGAGAGAATGCGTTCGTATCGGTCCATGCGGCCGATTATGGCGCCAGTCTGCCGCGACGGCGTGACCGCCGCACGGATAACCGGTGATTAACGCGTGCGGCGGCCGCGGCCGCCTAGACTCCCGCATCGGAGCTCGACCGGATCGACATGACGCAGGGAGTGCGGAACAGGACCGCCGGCATCGCGCTGGGCGCGACGGTGCTGGTGCACGCAGGCCTCGCCTGGTGGCTGATGGGCTTGCGGCATGCAGCGCCCGAGCGCGACGACGCCGCGCTGGCGGTGACCTTCATCGAGCGGCCGCCGCCCGCGATCCCGCCAGACCCGCTGCCCCCGGCACCCGCACGCGCCACCACCACCACCGACACGCTGCCACCTTCGCCGCGCGTGCGCACGCCGCGCAGTGCGCTGCAGGCCGTGGACGTTGCGAGCCCACCGGACAACGCGCAAGCCCCGTTGCCGACTGCCACGGCGCTGCTGGAGCAGGCCGGAGACTGGGCGCGCCAGCAGGCGCCGGCCGCGGACTTCGCGCACGACCCGCTGCAACATCGGCCGCCACCCGCTGCGGACGGCCGCTTCGCGATGCGGGGCCCGATCACACCCGCAGACATCGCAAAGGGCATCGGTCAGCTGTTCGGCGGACCCGGCTATACGCAGGATCCCTGTCCGCAGATCCGGCGCAACATCGGCAACCTCGGCACCGGCGGCGATGCGGAGTTGACCCGCGAGGAGATCCGTCGCCTGCAGCAGTTCTGCCTGTAAGGCTCAGCTGACGGCGCGTGCCTGCCGCACGCCGGCGGCCACGCGTTCTGCCTGCCCGCGCAGTTCGGGCATCGCGATGGTCTCCCACAGATCACCGATGCGCGTCGCGCCGAGCGTCCACAGTCCGGGTACGACGTCGCCGTTCGCGTCGAGGAGTTCCCCATCGCCGCGCGTCGCGAGCCCCAGATCGAGCGGGCCGGGCGCGACCAGGCCGCGCGCATGCAATGCGGGCAGCAGCGGCCCCGGCGCACGTGCCAGCCGCTTCTCCATGCCGGTCGCGTTGACCACGACATCGACGATCGTCGCCGTCGGCGCGCCGCCTCGCGGCATCCAGTCGATGCCCACACGACCATCGCGCGCCTCGATGCGCGACAGGCGCCCGGCCTGCAACGAGAACCGGCCCGACGCCCGCATGTCATCGACGACCGCCGCAACGCCAGGCGCGATGCGATGGCGATGGATGTCCCACTGCCGCACTGCGTAGCGCAGGAAGCGGCGACGCTCGGTCTCGGGCCACGCCTGCCACAGCGCGCGCACGTGCGGACGCAGACGCTCCAGCGCGTCCTGCCAGGGGCGACCCTGCGCAACCGCGTCCCTCGCCCATTGCCGCAACAGACGCATGCGGGCGCGTACGCCGAGCGGCATCAGCGCATCCACGCCGCCGGGCTGCGGCACGGTGCCCGGCGCATGCGCCAGCGGCATCAGGCCGTTGCGCGAGATCGCCAGCACGCGTCCGCGATGTCCATTCGCCTGCAGGGTCAGCAGCACGTCGACCATGCTCAGCCCCGCACCGACGATGGCGACGTCGGCATCGGTCGCGATCGCCGCGACTGCCTCGTAATCCCAGGCCTCGACGATGCCCGCGACTGCACCACCACCGGGCAGCGCCGCTGGCTGGTTGCCGATTGCCAGGACCACGGCGCGCGCGTGCAGTTGCGCGCCGGACGCACACGTCGCGATATAACCTGTGCCATCACGCTCCAGATCCACGACGGCCTCCGACCGCAGGGCCAATGACGCACGCGCCGGATGCGCATCGAGCCGCGCCTGCAGATAGCGACCGTAGACACGCCGCGGCGCGAACTGCGCGGCCAGCGCTGCGGCGTCGGTGCCGACGGATTCGGGCTGGGTGCGCAGCCAGGCGACGAAATCGTCAGGCGCCGCATCGAAGGCGCTCATGCGCGCGGCGTTGACGTTGAGCACATGCTCGGCGCGCGGCGTCGAATACGCGGCCCCGCGCGCCGGCGCCGGCCGCGGCTCGGCCAGCGCCACGTGCAGACCATCGTGATCCAGCAGATGCAGCGCCACCAGGGCGCCGCTCGCGCCGCCGCCGATCACCAGCACGTCGACATCGTCCAGGGCTGGGGCGGCTGCGTCTGCGTCTGCGGTCATTGGGGGGCCTGCGCCATCGGGGACGCGCAGTATCCCATCCGCTTCCGTACCATGACGCGCCACGGCGATGGCGCGCCGCCTCACCCGACGCGAGCGCCCGCGCTGGCACTCTTGCCGGACTGCCGCAGATGGCAGCGCGGCCACACGATGAAGAAGGAGACAGCGTGGATCTGTGGTTGACGCTGGCGGTGATGGCCGGCGCGGTGTTCCTGTTCGTGACCGAAAAGCTGCGCGTCGACGTGGTGGCGCTGCTGGTTGCGGTCTCGCTGCTGGTGCTGGGCGTGGTCACACTGCCCGAGGCGCTGTCGGGCTTCAGCAACCAGGCGACGGTGATGGTCGCGGCGATGTTCGTGCTCAGCGGCGCGCTGCAGCGCAATGGCGCGCTGATCGCGGTCGGCGATCTGCTGGCGCGCATCCGCTGGAAGTGGCTGTTCCTGCTGGTGATGATGAGCCTGGTCGCGGGCGTGGCCGCGTTCGTCAACAATACCGCGACCGTCGCGGTATTCCTGCCGCTGGTGCTCGCCGCCACGACCGCCAACCGCTGGGCGCCTTCGAAGTTCCTGATCCCGCTGTCCTACATCTCCCAGGCCGCTGGCGTGTGCACCTTGATCGGCACCTCGACCAACCTGCTGGTCGACTCGATGGCCCGCGAAGCCGACGCCGTTGGCTTCACGCTGTTCGAATTCGCCCCGCTCGGCATCGTGTTCGTCGGCATCTGCATGGTCTACCTGATGACGGTCGGGCGCCTGCTGCTGCCGGACCGCGGCGTGCCGGGCAGCGCCACTGCCGACCACATCGGCCGCTATGTCGCCGAGCTGCTGGTGGCCGAGGGCGCTGCGGTGATCGGTCGCCAACGCAGCGAGGTGCTGCCCGACGGCAGCAACGATGTGACCGTGCTCGAGATCCTGCGCAACGGCGCGGCGGTGCGTGGAGACGATGTGCGGGTCGAGGCCGGCGATCGCCTGCTGCTGCGTGGCCTGTGGCAGGACATCGACGCGACGCGCAAGTCCATGAAGCTCAAGTTCGACCACGTGGCGCGTGATCTCGACGGCGATCTCAATGCCGAGCGCCTGCATGTCGAAGCCATGGTCGCGCCGGGCTCGCACCTGATCGGCCACACGCTGGCCGGCATGCGCTTCGGCCATACCTACCGGGCCCGCGTGCATGGCCTGCACCGCCGTCAGCTCGGCATCCGCCAGCCGCTCGACCAGGTGCCGCTGCATGTCGGCGACGTGCTACTGCTGGATGCGCCGGTGAAGGCGATCGCCGATCTGCGCATCGATCGGGGCCTGATCGTGATGGGCTCGCGCGCGCAGCGGAAAGTCGACACGACCAAGGCGACCTTGTCTGCGATCGTCATGGCCGCGGCGATTGCGGCTGCCGCGCTCGGCTGGATGTCGATCGTGGCCTCGGCCCTGCTCGGCTGCGTCGCCCTGGTGGTGTTGCGCCTGCTGGATCCGGACGAAGCCTACGAGGCCATCGACTGGCGCGTGATCCTGCTGCTGGCCGGCATCATTCCGCTCGGCATCGCGCTGCAGAAGACCGGCGGCGCGGTCCTGGCGGCCGACCAGCTGATCAATCTGGTCGGTCATTACGGCCCCACGGCCACGCTGGCGGCGATCTACCTGATGACGTCGACGTTGACCGAGTTCATGAGCAACAACGCCTCGGCCGTACTGCTGGTCCCGATCGCCATCGCCACCGCCGATTCGCTGGGCGTGGATCCCAAGCCCTTCCTGATCGCGGTCGCGTTCGCCGCATCGACCAGTTTCGCCACGCCGATCAGCTACCAGACCAACACCATGGTCTACACGGCCGGCAACTACCGTTTCAGCGATTTCGTGAAGATCGGCATGCCGCTCAATATCATCTTCCTGATCACAGCGACGCTGCTGATTCCGCGCTTCTTCCCGTTCTGACTGTGCAGCGCGCGTGCCGCATGGCACGCTGCTCGGCGACGCCCTGACCGGACTGCGGGATGCGAAAGATGCTGAGGATCGCCGCGGTACCGCTGACCGCTGACCGCTGCCGGCCTGGGCCTGTTGATGTGGAGCGGCATGACGACCGCGCTGCTGCAGCTGCGCCCCCAGGCCACCTCGACACTGCACCAGCTGCAACTCATAGGCCTGCTGCTGGGAGCGACCCTTGTTGCCGGCGGCCTGATCGCGCGACGCTTCGCCCGACCTGCCCCGCCGGCCGCGTCCCGCTCCGCCCTAGCATTGGTCCCGGTCACGCTGGCGAGTGCCGCGTTGCTATGGGGTCTGCTGGTTGCCGGTACCACAAGGGTGCCGGCTCCGCTGCTCGTCGCCCTCGGCCTGCTGTTGCTGCTGGCAGCATTCGGCGCGGTTGCCGCGATCGCCGGCGGTTTCGCCGGGGCCGGGGCGCCTGTGCCCTGGCAGCACCCCCTGGTGCTGCCGGTGTATCTGCTGTTCGCAATGAGCACCGGTCTCGCCCTGCTGTATGTGCTGATGGACCGGCTGTTCGTCTCTGCAAACGACGGCCGCACGATGCTGGCGACCCTGACCGGGCTCGGCGCCTGCCTCGCGTTGTGCAAGGGGGTGTACTGGCATGCGTTGGACCGGACGGCGCCTCTGGATGTCGCAGCGGCACCGCCCCGCGGCGCGCGCATGCTCGTATTGGCGCTCTGTGCAGGCGTGCCCGCGCTGTGCTGGCTGCTAGCACTGACCGGCGCGGCGCCACCCCTGGTACCGCTGTTGCTCGCGGCCGGGGCCCTACTCGGTGCCGCCGCGGTGGAGCACCGGTTGTTTCTCGACGAAGGCGGTGCCCGACAGCGCGATGCCGGTCACGCTTCCTGAAGCCCACTTCGACGGCAGCCCGTCCAGGATGGCAACTGCCACGCGAGTTTCGGCATAATCGACCTGTAACCGCTTACATGAATGGCTGAAATGCTTGCTGGCTGGTGGCTGGCCATCGCGGGCCTGCCGATCTACACACAACCGCTTCCGGCTGCGCCGGAACTGCCTGCCGTCGTCGCCGTGGCGTCACGGCAGGTGCCGCTGCGCCGTCCGTGCTATCGGCTCGCGTGCCGGGACGCGGAGTGGACGGCGGGTGTCTCGCGTCAGCGGATCTGGTCGCCGAAGGCGCCGGGTGTCCGCCCGCGCACCGTCGCCCAGCCCCTGGTCAAGTTGCCCGACCGGCGTCTGGCGCCGCTGCACTCGCCCTTCTCGAGCCGTGAATTCGTGCGTTCGGGTGGCAATCACGTGAAGTGGGACACCCGCTACGGCCTCGAAGCGATCCGCAGCCCGGAGACCTCGTTGCGGCTGGAGTTCGGCACGGGCGTGCGGATCGAGCCCTACACCGATTTCGGCACCGCGGCGATGGGACCGATTGCGACCGGCCAGGTGCAGTTGTCGCAGGAACTCGGCTCGCGCGCGTCCTTCACCCAGGAGGTGCAGGTGGAGACCGGGCGCGAGAACACCTTCCTGCGCCAGACGCTGGCGTTCGACTATGAGCTGTTCCCGCAGTGGACGCTGCGCTCGGACTTCGAACTGCGCCACGACACGCTGGGCAACGGCGGCCGCGGCAGTACCGACACCGAAGGGTCGGTCAAGCTGCGTCGCGCATTCTGAGTCAGCTGGCGGATCCGCAGCAGGGCGCAACGCAGAGATCCATCCTCTGATCAGACAGCGGGCGCTCCACGCACCACCGGAACGGGGCTCAACCCGGCAGGAACGCGCCCGCGCCCGCTTCCAACAGCAGCGATGCGACCCGCGCGCCGAGCGCGTCGCCCTCGGCATGCGACGACTCGCCGCCCGCGCGCACCGCGCGACCATCCTGCGCCGACCCGACCAGGCCCTCCAGCCGCAGCCGTTCGCCATCGAGCCAGGCGTAAGCCGCGACCGGCACGTGGCAGCTGCCGTGCAGCGCCCGGTTCATCGCGCGCTCGGCCTCGACGCAGCGCCGCGTCGGCGCATCATCGAGCGTGGCCAGCAGCGTGTGCAGCCCAGGCGCATCGTCGCGGCATTCGATCGCGATCGCGCCCTGCGCCGGTGCCGGCAGCCAGTCCGGCGCATCGAGCCGCGCGCGGATGCGCGTCTCCAGGCCCAGGCGCTGCAAGCCTGCACAGGCGAGCACGATGGCGTCGTAATCGCCGGCGTCGAGCTTGGCCAGGCGCGTATTGACGTTGCCGCGCAGATCCACGAGCTGCAGATCCGGCCGCCTCGCGCGCAGTTGCGCCTGGCGACGCAGCGAGGAGGTGCCCACGCGTGCACCGACCGGCAGCGCGTCGATGCCGTCGAACGTGTTGCTGACGAAGCCGTCGGCGTGATCAGCACGGGCGAGGATCGCGGGGAGTGCGAAGCCCGGTTCGAGTGCCATCGGCACGTCCTTGAGCGAATGCACCGCGCAGTCGGCGTGGCCCGCCTGCATCGCGATTTCGAGCTCCTTGAGGAACAGGCCCTTGCCGCCGATCGCTGCCAGCGAGCGGTCCAGCACCTCGTCGCCGCGCGTACTCAGCGGGATCAGCTCGACGTCCAGGCCGGGATGGCGCGCACGCAGCGCAGCGGCCACGTGCTCGCTCTGCCACAGGGCGAGCGGACTCTTGCGGGTGGCGATGCGCAGTCGATCCATCCGCGCATTATCGGCGATCGACGCCGGCCTCGCTTGCGTGATCAGAGCTGACGCACGGTATCGCGCAACTGCGATACGCAGCGGCGGCTGACTTCCAGCGGCCGGTCGCCGTGACGCAGCACGGCGTGCACGTGGCCTTCGAGATCGCGCCGCAGTTCGACCAGCTCGTGCCGGGCAACCAGGCAGTTGCGGTGGATGCGCACGAATCGGTCACCGAACTCGTCCTCGATCGATTTCAGTGACTCCTCGACCAGATCCTCGCCGCGCGCGTGATGCACGACGACGTATTTCTCGTCGGCCTGCAGATAGCGGATGTCTTCGACCGGGATCAACCGCAGGCTGCCACGCAGGCGCGCGCACAGATGCGAGCGTCGCTTGTCGCCGCGCCCTTCCCCGTCGGCGGCCACCTCCCGCCCGGCGGTGAACGTACGCGCGCGCTCGACCGCTGCCTGCAGCCGCTCCGGCCGGACCGGCTTGACCAGATAGTCGACGGCGGCGGCCTCGAACGCTTTCAGTGCGTGCGCGTCATAGGCGGTGCAGAACACGATGGCGGGTCGGGGCTCGAACGCGCTCAGATGACGCGCGACCTCGAGTCCATCGATGCCGGGCATCGCGATATCCAGTAACACCAGCGCCGGATCGTGCGCAGCGCAGGCTTCCAGCGCGCTGCGACCATCGCCGACCTCGGCCACGATCTCGATACCGGGCAGTTGCCCCAGCAGCACCCGCAAGCGCTCGCGCGCGAGCGGTTCGTCGTCGGCGATCACGACCTTCATGGCGTGCGTCCTCCCGGGACCGGCGCGGCACCGTCCGTCGGCACCGGCACCTGGATGGTGCACGCATAGCGTCCGTCGTTCCACCCGTAGCGCATGCGCGCCCGCGGCCCGAACGCAAACCCGAGCCGCTGCGCGATGCTGCGCTGGGCATGTCCGGCACCTTGCGCGGGGGCGTCATCGGGCGGCAGCGACGGGTTGGCGACCTCGATCTCGAGCACGTCCGCCGCCATGGTCAGGCGCACGTCGATGGTGCCACCTTCTGGCAATCGCGAGATGCCGTGCAACACCGCATTCTCCAGCACCGGCTGCAGCACCAGTCGCGGCATCGGCAGCGACCAGGGCAGGTCATCCTGCCTGTGCCAGTCCACCCGGAGCCGGTCTCCAAGGCGCAGTTGCTCGATCGAGAGATAGCGCTCCGCCAGCGAGACTTCCTCCGACAGCGTCGATGTGCCTTCGCCGGCGCCGAGCGCGGCCCGGAACAGATCGGACAGGTCAAGCACCGCGCGCTCGGCGACCACCGGGTCCCGGCGCAGCAACGTGGCGATCATGTTCATGCTGTTGAGCAGGAAATGCGGGCGGATGCGTGCCTGCAACGCATCCGCCTCGGCGCGTGCATGCGCGGCCACCTGACCCTGCCAGCGATCGATGACGTAGAAGTAGCGCAGCGCGATGCCGGTGAGCAGACCCACGACCGCGCCACTGCCGCCGACGAAACGGCCGAAGCCCGGCAACGCGGTCTCGCCGACGCTGGCGAACAGGCCATGCACGATCGCCGAGGCGATCACCGCGACCGCCATCGCCAGCGCAACCGCCACCACTGCACCGACACGCACAGGAAACCGCGACAGCGGTCGCCGACAGGCGCACAACAACACCGACACAGACAGTGCGAGCCATAACGCGTACCCGCTCGCGGAGACGAATGCGGACAGGTCCCAGAGCGCGGCAGGGTTCGGCACCAGCAGCACCACGAGCACCGTGAGCTGGGCGAGACCCAGCATCGTCAGCAGGCGCCGCAGCCGGCACAGGTCCGGCAACCAGAGGCCGTCGACTGCCGGCGAGGTCATGCTCAGCCGGCTGCGAACCGCGCGTCGAACCAGTCGCCGAGGGCGACGATCTCTTCGGCGCAGACCGAATGCGGCATCGGGTACTGCTGCCAGGCGACCTCGAAGCCGGCCTCTCGCAACCAGGCGGCACTCTGTGCCCCGGCGCCGAGCGGAACGACGGGATCCTGGGTGCCGTGCGCCATGAACACCGGCTGGCGTGTCGCCACCTCGACCAGCGCAGCGGACGCAGTGCGCACCGCAGGCAGATAGGTGGACAACGCGACGAGACCTGCCAGCGGCACGGTGCGCCGCAGCCCTGTCGCCAGCGTCACCGCGCCGCCTTGGGAGAACCCCGCCAGAATCACACGCGAGGCCGGAACGCCACGCGCAACCTCGCGCTCGATCAGCGCATCGATCTGCGCGACTGATTCGAGCACGCCGGTTTCGTCCGCGCGGTTGACCAGGTCGAAATCGACGATGTCGTACCAGGCGCGCATACGCACACCGTTATTGATCGTGACCGCGCGCACCGGTGCATTCGGAAAGACGAAACGGATCACGGGCCAGTGCTTGCGCAGGAGCTCCGGAATCAGCGGCACGAAATCGTTCGCATCGGCACCGAGGCCGTGCAGCCAGATCACGCTCCATGACGGCGCAGGGCCGGTCTCGCGTTCAATGCACTCGAGCAGTGCGGGAGTCTTGGAATCCATGCGGGGTCGGGAAACGGTCGGAAGCGCCAGTGTAAGCGCTCCGTCCCGCGCGACTAGCCGTGCCTCATCGGCGACGTGACGGGTTCGGGCGGATGCGCCTGGGCGCGCAAGGCAGCGGCGCGCACGAGCACATCTGGCGGCGAGTGCTCCTCGGGCGTCGAGAACAGGCCGGCGCGGCGGAGTGCCAGCCCCGCACGGCGCGAGGACGTCAGCCACACGATCGGAATCGAGCCGACGAGACCGATGATCATCGGCGACATCCAAAGCGCGAGGCCCGGCGACATCATCCAGGCGCCGGCCCCCATGATCACGCCCAGCAGTGTCGTGCCGCGGTAGTTGCGCCACAGGTCGCCCCAGGCCTGCCGCCCGTCATCGCGTCGCTGCGCATCCCAGCCCGAATCACGACCTGCCAGCACTTCCGCCACGCCCCGCGACTGCACGTACATCGTGATCGGCGCCATCAATGCGGCGAGTACGTTCTCGATCAGCAGACTGACGAAGCCACGCAGTGCGCCGCCAGCACCGCGCCGCATGCGTGCATCGGCCAGCGTCGCGATATAGCCCAAGACCTTGGGCGCGAACAACATCACCATCGTCAGAACGAACACGCCGAGGAAGCGGCCGTCGTCGATCGCCATCCAGTATCCGGCCGGCGACATTCCTTCAATAAACGCACCATGCTGCAGCGGCACGGCCAGACCGATCAGCACCAGCATCGCCCACAGAGGCGCGGTGAGGTAATGGCCGATCCCGATCAACAGATGCCAACGACTGACCCAATGCAGGCCACGCGCCGGCAGCACGGCGCCGTGTTGCAGATTGCCCTGGCACCAGCGACGGTCGCGCACCAGCATGTCGGTGAGCGTCGGCGGTCCTTCCTCGTAGCTGCCTTCTAGCGTCGGCACCATGTGCAGCGCCCAGCCACCACGGCGCAGCAACGCGGCCTCGACGAAATCGTGGCTCAGCACCGCGCCGCGGAACGGCGTGGTGCCCTGCAGTTCCGGCAGGCCACCGTGCGCGGCGAAGGCCTCGGTGCGGATCAGCGCGTTGTGCCCCCAGTAATTGCTCTCCGCGCCGTGCCACCACGCCACGCCGTGCGCGATCACCGGGCCGTACATGCGGCCGGAGAACTCCTGCATCCGGGCAAACACGGTGGCGCCATTGACGATGACCGGCAGCGTTTGCACCAGCGCGACATCGTCGTTCGCTTCCATCGCCGCCGCCAGGCGCACCAGCGTGTCACCGGTCATCAGGCTGTCGGCGTCGAGGATCAGGAACTGCGGATACGCGCCGCCCCAGCCACGCACCCAATCGGCAATGTTGCCGGCCTTGCGTTCGTGATTGTCTTCGCGCAGGCGGTAGTAGAGACGCGCCTGCGGCACCGCCGCGCGCAAACGTTCGAACGCGATCAGCTCGCGCTGCTGGATATCCGCATCGCGCGTATCGCTGAGTACGAACAGGTCAAAGTGATCGCCGCGCCCGGTTGCCTGCAGCGATTCGATGATCGCCTGCAATCCGGCGAGCAGTCGCTCGGGGTCCTCGTTGTAGGTCGGCATCAACAACGCGGTGCGCACGGTGAGCGTGGGCAAAGGTGCCTGCGGATCGATGCCGAGCCGCGCCGGTCGCTTCATCAGCACGAGCACGAAGCCTGCGAGCGAGCTCGCGAACGACTGCACGATCCACGCAAACAGCGGCACGAAAACCGCGAGCAGCAAGCCCTCAAGCAGGTCGATCCCGCCGATGCGCAACAGCCACCAGATCTGGTAGGTCGCCAGGATCGTCAGAAGCGCTGCGGTGATTACGATGAACGCTCGGCGCCAGACCATCCCGGCCGGTGCGCTGGGCAAGGGCCGTCTGGCAAGCCGTCCTTCGCGCAGCGACTGGATCGGCATCTGCAGCGGTGCCATGCCCGGCATCGCCGGGTGCGCGGCGGTGCTCATGCACTCCACCGGTAGACCCAGGTCTCGGACACGGAGTTACCGTCGCGCTGCAGACGCGCGCGCAATTCGCTGCTCGTACGTCCTTCCGGCGCGAACTCGAATCCGACGCGCCAGCCACCGCCCGGCCTTGCATGCACGACCGGGTTGGCGACCCGACCGCTGGTCGCGGCGACTTCGATCTGCGGAGCCTCGCTCACATTGCCCCCCTCGAAATCGATGATGACCAGACGGATCGAATGGTCCTCGCCGGGACGGGCGCCGATCCGGGTTGCCGCGACATGCGCGAGTTCCGGTTTCCACAGCTTGGTGGCCGTCCAGTGCAGCCGATAGCGCCACCGGCTCTCGCTGCCGGCCTTCAATGGTTCGGTTGGCCGCCAGAACGCGACGATGTTGTCCTGGTACTCGTCGGCCGTCGGAATCTCCACCAGATGCACTTCACCATCGCCCCAGTCGTCCAGCGGCTCGATCCACGCCGAGGGCCGTCTCTCGTAGCCTGCCTCGGCATCCTCGAAGTCGCCGAATCCACGCTTGCGCTGCATCAGGCCGAACCCGCGAGGCGTGCGGTCCTGGAACCCGCTGTGCTGGATCGACGACGGATTGTGCAACGGTCGCCAGACCTGCTCATCCGTGCCCGTGAGCAGACCGAGACCATCAGAGTCGTGCACGGAAGGACGATAGTCGTCGATACCGGTGCGATCGGACGCATCGAACTGGTACATGCTGGTCAGCGGCGCGATGCCCGCGCGGGCAAGATCCACGCGCGGGAACAGACGTGCATCCACCTCGAACACGGTGTCCTCGCCCGGTTGGATCCTGAAGCGGTAAGCACCTGATACGCTCGGGCCGTCCAGCAATGCGTCGATGGTGATCGTCGCGCTACCGGGTTCAGGCCTATGCAGCCAGAACGCACGGAATACCGGGAACTCCTCAGGCGCCGGATCGCCACTGCCGAGCGAGAGTCCGCGCGCCGACAACCCATACGCGAGCCCCTTGCCGACTGCACGGAAATAGCTCGCGCCAAGAAACACGCACAGCTCGTCGAAGTACTCACGGCTGTTCAACGGTGCGTGCAGACGAAAGCCGGCAAAGCCGGTGGTGTCGTCTAGTGCGGGCGTCGGATTCGGGCTGTAGTCGAACAGTGCCGTCGAGAACGGCAGTTCGCGGGCCTGCTCCTCTTCGACGACATGCATCTCGATACGCGGCTTGAACAAGAAGCCGCGATGAAAGAACTGGGCCTGAAAATCCACACCCGGCCGGTCCCGCCACAGTGCCTTGTCAGCGCGGTAGCGGAAGTCGCGGTACTGGTCGTAGTTCGCACCGGCGAGCGCCGGCGGCAAGGTCGTATCAGGGGGCTCATACGCACCGGCTGCAAGCGCACGCGCGAGCTGCAGCACCGTGTCGGCGTCGAAGGGCGCGGAAGTCGCACCCTGGGCCGCGGCAGCCAATGCAGGCCACCAGCCCGCCAACATTGGCGCCGCAATGGCAGTCTTCAGAACATCACGTCGTCGCACCGAAAGCCCACCGGATCGTATTCAGGTCCGGAGCAATGTAGCGGTGCGGGTGTAAGGATGTTGCGAAACACACGCATCGTCTTCGTGGCATCAAGGTCGCACAGTCAGACTTCCGAATGCATGAGCGCTGTAATCCCACGAGGAAGACGCCCGGCTTCAACTGTTTAAACGGTCTCTCAAGCGTCTTGAACCGGACCGCTTGCCTCAACGAAACTAGCTCGCCGTCAGGATGCGCCGCTCCGCTACGCACCGCCTCCCTCTCACCCTGAAAATCAATCTCAGGATGGTGGGCCCACCAGGACTCGAACCTGGAACCAAAGGATTATGAGTCCTCTGCTCTAACCATTGAGCTATAGGCCCGCGGCCTGCCATCGTATCAATTCGCTCGACATGAGCGCGGGATGGAAAACAGACTGCAGTGCGTAGGTACTCATCGCGGCGTGCGCGGCCTTTCCGGACGAGGGCAGACGATACACGACGTGAAGCGTCCTCCTTTTTTCGAGTCATTCAAAAGTAGAGGTGGTGGGTGAGTGTGCCATCGCATAGCGCATCGGTGGCAAGCCGCCGAGGGCGC
>NZ_JAVDWO010000014.1:0-118456 GCF_031457535.1 Luteimonas terrae
CGGCGGATCGCGTCCGGCGAAGACGGTTTTGCTTACTTTTGCCAAGACAAAAGTAAGCCGCGCGACAGCGCGGAAGCCCTGTACTTGATCTTCGCTCCTGCGGTTGATCTTCTTTCCGGCAGAACATCAAAGTCGCAAGCGACGAGCGAAAAAGCTGGAGCAAGTGCAGGGCTTTCGCCCGCTGCGCGTGCGAGTCCCTTTTGGATGGACCCAAAAGGAACCAAAAGGTCCTTTCGCCGGACGCGAGCCGATGCGATGAAGCCGCATCGGTGCCCTCCGCTCCTCGCCTGACGCGGCACGCAGCCCAAACTCGCTGCGCTCAGACATGGGCTGCTCTTCGGCCACGTCAGGCTCCGGTGCTCGGCTCGCTCTACGGCTCGATTGAGATCAACAGCTGAAAGCCACAGCGACAGCGACAGCCAAAGCCAAAACAACGACAGCGACAAAGGCCGGCGCAATGCGCGAGCGTTCGCCCGGTCGTAGACGTACGACGCCGGCGTCTGCAACACAGCCGACGTCCGGCACCTATCCCCACCCGCGCGACACCCCCTAGACTTCATGCATGCCGGACCTGATCGCCCGTTGCCTGTATCTGCTTGCCAAACTGGTCGGCGCGCTGCCGACGCCGGTGCTGCGTGCCATCGCTTCCGCCGTAGCAACGCTGGGCCGGCTGGCCGGCAGCCGCGAGAGCCGGGTCGCGTTGCGCAATCTCGAACTGGCCTATCCCGAACTGACCGACGACGAACGGGCGGCGCTGCAGAAGGCCGTCCTGCGCACCACCGCGCTGCAGACACTGGAAACCCTGCGCCTGTGGACGCGGCCGCATGCGCGCAACCTGCAGATGCTGCGCGAGCAGCACGGCGTGGGCTTGTTCGACGCGGCGCTGGCCGATGGCCGCGGTCTGATCGTGTGCGCACCGCACTACGGCAACTGGGAACTGCTCAACCAGTGGCTGGCTGCGCGCACGCCGATCTCGATCCTCTATCGCGCGCCGGATTCGGCGGTCGGCGAAGCCTTCCTGCGCCGCGTGCGCGCTGGCGCGGCCGACCGCGTGCGTCAGGTGCGCGCGGAAGGCCCGGCCGTGCGGCAGTTGTGGAAGACACTCAAAGAGGGCGGCGTGGTCGGCATCCTGCCCGACCAGCAGCCCAAGGCCGGCGACGGCGCGTTCGCCCCGTTCTTCGGCATGCCGGCGCTGACGATGACGCTGGCCTCGCGACTCGCCGAGCGCACCGGTGCGACCGTGCTGTTCGCGTACTGCGAGCGCATCGGCGACGGTCCGGATTTCGCGCTGCGTATCGAGCCCGCACATCCCGCGATTGCCGATGCCGACCTGGTGCGCGCGACCACCGCGCTCAACGCCGGCGTCGAACACATCGCGCGGCGTGACCCTGCGCAGTACCAGTGGACCTACAAGCGCTACAAGGCCCGACCGTCCGGCTCGGGTGACGACAATCCCTATCTCGACCTCGAACGTCGACGATGAGCACACACCGATGACCGCCAGCGAAGCCCCTGTTTCCATGCCGCTGCCGGCCGCCGACACGGCGCCCGAGCCGCAAGTCGAGACCGACGTCTGGCAGCCACTGCCGCTGCGGGCGCGCACCCTGGCGACGATCGCCACATTGATCGGCACCCTGATCCCGCTGGCGATCGCGCTGGGCGTTGGGCTGATCGCCGCCGACCGCCAGCCGCTGTCGTTCGCGATCGCCGGGGCACTGCTGCTGGTGATTCCGGCCTGGACGGTCTGGATCTCGCGCCGGCGCTGGCTGCGCACGCGCTGGCGGCTCGACGACGACGGCTTCGGCGTGCGTCGTGGGCATCTGTGGCGCAGCGACACGCGCGTGCCCGGCAATCGCGTGCAGCATCTCGACGTGCGCCGCGGCCCGCTGGAGCGCGCGTTCGGGCTGGCAACGCTGATCGTGCATACCGCCGGCACCCGCAACAGCGCGCTGTCGCTGTCGGGGTTGGACTTCGAAGAAGCCGAGCGTCTGCGCGACACGCTGGCCGCGCGCGCCGCACGCGACGACGACCATGACGACGCCTGAGCCAGCCGCACCCGAGGCGCTGCTGCCCGAGGACCACGAGCGCCGCCTGCATCCGGGCTCGTGGCTGTTCGTGCTGCTGCAGAACCTGCGGCAGTTCATCGTGCCGCTGGCCGTGCTCGTGTTCGCCGGCGGCCGCCGCGACGACGGCTATCCGTGGTGGCTGCCGATGATCGGCGTGGGCGCGCTGGTCATCGTGTCGGTGTGGCAATACCTGACATTCCGCTACCGCATCGACGACGACCGGCTCGTCGTGCGCAGCGGCCTGCTCGAGCGCAGCGTGCGGCAGATACCCTATTCGCGCATCCACAACGTCGCGATCCACCAGACCCTGCTGCACCGCCTGATGGGCGTGGCCGAGGTGCGGCTGGAATCGGCCGGCGGCACGAAACCCGAAGCGCAGATGCGCGTGCTGCGGATGCCCGAAGCACTGGCGCTCGAACAGCTGATCCGCGATCGCGGGCGCAGCGACGCCGTGACCGCGGCGCCGGACGGCACGCCCGTCGCAGAAGCTGCCGGCACCACGCTGCTGGCGCTGTCGACCTGGGAAGTGGTCAAGCTCGGCCTGATCTCGAATCGCGGCCTGATCGTCGTCGCCGGTGCGGTCGCGCTGTCGTTCCAAGTCATGCCCGAACGCGCGATGGGGCGGCTGCTGGTCGAGTACGGCCGCGAGGCCTTCGGCTATGCCAGCGGTTTCGCGACGACCTGGATGGCCAAGGGCCTGGTGCTGATGGGCGTCGTCGCGACGGCGCTGGTGCTGATCCGTGCGTTTTCCGTGCTGTTGTCGCTGCTGCGCTACCACGGGTTCCGCCTGCAGCGGCAGGGTCGGCGCCTGACCGTCGAGCGCGGCCTGCTCGGCCGCTCGCGCAGCAGTGTGCCGCGGCGACGCATCCAGGCATGGACGCAGCAGGAGGGCGTGCTGCACCGCCTGTTCGCGCGGCGCACGCTGGAGATCGACACCGCCAGCGCGCGCGGCAGCGACGGCCAGGGCAACGCGAATGCGCAGCGCGGGCTCGACGCACTGGCGCCGATCGCGCCGCCGGACACCTGCGATGCGATCGTGCGCGACATTGCGCTGCTGCCTGCCTGGCCGCCGGTGGACTGGCAGCCGCTGCACCCACGCGCGTGGCAGCGGCTGGTGCTCGGCGACCTCTTCATGACGGTCGGGCTGTGCGCGGTGCTGGCGTGGTTCTTCCAGTGGTGGGGCGCGCTGGGCCTGTTGTGGCTGCCGTGGTCGGTGTTCGTCGCGCGCCGCCACGCCGCGCGCGCGGGCTATGTGGTCGACGATGCACTGGTCGCGGTGCGCGAAGGCTGGTGGTCACGCACCTGGCGCTTTGCCGAACTCGGCAAGCTGCAGGCTGTGGAACTGCGCCAGTCGCCGCTGGACCGCGGCTTCGGCATGGCCTCGGTCTGGTTCGACACCGCTGGCGCCAACGCGATGACCACGCCGCTGCGCCTGCGCTTCCTGCCGCTGGGCGATGCCGCGCGTATCCACGCCACGCTTGCCCAGGAGATCGCGCGCCGCCCACTGCGCTGGTAATACGCGCCTGAATGGGCTGTTTTTGACAATGAGATTCATTATCATGTGGCGACTTCCCGACCGGTTGTTTTCACAATGCGTCTTCGCAGCAGTGTTTTCTTCTCCATCGCGGCCGCGCTCTGTCTGCCCACCCTCCCCGCTTCCGCGCAGGACGCGACGAATACCGCGCCGACAGACCTCGACGCCGTGCGCGTCGTCGGGCGGGCACAGACGCTCTATCGAAGCGATGACGCAGCGGTGGGCACGCGCACCGATACGCCGCTGTCGCAGGTGCCGCAGTCGGTCCAGGTCCTGCCGCGCGAACTGATCGACGATCAGGCGGCGCACGACGTCACCGATCTGTATCGCAGCATCAGCGGCATCAGCTTCTTCAGCTACGCCGGGGTCACGCTGCGCGGCTTTCGCCAGGAGAACGTGCTCTACGACGGACTGCGCGGCGATCCCTACGCCGGCTTCTCGGTGCCGCAGCTGTTCAACATCGAGCGCGTGGAGGTGCTCAAGGGTCCGGCCGGCGCGCTGTACGGCGGCGGCGAACCGGGCGGCGTCATCAATTACGTGACCCGCAAGCCGCAGGGGCAGGCGCGGCGCCGGATCGAGGTGTCCACCGGCAACGCCGATTACGTTTCAGGCTCCTTCGAAGCCACGGGCGCGGTCACGCCGGGCGCGCGCTATCGGCTCGGCCTGCATGCCGACGGCGACGCAGGTGTGCGCTGGAACGCGGACAGCGAGAGCAGGATCGGCGATGCCTCGGTGGCGTTCGACGTGGGACAGACCGGCGAACTGACGCTGCAGCTCACCGACATCACCCAGAATCTGGGCGGCAACCGCCTGCGCGGCGTGCCGGTGAACGATGCCGGCACGTTCCTGACCGACCGGCGTTGGAACCACAACGAAGCCACCGACTTCCTCGACATGGACGCGCGTATCGCGCTGGCGCAGTACCGCGCATCGCCTTCGGCGGACTGGGATGTCGATCTCTCGGCACGCTGGTTCGAAAACATCGAACATCAGATCTATCACGAGCCGATGGGACTGATCGACCGTGACCGCGATGGCACCGCCGAATGGATGACCCGACAGCTGCGCAACCAGATCCGGGACAACGAAGGCCTGACCGTGGCGGGCAACGCGGTGTGGCGGTTCGCCACCGGCGCCGTCGAACACAAGCTTCTGTTCGGCGCCGACTGGTATCGGCTCGACGCGGACTTCACGGCGCAAACCGCGAACAGCGCGGACCTCGCCCGTGGCGCCGGGCCCGTCCCGGGCATCGATCTGTTCGCACCGGTCTACGGGCGTAGCGGCTGGTTCGACTACGGTCTGGACCGGCTGCCGTGGCGCACGACGCGCACGCGCGGGTTGCGATTCGGCGGTTACGTGCAGGACGAGATCACCCTGACGCCGCGCTGGCGCGTCCTCGCCGGGCTGCGCTGGGATGGGTTCGAGGACGAAGACCGGGTGACCGGCGGGGCGGTCGACGGTCAGGACCTGAGCTGGCGCCTGGGCAGCACCTACACCCTGGCCGAAGGCATCAACGCCTACGCCAATGTCGCCAGCGGCTTCCTGCCGCAGGCCACCGCGAACCAGGACCCCGCCGCGGGCGGGCCGTTCGATGCCGAACGCAGCAGGCAGTGGGAAGCGGGGCTGAAGACCGAGCTCGCCGGCGGACGCATGACCCTGGGCACCGCGCTGTACCGGATCGAACGCAGCAACATCGTGCAGGCGACCGGCGATGTCGTGGACGGCGTCAACCAGCTTGCCCCGCTGGGCCTGGTGCGCAGCGAAGGGCTGGAGCTCGACCTGCTGGCCGACGTCACCGAACACTGGGTGCTCAGCCTCGCCTATGCGTGGAACGATGCGCGTGTGGTCGACGCCGGCAGCAACGGCATCGTCAATGCATCCGGCGACCGTTTCGCCAACGCGCCGCGCAACAAGCTGGGGCTGTGGTCGCGCCACGACCTGCCGGCGCTGTCATCGGCGCTTGGGTTCGGCCTCGACTACACCGGCGAGCGCGTCAGCCTCGATGGCCAGCGGGTGAAGCCCTACACCGTGTTCGACCTGAGCTGGCAGACGCACTGGCGCTCGTGGAAGTTCCAGGCCAACGTCAAGAACGTCTTCGACAGGGTCTACGCGGCCAGCGGCTTCCTCACCCGCAACGGGCACTTCCCCGGCGAGCCGCGGCGCCTCTATCTGCAGGCCGCCTACACGTTCTGATCGACGCACGTGAGCACGACGCCAGCCGCGCGCCCGCACACGACCGCCGCGCCCGCCAAGGGCGGCGGCGGGCGTCGCCTGTGGTTCGACCTGCACAGCTGGATCGGCCTGAAGCTGTCGATCTTCATGGCGTTCGTGTGCCTGACCGGCACGTTGGCGACGGTCTCGCAGGAGATCGACTGGCTGGTCTTCCCCGAGGCTCGGGTCACCCCCACCGTGCAGCGCGCGAGCTGGGGCGGGATGACGGCTGCGGTGCAGCGCGCGTATCCGCAGTGGACGCTCGAGTCGTTGTCCGCGCCGCATGCGTCGCGATTCGCCGCGCGCGCGGTGATGCGCCTGCCCGATGGCGCGCGCCGCTTCGTCTGGGTCGATCCCTACAGCGGGCGCGTCACCGGCGACACCACCTGGTTCAACGCGCAGCGGATCCTGCGCAACACGCACCGGCATCTGATGCTGCCGCTGAAGATCGGCGTGCCGCTGGTATCGGCACTGGCGGTGCCGCTGCTGCTGACCCTGATCAGCAGTCTGTACATCTACAAGCGCTGGTGGCGCGGCTTCCTGACCTGGCCGCGCGCCGACAGGCCGCGTCGACTGTGGGGCGACGTACATCGTCTGGCAGGCGTCTGGAGCCTGTGGTTCATCGCAGTGATCGCACTGACCGGCGGCTGGTATCTCGTCGAATCGCTGGGCGGGGGCGCCGGTCCTGCAGCCGAGATCGTGCTGTCCGAGCCTGGGGTCGCCACCGCACCGGCCGATGCGGATGCGATCGATCACGCGGTCGCGGAGGTCACACGGCAGTGGCCGGAATTGCAGGTCCGCGGCCTGCACGACGTGAGCGCGCGCAGCCTGCTGCTCGATGGCGAAGCGCAGGCCTGGCTGGTGCGCGACCGTGCAAATGCAGTCGGCTACGACCTGCAGGACCACCGCATGACCGGGCAACGCGATGGCCGCGACATGGGCATCCATCAGCGCATTTCCGAGATGGCCGATCCGCTGCATTTCGGCACATTCGGCGGGTGGCCGGTGCGCTGGCTGTGGTTCGTCTCCGGCGCGCTGCTCACCACCCTGAGCGTGACCGGCGTCTATCTCTATGGCCTGCGGGTGTCCGATGCGCTGCGCTCCGCGGCGCGTCGCCAGGGCAACGCGGACCCCCGGGCAGTCAGTCCGTGGGGCCAGGTGTGGACCGGCGTGGCGCGTTGGCGCTGGCTCTGGATTCCGCTGCTGTGCGTCTGGGGCTGGCTGCTGGCCGTCGCGCTGCGCGCCGCCTAGCGCGCGCGTCGCGACCGCAGGTAGTGCGACAGCATGCCGACCCAGTGCTCGATGCGCTTGACCAGCGGCATCGGCGCCTGGAACAGCAACCAGCTATAGGCGCGCAGTTCCCAGAACGTCGGCGCGGGCTTGGTGCGGAATTCGGCCTTGGCCATGCGCAACCAGCGCGGCGTGATGCCGGCCTGCTGGCGATAGAACTCGAGCATGCGTTCGCTACCGACGACGTGGCGGTACACCCGCAACGGCGACGGCCCGAAGGATTTGAGCGCATTGCTGCCATGTTCGCGGTGGCCGACCAGTGTGTCGGACAGGTAGACCTTGTGCGCGCCGAGGATGTCGGCGCCGTAGACGATGCAGTCGTCCGGGCGCGAGAGCCAGTCGGCGGCGCGCTCGGGCGGTAGCGTCAGCAGGCGCGTCATCAGCGTGCGGCGCAGGCTCACTGCCGACGTCGCCGCGCCCTGAAAGCGGTGGTAGTAGGCATTGAGCAGGATCGACAGGCCCAGGTCGCGGTCCTGACCGGGCTTGAACATCGGCTCGTCGAGATCCCCGAACAGCTGCATGTTCGTATAAACGAAATCGACTTCCGGCCGCGCGGCGTAGACATCGACGATGCGCTGGAGATAGTCGGGGTTCCAGCGGTCGTCCGAATCGAGCAGCGCGATGACGTCGCCACGCGCCTGCGCGAACCCCGTGATCCAGGCCTGCAGCTGACCGCCGTTGGCCTGTTCGATGATCGTGATCGACGGATGGTCGCCGTAGTGCCGGCGCAGCAGCTCGGGCGAGCCGTCGCGCGAGCCGTCGTCGACGATGATGATCTCGAGCGGACTTTCCGTCTGCGCGAGCACCGACTCGATCGCCTCGACGACGAACGCGGCGTAGTTGTAGCTCGAGACGAGCACGCTGACGGTGGGACGGACGGGAGCGGTCATGGACATCGGGCAGACGCCGCGCATGCGGCGCCGGCATCATAACAACGCGTCCCGCTACGCCCGGACGCCGTCGGCGCGATCGGCGACAATCGCCGCATGCCGATTCCTGCACCCGCCACTGCGCCGCTCCCCATCTCCGGTGTCGTCATCACCCAGAACGAGGGCGACCGCATCGGCCGCTGCCTCGACTCGATGCGCGGCCTGTGCGCCGAGCTGATCGTCGTCGATTCCGGTTCGACCGACGACACCGTCGCCGTCGCCGCCGCGCACGGCGCGCGCGTGGTGCACCAGGACTGGCTGGGCTACGCGGCGCAGAAGACCTTCGCCAATACCCTGGCCGTGCACGACTGGCTGCTGCTGCTCGATGCCGACGAATGGCTGTCGCCAGGAACCGAACCCGAGATCCGCGCGCTGTTCGCGAACGGGCGTGTCGAGACCGCCGATGCCTGGCTGCTGACCCGCCGCAACTGGTTCCTCGGCCATCGCCTGCGTGGCGGCGAGCCGATGGAGCGCCTGGTCCGCGCCGGCTGGCGTTACCTGCCCTCGCAGGTGCATGAACGCCCTGACCTCGAAGGCAAGACCGTCGCGACGCTCGACGCCGACTTCGAACACGACACCTCGCGTAGCCATGCCGAGCACGTCGCCAAGCTGTCGAAGTACGCCGCGCTGTGGGCGCAGCAACGACGCGATGCGGGCAAACGTGCCAACGCATTCGATGGTCCGCTGCATGCAACCGCCTATCTGCTCAAGCAGTACCTGCTGCGTGGTGCGCTTCTCGACGGCGCGCCGGGCTGGCGCTTCCACAAGGCGCAGGCCGACTACGTGCTGGAGAAGTACCGGCGCCTGCGCGCGATGTCCTGAACGATCGGCCTGCACGCAACATTCTGTAGGAGCGCTTGCGCGCGATGGACAGGGCCGGCAATGCCCGATCGCGCGCAAGCGCGCTCCTACGCGGTGTTCCGTCAATCAATGCCCGCCGTTACCAGGCTGCGTCCCGTCAGTCGGGCGCCCCGCCCCGACCAACGCACCGACGATGCGCAGGACGGCGCCGCGATCCATCTGCACACAACTCTGTAGGAGCGCGCTCGCGCGCGAAGGGCCGTTCCGATATTGATTGCCACGCCTACCCGGAACCAGCCTTAGGGCCGCGGCCCACGCACCAGTCCGTACTCGGTCCACGTCAGCCGCCCGGCCGCGACCGCATCGCGGATCGCCTGGTTCGCCGCCTTCATCTCCGGCTTCACGTAGCCACGCGCGTGGTCGAGATGGATGCACACGGCCGAGAACCGGATCTGTTTGCCAGTCACGCCGGCATTGGCGAGCCGCTCGCCGAGTTCGAGATCCTCGCCGCCGTAGGTCATGCGCTCGTCGAATCCGTTGACGCGTACGAGATCCGCTTTCCAGCCCGAGGCGTTGTTGCCGGCCCAACGTGGCTTGGTCGGCGTCGTGGCGTTGAGGAGTTGCTCGCGCCAGCCCGGCCGCGCCCACAGCTTCAGCGAACGCTTCCTGCGCGGCAGGCCATTGGCCTTGAGCCATTCGAGGTCGGTATGCAGGCCGCGCAAGATAACGTCGCGATCGATCTTCAAGCTCAGGTCCATCGGCAGCTTGCAGTAGCCGCCGCCGAGATAGCGCCCCCGCTCGCGCAGGCGCAGATGCTGGCTGACGAAATCCGCGCGCGGCACGCAGTCGCCGTCGGAGAAGATCAGATAGTCGGCGCGCGCGTCCTCGATACCGCGGTTGAGGATCGTGCATTTGCGGAAGCCCGCATCCTCGTGCCAGACATGCCGCAGCGGATACGGCAATTCCGGCGCGATCGCCGCGAGCATCTCGCGCGTCGCCGGACCGGACCCGTCGTCGGCGACGATCAGCTCGAAATCCTGCCGGTCCTGCTGGGCAAATCCCCACAGGCACCGCTGCAGCCAGTCGGTGTTGTTGTAGGCGCTGATGATCAGGCTGGCGGCGGGCGTCTGCATGCCGGTGATTCTAAGCGAGCCCCCGCGCGGTGACCGTGCTCAGCGCAGACGCTTCAGGCGCGCGTAGAAGAAGCCGTCCAAGCCCGACTCGCCGGGCAGGCGCTGGTGGCCCGCACCGGTGTCGCGGCCGAACCGCGCATCGAGCGGTTCGAGTGCGAAGTCCGGTTGGCGCGCGAGAAAGGCTTCGACCTGCGCCGCGTTCTCGCGCCGCAGGATCGAACACGTCGCGTAGAGCAAGATGCCGCCCGGCGCGACGACGGCAGCCAGTGCATCAAGCAGTTGGGACTGCAGCTGGGCCAATGCATCGAGATCGGCGGGGCGCCGATGCAGCAGCACGTCGGGCTGGCGGCGCACGATACCGGTCGCCGAGCACGGCGCATCCAGCAGCACCGCGTCGAACGGCGCGCCGTCCCACCAGCGCGCGGTGTCCAGCGCGTCGGCGGTGCGCACGCGGGCCTGCGCGCCGATGCCCAGCCGCTTGAAGGTCTGCTCGATCCGCGCGACGCGCGGCGCGGCGATATCGATCGCCAGCAGGCGCAGCGCGGGATCGCGTTCGAGCAGATGCGCGCTCTTGCCGCCGGGCGCGGCGCAGGCATCGAGCACGGACGCGCCGGACGCCAGCTGCATCGCATCGGCCACGCGCTGCGCGGCGCCGTCCTGGATCGACACGTCGCCGCCGCCGAAGCCCGGCAGCGCATCGACCGGCACCGGCGTCGAAAGTCGCAGCGCATCGGGCATGTCGGCCGGCACGTCGGCCTGCAGACCCGCCTGGATCAGGCGCGTGTAATAAGCGTCGCGCGTGCCGCGACGGGTGTTGACCCGTAACCACTGCGGCGCTGCAGAAGCGCTGGCGGTCAGGATTGCCTCGACATCCTGCGGCCAGTCGGCGCGCACTTCACCCAGCAGCCATGCAGGCCATGCGGCATCGGCGCCGGCCGTCGGCAGGCCGTCCTTCTGCGCGCGGCGCAGCAGCGCATTGACCAGACCGGCCTGGTGCGCGCGACCCAGCAGACGCGCGGCGTCGACGGTCGCGTTGAGCGCGGCGTGGGCCGGCAGACCCATCGGATCGAGCTGGGCGAAGCCGGCATAGATCAGTGCACGCAGCGGCGCGTCGCGCGCGCCCGGCGGACGCGGCATCCAGCGGGACAGGGCCGCGGCATAGCGGCCCTGATGGCGAACCGCAGCGAACGCCATCGCCTCGACCAGCGCGCGATCGCGCACATCGTCGATGCCGGCCAGCGCCGTCGAAAGTTCACCCTTCAGCGAACGGCCGTGGTGCAGCACCGCGTCGATGACGCGCGCCGCCGCGAGCCGCGCCTGCGCGCCACCGTCCACGTCAGACGCCCGCGCCGCGCAGATCGCTGCGCGCATTGAGGAAATCGGCGACATCGATCGTCCGGCCGCCGGCGCGTTGCACGCGCAACAGTCGCAATGCGCCCTCGCCACAGGCGATGTCGATGCCGTTGCGACCGGCGAACAGCACCGTGCCTGGCGTTTGCGCGTGCGCCAGCGGCAGCGCGGTCGCGGCATGGATGCGCAGGCGCTCGCCGGCGACCTCGGCCTCGGCCACCGGCCAGGGATTGAAGGCGCGCACGGTGTCGGCCAGCATGCCCGCCGCTTGCGACCAGTCCAGTCGCGCCTCGGCCTTGTCGAGTTTGTGCGCGTAGGTCACGCCGGCCTCGGGCTGCACCTTGCGTTCGGGATGGATGCCGGCACGCAGCAGGCCCAGGCCATCGGCGAGCACCTGCGCGCCGAGTGCGGCAAGCCGGTCGTGCAGGCTGCCGCCGGTGTCTTCCGGGGTGATCAGCGTGGACTGGCGCATCAGTACCGGGCCGGTATCGAGGCCCTTCTCCATCTGCATCAGACACACGCCGGTTTCGGCGTCGCCGGCCTGAATCGCACGCTGGATCGGCGCGGCGCCGCGCCAGCGCGGCAGCAGTGAGGCGTGCACGTTCCAGCAGCCGAAGCGCGGGATGTCGAGCACCGCCTGCGGCAACAGCAGGCCGTAGGCGACGACGATCATCAGATCCGGTTCGAGCGCGCGCAGGGTGTCGAGCACCTCTGCGCCCTTGAGGCGCTCGGGCTGGTGCACGGTGAGTCCACGCTCGAGCGCCATCTGCTTGACCGGCGAGGCGGTCAGCGCACGGCCGCGGCCCGCAGGACGATCGGGCTGGGTGTAGACGGCGACCACTTCATGGCGCGCATCGGCTGCCAGCAGCGACGGCACGGCGAAATCGGGAGTGCCGGCGAACACGAGTTTCATGGGCGTTGCTTCCTGGAAGGCGTCCCGCCAGAGCGGGACGCGTGGCGCGACGACAGCGCGCAGGTGACGCAGCGTCGCGCGCGTCGGACAGACCGGGCCGCGTGCGGCGGACGACTCAGCCGCGCTCGTCCTTGCGCAGCTTCTCGAGCTTCTTCAGCGCACGGTCGCGCTTGAGCGGGGACAGATAATCGATGAACAGCTTGCCGTCGAGATGGTCGATTTCGTGCAGCACGCAGGTGGCCAACAGGCCATCGACGCTCAGCTCGAACGGCTTGCCATGACGATCGAGCGCGGTGACGGTGATGCCGTCGGCGCGGGTCACGTCGGCAAAAATCCCCGGGATCGACAGGCAGCCTTCGGTATGGACACGCAGGTCGGCCGAACGATCACGGATTTCCGGGTTCACGAACACCAGCGGCTGTTCGCGTCCCTCGGTCACGTCGATGACCATGAAGCGCTCGTGGGTATCGACCTGCGTCGCGGCTAGGCCAATGCCCGGCGCCTCGTACATGGTCTGGAACATGTCGTCGAGCAGGCGCTGGAACGCGGGATCGGCGAAACGGTCGGCCGCAACCGGCTCGGCCAGTTTGCGCAGGCGGGAATGGGGGTATTCGAGGATCTCGAGCAGGGCCATGGGGTCGAAGAGCGAAGGCGGTCACAGCCGCGGGAGCGAAGCGGCCATTGTAACGTGCCCCACACTTGCGTCCGCGCGGACCTTTCAGGCTATATTGCGCCGCTGCAAGGGGAAAAAATCCAAGGGGAGCAGGTAGATGGCCGGCACGCTTCAACGCCTTTCAAGGTCGTTCCGCACGGGCTGCGCCGTCGCGTTGCTGACTGTCACCACATTCGCAGCTGCGCAGCAGATGCGCGGCGATCATCCCGAGACCTATGTCGTGGTCCGCGGCGACACCCTCTGGGGTATTGCCGGCCGGTTCCTCGACAAGCCGTGGCTGTGGCCGGAAATCTGGCAGGCCAATCCGCAGATCGCGAACCCGCACCTGATCTATCCGGGCGACGTGATCAGCCTGGCGTATCTCAACCGCGTGACGATGCGTCCGGGCCCGCGCCCGGTCGAGGCCTCGCCGATCGGTGCGATTCCGCTGTCGGACGTCGAGCCCTTCCTCAAGAACCGCCGCATCGTGTTCGACTTCGACACCCTGCCGCATGTGCTCGGTTACGAGGACGGCCGCCTGCGCGGAAGCGTCGACCGCAACGTCTACGTCAAGGGTTTGGACAACGCCCGTCCGGGTGAGCGCTATGCCGTGCTGCGCGCCGCCACCGAGTTCTACGGCGCACGCCGTTCGCGTGATCTCGACCTCCGCGGCAAGCGCATCCCGGGCGAAAGCAACCTGTGGTCGCATACCCAGCCGAAGTCGCGCCAACAAGATGCGTTCCTCGGCTACGAGATGGTGCAGATGGGCGTCGGCACGGTCGTGCACGGCCCCACCGCGCAAAGCGACACCACAGCGCTGGCGCTGGACAACAACGGCTACGAGGCCCGCGCTGGCGATCGCCTCGTGCCGGTGAATCCGCAGCCCTATGACCTGCAGTTCTTCCCGCATCCGCCGAGCGCCGATGCACTCTCGTCCGACGCTCGCGTCATTGGCGTCGCCGACATGCTGGTCACCGGCGGCCCGCGCGATGTCATCGCGATTTCGGCCGGTCACCAGAACGGCGTCGACAACGGCACCGTGTTCTCGATCTGGCGCACCGGCTCGCACGTCGTCGACCGGGTGAACCACCCCAACACCTCGCGCATCACCGAGTCGCCGAATGCGGGCACGCGTCGTGACCGCCTGCCGGACGAATACGCCGCGCACGCGATGGTGTTCCTCACCTTTGACTTCGTCAGCTATGCGCTGGTGATGGAAGGCGAGAAGCCGACGCAGGTCGGCTACACGCTCAAGCATCCCGACGCCGAGCAGTAAGGGCGGCCCGCGCTGCGGGCTTTTCCGACGGCATCAGACGACGGCACCTTCGGGTGCCGTTTTCATGTGCGGCCTAGGCTGACCGCATGGACCACGATGCCGATCTGCACGCGCTGCTGCACCTGATCCACGCCGGTGGCGCCGCTGCCCCGCGCCGCCGCATGCTCGAACACGCCGACGGCCCTGCGGCCGCATTGGCAGGCGGTGCATCGGCCTGGCGCAACGCTGGTCTGGATGCCGCGCAGCGTGCGGCGCTGGCCGGCCCGGAAGACACGGTCGACGACTGGCGACGCTGGCTGGGAGGCGCACCCGCCCGCCATGTGATCGGCTGGCACGATGCCGACTACCCGCTGCTGCTCAAGCGCATGCAGGCGCCGCCGCTGGCCCTGTTCGTCGAAGGTGATCCCTGCCGGCTGTGGCGCGCCGGCGTGGCCGTGGTCGGCAGCCGCGCCCCGACGGCCGGCGGACGCGACAACGCGGCACTGTTCGCGCGTCATTTCGCCTCGGCGGGTCTGTCCGTCGTCAGCGGGCTGGCCAGCGGCATCGATGCGGCCGCGCATGCCGCGGCGCTCGATGCCGGCGGCGATACCGTTGCCGTGCTGGGCAGCGGCATCGACACGCCCTATCCGCGCTCGAACCTGCGCCTGCATGCGCGCATCATCGAAGCCGGCACGGTCGTCAGCGAGTACCCGCCAGGCACGCCCGCGCGGCGCGAACAGTTCCCCAGCCGCAACCGCATCGTCGCCGGTCTTGCGCTCGGCACCCTGGTGGTCGAGGCCGCGCAGCGCTCGGGCGCGCTGATCACCGCGCGCTTGGCCGCGGACGCCGGCCGCGAGGTCTTCGCGATCCCCGGCTCGATCCACAACCCGATGGCGCGCGGCTGCCACCGGCTGCTGCGCGACGGCGCCACCCTGGTCGAAGCGCCCGACGAGGTGACCGGCGCCCTGTCGGCAATCGCCGGGGAACTCGCCGATGCCTTGCGAGAGCGGCTGGACGCCCCCATCCAGAGCGGCGAGACGATACTGAACACGGCTGGCGCAGGCGTCCCGCCCGATCCCGACAGCGTCGACCCGGACTACAACCGCTTGTGGAAAGCCCTCGGGCACGACCCAACCGGTATGGATGAACTGGTCGAACGCAGTGGATTGACGGTCGCCCGGGCGTCGGCCATGCTGCTGTCCATGGAGCTGGATGGACGTGTGGCCCTGCTGCACGGTCGGTATTCCCGAAAGTCCTGAAACGAAGCGCCCAAGGGCGCAGGCCGAGGGGAAATGAAAGAAAGCATCCTGGATGTACTGCTGTACCTGTTCGAACACTATTTCACCGAAGATGCGGACCTCGTCCGCGATCGCGATTCCCTCCAGAGCGGTTTGCTCCAGGCCGGTTTCAGCCCTGCCGAAGTCAGCAAGGCCTTCGATTGGCTCGATGCACTCGCCGACCAGCGCCCGGCTGTACCGGTGGTCCGCGCCAACGGTCCCACCCGCGTGTTCTCGGGCCCCGAGCTCGACCGCCTCGATGTCGACTGCCGCGGCTTCCTGATGTTCCTCGAACAGCATGGTGTACTCGATGCCGACCAGCGCGAACTGGTCCTCGACCGGGCGATGGCGCTCGATCAGGACGAGCTGGATTTGGACGATCTGAAGTGGGTCGTGCTGATGGTGCTGTTCAACCAGCCCGGCAGTGAAGCGGCCTATGCGTGGATGGAAACCCAGATGTTCGCCGACGAGCCCGAGCCGGTGCACTGACGCAGCAACCTGCTCGAAGATGACACCGACAGGCGCCTATCCGGGCGCCTGTCGCATTTCCGGTGCCTTGGGCTGCCTACGTTGCCGCTGTAGGATGAACGCGGGGAGTGGCCGATGTCCGGCCCGCAGGATCATCGATGGCGGACACCTGGTTCCACGCGACGCCCGACGGTGGGCGCAGCGGCCCGATGCGGGCTGACGACCTGCTGCGTCTGTTCCAGGCAGGACGCATCCATGACGCGACGCCTGTCTGGCGCGAAGGCATGTCCGACTGGGTACCGCTTGCCTCCGTCGCCGACGCGCTGGGCGTGCGGATGGCACCCCCGCCACTGCCCCATCGCCCTGTGCCGCCGCGTCGCGGTCTCCACTGGATCTGGATCGTGGTGCTGGTACTCGCGGGATTGGCGGTGCCGGTGCTGGCGATCCTCGCCGCGATCGCGCTTCCGGCCTACAACGATTACCGCGCCCGCTCCGGCATCGGCGAGGTGGCCGCCAGTGCAGCGCCATTGCGGTTGGCTGTGCAAGCCGCCCAAGCACAGGGACGCCCCTGCCCCATCACCGCGTCAGGCCGCGTGCCCGGCACCGACCATGCTGCGTTTTCCAACGCAGATGTCGATGCCGCCCGATCCACCCTGCTCGCGCATCCACGTGTCGAGAGCCTGCTGACGACGCAGGGCACGCTGGACGTACAGGTAAGCCACGCCGATCCGAGCGCGCGGTGCGAGATCGTGGTCGGACTTCAGGGGTTCGAGCTGGCGGCGATTGATGGCGAGGTGCTGACCTGGTGGTTGGACCCGGCCTCCGGCCATTGGACCTGCGGCGGCACGATCGCTGTCCGCTATCTGCCGGCGGCATGCCGGAACTGAAAAGACCTGTTCTGCCGGCACTGCCGCGCCGACAGCACGCAACGATAGAAATAACGATAAAAAATAAGGACGCTTTCCCGATGACCGAGTGGTACTACGCCGACACCGCCAACAGCCGCCAGGGCCCGATCACGACACCAGCACTGCTGCAGCTGCGCCAGCAGGGCATGCTCGATGACGCCACCCTGCTATGGCGAGAAGGCCTGGACGGCTGGACCCCATTGCGCGAACTGGCGCACGAACTCAGCGGCATTGTCCCGGTCCCGGCCGATCCACCCGCCATGCCTGCGACCACGTCCAACGGCGGTACCGCTGAACCGGTCCAGCCACAGCCGGGCGCGGGCGAGACGCCAGCACAGCCTGCCGACACCGCGTGGCAACCGGCCGGCAACGACCAGGTGCCTTCCACGCCGGCCACGCCCGCGTCCGCTACGGCCTCGCCCTATACGCCGCCGGTTGCACCCGTGGCCCGCACGGCGACGGTCGTCCATGGCGGCGATGTCGTCGATGCGGGCTTCCTCAAGCGAGTCGCGGCGCTGTTCATCGATTCGCTGCTGGTCACGGCCGTGTATTACGCGATCATCATCGCAGCGGTTCTGCTGTTCGGGCTCGGCGGCACATTGACCCGGATGGGCAGCGGCACGCCGGATTTCGGCGCTGGCGCCGTTGCCCTGATGGTCGCCCTGTACTTTTCCTGGCCGGTGATCAGCGGGGTCTACTACGTGACGATGGAATCGTCGGCGCGCCAGGCGACGCTCGGCAAGATGGCGGTCGGCATCAAGGTGACCGGACTGGACGGCGCCCGCATGACCCGCGGCCGCGCACTCGGCCGCTGGGCCTCGCACCTGGTCAACTACCTGACGCTCTACATCGGCTACCTCGTCGCACTGTTCACCCAGCGCAAGCAGGGTCTGCACGACATGGTCGCCAGCACGTATGTCGTGGACCAGTGGGCCTACACCGACCATCCAGAACGCCAGCAACGCTCGCTCGGCACGGTGGCGACGGTGATCCTGGTGATCTGGGCCGGGCTGCTGCTGCTCGGCATCGGCTTCGTGATGCTCGCCGGCCTCGCCGCCGCGTTCTGACGCCGCGGGCGCTACAGCACGCACCCGCGCTTGCACCCCACGACAAGGACGTCCAAAAATGACCGACTGGTACTACGCCGACACACGCAACACGCGCCACGGCCCCGTCAGCCGGCCCTCGCTGCTCCAGCTCCGCCAGGACGGCGTCGTCGGCGACGCCACGCTGGTCTGGCGCGACGGCCTGGACGCCTGGCAGCCGTTCCGCGATCTGGCGCAGGAGTTCGGCATCGCGACCTCGCCGGGCATCGAGGCCTGGGCGCTCGAGCCCGTGGCGCCACCTGCCGCGCAGGTCGAGAGCGACGCCCCGGACACAAGCTGGCGTCCGGTGACCGACACCGGCGGTGCTGGATCGACGGGCTCCCCTTACGCACCGCCGGCCGCCAACGTGGCCCGGCCCGACACGGTCGTCCACGGCGGCGATGTGGTGTTCGCCGGCTTCCGCAAGCGGCTTGCCGCCTACGCCATCGACGCGGTCATCATCGGCATTGCCAGTACGGTCGTCGGCAGCCTGGTCTACGAACTGCTGGGCGTCGGCGGCTTCGGCCGTGGTTTCTGGCTGGAACAGCTGGTCGTCAACCTCGTATCGGTGGCGCTGTCTGCGCTCTATTTCGCCTGGTTCCACGCCGCCTACGCGATGGCGACGCCGGGCAAGATGGCCGTCGGCATCAAAGTGGTGCGCCTGGATGGCGGACGGATCTCCTTCCTGCGCGGCATCGGCCGCTATTTTGCGACCATCCTCAGCAGCCTGATCCTGATGATCGGCTTCCTGATGGCCGGGTTCACCCAGCGCAAGCAGGCCCTGCACGACATGGTCTGCGACACGCTGGTGGTCGACCGCTGGGCGTTCACAGATCGGCCGGAACTGCAGCGCCGCGAGCTCGGTACGGTCACGGTGGTGGTGCTCGTGCTGGTCGCCAGCCTGACCGCGCTAGGCCTGCTGGTGCTGCTGGGTCTGCTCGGAATCGCTGCCTTTTCCTGACTGGCAGCCGCGGCGGCGCTTGACAGGCCACCCCGTGCGTGATTCCACTATAAAAGCAACCGACGCCCGGGGTCCGTCCCCGGGCGTCGTCATCTTCACCTTTTTTGTTGGGCCGCCTGCGGGCGTGCCCCGGACCCCGCCGACATGGCCAAGCACCTTCTTATCGTCGAATCGCCCGCCAAGGCCAAGACGATCAACAAATACCTCGGCAAGGATTTCCACGTCCTCGCCTCCTACGGTCATGTGCGCGACCTGATCCCGAAAGAAGGCGCGGTCGACCCGACGCAGAACTTCGCGATGCGCTACGACCTGATCGAGAAGAACGAAAAGCACGTCGAGGCGATTGCCAAGGCCGCCAAGGGCGCCGACGACATCTATCTGGCGACCGACCCGGACCGCGAGGGTGAGGCGATCAGCTGGCACATCGCGGAGATCCTGAAGGAACGCGGCCTGCTCGAGAACAAGACCCTGCAGCGCGTGGTGTTCACCGAGATCACCCCGCGGGCGATCAAGGAAGCGATGCTCAAGCCGCGCGCGATCGCGTCGGATCTCGTCGACGCCCAGCAGGCGCGCCGCGCGCTCGACTATCTCGTCGGTTTCAACCTCTCGCCGGTGCTGTGGCGCAAGGTGCAGCGCGGCCTGTCGGCTGGCCGCGTGCAGTCGCCGGCGCTGCGCATGATCGTCGAGCGCGAAGAAGAGATCGAAGCCTTCATCGCGCGCGAGTACTGGTCGATCGACGCCGCATGTGCGCATCAGGTGCAGCCGTTCACCGCGCGCCTGACCAAGCTCGACGGGCAGAAGTTCGAACAGTTCACCGTCACCGACGGCGACACCGCCGAGTCGGCGCGCATGCGCATCCAGACTGCCGCCCAGGGCGCGCTGCACGTCACCGACGTGGGCGCGAAAGAGCGCAAGCGCCGCCCGGCGGCGCCGTTCACCACCTCGACGCTGCAGCAGGAAGGCGCGCGCAAGCTCGGCTTCACCACGCGCAAGACCATGCAGGTCGCGCAGAAGCTCTACGAGGGCATCGCCCTCGGCGACGAAGGCACGGTCGGCCTGATCACCTACATGCGTACCGACTCGGTCAGCCTGTCGCAGGACGCCATCAGTGAGATCCGCGACGTCATCGCGCGCGACTACGGCACCAGCTCGCTGCCCGACCAGCCCAACACCTACCAGACCAAGTCCAAGAACGCGCAGGAAGCGCATGAGGCCGTGCGCCCGACGTCCGCGCTGCACACGCCGGCGCAGGTCGCACGCTTCCTCAGCGATGACGAGCGTCGCCTGTACGAACTGATCTGGAAGCGCACTGTCGCCTCGCAGATGATCCCGGCCACGCTCAACACCGTGTCGGTGGACCTGGCCGCAGGCAGCGAACACAGTTTCCGTGCCAGCGGCACCACGGTGGTTGTCGCCGGCTTCCTCGCCGTCTACGAGGAAGGCAAGGACACCAAGGGCAAGGAAGACGAGGACGAAGGCCGCAAGCTGCCGGCGATGAAGCCGGGCGACCGCGTGCCGTTGGACAGGATCATCGCCGAACAGCACTTCACCCAGCCGCCGCCGCGCTTCACCGAAGCCGCGCTGGTCAAGGCGCTCGAGGAATACGGCATCGGGCGTCCGTCGACCTACGCCTCGATCATCCAGACGCTGCAGTTCCGCAAGTACGTCGAGATGGAGGGCCGCAGCTTCCGGCCCAGCGACGTCGGCCGCGCGGTGTCGAAGTTCCTGTCGAGCCACTTCACCCGCTACGTCGATTACGACTTCACCGCCAAGCTCGAGGACGATCTCGATGCGGTCAGTCGCGGCGAAGAGGACTGGATTCCACTGATGGAGAAGTTCTGGGCCCCGTTCAAGGAGCTCGTCGACGAGAAATCCGAATCGGTCGACCGCAACGAGGCCACCGGCGCGCGCGAGCTCGGCACCGATCCCAAGACCGGCAAACCGGTCAGCGTGCGACTGGGGCGCTTCGGGCCGTATGCCGCGATCGGCAGCACCGCCGAGGACGCCGAGGACAAGCCCAAGTTCGCATCGCTGCGTCCGGGCCAGAGCATGCACACGATCTCGCTCGAGGACGCGCTGGAGCTTTTCCTGCTGCCGCGCATCCTGGGCCAGGACAAGGGTGAGGACGTCAGCGTCGGCATCGGCCGCTTCGGCGCGTTCGCCAAGCGCGGCAGCGTCTACGCGTCGCTGAAAAAGGAGGACGACCCGTACAAGGTCGATCTCGCCCGCGCGGTGTTCCTGATCGAAGAAAAGGAAGAGATTGCGCGCAACCGCATCATCAAGGAGTTCCCGGACAGCGACATCCAGGTGCTCAATGGCCGTTTCGGCCCCTACATCAGCGACGGCAAGCTCAACGGCAAGATTCCCAAGGACCGCGAGCCGGCGTCGCTGACGTTCGATGAAGTGACCAAGCTGCTCGAGGAAACCGGCAAGCCGGTGCGCAAGGGCTTCGGCAAGAAGGCACCGGCGAAGAAGGTTGCAGCGAAGAAAGTCGCGGTGAAGAAGGAACCGGCTGCCAAGAAAGCCGTGACCAAGAAGGCGCCTGCCAAGAAGGCCGCCAAGAAGACCGCGAAGAAGGCCAGCAAGTCGATCGCGCCTGCCGTCGAGCCGGCGAAGTCGCTGCTGACCGCGTCCAAGGTCGCGCCGGGCAAGAAGCGCGTGATCAAGGCCGGCGGCGACAAGCCGGTCACGGACGACGCGCCGTTCTGAGACGCCGCGCATGACCGCACCCGTGCTCGACATCCCAGCCGCCGCGGCATTGCTCGCGCGCGGCGGCGTGCTCGCCTACCCCACCGAAGGCGTGTGGGGTCTGGGCTGCGATCCTTTCGATCGCGATGCCGTGGAACGCCTGCTCGACATCAAGCAGCGCCCGGTCGACAGGGGCGTGATCCTGATCGCCGGCGCGCTCGCGCAGCTCGACGCGATCGTCGACTGGACGCGTCTTCCCGACGCCGCCCGCCAGCGCGTGACGGGCAGCTGGCCCGGCCCGAATACCTGGGTGATGCCCGCACGCGCGGATGTGCCCGCCTGGATCACCGGCGCGCATGCCAGCGTCGCGGTGCGCGTCAGTGCGCACGCCGATGTCGTGGCGCTGTGCGCGGCGTTCGGTGGCGCACTCGTCTCCACCAGCGCGAACCTGACCGGCGAACCCGCGGTCGCAGATCGCGCTGCGCTCGACCTGCGGCTGCTCACCCGCATCGATGGCGTGCTCGACGGCGCAACCGGTGGGCGCGAGGGACCGTCCACGATCCGCGATGCGCTGACCGGTGACATCCTGCGCGCCTGATCCGCGCGTACGCGATGCGCCGCTGGCCGACACCGGCCACCCGTCAAATCTGCTGAATCCGCGCCTGCCCGCAGGCCCCGCGTTGCGGTTGCAAACGCAACTGAAATGCCGCGGAAAACCGGGTTGCCGCACTGCACAAACTATGCTCTAGTCGTGACCCGGTGTGGACGCGTTGTCGCGATGCAAGGACCTTGGCGCTCCGATCCCCGCGCCGGCCCAGCACCTCTCCACGGACTGCGATGACGACGATGCGGGAACACCCGGATCGGGGCCTCTACGACCCCGCTGACGAACGCGATGCCTGCGGCTTCGGCCTGATTTCGACGATCGGCGGCGACGCGTCGCGCGTGATCGTCGACGGTGCGCTGCAGGCGCTGTCGCGCATGGCGCATCGTGGCGGCATCGCCGCCGACGGTCTGTCGGGCGACGGCTGCGGCGTGCTGCTCTACGCCGCCGATACGTTCGTCGACACGCTCGCCGCCGAGGCCGGACTCGCATTCAACGGCGCGCGTCGCGCTGCCGGCATGGTGTTCCTGCCGCACGAGACAGACGCTGCCGAACAGTGCCGCGAGACGCTCACGCAACTGCTGCGCGATGTCGACGTGCGCGTTGCCGGCTGGCGCGAAGTGCCGCTCGACGACGCCGCGCTGGGTGCACTCGCACGCAGCTCGATGCCGCGTATCGAACAGGTGTTCGTGACCGCCGACGGCGACGACACGCAGGCCTTCGAGCGCGTGCTGTACCTCGCCCGCCGCCGCGCCGAACAGGCGCTGCGCGCGCATGAACATTTCTACGTCGTCGGTCTCACCCCCGGCCTGCTCGGCTACAAGGGCATGGTGCTGCCGAGCCATCTGACCCAGCTGTTCCCTGATCTCGCGCGCGAAGATCTCGCAGCGAAGACCGTCGTCTTCCATCAGCGTTTCTCGACCAACACGCTGCCGCGCTGGCCGCTGGCGCATCCGTTCCGGCGCCTGGCGCACAACGGCGAGATCAACAGCATCGAGGGCAACCGGCGCTGGGCGCAGGCACGTCGCGGCGTGTGGGCATCTAAGCAGCTCGACATCTCCGAGTTCGACGAAACCGTGACCATGCACGGCTCCGATTCGCAGACGCTCGACAACATGCTCGAGTGGATGCTGCTCGGCGGCATGGACCTGCTGCAGGCGATGCGCATCCTGATGCCGCCGGCCACGCAGTCGCTGGAGTACAAGGACGCCGACCTCGCCGCGTTCTACGAGTACTACGCGATCAATTCCGAGCCGTGGGACGGCCCGGCGGGCGTGGTGATGTGCGACGGCCGCCATGCCGCGTGCACGCTCGACCGCAACGGCCTGCGCCCCGCGCGCTGGACGTTGTCGCAGGACGGCATCTTCGTCATCGCCTCCGAGGCGGGCGTCTGGGACGTCGCGCCCGAACGCGTCAAGGCCAAGGGCAAGCTCGGCCCGGGTGAGATGATCGCGATCGACCTGACCACCGGCACGCTGCTCGACAACGACGCGATCGACGAAGTGAACCGCGCGCGCGCGCCATACAAGCAATGGCTCAAGCGCGGCATGAGCTATCTGCACACCGAACTGATCGATCCCGCTCTCGCCGCCGAGCCGTTCGCGCCCGACACCCTGCTCGCGTTCCAGAAGCTGTTCCAGCTCACCCGCGAGGAACAGGAATCGGTGCTGCGCCCGCTGGCCGAGACCGAGCAGGAAGGCATCGGCTCGATGGGCGACGACGTGCCGATGGCCGCGATCAGCCAGCGCGTGCGGCCGCTCTACGACTGTTTCCGCCAGGCATTCGCCCAGGTCACCAATCCGCCGATCGATCCACTGCGCGAAGGCGCGGTCATGACGCTGTCCACGCAGATCGGCCGCGAGGGCAACATCTTCCTCGACCGCGCCGAGAACGTGCACCACGTGCTGCTGAACTCGCCGGTGCTGTCGCAGCGCAAGCTGCGCCAGTTGTTGGCGTTGCCCCGTTTTGCGGAATCCAACCGGCTGCTGGATCTGTACTTCGACGCCGACACCGAAACCCTCGAAGGCGCGCTGCACCGTCTGTGCGCCGAGGCCGAAGCCGCGACGCGTGCAGGGGTCGAGATCCTGCTGCTCAGCGACCGCTATCCCAAGCGCGGCACCGTGCCCGTGCACGCGCTGCTGGCGACGGGCGCGATCCATCTGCATCTGGTGCGCGCCGGCCTGCGTTGCGACGTCAATCTGGTCATCGAGACCGGCACCGCGCGCGACCCGCATCACTTCGCCTGCCTGATCGGCTTCGGCGCGACGGCGGTCTATCCCTATCTCGCGTTCCAGACCCTGCATGCGCTGGGCCGCCGCGGCGTGCTGGCGACCAAGGTCGGCAACGAACACCTGCAGCTCGGTCGCAGCTACCGACGCGGCATCCGCAAGGGCCTGCTGAAAATCATGTCCAAGATGGGCATCGGCAGCATCGCCAGCTATCGCGGCGCGCAGCTGTTCGAGATCGTCGGCCTCGCGCCGGAAGTCGTCGACCTGTGCTTCGAGGCAACGCCGTCGCGCATCGGCGGCGCCGGTTTCGCGCGTCTGGAAGCCGATGCGCGCCATCTCGCCGAACAGGGCTGGGACGATGCCGCCCTGCCCGAGCCCGGCGGCCTGCTGCACTACGTGCACGGCGGCGAGTACCACCAGTTCAATCCGGACGTGGTGACCTCGCTGCAGCGCGCGGTGCTGACCGGCGAGCGCGAGGACTGGAAGCGCTACTCGGATTTCGTCGACACGCGCCCGCCGGCTGCGCTGCGCGATCTGCTGCGGCCGAAGGCGGCGACGCCGATCTCCATCGATGACGTGGAACCGGTCGCGTCGATCGTGCGCCGCTTCGATTCGGCGGCGATGAGTCTCGGTGCGCTGTCGCCCGAGGCGCACGAAGCGCTGGCGATCGCGATGAACCGCCTCGGCGGCCGCAGCAATTCCGGCGAAGGCGGCGAGGATCCCGAACGCTACGGCACTGATCGCCGCAGCAAGATCAAGCAGATCGCATCGGGCCGCTTCGGCGTCACGCCGGAATACCTGATCAATGCGGAAGTGCTGCAGATCAAGGTCGCGCAGGGCGCCAAGCCCGGCGAAGGCGGCCAGCTGCCCGGCAGCAAGGTCAATCCGCTGATCGCGCGCCTGCGTTATGCCAAGCCCGGTATCGGCCTGATCTCGCCGCCGCCGCATCACGACATCTATTCGATCGAGGATCTCGCGCAGCTGATTTTCGACCTGCGCCAGGTCAATCCCGACGCGCTGATCTCGGTCAAGCTGGTCAGCCATGCAGGCGTTGGCACGATCGCCGCCGGCGTGGTCAAGGCCGGCGCGGATCTGATCACGATCTCCGGCCACGACGGCGGCACCGGCGCGAGTCCATTGGGCTCGATCCGCTACGCCGGCGCGCCGTGGGAACTCGGCCTGTCCGAAGCGCGCCAGGCGCTGCAGTACAACGACATGCGCGGACAGGTGCTGCTGCAGACCGACGGCGGCCTGAAGACCGGCCTCGATGTCATCAAGGCCGCGATGCTCGGCGCCGACACCTTCGGCTTCGGCACCGCGCCGATGATCGCGCTGGGCTGCAAGTACCTGCGCATCTGCCATCTCAACAACTGCGCGACCGGCGTGGCCACCCAGGACGAGCGCCTGCGTGCGAATCACTACAAGGGCCTGCCCGAGCGCGTGGAGACGTTCTTCCGCAACGTCGCCGAAGACGTACGCGAACATCTGGCCGCACTCGGCGTGCGCTCGCTCGACGAGATCGTCGGACGCACCGACCTGCTCGAACAGCATCTGCGTCACACCCGCGACGCCGTCGACATCGACCTGTCGATGCTGCTGCGCCGCGATCCGGACAAGCCGCTGTCCTATTGCGGCACGCCGGCGCTGCAGTCGCCGCCCGATGGTCTGGCTGCGGCACTGGAGACGCGCGTATCGAAGGCGATCGAACGCGGTGACGGTGGTGAATTCGATTTCGAGATCCGCAACACCGACCGCAGCATCGGCACGCGCCTGTCTGGCCTGATCGCGCGCCATCACGGCAACACCGCGATGAGCGATCGTCCGGTCACGCTGCGCCTGCGCGGCACTGCCGGCCAGAGCCTCGGCGCGTTCAACGCCGGCGGCCTGCACATCGATCTCGAAGGCGACGCCAACGACTACGTCGGCAAGGGCATGGCCGGTGGCCGCATCGTGCTGCGCCCGCCGGCGGGCAGCGTGTTCGATTCTCGCAACACGCCGATCCTCGGCAACACCTGTCTGTACGGCGCGACTGGCGGCGAAGTCTATGCCGCGGGTCGCGCGGGCGAACGCTTCGGCGTGCGCAACTCGGGCGCGGTCGCGGTCATCGAAGGCGCCGGCGATCACTGCTGCGAATACATGACCGGCGGCGCAGTCGCGGTGCTCGGCCGCATCGGCCTGAACTTCGGCGCCGGCTTCACCGGCGGCATCGCCTATGTGCTCGATCTCGATCGCGATTTCGTCGACCGCTACAACCACGAGCTGATCGACATCCTGCGCGTCACGCCGGAAGCCTTCGACAACTACCGCTCGCACCTGCGCGATCTGATCGAAACCCATGCACGCCTGACCGGCAGCGCCTGGAGCGGCCGCATCCTCGACGAGTTCCGCGATTTCGTCGGCAAGTTCTGGCTGGTCAAGCCGAAGGCCGCGAGTCTGGAAGCGCTGGCCGAAGATCTGAGGCGGGCGGCATGATGGAGAGCGGGGATTGGGGATTCGGTATTTGGGATTCGACGCGGCGGTTCTCCGCGACCGGATCCCTTTGGCTTGCGCCCGATCGATTACCGACGACGGCGATCCGTAAGCTCGCGGACCTTCGCATTTCCGAATCCCAAATCCCGAATTCCGAATCCCCATGACCAAACGCGATGTATTCCGGTTCCTCAACGAACCCCGCGAGATGCCGGACAAGGTGCCACTGCCGCTGCGCACCGACGGCGACTGGAACGAGCTCTACGGCAGCTTCGAGGATCGCGAGGCCGGGCGTCAGGCGGATCGCTGCCTGGACTGCGGCAATCCGTACTGTGAAGCCAAGTGTCCGGTGCACAACTACATTCCGAACTGGCTCAAGCTTGTGCAGGAAGGCCGCGTGCTCGAAGCCGCGGCGCTGTGTCACGAGACCAATCCACTGCCCGAGATGTGCGGCCGCGTGTGCCCGCAGGACCGGCTGTGCGAAGGTGCATGCACGCTCGACGACGGCTTCGGTGCGGTAACCATCGGCGCGGTCGAGAAGTACATCGTCGACACCGCGTTCGCGCAGGGCTGGCGACCGGATCTGTCGAAGGTCGTGGCAACCGGTCAGCGTGTTGCGGTGATCGGCGCCGGGCCTGCGGGTCTCTCCTGCGCGGACCGTCTCGCACGCGCCGGCATCCAGGCCGTTGTCTACGACCGTTACGAACAGATTGGCGGCCTGCTGCAGTTCGGCATCCCGAGCTTCAAGCTCGACAAGTCGGTGATCGCGACGCGCCGTGAAGTGCTCGAAGGCATGGGCGTGCAATTCCGCCTCGGCGTCGAGATCGGCAAGGACGTCGGGATGGACACGTTGCTCGAAGAGTTCGACGCGGTCTTCGTCGGCACCGGCGCCTACCGCTACACCGACGGCGGCCTCCCCGGCCAGGATCTGCCGGGCGTGCTGCCGGCCCTGCCATTCCTCGTGCACAACGGCCGCATCGTCACCGGCGGCGATACCTGGGGCCGTCCGGTCGCCGGTTGGGAAACCACGCTGACGCTGCCGAAGCTCGACGGCAAGCGCGTCGTCGTGCTCGGCGGCGGCGACACCGGCATGGACTGCGTGCGCTCCGCGGTGCGCCTGGGCGCAGCCAGCGTGACCTGCGCCTATCGCCGTGACGAGGCCAACATGCCCGGCTCGGCGCGCGAGGTCGGCAATGCGCGCGAGGAAGGCGTGCGTTTCCTGTTCAACCGCCAGCCGCTTGGCGTGGAAGCGAACGCGGCCGGCGATGTCGCCGGCGTGCGCGTGGTCGAAACGAAACTCGGCGAAGCCGATGCCAACGGTCGCCGCGCCGCAGTGCCGATCGACGGCACGGAATCGCTGCTGGGCGCGGACGTCGTGATCATCGCGTTCGGCTTCTCCCCGGTGGTGCCCGAGTGGCTCACCACGCACGGCGTCGAAGCCAAGGGCAACGGGCGCATCGGTGTCGGCGGCGAACGTCGCCTGCCCTACCAGACCGCGCATCCGAAGCTGTTCGCGGGCGGCGATGCCGTGCGTGGCGCAGATCTCGTCGTCACCGCCGTGCAGGAAGGCCGCGACGCCGCGGCCAGCATCGCGCGCATGTTGCGCAAAGGCGCACGTCCGAAGATGGCAGCGCTCGACACGATCTGAGGGTCTGGCGCGAGCGACTCGCGATCCGCCTCAGCCTGCCGCTGGTAACGGCCCTCCCCCGCGTGCGGGGAAGGAGCGGATCGCCGCACATCCAGACACGCGCTGGCAGATCAGGCCGGCGGCGTCGCCTTGCAATGCCGATCGATGAACGCCTGATGCGGTGGCATCGCATCCACGCAGGCCGACAAGGTGCGGCCGATGCTGTCGATGAAGCGATGGACTTCTTCGTCCGGCACGTTGTCGACCAGCGGATGCCAGCCCCGCGGCACGATGCCTTGCCCGATCATCACCTGCACCCAGCTGATGGTGTCGAACATCTCGCTGGCATTGCGGAAGAACCGGCCGCTGTCGCGGAACAGATCGATGACGCCCTGCAGTTCCGCAGGCACCTCCATCGTCCGGCACTGGCGCCAGAACGACGTGTCGTCGCGACGCGTCGCCTTGTAGTGCAGCACGATGAAATCGCGGATGCGGTCGAACTCGAACGCCAGCTGCGCGTTGTAGCGCTCGGCGAGTACCGGATTGAAGCCGTCGCGCGGCAGCAGTTCCAGCAGCTTGGAAATGCCCGACTGGATCAGATGGATGCTGGTCGATTCCAGCGGTTCGAGAAATCCGCTCGACAGTCCGATCGCGACGACGTTGCGGTTCCAGCATTGCTTGCGGCGACCGGTGGTGAAACGCAGTGGTCTCGGGTCGCCCAGCGCTTCGCCTTCCAGGTTCGCCAGCAACGTTGCGGCGGCCTCGTCGTCACTGACGTGCGCGCTCGAATACACGTAACCGTTGCCGGTGCGGTGCTGCAGCGGAATGCGCCACTGCCAACCCGCCGCGCGCGCGGTCGAGCGCGTGAACGGTGCAGGCGGTCCGACGTTCGCGGTCGGCACGGCCAGCGCGCGGTCGCAGGGCAGCCAGTGGGTGAAATCGTGATAGCCGGTCTGCAGTGTCTGCTCGATCAGCAGGCCGCGAAAACCGGAGCAGTCGACGAACAGATCGCCTTCGAGCACGGTGCCGTCCTGCAACCGCACCGAGGTGACGAAACCGCTTTCGGAATGCTGCGCCACGTGGTCGATCAAGCCTTCGTGCCGGCGCACGCCGCGCTGCTCGGCGTAGCCGCGCAGATAGCGGGCATAGAGCCCGGCATCGAAATGGTAGGCATAGGCGATATTGCGTAGCGGTGACCCGACCGGCACATCGGTCGCCGACACCATGAAACGGCCGCGCTGCGCGGCCAACGTATTGAGCGTGTAATCGCCGAGCGGGCCCGCACGTCCTGCACGCCGCGCTTTGAGCCAGTACTGGTGGAACGGCAGCAGACCGAGCGGATGCCCGATCTCGCTGCCGAAGCCGTGGATGTAGCGTTCGCCAAGATCGAGCCAGTCGACGAACTCGATGCCGAGTTTGAAGCTGCCCTGCGTGCTGCGCACGAAATCGGCTTCGTCGATGCGCAGCAGCTGGTTGAAGGCCTTGATGTGCGGCACGGTCGCCTCGCCGACGCCGACTGTACCGATCTGTTCCGACTCAACCAGTGCGACGTCGTAGCCGGGCCCGAGTACGCGCGACAGCGCGGCGGCGGTCATCCAGCCCGCGGTGCCGCCGCCGACGATGACGATGCGTTGCAGACGTTCCATTCCGGTCTCCTGTTGCGAAGGCGACGACACACGGCACGACGGGACCCGCAGGTCCCGTCGTGATCACGCGGACGCGATGGACTGCGTCAGAACTTCGCGCCGACCTCGAACGTCACCGTACGCGGCACGTACAGAATGTCGCCCGTCGAGTTGACCGTCAGATCGGGATTGAAGCGGCCGTTGCTGCCGAAGCCGTTGTAGGCGTAGGTGGAGTAGTTCTTGAAATCGAACGCGTTGAGCAGATTCACGCGCGCCGACAGCTTGAAGTTGCCGGCCACGGTGAAATCCTTGCTGGCCTGGAAGTCGACCGTGCGGTAGCCCCAGATATCGCCGCCGAACAGGAACTTGCCCGTACCCGGCGGCGTGACACCCACCTGCTGACAGGTCGCACCATCGGGATCGGTGAAACCGAAGCAGGCAAACGTGTTGATCGGCTCCGGTGTCGCCAGCACGATCTTCGCGCCGAAGGTGATGCCCCACGGACCGTCGATCGAGCCGGAAGCGACAAAGCGATGCGCCGATGCCGCATCCGACTTTACGAACGGATAGTCGTGGATCGTCGGCTTGTCGAACGCGAACGCCTCGTCGATGTTGCGGTTCTGGCGGGCGCTGGTGTGCGTGTAGGCCAGGTTGAGGCCCCAACCCGATTCCTCGGTGTAGGGACGCTCAGCCGACAGCAGGATCTGGCTGCTGCGCTGCTCCAGGCCGTTCATGCCGATGATCGTGTTCTGGAAACCGGGCACCGGCTCACCCCACGGCACGCTGCCATTCTCGAAGTACGAACCATCCGGATAGCGGTTGATCAACGACATCGCGAAACCGTCGTAGCTCAGCACGCGCTGGAACGTCACGTCGGTGAGCCATTCGCCGACCTGGTTGCTGATGCCGATGCTGAACTGGTCGCTGTAGGGCGTCTTGATCTCGTTGTTGAACATGAAGAGTTCGGCGCTGCCGCTGACGCCCGGAATCGTATTGAGCTGGTCGATGCCATCCAGATAACGCTGGTCGAAGGGCACGCAGACACGATCGTCGCGAAAGCACTCACCGGTCGCCGGGTCTTCGAAATACACCGCGACCGGCGACAGCGCCGCCTTGCTGGTTTCCAACGCGAGTTGCTCGAACAGGTTGCGGTCGTACGAACGCGCGGCGCCGCCGTGCAGCACGGCCGTTTCGTCGCCCAGGAAATCGTAGGAGAAGCCGAAGCGCGGCGCCCACGCATCCTTGAAGTTCTTGCGGTTGTTGCCGGTACTGATGTAATCCGCAATGTCGATGCCGCTGGGCAGCAGACGGTCCGCCCACGGTTGCTGGCCCGGGAGGTCCGGATCGTCGCCATAGAGCGCGTCCACAATGCCCTGCGAGGTCACGAAGTCGGTATAGGACGGCGTGTCCTCGTAGTCGTAGCGAATGCCCAGATTGAGCATCAGCTTGTCGGTCACCGCCCAGTCGTCCTGGATGAAGATGCCGTACTGCTTGGACGGCGACACCACGGTCGCCCGCTGACCCGGTGTGTCGTAGGGCGCGACGAAGTCGACACGATAGGGCGTGGCGGCGATGCCCGCGGCATCGATCTCATACGAGAACTGCGGATTGACCGACGCCGCGTCCTGCGAGGTCAGCTCCACGTCCTTGTAGTTGAAGCCCATCTTGATGGTGTGCTCGCCCCGCCACTCGAAGCTGTTGAAGGTCAGCGCGTTCTGCAGGAACCAGCCCTTCTGACTCTTGTTCTGCACACTCAGGCCGCCGGCCGGACCGGTTGCGAGGAACGCATACTCATCGACGTCGGTCGAGTTCGGACGCGGCGCGAGGACCTTGTAGACGATGCCGTTGCCCAGGCTGGTCGCGCTTGGATTGTTGGACGAGTCCTCGGTGCCGACGACCAGCTCGTTGATCCAGCTGTCGGCATAGTGCTGCCAGCGCAGGTTGGTGCGCTTGTCGGTGTTGAGCTTCTCGGTGGCCTGCTCAAGATTGTTGATGCCGCCGACGTTCGCGGTCTGGGTCTCGTCGCGATAGAGCGTGCTCAGTTCGATGCGGTCGTTGTCGCCTGCTTCGAACGTCAACTTGCCGAAGACCAGATCCTGCTCGAACGGCATGTTGGCCGCGCCGTACTGGCTCGACAGGTTGGCCGGCAGCAACCCGATGTAGGGCAGTGCGTTGGGGTCTGCCTGCACGCTCTTGGGCACGATGTTCTCCTTGCCCTCGTAGGCCACGAAGAAATGCAGCCGGTCCTGCAGGATCGGGCCGCCCAGAGCGAAGCCGAACTCCTTGGTCTGCGAATCGATCTTGCCGCTCGCCGCTTCGTCGGGGCGCTCCTCGCGCAGGTCCTGGTTGGTGAAGCGGTAGAACGCCTCGCCTTCGAACTCGTTGGTGCCCGACTTGGTCGCCGCGGTGATCGCCGCGCCGCTGATCTGGCCGTACTCGGCCTTGTAGTTCGAGGTGATGACCTTGTACTCGCCGACCGCGAGCTGCGGGAACGGGTTGCCCTGCGTGTCTGCCTGACCGGCGATACCACCGCTGCGCACGTAGCTCTTCTGGCCCACGCCGTCGATGTACAGGTTGCCGGCGCTCGCATTCGAGGCACCGCCACGCAGCTTGGTGTTCCCGTTGCCGTCGATCTCGAACACCATGCCCGGCACCACGTCCGCGAACTCGAGGAAGTTGCGCGTGGCCTGCGGCAGTTGCTGGATCTGGCGCAGCGAGATGGTGTTGCCGACCTCCGATGTCTTGACCTCGCGCAGCACGGGCGCCGTGACCCGCACCGCGCCAATATCGGTCACGTCGCCCTGGGCCGGCGTCTCACTGGTCGTGCCCGACAGGTTCAAGGTCGACGTGGAGGCAACCGTCAGCGTCACCGTCTGCGAATTGCCACCGGCATCGACCCGGTAGGTCCCCGGCGGCAGGCCGCCCAGCGTGTAGCTGCCGTTGGCATTCGTCTGCACGCTTCGGGTGGCCCCGGTGGCGAGATTGGTCGCAGTGACCGTGGTACCGGCTTCCGCACCGGCCTCGGAGGACACCTGACCGCGCAGCGTGGCGCTGCTGGACTGGGCGAACGCGGGCGTTGCGACGACGAGACAACCCAGCAGCGCGCAGGCGAGCAGGCTGGGCTTGGGGGCACGCGAGGTGCGATTGGCTTTCATGGGATCCCCTCCGAGGGACTTCCGATACTTGGTGTGAGTTCTTGTTCTGACGTCGGGACAGCGGTACAGCGTTTGCGGCACGCCCACGCACGACCGCGCGCCGGTGCGAACCGGAGCTTCGGAAGCGGGTTAGGCCTATAAATCGACGGGACGGAGCGCGGATGTCGGGTGGCATCCACGTCCTGGCCGGATCGGTCTCCACCGATCGCGCCGCATTGCGAGCCGTGCCGGGGCACGTCATCACGGCAGGCGCCGGCGCCTGCATCATCCGCGCGGCCTCGGGTGACGAGGGGGCGCGGCGGAGCGGGTCGGCGCGCATCGTAGTCCTGCGCAGCGCCGCCGTCTACGAGGACGGTCGTCATGACTGAACAGGCGACAGTCGCCCGGCAGCCCGCTGCCGCATGCTCACCGTATCCGACCGTCCCCGCGCTCATTCGAACGTCCGCCCTCGTCAGTGGGGCGGACGCTACCACCGCATGTAACCGTTTACATGCGGCAGTGCAGCAGACGCACGTTCCGGCTTCTGTCGCGGCGCATACGTACGTGGGCTGAATCACCGCCGTGCCACGGTTGGTCAGGGGTGCGCGCGCCGCGTCGTGCATTGCATGATGCAGCGATGGATATGCGACGGATCGCCCTCTTCTCCCGTCCCGCCTGCTGCATGTTGCCAATGCTGCTCGGTGGCCTCTGTGCAGCGTCTGCGTTCGCATCGCCGCCGCCGCCGCAGGTCACCGTCTACCGGTGTACCGATGCGAGTGGTCGCGTGGCCCTGCGCGATTCGCCCTGCGCGGAAGGCGCGACGCAAGAAGTGCGCAATATGTTGCGCCCGGTCGATGGCACGCCGCTGCCGCCGCGCCCGAGCGAACCCACCGCGGCCGTGGTCGATCCGCCGGCGCCGCAGGTCATCGTGATGCGCCCACCGCAGCCGATGTATCGCTGCGTGCGCCCGGACGGCAGCAGTTACACCAGCGATTCCTCGGACGGCAATCCGCGCTGGGTGCCGCTGTGGACGCTCGGCTACGGACCCACACGGCGCGGCCCGTCGACGCGTGTCGAAGCCGGCGATGGGCGCGGCAGTATCGAAGTGGATTCCGGCGTGGACACACGGCAGCGTGCGCGCGGCGGTTACTACGGCGCGGGCACCTGGATCCGGGACGAATGCCGACAGATGCCGCAGGGGGAGGTGTGCAGCCTGCTCGGCACGCGCCGCGAGGAAATCCGCCGCCGTTTCTTCAATGCGCAGCCCACCGAGCGCGCGCAGCTGACCCACGAAGAGCAGACGATCAACGCACGCCTGGCGCAGGACTGCGAGCGGTGACACCACACAGGCGTCTCGGCATTGCGCTCGCATGCGCGTTGGCGACTGGCGGCAGCCAAGCGGCGGTGACGACGGTGATCTATCGGTGTACCGACGCTGCGGGCGCGGTGACGTTCCAGAACGGCTCGGCCTGTCCGAGCGGACACAAACAGGAACGTCGCGTCGTGGAAATGGCGACGCCGATGCCCGCCTACGTTTCGCCGCCGGCAACGCCCGTCGCGCCACCCCAGGTGCCCCTGATCTCGCGCCTGCCGGCGCCAGAGCCAGTCTTGGCGCGCGAGGACGACGACGTCCCCGATCCACCGCCCGCATTGTTCGCCTGTCGCGTCTTCGACAACAGCACCTACTGGCGCGAAGACGACACACCGCCACTGCGCTGCCGCCCGATGCAGACCGTCGGCATCGGCGGACTGCCCGGCATGCAAGCAGGCCAGGCCTGCGAACAGGTGGCGGATGCCTGTGAGGCAGTGCCCGCGGAGGCGCTGTGCGGCGCCTGGGAAACGCGTGTGCGCGAAGCGGAGTTCCGCTGGCGCTACGCGCAGCGAGTCGAGCAGCCGCCGCTGCGCTTGGAGTACGAACAGCTGTTCACCACCTGGCGCGACAGCACGTGCGGTCCGGGCGCCGCCGTCGCGCCCGCAGCCGACTAGAGCCAGCGTGGCACGGCCGCCCGATAGGCCTCGTATTCGGATCCGAAGCACGCACGCAGGCGCGTTTCCTCGAACGGAATGATCGCGTGCTGCAGCGCCAGCACCGGCAACGGCAGCAGTAGCAGCGCCCAGGGCAGATCCAGCATCAGCGCCAGGCCGACATAGGCCAGCACCTGGGCCAGGTAGATCGGATTGCGCGTCCACCGGAACGGGCCGCGCAGGATCAATCGCGCCGGCGTGTGCGCGGGGATGATCGTGGTCCTGCGACGCGCGAACAGCGCGAAGGCCCACACCGCCAGCACCAGGCCAGCGTCGGCGAGCAGGGTGCCCGTCAGATGCAGCGCGGGGCGAATGCCTTCCGGCGCCAGCGGCAGATCAAGCGCATGCTGCAGGCCGGCGCCCGCGACGAACGCCAGGATGCACTGCACCGGCGACGTGCTGCGCACCAGCCAGGGTGCGCGCGGCGCGACATCCAGCGGCTCAGAAACCATGGCGCAGGAATCCGCCGTCGACGGCAATGCATTCGCCGGTGATGTAGGCCGATGCCGGCAAGCACAGGAACGCGACCGCCGCGGCGACTTCTTCCGGTTCGCCGATGCGGCCCATCGGCGTGCGCAGCAGCACGTCGTCGAGATAGTCGGGATCCGACAGCGGGCCCGAAGTCCGCCGCGTGCGGATGTACCAGGGCGCCACCGCATTGACGCGGATGCCGTCCTCGGCCCATTCCACCGCGAGGTTGCGGGTCATCTGGTGCAACGCCGCCTTGCTCATGCCATAGGGCGCGCCGCTGCGCACGTGAGTGATGCCCGAGACGCTGCCGACGTTGACGATCGCCGAGCTGCCGCGACTCGCGAGCAGCGGATGCGCATAGCGCGCGAGTTCGAACGCGCTGAACACGTTGACCTCGAAGATCTCGCGCCACTCGTCTTCGGCGTAATCGTTCGCCGCGCGGCTCAGATTGCCGCCGGCGTTGTTGACCAGGATGTCGAGCCCGTCGCCCTGGTCTTCGACCCAGTCAAGAATCTCGCGCCGCTGCTCTTCGTCGACGACGTCGGCGATCATCGCGCGCACGTCGGCCTGGGGAAATTCCTCGAGCAGTTCGTCGCGCGTCGATTCCAGTGCATCGCCGTTGCGACCGACAATGAGTACGGTCGCGCCGAAGCCGGTCAGTTCGCGGGCGATCGCGCGGCCGATGCCGGCGCTACCGCCCGTCACGAGGGCCAGTTGTCCATCCAGGCGCCAGCGGTGCGGATCCATCGTCAATCCCTGATCTGTGTCGGCGTTAGGATAGCGCCGAGCCCGTCCGTCGGAGTGCCGCATGTCCAGTCAACGCATGGATCCGTTCGTCGCCACCGTCCATCACCGCGCCCGCGTCGGCATCGGCGCGCTGCTGTTGCTCGGTTGCGCAGCCTGTACGCCGCCGCCCGACTCGCCGACCGAGAAACCCGCAGAGCCGCAGGCCACGCAGGTGCGCGATGCAACGCCGGCACCACTCGACAACGCGCGCGCAGCACAAGCGACCGCCGACGCCGATGCGCAGCGTCAACGCCAGGCGATCGAAGACGCCGGCGGCTGAGCTGCCCCGGCGTTCCGACGACTCACCAGTCCGTCGGCTTGTAGTCCTTGAGGAACTGGCCCCAAACGTGGGTGCCGGTGTTGAGGCCGTCGATGATCGGATCGACGATGCGCGCGGCGCCGTCGACGATGTCGAGCGGCGGATGGAAGCGCTCCTCGACGATCTTGCGCTCGGCGATCTCCACCGGATCCTCGTCGGTCACCCAGCCGGTGTCGACGGCGTTCATGTGGATGCCGTCGCCGTGGTAATCCGCAGCCGAGGTGCGCGTCATCATGTTGAGCGCAGCCTTGGCCATGTTGGTGTGCGGGTGCTTGGTGGTCTTGAAGTTGCGGTAGAACTGCCCCTCGACCGCGGACACGTTGACGATGTGCTTGTCCCGTTCGGGTGTGCGCAGCATCAGTGTCTTCAGACGCGCGTTGAGGATGAAGGGCGCGACCGCGTTGACCAGCTGCGTCTCCAGCAGTTCGACCGCCGGCACTTCGTCCATCTGCAGGCGCCAGGAATTGCGCCCGCGCAAATCGACCTGCTGCAGGTCCTTGTCGACGCGGCCTTCCGGGAACAGATGCGCCTGGCCGACCAGTTCGTCGGCGAGCAGCGGCACCTGCGACAGTTCCGCGGCGCGTGCGAGACCGGCGCGGCTGGTGTCGCCGCCGACCAGCGACTGGCTGCCGCCGGGCAGCAGATCCGCCGCCCGCAGGCCTTCGTAGCCGCCGACGAGCTTGCGCACGTGTTCGGGCAGCTCGTGCAGCGCGGCGGTCTCGCCGGCCATCATGTGCGCGTAGAACGCCGGCGGACGGCGCACGGTCTGGCAGGCGTTGTTGACGATGAAGTCGAGCCGGTCGCGGGTGGCGACGAGTTCGGCGCAGAACGCTTCGACGCTCGGCGTGTGGCGCAGATCGAGGCCGAACACCTCCAGCCGGTCACCCCACTCGCCGAAGTCCGGCTCCTGCGCGTAGCGCTGCGCGGAGTCGCGCGGGAAGCGCGTGGTGACGATCAGCGAACAGCCCGCGCGCAGCAGCTTCAGGCCGGCCTGGTAGCCGATCTTGACCCGGCCGCCGGTCAGCAGCGCGACGCGGCCGGTGAGATCGGCGGTCTCGGTGCGCTTGATGAAATTCAGTTCCGCGCAGGTCGGGCACAGCTGGTCGTAGAAATGATGCACCTGCGTGTACTTCTGCTTGCAGACGTAGCAGTGCAGCAGTTCCGGCGACTCGGCGTACGGCAGCTCTTCCGGCGCGGCGTTGCGCGGATCGTGCTGCCCCGGGGGCTGCGGCGGGAAGTAGTTCGGCGTGGTGAACACCGGCTTGCGTCGCAGTGTGCGGATACCGGTCTGGTCGAGCAGCGCCTCGGTGCGCCGCACCTTCTCGCGGTTGGCTTCGCGCAGCGCTTCCTTGGCCTGCTTGCGACGCGCGCGCGGCTCGGGATGGTGCACGAGCGCGACCGCCTGCAGCAGGCGGATGCGGGCCTCGTCCGGCAGGCCGTCGAGCACGCTGCGGTCGTCGCGGATCGCCTCGAGCAGGTCGGCGGCGATGCGTGCGCGCTGCGGCAGGGAGTCGTCGGCGTCGGATGCCGGGGGCGGAGCGGAGGTCGAGTTCAAGAGCGTGTCCGTGGGGCGTGCGCGACACGCAGGACGCGGGGCGCCGGTGTCGGGTGGGAGGCGTGCGGTGCATCGGCCGATCGGCCTTCGCGGGCGTGGAGTGGTCGCGACAGCGGCGTGAGGTGCCTGGTGCGTCACCGTGTCGGGATCGGATGGGATCCACAACCGGGGCATTTTCGCCGATTAGCGGGGGCTGTGCCATTGGACGGCTGAGCGAGGCCCCTGCGACGTCAGCTAAGACTGGCTGCGATCACCGGAAGCCCGGCCTGGAGTTCATGATTGACCCGCCAAGGATCCTTTTCGCGGTTGGCTGGAAGCCTTGCTGCACGGGCTCAGAAGCGAGGGGTTTTCTCCGACACCCTCGGGCAAACGGCCGTCGTTCCCGCGCAGGCGGGAATCCAGGGACTTTCGCTTAGGAAGGCACAAACGTCCTTGGATTCCCGCCTGCGCGGGAATGACGATTTCAGCGATTCGCGAACCGCTCGAAAGCCTACCTACCCCGTCAGAACGCCTAAAGCGATTCGTTGGAAATGGCCCTAGCGCTTCACCGGCTGATACACGATGAAGATCACCAGTTCCTCGTCCCCCAGTTGCTCCAGCGCATGCCGGTCGCCGTTGCGGGTCAGGATGGCGTCGCCGGGGCCGACCTCGCGCACCGTGTCGTTCAAGGTCAGGCGGCCGCGGCCCGACAGCACATAGTAGATCTCATCTTTGTCGTTGACGTGATCGCCGATCGTCGCGCCGGGGTGGAAGGCGCGCTTGCGGAAGATCAGGTCGAAGCCGGTGGCGTCCGAGAAGAACGGGTACGCGGTCGTCGTACCGAGTCCCTCATGCGGGCCGGGCTGGGTGATCGCGATGTCGCGCTCCTGCACGACGACCGAGGGCGAGACCGGCGCCACAGGCGGTGCGGGCAACGCGTGGCAGTCGGCCGCGGTCACGGCCTTGACCGGCGCATCGGCATCGATGCCGCGCCAGCCGGCCGCGACGAGGCAGGCCACGGCATCGGCGCCGGCCTCGCTGAAATGGGTGCCGTCGGTCTTGCCCTGCGCGGGCACGTGCATGAAGTAGGGCTTGGCGCCCTCCTCGCCATGCGCGCGGATCCAGTCGCTGGACGTGGCGTTGAGGTCGATCAGCGCGACATCTTCGCGTGTCGCGAGATCCTGCATCGCCAGCGTGTAGCGGCCATGGGTGTCGACCAGCGAGCGGAAGTCGTAGAGCAGTCGGGCGACCGGGGTGATCAGGATCGGCGTGGCGCCGGCTGCGCGTGCGACTTCGACATAGCGCTGCAGCAGCTGCGGGTAGTCGGTCGCGGGGTCGGTATAGCGTGTGGCGTCCTCGCGCTTGGCATCGTTGTGGCCGAACTGGATCAGCAGGACGTCGCCCGCGCCGATCTCGCTGGCGATCGCGTCGAGCCGGCCTTCGTCGATGAAACTGCGCGTGCTGCGTCCGCCCACGGCGTGGTTGCGGACGTCCCAGCCTTCGACGGTCCAGTTCGGGAGCTTCTGCCCCCAGCCGGCCTGTGGCGCGCGCTCGGCGCCGTAGGTCGCCGCGGTGGAATCACCGGCGATGAAGATGCGATGCGGAGCAGGCGATGCGGCGAACGCGGTACCCGCGGCGCCGAACAGCAGCAGCGACAACAGACGTTTCATCGTGAGCGCGCTCCGCAGAAATCCGGGGTGAACCGCAGGCCGCCGCGCCATGGCGACGGCCTGCGCCGTGCAACGATGTCGCGCGGGGCTTACTTGCCCAGCACGCCCTTGACGTAGGCGACGATGGCGTCGTCCTGCGCGTTGTCGAAGAACGCCTTCTGGAAGCGCTCGCCGCCAACGGCCTGCTTCACCAGGTCCTGGTCGATCGCCTTCAGGCCTTCGACGAAGTCCTTGGACGCGCCCTTCTTGACGTCGGCCAGGATGCCGGCGTTGGTCATCTGCGATTCCTTGCGCTCGACCGGGTAGCCCTGGCCGCGCTCGCCGTCGAACGCCTTCTCGAAGATGTAGCGGATGTTGATTTCCGCGCCCCAGCCGTAACCCTTGGCGAACGGAATGGCCAGCGCGTTGCCGTTGTTGACCTGCGCGAACAGGAAGGCGTCGGTCGGCTCGATGCAGTAGCCGCAGTACACACCCGGCCACGCGTTGAGCGACATCAGCGCGCCCTGGCCCGTGCCGCAGCCGGCGACGACGAAATCGACCGCCTTCGAATTCAGCAGCAGGCTGCCGATGATGCCGAGGTGGATGTAGGTCAGGCGGTGGTCGTTGTCACCGTCCATGCCGACGTTGAAGACGGTGTGGCCCTTGTCGGCAGCCACAGTGTTGAGCTGTTCCAGCACGACCGGGTTCTTGGCGGCCTGGCTGAATTCCTGCATCAGTGCGATTTTCATGAATGTTCTCTTGGTCGGATTGGAAACACTGTAGGAGCGCCCTCGGGCGCGATGATGCGTTCCCGCGGACGTCGTCGCGCCCGGCGCGCGCTCCTACACGAGGTGGTGGAAGTCGATCAGCGCGCGAGCCAGCCGCCATCGACCGGAATCACCGCGCCGTTGACGTAATCGGAGGCGCGGCTGGCGAGGAATACCGCCGTGCCGCCGAGATCCGAGGGCTCGCCCCAGCGCGCGGCCGGGATGCGGTCGAGGATCGACTTGTTGCGGGCTTCGTCGGCGCGCAGCTGCGCGGTGTTGTCGGTCGCCATGTAGCCCGGCGCGATGGCGTTGATGTTGACGCCCTTGCCGGCCCATTCGTTGGCGAGCAGGCGGGTGATGCCGGCGATGCCCGACTTGCTGGCGGTGTACGAGGCCACGCGGATGCCGCCCTGGAACGACAGCATCGAGGCGATGTTGATGATCTTGCCGCTTCCCTGCGCGATGAAGTGGCGGCCGACGGCCTGCGACAGGAAGAACGCGGACTTGATGTTGACGTTCATCACGTCGTCCCAGTCCTGCTCGCTGAAATCGACCGCGTCGGCGCGGCGGATCAGACCGGCGTTGTTGACCAGGATGTCGACGCCGCCGAGGCCGTCGAGCGTTTCGCGCAGCAGACGCGCGACCGGCTCGATGCTGGTCAGATTGGCTTCGATCGCGACGAATTTCCGACCCAGCGCCTTGACCTTGGCTTCGGTTTCGGTCGGCGGGCTGATGCCGGCCGCGGCGATGTCGGCGCCGGCCTCTGCCAGCGCCACTGCGATGCCCTGTCCCAGGCCGGTATTGGCACCGGTGACCAGCGCGACCTTGCCTTCGAGACTGAACGGATTCGTCATTGCGTTGCTCCCTGTTGCGATGCGTGAGTGGCCACGTGCGGCCGGTTACTTGAGCTGGCAGATGTCCAGCACGTGCATGTCGGTGTAATCGAGGTTCTCGCCGCCCATCGCCCAGATGAAGCAGTAGTTCGACGTGCCGGCGCCCATGTGGATCGACCACGGCGGCGAGACGACGGCCTCGTTGTTCTGCATGACGATGTGGCGCTGCGCGTCGGGTTCGCCCATGAAGTGGTAGACGCGATCGGCGTCGCCGAGATCGAAGTAGAAATAGACTTCGCTGCGACGGTCGTGCAGATGCGGCGGCATCGTGTTCCAGACGCTGCCCGGCTTGAGGATCGTCAGGCCCAGCAGCAGCTGCGAGGACTGGCAGGTCGCCGGCACGATGTACTGGTAGATGGTGCGTTCGTTGCTGGTTTCAAGCGACCCGCGTTCGAGCGGCACCGCATCGGAAATCGAGATTTTCTTCGTCTCGAAGCGCGCATGCGCGGGGGTCGAGGCGAGATAGAACTTCGCGGGCGCGGATGCATCGTCGGACGCGAACACGACCTCGGCGCTGCCCATCGGCACGTACAGACCGTCCTTCGGCGCGAGCGCGTATGCGGTGCCGTCGACGGTCACCGTGCCGGCGCCTGCACCGACGTTGACGATGCCCAGTTCGCGACGCTCCAGGAACGGACGGCCCGCCGCGGACGCAGGTTCGGTCTGCGTGGGCAGCGACAGCGGACCGGCGACCGGCGACGCGCCGCCGATGACGAAGCGCTCGTAGTGCGTGTAGCTCAGGCGGATCGCGTCGTCGGCGAACAGACCGTCGAGCAGGTACAGGTCACGCAGTGTGTCGTTGTCGATGCCCTGCATCACACCGGGATGGGTCGCGTGATAGGTCTTCTGGTACATGACGGGCTCCAGACGGGACAGGGCACGGTGACCACGGCACGGCGCCGGGTTCTTGCGCGGAGGGCCATTCTATGATGTCCGGTAACCGGTGTCATTCCGCGGCGCGGCATGGGTGAATGACTTCGGTAGATGACTGCGCGGCCAAGCCCCAGGCCCACCGGTTTCCGCGCAATCGCGTTGCTTGGCGCGCGCCATTTCTCGCCCGTCATTCCGGATGGCCTTTAGCCCTGCACGCACGGCCTCAGCTCAAATACCTTGCACAAAGTTGTGGGGTGAAAACGCAGTACGAGCTGCCCTCACCCCACCACCTGCTTCGCAGGCGGTCCTCCCCTCTCCCGGAGGGAGAGGGGCATCGGTATCTGCCGCCTTCTGCGGCAGATGACGTCTTATCGGGGTGGCTGGCAGGAATCGCGCAGGATCAGATGCGGGCGCACGCTGGCGAGTGGCCTCGGGCCGTCTTCGGGCTGGATCAGCATCGCCGCGGCGATGCGGCCGGTGTCGCGGGTGTCGCGGCGGACCGAGGTCAGCGGCGGCCACAGGCGCGTGGCCAGGGGGCTGTCGTCGTAGCCGACCACCGACAGGTCGCGTGGCACGTTGATACCGTCACGCATCGCCACGCGATAGACGCCCGCCGCCATTTCGTCGTTGCCGCAGAAGATCGCAGTCGGGCGCTTCTTGCCCGACAGCAGTTTCTCCGCTGCGGCGACGCCGGATTCGAAGGTGTAGCCCGCTTCGACAACGCGCGACTTCGGCAGTTCGATGCCGCGCTTCTGCAGCGCCGACAGGAACCCGCCGGTGCGTTCGATCGACGAGCGGTAATCGCGCGGACCGGTGATCAGGGCGATATCGCGATGACCCAGCGACTGCAGGTAATCGGCCACTTCCGCCGCGCCGTCGTGGTCGTGCGTCACCACCATGCGCTCGGGCTTGTCCATCGAGACCGCCGCGATACGCACATAGCGCACGCCGATCGAATCGAGCATCGCCGCCAGCGCCGGATCTTCCGACACGCGCGGCACCAGCATTACGCCATGCAGTTTCTGCTGCTGTACGAAGCGGCGCACGCCGTCGACATAATCGGGGCTGCGGCTGTCGCAGGGATGCACCACCAGCTCGAAGCCCGAGCCGCGCAGCGAATCCAATGCGCCGTACTGCATGTTGACGATGAACTGCGCGGTTGGATTGTCGTAGACCATGCCGATCAGGAACGAGCGGCGGAACGCGAGTCCGCGCGCCAGCGGGTCGGGCGAATAGCCGACTTCGCGCATCAGCGTCTCGACCTTCTCGCGTGTGTCCTGCCGCACCAGTGGCGAGTGGTTGATGATCCGCGACACGGTCTTCTTCGACACGCCGGCGAGCCGGGCAATGTCGTTGATCGTCGCGGGACGCGACGGGTCCCGCACGGCCGGCGCCTTGGGTGTCTTCTTTGCTGCAGGCATCGGCCGTTCCGTCCGTCGGGTTGTCGCGCGGTTTCCATTCTAGCGGCAGTTCCCGCGCCGCCGTGCGGCGGCGCCGGTCACCTGGGCGGACCTGTCAGTCCAGCGCGCGGTACCGGAAGTCGCGGAAGTGCACCTTGCCTTCGCCGGCTGCGTAGATCGCCGGCTTCACCGCGAGGAAACGGCCGGCCACGTTGTGGTGGTAGCCCGAGATTTCCATCTGCACCGGATATTTGGTCCAGGTCTCGCCGTCGGTGCTCGTGTGGATGGTGACGATGTGCTGATCGTTGCGCACCCGCATCCACAGCTTGCCGCCCGCGGCGGGCGCGATCTGGTTGGGACGTTCCTCGCCATAGCGATGCATGATGAAACGCTCGCCGTTGCTGCCCACACCCACATACAGTTTGTCGCTGTAGAACAGCAGCGCCCCGCCCTGCGCGCCCGGCTCGATCTCCATTTCCACCTGGAATTCGTAGGACTTGTCGCCGGCGATCACGGTCAGCGGCGAACTGTCGCGCGGCTGCGTGCCCTTGCCCTGCAGCGTCAGCGTGCCGTCGCCGAACGACAGCCGCTCGTATTCGGTCTGCGTCGGATCGTAGAACGACCATTGCGCGCCGAGGGTGTCGCCGCTGAAATCGTCCGAGAGCGCCATGCCGTGCTGGCCGACCGACTCGCCGGCGGGCTTGGCCAGCGGCTGGCCGAGATCGCCGCCCTTGGCGACGAACCAGCCGTCGTCGGTCCATTCGATCGGCTCGAGCAGCGCTTGGCGGCCGAGCGTCCAGTACCCGTTCTCGTAACCGTGATAGATCATCCACCAGCGGTCATCGGTGCCTTCGACGATGGTCGCGTGCCCGCGTGACCACCACGGCTCACTGCGATCGACGGTGCGCACGATCGGGTTGTGCGGCGAGTTCTCCCACGGGCCGTGGATCGAACGCGAGCGCGCGGTGATCACCATGTGCCCGGTCGGCGGACCGGCCGTGCCACCGACGGCGGTGGTCATGTAGTACCAGCCGTCACGGAAATTGATCTTCGGGCCTTCCTGCGCGTAGGCCTCAACGTCCCATTCTTCCGGATACTGCCAGCCGTCATAGACGTGCTTCGGCACGCCGACCACGCTGAGGCCATCGTCGGAGAGCTGTACGTAGGCGCCGCCACTGAGAAACAGATAACGCTTGCCGTCTTCGCCGACCGCGTGGCCGGGATCGATGTAGCGGCCGAGGCCGATGTTGACCGGCTCGCTCCACGGCCCCTTGATGTCGTCGGCCCAGACCACGTAATTGCTGCGCTCGCTGCCTTCGGTGCCGCCGGTGCGCGCGGGGAAATAGATGTAGTAGCGCTCGCCGTGCTTGATGATGTCCGGCGCCCAGATCGAGCCGACGTTCTTCGTGATCGCATGGCCCAGCGGCTGCCAGTTCACCAGATCGCGCGAGTGCCACAGCGGCAGGCCCGGATAGGCATCGAACGAGGATGACGTGAGGTAGTAGTCGTCTCCATCCTTGAGCACCGACGGATCCGGGCGATCGCCCGCGAACACCGGGTTGAGGAAGGTACCGTCGCCCAGATCGGCCTTGCGCTGGTTCTCGATACCGCGCGCCCAGGGCGATGCGTCTGAAGTGGCGCTGGCAGCCGGTGGCGCGGCGAACGCGCCGGCAGCGAGCGACAGGCCTGCGAGACAGGCAACGAGAACGGGGGCACGCAACATCGATCGCGACATCAGCAACTCCAGGTAGAAACGGCCGGCGCATGCGAGTGATGACACCGATAGTCAACGGACCCTAGCAGACCGGCCCGGATCCATCATTTTGCGTCGCAGCAAGGCTTTTCCCGGGTGCGCCGCTACAGTCGTGACGACCCAAGCCGCTGCAGTCCGCCCCAGAATGACACCGATAGCCAGCTGTTACAGCGTGTTTCCGCGGGTCATGTCGTGACGCTTGTCGCCGGCATCGACGCAGGCACGCAGAGCGTCAAACTCCTGATCTACGACACCGACCGCCGCGACGTGATCGCAGCCGCCAGCGTTGGATTGACGTTGATCGAACGCGACGATGGCACCCGCGAACAGCAGGCCGACTGGTGGACGACGGCGATCGCCGACTGCTTCGCGCAGATCCCCGCGGACATCCGCCAGCGCATCCGCGCACTCGGCGTGTCCGGCCAGCAGCACGGCTTCGTGCCGGTCGATGCGGCGGGCGCGGTCGTCGCGCCGGTCAAGCTGTGGTGCGATACGAGCACGCAGGCCGAATGCGACGCGATCATGATCGCGGTTGGCGGCGAGGCCGCCTGCATCGCCGCGGCCGGCAATCCGATCCTCGCCGGCTACACCGCGTCGAAACTCGCATGGACGCGCACCCATCGGCCCGACGCCTGGCGCGCGATGCGCACCGTGCTGCTGCCGCACGACTACCTCAATTTCTGGCTGACCGGCGAGCGCTTCATGGAAGCCGGCGATGCTTCGGGCACCGGCTGGCTGGATGTCCGCACGCGGCGCTGGTCGCCGGAACTGCTGGCGGCGATCGATCCCGATCGCGATCTCACCCTGTGCCTGCCCCCTCTGCTCGACGCGGACGCCAGCGTCCCGATCCGCGCGACCACCGCCGAATCGCTGGGCCTGTCGCCCGACGTGCGCGTGTCGGTCGGTGGCGGCGACAACATGATGGCGGCCATCGGCACCGGCAACGTCGTGCCCGGCCGACTGACGATGAGTCTCGGCACCTCGGGCACGCTGTTCGCGCATGCCGCGCAGCCGGTTGTCGACGACGAGGCGCGCTGGGCTGCGTTTTGCGCGTCGGCCGATGGCTGGCTGCCGCTGATCTGCACGATGAACTGCACCGTGGCCACCGAGACCATCGGCCGGCTGCTGGGCCTGGGCACGGCCGCGCGCGAAGCGCTGCTGGCCGAGACCGCACCCGGCGCCGACGGCCTGTTGCTGCTGCCGTTCTTCAACGGCGAACGCACGCCGAACCTGCCGGCCGGGCGTGGCTGCCTGCATGGCATGACGCCGTCGAACACCACCCCCGCGCATCTGGTGCGCGCGGCGATGGAAGGCGCCACCTGCAGCCTGCGCAGTGGCTTTGATGCCTTCATCGATGCAGGCCTGCACTTCGACACCCTGCTGCTCACCGGCGGCGGCAGCCGCAGCGCGGCGTGGCGGCAGATGGCCGCTGACATGCTCGATCTGCCGGTCTCGGTGCCGACGCAGCCGGAAGGCGCAGCCTTCGGCGCGGCTCTGCAGGCGCTGTGGGCGTTGCGGCGCCATGTAGGCGGCCGGGCCGCGCTGGTCGATGTCGTCGATGCCCATGTGCAACTCGACGCGTCCGCCGCCGCGCAGCCACACGCCGCCAGCGTCGACGCCTACCGCATGCAGTACCGCGCCTTCGAGCGCCATCTCGATGCGATCGCACCGCTCTACCGCGCCTGATCGCCCTCCCCCACGACCGACCACGGAACCCGACATGTCCCCCCAGGTTTTCACCGGCGACACCACGTACTTTCCCGGCATCGACCGCATCGCGTTCGAAGGCCCGGACTCCGACAATCCACTGGCATTCAAGGTCTACGACGCCAACAAGACGATCGGCGACCGCACGATGGCCGAGCACCTCCGCTTCGCCGCGTGCTACTGGCACAGCTTCTGCGGCAATGGCGCCGATCCGTTCGGCCCCGGCTCGCGCGCGTATCCATGGGATGCCGGCACCGGCACCGCGCTGCACAAGGCCGAAGCGCGCTTGGACGCCGCGTTCGAATTCTTCACCAAGCTCGGCGTGCCGTACTGGTGTTTCCACGACATCGACCTGTCGCCGGATGCCGACGACATCGGCGAATACGAACAGAACCTCCGACACATGGTCACGCTGGCCAAGCAGCGCCAGCAGGCCACCGGCATGCAACTGCTGTGGGGCACGGCGAACCTGTTCTCGCACCCGCGTTACATGAACGGTGCGTCGACCAATCCGGACTTCGCCGTCGTCGCGCGCGCGGCCGTGCAGGTCAAGGCGGCGCTGGACGCGACGGTCGAACTGGGCGGCGCGAACTACGTGTTCTGGGGTGGCCGCGAGGGCTACGCCAGCCTGCACAACACCCAGATGAAGCGCGAACAGGACCACATGGCGCGCTTCCTCACCGCGGCCCGCGACTACGGCCGCAGCATCGGCTTCACCGGCAACTTCCTCATCGAGCCCAAGCCGATGGAGCCGATGAAGCACCAGTACGATTTCGACAGCGCGACCTGCGTCGGCTTCCTGCGCGCGCATGGGCTCGACCAGGATTTCAAGCTCAACATCGAAGCCAACCACGCCACGCTGTCGGGCCACAGTTTCGAACACGACCTGCAGGTCGCCAGCGACGCCGGCATGCTCGGCAGCATCGACGCCAACCGTGGCAATCCGCAGAACGGCTGGGACACCGACCAGTTCCCGAGCGATCTCTACGACACCGTCGGCGCGATGCTGGTCGTGCTGCGCCAGGGCGGCCTTGCCCCGGGCGGACTGAACTTCGACGCCAAGGTGCGCCGCGAATCCACCGATGCCGAAGATCTGTTCGCCGCGCACATCGGTGGCATGGACGCATTCGCACGCGGTCTCGAGGTCGCGCATGCGCTGCTGGAAGCCTCGCCGCTGGAAACCTGGCGCCGGGAACGCTACGCCAGTTTCGACGCCGGCGACGGCCTGGCCTTCGCCAACGGCGAACGCGGGCTGCAGGACCTGCATGCGATTGCGCTACGCTCCGGCGAGCCGCGCCAGCGCAGTGGGCGCCAGGAACTCTACGAGAACCTGGTCAACCAGTACCTGCGTCGCTGAGCGCATCACGACACGCCCTCGGGAGGGGATGCACATGACGGCAACACAGAGCGGTGAGAACACACGGCTGATCATCCTGATCAGCTGTGTCGCCACGATCGGCGGATTCCTGTTCGGCTTCGACAGCGGCGTCATCAACGGCACGGTCGACGGCCTGCAGCGGGCGTTCAATTCCGACTCGGTGGGCACCGGCTTCAATGTCGCGTCCATGCTGCTGGGCTGCGCGGTCGGCGCGTTCTTCGCCGGCCGGCTGGCAGACGTGTTCGGCCGCCGCACGCTGCTGATCGTGGCCGCCGTGCTGTTCCTGGTCTCGGCCTGGGGCTCGGGTATCGCGACCGGTTCGCTGGAATTCGTGCTCTACCGCATCATCGGCGGCCTCGCCGTCGGCGCGGCGAGCGTGATGTCGCCCGCCTACATCGCCGAAGTGTCGTCGGCGCGCTACCGCGGCCGGCTGGCCACGGTGCAGCAGATCGCGATCATCGGTGGCCTGTTCGCGGCGTTCCTCAGCAATTACCTGCTGGCACGGTTTGCCGGCGGCTCGACCGTGGAATTCTGGGCCGGCTTCGAGGCCTGGCGCTGGATGTTCTGGATTGAAATGGCGCCGGCCACCCTGTTCCTGCTGGCGCTGTTCGCGATTCCGGAAAGTCCGCGCTTCCTCGTCGCCCGCGGCCGGCTGGCACAGGCCGAAGCCGTGCTGGTACGCCTGTACGGCGACATCGACGGCCGCCGCAAGCTCGGCGAGATCCGCGATTCACTGGCCTCCGATCTGCATCGCCCGAAGTTCTCCGATCTCATGTCCAAGGTCACGGGGCGCGTGCGCCCGATCGTCTGGGTCGGCATTGGTCTGGCGGTGTTCCAGCAACTGGTCGGCATCAACGTCGTGTTCTATTACGGCGCCGTGCTGTGGCAGGCGGTCGGCTTCTCGGAGAACGATGCGCTGCTGATCAATGTGCTCTCCGGCGCGCTGAGCATCGGCGCCTGCGTCGTGTCGCTGCTGCTGGTCGACCGCATCGGTCGCAAGCCGCTGCTGTGGATCGGCTCGGCCGGCATGGCGGTCACGCTGGCGGCGGTGACCGCCGCGTTCTGGACCGGCACGCTCGGTGACGACGGCCGGCTGGTGCTGTCCGACTCGATGGGGCTGCTGGCACTGGTTGCCGCGAACCTCTACGTGATCTTCTTCAACGCCTCGTGGGGCCCGGTGATGTGGGTGATGCTCGGCGAGATGTTCCCCAACCAGATCCGCGGCTCGGGCCTCGCGGTTGCAGGCCTGTTCCAGTGGGGCGCGAACTTCCTGATCACCTGGACCTTCCCGATGCTGCTGGCCGGGATCGGCCTGGCGGGTGCCTACGGCCTGTATGCAATCGCCGCGGCGTTGTCGGTGGTATTCGTGTTGCGCTACGTCAACGAGACACGCGGCCGCGAACTCGAGCAGATGGAAGGCTGATGCGGTTGGGACTGGCGGCAAACCGGCTGCACCACGCGCGCCCGGACGCCGCCCTGTTCCGCTGGCTACGCGCCAGCGGCGCAGGCATCCGGGCACTGGACATCGGACTGCATGCCGTAGGTCGCACCTTCGATGCGATCGTCGAACGCGACGCGCTCGCCGGACACACGGGGCTGCAGCGGTATCCCTACGGGCGCGAAGGCGGCCTGATGACGCTGGTCGCCGAAATCGTCGGCCTCGGCCCGGCACGCACGCTCGACGGTGTGGTCTATCTGATCGATCCGGTGGATCCGTCATCGATCTTTCCCGAAGCGGTGGCGTTGAAACGCCAGTGCGTGATCCAGGGCAAACCATTCCTGTCGACCGTCGCCTCGGCGCGCGACTTCATCGAAAGCGAGCGCCTGCACGCCGGCCTGCCCGCTGATCCGGGCGCCGACGATCTGCACGCGTTCGAACAGCAGACACTCGCGCTGATCGCCCACGATGCGATGAAGCCGAAAATGCTGGAGTTCGTTGAACGTCATTTCGATCTGCTGTCGCGCTTCCACGCTCGCGTCGCCACCGGCACCACCGGCCAGCTTCTCAATGATCTGGCCTGGCAGCGCGGCTGGCCCCTCGACCAGTCCTGGACGCAGCGCTTCAAGAGCGGGCCGCTCGGCGGCGACGCGCAGATCGCCGACCTCGTGCTGTCCGGCCGCTGTCAGCGCGCAGTGTTCTTCGAGGACCCGCATGTCGCACGTCAGCACGAGGCGGATATCCAGTTGCTGGAGCGCGCGGTCACCACCGTGACCGATACGGTCGCTTGCCTGACCTCGCCGGCAGTTGCCGACCGATGGGCGCAGGCGGCAGCGCGCCGCGCGGCGATGCCCTGAACCTGCAGGTGCGCTGAGACCTCCGGTCACTGGCGCTGCGTCCGGCCACCCGCATTCGATCACCCGATGCTTCCTGTAGGAGCGCGCTCGCGCGCGAAGGATGTCCGGCAAGATCACTCTGTGTGCGCGCGCGCACGTGGAAAGGCCCTCGCGCGCAAGCGCGCTCCTACAAAGTCACGAGGCGGCCCGATGTGTAGGAGCGCGCTTGCGCGCGAACAGCTTTGGCCAGAGGCACGCTTCGCGCGCGCGCAGACTGCCGGTGCCGCAGCGCCCGAGCCCGTCCCATGAAGCCGGACTCGAACACGCTCCAGTGTTCTATCCCAGCGGAACGTTGGCTGTGCCCTGCCCCGCGTTCGGCCTTGGCTTTGGCCTTGGCCTTGGGTTTGGCTTTGGCTTTGGCTTTGGCTTTGGCTTTGGCTTTGGCTTACAGCTTTTGATTTGAAATCGAGCCGTAAAGCGAGCCGAGCACTGGAGCCTGGCGGGGCCGAAGAGCAGCCCATGTCTGAGCGCAGCGAGTTTGGGCTGCGTGCCGCGTCAGGCGAGGAGCACAGGGGACCGATGCGGCTTCATCGCATCGGCTCGCGTCCGGCGAAGGGACCTTTTGGTTCCTTTTGGGTCCATCCAAAAGGGACTCGCACGCGCAGCGGGCGAAAGCCCTGCACTTGCTTGAGCTTTTCGGCCTTGCTCTTTGCTTTCGCATTGGCGCTACGCGCTCTGAAGCGAAACGCTCGCTTCGCGAAGATCAAGTACAGGGCTTCCGCGCTGTCGCGCGGCTACTTTTGTCTTGGCAAAAGTAAGCAAAACCGTCTTCGCCGGACGCGATCCGACACGGCTATGCCGTGCCGGTTCCCTGCGCTTCTCGGTCGCCGGGGCACGCAGCCCAAACTCGCTACGCTCAGACATGGGCTGCTCTTCGACCCCGCCCCCCTGCGATGCTCGGCTCGCTTTACGGCTCGATTGAAGTCAAAAGCTGAAAGCCAAGCCAAGCCAAGGCAAGGGACGAAACGATAGCCAAAGCACAATCAACATGGATGACCAGCGCTAAGCGCTGTTGAAAAGCGCCTCCCGCGATCGCGGGAATGACGGCGGTGGAGCGAAGGCGAACAGCAGCGAAAGGCGAAGGCACAAACGAACACACAATCAACGCAAGGCTGGTTCAACAAAAAGAAACGGCCCCGCAAGCGGGGCCGTCTCGTGGTCAATAACTACTCACCGATCAGGCGCGCAATACCCCCGGCAACCACAACGACATTTCCGGGAACAGCGCCACGATCAACAACACCACGAAGCCCGCAATCCAGAACGGCCAGATCGTGCGCATGCTCTCCACGACCGTGATCTTGCCGATCGCGGTGCCGATGAACAGCACCGAGCCCACCGGCGGCGTCACCAGACCCAGACCGCCGGCCAGCACCAGCACCAGGCCGAAGTGGATCGGATCGATGCCGTAGGCGCGTGCGACGGGGAGGAAGATCGGCGTGCAGATCAGGATCAATGGCGCCAGATCCATGAACGTGCCCAGCAGCAACAGGACCAGGATGATCATCAGCAACACGGCCAGCTTGCTGTGCGCGAAGGACTGCAGGAAGTCGACCGCCGCCGCCGGTACCTGCAGATAGGCCAGCAGCCAGCCGAACACCGAGGCGGTCGCGATCACGAACAGGATCACGCCAGTGCTGCGCGCCGCATGCACGATCGTTTCCATGAACTCGCGCAGCCGCAGCTGGCGGTACAGCACGGTCGTCACCAGCAACGCATAGACCACCGCCACCGCCGCGCTCTCGACCGCGGTGAAGATGCCCATGCGGATGCCGACGAAGATCAGCGCGACCAGGCCCAGGCCCGGCAGCGCCGAGACCAGCCGCAGCAGCACAGCACGCCAGCCCGGGAAGATCTCCACGCCGTAACCACGCTGCCGCGCGACCAGATAGCCTGTCAGCATCAGCGCCGCGGTCATCAGCAGCGCCGGCATGATGCCGGCCGCGAACAGGTCGGCGATCGACAGGCCGCCACCGGCCGCTGCGGTGTAGAGGATCAGGTTGTGCGAGGGCGGCACCAGCAGTGCGACCAGCGCCGCGGTGATGCTGACGTTGACCGCGAAGTCGCGGTCGTAACCGCGCTTGACCATCTGCGGGATCATCGTGCCGCCGACGGCCGACACGTCGGCAATCGCCGAGCCCGACACGCCGCCGAAGAACAGCGACGACAGCACCGACACCTGGCCCAAGCCGCCGCGCATCCGGCCGACCAGCGACGACGCAAGCGCGATCAGGCGTTCGGAGATGCCGCCGCGCATCATGATCTCGCCGGCGAAGATGAAGAGCGGAATCGCTATCAGCGAGGCGGTGCCGGTGCCTGCCGAGATCTGCTGCACGAGCACGATCGTCGGCAGATCGAGATAGAGAAGTGTCGCCAGCGCAGCCGCGGCCAGCGCGAACGCCACCGGCACGCCGAGCATCAGCAGCACTGCGAAGATGATGAACAGAAGCGCGATCGCCATGTCAGTGGCCCTCCCCGGCCGGCGCAGGGCGCAGGACGCGCACGAAATGGTTGAGTGCGAACAGCACCATCAGCGCGCCGCCGATCGCCAGCGGCAGATAGTTGATGCTCTGCGGCAGATTCGCGCCGGCCGCCTTGATGCCCAGGCCATCGAACAGCAGGATCGTGGCCCACCAGGCGATGACCGCGCCGATCGCCACGATCACAAGCGGCACCAGCAATTCGACCACGCGCCGGATCGCCGGGCGCATGTGCTCCTGCAACAGGAAGAAGCCGAAATGGCGGTTGGTATGCACGCCCACAGCCGCACCCAGGCTCATCGCCGTGCTCAGAAGCAGCAGCGTCACCGGCTCGGTCCAGCTGGGCGAATCGTTGATCACATAGCGGGCGAACACCTGCCAGCCCTGCACGATCACCAGCCCGAACAGGGCGGTGGCGGCAACGGCGATGACGGCATCGGCCACGCGATCGAGCGCGCTCTTGTGAGCGACTTCGGGCGCGAGGGTCGTGTCTTCGGACATCGTGGATTCCCGTGTCGGATCCTGGCGGATCAGGCGAGGTCGCGGATGCGACGGTAGAGGGCCTGCAGATCCGGCTGCTGCAGATAGCGATCGCGGATCGGCTGCGCCGCGGTGCGGAAGGCGTCCATGTCGACATCGTTGAACGCGATGCCGTAGTCCGCCACCGACTGTCGGGCGGCCCCTTCGGACTCGTCCCACAGTCCGCGCATCACCGGGACCGATGCACGCGCGGTGTCGATCAGCAGGTCACGGTCCCCTGGACGCAACGCATCCAGCGAGCGCCGCGAGATCAACAGGATGTCGGGTGCATACGAGTGGTCACTCTGCGACCAGTAGCGCGCGGCCTCGAAATGACGGCTGGAATGGAAGCTGCGCATGTTGTTCTCGGCCCCGTCGATCATGTTCGTCTCCATGCCGGAGAACGTGTCACCGAGCGACATCGGCGTCGGGTTGGCGCCGAGCAACCGCACCAGATCGATGAACATGTCCGAGGCGGCGACACGCAGCTTCAGTCCGTGCAGATCTTTCGGCGTCACGATCGGATGGCGCGTGTTGTAGAAGCAGCGCGCGCCACTGTCGTAGACCGCCAGGCCGACGAGATCGCGGGTGCCGAAGCCGTCGAGCACGGTCTGCGCCACGCCGCTGTCGAGCGCATGGCGCATGTGCGCAACGGAATCGAACGCGTACGGCAGGCACAGCGCGGTGGTCAGCGGAAACGCATTGTTGAGCGCACCGGCATAGACCCGGGTCATGTCAATCGCGCCGAAGCGCGCCATGTCGATCGCTTCCGACTCGCGGCCCAGCTGGCCCGAGTGGTACTGGCGCAGGCGCACGCGGCCGCCGGTCTCACGCGCCATCGTCTCGCCGATCCACTGCACCGCCTCGACGGTGGGGTAGTTGGCGACGTGGACGTCGGTGGCGGTCAGCACCGTGCTCGCCTCGTCGGCACGCAACACGGACGGCAGCAACGGCGCGGCGCAGGCCGCGCCGAATCCGGCGAGGAAGGCGCGCCGCGTCGTCATGCCGCGCTCTCCTCCGTCTGCGGTGTCGCCGCGCGCGCGGTGAGCACCAGCTCGCCGTGTCCCGGGAACACCACGCGGGCCAGCTGACCCGGCAGGATGTCGTGGATACCGGTGGCATTGCCGGTCGCGATCAGCTCGCCAGCCTTCAGCGGACGGCCGCGACGTGCCGAGCGCGAGAGCGCGAACGCGAACGCCGCGCGCAGACCGCCGGGCAGCGTGGTGGCACCACCGGTGCCCACGCGCGCGTCGTCGATCCAGCTCTCCGCGGTCAGCGTGGCCTCGTCGAGCGTCGTCCAGTCCGCGATCTCGCCGCCGACGATCAGACCATTGTTGTTGCCGAAATCCGACACGACCACGCGTGGGCCGAGCTGGTTGATCGTCGCCAGCGGACTGCTCGCGACTTCCATTCCGACGAACAGCGTCGACGGCAGCGCCGCCGCCTCGTCCGGCGTCCAGTCGATCTTGTCCACCGGTGCGTCAGCATCAAGACGCAGCACGAACTCGGCCTCGATTGCGCCGAATCCGCCCTCGAAGACGTGGAACTCGGTGGCGGCGTCCGCGCGTTGCAGTCGGTTGCGGAAGACCGGTCCGAGCAGGCGCTCGTCGCCGGATGCATCGCGCTTTTCCGGGACGATATAGCCGACCTTCCAGCCGACCAGGGTGTCGGGCCACTGCGCGATCGCAGCGTCCTGCACTGCATAGGCGGCGACGAGATCGTCGGGGATGTCACCGGGGAAACCGGGCAGCGAGTGCCCGTTCCTGCGTGCGTCGAGGAACGCGTCGACGATGCCGCGGGTGGCGTCGCTCGGCGTCGGATTCGACGTCGGCAGATGCGCGGAGGCGTTGTTCAAGCGGGTTGCTCCTGGCCTGGGTCCGTTTGCTGCACCGCAGATCGCGATGCCTGGGGGTGTCTTGTATGGTAAACCGGTGTCATCTTCAATGTGCACTGCGGCAAAAACACGAAGACGCGATAGGAAGACGGGATAATTGCAATGCGAATCTGGGGAATTGCAGTGCTTTTCGGCAGTTTTCTGCTCGCGCTGTCCGCGGCTGCCGATGCTGCACCTGCACGCGACGATGCGGTGCCGACGCTCACGCTGTGGCCGGCAGACGCGGGCGCGCCGAAGGGGCGGATCACCGAGCGCAGCGATGACCCCACCGCGCCGGACCGCATCATCGAAGAAGTCCGCGCGCCTTATCTCGCCATCTACACGCCCGCGCGCCCGAACGGCACCGCGTTGCTGGTGACGCCGGGCGGCGGATACGCGCGCATCGTGCTGGACAAGGAAGGCACCGCCCTGGTGCCCGCGTTCGTCGACGCAGCTGGCATCACCCTGTTCGTACTGCGCTATCGACTGCCGGACCGTACACATGCCGAAGGCGCGGATGCGCCATTGGCGGATGCACAACGTGCGATGCGGCTGATCCGCGCGCACGCGACCGACTACGGAATCGATCCGGCGCGTGTCGGTGTGATGGGTTTCTCCGCCGGTGGCCACGTCGCCGCGCGGCTCGCCACCACGCCGGAGGCCGTCTATCCCGCTGTCGACGCGGCGGATACGCAGCCCGGGCGTCCCGATTTCGCCCTGCTCGTCTATCCGGTGATCTCGATGCACACACCGCTGGCGCACCCCGGCTCACGGGCGGGTGTGCTGGCTGCGGATCACACGCCCGATGCCGACACGCTGGAACGCTTCTCACCCGATCTGCATGTCGACGGCCGCACCCCCCCGCTGTTCCTGTTGCATGCGCAGGACGACGAGGTCGTGCCGGTCGGCAATACACTGGCCATGCATGCCGCCGCATTGCACGCGGGCGTGCCGGCATCGCTGCATATCTTTCCGCACGGCGGGCACGGATTCGGCACCCGCGGTGCCACCGGCGCCCTCGCCCGCTGGCCGCAGCTGGCCATCGACTGGATCCAGGAACAGACGCCCACGCCATGACCGACACACCTACCGATCCCGGCCGCCGCCACTGGCTGCGTGTCGGCGCTGGCGCCGCGGCGCTGACCGCGTTGCCCGGCGTCTTTGCCGCCGATCCTGCGCCGCGCACGACCGTCGCGCGCGTGCGCAGCGGACGCATCGGCGGCAGCATCGAGCAGGGGGTGCATGTCTTCCGGGGCATTCCATATGGCGCCGATACCACGCTGCGGCGTTGGCAACCTGCGTTGCGGGAAACCGCCTGGCGCGGCGTGCGTGATGCGTTCGAGTACGGGCCTTCTGCGCCGCAGCGCGGCAGCGAGGGCCCCGGCAGCGAGGACTGCCTGCGCCTCAACGTCTGGACGCCCGCGCTGCGGGACGGCGCGAAGCGCCCGGTACTGGTCTACATCCACGGCGGCGGTTTCAACACCGGCTCGGGCAGCGACCCGCTCTACGACGGCGGCGCGCTGTGCCGCAGCGGCGACGTCGTGGTCGTGACCGTCAATCACCGGCTCAATGCGTTCGGCTATCTGCATCTGCGCGATCTCGGCGACGGGTCATTCGCGCACGCCGGCAACGTCGGCCAGCTCGATCTGGTGCAGGCGCTGGAATGGGTGAAAACGCATGCGGCCGAATTCGGCGGCGATTCCGCAAACGTCACCGTGTTCGGCCAGTCCGGCGGCGGCGCGAAGATCGCGACGCTGATGGCGATGCCGGCGGCGCGCGGCCTGTTCCACCGGGCCTGGACGATGAGCGGCCAGCAGGTCACCGCCGCCGGCCCGCGCGCCGCCACCCAGCGTGCGCAGATCTACCTCGATGCACTCGGCCTGCAGCCGGCAGAGATCGTCCGGCTGCGCACGCTGCCGATGCAGGCGCTGCTTGACGCGCAGACAGTGCGCGACCCCTCGCGCGTGGAAGAGAGCGCGCTCTACTTTGGACCGGTCGTGGACACGGTCAACCTGCCGCGGCATCCATTCTGGCCCGACGCGCCGCCGCAGTCGGCCGACATCCCGATGGTCATCGGCAACACCCGCGACGAGACCCGCGCATTCCTCGGCAACGATCCGCACAACTTCACGATGCACTGGGACGACCTGCCGGCGAACCTGCGCACGCAGCAGTTCGTCGATCTCGACCCGGCCGTCGTCGTGGCCGAGTACCGGCGCCTGTATCCGGACTACACACCCTCGGAGGTGTTCTTCGCGGCGACCACCGCCGGACGCTCGTGGCGTGGCGCGGTCGAGGAGCTCGAAGTACGCGCTGCACAGGGCACCAACACCTGGGCCTACCAGCTCGACTGGTATCCGCGTACCGAAGAAGGCGCGCGCATGCGCGCCTTCCACACGCTCGACATCCCGCTGGTGTTCGGCAACACCGGCGTCACCGGCGCGAAGACTGGCGACACGGTCGAAGCGCGCGCCGTGGCCGAAACGATGCGGGACGCACTGCTGGCCTTCGTGCGCAGCGGCGATCCCAACCATGCCGGCATGCCAATCTGGGCGCCGTACTCGATGGCGGCGCGCGAGACGATGGTGTTCGACGCCGCTGCGCGTCTCGAGAACGATCCACGCGGCGGTGAGCGCATGCTCTACCAGCAGGCACCCTTCATCCAGCGAGGTACGCAGTGAGCCCACACCATGCCGCAGTGACCCTCGCAGCCGTCGTACTGCTCGCCGGCTGCGCATCAATCGCGACCGACACGCCAGCAGCCGGCGCGACCACGTTCCGGCACGCACCGCTGGTCCGCGACCTGTTCATCGCCGATCCGTCCGCGCACGTGTTCGACGGTCGGATCTACGTCTACGGCTCGCACGATGTCGACGAGCCGGCGCGCGACGACGAGCCCGGCAGCGGCTTCGTGATGCGTGACTACCGCGTGCTGTCGATGGACCGCATCGGCGGACCGGTGACGGTGCATGCGCCCGGACTTCGGCTCGAAGACGTGCCGTGGGCCTCGATGCAGCTGTGGGCGCCTGATGCGACCGAGCACGACGGCCGCTACTACCTCTACTTCCCGGCGAAAGATGCTGAAGGCATTTTCCGCATCGGCGTCGCCACCGGCGACCGGCCCGAAGGTCCGTTCACCGCGCAGCCCGAGCCGATCGCGGGCAGCTACAGCATCGACCCGGCGGTGTTCGCCGACGCCGACGGCGCGCGCTACCTCTATTTCGGCGGCATCCATGGCGGCCAGCTGCAGCGCTGGGTATCGGGCCGCTACGACGCGTCCATGGGCATCACCGACCTGCAGCAGCCCGAGGCGCCCGCGCTGATGCCGCGCGTGGCCCGGCTGTCCGACGATCTGCTGTCCTTCGCCGAGACTCCGCGCGAGGTGATGCTGCTCGACGACGACGGTGCACTGCTGCGCGGCGGCGATCTCGACCGGCGCTTCTTCGAAGCGGCGTGGGTGCACAGGCACGACGGGCGTTACTACTTCACGTATTCGACCGGCGACACCCACACGATCGCCTATGCCACCGGCGACTCGCCATACGGGCCGTTCACGTATCGCGGCGTCGTGCTGGCGCCTGTGCAGGGCTGGACCACGCACCACTCGATCGTCGACGTCGATGGCCGCTGGTATTTGTTCTATCACGACACCGAGCTGTCGGACCGCACCCACCTGCGCAGCGCGAAGGTGGCCGAGCTTGTGCACGAGGCCGACGGCCGCATCCGCACCATCGATCCCTTCGTGCGTTGATATCCGCGCCCGACGCGCATCCACCCCGCTTTCGGAACCCAACCCATGCGCCATCCGCGCCTGCTCGCCCTCGCCCTGTCGGTGGCTTGTCCCGTCGCCGCCTTCGGCACGGACAATCCGATGCGCCCGCCGGTCACGCCGATCCAGGCCAGCAAGATCGTACTCGTCGGCGATTCCACGACCGCCGTGCAGGGCGGCTGGGGCGGCGCGTTCTGCGATCGCCACGTGGCCTCGTTTCTGGCCTGCGTGAATCTCGCCCGCGGTGGCCGCAGCACCTACAACTATCGCGCCGAGGGCTCGTGGGACATCGCGCTGCACGAGATGCGCACCGGGCCGTTCGACGCGGTGTATGTGCTCGTGCAGTTCGGCCACAACGATCAGCCGGGCAAGCCCGGCCGCTCGACCGATCTGACCACCGAATTCCCGAACAATCTGCGCCGCTATGTCGCCGAGATCCGCGCCGCCGGCGCGCACCCGGTCCTGGTGACACCGTTGACGCGCCGGCAGTTCGAGGACGGCCGCCTGCTCGACGATCTCGCGCCTTGGGCCGAGGCGACGCGTGCGGTCGCGCGCGAACTCGACGTGCCGCTGGTCGATCTGCACGCGCGCAGCCGGGACCTCGTGCAGGGCATGGGCCCGGTGCTCGCGATGCGCGCCGCACAGCGACCGGCAGCACCCGAACAGGTCGTCGCCGCGCAGGCGGGCACGACGATCGGCACGCCGCCCAGCGCCGCCACGGCAACAGCCGCGCCTCCGGGAGCAGCCGCGGCTGCCGCATCTGTTGCGCAGGACAACGCCGCGACCGAACCCATGGGCCAGGCCAAGCTCGCGTTCGACTACACGCATCTCGGCCCGGAAGGCGCCGCGCTGTTCGCCGCGATCGTTGCAGACGAACTCGCGCAGCAGGTGCCGGCGCTGCGACGGCATCTGATTCCGTGAGCGGACGCGCATGCGTCGGCCGCTGACCGCTCTTCTGTAGGAGCGCGCTCGCGCGCGAACGGAGCGTTACGGGGACGCCGCATCGCGCGCAAGCGCGCTCCTACGGATGCCGATTGCGGCCGTGTCGCGCGCCCGACCTGCACCGCATTGAGTGTCTGCATGACCGTGTGCATCAGGCAGACCGGGATGCCACATCGCGAGAGGCGCGCGCAATGCAGCCGTAGGCGCAGGACACACGTCGGCTGCCGATCCCACTCGCTGTAGGCGCGCGCTCGCGCGCGAACAGAGCCTCACCGGCAACGCCCCATCGCGCGCGAGCGCGCGCCTACAGGCCCGGGCGGTCGCCTCTGCGCGCCTGATCCCTAGCGGACCTCGAAGTCGTCGAAGTCCGCGTACCCGACCCGTGTCGCGGTGAACGACGGCGTGCCGGCCGGACTCTGCGCGAACAGGCCCAGTTGCGATCCCACCCAGCGACCAGGCAGGACATCCACGGGTGTGCCGAGCGCGGTCCAGGTGTCGCCGTCGAGGCTGTAGTGGAACTGTGCGCGCGCGTGATACGCGCGCTCCATCGACGGCCAGTAACGCGTGGGATCCGACGGCGGCGCGACTGCAACCTCGACTGGCCCGACATCGACGCGCAGATGCACAGGCCCGTCGATCGCGACATCGGCAGTGACACTGCGCGCTTCGCCCTGGCCCGCCGCGTCCTCACGCGTGACCTGCACGAGGCGCACGCCGTCCGCGGTGTGCTCGAGTCCGATCCAGCCGTAGGCCGCGCCGAACAGCGTCAGGCCCGCGCGCTCGCCGAGCGCGACCGGTGCGAAGTCCAGCGTCGTCGTCGCGCTGAAGGTCATGCCCGGCAGCTTCTGCGACAGCACGTGCCCGGCTTCCCACAGATTGGCAGGCGACGACGCCGACTTCAGCCGCAGCACTCCTTTGGCCGATGCATCGTGCCAGTCGCTCGCCGGGTTCGATTGCCACTGCCAGCCCAGATGAAAGCCGTCGTCGAAGCTGTCGTCGACGACTGGCGCACCCGCCATCTGCGGCGGCAACGCCGGCTTGGCATGCTTCAGCACCGGTTGTCCACGATGCGTGCCCGGCTGCGGCGTACCGATCAGCGGCCAGCCGTCGTCGTTCCAGGTCATCGGCTGCAGATGGACGCGGCGCCCGTACGAATCCGCATCGGAGAAATGCACGAACCAGTGTTCGCCCTGCGGTGTGTCGACCCAGCCGCCCTGGTGCGGACCGTTGACCGGCGTGTCGCCCTGGTCGAGCACGTTGCGCGCCTCGTAGGGCCCGGCGATCTCGCGCGCGCGGAAGACGCCCTGCCAGCCGCCCTTGACTCCGCCCGACGGCGCAAACAGCCAGTACCAGCCGTCGCGCTTGTAGAGCTTGCCGCCTTCGATGACGACCCAGGTTTTCGGCCCGTCCGAGGTCCCGACCTGCGCCAGCGTGTCGCCGTCGACGATGACGCGTTCCTCGCCGACCGCGCGCGTGCCGCTGGCATCGAGGCGCTTGAGCGCGACGAGATTGATCTTGCCCGAGCGTGATTTCGCATACGAATAGACGATCCAGCCCTGGCCGTCGTCATCCCAGAACGGCGCCGGATCGATCGCGCCGCCGGGATTGTCGACCAGAATCGGATCGCTCCACGGCCCGGCCGGATCGGTCGCGGTCACGGTGTAGATGCCGAAATCCGGGTCCCCCCAGAAGATGCGGAACAGGCCGTCGTGATGGCGGATCGCCGGTGCCCACACGCCCCCGCCGCGACGCGGCACATCGTGGTGCGCCTGTGGCAGGCGGGTCAGCGCATGGCCGATCAGCGTCCAGTTCACCAGGTCGCGCGAATGCAGCACCGGCAGGCCGGGCACGTTCGCGAAACTCGATGCGGTGAGGTAGTAATCCTCGCCGACCCGGACGATGTCCGGATCGGAGTAGTCGCCGGCCAGGATCGGATTGGCGTAAGTGCCGTCGCCCTGGTCCGGACTCCACACGCCGGGCGCCATCGGCGGCTGGGCGATGGCCGGCGCCGCGCAGGCACCGGCGATCGCGCCCGCCAGCAGCGCGGCCCGAAGACCGCGGGCCGCCCGCATCAACGCACCTCGGCGATGTTGTTGAGTCGCGTCACTTCCTCGCTATCGCCCGGCAGCGCGATGCGCACGCGTCCGCCGCGCGGATCGACACCGGCTGCGTGCTCGAGACGCAGCGTCGCGTTGCGCGGGCGCAGATCGCGTGGCGCTTCGAGTGCGGGAATGTCGGCGCGGGCGAGCTCGCGGCCCCGCGCGTCCTCGAGGATCGCGACGCCACCCGGCGCATCGGCATGACCGAGGCTGTGTACGGTCACTTCGACCGCCCCGTCGACCGCGCGCACGTCGCCACGACCGATACCGATATCCGCGCGCATCTCGACCGGCGTGCCGGCTTCGATCAGTTCGAACTCGAACACCTGCGTCTGGCCGGACGCGAACGCCAGCTCCACCGATGCGCTCGATTCCAGCATCACCTCGCGCGTCTGCGCGCGGCCGTCGATGGTCTCGTCGCCGTTGCGGTCCACACCACTGGTGATGCGCCAGCGGCCGGGCGCGACGTTCCAGCCGGTCATCGCCGCGTTGGCGGTGCGCGCGCCGGTGTTGTGCGCGATCACCTTGAACGCCTCGCGCGACGGCGCCGACACCAGCAACGCGACCGTTTCGGCCTGCGCGTCATCCGTGAAGCGCCAGCTCACCGTGTGGCCGGGATACGTGGTATTGCGACGCAGGGCCAGACCACCGAGGCGCGCACGCTGCAGGAACTCGCTGGGCGCATCGACGCGGTCCGACCACCAGTGGCCTTCGGTGTTCATGTATTCGCGCATCGCCTTGGCCTGGATGCCGTCGGCATGCAGGGCTTCGAGGTAGGCCTTGTCGCCTGTCTGCTGCCAGGCGAACACGCTCTGCACGCCGGTGTCGCCCTTGTCCGCCGACTGCTGCAGACGCGTACCCCAGTCCTCGCGCTTGCCGAGCACGTCGACGTAGTTCTCGGCCAGATTCGACAGGCCCGCTGGACCGCTGCGGTCCACGCGGTACTGCAACGGCTGCAGGTATTTGTCGTCACCCGTCCAGCGCCACGCGGCCCAGTACAGATGCATCGTGTCCGCGCCGCCGGAGCCGTCGAACAGATCGCCGCCGCGGCGCTCGCCGGTCGCCCAGTTGATCTCGTTCGGCAGCTGCCAGGCGCCCTTGTCGTCGGTATAGGCGTGGGCGAGATAGCCATCGGCGAGGCCGGTGATCATCGCGCGGCTGGTCGGGTCGGCATTGAACACGCCGAGCAGGAACGCCGGATGCAGCACCGGGAACGAGTACGGTTTCTGCCACTGCCAGCGCGGCTCGCGATAGACCTTGTTGCCGCCGAACCAGTTGCTCGAGAACAGCACGTGGCCCTGCGGGTTGCGCAGCACGATCTTCTCGTCGAGATCGCGCACGGTCTCCATCAGGCGCGTCATCGTCAGCGGGTCGCCCCAGTTGAGCAGATACATCGCGCTATTGGTGTTGATGCCTTCCTCGTAGGCATGCAGCTCGTCGGTCTCGATCGTCGACAGGCCGCCGACGAACATGTCGTTCTCGTAGGCGGCATCAGCGAGCGCGGTGATCGAGGCGTTGAGCTTGTCCGGCATCACGCCCATCAGCGCCAGGCCCGGCCACTGCTGCGACAGATCGCTGTCGTCGGAAATGCCGCCGCCGAAATCGCCGAATTCGACCTGGCGCTCGTCGATCCACCATTCGATGAAGCGGCGCACGGCCTTGAGATCCTCGAGCTGGCGGAACGCCCATAGCGGCACGCCGGCCGGCGCTTGCGGCTGCTCGAACGGCGGCAGGCCCTGGCTGTTGTAGCTCATGTAGTTCCAGTAGCGCCGGCCGAGTTCATGACCGGGATCCACCCGCAGCAGATCGCTGATGTCGGCATGCACGCGCTGGTAGAGGCGCTGGCGCTTGGACGTGGTGTGTTCCTCGACCAGGAAACCCCAGTTGTCGCGCACCTGGTTGAAGCGATCCGTGACGTGCTCGGCAATCGCCTGCTCGCGCGGCTTGTAGACCATGCGCACTTCGGCGCCGTCGAGTGCGGCGCCATCGAAGCCGGGCGCCGCCGAGGCGATGCTGATCCACAGGCTGTCGTCGGTGAGGATGCGGTCACGCAGGTCCAGCCACAGCGTGCGCTTCTCGCCCGGCGTCACCGAGACCGACACGTCGATCATGTCGCGTGCCGGCCAGATCGGATCCTTGATGCGGATGTTGAGCGGAATGACCGCCACGCCGTCGACGCTGTGCGTCGCCGGCAGATCCAGTGCGGGAATGTCGATGGCGATGCCGTCGAGCCCGTCGTACATGTTTTCCCAACTGTGCGCCCAGCTGCGGATCAGCGGTTGCGCGGCCGGCGCGTTGCCGATGCCCGACGGCACCAGCACGTGCACGATGGGCTGCACCGCATCGCGGACCGGCGCTGTCTGCCGTTCGCGGAACGCCGCGCGGCCGGGCAGTGCCAGCACCATGCTGCGCTCTTCCGGCGCGTAGCGGCCTTCGATGAACCCGCGCAGGTCGGCGAGGTTGGTGTAGTCGATCTCGGCGTTGCTGCGGATCGTGTAAGCCTGCTTGACCGAGCCTTCCGGCTCGGCGGCATCGCTGACGTGGTAGGCCCAGATCTCCTGGATCGGGGTTTCCTGCGCGGTGTTGGCGAAGCGCAGATGCCCGCCCTGCTTCGTCTCGAAACTGTCGACGCTGCGCACCACGCCCTGCGGTCGCGCGAACAACGGCTGCAGCGCGTCGGCATCGGCGCCGTAGGTCGCTTCGCCGTAGGCGGCGCCACGGATCTCGACCCGGTTGACCGGCTCGTCGGGCAGGGTCAGATCCAGCGCCTTGCCGCCATCGACATAGGTGTCCCAGTCGGGCAGCTGGAAGTAGTCGTCACGCCCGCGCAGCCGCGAGCGGTTGTAGACGCCCGGCCATGTGGTTTCGGAGATGCCGTCGGTGGCTTTCCACATCCACTGCTTGAGATCCTTGGTATCGGCGAACTCGACCTTGCGGATCGACGTCACCGGCGCATCGAGCACCGGCGGCGCGGCACCGTTTCCCCAGCCGTGGCGGAACAGCCACGCGGCATGGCGATCGTTCGGCGCGACGGCGGCGGACGGTGCGCGGAAGCCGCGCACGGCCTGCACGCCGCTGGCATCGAGCATGCGGTCGTGCACGCGGATGTCGTCGAAATCGCTGCCGCGCAGGAAGTTATAACGGCTCTGTACCTGGTGCGGCGCAAGGATGCGCGCGGCCAGGCCGAACTGGTCCAGTCCGGCGTCGAAGTCGAAGCCCGCCTGCTGGTTCGCGGGACGTTCCTCGCGCGCGACTTCGCGGCCGTCGATATACAGACGCACGCCGACGGTCTCGTCCCAGGCGAACGCGATGTGGGTCCAGGCATCGGCGGCCGGCGGCGTGTCCATGCGGAACGACACGCGCGAGCGCGACAGGTTGGCGTCGGTGACGAAGGCATCGAAGCCTTCGCCGTTCCAGTCGATGCGCATCCACGCCATGTCCCAGCTGGAGTGGTCGGCATAACCGACGCGGAAGATCACGAACGGCGCCTCGCCGACCGGATCGCGCGAACGCCAGAAGAAGCTCAGCGTGCCGCGCGCGGCGTCGATGTTGCCGGGGGCGTTCCATGACAGCACACCGTCGTCGTCCCACTCGATCGCGCGCCCGCGGACGCCGTCATCGACCAGACGCACCTTGTCCTTGAAGTTCGGTACCGGATCGCCCGCCGCGGTATCGGCGACGAAATCCTGGTCGGCCGACACGTGGAACAGCAGGCGGGGCGTGTCGTCCGCATGGACAACGGCGGACAGACCCAGCGCACAGGCAACGGCCAGGACCCGCTTCGACATCTGGTTCAAATCATTCTCCTCGACAGCGACGCGTCGGCCGGAGCCGACGCGTGAATTACGGATTGTCGGCCTGACGGCCTTGCAGCGCATGGCGCCGGCGCCACTGGGGTAGATCCTTTTCAAGCAGCACCTGTGGCCAGACGCCGTACCAGGCGTAGCCGGTGCGGCGTTCGTCCGACATGTCAGCCAGCGACGCGACCACCGCGCCGCCACGATTGACCAGCAACGGCCGTTGCCGCTGCAGATCGTAGAAGCGCGCCCAGACCGTCGCGCCCGCTTGCGCGACGAGGCGGACATCGCGCGGACGCGATCCGTCGCGCCCGATGCGCTCGATCGCGGTGTTTTCCAGGTCGTGCGCCTCGAACCACGCCGCTGCGTTCTCGATCGCGTCGACGACACGCGGCGACGGCGGTTGTCGCATCAGCAGGCGCACGATCGCGACCGATTCCGCGCTCGCCAGCGACGGCAACTCGTAGCTACGCGCGGTCGCCGGCTGCAGCGTGGTCTCGTCGTACTGCGCCGCCCAGATCGTCGGCACGCCATCGATCTGCACCTGCAGGTCGAGGATGAGCGCGATCGCGCGTTCGACCGCGCCCGCCGCGGCGTCACCGCGCAGCGGCTGCAATGCCGCGACTGCACCCTTGCCCTCGGCGATGTCCTGCAACAGGTCGACGACCTGGGTCATCGCGTCGTCGTTGAACGTGACCTGGCCGCGATAGCCGGACCGGTCGGGATGGAACTGCGGCCAGCCGCCGTTTGCGTACTGCGCAGCGAGCAGATAATCGACACCACGCACTGCCGCGTCGCGATAGCGGTCTTCGCCGTGCGCGCGCCAGGCGTCCACCAGATGCAGAATCTCCCGCGTGGTCGCGTCGTTGTCGATCGTCGCGTCGTCGACGCGATCGCTCTGCGCGAGTGCGGCGCTCGCGGCGGTATCGAACGGCTTCGCGTAGTCGATCGCTTTGCCGTCGAGATGCTTGGGCCAGCCACCCGACGCGGTCTGCGCCTGCAACATGCGCTCGGCGACCGGATCCGCCCCGGCAGCGAATGCGGCGGTGCCCGCGACGAGGCCCGCCAGCAGCACGGCGCACTGCAACGCACGCATCGAACGTCTCATTCGAACGGCCTCCAGTCCTGCATCAGCGTGGCGGTATCGGGTCCTGCAGCGCTGTCGCGCAGCCACGGCACGCGGCCGTCGAGTGCACTGCCGGAGCCGGTGTTGTCGTGCTCGGCGAAGCGTGCGGTGGTCTGGTTGTCAGGCTTGCCCCAGTCATCCCAACCCGCGGCCGGCACCGGCGCGTCGATGCGGCAATGTTCGAAGCGCGTGGCGCCATGCGGTCGCCATGGGCGTCCGAGATACACGCGACTCACACCGGTCGCAGCGGTCAGCGTGCAGTCGCGGAACACAAAGCCTTGGGCCTGGTCCGCCGGTGTCGACGGCGCGGTGACGTAGCCATCGCCAACCGAATGCAGCACGCATCGTTCGAACAAGGCAGTCGCCGCGCCGAACACATAATCGACTGTCCCTTCGATGCGACAGTCGCGGAACCACACCCGCGTGCCGGCATTGCGCAGGTACAGCGTGTCCTGATGACCGAGCAGATGCACGTCGTCGAAGGACGCGCGCGTGCCGTCGACGACCAGCGCAACCGCCTGCCCGACCGGGCCGGCGTCGTTGGCGATCGTCAGTTTTTCAGCGTGGAAGTCATCGGCGCGCACGAACATCGTCGCCGAGCCGTAGGTGCCGAAACCTTGACCGGTGCGCGGGTCGATCCGGCTGGCGTGGTGATCGTGGACGATGCGGGTGTGCGCCGCGCCCGCGCCGATGAACCGCAACGCGGGTGCGCCCGGCGGCACGTCGACGACACCGCGCCAGGTGCCGGCCGCGATCCGGATCGTCGCGGCATCACCACCCGCGACGGCCGCATCGACGGCAGCCTGGACACTGGCGAACGCAGTGTCACCGGTCCCGACATCGAACACGCGCGCGGCTGTGGCGGCGGGCGCGAGCATCAGCAATGACAGTGCGAGGCAGACACGCCCCCGCCACCGTCGCCGGAGCGACGGCAGCGGGCGACGCAGGGAGGCCTCAGAAGCGATAGCGGGCACCGACGTAGTACTGGCGACCGGTCGTGGTGTAGCGGTCGGGCAGCATGAGGTCGGAGTCGACGTAGCGCTGGTCCTCGGTATCGAGCAGGTTGATCGCCTCGAGCGTCAGACTCAGCTTGTCGGTCACCGCGTAGGACATGTTGAAGTCCACATTGCGCACGCTGCGCTTTCCGGTCACGTCGGCGGTCGCGAACTCGTTGCCGTCGAGGTCGTAGACATTCTCCTGGCTCAGCACCTCGCCGATGTAGCCATCGCGGTAGCTGGTGGAAACGCGTGCGCTGAACTTGCCGTCGTCGTAATACAGCGTGGCGTTGTAGGAATTGGGCGACAGGTTGACCAGCTGGTTGTCGGTGACATTGGTGACAATCGTGGTGTTGCTGTTGGCAGCGGTGCTGAAGAAATACTCGATGTCGGAATCGACGTGCGTGTAGTTCATCTGCACACCGAAGTTCGACCAGAAACCCGACAGGAACGTGAAGGGCTGCTGGTAGCCCAGCTCCCAGCCCTTCAGCGGGCCACCCGGCGTGTTGTAGTAGCTCTGGACGTTGAAGATCGTGTCGGCGGTGAAACCCGGCGGCAGCAGATCCAGCGAGTAGCCGAGATCCGCCCAGTTGCTCAACAGACGCGTGCGCTGCACGTAGCTGTCGATGTCCTTGTAGAAAACCGCCGCCGACAACAGCGCGCCCTCACCGAAGTACCACTCGGCGCTGAGGTCGTAGTTGGTCGAGCGGAACGGATCGAGCTTCGGATTGCCGAGGTTGATCGAGTAGTAGCGGCCGTCGTCGAAGAAGTTGGACGGCCCACCGCTGACGCTTGGCGACATGTAGGTCAGCGTCGGACGCGCCATCGTCTTGGCCGCGCCGAAGCGGACGACGACGCTGTCGGCGACGTCCCAGGACAGGTTCAACGAGGGCAGCACGTCTGTGTAGTTGTGGTTGACCACGCTTTCGATCAGCAGGCGTTCGCCGGGATCCGAGGTCGCGCTCGCGACGCCGAGAAAGCTCTGGCAGTTGGCCTCGTTGCCTGCCGGGCATGGCGCCCAGCCCGAGGCGGTGATCTGGGTCTTGACTAGGCGCGCGCCGACATTGCCGCGCAACGCGCGACCCAGAAGATCGGTGTTGAAGTCGAGCTGGGCATACGTCGCCATCGTGCGCTCGTTGACGGCGAAGTTGTTGTTCGACGAACCGAAGTGGCCGATGCCGGCCAGCCGGTAGTCGCCGCCCAGCACGCCGTTGTCGGCATTGCTGTTGATGTTGAGCAGTTCCGAAATCCTGTCGAAATCCGGAATCAGCCACGAGCCGGGCACATTGCCCGACAGGTTCTTGCCGAAGCCGTCGAGCGTGGTGCTGAGGTCACCGACATCGATGCCGTCGGGCAGCGCCTGCGGCAGGCGTCCGTAGCTGATGTGCCGGTACTCCTCGCTGCGCATGTCGTAGTCCTTGTACGCCAGGCCCGTGCGGAAGGTGAAGGTCGGGTTGAGGTCGAACGACAGATCGACCTTCGCGGTATCGAACGCGTTCTCGACGTAGTTCGGATTGAGCCGCACTTCGCTGATGTTGCCGCCGCGCGCGGTGCCGTTGCTGTTGACCGGCACGCTGCCGTAGCCGAGCCAGGACCAGGCGTTCGGGTCACTGGCGTCGAACGGGAACGTCATGCTGGGCATGTTCGGGTTGTCGCGCATGTCGAGCACGAAGCCGTCGAGATTTGAGTTGTCGAAGCTGACCATCGAGAACACCGGACGCGAATAGTCAGACGTCGAGTGACCGATCGTGGCGTCGAGGCGCACGGCATCGTTGAAACGATGTTCAAGCTGCAGGCTGAACTGCTTGAACTCGGTGGACTCCTCGATCTGGCTCGATTCTGTGCGGAAGTCGACGTTGTCGAACACGCCGTACTGCAGGCGATTGCGGTCGTCGACCTGGGCCTCGCGCACGACGATCTGGGTCTTGCCACCGAGATTGCCGGTGCGGTGCAGGTTCGCGCCCAGCGAGTCTTCGCGCTGGTCCTTGTCGAGCTTGGAGTACATCGCGTCGAAGCTCAGCAGGGTGTCGTCACTGACCCGGAACTGCAGTGCGGCAGTGACGCCGAGCCGCTCGATCTCGTGCTTGGTGCGGATGTAGCGCGGATAACGCGGAATCCAGGCGTTTGTCGCCGTCTCGTAAGCGTCGATGTTGGCCTGTGAACCTTCCGGACGCGGAACGCCGGTGCCGCAGTTGTTGGCGTCGATACCCCAGGTGCCATACCCGTTGTTGCTGCTGGGATCTGTCAACTCGTTGCCGATCGGGTTACGCGGCGTTTGCGGGTCGTATCCAGCGGGCGAGCAGAAACCGTAGGTGCCGTTGTTGTTGGCGTTCGACTGGTTGGAATTGCGGTGGTTGCCGTGCTCCCAGCGGACCGGGTTGTAGCCTTCCTCGAAGATCGTGCGCTCGCTGTAGGACGCCGACAGCAGTGCGCCGACGCGGCCATCGGCCCAGGTGTTGCTGACCAGACCCGACACGCGCGGGTCGTTCTCCTCGGACAGCTCGTTGTAGCCCAGCTGACCGCTGGCGGATGCGCGGAAGCCGTCGAAATCGAAGGGACGCGCACCGCGCAGGTCGACCGTCGAGCCCAGCGAGCCTTCGTCCATCTGCGCCGACTGGGTCTTGTTGACCTTGACCTGACTGAAGAGCTCCGAGGCGAAGGTATTGAAGTCGAACCCGCGCGAGCGGTTGACGCCGGCGCTTCCGCTACCGGCGGTGGCCAGCGCTTCCAGACCGTTGAGACGCACGCGGGTGAAGTCGGACCCCAGACCGCGCACCGAGATGCGCTGGCCTTCGCCGCCTTCGCGGTCGATCGAGATGCCGGCGACGCGCTGCAGCGATTCGGCGAGATTTTGGTCGGGGAACTTGCCGATGTCCTCGGCAAAGATCGCATCGACCTGCTCGACGCTGTAGCGCTTTTCGTCGAGCGACTTCTGCAGGCTTTCGCGGTAGCCGGTGACAGTCACTGCGGCCATGTCGACGGCGCGTTCCTGCTCGGCGGACTGCTGCGCCATCACGGGCGACGACAAGGCGACCGCGATGCTCGCGGCAAGCAGGGTAACCGGTGTCTTCCGCCATTCACGGATACGATCCATTTGCGTGCTTCTCCCCGAAACGAATGTGGTGTGCTGTCTGCGGGAGGTCGCGCACGGCGCCTCCTCTGTTCGATGAATGACACCGATGGTCATCGAGGCGCGTACGCTAACAGCGCGTGCCGCGCGCGACATCTTGCAACGCAACAAGACGGCACCGGATGCGCGCTTTCGGATGCACGATTCCGTGTCTATGCCGTGGGCGTTGTGCGACGCGTATCGCGGGCAAAAAAAACCGGAGCGTCGCCGCTCCGGCTTCTTCTTTCTTCGCGCAAAACGATCAGAACTTGTAGCGCAGTCCCAGCAGATACTGGCGACCGGTCTCGCTGTAATCGAGCGGCAGACGAGAATCCGCGCCGACCCACGACGCTGACGGCTCGTTGGTCAGGTTGATGCCTTCGAGGCTCAACTCGATCTGGTCGCTGATCCGGTAGCGCAGCGACGCGTCGATTGTCGTGGTGCCGTCCTGGCCATGCACGTCTTCATTGAATCCCTGCTCGGTGCCGGGTACTTGCAGCAGATAGTCGTCACGATTGGTTGCCGAGACGCGGCCCGAGAACACCGGACCTTCGTAGTACAGCGTCGCATTCCACGCGTGCTTCGACAGGCCGACGAGGTCGGTCTCCAGCGAGCTGGCGCCCGACGGCAGCACGTACTGGATCTGGGAATCGACATAGGTGTAGTTGAGCTGCACGCCGAAATTGCTCCACGCACCCGACAGGAACGTGAAGGGCTGCGTGTAGTTCGCTTCGAAGCCCTTCAGTTCACCGCCCGGCGTGTTGAGCGGCACGCTGAAGACGAAGTCGTCGTTGACGGTCGCACCGGTGCCCTCGAGCAGGCTGGCCGGAAGCCCACTGGAGGCATAGCTGCGCACCTCACGGGTGGTCTGCACGAAGGTCTCAATGTCCTTCCAGAACAGGCCCAGGCCCAGCATCGCGCCTTCGTCGAAGTACCATTCGAAGCCGAGGTCGACGGTGTTGGCGCGGATCGGGTCGAGCGCGGGGTTACCGCCGCTGACCGTGCGCGCGCCGCCGCTGACGTTGACGGTGACGCCCGGCGTCAGGAAGCCGAGACCGGGCCGCGACATGACTTTGGCCGCGCCGAGCCGGACCAGGAAGTCCGGGCTCAGTTCGGCCACGAGGTTCATCGACGGTAGCGTGTCGCTGTATTCGCGCGTGACGGTCGACACCACCGGGCTGCCGCTGGCGGTCGCCGTGCCGGTCGAGGTCTGCTCGGTCTGCACGTAGCGCACGCCGAAGTTGCCGGAGAAGGGGATCGATCCCAGATCGGTCGAGAATTCGCCCTGCAGATAGATGCCACGATCCTTCTCTTCGACGCTGCGGCTGTTGAGTGCGCGCTCGTTGAGCGCGAACGCACCAGAGTTGCTGTAGATGTCGAAGAATTCGGCAATGCTGTTGTAGTTCGGCACGACCCACGTGCCCGGCGAGCCGTCGATGCCACTGAGATTGGCCTGGCCGGTCAGATCAATCGGCACGATGTAGCTGCCGTCGGCAAACGTCGGCACGCCTGTCAACGATTCCGTCGAACGACGCAGTTCGCGGGTGGAGAATGTGTAGTCCTTGGCCTGCACGCCGCCCTTGAGGCGGAAACCCGGGCTGAGATTCCAGTTGAAATCGAGCTGGGCGGTGTCGAACGAGTTCTCGACGTACTGCGGACGGATGCGGATTTCCGCGAGCGTCCAGCCGTTGGGATCAGTGGGATCGATGCCGTAATTCAGTACCGGCTTGTAGTGATCGCCACGGTAGTCGTAGCTGTAGCCGTCGACGTTGTTCTTGTCCATGATGATCGTGGTCTGGATCGGATTCTCATGCTCCGATGACGACGTGCCGATCTTGCCGGAGATCGTGAAGTCGTCGGTGACATCGAATTTGCCATCCAGTGTCAACTGCGTGAACACCGTATTCCATTCGTCGTGGCGGTTTTCCGAGCGGATGTCGACATTGTCGAACTCGCCGTAGACGAGCGCGCCGTTGCTGTCGACGACACCATCGCGCACGATCGTCTCCGGCTTACCTGTACCGCTGCGACTGAAGGAGATGGCCTCGATGTACTTCTCGTCGCGCACCGCGTCGATCTTCGAGTACAGACCATCGAGCGAGAGTTCGACGCGATCGGTCGGCTTGAACTGCAGCGACGCGGTGACGCCCGTGCGCTTCTGTTCGTGCTCCATCAGCGTGTAGCGCGGGAAGCGCGGGTGAAAGGTATCGGCGGAAAGCGCCGGGGTGTACGGCGAATCCGGACTGAAACCGCCGTTGCTCGGCCCGTTGGCCCAGCGCCCGCTGCCCGAGCCCTCCTCCAGCGCCTGGCGCTCGCTGTAGGCGACCGACAGCAACGCGCCGAACTTGCCATCAGCCCAGGTGTTGGCGATCAGGCCGGCGACACGCGGGTCGGCCTTGGCGGCCATGTCGCTGTAGCTCGCCTGCCCGCTGGCGACGACGGTCAGGCCGTCGTAGTCGAACGGGCGCGCGGTACGCAGGTCGACGGTCGCACCGAGCGAACCTTCTTCGACTTCCGCCGACGCGGTCTTGCGCACAATCAACTGCGAGAACAGGTCGGAGGCAAACACGTTGAAGTCGAAGCCGCGGCCGCGATTCGAACCGCCACTCTGGTCGGATGCGCCGACGGTGGTCAGCGCTTCCATGCCGTTGATGCGCACACGGGTGAAGTCCGGGCCCAGACCACGAACGGAGATTGCGCGACCTTCGCCCGCGTCACGGGTGATCACCACGCCCGGAATGCGCTGCAGTGATTCGGCCAGATTGAGATCCGGAAACTTGCCGATGTCCTCGGCGACGATTGCGTCCACCACGCCTGCTTCGCCACGCTTGATGTCGAGCGCGCGCTCGACGCTGGCGCGATAGCCGACGACGCGCACGGCTTCCAGCTGCGTGGCATCACCGGTGGTGGCAGTCTCTTCGACACCGTCATCTGCGGTGCTGCCGGCGGTCTGCGCGAAGACGGGCATGGCCACCGCCTGCAGCGCAAGTGCGATACCCGCCGCCAGCAAGGTAACCGGTGTCTTTTTTGTACCGAAGAGCTGCGTCATGTCATTCCCCTCCCAGGGTGCGAAGCGGTCTCGGCGCGTCTTGACTGCATGGACGCGCTTGTTATGGTGATCGTCGGTGCCGGAATGACACCGCGGGCCAAACGCTAGCAGAGCGACTTCTGCAAAGCATGTTGCGCCGCCACATCCACCCCGCCCGCCCCCGCCGGGCCCGATCGAAAAGGCACCGCCGCGATGGGCAAACACATTCTTTGTTTTGGCGAGCTATTGCTGCGTCTGGGCGCTCCGGGGCGCGAATTGCTGCTGCAATCGCGGCATCTGGACGTTCACGTTGGCGGCGCCGAAACCAATGTCGCGGTCTCGCTTGCGTGTCTGGGCCATGACACCGCGCTGGCCGGCACAGTCGCCGCGAATGCGCTGGGTGATGCCGCTCTTGGCGAACTGCGCAGGCACGGCGTGGATGTCTCTCGGGTCATCCGCGCACCGGGGCGCATGGGGCTCTACTTCTTCGCCGCCGGCGCCGGACTGCGCCCCAGCGACGTGGTCTATGACCGCGCCGATTCGGCGTTCGCGTGCGCCGCGCCGGAGGCCTACGACTGGCCGGCCCTGCTCGACGGTATCGACTGCCTGCACGTGTCCGGCGTGACGCCCGCGGTGGGGCCGAATGCGGCGGACGCGGCACTGGCGGCGGTCCGCGCCGCGCGCGCGCGCGGCACGACGGTTTCGTTCGACGGCAACTTCCGCCCAAAGCTGTGGGCGACCTGGAACGACACCCCGGCGCCGCTGCTGCGCGGCCTGCTGGCCGAGACCGACATCGCCTTCATCGATCACCGCGACATCGATCTCCTGCTTGGCACAGATGCATCGGAGACCGGCGAACACGCCAGTGCCGAGCGCACCCTGCAGGCGTCCGCACGGGCGTTCGCCGCGTTCCCGCATCTGCAACGCATCGCCTGCACCCAGCGCACGGTGCACAGCGTCGACCGGCATGCGCTCGGTGCGCTGTTGGTCGGTCGTGACGGCAGCGCGCAGCGCATCGATGCGCTGCCGGTCGATGGCATCGTCGACCGGATCGGCGGCGGCGATGCGTTCGCTGCCGGCGTGCTGCATGGCGTGCTGTCGGGGCTGGACGACGCGCGCACGCTCGCATTCGGTCTTGCGGCGGCGCGGCTCAAACACAGCGTGCCGGGCGACTTCAATCTGGTCGGCGTCGCCGACGTGGACGCACTGGTCGACAGCGCGCGGCTCGACGTACGCCGCTGAGCGGGTTGCGACAGACCAACGTAAACGGCCCGCCATTGGCGGGCCGTTTGCGTTTCAGAACCTGCGCGGCGTCAGAGCTCGCAGAAGCAGTACGCGACCGCCTTGACCGGGCGACCCGGCTGCGGGGTGATCACGCTTTCGAGCAACTGCAGGTCCTGTTCGGCACGCGGTACCACGCGGGCCAGCAGGCCACGGGCGATGTCGCTGTGGCCGACCAGCGCGCCGCCGAGACGGCCGCTGACAAAACCGGTCAGGAAACGTCCGAACGGCGTCGCAGTCTTCTCGACATACCGCGTGCGCCACTTGCCCTCTTCCAGGCCGCCGAGTTCCGCGGCCTTGGCAATCGCGGTGCGCAGGCCACCGAGTTCGTCGACCAGACCACGATCGAGTGCCTGGGTGCCGCTCCACACGCGACCGCGCGCGACGGTATCGATCTCCTCCGCGCTGCGACCACGCGCCTCGCCGACCTTACCGATGAAGTTGCGGTAGCCGCGGTCGATGATCGCCTGGATCGCCTGACCGGCCTCGGGCTGCAGGTCGCGGGTCAGATCGAACGCACCGGCGAAGGGGGTCGTGCCGACACCGTCGGTCCGCACGCCGATCTTCTCCAGCGTGCGCGGGAAGGTCGGCACCAGCGCGAAAATGCCGATCGAGCCGGTGATCGTCGAGGCATCGGCGTAGATGCGATCGGCGTTCATGCTGATCCAGTAACCACCCGACGCGGCGACGTCGCCCATCGACACCACCACCGGCTTGCCGGCCGCCTTGAGCGCATCGACCTCGCGGCGGATCTGCTCGGAGGCGAACACTTCGCCGCCGCCCGAATCCACACGCAGCACCACCGACTTCACGTGCTCGTCCTCGAGCGCCTCGCGCAGCAGCGCCGAGGTCGACTCACCACCGATCGTGCCCGGCGGCTGCTCGCCGCCGGTGATGCCGCCCTCGGCCACGACCACCGCGACCTGGTCGCGACGATCCGCGGCCGAATTGGCCGGCGACACGTGCGCGAGGAAATCGCGCATCGACACCTGGCGGAACCCGCCCTCGGCGTCTTCGTCGGCGACGCCACGTTCGACCAGCAGGTCTTCGACCTCGCCACGCGTCTTCAGCCCGTCGACGAACTTCTGCGACAGCGCGTACTGTGCGAGATCGCCCTGCGCAGCTTCGATGCCCTGCGGCAGCGTGTCGACGCCGGCGTTGAGCGCCTCGGGCGTGGTGCCGCGCACCTTGGCGATGTCGGCGATGTGCCGCTGCCAGATGTCGTTCATCCAGTAGAGGTCGGCTTCCTTGGACTCCGGCGACGCGCCGTCGAGGATGTAGGGCTCGGCCGCCGACTTGTATTCGCCTACCTTGAACAGGTGTACGTCCACGCCGAGCTTGTCGGCCAGCGCCTCGCGGTAGTACTGGCGGTAGCCGGCGAGGCCTTCGAGCATCATGCCGCCTTCGGGATCGAGGTAGACCTCGTCGGCCTGCGCGGCGAGCAGATACTGCTGCTGGCCGAAATACTCGCCGAACGCGACGACCTGCTTGCCGGCCGCGCGCACCTCGCTGATGGCGTCCGCCACTTCGCGCATCGACGCGTACCCGGAGAAGGTCATGCGATCGGTGCGCAGCAGCACGCGCTCGATCCGGTCGTCGGTCTTCGCCGCTTCCAGCGCGCGCAGCATGTCACGCAGCTGCACCTCACCCACGCCACTGCCGCTGTTCTCGGCCAGCGCGCGCATGAAGGGATCGGACTTGTACTGCTCGACCAGCGCGCCCTCGGGCGCGATGACCAGCGTGGTGCGGTCGAGCAGCGGCGACTGCCGCGAGCCGCCGCCGACGATGGCGATCAGCACCAGCAGCGCGAACAGGAACAACAGACCGAAGAACAGGACATTGAGGATCAACCGGCGGATGAAATTCATCCCGTCCCAGATGCCGACAATGAAGCGCGTCAGCGGCGCGCGTGGCTGCACAGTACTCATGCGTGAAACAGCTCCATCAGAAAAAGTGTCGGGGTCTGGCCGCCGGCAGCGGTGCGGCCATGGTCGATCCCAGGGCGCAGCCTACCGGGCGCGGCAGGTCAATGCATGCGCCGGTCGTCACTGTGCCGTCGGATCAACCGACGGCGCAGGCACGCGCCGGCTGCTGCGCAGGAAACGGGTGCCCAGCAGTACCGCGGCGACGGTCAATCCGGCGATCAGGCCGATCCACATGCCCTTCGGCCCCCAGCCCAGGCCGAGACCGAGCGTGGCGCCCAGCGCCATGCCCACGCCCCAGTAGGCGGCTGCGGCCAAGAACATCGGCACACGCGTGTCCTTAAGCCCACGCAGCGCGCCGGCCGACAGCGCCTGGATGCCGTCCGGGAACTGGAACGCGGCGGCATAGAGCAGCAGCGAGCCGGCGAGCGCGGCCACCGCGGCGTCCTCGGTATAGATGCCCACCACGTGGTCGTGGCCCAGTAACAGGAGCACGCCCGAGACCGTCTGCGTCATCAATACAAGCGTCAGACCCGCGAAGCCCGCGCGACGCACGCCGGCGCTGCCCAGACCGCGGCCGATCGCATTGCCCACGCGCACGGTGGTCGCCTCGGCCAGGCCGAAGGGCACCATGAAACACAGGGCGGCGACATTGATCGCGATCTGGTGCGCGGCCGCCTCGATCTCGCCGAGCCGGCCGATCAGCAGCGCGGTCACGACGAACAGGCTGCCTTCCATCGTCACCGTCACGCCGATCGGCAGGCCGGTGCGCAGCAGCGCGCGGATCTCCGCCCAGCGCGGCGGATCGAACCGGGTGAACAACTCGTAGCGGGCGAAGCGCTTCGACAGCGCCAGATACAGCGCGAATGCGATCGACTGCATCCACATCATGATCGCCGACGCGACCCCCAGGCCGCCGGCGCCGCTTTCGGGAAACGGGCCCCAGCCGAACGCGAGCGCATAGCCCATCGGCACCAGCACGGCGAGGCCACCGAAGCCGAACACCATCGTCGGCAACGTCCAGTGCAGGCCGTCGCTGAGATAGCGCATGCAGAAGTACAGCGTCAGCGCCGGCACGCCCCAGCGGATGCCGTGCAGGAACGCGGTCGCGCCCGGCACGATGTCCGGGGCGATGCCGAACGGCCCGAGCCCGGCGGCCAGCGCCGTCAGCAGTCCGAACAGCGCCAGGCCCAGCCCCGCCGCCAGCCACAACGCCTGGCGGAACAGCGGGCCGACTTCGGCGTGGCGGCCTTCACCGTCGAGCTGCGACACCGACGGCGGCACCGCCATCAGCGTGCCCATCGGCACCATCAGCGGCAGCCAGAAGATCGCCGTGCCCACCGCGACCGCCGCCAGGGTGGCGGTGCCGTGGTGGCCGGCGATGACGGAATCGACGAAGCCGATCAGGCCGGTGGCGACATGGCCGGCGACCAGCGGGGCCGCCAGAACGGCGGTGCGCCGCACTTCGTGACCGAAGGGCGGCGGCGTGATGATGGAAGACATGGGGCGACTCTGCGACTGCGGCCGCGCGTACGACGGATGCGTGCGCTGGCACCGGGGCGCGAAGGACGGGCATTCTACCGTCACCGCGCAGGGGAGCGACACGCGCGGCCCTCCACATCTGCCCTCTTTTTCCGTGTCCGCGGCTGCGCTGCGGCCTTGTCAGGAATCCGTCCGCGCATGTCCCACGCCGTCCTGCCGTCCGATGACACCCACCCGCCCGCATGCGAAAACTGCGCCACGCCCCTGCAGGGCGACTTCTGCCACGCCTGCGGCCAGTCCACCCACAGCCCGGTGCGCCACGTCGCGCATGCGGTGGAGGAAGTGTTCGAGTCCTTCTGGCACCTGGACGGGCGCATCTTCCGTACGGTGCGTGATCTGTTCGTGCCGGGGCGCATCGCCAGCCGGTATCTCGACGGCCAGCGCGTGCGCTATGTCGCCCCGATGCGGCTGTTCGTGATCCTGACGCTGCTGACGTTCTTCGTCGCGAAGTTCGTGGTGCAGGATGCGATGCAGAGTCTCGAACCGGGCCAGGTGCGCACCGACGACGTCGCTGTCGAGTTCTCGCAGGCGCGCACCGACGACGATGTGCGAGCGGTTCTCGACGCAGCGCTCGCAGGTATCGACGAGACGCGTCGCACCGTGGGCGCACTGCCTGGCGTATCGCCGCAGCTGGACATCGCCGAAACCCAGGTGCGCGCGCACGCGCGCAGTCGCCTTGCCGAGCTCGGGGCAGACGACGCATCGCCCGCAGCTGCGGAAACGATCGCAAATGCAACCTCGACGCCGGTCGACGCGCAGGGCGCGGCCGCGACAAAGCCCGCCGCCGACGGTGCCCGCACCACACCGCGCACGCCCCCGACCGTGGGCGGTCCGATCGGCGAACGCATCGAGCGCAACGTCATGCGCCTGCGCGACGAGCCGCAGCTCTACGCACGCGCGGTGCTCGGCGTCGCGCCGACCGCACTGTTCATCCTGGTGCCGCTGTTCGCGGTGCTACTCAAGCTGCTGTATCTCTTCCAGGGCCGCCTGTATCTCGAGCATGTCGTCGTCGGCCTCTACAGCCACGCGGCCCTGATGCTGGGCCTGCTGCTGGTGTTCTGCGGCGCGCTCGTGATCCCGTGGCTGGGCCTGCACGCGCTATGGGGCGCCGGCGCGGTCGTCGTACTGCAGAGCCTGCTGTTGTGGGCGATGCCCGTCTATCTGCTGCTGATGCAGAAACGCGTCTACGGCCAGTCGTGGCCATGGACACTGGTCAAGTTCGTGATCATCGGCGTGCTGTATTTCGCCCTGTTCCTCAGCGTGGCCATTCCGATGGCGGGGTATGCGCTGTACGCGCTGTAGCGCTCCCGGGCCAAGAAGACGGAGCGCTGGATAAGGTCGCGCCCAGCGCTTGATGCCGCGCGACGCCCCCACGGGTCGCGCCTGCAAAAGTGTCAGGGCGTGCCGGATACCCGCGCGCGCAGCCATGCATCGCGGCCGTCGGCCGGCACCGCCAGCCATTGGGCACGCAGCGCGGCGCGTTCCTGCGGCGGCGTGCGCTGCGCCAGTGCGGCGAGGTCGTCACGCGCCTGCGGCGAGGTCGCACGCAAGGCCAGCAGGACCGGATCGCGCTGCGACTCGGGTAGCGCCGAAAACAGCGGATGCAGCCGCGGCCAGTCGGCACCGAGCACCGGGCCCAGCAGCCAGCCGCGACGCAGACCCAGGTCGAGCTGTTCGAAGGCAAGCCGGAATTCGCGCTGTTTCGCCTCGGGCATGCTGGCGAACTGCGACGCCGCCTGCTGCAGACGCATGCGCTCGGCATGCGGCAGCGCATCGGCGGCCTGATGGGCGAGCCGCCTGCGGGTGCGCTCGCCAGCCGGCAACACCTGCCAGTCCGCCATGCGCGCCTGGAGCGCGGTGCGTTCGGCCTGCGTCATCTGCGCCAGGCGTGCGGCCCGTGCTTCGAGTTGGGCGCGCTGGGCAGCCGGCAAGGCATCGGCCTTCAACGCGGCGGGCAAGGCGGCATGCGCGAGCGGCGCGGCCAGCAGCAGCAATGCGACACCGGCACGACGTCGGACCCGCTCAGAGATCGGCATCGGTGGTCTCCATGCCGTCGGCAACATCCGGCGCGTCGTCCAGATGGGCGTCGCGGGTGTCGTCTGTCGGAGTTTCGATCTGGGTGGACAGCCAGGCGTAGAACGCAGGGTCCTCGCGCCACGCCGCCGGGTCGGGCTCGCTCAGCAGTTCGAAGTCGGGCGCGGTGAGCAGCGCGATCTCGTCATCGTAGGTCGATGCAGGCGACTGCGCGGCCGGCAGTGCTTCGATCCGGATCGTCGTGTCGTCGCCCGGGCCACCACCGGGCCAGGCCTCGCGCCAGGTCCAGGCCAAGGCGGCGAGCATCGCAACGAGCACGACCGCCTGCGCCGGCCACAGCCAACGCGCCCGGGTCCGCCCGGGCAACTCCGTCGCCTGGGCCGGCGGCGGCGCGACGACCGCACGCTGCAGCGGAAACCGGCGCAGCGGTGGGACCTGGCCGCGCAGCGCGGCCTCGCGCAGACCGGCCAGACGCGCAAGCCGGTCCGGCGGCAGCGCCCGGATCGCCGCCTGCGCGGCTTCCGCGATGCGACGCCAGGCTTCGGGATCCGGGCTGCCGTCCTCACGGTGCGGCAATGCGCGCTGCAGGCCGAGTCGGTAGGTGGCCCGGGTCACGCCGAGCACCGCAGCCGCTTCGTGCTCCGGAAGTCCGGCCACCATCCGCAGCAGCACCGTCACCCGCGGACCGCCGGACAACCCAGCCAAGGCCGGTAGCCCGTCGGCGTCGTCGGGCAGCACCCCCGGCGCGCGCAGTGCCGGGGATGCCAGCAACTGGGCCCAGAACCGGCGCGGCCAATCCGGGAACGGGGTATTCGTCGCCAATTGGCCGAAATCGGTCATCGCAACGGCCAGCGCAGCATCGCCGGTCTCGATATCGCCGCTCTGCCACTGCGCAAACGCGGCCGCGCGCCGCTCCACCCCGCGCAGGAACGCGGCGACGGCGGAGGACATGCCGGGTGGAGCGGACTGGGAAGGCGTGGTCATCGGGGCCAGCGTGTGCGACCGCGCATCATAACGACCCCTCGCGATCTCCCAAGCCTTGACAGACCGGCTCGCAAACGTTCCACAGGCCCCGTTGCCCGCAAGTGGTTGTTCACAGGGTTCACAACGCTGTCACCCGACTGAAGATGACCACCTGCCGATGCTGCATGACAACAATGTTTCACGGCCAAGTATTTGATTTTATTTGGAATTAGTCATATGGCACTTTTTTGTCCAACACATCTTTTACCCCACTGAATACCGCATAACGTCGTATTCGCGGAACTGTATGCACAGGCTTATCCACAGATCATGTGGATAAACGGCAATCCCTTTTCTTTCGGGCACTTGCAGCCACAACGTGCGCGCGGGGCGAGGTTCCGCGCGCAAATGATCGAAGCCCGCCGGCGACCCGATAGACTTTGCCCGTGCCCGATACGACCGCCCCCGCTGCCGTCCTCCAGGTCGCCCTGCCGGTGCCCCTGCCGCGCCTGTTCGACTACGTCGCGCCTGCGGGCGCGACGGCCGCGCCGGACGCCGTCGGCCGACGCGTGCGGGTGCCCTTCGGCCCGCGCGAACTCATTGGCGTGGTCGCGGCGGTCGGCCCGCCGGATGACCCGTCGCAGGCACTGCGCACCGCCATCGAATGGCTCGACGATGCCCCGCTGCTGCACGGCGAGCTCGACGCGTCGCTGCGCTGGCTGGCCCGTTACACCCATGCGCCGCTCGGCGAGGTCCTGGCGACGGCCCTGCCCGCGGCCCTGCGCCGTGGCGAAGCCCTGCCCGACACCCACGCCTGGGCCTGGCGGCTGACCGAAGCCGGCCAGACCGCGCTGTCTGGACTGAAGGCCGGCGGCCGCCCGCAGCGCCTGGCCACCCTGCTCGCGCCGACCCCGCGCGACGAGGACGCGCTGGATCTGGCGATGGCGGGCTGGCGCACCGCGGCGCGCACGCTGGCCGGTCGCGGACTGGTCGAACGCTTCGCGGTGCCGGCGTCGCAGCTGGCGCCCACACCGCAGCCCGGACCCGCGCTGCACGACGAACAACAGCAGGCGGTCGATGCCCTCGCCGCCTGCACCGGGTTCGCCGCGTTGCTGCTCGACGGCGTGACCGGCAGCGGCAAGACCGAGGTCTATCTGCAGGCGATCGCCGACTGTCTCGCCCGCGGGCGCCAGGCGCTGGTGCTGGTACCGGAGATCGGCCTGACCCCGCAGACGCTCGCGCGTTTCCGTGCGCGTCTCGGCGTGCCCGTCCATGCCTTGCACTCGGGGCTGGGCGATGGCGAACGCGCGCGGGTCTGGGCGGCGGCGGCGCGTGGCGAGGCGCGCGTCGTCGTCGGTACCCGCTCGGCCGTATTCGTGCCGCTGCCCGATGCCGGGCTGATCGTCGTCGACGAGGAACACGACGGCAGCTACAAACAGCAGGACGGCATCCGCTACCACGCACGCGACTTCGCGCTGGTGCGCGCTAAGGCGCTCGATGTGCCGGTGCTGCTGGGCAGCGCGACGCCATCACTGGAATCGCTGCAGAACGCCGTCTCCGGCCGCTACGCGCATCTGCGCCTGACCCATCGCGCGGGTGCGGCAAAGCCGCCGACGGTGCGCGTGCTCGACGTGCGCAAGCGCCCGCTCGAGGCCAGCCTGTCACCCGAGATGTTCGCGGCGATCTCCGCCGCGCTAGCCGCCGGTGGACAGGTCCTGGTGTTCAAGAACCGCCGCGGCTACGCACCGGTGCTGCTGTGTCACGACTGCGGCTGGAGCGCGCACTGCCCGCGCTGCAGCACGCCCGACCGTCCGCATCCGATGACCGTGCACGCCGGCGGCCGTCGCCTGCAATGCCATCACTGCGGCCATCGCGCGAGCGCGCCGCCGGCCTGCCCCGATTGCGCGAGTCTGGGCCTGCAGCCGCAGGGCGTGGGCACCGAACGTATCGAAGAGCTGCTGGCCGCGCGCTTCACCGATGTGCCGGTGCTGCGCATCGACCGCGGCAGCACGCGCCGACGCGATGCGCTCGAAGGCCTGCTCGGCGAACTCGGCAATCAGCCGGGCATCCTGATCGGCACGCAGATGCTGGCCAAGGGCCACGACCTGCCGAATCTCACACTCGTGTGCGTGGTCGGCATCGACGAAGGCCTGTTCTCGGCCGACTTCCGCGCCGGCGAGAAACTCGCGCAACTGCTGATCCAGGTCGCGGGCCGCGCCGGACGCGCGGAGAAAGCCGGCACCGTGCTGCTGCAGACCCATCATCCGGAGCACCCACTGCTGCTGACGCTGATCCGCGGTGGCTATCACGCCTTCGCCGCCGAGGAACTGATGCAGCGCGAAGCCGCCGGCTTTCCGCCGTTCGCACCGCTCGCGCTGCTGCGCGCCGAATCGCAGCAGTCCGAACCGCCGATGGCGTTCCTGCAGGCTGCGCGCCGCGTGCTCGCGCCCCATGCCGGCCGCGACGCCGCCGGCATGCCGACGCTGCTGCTCGATGGCCCGGTGGTCGCACCGATGCCGCGCCGCGCCGGCGTGTATCGCGCGCAATTGCTGATCGCCAGCGACCAGCGTCCGCGCCTGCACGCGATTCTCGATGCAGCCCTGCCGTTGATCCACGCGCTGCCGGAAGCGCGCCGTGCGCGCTGGTCGCTGGATGTGGATCCGGTCGATCTGTACTGAGTCGACCGTCGCGCGAATGGGTCAGTCGGTCGCCGCAGGTTTGCGACGACCGCGTGCGCGCGAGGCCTGTTTCGCGGCAGGCTTCTTCGGCGCCTCGCGGATCTCGACCGCCTGCCCGACCCGGCGCACTTCGAACAGACCGGTCGCATCGATCAGCGCACTGAGATTGCGATAGCCGTAGTTGCGCGCGTCGAATGAGCCCTGGTTGCGCACGTGACTGCCGACTTCGCCCAGATGCGACCAGCCGGCATCGTCGGCGCCCGCCGACACTGCATTACGCAGCAATTGCACGAGTTCGCGATCGGTCTGCAGTTCGCGCCCCGTGCGCGGCTTGGTCGTGCCGCCGCTGTCGACCTCGTCGGCCGCGCGGAGTTTTTCCAGATAGAGGAACGTCGAGCATGCCTTGACGAACGGCGTCGGCGTTTTCTCCTGTCCGAAACCGTAGACCGCGTAGCCGTCGTTGCGCAGCCGCATCACCAGCGGGGTGAAATCCGCATCGCTGGACACGATGGCGAAGCCGTCGAGATTGCGCGCGTACATCAGGTCCATCGCGTCGATGACCATCGCCATGTCGGACGCGTTCTTGCCGGTGCTGTAGGCGAACTGCTGGATCGGTCGGATCGCATATTCGTGCAGCACTTTCTCCCAGCCGACCAGGTGCTGGCTTTTCCAGTTGCCGTAGGCGCGGCGCACATTGGCGACGCCATGGCGCGCGACTTCGGCGAGGATCACGTCGATCTTCGCCGCCGGCGCGTTGTCGGCATCGATCAGCAGCGCGATGCGTTTCTCGTTGTCGATACGGGTGTGTTCGCCCATGGCGATTCTCCGGTCGGGGGGCGCAGCGCGCGCCGGATGCAGCGCGGCGACGGGGTTCAGTCCGCGCCGAACAGTTCGCGGGCCATGACGATCGCGTCCTCGCGGCCGTTGTGCGCCGGGTAGTAACGCGGCCGCCGGCCGATCTCGTTGAAGCCTTCGTCGTGATAGAGCGCGACCGCATTGGGATTCGACGGTCGCACCTCGAGAAATACCCGCTGCGCGCCGTGCTGCTGGGCCAGATCGACCAGCGCGCGGAACAGTCGCCGCCCGTAGCCGCGGCCCTGTAGCTCGGGATCGACGCAGACATTGAGCACGTGCGCTTCGCCGGCTGCGATGCTCAGCACGCCGTAGCCGGCGAGTCGCCGGTCGACATGCAGTACCCACGCCGGATACGCCGCGCGCAGGCAATCGTCGAAAATGCCGCGCGTCCACGGAAACGGATACGCGCGCAGTTCGATCTCCATGATCGCGTCGACATCGGTCGCGCGCATCGGACGCAGCGCCCAGTCGCGCGCCGTAGCAGCGACATCTGAAATCGCCTGCGTGTCGGGCTCAGCCGCCATGGCGGCGCAGCTTGCGCAGGCGCGGCCACAGGGCGCGCTTGGCCGACGCGGAACGCAGTTCAGACAGCGCGCCCAGACTGCGCACGAATGCGAACGCGCCGTCGCCATCGCGATGCAGGCCGGCGGCGCGCAGCAGCGGGTCGACCAACGGATCGTCCGGCAACACCTGGCCCGGCACCTGCACGCGGTAGCGATCGTGTCCCAGCGCATCGAGCGCCGCGATCTGCAGCGAGTCCCAGCTCACGACGCGGCCTCCGCGCCTCCGCGGCGGCGGCGCCACACCCACAGACCCGGACCCGACAATGCGTACAGCACGGCGGCGATCAGCAGGGTCTTGGGCGGATCCACCCACATCGCGATCAGCAGGCCGACCGCGACCACCAGCGCCACGAACGGCACGCGATCGGCCTTCGGTCCGGTGCCGCTGCCCTTGAAGCTGGTGTAGCGGATCCGGCTGACCATCAGCAGGCCGCAGACCACGGTGACCGCGAGCGCGACATAGCGCAGCGCGTCGCCGGTGAAATCGAGTTCGTGGCAGGTCCAGACGAAACTCGCCATCAGGCCCGCAGCGGCCGGACTCGCCAGGCCGACGAAGTAACGCTTGTCGACCGTGGCCACCTGGCTGTTGAAGCGCGCCAGACGCAAGGCCGCGCACGCGGCGTAGAGGAACGCCCCGAGCCAGCCGATCTTGCCCAGCGTCGTGCCGTCGAGGCGCATCGCCATCAGCGACCAGTGATACATGACCAGCGCCGGTGCCAGACCGAAGCTGATCAGGTCGGCCAGCGAGTCGTACTGCACGCCGAACTCGCTCTGGGTATTGGTCAGGCGCGCGACCCGGCCGTCGATCCCATCGAGTACCGCGGCCACGAAGATCGCGATGCAGGCGGCGCTGAAGCGACCCTGCGACGCGGCGATGATCGCGAAGAATCCCGCGAACAGGCCACCGGTCGTGAAGAGGTTGGGCAGCAGATAGATGCCGCGGCCGCGGCGCGGGGTCGGGTCGGGTTGGCTCATAGCGGGCAGTGTAGCGCCTGCTTCGGGCCGTTCGGCGGCGCCGGTTGCACCTGCAGGCCGGGAGTGCTGCAATCGCCGCCACATTCGAGCATCCGCCGGGGAACACCATGCGCCGCACTTTCGTGACCGCCCTTGCGCTGCTCGTCGCCGCCGCGCCACTCGCTGCCAGCGAGGTCTACAGCTGGAAGGACGCGCGCGGCGTCACCCATTATTCGCAGACGCCACCGCCCGCGGGCACGCGCTTCGAAGTGCGCAACATGCAGGGCACGGCTGCCGCCTCCACGCCGACGACGCCAGCGCCCGCCGCCGCAGCTGCGGCCGGAGCGACGAACGCGGATGGCGCCGGCGACAGCACGCAGTGCGAACTCGCCCGGACCAACGTCGCCGCGCTCAGGGGCGAAGGCGCGGTGCAGCAACTCGACGCCGACGGCACCCCGCGCGAACTCGGCAGCAACGAGCGCGCCGACCAGCTCGCGCTGTCGGAAGCCGCGGTTCGCGCCTACTGCCGCTAGGGTTCGGTAAGCCCTGGCGGCCCAAGGGCGCCGGGAATTTCTGTAGGAGCGCGCCTGCGCGCGATCGAGGCATTCGCAGGAAACGCTCGATCGCGCGCAAGCGCGCTCCTACAGAAGCTGAGCGGGAACGGTTGGCCGGCGAATATCAGGCGGGAGTGACGCTGACAGCTCAGACCGCATGGCGCCTCGGCGGACCGGAACGCAGAGGCGCGCGTGGCACAATACGCGCCCTTCGTCCCCAGCCAGAAGCCGCCGATGCGCCTGTCGCAGTTCCATCTCCGCACCGAGAAAGAAACGCCCGCCGAGGCCGAGATCACCAGCCACAAGCTGATGCTCAAGGCCGGCATGGTGCGCAAGCTGGCCGCCGGCCTCTACACCTGGTCACCGCTGGGCCTGCGGGTGCTGCGCAAGGTCGAAGCGATCGTGCGCGAGGAAATGGACGCCGCCGGCGCGGTCGAGCTGCTGATGCCGACCATCCAGCCCAAGGGTCTGTGGGAGGAAAGTGGCCGCTGGCAGAAGTTCGGCCCGTTGCTGCTGAAAGTCCGCGACCAGAAGGACGCCGAATACTGCTATTCGCCGACCGCCGAAGAAGCCGTCACGGATTTCGCCCGCGCCGAGCTCGCCAGCTACAAGCAGCTGCCGGTGAATTTCTACCAGATCCAGACCAAGTTCCGTGACGAGATCCGCCCGCGCTTCGGCGTGATGCGCGCACGCGAATTCCTGATGAAGGACGCGTACTCGTTCGACATCGACGAGGCCGGCATGGCCGCTTCGTACCAGACCATGCATGCGGCCTACACGCGCATCTTCACCCGTCTGGGGCTGGAGTTCCGCTCGGTGCAGGCCGATTCGGGCGCGATCGGCGGTGACGCCTCGCAGGAATTCCACGTGATCGCCGACTCGGGCGAAGACGCGCTGGTGTTCTCGACCGGGTCCGACTACGCCGCGAATGTCGAAGCCGCGCGCGCGGCCGCACCCGCGCCACGTCCGGCGGCGTCGGAAGAGATGCGCAAGGTCGACACGCCGACGCAGAAGACCTGCGAAGCTGTCGCCGAGCTGCTCGGCATGCCGCTCGCGCGCACCGCCAAATCCATTGCGCTGATGGCCGGCGAGACTTTCGTGCTGGCGCTGGTGCGCGGCGACCACGCGGTCAATGCGATCAAGCTGGCCAAGGTCGAAGGCCTTGCCGATCACCGGATGGCGACGGATGCGGAAATCGCCGCGCACCTCGGCGCAACACCGGGCTTCCTCGGCCCGATCGGTGCGTCCGGGCCAATCCGCGTCGTCGCCGATCTGGAAGTCGCCGCCCTGGCCGATTTTGTCGTCGGCGCCAATGAAACCGGCTTCCATATCGCCGGCGTCAACTGGGGCCGCGATCTGCCCGAGCCCGATGTCGTCGCCGACATCCGCGACGTCGTTGCAGGCGACCGCGCCGAAGACGGCGGCGAACTGAAAGTCGCGCGCGGTATCGAGGTCGGCCATGTGTTCCAGCTCGGCCGAAAATATGCCGAGGCCATGAATTTCAAGGTGCTCGACGCCAACGGCAAAGCAACCGTGCCCTTCATGGGCTGCTACGGCATCGGCGTGTCGCGCATCGTCGCCGCGGCGATCGAACAGAACCACGACGCCAACGGCATCCTGTGGCCGGTCGCGATGGCGCCGTGGCAGGTGGCGGTGTGCGTGATCAACCCGAAGAACGAGGCCCACGTGGCCGAGGCGGCCGATGCGCTCTATCGCGAACTCAACGCAGCCGGTTTCGACACCGTGCTCGACGACCGTGGCCTGCGCCCGGGGATGATGTTCGGCGACATCGAGCTGATCGGCATTCCCCACCGCGTCGTGGTGTCGGCGCGCGGGCTGGAATCGGGCGCGTTCGAATACCGCGCGCGCAACGCCAGCGAAGCCGAGAATCTCGACCGCGAGGCGCTGTTTTCACGTCTGCGCGGCTGAGAATTTCCAGCGCGAAACCGGCGGTATTTACCGCCGGATAATCCGGATCCTCCACGCCGCCTGCCCGCGCAGGCGACGTGCCCGCGCGGCCGTTATTTGTCCGCCGGGGATAAACCGGATTAAGATGCGGCCCATGCCAATGGACTGGTATTCCCAATAATCAGCCGGAGCCGACTCGAATGGCGTTTGACCTCAATGCGTTTTCCCCCCAGCAGCTCGATGCGCTGATCACCCAGGCCAAAGAGCGCAAGACCACGCTCAAAAAGCGCAAGCCGCTGACGGCCGTGCGCAAGAAGCTGACCGACATGGCCGCGGCCGAGGGTTACAGCATCGCCGAGCTGTTCGGTGGCAGCACGCCGCGCGCGACACCGGCCGCAGCCCCGGCGACGCGCAAGAGCGCGACCAAGGGCCGCAAGCTCGGCAAGGTGGCGCCGAAGTACCGCAACCCCGCGAACAAGAACGAGACCTGGACCGGTCGTGGCAAGCAGCCGCTGTGGCTGGCCGCGCACACCAAGAAGGGCCGCAAGCTGGAAGAATTCCTGATCCAGAAGTGATTGCGGCGGCGCAGACCGCGCAGCACCGTTTCGACGACGCCCTCCGCATGGAGGGCGTTTTCGTATGCGGCGTCAGAGATTCTTGCGCGCCGGCAACACGACGTTGCCGAACAACAGCCCGGCAATCAGTGCCAGCACGATGTTCATCACCACCAGCGCGGCTTCCTGGCCTGCAGCCATGTCCTGCTGCTGGACCAGATTCATCAGCCCACGCAGGCTGTTGCTGCCGGGCACCAACATGATCAGACCGGGCACCCGGATCACCGCGCCCGGGCGATTGGCCCAGCGCGCGTAGCCGTTGCCCGCGGCGGTGGTCACCAGCGCAGCAACGAACAAACCAATGTTCGGACCCAGCGCCGCGCCGACCCAGCGTGAGATGAGATAGCCCGAAGCGGCGGCGCCCATCACCAGCAACACATCGCGGCGTCCGGCCCGGAACAGGATCGCAAACGCACCGGCCGCGGTCGCCAGCGCCGCCCATTCCACCCAGTCGGGCTGCGGCCGCAGCGCGCGTACGTTCGGGGTGACCCCGAGCATCTGCATCAGGGTGAGCGCAATGATCGTGCCGATGGTGAGCTTGAGTACGGTCGTGATCGCCCCGGCGAAGCGCGCGGTGCCCGACACCAGATGCTGGCTGGTCAGCTCGTTGATCGCGTTGGTCAGCGCCATACCCGGCAGCATCACGATCAGCGACGCGATGACCACGGTATTGAGATTCAGCGGGGCGATGAAGGCCGACACCAGGATCGCCACCAGCCCGGCCAGCATGCCGGCCAATGCCTCGTGCGCCTCCTTCAGCCGGGTGCCGTTGCGGGTGACCATGTCGAGCAGGCCGATCAACAGGCCGATGGTGCCCGCGGTCGCGATGTCGGCCCAAGGCAGCCGCCACAGACCGGCGACGCCCATCGCCACCATCGCAAAGCCCATGACCTGGAGCGCCTTGCCCCAGGCCCGCGGCTGGCGTTCGTCGAGCGCGCGCAGGGCGGCATAGCCTTCGGCCAGATCCATCTCGCCAGCCATCACCTGCTCGGCGATCCGGTCGGTCTCACACAGCTTGTAGAGATCCACGTCGCCCGGCGACATGCGGATCACGCGCGTGGTGTCGCTGTCGCCCGGGGGTCGCAGCGGATCGCTGAAGGACAGCACCATGCCGGTCGGGTTGACCCAGGGCTCGCAGTCGATGCCGAGCTGCTGGGTGACCGAGATCACAGCGCCCTCGAGGCGCTGCGCGGTGGTGCCATAGGCGTGCAGATGCTCGGCCAACTCGACCACAAAGGCGATGCGCGTGGCGTAGCTGGCGGTGGTGAGCGGAGTGGCGCGCGACATCCGCACAGGATCGCACGGGCGACCGCCCCCCGGTAGGCGTCGCGGCCGTGATGCGCGGCGTCACGCGGGATTTCGGTATGCTCACCGGCGTTTGCACCTCGACCGACCGATGCCTGCATGACCGTCCCCCGACACGCCACGCCCAGCGCCGAATCCGGCGACGGTGGGTCGTTGCGGCTGCGCGGTCAATGGACACTGGCGCATGCGGGCGACATCGAAACCGTTCTGCGTGCGCACGAGGCGCCCGCGGGCCCTGTCGACGCGACGGGCGTCGACCGGCTGGATTCGGTGGGCGTGCTGCAACTGCTGCGCTTCGCCCACAAGCGCAACCTCGATTTCGCGACGTTCCGCTTCCGCGACGACCACCATGCGCTGGTGGAGGCGATCGAGGATGTCGCCGACGATCGTCCGAAGAAGAAGCGGGACTACGGTTTCCAGGCTGCGCTGGCGCGCCTGGGCGAGACGATGCATGACAACGGGCGCGAGGTCGTCGCGCTGGTCAGCTTCCTTGGCGAGACTCTGCTCAAGCTCGGCCGCCTGCTGGTATCGCCGCGGCGTTTCCGGCTGACCTCGACCGTGCACCACATGGAACAGGTCGGCCTGGACGCGGTCCCCCTGGTCGCGCTGTTGTCGTTTCTGGTGGGCGCAGTCATCGCGTTCCTCGGTTCGACCGTGCTCGCGGAATTCGGCGCGACCATCTTCGTCGTGGAACTGGTGTCGATCGCATTCCTGCGCGAGTTCGGCGTGCTGCTGACGGCGATCCTGCTCGCCGGCCGTACCGCCAGCGCGTTCACCGCGCAGATCGGCGCGATGGTGAGCCGGGAAGAAGTGGACGCCATCCGCACCCTCGGGCTCGATCCGGTGGACCTGCTGGTGATCCCGCGCGTGGTGGCGTTGATGGTGATGCTGCCATTGCTGACCTTCGTGGCGATGATCGCCGGCCTCGTCGGCGGCCTGACCGTGGGTGCCTTCAGCCTCGACATTCCACCGCAGGCCTATATGGCGCGCATGTACGAAACCATGAACGTCCGGCATTTCTTCGTCGGCATGTCGAAAGCGCCGATCTTTGCGCTGGTGATCGGTCTGATCGGCTGCCTGGAAGGCCTGCAGGTCAAGGGCACGGCGCAGTCGGTCGGCGAACGCACCACCTCGAGCGTGGTGCAGACCATTTCGCTGGTGATCGTGTTCGACGCGTTCGCCGCGATCTGGTTCATGCACGTGGGTTGGTGACGACGTGATAGGTGATTCGTGACGGGTGATTCGAAAGAGCAGGCGCGCGTGAGCCCACCCGGGGATCGGGAGGCTGACGCCGTGTCCAATTCCGAATCACCAATCACCAATCACACCGATGGCGACATCGCCATCCGCGTGCGTGGCCTGGTCAACCGGTTCGGTTCGCAGACCGTGCACGACAATCTCGATCTCGACGTCCGCCGAGGGGAGATTCTCGGCGTGGTCGGCGGCTCGGGGACCGGCAAGTCGGTGCTGATGCGCAGCATTCTCGGTCTGCGTCCGCCGCAGGCCGGCGCCATCGAGGTGCTGGGCGCCGATGCGCTGTCCCGCGATGTCGAAGAGCGCCGACATATCGAGCGCAATACCGGCGTGTTGTTCCAGGACGGCGCGCTGTTTTCGTCGCTGACCGTCGGCGAGAACGTGCAGGTGCCGCTGAAGGAACATCATCCGGACCTGCGTGATTCACTGCGCTACGAACTGGCCTTGCTGAAGGTCAAGCTGTCCGGCCTGCCGGCCAACGCGCTCGACAAACTGCCCGCGGAACTGTCGGGCGGCATGCGCAAGCGCGCGGGCCTAGCGCGGGCGCTGGCGCTCGATCCGCCGCTGCTGTTCCTCGACGAACCCACGGCCGGCCTGGATCCGATCGGCGCGGCCGCGTTCGACCGACTGATCCGTACATTGCAGGAAGCGCTGGGCCTGACGGTGTTTCTGATCACGCACGACCTCGACACGCTGTACGCGATCTGCGACCGCATCGCGGTGCTGGCCGACGGCCAGGTGGTCGCGGTCGCGCCAGTGGCGGAGATCGAACAGGTCGATCACCCCTGGATCCAGGATTATTTCCACGGCCCGCGCGGCCGTGCCGCACGCGATGCCAAGGCCCACGCCTCGGGAGCTCATTGATGGAAACCAGAGCCAACTACGTCCTCATCGGCGCCTTCACGCTGATTGCGTCGATCGCCCTGCTCGGCTTCGCGCTGTGGGCGGCGAAGTACTCGTCCGACCGCAGCTGGAACGAGTTCGACGTCGTCTTCCGCGAGCCGGTCACCGGCCTGACCGAAGGCAGCAGCGTGCAGTACAACGGCATTGCGGTCGGCACGGTCGACAGCCTGCAGCTCGCGCCGCAGGATCCGCGCCAGGTCATCGCGCGGCTGCGCGTGCAGGCCAATGCGCCGGTCAAGACCGACACCCGCGCACGTATGTCGATGACCAGCCTGACCGGCTCGCCGATCATCCAGCTCACCGGGGGTTCGCCCGAGGCGCCGATGCTGGTGTCGGAAGACGGCGACCGGGTGCCGATCATCCAGACCGAGGCCTCGGCGCTGCAGAACATCTCCGACACCGCGAACCGTCTGGTCGAGCGGCTCGACCAGGTGCTCAGCGAAGAAAATGTCGCGCGCATCGCCAACACGCTGGAGAACATCGAAGGCATGACCGGCTCGGTCGCCGGGCAACGCGAGGATCTGGCGGCGATCATCATCAACGCCCGCACGGCCAGCGAGCAGCTGGAACAGACGTTGACCACCACGAATCGCGCGATGACCAATTTCGACCGCGAACTGGTGCAGAAGCTGCCAACGCTCGTCGCGAGCCTCGAGAGCACATTGGCGCGCATGGATTCCGCCGCCGGCGGCGCCGACACCATCCTCAACGAGAACCGCGCGGCGATCAGCAGTTTCGCCAACGACGGCCTGTCGCAGCTCGGACCGACCCTCGGTGAACTGCGTTCGCTGGTCCGCGACCTGCGCCGGATCAGCGACCGCCTCGATGCCAACCCTGCGCGCTACCTGCTCGGTCGCGATGCGCCGAAGGAGTTCGAACCCGAATGAGTACGCTCACGACATCCACGCGACGCCGCCTGCCCCGGCTCGCCATCGCGCTCGCACTGGGCACCCTGCTCGCCGGCTGCAGCTCGCTGCTGGGGGGCGGTGGTGGCGACCGTGACCGCGCGACGATCTACGCCCCCGACCCCCGCGTGGCGGCCGATCCCGCCTGGCCCCAGGCGGACTGGCAGTTGATGCTGAGCCCGCCCACCGCGGCGCGGATGATCGACAGCTTCCGCATCGCCGTACGGCCAACGCCGGCCGAACTGCAGGTCTATCGCGGCGCCAGCTGGTCGAAAACGCCCACCGACATGCTCCAGGACACGGTGTTGCGCGCGCTCGAGGATTCGGGCCATATCGCCGCCGTCGCGCGGCAGGGCGCGGGTATGACCGCCGACTACAAGCTGGTCATCGACCTGCGCAGGTTCGAAGCCGACTACAACGGTAATCCGCTGCCGGCAGCCACGATCGAAGCCAACGTCAAGCTGATTCACAACCTCGACCAGACGGTTGTCGATTCGCGGACCTTCCTCGCCGCCGAAACCGCGACCGGCACCGAAGTGGCGCAGGTGGTCGATGCGTTCACGGTCGCGCTGCAGGGCATCAGTGGCGAGATGGTCGGCTGGATTCTCGCGTCGGGCAATGCGCACGAGGCAACGCACGCTGGCAGGCCGGGGGTTTCAACCGCTCCGCGACGCTGAGTCGCACCACCGAAACTCGCGCGTCGTTCCTGGTTCGCCTCGTCTCATGCGATCCGTATCGTCCCGCCGGATGGCCTCATTGATTGGGAACGTCCGGCAGCCAAGCCTCAACGCAGGATCTTACGGAAGGTCAGGTTGATCCGCGGCCCGACAGGCCGCGCTGTCCGCGGCAATGCATGACGGTAGAGCGCCTGCGTGTCTCCGCGCATGACCAGCAGACTGCCGTGCGGCAGTGCCAGCACATGCCGCGCAACAACGCCGTCCGCGTCCGGCGCGCGCGCCTTGAGTACGAACCGCCGTGTCGCGCCAAGGCTCAGCGACGCAATCACCGGCCGCGGGCCGAGTTCGCGCTCATCGTCGCTATGCCAGCCCATCGCGTCCTGCCCATCTCGATACAGGTTGGCGAGCACGCTGTTGAAGGCGATGCCCGCAGCCTCGGACACCGCATCGCGCACCGGCGCCAACGCGGCAGGCCAAGGCTGGGGTACAAAACGTGTGCCCGAATACCGGTAGGTCGCGTCCGGATCGCCGATCCAGCAACTGAGCCGCGGCGCCTCGATCTCGCGCCCGAAAATGCGCAGCCGGTGGCGGGCCCATGGAATATCAATGTGCAGCGCCTCGAACAAGGCATCTGCTTCAGCCACCGGAAGCCAGTGCGGCGCACGTTGCACCGCCCCTTCGAGACCCGACATGTCGCGCAACGCTTTCATCTTGCAAGCATGCCGCAGACACGGGCAGTTTGCCGCGTGGTGGCACGAGCCGCGACAATCGCTTCCATGACGATGCAGCCAGTCAGCAACCGCTTCGAGCCCGCCACATGTGGCGGTTCCACGGCGCCTGCGCGGGCAGCCGTATGGTGACGGGACGTTTGGCTGGACTGCTGGACGCTGTGCGTCGCGGCATCGATGTCAGAGGCGGTGGGCTGCGGGGATCTGCTGCGCTTGTCGCGCGCGCCTGGCGGATGCTGCGCGCGCTCGGACCACGCGGCGTGATCGCGCGCCTGCAGGCGGCCGGACGGCCGTCGCCGGCGATGCAGGCCTCTGAAGACGACTTCCGGTTTCCGCCGCCGCGACCGATCGACGACACGACGTTGCGCGTTGGAGTGATGCTGCACCTGTTCTACCCGGACCTCGCCGAAGAGTTCGCGCTGGCACTGTCGCGGATGCCGGTGCCCGTCGTGCTGCTGATCTCGGTGACCGATGCCGAGGCGGCGACGCGGGTGCGGAGTGCCTTCGCCAATGTCGAGGCCATCGCGCGCATCGAGATCGCCTGCGTGCCGAACCGCGGTCGCGACATCGCGCCGTTGCTGGTCACATTCCGCGAGGCCCTACTCGAACTCGATATCGTCGGGCACCTGCACAGCAAGAAATCGCTGCATACCGGCAGTCTCCAGAACCGATGGCGCAGCTATCTCGTGCAATCCCTGCTGGGAGACTCGGATCGGATCGCGTGGCAGCTGGGCATGTTCGCGGCCGAACCAACGCTGGGCATGATCTATCCCGAAAGTCACGAAACGGTTCCACTTTGGGCTCACACTTGGTTAGGCAACGTGGCGGATGCGCGCGACATCGCGCGCCGGATCGGGTTTTCCATCAATCCGCATGCCTACATCGATTTTCCTGCCGGCTCGATGTTCTGGGCACGGATCGACGCGATCCGACCACTGCTGTCGCTCGCGCTTTCGCTCGATGCATTTCCCGAAGAACAGGGGCAGCTGGATGGCACTCTGCAGCATGCGTTAGAACGGTTGTTCGTCGCCGTCTCGCAGGCGGGGCGTTATCGCGTGGGCGTACTGCCACGCAACGGTGCGCTGGCGCTGTCCAGTGAAGGCAACCGGAACTGGTCCACCTACTTCGCGTCCTCGCTGCAGGCGCGGATCGATGTCGCAGCGGTCGATGCGGCATTGGTGTCGCTCGACGTATTCGACACGCTGGTCCAACGCCCATTCCTGTCTCCGGAAGCCGCTCGGGCGTACCTGTCGCGCCTGGCCGAAGTGTCATTGCGCGTCGAGGACTTCAGCCGCCTGAGAGCACGCGCCGAGGCACGCGCGCGCCATGAAGTGCACCGGGATCCGACCCTCGCCGAAATCTACGCAGCGATGACCGCTCTCGCCCCGGCGGCGCCTGTCGAAGCCCTGTGCGCCCTGGAGCTCGCGACAGAACGTCGTCTGCTGTCGCCCCGCGCGGGCGTGATCTCGGCACTGGCGGCGCTCCGGGCACGCAACAAGCGTCTGGTCGCTTTATCGGACATGTATCTGGACGCAGCGACGCTGCGAGACATTCTTCCTCCTGCAGTGAGCGCGCTGACCGACACTTGCTACGTTTCGTGCGAAACCGGCTTGCGCAAGGACGATGGCAGCGTCTGGCCCGTACTCGCGAAGCGTGAAGGCGTTGCGCCCGCCGCCTGGTTGCACATCGGTGACAACGAGCATGCCGACATCCAGCAACCGCATTGGCGCGGCATGCTGACACCCGTGCACGTTCTGCGTGCAGCCGCGCTGCTGGACGTCGTGCCGGCCTTGCGTCCCTTGCGCACAACGCCGGACGCATCCTGGTCCGAGCAGCTGCGCCTGGGGCTGATCGCCAACCATTTCAGCGCCATTGCGGATACCGGACCCAACGCCTTCCATGGTGCGCCCGCGATCTCGCCGCGGACGCTGGGCTACGTGGTCATCGGCCCGATGGTGCTCGATTACCTGATCTGGCTGTCACGCTTGGCGAGCGACACCGGAGTCGAGGCACTGCTGTTCCTGAGCCGGGAAGGCCATCTGCTGAGCCACGCATTCGAACGCTTGCAGGATGCCGCACCGACATTGACGCGCGGGTTGCGCGGCGGCTACTTCCTCGCTTCGCGTCAGGCAACGGGACTGGCGACGCTGCGAAGCCCCGACGATTTGTTGATGCTGCTCGATGGGACCTACAACGGCACGCTGGCGGATCTGCTCCACGCGCGACTGGGCGCTGACGCCAGCGCCGCAGTGGGCGCACGAATCGGCGTTGCGGGCATGCAGGAAGCCGTGTTCCTTCCGGAAATGCGCGATGCCACAGTCGGTCGCCTGATTCCCGCCTTTGACGCGCTGCTGGCCGTCGCCGAAATGGCGCGTCTTACTTATCAGGCCTACTGGCAGGAAAGCGCCGGCAACTCATCGGTCCTGCTGGCGGATATTGGATACGCGGGCACGATTCAGCGGAATCTCTCATGTCTGCTGGGGCGCCCGGTTGATGGCGCCTACTTCGCGCTCGACGGTCGCGCGGACGCTCGGCTGTCCGGCGTCGGCAACGCCCATGCCCGTTATCACGATGCGCGCCACGGTGACGCCCACTCGCCGGTACTCGCGCACGATCTGCTTCTGGAAAGCATATTGACCGCACCCCACTCACAGTTTGCGGGCTTCGAGATGCGCGGCGGCGTGCGACACCCGACGTACGCCGGCGACATCGACACAGCCCGCTGGTCCACCATCAATGACGTCCACACCGGCGCGCTGGCATTCATCGACGATGCACTGGCAGCGGCCGGCCCGCTCGCAGCCGAGCTCGAATTCGATGCCGACGCGGTGCAGATCCCGCTTGTGTGCATCGGCACCGGCCGTTGGCAGGCGCTTTGGCTTGCGGATATCGGCGTCGAGGACGCGTTCACTGGGCGCGGTGAGGTCCCGGCGGCTGGCACACGCACCGCGACCTGAGGATCAGTTCACCTTCGCGAATGCGACGCCGGTCTTCGTTTTCAACTCGTCGGCGTCCACGCCATCCGCCACTTCGACCAGCACGAGACCATCAGCCGTCACGTCGAACACCGCGAGATCAGTGATGATCCGGTCGACCACGCCCACGCCGGTCAGTGGCAACGTGCATTCGGGCAGGATCTTGTGGCTGCCGTCCTTCGCGACGTGCTCCATCAGCACCACGACGCGCTTGACGCCGGCGACGAGGTCCATCGCGCCGCCCATGCCCTTGACCATCTTGCCGGGCACCATCCAGTTCGCGAGATCGCCGCTGCCGGTGACCTGCATCGCGCCCAGGATCGCCAGGTCGATGTGCCCGCCGCGGATCATCGCGAACGAGTCGTGGCTGCCGAAGTAGCTCGCGCCCTTGCGCGCGGTGACGGTCTGCTTGCCGGCGTTGATGAGATCGGCATCGACCTCGTCCTCGGCTGGAAACGGGCCGATGCCCAGCAGGCCGTTCTCGCTCTGCAACCACACGTCCACACCGTCGGGAATGTGGTTCGCCACCAGCGTCGGCAGGCCGATGCCGAGATTCACGTACGCGCCGTCGGTCAATTCGCGCGCCGCGCGCGCGGCCATTTCATCTCGGGTCCAGGCCATTACTTCACTCCTCGCACGGTGCGCTGCTCGATGCGCTTCTCTGGCGTCGCGTTGACGACGATGCGGTCCACGTAGATGCCGGGCAGGTGCACCTGGTCGGGATCGATCTCGCCGGTCTCGACCAGTTCCTCCACCTCGGCCACGCAGATCTTGCCAGCCATCGCGCAGGCCGGATTGAAGTTGCGCGCGGTCTTGCGGAACACGAGATTGCCGGCCTTGTCGGCCTTCCACGCCTTGACCAGCGCGACGTCGGCAACCAGCGCGGTCTCCAGCACGTAGTGCTTGCCGTCGAACTCGCGGGTCTCCTTGCCCTCAGCGACGATCGTGCCGTAACCGGTCGCGGTGAAGAACGCGGGGATACCCGCGCCGCCGGCACGCAGGCGCTCGGCCAGCGTGCCCTGCGGGTTGAACTCGAGTTCCAGTTCACCACCGAGGTACTGGCGCTCGAACTCCTTGTTCTCGCCGACATAGGACGAAATCATCTTGCGGATCTGGCGCGTCTCCAGCAGCTGGCCGAGGCCGAAGCCGTCAACGCCCGCGTTGTTGGAGATCGCCGTGATGTCCTTGACGCCGGAATCGCGCAGGGCGGCGATCAACGCCTCGGGAATCCCGCACAGGCCGAAGCCGCCGACGGCGAAGGTCTGTCCATCGGCGACGATGTCGGCCAATGCGGTCACGGCATCGGGATACTGCTTGCCGCGTCGACCCGCGGCGGAACTCTGCTCGCTCATTTCGATCCTCATGGCGCAACGGCCTTCGATTCTACCGGCTGCGCGGGCGCGCGGCCTTGGACCTTGGTGCAGTGGCGAACGGTCCTGTCCAGCCGAAACGCTAGAATCGGCCCATCCCCGTACCGATGGACCGACGATGCCCCTGCCCGCCTTCAAGGCCTACGACCTCCGCGGCCGCGTGCCTGACGAACTCAACCCCGGCCTGGCCCGTGATATCGGTATCGCATTGGCGGGTCAGCTGCCGCCCGGCGCGATCGTGCTGGGGCGCGATGTACGTCTGAGCAGTCCGGAACTGCAGGCTGCGCTGGCGGAAGGTCTGCGCAGCCAGGGCCGCGAGATCATCGACATCGGCGTCGGCGGCACGGAAGAGGTCTACTTCCAGGTCGATCACCTGGGCGCCGCCGGCGGCGTCATGGTGACCGCAAGCCACAACCCGATGGACTACAACGGCATGAAGCTGGTCCGCGAACATGCGCGGCCGATCAGTTCGGACACCGGCCTGTTCGCGATCTCCGATGCGGTCGAGGCAGGCAACCTGCCGGCGCCGGTCGCGACGCCCGGCCATGAAACACCCATGCACGACAAGTCGGCCTACATCGCCCACCTGCTCGGCTATGTCGATCGCGCGGCGCTGCGTCCGCTCAAGCTCGTGGTCAACGCCGGCAATGGCGGCGCCGGCTCGATCGTCGATCTGCTCAGCCCCCACCTGCCGTTCGAGTTCGTGCGCGTATTCCACGAGGCGGACGGAAACTTCCCAAACGGCATTCCCAATCCCCTGCTGACCGAGAACCGTCAGGCCACGGCAGATGCGGTGCGTGCACACGGTGCCGACTTCGGCATCGCCTGGGACGGCGACTTCGACCGCTGTTTCTTCTTCGACGAGACGGGCCAATTCATCGAGGGCTATTACCTCGTCGGTCTGCTGGCCGAAGCGATTCTCGCCAAACAGCCGGGCGGCAAGGTCGTGCACGACCCGCGTCTGGTCTGGAACACGGTCGAACAGGTCGAAGCCGCAGGCGGCGTGCCGGTGCTGTGCAAGAGCGGCCACGCCTTCATCAAGGAGAAGATGCGCGCCGAAGACGCCGTCTACGGTGGCGAGATGAGCGCGCATCACTATTTCCGCGAGTTCGCCTATGCGGATTCCGGGATGATCCCGTGGCTGCTGATCGCCGAACTCGTCTCCACCAGCGGCCGCTCGCTGGGCGATCTGGTGGCGGAACGCGTCGCGAAATTCCCGTGCAGCGGCGAGATCAACTTCCGTGTCGCGGACGCAAAAGTCGCGGTCGATCGCGTGATGGCGCATTACGCCGCGCAATCGCCTGAGATCGACCGCACCGACGGCATCAGCGCCGACTTCGGCGACTGGCGCTTCAACCTGCGCAGTTCCAACACCGAACCGCTGCTGCGGCTCAACATCGAGACGCGCGCGAACCAAGCACTGCTCGAAGCCCGCACGCGCGAACTGTCCGATCTGTTGTCCGCCTGAGGCCTGTCATGTCCACGATCGTCCCGGTTCTGCTCTCCGGCGGCTCAGGCACGCGCCTGTGGCCGTTGTCGCGCGAGATGCACCCCAAACAGTTCCTGCCTCTGGTGGGCACGGACACGATGCTGCAGGCGACCTGGCTCCGCGCGGCGCCGCTGGCCGACAGCGCGGGGCCGATCGTCGTCGCGAACGAGGCGCATCGCTTCGTCGTCGCCGAGCAGTTGCAGCAGGTCGGCGCGCGTCCCGCGGCGATCGTGCTCGAACCGGTCGGCCGCAATACCGCGCCGGCGATCGCGGCAGCTGCACTCGAAGCGCTGCGTGAGACACCCGATGCGGTGCTGCTGGTGTTGCCGTCCGATCATGTCGTGCAGACGCCGGAGGCCTTTCATGCAGCGGTGCGCACCGCACTGCCTGCCGCCGAGGCCGGCAAGCTGGTGACATTCGGCGTCGTGCCGCGCGGGCCGGAAACCGGCTACGGCTACATCAAGGCCGCGAACGGCAATGGTGGCGGACCTGTGCCTGTCGAAGCCTTCGTCGAGAAGCCGGATCTGGCACGTGCCCAAGCCTACGTCGCATCGGGGGATCACTTCTGGAACAGCGGCATGTTCCTGTTCCGCGCCGATGTCTACCTCGCCGAACTGGAACGCCATGCACCGGCGATGCTCGCGGCGGTGCGCGCATCGTGGTCAGCCGCGCGCAAGGACGTCGACTTCACCCGTCTGGACGCGGACGCCTTCGCTGCGAGCCCGTCGGATTCAATCGACTATGCCGTTATGGAAAAAACCGACGCGGCGGTGGTCATGCCGCTGGACGCAGGCTGGAGCGATGTGGGTTCCTGGGCGAGCCTGCGCGAGGTCTCGCCGCAGGACGCCCAAGGCAATGCGCATCACGGTGAGGTCGTGTCGATCGACTGCCGCAACACTTATGCCTACGGCGAACGCCTGATTGCGATGATCGGGCTGGAAGACACGATCGTCGTGGAAACGCCCGACGCGATCCTCGTCGGGCGCAGCGACCGCATCCAGCAGGTCAAGGACGTGGTCGCCGAACTCAAATCACGCGATCTGCCGCAGGCCGCCTGGCATCGCAAGGTCTACCGCCCGTGGGGCGCCTACGACTCGATCGACCATGGTCCGCGTCATCAGGTCAAACGCATCACCGTCAAGCCTGGCGGCGTGCTGAGCCTGCAGATGCACCATCACCGCGCCGAACACTGGATCGTCGTCAGTGGCACGGCCGAAGTCACGCGTGGCGACGACGTGCTGTTGCTGAGCGAGAACCAGAGCACCTATATCCCACTCGGCGTGACGCACCGGCTGCGCAACCCGGGCAAGGTGCCGCTGGAACTGATCGAGGTGCAATCGGGCAGCTATCTGGGCGAGGACGACATCGTGCGTTTCGAAGATACCTATGGACGCGTATCGGGCACGCAGGTGCCGCGACGCGGGAAAAAGGAGCCCCAGAAATGAGCAAAGGCATGAACATTGCCGTTGCCGGCACCGGTTACGTCGGGTTGTCGAATGCCATCCTACTCGCTCAGCACAATCGAGTCGTCGCGGTAGACATCGACCCGGTGCGGGTTGCTTTGATCAACAAACGCCTTTCACCAATCGACGACAGGGACATTCAGCGATTTCTGAAAGAAGAAAATCTGGACCTTCGCGCAACTGTGGATGGCACGTCCGCATATCGCGACGCGAACCTGGTGGTAATAGCCACGCCGACCGATTACGACGAACTGGCAAACTACTTCAATACAAGCTCGGTCGAGTCAGTCATCGAGGCCGTGATCAACGAAAATCCAGAAGCCATGATTCTGGTCAAATCCACCGTCCCCGTTGGATTCACGCGCGCGATGCAGCATCGATTCTCCAACAGCAACATCATGTTCTCGCCAGAATTCCTGCGCGAAGGTCGGGCACTGCATGACAACTTGCACCCAAGCCGGATCATCATCGGCGAACGCTCGGAGCGGGCAAGAAATATCGCTGCGCTTTTTGAGGCAGGTGCGGAGAAGAAAGATATACCTGTTCTTCTGACGAACCCAACCGATGCGGAGGCTATCAAGCTTTTCGCGAACACTTATCTTGCGATGCGTGTCGCGTATTTCAATGAACTTGACACTTACGCCCAGACACATCAATTAGACAGCAGATCCATTATCCAAGGCGTGGGTATGGATCCACGAATCGGCGACCATTACAACAATCCGTCTTTCGGCTACGGGGGGTACTGCCTTCCAAAGGACACAAAGCAACTTCTTGCGAACTATCAGGACGTACCTCAAAACCTCGTTGCCGCGATCGTAGCCTCGAACTCGACCCGCAAAGATTTCATCGCGGATCAGATTCTCCGGCGCGAGCCTGCGACAGTCGGAATCTACAGGCTCACCATGAAAACTGATTCCGACAATTTTCGCGCCTCTTCCATTCAGGGCGTGATGAAGCGAATCAAGGCCAAAGGGGTGGAAGTGATCGTGTACGAGCCGGCATTGAAAGAAGACAGCTTCTTCAATTCACGGACTGTCAAAAATCTCGATTCTTTCAAGGCGACCAGCGATGTGATCGTGGCCAATCGGATCAGTGACGAGATCAGGGATGTCGCCCACAAGGTCTACACCCGTGACCTTTTCGGTGAGAACTAGCTGAACTCTGCTGCGGATTATCGCGGCTGCAGGCTTGGAGCCGCGATTGGAACAGGCGCCGCGGACGCAAGAGGTGCTTGACCAGGTTATCTCAATCGATTCAGCGTATCGAGAACTTCAGATAACGCGGTACGCCAATCCGGTAGCGAGATACTGAATTCACGCTCGAGCGATTCTGTGTCCAACCGGGAATAGGCGGGCCGCCTTGCTGGCGTCGGGTAGTCGGCGGTAGTGATCGCCAGGACCGTCGGCGCTCGCGCAATCAGGCCGCGCTCGATCGCGCCTTCGAAGATCGCCTGCGCAAATCCGTGCCAACTGGTTTCGCCCGTTGCCGTCAGATGCCAGGTACCGGATCCTTCGTTGCCGGCACGCAGGATCTGCGCGGTGACGTCCGCGATCAGCGCCGCGGGCGTCGGTGTGCCGATCTGGTCGGCGACCACGCGCAGCGCGTCGCGCTCGGCGCCGACCCGCAGCATCGTGCGCAGGAAGTTCTGGCCATGCGCGGCGTAGACCCACGCGGTACGCAAGATCAGATGGCGACCGCCGGCTGCGCGGATCGCGTTTTCTCCCGCGAGCTTGCTTGCGCCGTATACACCGAGCGGCGCGGTAGCGTCCTCAGGGCGATACGGGCGCGTGCCGCTGCCGTCGAACACGTAGTCGGTGGAGTAATGTACCAGCGGCACGTCGTGCACCACGCACCAGCGCGCAATGGCGCCGGGAGTTTCTGCGTTAGCAGCCTGCGCGGCCGCGGGCTCGCTCTCGGCCTTGTCGACCGCGGTGTAGGCCGCTGCATTGATGACGCGCGTGGGCCGCGTCGCGTCGAGCAGCGCGACAACCGACTCTGGATCCGAAAAGTCCGCGGTCAGGCAGGCACTGCCGTCAGGCAGCGTGCCGGTCCGGGTCGTGGCGACCACATCGCCCAGCGGCGCAAACGCGCGCAACAGCTCCCGACCCACCTGCCCGTTCGCCCCGAAGACCAGCGAGGTCATGCGGCGAACACCGGCAGCCGATCCTCGGCGATATCGGCCAGCAAAGGCGCGTGCGTGTCCTTGTCGGACAGCAGCGGCCCATCGATCTGCCAGTCGACACCGATCGCGGGATCATTCCAGCGCACACCGGCATCTGCTTCCTTCACGTAGACATCCGTGCACAGATAGCTGAAGACCGCATTGTCGGACAACACCGCGAATCCGTGCGCGAAGCCTTCGGGAATCCAGAACTGGCGCTTGTTTTCCTCACTCAGGATCACGCCCTCCCACTGGCCGAATGTCGGCGATCCGCGGCGGATGTCGACGGCAACGTCCAACACCTCGCCCCGCAGCACGCTGACCAGCTTGCCCTGCGGCCGCGGCCACTGGTAATGCAGGCCGCGCAGCACGCCCTTGGACGATGACGAGACGTTGCTCTGCACGAAGTTGGTCGGCAGGCCGCGCTGACCGAACCGCTCTACATTCCAGGTCTCGAAGAAGAAGCCACGTGCATCGCCGAACACTGCCGGTTCGATCACGACGGCGCCTGGAAGTTTGGTCTCGATGATCTTCAACGCACGACTCCCCGCTGCACGAGCGACATCAGATACTGGCCGTAGCCGTTCTTGGACAGAGGCCTGGCGAGCGCCAATAGTTGCTCGGCGTCGATCCAGCCGTTGCCGTACGCGATCTCCTCCGGACAGCACACCTGCAGACCCTGACGGTCCTGGATGGTCTGGATGAAGTTCGAAGCCTCGTGCAGGGACTGGTGCGTGCCGGTGTCGAGCCATGCAAAGCCGCGACCGAGCTGCTCGAGATACAGTGCGCCGTCATCGAGATAGCGGCGATTGAGATCGGTGATCTCCAGCTCACCGCGCGGCGACGGCTTGAGTTCAGCCGCGTAATCGCTTGCACGTCCGTCGTAGAAGTACAGCCCGGTGACCGCGTAGTTCGAACGCGGTGTTTCGGGCTTCTCGGCGATGTCGACAACCTTGCCCGCGGCATCGAACTCGGCCACGCCGTAGCGTTCGGGGTCGTTGACCCAATAGCCGAACACCGTCGCACCATCACTGCGCGCATCGGCGCTCTTGAGCGTGTCTGTCAGACCATGTCCGTGGAAGATGTTGTCGCCCAGCACCAGGCAACTCGGCTTGCCGCCGACGAAATCGCGGCCGATCAGATACGCCTGCGCCAGGCCGTCCGGACTGGGCTGCGCGGCGTACTGGATGTCCATGCCCCACTGCGAGCCATCACCCAGCAGGGTCTGGAACAGCACCTGCTCGTGCGGCGTATTGATGATCAGCACCTCGCGGATACCAGCCAGCATCAGCACGCTGAGCGGGTAATAGATCATCGGCTTGTCGTACACCGGCAGCAGCTGCTTGCTGACGCCCTTGGTGATCGGATACAGACGCGTGCCGGAGCCGCCGGCAAGGATGATGCCCTTGCGCGCGGTCATGCCTGCGCTCCCATGCGTTCCAGACGATAGCTGCCATCGAGGATGCGCTGCACCCAGGCCTGGTTGTCGAGATACCAGTCGACGGTGGCTTCGATGCCGGTCTCGAAGGTGTGCTCGGGCTTCCAGCCGAGTTCACCCTGCAGCTTCGACGCATCGATTGCATAGCGACGGTCGTGACCCGGGCGATCGGTCACGAAGGTGATCTGGCTGGCACGCGGCTGGCCGTCCTCGCGGGGACGGCGCGCGTCGAGCAGGCGGCAGATGGTCTCGACCACTTCGATGTTCTGGCGCTCGGAATCGCCGCCCACATTGTAGGTCTCACCGACCCGGCCCTTCTCCAGCACCGTCCGGATCGCCGCGCAGTGATCCGTGACGAACAACCAGTCGCGGACCTGCTTGCCGTCGCCGTACACCGGCAAAGGCTCACCGGCCAGCGCCTTGGCGATCACCAGCGGAACGAGCTTCTCAGGGAAGTGGTAGGGCCCATAGTTGTTCGAGCAGTTGGTGGTGAGCACCGGCAGCCCGTAGGTGTGGTGGAACGCGCGCACCAGATGGTCGGACGCGGCCTTCGACGCCGAGTACGGCGAATTCGGCGCATACGGCGTGGTCTCGGAGAACTTGCCGGTTTCGCCCAGCGTGCCGTAGACCTCGTCGGTCGAAACATGCAGGAAGCGGAACGCCTCGCGCCGGGTGTCCGGCAGCGTCTTCCAGTAGTCGCGCACCGACTCGAGCAGGCCGAGCGTGCCGACGACGTTGGTTTCGATAAACGCGGCCGGACCGTCGATGGACCGGTCGACATGACTCTCGGCGGCGAAGTTCAACACCGCGTCGGGCTGATACTCGGCCAGCAGGCCCGCGACGAGCGCGCGGTCGCCGATGTCGCCGTGCACGAACACGTGGTTGGGATCGGACTCGATCGAGGCCAGGGTCTGCAGGTTGCCCGCATAGGTCAGGGCATCAAGATTGATCACGCGGACGCCGTGACGCACGGCCTCCAGTACGAAATTGCCGCCAATGAAACCGGCACCGCCGGTGACGAGCCATGTGGGCACGAATTCACTCCTGTGGACGATCAAGGTGCCCTTGGTAGGGCCAAGTCGCCAAGGATACCGGCTCACCCAGCAGATTTCGGAACGAACGTGAACGTAGACGCGTTCGATTTGCGGTTCGCGCGCCAGAGGCAGCCCCGGTAGAATCGACGGATTGCCCCGCGCCAGCCGCCGCGGCCGGGTGATCCGCAACGCACAAGGAATGCCGCACCGATGAAGATCCTCGTCGCCTACAAGCGCGTGGTGGACTACAACGTCCGCATCCAGGTCAAGCCGGACGGGTCCGGCGTGGTCACCGATGGCGTCAAGCTGTCGGCCAACCCGTTCGATGAAATCGCGCTGGAAGAAGCCCTGCGACTGCGCGACAAGGGCATCGCCACCGAGGTCGTGGTCGCGACGATCGCGCCCGCCGACGCCCAAGCGCACCTGCGCAACGGTCTGGCCATGGGCGCGAATCGCGCCATTCACGTGGTCTGCGACCAGTCGATCCAGCCGCTGACCGCCGCCCGCACCCTGCTCAAGCTGGTCGAGAAAGAGCAGCCGGACGTCGTGATTCTCGGCAAGCAGGCGATCGACGACGACGCAAACCAGACCGGTCAGATGCTGGCGACGCTGTGGGGCCGCCCGCAGGCCACGTTCGCCTCGAAGGTGGAGATTGCCGATGGCAAGGCGACCGTGACACGCGAGGTCGACGCCGGACTGGAAACGCTGGAAGTCGACCTGCCTGCGGTCATCACGACCGATCTGCGCCTCAACGAGCCGCGCTTCATCAAGCTGCCCGACATCATGAAGGCGAAGTCGAAGCCGATGGAATCGATCCCGTTCGCCGACCTCGGCGTCGAATCGGTCCACACGCTCAAGACCACGCATTACGAGGCGCCGACCAAGCGCGGCAAGGGCGTGATGGTCAAGGACGCGGCCGAACTGGTCGCCGCCCTGAAGGCCAAGGGCCTGCTGTAACGCTTCTAGCCCCCTCTCCCGCTCGCGGGAGAGGGCTGGGGTGAGGGCGCGCCGTTCCGACGCGAAGCGCGACCTCCCCAATGCATTCGGAGAACTGCCATCATGTCCAAAGTCCTTGTCATTGCAGAGCACCTCGACGGTACCCTGAACGCCAGCGCGACCGCCAAGACCGTCGCCGCGGCGCAGGCGCTGTCGCCCGAGTCGATCGACGTCGCGGTGTTAGCCGCCGATCCGGCAGGCGCCGCCACCGAGGCCGCGACGATCGCCGGCGTGTCGAAAGTCCTCGCCGTCGCCAATCCGGCCAACGCAAAGGCACTCGCGCAGGTGCTGGGCCCGCAGATCGCCAAGCTCGCCGCGGGCTACAGCCACGTCTTCGCGCCGTCGACGACATTCGGCAAGGACCTGTTGCCAGTCGTCGCCGCGCTGCTGGGCGTGAACCAGATCTCCGATCTGATGACGGTCGAGAGCAGCCACGTCTTCAAGCGTCCGATCTACGCCGGCAATGCGATCGTCACTGTCGAAGCTCCGGCCGACCAGCCGGTCGTCGCCACAGTGCGCACGGCGTCCTGGCAGGAAGCCGCACGCAGCGGCAGCGCGACGGTCGAAACGACCAGCGTCGACACCGAGCTGCCCACGCATACCCGCTTCATCGGTCTCGCCGCAGGCAGCACCGACCGCCCCGACCTGCAGAGCGCCAAGCGCGTTGTCTCGGGCGGCCGCGGCGTCGGCTCGGAAGAGAACTTCAAGATCGTGTTCGACTTCGCCGACAAGCTCGGCGCCGCCGTCGGCGCCTCACGTGCTGCAGTTGACGCCGGCTACGTGCCAAACGAATTGCAGGTCGGCCAGACCGGCAAGATCATCGCGCCCGAGCTCTACGTCGCGATTGGCATCTCAGGCGCGATCCAGCACCTGACCGGCATCAAGGACGCGGGCACGATCGTCGCGATCAACAAGGATGCCGATGCGCCGATCTTCGAGATCGCGGACATTGGCCTGGTCGGTGATCTGTTCAAGGTGCTACCGGAACTCGAAGCGGCGCTCGGCTGACATGCTCAATCGACTCAAGGCCCTCGCCAAACGGCTGCTCGCAATCGTCTGGATTCGCCGGCTGTACGAAGTGTCGCAACGTTCTGTAGCCGAAATCTTCGGCGCGCACCGCATTCTGTCAATTCCGTACAGCATGGCGACGTTTCCGACGTTCAACCGCGAACAGTTTGCCGTGCTGCGCGGACGCCGGGATTACTACCGCAACATGGCTCGCCAACGGCGAAGCCACACGGAGTTGCGGCGGAATATTCACCGTCTCGAAAAGGGGATCTCGATGCAACCCCGCCGCCCGGTGTTTGCTCTGGATTACCTTCTGGAAACAATCGAGTTCTATGAGAGGGCCTCGGCGGACTTCGCAAAATCAGCGTCGGGCTCCATCGACCGTGAGGAGATGGACTGGGCCTATTCGGTCCTGACCGAATATTTCTCGATCGTGGATGGGAGCCATCCCTTGGTGGCAGCCGCACGAACTCGTTTCCAAGCAACCCATGCATTGTTCAAGGCAGACGATGCCAGGTCGAAGCCCTACCCTCGCAGCAACACCGTCCTCAGTGAGGTTGGTTACGAGGACATGCTCGCACTCGCACAGCAACGGCGCTCCATTCGCTGGTTCAAGCAGGAAGCTGTGCCCCGAGACCTGCTTGACAAGGCGCTGCTGGTCGCTCGGCAGGCGCCGACGGCGTGCAACCGACTGCCCTACGAGTTCCGTATTTTCGATGATCCAGAGCTCGTGACGCGTATCGCCGGCATTCCATTCGGCTCGGCGGGTTACTCACACCAGATTCCTGCAGTGGCAGTTGTAGTGGGCCGCTTGCATCACTACTTCAGTGCGCGGGACCGGCACGCCATCTATGTCGACAGTTCGCTGGCAGCAATGGGGTTCATGTTCGCGCTTGAAACGCTGGGCCTGTCCTCCAGCGTTATCAACTGGCCGGATTTCGAGCCTCTCGAAAAGAAAATGCAGAATACGTTGAATCTGGACTACGACGAACGGGTTGTCATGCTGATTGCCATCGGTTACGCCGACCCCGATGGTCTGATTCCCTACTCGCAGAAGAAGTCCCTCGGGATCATTCGTCGATACAACGACCTGGGTCAGTAATCGTTGACAGGCGGGGCAAAAGGCGCAGGGCCGTACGGGCTGGATCGGTGCTGTCCTGATCACAGATGTGTCGCAGACGCCCGCGGGTAAGCGGGTTTGGTGCACGCGAGACCCGGTGCCCTTGAGCAGCCCGACGATGACCCAGGGCCCGCCTGCTCGAATCGAGTGGTTCACGTGCGCGCCGCTTGACCGGCGACAGTGTCAATTCCCGAATGGAGGCGTGAGGCCTCCACACCGTTCTTCCGAGCGCCGACCGGCCGATCCGATTGGCTTGGCGCGCAGATCCGTGCGTGAAGTCCGGACGCCAACCTCTTGAAACACCGGGACTATGTCTCCGAACCGCTGTCGCACCTGCGCTTGCCGAACAGACGCGCAACCGGCTCCTGAATCGCCACAAGCACGAGTTCGACCACCAGATAGATCAGACGGGCGACAACCGTGACTGCCACTGCCTCGCCGGCGGGTGCGAACGGCAACAGGCCAAGGGTCAAAATGCCGTCGCGGATTCCCAGGCCTGCAGGGGCGATGGGCACGAGAAAGCCCACCGCATACGCGGCTGCGAACAGCCCGATCGAGAACACCAGCCCCGCATCCATATCGCAAGCCTGCACCAGGACCCAGAACGATCCACCCAGAAGGCACCATATTGCCGTCTGTACGAGAACCGCCCGCAGTGTCGGAACGGCGCTTCGGAGGTAGCGCATGAATGCAGCGCGCTTCCACACGAGCAGACCGGCCACGCCCAGCGTTCCAATTGCCACCAGCGCCAGCAGCCACCAAGCCACAACGGAGGACAAACTGTTGTGCACGATCGAAAGAAGCGCGGGACCACACAGCAGGCCTCCGATGCAGAATGCAGCCGCTACGATCCACAAGCTCTCGGTGAGCAAAGCGTCCCGGATCTGCGCATAACTGGCCCCGTGCGTCCGGTAAGCGGCGGCTCGTCCGATAAACTGCCAGACCGAACCCGGCAGATACTTTCCAAGTTGACTCAGGTTATAGAGCCTCGTGGCCGTGCCGTAATCGAGCGCGATGCCGCTGTGGGCCGCTGCAATACGGGCGTTCTCTCCGAGCAGCAACTTGGCAGCCACCAGAAGCAGGAAACTCAGAGCCATCAGCCAGAGCGGCATCTGCGAGAACATGCGTAGCACGTCGTCCCGCGACCGCCATACCACTGCCCCCGCCGCAACGACGACGCACCCCACCCAAAGCCACTTGGCGAGTGCGACATAAAGCTTACGCAAGCGATGCTCCGAGATCTTCAGTCAGCAGGGCCGCGACGGGAAGGTCTGCGCTGGCCTGCACTTCGGGCAGCGACGCCAGAATGCAGTCGCGGATCTCCACCCGATGTTCGAACACACGGACCACACGATCGCGCAACTCCTCTGCGCTCAGCTGCTTGTAGTCCATCACTTCGGACTCCTGGCCGAAGCGCGCCATCACTTCTGCGTATTTATGGCTCCATCCCAGGACCGCGCAAGGCACGCCTAGGGAAAGCGCGCCGACCATCGCATGGAATCGCGAGACAAGCGCGACGTCGAGCTCGGCGATGATTCGTTTGATGCCGGCCGCGTTGATGTCGAACGTACACGCGATCGGAGAGATCGGCAGCGCAAGCGCATCAGTACCCGCAAGAATCCGCCGGATCAGCGGTAGATCATTGTTGCGTTCGGCATCGCCATCGTTCTCCCGGGTCGCGTTGGGAAACAGGACCACGAGGAAGCCGTTTCGGGACAGGTCGGCCACTACCTCGACGAGAACGGATTCATAGCTGTCACCTCTCTGCCGCGCCTGCACCGCAACAACCGAGCTCGGGCATACGCCGATGACACCCCTTACGCCGTCGCCCCGCCGATCCGTTGCCAAAGTCTCGAGCAGTTTGTGGATCGGCGCCTCGCCCTCCCGCGTCAGTGAATATTCGATCTTGTAGTTGAACGCGATGTCATCGCCTTGGCGGTAGCGCAGGCCTTTGAAGCCGGAGTGATCCAGATGCTCGCGAGTCCGGCCGCCGCGTGCCCAGACCATTGTGCAGCGACTCAGGGCCAAACGTGCGGCAAACCGATTCAACGGCTTCTCGAAAGGCCCCACCGCCTGCGGCATCTTGACGACTGGCGTCCCGAGCAACCAAGCCGGAAGAAGGGTGAGGAAGTTGAACGGAAGAAACTTCTCACGGCCGTCGATAAACGCGACACCCGCGAGATCCACCAGCACGGTCGAGCGACCCAAGGCGCGAATCGACGCGGGGGCCAAGGCCAGTATCCTCCGCCCCAGCACAAGTCGCAGCACGCCGAAAAGCACGGCCCAGGGCAACAGCCATGCCACAAGGGCCAGGGGCGTGGAGCTATGCAGGTGGACATTCGGTGCTGAAATCAGACGCCGGTCGTCGTCCGGGTAGTAACTGAAGACATGGAACACAAGCTGCGGATCTTCCGCCTTCAGTCGACCCACCACGGTCTCCAGCATCGCTTCCGCCCCGCGATTGCCGTAAGCCGTTGCAGCGATGATCGAATAGGATTTCATGGGCAGCTCCTGGCGACCCCGACGCAGGCCGCAAAACGATAAAGTTTAGCAGTTCAGCGGTGGCGGCAACGCGACTCGCGATCAACCGCGATGAACGCGCTGGACGGACCCGCTACAATTGCGTGCAACCTAACCCGGCGCCTCCAACTTGAAGCTCATTATCCAGATTCCATGCCTGAACGAATCGGGCACGCTTGCGGTTGCCGTCAATGCCTTGCCCCGCCAAGTGCCGGGCTTCGACCGCGTTGAGTGGCTTGTCATTGACGACGGCTCGATCGACGACACCGGCAGAATCGCCACCGAGCTTGGCGTCGACCACGTGATCAGACACCCAGTGAACCGCGGTCTGGCGACGGCCTTCATGACGGGAATCAATGCCTGCCTGCAACTTGGCGCTGATGTCATCGTCAATACCGACGCGGACAACCAGTACGAGGCTGACGATATTCCACTCCTGACCGCACCGATCATCAACGGTGAAGCGGACATGGTGATTGGGTCGAGGCCCATCGACGAAACCGAGCATTTCTCCTGGATCAAGAAGAAGCTGCAACGCCTCGGGAGCTGGGCTGTACGCAAGGCCAGCGGCACATCCGTCGGCGACGCGCCAAGCGGCTTCAGGGCGATTTCGCGAGAAACAGCGTACCGGCTGAATGTCTTCAACGCCTATACCTACACTCTTGAAACGATCATCCAGGCGGGCGCCAGCAACTTGCGGATCGCGTCCGTTCCAATCAGGACCAATGGAGATCTACGTCCATCCAGACTGGTCAAGAGCATCTACAGCTATGTCACCCGATCCTTGGGGACAATCCTCAGAATCTTTGTGATCTATCATCCCGCGAAGTTCTTCATCTGGCCGGGATCGATTCTTCTGGCGCTCGGCGCCTTGGTCACTGCCCGCTTCGTCTTCACCTATTTGGCCCACGGCACAGCCGGGCATATTCAGTCGCTCGTGCTTGCCACACTCTGCGTCATGCTCGGCTCTCTGTTCTTTGTTGTTTCGTTCCTTGCGGATCAGATCACGGCCAACAGGAAAATTCTCGAGCGAATCCAGGTGGGAGTCCTGAAGCTTAGGTTCGAGCGCGAAGCGGTCAGAAACGCCGATTGAAAAATCCCTTCATCCCCGAGATTATGCTTGATCTTTCTGTCGCATATGTTTATTTCATGCCCCAGTGCAATGGCACGGAATCGCTGTGACGATCAACAGGTCTTCCTGCACCTCTCAACTCGTGTTCCAGATTCGCAGCAGCGGAACTGGAGAGATGATCGCCCAATGCTTGCGCCATTGAAGAAACATCGAATATTCGGCGCTCGATCATCAGCTAATTCCGCATTCACAAAATAGATCACTCTTAACCGGATTAAGTTATTGAACGCCACGATCCCTCACCAACGTTCAATCATCGAGCAGGCATCGGACGCTATCCTGCAAGCACGTGCAAGGTTGCTGGAATATGTCGTAACCGCGGCCATTCTTTTAGCTGTGGCAGCTGTGGCAATCGGCGCCAACCCATGGAACGGGCAGACAAGTTCTCCGTTGGATTTGCTCGCAAGCTACCCCGGCTGGGGGAGCCAGGTTGAAAAGTCCGAGATCCGCAGCCAGGAGCGCTCAGACGCGCTAGACGCTCGCCTGCCGCAGTGGACCTACGCTAGAAACGAGCTTCGGGCGGGACGCCTGCCGTTGTGGAACGATACGTCAGCAGGCGGTGACGCATCACTGCTCAAGCTGACATCCGGACAACTCACACCCGCGTTCGCCATCTTCAGTGCGGCGAGCGATCCCGCCAGGGGATTCTATTTCAGCGTCCTGTTCAACCTCTTTGCTGCTGGATTCGGGATGTTTGTATTCCTCCGAAGCCATTTGGGACTGCTACCAGCGCTATTCGGCGCGGTCATGTTCCAGCTCTGCGGATTCAATGTCGCATGGCTTTACTGGTCGCACATGCTAACCATCATCTGGGCTCCATGGTTGCTGTGGAGCATGGACGGCCTCCTGCGGAAACCCTCTCCTGGATGGTTCTCACTTACAGCTGTTTCAACCGCACTTCTGTTGTTGGGAGGATTTCCATTCATAGCGCAACTGATGCTTGGCGCCGCAATTCTTTACGCCATCATCTTTGCTTTCAGTTACGGGAATTCCCGCCCAGCGCTCTCGACTTGGCAGCGAAGCGTGTTGCACCGTATGTCGCTCGGATTGATATCTCTAGCCGCAGGATTTTTGCTCGCCGCAGTCCCGCTCCTCACCTTCATTGACTGGCTCCAGCAGTTCAGTACAGATCATCGTAGCGCAGGCAGCTTCCTGAGCTTGACCGACGACGCCAAGCTTCTCCTATGGCCCTGGGCTTTTGAGTCACCCAGAGTGGAAAGCTCCATGTATGTCGGGTCACTGGGGGCATTCCTTGGTGTATTGGGTGCCACCCTTTTCTGGGTACGTCGTGAGAAATCAAGTGACCTAGGATTGTTCTCGCTAGCGATTCTGCTGGTCTCAACCACACTTGTGTTTCAGCTACTCCCGGTTTCGGTTTTATCCTGGGTGCCGGGGCTTGGAATGAACACATGGTCGCGCGCGATCTCACTGCTTGGCCTTGGCCTTTCGATCGGCGCGGCTGTGTTCATCCAGATAATAGTGAATCGTTCGCAGAGATTTCCAGTTACTGCGCGATTCGGCATGGTAATCGTCATAGGAATAGCGCTGGCGGCACAGACTTACGATCAGTTTCGTTATTACCGCCAGTTCAATGGCCCGACAAACGCCACGCACTTCTATCCCAGCACCGAAATAATTAGCTACGTCACTTCAAATTCTGGCGACTTCGATTTTGTTATAGCGGACACGTCTTATCTCGTTTCCGGCTCACTGGGTGGCTATGGAATCAGAGAGTGGTTCGCGCATCGATTCAAAACCGACGAGCTAAAGAGACTCCTGCCCAATCTTGTCACCGATCCTTTTACCACTGCCACCGCATCGCAAATACCGGCCCAAAAAATTAGATTTGAAGCTGACGAGATGGAACTGATGAACGTCAGGTATGTTTTGGCACGGGAGGACCGGCTTCTCTTCAACATCATCGCTTCCGGCACAGACAGTAATCGGGCCATGAAACCATTACCCGACCTGCCTTCGAATAAGTGGAATCAACCGTTCATCGTGCCCCCCGCGGCCCATGTAAATAGCATCTCGATTAGATTCGCGACATACCGCGCGAAAGACGTTGATGGCCGCATCAGCCTTAGAATGGTGGATTCACAGGGAAATACTGTCGCGTCTCTGGATAAGAACGCCGAAGGCATGATCGATAATGAGCTCCTCAGGTTTGTTTTTCCCAACACGCTTGAATTAAGCGACAGAGAATACTCATTGGAAATAGACTATCAGCCCGGCCGAAATTTGCGTCGAGTTACAGCCTGGGCTGGTACGCCGAAGGATCCGAAACGAACAGTGCGCGTAAATGGGATTGCGCAGCCGGTATCGCTGGACTTTTTCATCGAGGGCCAAACCCCGCTGTCCAAGTTCAGGAGAGTAATGAGCGAGGGCCCGGTTTCATTATGGGAAAACCAGAAAAGTCCCAACGGCCCTTATTTCACTCCACACGCAGTGGACCCCGACCAACTTGATTCAAAGAGCGTCGTAACGACGTACTATTCCCCTGGTCACTTTGAACTTGAGTACGGCGGCGATTTGGAGGGCTATGTCGTAGTACCGATGGAAGCAACCGATGGCTGGAAGGTAACTGTCAATGGAAAATCAGTTCGGACAGCCGCGATGCTTGGCGTGATGCCTGCTGTCCTCGTCCAAGGTCCGTCGCGTATCGTTTTTTCCTATGCTCCAGAGTCTTTCCGAATAGTTAATCTCTGGCTAATCTCCATGGCGGCATTGATAGCCGGGCTTGTGTTATGGGCTGCGCGTCGCCGAAGCTCCGAGAAAAATCTTCGCAACATTTGAATAGTCCGGCATGGCGCGATGCTATTTGATAGCAGCGCGTTTGGGGGTAGTCCCTCGGCCCAATAGCTGACGCCAGAGTGGAATTTTCTCGTACGCTTTCCCGAGGAGGTTCCATGAAGAAGTCCCGCTTCACCGGCAGTCAAATCATTGCCGTGCTCAAGCAGGCGGAGGCCGGCACGCCCGTCCCGGAGCTTTGTCGCGAGCACGGCATCAGCTCGGCAACGTTCTACAAGTGGCGCAGCAAGTTCGGCGGCATGGACGTGTCCATGGTGGCCCGAGTGAAGGAGCTGGAGGATGAGAACCGGCGCCTGAAGAAGATGTACGCCGACGCCCAGCTCAGCGCCGACCTGCTGTAGGAGGCGATGTAAAAAAATGGTGAGACTGAAGCGTCCTCCTTTTTTCGAGTCATTCAAAAGTAGAGGTGGTGGGTGAGTGTGCCATCGCATAGCGCATCGGTGGCAAGCCGCCGAGGGCGCG
>NZ_JAVDWO010000015.1:0-115346 GCF_031457535.1 Luteimonas terrae
CAGCCCAAACTCGCTGCGCTCAGACATGGGCTGCTCTTCGACCCCGCCGCCCTGCGATGCTCGGCTCGCTTTACGGCTCGATTCAAGTCAAAAGCTGAAAGCCAAAGCCAAAGCCAAAGCCGAAGCCGAAGCCGAAGCCGAAGCCAAAGCCAAAGCCGAAGCCAAAGCCAAAGCCGAAGCCAAAGCAACGCGGACCGGGCGCGTCAGCGAGCCTCCTGCGTTTCCGGCACGAGCTTCAGCGTATGCGCCGTCGCCTGCGGCAGAAACGGCGACGGCCGTCCCTGCGCCCAGTCGTCGTGACCAGCGCCCCAGTAGGGCGAAAGCGGATGCCCGCTCTGTCCGCCAGGCATGTGAGTGATGCCGTCGGCCTCGTGTCCGGGGGCGACGACCATGCGCTGCGAGGCGCCGAATGACGGACCCTGTACGCGTGGCACGGTGCCGTCGCCGGGAAGCGCTTCGGCCGGCATGCACAGCGCACGTTTGCCGAGCAGCGGAATCGCCGCTGCGAGCGGGTGGCAGATCGCGGTGGTGTTGCGTTCGCCCCAGGTGCGTTCGGTGAGCGGGCCGTCGCCGGCCAGGCTGTCGCGGACCTCGCGGGCGGCGTCTTCGAACAGAGCCTGCCACCCGTCTTCGACCGGCGTGCAGACGCCGCGCTGGGTGTCTGGCGTGCAGGCGAAACGGCGCGGCAGCAGATGCGCGGGGCGCTGTTCGACCAGCGGCCAGACGACGCCTTCGAAATTCGGCGGAGCGGGTGTTTCGAACGCATCACCGCGCGCGACGCGCGCAGGCGCGGCGAGGCCGTCGGCGAGGCGCGCGTGGATCGCCAGCCGCCATGCGCGGACCAGGCGGTAACCGGCCGAGTCGACGCTCGCATGACCGCTCCAGTCGCGCGAGGCATCGGCCAGGGCATGTATCGCGCTGTCATCGCTCGCTGCGTTCGCGACCGCATCCAGCAACGCGTGCCAGCGCGACAGCAACAGGGCGCGATCGTCGAGCTGGATCGCGAGCAGATCGGCCTCCGTGAATTGCGTGCGCGCTTCGAGACCCTCGCGGATCTGCCAGGCGCGGATGCCGAGCGCAGCGCCGCCGTCGCCGATACGTGCGAAATCTTCGCCGTCGACGACGCGGCTGTTTGCGGTCCACAGACGATCGGTGTCGGGCGAGCGCAGGAGCGGCGAGACACCGGTCGCGATGGGCCAGGGTGCGCAGCGGTTGCGGTCGGTCGCTGCGTCTGCCGTCAGCGGCACCGAAACCGTATGGCCGTCGCAGCCGGCGCCGCGCACGGGAATCGGACCGAGCAGGCGCCAGGCGATACGGCCGGCGCGATCGCCGATCACGAGATTCTGTGTCGGCGTCGCGGTGCGGTCGGCGATGGCCAGCGCATCATCGAGATCGTGCGCGTGGGCGAAGTCGGCGAGGCCGAAATTCAATGCGCCGGGCTGGTGGGCGGTCCAGCGCAGGGCGAGCGCGCTGCCGTCGGCGTCGCGGTGGAGCAGTGGGCCCCAGTCGCTGTCTTCGACGATCAGCGTGGCCGGTGCGCCGCCGGCGACGTCGATGCGCTCCTCATGGCGCACGACCGGCGTGCAACCCGCAGGCGTGCCGTCGGCACAGGGCACGAGGCGCTGCCAGTCGAGGTAATCGCCGTAGCTGTTGGTAAAACCCCAGGCGACGTGCGTATTGCTGCCGGCGATCACCGCCGGCAGGCCGGGCAGGGTGAAACCGGTGACGTCGACCTGGCCGCCCGGTGCGCGCGGATCGGGATAGCGCAGGCGCGCGCGGAACCAGATGTTGGGTGCGCGCAGGCCCAGATGCATGTCGTCGGCGACGAGGGCGCGGCCGTCGGCCGTCAAGGCGCCGGAGACGGCGAAGTTGTTGCTGCCCCGCGAAAGATCCGCCGCCGCAGGCGGCGCACCAACGCCTCTCTCCCGCGCCGTGGGAGAGAGGGGGGCCACCTGCGGAGCAGGTGGTGGAGTGAGGGCAACCTTCCAAGCCACCGGCGGCCCACCTTGGCCTCTCTCCCGTGCCGCGGGAGAGAGGGGGACCGTTTGTGAAGCAAACGGTGGAGCGAGGGCCAGCCGAGATGCCAGGGTTGAGGCCTCGGCTTGTGCCGACCCGACAGCCGCGAACGGCGATGCTTCACTGCGCGCGCTCTCAATTTCCACCACATCCATCGCCCGCAGATCCACAACTTCCGCCCCCGGCAACACCGCATCCCCACGCGCCTCCCCGAACAGCGGCGCATCCCAGCGGCTGCCGTCATGCGCGAACAGATCGAACAAGGCCGGCGGCAGCGCCGGCTGCAAGCGGTGCATCGCCAGCTCGCGCGCATTGGTCGCGTCCTGCAGATCGAAATACATCGCGAAGCCGGTCAGTGCGGAATCCGCCGGCGTCCACGGTTGCGGCGACTGCCGCAGCAGCAGGTAGGCCCAGGGTCGCGCGCGCAAAGACGCGAGGCCGGCATTGGCCCCGTCGGCATAGGCCTGCAGCTGCGGCATGCGATCGCCAGCGACCGAGGCCAGGTCGGCCTCCACGCGCGCGCGCATGCGGTGCACGCGGTTGCGGCGGTCGGTCTCCAGCGCGCCCTCGCCGAACAACACCGAAAGTTCGCCCGACGGCACGCGCCGCATCAGGTCCATCTCGAAGTAGCGCTCCTGCGCATGCACGAACCCGAGCGCGCGCATCGCGTCGGTCTCGTTGGCGGCGGTGATCGTGACAACGCCCGCGGCATCGCGTTCGATGGTCGCGGGCGCACCGAGGCCGGTCAGCGACTGGTCGCCGTCGAGTGTCGGCAGGCTCGCGCGCAGCAACAGCCAGATGAAAAGGCCGGCCGCGACCAGCAGCACGACGAGCGCGAGCAGCGCCCGCAGAATCCATTTGCGCATGCACGATTCCCCGGCCGCGGCAGATGCGGCGCGGTCCGATTATTCCACGGGCATGTTGCGGGCCGGCGCGCAGGCCGGCCAAGCGACTCAGTTGCGCGCGTGCTCGGCCAAGCCCGAGACCACACCCAGCGACGGATCGCCGCGCACGATGCGCGCATCCGGGAAGCGCGCCTGCGCAGCCGCCTGGACATACGGCGCACCTGACATGCCGCCGGTCAGGAACAGGCTGTCGGGCGGCGCATCGAGATCGCCGCGTACGTCGTCGAGCAGGGCGCCGATGGTGTCGAGAAAACGTGCGCTGGCGGTTTCCAGCGCAGCCCGCGTCGCGTCGACGCGCAGGCCGGGTTCGATGTAGTCCAGCGCGTGCCCGGCTTCGTCGTGCGCGCTCAGGCGCACCTTCATGCCTTCGACGCCGCGGTACAGGCGCGTGGTGCCGCCGTCGCGCTGCAGCGCCTGCAGGCGCGCGCCGAATGGGGCATCGACATGGCTGAAGTCGCGCTTGTGGAAATCGCGTTGCCGCGGCATGTCCTGCACCGTCGCCGCTTCGACGAAGTGGTGCACCGGGATGCGGCTGGCGCCCTTGCCGAATACCGGCATGACCTGGGCCATGCTCAGCGCGAGATCGACGTCGGTGCCGCCGTTGGCGACGCCCCAGGCGCGGTGCACGCGCGGCGCGCCATCGCCGCCGACGTCCGCCAGCGCGATATCGGTGGTGCCGCCGCCGATGTCGACGACCAGCGTGGTGTGCCGCTGCGGACTCTCGGCGTGGTAGTGCAGTGCGGCGGCCGCGGGTTCTTCGAGGAAGTCGATCGCATCGAAGCCGGCCTGGGCCGCAGCATCGCGCAGCAGGGCCAGTGCCTGTTCGCCGCCGGCCTCGCCGAGCGAACTGCGGAAACGCACCGGTCGGCCCAGTGTCGCTGCGCGCACGGTGGTGCCGAGTTGCTGGCTCGCGGTCAGGCGGATGTGTTCCAGGATGTGCGCGGCGATGCCGGTGATGGTCTCCTTCGCGCGCGGGTGCAGATTGAAGCCGAGCATCGACTTCGGCGACTGGACCAGATTGCCGCTGCCTTCGAGCAGATAGCTCTCGATCGCCGCCTCGCCGAATACCGCGTGTTGCAGATCGGCGGCCGAGGATTGGGCATCGCGCATGCGCGCCTCCAGCCATTGCCGGCGGACGATGCGGATCGCGTCGCGGCGCAGCAGCGCGGATGGACGTGGCGCAGCGCCGGCGCGGGCCTGGTCGCTGCGCAGGCCGCGCATCAGCGATTCCACCTCGGCTTCCATCGCTCCGTCCAGCTCGAAGGCATCGAGATCGGGCAGGGTGGTGGGAAAGAACACCGCGGTGCGGAACTGCGGCTGCCCGTCGAACTGGATGTGCACCAGCCGGTCGCCGATGCGCGCAGCGGCGGCGGAATAGCTGGTACCGAAGTCGATGCCGATCTTCATTGGGGGGACAAGATGCGGAAGGCGCGCGAGTCTACGCCGATGTGCGTCACGCCGCTTGCAACAGGCCGTGCGATCCGCGCAGCGCCGGGCGGACGCGCCTGAGAATGCGAAATGCATGCATTCCCATCCGATCATGCTTCACGGCGGCCCGGCATACTGCGCGCATTCCACGTGTTGCGAGCGCTGCCATGAAAGGACATCCCGAAGTCGTCGATTACCTGAAGTTCCTGCTCCGAGGTGAGCTGGCGGCGCGCGACCAGTACTTTCTGCATTCGCGCCGCTACGAGGACCTGGGCCTGCACCAGCTCTACGCGCGCATCAATCACGAGATGGAAGAGGAAACCCAGCACGCCGACGCGTTGCTCAAGCGCATTCTGTTTCTGGAAGGCATCCCGGACATGCGCCCCGACGCATTCGAGCCGGGTGTCACCGTCGAGGAGATGCTGCGCAAGGATCTCGACCTCGAATACCTGGTGCGCGACAACCTCGCCAAGGGCATCGTGCTGTGCGAACAGCACAGCGACTTCGTCACCCGCGAAGTGCTGGTGACCCAGCTTGCCGATACCGAGGAAGATCACACCTACTGGCTGGAGAAGCAGCTGCGCCTGATCAAGATGATCGGCCTGGAACGCTACCAGCAGAGCCGCATGGGCGAGGCGGAAGGCACGCACGCCGGCGTGGGGTGAAAGAAGCGCGGCGTGTTCGCCGCGTTGTCGGGAGTTTGGAAACGCCTGCGCATGTCGTGGGCGTTTCTGTTTTTATCGGGCGGGAAGCCGCCGCTCCATTCGATTCGAATGACGCGTCTGCCCTCCCCCCAACCCCTCTCCCAGGGGGAGAGGGGCTCGAATCTCGCGAGCGTATGCTTTGAAGCCCCTCTCCCTCCGGGAGAGGGGTTGGGGGGAGGGCCGCCGTCGAAGGGGAATTTCGACTCAAGCGCCGCCCGAACCCGCATCACCCCCGCCGCACTACCCGGTAGACGGCCGTCGACAACGCGGTCACCCCATCCGCAACGAACCCCGGCTCGTTCGCAAGAATGTCCCGCCGTTCGACCGCATCGATCCGCCAGTCGCGATCGAGCAACGCATGCACTTCGTCCGCTGCCACCGAAAACGGCGGCCCGGACTTCTCCGCCTGCGGATAGTCCAGCGTGACCAGCAGTCCGCGGCATCCCGCCGGCAGGCGTCGCCACGCAGTGGCCGCATACATGCGGCGCAACTCCGGCGGCAGCGCGATCAGCGCCGCACGGTCGTAGACGGCGGCGCAGTCCGCGAGCACGTCGGCTTCCAGCGCAAACGCATCGCCGACGATCAGCTCGTACGCACCGGCGACGAAGTGCCGGCCCGCAGATGTTTCATGGATCGCCGGCCTCAGCCCGCGCTCCTCGAAGAACTGGCGCACCGCCAGTTCCGACAGTTCGACACCGAGCACGCGATGACCGCGCTCGGTCAGCCACACCATGTCGAGCGACTTGCCGCACAGCGGCACGAACACGCGGACATCCGGCGCGAGGTCGAGCGCCGGCCAGTGCGCCACGAGTAGCGGTAGCGGCGCATCGCGGTGGAAACCGATGCGGTTGCTCGACCAGCGTTCGTGCCAGAACTCGGGTTGCATCGGGCGCCTGATGTAGGAGCGCGCTTGCGCGCGATGGGGTGTCCCTGGAACGCGTGATCGCGCGCGAACGCGCTCCTACGGTTTCATGGTTCTTCCGGGCCGGGCACGCGACGGATCGCCGCGACGCACCCGTGCCGGCATCACTCGACGTCGAGCCCTTCGACCTTCTGCCAGCCGCGCGGCAGCAGACCCCCACGCGATGCGCGCGCGCCGATATAGGCGTCGAGCTCCTTGAACGACAGCGTCATCGTGCGCGCACCCGAACGCACCAGCAGCGAAGTGCCCGGCGCGACGACGGCCACGGCGACCACTTGTTCGGTGCCGCGCTTGGCCTTCGGGATCTCGATGATCTTGTTGCCTTTGCCCTTGTCGAGTTCCGGCAACTCGGCGACCGGGAACGCCAGCAGATGTCCGGCGCTGGTCACCACCACCAGACGGTCGGCATCGACGGCGCGCACCGCGGCCGGCTGCAGCACCGTCGAGCCCGGTGACAGCGACAGCATCGCCTTGCCCGCCTTCTGCCGGCCGGTGAGATTCTCGAAGCGGGTCACGAAGCCGTAGCCATGCGAAGACGCGACGACGAAGCGCGCGTCCGATTCGCCCGCCACCACTGCCTGGAACGACGCACCCGCGGCCGGCGAGAAGCGGCCAGTCAGCGGTTCGCCGTTGCCGCGCGCCGAGGGCAGCGAATGCGCGATGGTGGAATAGCTGCGACCGGTCGAATCGAGGAAGGCGACCTGCTGCGTTGTACGCCCGCGCGCGAACGCGAGCAGGCTGTCGCCGTCGCGATAGTTCATGCCGGTCGGGTCCACGTCGTGGCCCTTTGCCGCGCGCACCCAGCCCTTCTCGCTGACGACGATGGTCACAGGCTCGCTCGGCACAAGATCGCTTTCGTCGAGCGCCTGCGCAGCGCCGCGTGCGACCAGCGGCGAGCGACGTGCATCGCCGTACTTCTTCGCATCGGCCTGCAGTTCGTCCTTGATCAGCTTCTTCAGCTTGGTCTTGCTCTCGAGCGTGGTGATCAGGCGATCGCGCTCGCTTTCCAGCTCGGCCTGTTCGCCGCGGATCTTCATCTCTTCCAGGCGCGCGAGCTGGCGCAGGCGCGTCTCCAGAATGTAGTCGACCTGCTCGTCGCTGAGTTCGAACCGCGCCTGCAGCACCGCGCGCGGCTCGTCCTCGGTGCGGATGATGTGGATCACCTCATCGAGATTGAGGAACGCGACCAACAGACCATCGAGCAGATGCAGGCGACGCTCGACCTTCTCCAGGCGATGGGTCAGGCGGCGGGTCACGGTGTTGGTGCGGAACTGCAGCCACTCGGACAGCAGCATCTTCAGGTCCTTGACCTGCGGACGGCCGTCGAGCCCGATGACATTGAGATTGATGCGGAAGCTCTTTTCCAGATCGGTCGTCGCGAACAGGTGGCCCATCAGCTGCTCGGCGTCCACGCGGTTCGAGCGCGGCATCAGCACCACGCGCACCGGATTGGCATGGTCGGATTCGTCGCGGATGTCTTCCAGCCAGGGCAGCTTCTTGGCACGCATCTGCGCGGCGATCTGCTCGATCACCTTGCTCGGGCTGACCTGGTGCGGCAGCGCGGTGATGACGATGTTGGTGTTCTCCTTCTGGAACGTCGCGCGTGCGCGCACGCTGCCGTGGCCGGTCTCGTACATCTGCAGCAGGTCGGCGACGGGCGTGATGATCTCGGCGCTGGTCGGATAGTCCGGGCCGCGCACGTGTTCGCACAGGTCGCGCACGGTCGTGTCGGGATCGTCGAGCAGGCGCAGGCAGGCGCTGACGATTTCGTTGACGTTGTGCGGTGGCACGTCGGTCGCCATGCCGACCGCGATGCCGGTGGTGCCGTTGAGCAGCAGGTGCGGCAGGCGCGCCGGCAGCCACGAGGGCTCCTGCATCGTGCCGTCGAAGTTGTCGGTCCAGTCGACGGTGCCGTGGCCGAGCTCACTCAGCAGCATCTCCGCGATCGGCGTCATCTTCGATTCGGTGTAACGCATCGCCGCGAAGGATTTCGGATCGTCGCTGGAGCCGAAGTTGCCCTGGCCGTCGATCAGCGGATAGCGGTACGAGAACGGCTGCGCCATCAGCACCAGCGCCTCGTAGCACGCGCTGTCGCCGTGCGGATGGTATTTGCCGATCACGTCGCCGACGGTGCGCGCGGACTTCTTCGGCTTCGCCGCCGCGCCCAGGCCCAGCTCGCTCATCGCGTAGATGATGCGGCGCTGCACCGGCTTGAGGCCATCGCCGATGAACGGCAGCGCGCGGTCGAGCACCACGTACATCGAATAGTCGAGGTAGGCGCGCTCGGCGAATTCGCGCAGCGGCAACTGTTCGAAGCCATGGAAGGGGGTGCGGACGGACTCGGTCATCGGGACAGCATCTACGGCGGAACCGGGATTTTAGCGGTTGGGGGTCGCAGGTGTTGCGTTGACAGCCATCCTCGGGCCGTGGGCGAAGCCGGGGTGAGGCATCGCGGCGGCCGCGAGGCCATGTTCCGGTCGCGAAGCACGCGCGCGGTTATGATCGTCCCGGTATGGACACCCGACCCAGGCCGCCCAGTTCCGCCGAACCCACCGGCTCGGCGCGCCATGCGGCGGCCGGCAGCCCGAAACGTGCGCAGCACGGCGGCTGCGAGGGCTGTCTGGCGCGGCCGCTGGCGATCTGCGCGTCGATTCCCGCAGCGGAGACGCATGCGCTCGAAGCGGTCGCCGGTGAAGTGCTGTTGCCCGTCGGCGCCACGCTGGCCAGCCAGGGCGATCCGCGACGCGAGGTCTACACCATTACCCGCGGCATGCTGCGCCGCGTGCGCCTGCTGCCTGACGGCCGTCGGCTGGTCGCGGGCTTTCTGATGGTCGGCGATTTCATCGGCTTCAGCGGCGCGCCGCACTACCGGCACACGCTGGAAGCGGTGACCGACTGCGTGCTGTGCGCGTTTCCACTGCAGTCGATGCGCAGCCTGTGCCAGCGCTATCCCGATCTCGAATCCGGCATGCTGGCCCAGGCCTGCAGCGAACTCGACGCCACCCGCGGCAGCCTGATGATGCTGGCACGGCTGGGGCCGGGCGAACGGCTTGCCGGATTTCTCGTCGAACTGGGCGAGCGCCAGCAGCAGCGCGGCGGGGCTGCCCACCACGTCGACCTGCCAATGACCCGCGCCGATATTGCTGACCATCTGGGCCTGACGATCGAGACGGTCAGTCGCAGTTTCACCAAGCTGCGGCAGAGCGGGGCGATCGCGTTCGAGGATCCACGGCGGATCGATCTGGTGGATGTGGCGGCGTTGCGGAGTGCGGCGGGGCTGTAGCGGCTTTTGTCCCTACGCGCCCGCGGTGACCGAAGCGCGCACGAATGTCCGACCCCTGTCATCCCGGCAAGCGCCGGGATCCAGCGTCTTTCATGCTGCCAACGGGGTCCCGCCCATCGTGGCGAAGTCACTGGATTCCGGCGTTCGCCGGAATGACGGGTCTGGATTCGCTGGAGCGGGCTCACCGGGTTGACGCGCCAGGATTCGCCGGACTGACCAGCCAGCCGGAGTGACGGGGCCTTGATTCGGCTGTATGGCGGATTGAATAGCGGGACGAAGCCCATGCCGCATTGATCCAGATCAATGCCCACCCGCCGGCCGCAGCGCAACCTGCGCGCATGACCCGCTCCGGCTGCCTCCCATGATCGACATGACCGTCGTCGAACTGTCCCGCCTGCAGTTCGCGCTCACCGCGATGTACCACTTCCTGTTCGTCCCCCTGACCTTGGGACTGTCGTTCCTGATGGCGATCATGGAGAGCGTCTACGTGATGACCGGGCGTGATGTCTGGCGGCGGATGACGCTGTTCTGGGGCGTGCTGTTCGGTATCAACTTTGCGATGGGCGTGGCGACGGGCATCGTCATGGAATTCCAGTTCGGCATGAACTGGGCCTACTACAGCCACTACGTCGGCGACATCTTCGGCGCGCCGCTGGCGATCGAAGGGCTGATGGCGTTCTTCCTCGAGGCGACTTTCATCGGGTTGTTCTTCTTCGGCTGGAACCGCCTGTCGAAGCTGCAGCATCTGGCGATCACATGGCTGGTCGCGCTGGGCGCGAACTTCTCGGCGCTGTGGATCCTGGTCGCCAACGGCTGGATGCAGAACCCGGTCGGCGCGGTCTTCAATCCGGACACCATGCGCATGGAAATCACCGACTTCATGGCGGTGATCTTCAACCCGGTCGCGCAGGCCAAGTTCGTGCACACGGTGTCGGCCGGCTATGTGACCGGCGCGATCTTCGTGATGTCGGTCAGCGCGTTCTATCTGCTGCGTGGGAAGCACAAGGACATCGCCCGGCGCTCGATCGCGGTTGCCGCAAGCTTCGGCTTGGCGTCGGCGCTGAGCGTCGTGGTGCTCGGCGACGAGAGCGGCTACGCGGCCACCGAACACCAGAAGATGAAGCTGGCCGCGATCGAGGCGATGTGGCACACCGAGCCCGCGCCCGCCGGTTTCACCGTGATCGGGCTGCCGGACCAGTCCGGCCAGTCCAACCGCTTCGAGATCAAGATTCCGTGGCTCATGGGCCTGATCGCGACGCGCTCGCTCGACGGCGAGATCCCCGGCATCCTCGAGCTGGTCGAGCGTGCCGAGCACCGCATCCGCGGCGGCCAGCTGGCCTATGCCGCGCTCGAGCGCCTGCGCGAGGACCGCACCGACACCGCCGCGCGCGCCGCGTTCGATGCGCACTGGAGCGACCTCGGCCATGCGCTGCTGCTCAAGCGCTATCGCGACGACATCCTCCACGCCACCGAGCAGGAGATTTCCCAGGCCGCGCTCGATACCGTGCCGCGTGTGGCGCCGCTGTTCTGGACGTTCCGGATCATGGCCGGCATCGGCTTCTACCTGATCGCGTTCTTTGCCTTTGCGTTCTGGGTGGTCACGCGCAACCGTATCGAGGAGAGCCGGCGTTTCCTGTGGATCGCGCTGTGGAGTCTGCCGCTGCCGTGGATCGCGATCGAGTGCGGCTGGTTCGTCGCCGAATACGGTCGTCAGCCCTGGGCGGTGGAAGGCGTGCTGCCGACGTTCTATGCCGCGTCGGGCATTGCGCTCAAGGACATCCTGATCTCGCTGGCGGGCTTCGTGATCATCTACACGGGCCTGGCGATCGTCGCCGCGAAGCTGATGCTCAAGGCCATCGAGAAGGGGCCTGATGTGCTGGCACCGCCGGCTGGCGACGACGCGCCGGCCGCGGTGGACGACGACGCGCCCGAGTCCGACGGTCGCGCGCTCGACGCGCTCGATCCCGCACCCGCCGCGCGCGCTTGACGCACCCACGTTTTTCGAGGATTTCCCATGGACTTCATTCCATTCGACTACGCCACGCTGCGCCTGATCTGGTGGCTGCTGCTGGGCGTGTTGCTGATCGGCTTCGCGGTGATGGACGGCTTCGACCTCGGTGTCGGCACGTTGCTGCCGTTCGTCGCGAAGACCGATGCCGAGCGTCGCATCGTCGTCAACACCATCGGCCCTGTCTGGGAGGGCAACCAGGTGTGGTTGATCCTCGGCGGCGGCGCGATCTTCGCCGCGTTTCCGCCGCTGTATGCGGTGAGTTTCTCGGGCTTCTATCTGGCGATGTTCCTGATCCTGTTCGCGCTGATCCTGCGGCCGGTCGGCTTCAAGTTCCGCGGCAAGGTGGAGGACCCGCGCTGGCGTGAAACCTGGGACTGGGCGCTGTTCGTGGGCGGCGCGGTGCCGGCGCTGATCTTCGGCGTCGCGGTCGGCAACGTGCTGCTGGGCGCACCGTTCCATTTCACCCCCGAGCTGCGCGCGGTCTATACCGGCGGCTTTTTCGATCTGCTGACGCCGTTCGCGTTGCTGGCCGGCCTGGTCAGCGTGAGCCTGCTGGTCGCCCACGGCGCGGCGATGCTGGTGATGAAGACCGACGGCCCCATCGCGACGCGTGCCGCGCGCTACGGCAGCGTTGCAGGCGTACTGGCCGCTGCGCTGTTCGTGGCCGCCGGCGTGTGGATCGCGACGGGTATCGCGGGCTTCCGCGTGGATTCCGTGGTCGACACCGCGCTCGCGTCGAATCCGCTGCACAAGACCGTCAGCACGGCGCCGGGTTTGTGGATGGACAACTACCGCACCATGCCGCTGACGATGGCCGCACCGCTGCTCGGCGTGCTGGGCGCGCTTGCGTCGGCAGTCTTGTTGCGGCTGCGCCGCGGTGGTCTCGCGTTTGTCGCCTCGGGCGTCTCGATCGCCAGCGTGATCCTGACGGTGGGCTTCGCGATCTTCCCGTTCCTGCTGCCTTCGTCGAGCGTCCCGGGCGCCGGGCTCACGCTGTGGGACGCGTCGAGCAGCCGGCTGACGCTGTGGATCATGCTGCTGGCGACCATCGTGTTCCTGCCGCTGGTGCTGCTCTATACCGCGTGGGTCTACCGCGTGCTGCGCGGCAAGGTCACCGACGCGAGCGTCGCCGACACCCCCAACGCGTACTGAGCGCAACCAAGGAGCAACACGATGTGGTATTTCGCCTGGATTCTCGGCATCGGCCTCGCGGCGACGTTCGCGATCCTCAACGGTATGTGGTTCGAAGTGCGCGAGCAGCGCCGGGATGCGGCGCGCGGGGACTGAGCGGTTCGGCGGCAGTTGTTCCGCCCGCGGCTGGCGGTGCAGGCCAGTGGCGTCACGCGTCGACGCCCCTCGGTTGCGCAGACTGTCGTCACCTACCAAGGAGGCACGACGATGAGCCGGGATCACACCCCAGACACCACGCGCGGCCCACTGGAGCAGGCGCGCACGCCCGATGGTCCGAAAGCGCCGGGCGAATCGTCCGAGAAGCGCGATCAGGACCAGCGCAACGATCCAGAATCGATGCCGGGCGCGCTCGAAGGCAATCCGACACGGCGGGGTGGCGAAGGCACGCCCGGCAATCCAGGTAATCGCAAGCCCCGTTAGGGAAGGCCTGAACAATTCCGCTTTGGCCGTCATTCCCGCGAAGGCGGGAATCCAGCGTCTTTGGTTTTCAAAGGCTTGAAGTCACTGGATCCCCGCCTTTGCGGGGATGACGGCAGTTATTCAGACCTTCCTTAGCGGACTTGCAGGCGCCCTGTGCATCGGCGGATGCGGAGCGTTGCCTTTCAGCGACTGAGTGTCGCCAGCGATTGCGCCACGTCGGGGGACACTTCCGTCATCGAGCTGTGGGTTTCAGCGGCGCGCTGCGCATCGCGAGGCGCGGTGTCGCTGGAGCCACGAGCCATTACGTTCGACGGCGGCGGAATGCATCGCCGGCCACGTGGCAAAGCAACGGCGCGCAAGACTGGCGCAGCACCTGGCAGGCACAAAAAAACCCGCGATTGCGGGTTTGATGTTCACGGCTGGTAAGGCTGTGATGACCTTGGTGCCCGGGAGAGGACTCGAACCTCCACGGAGTTGCCCCCGCTAGCACCTGAAGCTAGTGCGTCTACCAATTCCGCCACCCGGGCAGGTCAGGCCGACAATTCTGGCGCGCGACCCGTCGGCTGTCAATTGTGACGACAGTGAAGCGCCGTTCTGCGCGACTCGCGACTCAGAACGGCTTGGTCAGGCCCAGCAGGCCGATGCACAGGCCGACGAGGAACGTCATGGGCGCGGCGAAACGCAGCAGGGCGCGGGGCCTGGGCGGAGGTTCGACGGTGGCCAGTTGCCGCAGCGTTCGACTCAGCCAGACGTGCAGGAACACCAGCGCGCACACCAGTGCGAGCTTGAGCCGCAGCCACGGCATCACCAGCCAGCCGGCTGAGCGTCAGGTAATCCATGCAGTGCTCCGCAGGCGGCGACCCGTCGACAATGGCGCAACGCAGTCGGAAAGCACATGCGCGATCGCACGGCGCATCCGGGAGATCCCGTTGAGGTGGCCCGCGAAGGCGTCGGCCCGAAGCGCAGGCACAAAAAAACCCGCGATTGCGGGTTTGATGTTCACGGCTGGTAAGGCTGTGATGACCTTGGTGCCCGGGAGAGGACTCGAACCTCCACGGAGTTGCCCCCGCTAGCACCTGAAGCTAGTGCGTCTACCAATTCCGCCACCCGGGCAGGTCAGGGCGCGTATGTTGTCGATGCCCCCGGCGCTTGTCAACGAATTCGTGCACGCCGTTCTCCGGGCATCGACGCCGGCCTCGCGGGCGAGCCTGTACCATTCCCACAATGGCTAAACCTCCAAGCAAGCGCGGCAGCAGCCGCGGTACGCCCGGACCCGAGACGCAGGGGGCCGGCAAGCGCGGCACCACCGCTCCGGCCCGCCCGAAATCGCACAGCGACCGCAAGGACGCCCTGCCGCCGTGGATGCCCGATCCGGCCCTCCAGCGCGCGCTGCGTTCCGGGGGCTCCAAGCCCGGTGGACCGGCGCCGGCCGATCGCCGACCGGCGTCGCAGGATCGTCCGCCCGCATCGCGCGGCGGGCGCTTCGAAGACCCGCATGCCACCCGCGAGGCGGCGCGTTACGCGAACCCCATCGCGAGTCGCGAGGCGATCCTGCAGGTGCTCGTCGATGCCGACGGCCCGATGACGCCCGACGAGCTCGCGATCAAGCTCGCGCTCACCGAGCCCGACCGCGCCGATGCACTCGGCAAGCGCGTGGGCGCGATGCTGCGCGAAGGCCAGTTGCTGCAGAACCGCCGCGGCGGCCTCGTGCCGGCCAAGCGCATGGACCTGATTCCGGGCACGGTGATCGCCAACCCGGAGGGCTTCGGTTTCTTGCGCCCGGATTCGGGCGCGGGCGAGGACCTGTTCCTGCCGCCGGCCGAGATGCGCAAGGTCATGCACGGCGACCGCGTGCTGGCCAGCCTGACCAACGTCGATGCACGCGGCCGTCGCGCCGGTGTCGTCGTCGAAGTGCTCGAGCGCCGCACGACGCGCCTGATGGGGCGTTTCTCGATCGAACACGGCATCAGCTACGTGGTGCCGGACGATAAGCGCATCCAGCGCAACATCCAGATTCCGGTGGACGCGCGCCAAGACGCGACGCACGGCCAGCTGGTGGTCTGCGAGATCACCGCGCCGGGCGATGCGCACCGTCCACCGATCGGCCGCGTGCTGACCGTGCTGGGCGACGTGCTCAAGCCGACGCTGGTGGTCGAGGCCGCGATCCACGGCCACAACCTGCCGCACGAGTTCTCGCAGGAAGTGCTCGACGAAGCCGCTGCGGTGCCGGTTGATGTCGAAGAGCGCATGGTCGGCGGTCGCGTCGACATCCGCGCGTTGCCGTTGGTGACGATCGATGGCGAGGACGCCAAGGATTTCGACGACGCCGTCTACTGCGAGCCCAACCGCGACGGATTCCGCCTCGTGGTCGCGATCGCCGACGTGTCGAATTACGTGCGTCCCGGCACGCCGCTGGACGATGAAGCCCAGCTGCGCGCGACCAGCGTGTATTTCCCGGGTTTCGTCGTACCGATGCTGCCCGAGACCCTTTCCAACGGCATCTGCTCGCTGAAGCCCAAGGTCGACCGGATGTGCTTCGTCTGCGACATGCAGGTGATGCGAGACGGCTCGGTGTCGGAGTCGAAGTTCTACGAAGCGGTGATGCATTCGCACGCGCGCCTGACCTACACCCAGGTGTGGAAGGCAGTCGGCGAACTCGACGAAGACACGCGCGCCGCGATCAAGCCGGTGCTGCCGCAGGTCGAGCGTCTGCACCAGCTCTACGCGGTGCTCGCCAAGGCGCGCGCCAAGCGCGGCGCGATCGAATTCGAATCCTCCGAAGTGCGCTTCGTGCTCGACAACACCGGCGAAGTCACTCAGGCCGGCATGCTCCAGCGCAACGACGCGCACAAGCTGATCGAGGAATGCATGATCGCGGCGAACGTGGAAGCCGCACGCTTCCTGCTCGACGCCGGCATCTCCGCGCCGTACCGCGTGCACGACAAGCCGCCGGAGGCCAAGTACGCCGACCTGCTGGAGTTCCTGAAGGAATTCTCGCTGCGCCTGCCGCCGTGGGCGAAGGTACAGCCCAAGGATTTCACCCTGCTGCTGAAGAAGATCCGCGAACGTCCCGACGCGACGCTGCTCGAATCGGTGCTGCTGCGTAGCCAGAGCCAGGCGGTCTACACGCCCGAGAACATCGGCCATTTCGGCCTGGCGCTGGCGTCGTATGCACATTTCACTTCGCCGATCCGCCGCTATCCCGACCTGCTGGTGCACCGCGCGATCAAGCACGTGCTATCGGGCCAGCCGCTGGCGAAGTTCATGTACACGCCGCGTTTGATGGAAAGCCTGTCGCTGCAGTGTTCGGAGCGTTCTCGCCGCGCCGACGAGGCCGAGCGCGAAGTCGACGAGCGCTATCGCGCCGCGTGGATGGAGCAGCATGTCGGTGGCCAGTTCGACGGTGTGATCAGCGGCGTGACCAGCTTCGGCCTGTTTGTCGAATTGGACCAGTCGAAGGTCAACGGTCTGGTGCACGTGACCCAGCTGCCGAACGACTTCTACAGCTTCGATCCGATCCGGCGGATGCTCAACGGCCAGCGTGCCGGGCGCCAGTACCGCCTCGGCGACCGGGTGCGGATCATCGTGCTCAAGGCCAGCCTGGAAGATCGCAAGATCGATTTCCGTCTGGTCGATCCGGACTCGACAGTGCAGGGCGGTCCGAAGCCGCTGCCGCCGCGCGGCAAGCCGGCCAAGCGCGAGAAGAAGCCTTACTGATCAGGCCGTTTCGCTAGAATGGCCGTCGTTCGCGGGGCCGGCGCGCAGGTGCCGGCCCCGTCGATGTTTCCAGACGCCCGCAATCCCTTCTTCGAATTCCCAGCACCATGACCAACAAGCAGAACCAGTGGATCGTCGGCATCAATGCCGTGGCCGCGGCCGTCGAACACGACGCCGAGAATGTGCGCGAGGTGCTGCTGGAAGCGGGCGCGAAGAATCCGCGCATCGTCGAGATCGAATCGGCCGCGCGCCGCCGCGACATCGACGTGCGCCGGGTCAACCAGCAGGCGCTCGATGGCGTCGCCGGTAACCTGCGACACCAGGGCGCGGTCGCGCGCTACGCCGCGGCGAAGACCTGGGACGAGAACGAACTCGAAGGCCTGGTCGAAGCCGCCGAAGGCAAGGCGCTGCTGCTGGTGCTCGACGGCGTGCAGGACCCGCACAACCTGGGGGCCTGCCTGCGCAGCGCGGCCGCCGCAGGTGTGACGGCGGTCGTGATTCCCAAGGACAAGGCGGTGCAGGTCAATGCGACCGTGCGCAAGACCTCGGCCGGCGCCGCGGACAGCGTGCCGGTGGTGCGCGTGACCAACCTCTCGCGCACGCTGCGCGACCTGCAGAAGCTGGGCGTGTGGATCTACGGTCTGGCCGGCGAGGCGACCGCGACGCTCTATGCAACCGACCTGCGCGGCAATGTCGCGCTGGTGCTGGGTGGCGAGGCTGACGGCCTGCGCCGTCTGACCCGCGAACACTGCGACGGCCTGGTGACGATTCCGATGCCGGGTGGCGACGCGCTGGGTGGCGTCGAGAGCCTCAATGTCTCAGTTGCCGCCGGCGTGACGCTGTTCGAAGCAGTGCGCCAGCGGATCACCGGCTAAACCAGCCGGGGAGGGGCGGGGCATGCGGCCCGTTGACACGATCGCAGGGCCGCGTGGCCCGGTCGCGCGTGCCCGCGATCTATGGCGGGCATTGGTCCTGCTGACCGTATGCATGTGCAGCGCCGCCGCAGCGGCTGATATTCCAGCCCGTGCGATGCCCGGTCCGCTGCACGATTACGCCATCGACCACTGGACCTCGCGCGAGGGTCTGCCGCACAACTCGATCCGAGATCTGGCGCAGACCCCGGACGGCTATCTGTGGCTCGCGACCTGGGAAGGTCTGGTCCGCTACGACGGGCTGGAATTCGTCGTCTATGACCGCAGCACGCTGGATCCGGCGCTGCCGGACAACGGCGTCGGATCGCTCTACGTCGATCCGGCCGGCGCGCTATGGCTGAGCGATTCCCGCGGCAACCTGGGGCGTCGTGATGCGGAGGGCGCGTTCCGATTCTGGACGTCGGCCGACAGGGGCTGGCCGCAGGTCCTGATCCACGCGATGGCGATGGATGCGCAGGGCCGCCTGTGGCTGCTGTTCGAGGGACGCGGCCTGGGCTGCCTGCACCCCGATGGCCGGTTCGAGTTCTTCGAGGCGCCGGCCGGCGTGCCCTTGCCGCTGAGCTATCCGCACATGGCGATCGGCGACGACGGCCGCCTCTGGATCGGCGGGATGGGCGGGCTGGTGGTGCGCGACACCGACGGCACGCTGCGCGCGGCGTCATCTGTACTGGGCCTCGCCTCCGGTCTGGCCTGGCCTTATCGCGCGCCGGACGGCACGATTTGGCTCGTGGCCGGCGACAGCGTGCATCGCGTGGAGGGCACGCGCGCACCGCGGGTGCACCGGATTCCGGGGCAGGGCGATTTCACCGCGATGCTGCAGGACCGCCAAGGCGATCTGTGGCTGGGCAGCGAGAGTCGCGGCCTGCTGCGCATCGGCGCACGCGGCATCGAAGCGCCGCCGGCCGATGCCGCGCGTCCTTCTGGGCGCATCGTGCAGTTGCTCGAGGATGTCGAGGGCAGCGTCTGGGCCGGCGCCAACGGTGGCCTGTTCCGCTTCCGCGAAACGCTGTTCACACGCCTGCTGGCCCGCGACGGCTTGAGTGGCGATTACGTCCGCGCATTGATCGAGGACGACGCGGGTCGGCTGTGGATCGGCGGCAGCGGCGGACTCGACCGGCAGGGTCTGGACGGGCGCTTGCAGCCGGTTGTGCTGCAGCCAGGCGTCGCGCCGTCGGTGCTCAGCCTGGCACTCGGCGCGGATGGCGATCTGTGGGTCGGCGCTTACGGCGGGCGTGTGTTCCGGCTGCGCGACGGCCGGGTGGTGGCGCGCCACGAGGGCTTCCCGGGACACATCCGCGCGATCGAGACCGATGGCGACGGCGCGGTCTGGATCGCGACCCACAGCGGGCCGCTGCGGCTGGTCGACGGCCGCGTGTCGACGCCACGTATCCCCGGCCTGCCGACCGGTCTGGTCACGTCGCTGGCGTGGGTCGACGACGCTTTGTGGATCGGGTCTGTCGAAGGCGCCAGCGTGCTGCAGGACGGTCGCGTGCGGCACGTCGCGCTGCCGCCCGTGGATGGCGCGCGCACCGTGTTCGCGTTCCAAGGTATCGGTGACGCCGTCTGGCTGGCTACGGACCGCGGGCTCTACCGCGAACGCGACGGCGTGCTCGCGCACGTGGGGCTGGATCAGGGAATGCCGGTCGACACCGTGTTCCAGATCGTGCCCGATCGACTGGGCAATGCCTGGATCACCAGCAACCGCGGCATGCTGCGCGCACGCATGGACGATCTCGACGCGGTGGCCGATGGCCGCCGGGCCCGCATCGCGCTGGAGCGTTACGACGAGATCGACGGCATGTCGAACGCGCAGGGCAACGGCAGCTCGTCGCCCTCGGCGATCCTGCGTCGCGACGGCTCGGTGTGGATGGCGACCGCGCGTGGCGTCAGCGCGGTCGATCCCGAGCGCTGGCGGACCTTCAGTACCCGGCGTCCGCCGAAGCCGCGGATCGAATCGGTGCGCATCGACGGCATACCCTCGCCTTGGCGCGACGACGACCGCTTGCCGGGCGGTACCCGCCTGTCGGTGTCTTATGTCGGCCTGAGCTTCCTGATGTCGGAGCGCATCCGATTCCGCACCCGCCTCGACGGTCTGGACGCGGACTGGATCGAACGCGGACGCCAGCGCAGCGTCGATTTCGTCGGTCTGCCGCCGGGCGATTACGTGCTGCGGATCGCCGCGGCGCATCCTGACGGCGGCTGGAGCAGCGACGAGGCCGAATGGCGCTTCGCGGTCGCGCCGCTGTGGTGGCAGCGGCGCAGCGTGCAGGCGCTGGGCGTTGCACTGTTCCTGCTTGTGCTGGCGCTGGTCTACCGCGGGCGCATCTACCGCTATCGCACGGCGAACGACCGGCTGAGCCAGCTTGTCGACGACCGCACGCGTGCGCTGCAGCGGCAGACCGAACAGCTGATCGAGGCCGACAACGAGAAGACCGAGTTGCTGGGACGTCTGCGCATGCAGGCCGAGACGTTCGAACGCGAGGCCTACGAAGATGCGCTGACCGCACTGCCCAACCGGCGCAGTTTCGATGCCGCGCTCGTACGCGAATTCGCCCGCGCGCAGCGTCGGCGCCAGCCGCTGTGCCTGATGGTGCTCGACGTCGACCGCTTCAAGGCGATCAACGACATGCACAGCCATGCGGTGGGTGATGAGGTGCTGCGCCAGGTCGGCGTGCTGCTGGCCGGCGCCTGCCGTGCGTCGGACATCGCGGCGCGGATCGGCGGCGAGGAGTTCGCGATGATCCTCGTCGACGCCAGTCGCGAGGACGCGCATGTCGTCTACGCCCGCCTGCGCGAGACCTTCGCAGGCAAACACGATTGGGGCGGGTAGACGGCTTGCATGTGACGATCAGTGCGGGCGCGGCGATGCTCGATCCGCTCGATACCGCGCCCGCGCAACTGATGCGCCGGGCCGATGTGGCCCTGTATCGCGCGAAAAGCGAGGGACGCGATCGGCTCTGCGATGGCTGACCCGCGAGCACTGCGAGGGTCTGGTGACGATTCCGATGCCGGGCGGCGACGCACTGGGCGGGGTCAAGAGCCTCAACGTGTCGGTCGCCGCCGGCGGGGCCCTGTTCGAGGCCGTGGGCCAGCGCCTGGGCTGAACATGCGGCTTGCCGCGGCCGGGTCATCGGCGGAAGATGCGCCGAACCTCGGCCCGTGGAGTACGCGATGGATCTGCAATGGCACCAGTGGTGCGGCATCGTCGGTGCGTTTCTCGTCGTGCTCGCGTATTTCCTGCTGCAGGTCACGCGCTTCTCCGGCGCGGGGCTGCCGTATCTGCTGTTGAACCTGTTCGGCGCGATCGGCATGGCGGTGTCGTTGTATGGCGCTTTCAGCATGCCGGTGTTGATCATGCAGTTGGCGTGGATCGCGATCAGTCTGTTCGGGATTGTCAGGACGTTGGGCGCGCGGGGGCGGATACGCTCCGGTCTTTCATCCAGGTAATCAGTCCAGTCGACGGGCGCTGAGGCGCGGCGGGGAATATCTTCGCGTTCCGCTGGCGAGAAATGCGCTGAAGTGCAGGGCTTTCGCCCGCTGCGCGCGCGAGTCCCTGTTGGATGGACCCAAAAGGAACCAAAAGGTCCCTTCGCCGGACGCGAGCCGACGCGATAAAGCTGCGTCGGTTCCCTCCGCTCCTCGCCTGCGTGCCCCGTCGTCCGAGAAGCGCAGGGGACCGGCACGGCGCAGCCGTGTCGGATCGCGTCCGGCGAAGACGGTTTGACTCGCGCCTGTGGCGCTTGTCCTTCGGGCCGGCTTCGCCGTTCGCCAGTGCATTCGCACTGTCGTGCTTACTTTTGCCAAGACAAAAATAAGCCGCGCAGCAGCGCGGAAGCTTTGCACTTGTTTCAGCATCCACGGCGCCGTTCTGGAGAAGTCCGCCAAGCGCTTCCTTCTCAAGTGCCGCGCACCGCGGGTTACACCCCGGTAATCCGAACCCCTCAGCCACCAACGATAATCCCCCCACACCAGGAAGCGGGGACGACCCCGCCGCTCCATTCCACACAAGGGGACGGCCCCATCGCAAAGATGGAGGCATTCCCATGTCCTGGATCATTCTCGTGCTCGCCGGCCTGTTCGAAATCGGCTGGGCGATCGGCCTGAAATACACCGAAGGGTTCACCAGGCTCTGGCCGACGGTCGGTACGGTCGCCGCGATGGCGATCAGTGTCGGTCTGCTGGGCGTCGCGATGCGCGAACTGCCGGTGGGAACGGCGTACGCGGTCTGGGTCGGGATCGGCGCGGTCGGCACGGTGATCCTCGGCATGATGCTGATGGGTGATACGGCGAGTCCGGGCCGGCTCGTGAGCCTGGGGTTGATCATCGCCGGCATCATCGGATTGAAGCTCGCGAGCTGAGTCGGCGCGCAGCGTCTGCAGCCGCCATGCACGCGGCAACGACACCGCGCCAAGGCCGCACCGCACCATTCCGCGAAATCTGGACGCCGGTTCAGCAAGCGCTGGCGCGCGTCGTCGGCATCGCCGACCATGGCCGCCCCCACGTCGGTCCGTCGCCCATGGACTGCCCCTTTTTGTCCCGGGAAAGCCTGTGCTGAGTGTCGTTGCGATTGTCCTTGCGTCCTATCTCGTCCTGCGTGTGGTGTTCCCCTTGCGTCTGCCGTGGCCGGTGCGGACCGCACTGGCGGTGCTGGTCTACGGGCTGGCGCTGCACCATCGCATCGTCGCGCGCTTCGCCGGCAGCATGGCCTCGCCCGAGCTGCCGAAGCTGGTCATCGCAGCGCTCGGGACCGGGTTCATCGCACTGCTGCTGACTGCAGTGTTCGTGCTGCTGCTGGATGCGGCAACGCTGCTGGTCTGGGCGCTGCGTCGGCGCAGCGCACTGACGGCCCTACGCGGCCCGTGGTTGCGCCCGGGCGCGGCCGTGCTCGCGCTGGTGCTGTCGGCCTTCGGGACGTGGCAGGCGATGGTGGTGCCGCAGGTGCGGCAGGTCGACGTGTCGATCACCGGATTGCCGCAGGCCTTCGACGGTTACCGCGTGCTGCAGTTGACCGACATCCACGCCAGCCGGCTGTTGACCGGCGATTGGGTCGCGGGTGTGGTTGCGGAAGCCAACGCGCAGCAGCCGGATCTGATCGTCATCACCGGCGATCTCGTCGACGGCAGCGTGACTGCGCGCGCGAACGACGTACGCCCGCTTGTTGATCTGCATGCGCCCGACGGCGTCATCGCGATCACCGGCAACCATGAGTACTACGGCCAGTATCAGGACTGGATGGACGCGTTTCGTGCGATGGGCATGGCGGTGCTCGAGAACACCCATGTCCGGGTCGAACGTGACGGCGCCGCGCTGACGATCGCGGGCGTCACCGATCCGGTGGCCGAACGCTACGGGCAGGCGCTGCCCGATCTCGATGCCGCGCTGGCAGGGGCCGACCCGCAGGCGCCGGTCGTGCTGCTCGACCACCGCCCGGTCGCTGCCCGCGAGAGCGCGAAACGCGGGGTTGCGCTGCAACTGTCGGGCCACACGCATGGCGGGCACATCGTCGGCATGGATCGGCTGGTCGCCTGCGCGAACGGTGGCTTCGTCTCCGGTCTGTATCCGGTCGACGGCATGCAGCTCTATGTCAGCAACGGCGCGGGTCTGTGGCCGGGCTTTGCGACCCGCATCGGCGTGCCGTCGGAGATCGCGGTAATCACGCTGCGCCGCGCGGACGGCTGAGCCGCGCAGGCTCAATCGCCTGCGGGCGGCGCCGCCATCTTTGGCCAGGCGTTGGCGATGCGGCAGAACAGATGCGCGGTCAATGTGGTGTCGTAGAGCGCGGAATGCGCCTGCGTCTGGTCCCATTGCAGACCCGCCGCCTGCACCGCGCGCGCGAGCACCGTCTGCCCGTAGGCGACGCCAGCGAGCGTCACGGTGTCGAACACACTGAAGGGATGGAACGGGTTGCGCTTGTGCTGCGTGCGCGCGACTGCGGCGTTGATGAAGCCCAGGTCGAAATGCGCGTTGTGGCCGACCAGGATCGCGCGCTGGCAATCGTGGTGACGTACGGCGTTGCGCACGTGATTGAAGATGTGCTCCAGCGCTTCGCGCTCGGGCTTCGCGAACCGGAACGGATGGTGGATGTCGATGCCGGTCACTTCGAGCGACTGCGGATCGATATGCGTGCCATCCGCCGGTTCGACGTGGGTATGCGCGGATGCGCCGGGCACCAGATTGCCGTCGGCATCGATATTGAGCGGGATCGCCGCGATTTCCAGCAGCGCATGACGCCGCGACTCGAAACCGCCGGTTTCGACGTCGACGACCACCGGCAGGAAGCCGCGGAAGCGTCGGGACATGGGAATGTGGGGTGTCGCGGCATCGGTGTCCGATGCGGGCGCGGGTGCTGCGGCTTCGCTCATGCGCGCAAGCCTAGCAGAGCCGGGGGACGCACTTGGCCTTGCGGCACGCGCGCGCAGATGCGCGTGCCGCGGTGCAGGCCGTTCAGGAGACCGTATTGGTTTCGTCGCGCTTGTCGCGCGGCGGCAGTGCTTCGTCGCCGTGGACCAGGAACCAGACGTTCTCGGCGATGTTGGTCGCGTGGTCGCCGATGCGCTCGATGTTCTTGGCCATGAACAGCAGATGGGTGCACGGCGTGATCGCGCGCGGGTCTTCCATCATGTAGGTCAGCAGTTCGCGGAACAGACCGGTATAGAGCGTGTCGATCTCGGCATCCTGCGCGCGGACGCGTTCGGCAGCGGCGGCATCGCTGTTGTGGAACGCGACCAGGACCTCACGGACCTGCTTGGCCGCGAGCTGGCCGATGACCGTCAGCCCCCGCGTATATGGGAGCGGCGGCGCGAGGTTGAGCGCGGTCGAGCGCTTGGCCACGTTCGCGGCGTAGTCGCCGATGCGTTCGATGTCGGCGGCGATGCGCAGCGCGGCAAGGATCTCGCGCAGGTCGCGCGCCATCGGGCCGCGCAGCGCCAGCTTCATGACGTCCTGGCTGACCTCGTGCTCAAGCGCGTCGATCGCCTCGTCGTTGGCGATGATGCGCTCGGCGGCCTTGTCGTCGCGACGCTCCACGACATCCAGCGCCGATTCCAGCTGCGCGGCGGCCATCTCGCCCATACGCAGGATCTCGTTGGTCAGACGGCTGCGCTCGTCGTCGTAGCTCTTGACGATGTGGTCGTTCAGTTGGTTGGGCATGGTCGGGGGCCGGAATTAGGGAGGCGGGATTCGGGATTGGAGAAAGCGGAAAATCCGGAGCGGGCGGGCTTCGTCGTTCCGAATCCCCAATCCCGACTCCCGAATCCCGCCGGGCGCTTGGGCGTCAGCCGAAGCGCCCGGTGATGTAATCCTCGGTCTGCTGCTTCGAGGGATTGGAGAAGATCGTTTCGGTGGTGTCGTGCTCGATCAGATCGCCGAGATACATGAAGGCGGTGTAGTCCGACACGCGCGCGGCCTGCTGCATGTTGTGGGTCACGATGACGATCGTGTAGTCGACTTTCAGTTCTTCGACCAGCTGCTCGATGCGGCTGGTGGAGATCGGATCCAGCGCCGAAGTCGGTTCGTCGAGCAGCAGCACGTCCGGACGCAACGCCACGGCGCGGGCGATGCACAGGCGCTGCTGCTGGCCACCCGACAGGCCCAGCGCGCTCTGGCCCAGCTTGTCCTTGACCTCGTTCCACAGCGCGGCCTGGGTCAGCGCCTGCTCGACACGGACATTGAGTTCCGCCTTCGACAGTTTCTCGTGGTGACGGATCGCGTAGGCGACGTTCTCGAAGATCGTCATCGGGAACGGCACCGGCTTCTGGAACACCATGCCGACCTTGCTGCGCAGGCGGTTCATCGGGTACTTCGGCGACAGGATGTTCTCGCCGTCGAGCAGCAGTTCGCCACTGGCGGTCATCTTCGGGTACAGCGCATAGATGCGGTTGAAGATGCGCAGCAGCGTCGACTTGCCGCAGCCCGACGGGCCGATCAGCGCAGTCACGCGCTTCTCGGGGACTTCCATATTGATGCCCTTGAGCGCATGGAAGTCGCCGTAATGGAAATCGAGTCCGCGCGCGGCGATCTTGACCGGCGTAGGCGCCTGCACTTCACGCGGCTGCGTCGCCACGGAAAAACGGTGCGACTGCGGGGCGGTGTGGAGGTCGTTCATGGCCGGATCCAGTCGAAGTTGGGTCATTGGGGTCAATCGTTCGCGATCTTGTTGCGCAACAGCAACGCGCGCGCGGCGAGGCTGACGATCAGTACAAAGCAGGTCAGCACCAGCGCGCCGGCCCAGGCCAGCTGCTGCCAGGACTCGTAGGGGCTGCCGGCGTACTGGTACATCACCACCGGCACGCTCGCCATCGGCTGCATGATGTTGTTGTTCCAGTACTGGTTGCCGAACGCGGTGAACAGCAGCGGCGCGGTCTCGCCGGAAATGCGGGCCAGCGCCAGCAGGATGCCGGTAACGATGCCCGCCGACGCGCTGCGGTACATCACCTGGATGATGACCTTCCAGTGCGGCACGCCGAGCGAGAGCGCAGCTTCGCGCATCTGCGTGGGCACCAGCTGCAGCATCTCGTCCGTGGTGCGCACCACCACCGGCAGCACGATGAAGGCCAGTGCGATCGCGCCTGCCAGTGCCGAGAAGCGGCCGCCGGTCTGCATGACGAACGCGGTGTAGACGAACAGGCCCAGCACGATCGACGGCGCCGACAGCAGGATGTCGTTGATGAAGCGCACGACGGTGCCGAACTTCCGCGCCCGGCCGTACTCCGACAGCCAGGTACCGGCGGCGACGCCGAGCGGCGTGCCGATGGCGATCGCCAGACCGCACATCACCGCGCTGCCGAAGAACGCATTGAGCAGGCCGCCTTCGACCATCGGCGGCGGGGTCATCTGGGTGAAGAGCGCGGGATTGATGCCACCGGCGGCCTTGGACACCAGCGTCCACAGGATCCAGCCGAGGAAGAACAGGCCGAAGACCGCGGTCAGGCAGCCCAGCACGACGGCGACGCCGTTGACGATTCGGCGACGGCCGTACAGGCGGTCGGCGATCTGGCGCTCGCGTTCGGTGACGACACTGGCCATCACTTGCCCTCCTTGCGGGACAGCTGCATCAGCATGAGGCGGGCGATCGCCAGCACGACGAAGGTCACGATGAACAGCACGAAGCCGAGCAGCAGCAGTGCCGAGCGGTAGGTCTCGGTGGCTTCACCGAAGTCGTTGGCGATCAGCGCGGCGATCGTCGTGCCCGGCTCGAGCAGCGATGGCGTCAGGCGCACCGAATTGCCGATGACGAAGGCCACGGCCATCGTCTCGCCCAGCGCGCGGCCGAGGCCGAGGAAGATGCCGCCGATCACTGCCGAGCGGGTGTAGGGCAGCACGATGTCCCAGCTGACTTCCCACTTGGTCGAACCGAGCGCGTAGGCCGATTCCTTCAGGCGCGTCGGCACGGTGAGGAACACTTCGCGCATCACCGAGGAAATGAAGGGGATCACCATGATCGCCAGCACGAAGCCGGCGGTCAGCGTGCCGATGCCCAGCGGTGGACCCTGGAACAGGATGCCGATACCGGGGATCGTGCCGAGGTGGTCATTGAGCCACGGCGTGACGTAGGTGGTCATCACCGGCACGAGCACGAACAGGCCCCACATGCCGTAGATGATCGAGGGGATGCCCGCGAGCAGTTCGATCGCAGTGCCGACGGGGCCGCGCAGCCATCGTGGCGCGACCTCGGTCAGGAAGAAGGCGATGCCGAAGCTGACAGGCACCGCGATCACCATCGCGATCAGCGCGGTGACGATGGTGCCGACGATGGGGGCGAGGGCGCCGTAGCGGTTCTCGACCGGATTCCAGTCGGCGGTGGTGAAAAACGACAGACCCTGGGTCGCCAAGGCGTCACGGCCACCCCACAGCATCGACAGCGCGGCGCCGGCGAGCGCCAGCATCACGAAGACGACGGTGGCGGTCAGCAGCATGCGGAAGAAGCGGTCGGCGCGTGCATCGCGGATGTCGCGGCGCGTGGGCGCGGACGTGATGGACGCGGTCGATGGGGGGGCAGCTGTGGCGTTCATCGAAGAGGGGAGCCTGGTGCGCGTGATGGGGAAAGTCGCTGGGAGGCGGCGTCACGACGCCGCTCCTGGAACGACCGTGCGCCCCGAGGGCGCACGGTCGCTGACATCACTGGAACTCAGCCGCCCAGTAGGCTTCGATCTGCTGCACCAGCTCGGGCGGCAGCGGCACGTAGTGCAGCTCGCTGGCCTGCGCCTGGCCCGATTCGAACGCCCACTTGAAGAACGCTAGGGCAGCCCGACTGCGCGCTGCGTCCTTCGGCTGTTTGTGCATCAGCATGAAGTTGGTCGCGGTGATGGGCCAAGCCTCGGCACCCGGGGCATTGGTGATGACCAGGTTGAAGTCCTGCGCGCTGCCCCAGTCGGCGCCCGCGGCGGCAGCGGCGAAGCTTTCCTCGCTCGGCTGCACCCAGTTGCCGGCCGCGTTCTGCAGCGACGCATACGGCATGTTGTTCTGCAGCGCGTAGGCCAGCTCGACGTAGCCGATCGAACCCTTGATCTGCTGCACGTACGAGGCGACACCTTCGTTGCCCTTGCCGCCGACGCCGCCCGGCCACTGCACCGAGGTGCCTTCGCCGACAGCCGACTTCCAGTCCGGGCTGACCTTGGACAGGTAGTTCGAGAAGTTGAACGTGGTGCCCGAGCCGTCCGAGCGGTAGACGACACTGATCTTGCCCGCGGGCAGGGTGACGCCGGGGTTCAGCGCGGCGATTGCGGGGTCGTTCCAGGTGGCGACCTTGCCCTGGAAGATGTCGGCCAGCAGCGCGCCGGTGAGCTTCAGCTGGCCCGCCGCGAGGCCGTCGACATTGACGACCGGCACCACGCCGCCGATCGCCGACGGGAACTGACCCAGGCCTGCGGCCTGCAATTCGGCGCTATCGAGCGGCTTGTCGGAGGAACCGAAGTCGACCGTGCCGGACTTGATCTGGGCGATACCGCCGCCCGAACCGATCGACTGGTAGTTGACGCGGTTGCCGGTCGCCGCGTTGTAGTCGGCCGACCACTTCGAGACCAGCGGATAGATGAATGTGGCGCCGGCGCCGGTGATTTCGGTGGCGACGCGATCGCCGGCCGACTGGCCTGCGGCGGGCGCGCCGTCTGGCGACTGTCCAGCGGGTGCATCTGCGTTGCCGCCGCAGGCCGCCAGAAAGAACGCGGTGGACAGGGCGAGCGCAGCGATTCGGATCACTTGACGAGACATGTCTAACTCCAGAAGTGGGGCGGCAACGCGCTGCATCGCCCGGTCCGCGCATTTAATGATGTTTTTGTTGCACGGATATGACAGCGGCCGACGGGCGCAGGGAGGCTTCCAAGCGTACGCCCGGCCGGATGCAATGAAAAAAAGCGGGCCCGCAGGCCCGAGGAGAGAAAGGGAGCCGATGGAGGTCCGGGAGCGAGGTCCTTTAGGAAACCGGATGGACAGAACCGTCGCGAAGCCCGGGTGGCACGCCGTTCCGGCGGCGCACGCCCTGGAATGAGTCCTTGGATCGGGTGCCATCCGTCGCGGATCTGGTCGCCCGCATCGCGATGTCCTCATTGCATCCCGGCGCCGTGACGCGGCGATGGCGCCGGTGTTGCAGTGTCATGGCATCGCACTGCGCAGTCCCGCTGGCCTGACGCACGGTTGTCACAATCGGCACCCGTCGTGCCGGCACCGCAGCGGTGCAGCAGGCCGCCTAAGGTGCCAGGTCGAACCCGGCCTGGACGCGCAGCTGTCCCTCGCTCCTGGCCACGCTGAGCGTGGCCGGCGCCAGGCCGTGCCGGAGCCGAAGCGCGTCCAGCCAGCCGAACAACTGCTGCGATGTCGCGGCGTCCGATTCGATTCCGAAGCCGCCGACGCCATGCTCGCGTTCGCGGCTCACCGCCAGCCCGGCCTGCTGCGCCGAGGCCAGCACGGCGGCTTTGAGCGCGGCGGCGTCGACCGGTGGCGCGATGTCGCGCTGGTCCAGCGCGCGCAGCTGCGCCAGCTGCAGCTCGGTCTGCAGCAGTGCCAGCGTGGCGCGTTCGTGGCGCAGCTGCGCGGCATCGGCGGCCTTGCGCAGCGGCACCATCAGGCCGTACCAGAGTACGAATGCGGCGATGGCGGCGGCCATCAGGCCCAGCATCCAGCGCTCGCGCGGTTCGCGCTGGTGCCACCAGAATCGAGCGCGTTGCAGGTAGGCGTCCATTACAGCGGCTCCACGGCGACGAGACTGCGCAGGCCGGCCTCGACCGGCTGGCTGTCCAGCGGCACCAGCGCCAGCCCCCCGTCGGCGAGTTGCTGGCGAAGCAGGTCGAGATCCTGCTCGCCGGCGTGCACCAGGCCGGCGCGGACGCCGGTGTCGGGCGTGAACTCGTAACTGTCGAGCCGGGCGCCGGGCACCGCGCGCAGCGCCTCGAACAGCGCGGCCGAGTGCGCGGCCAGCAGGTCCGGGGCCAGGCGCTGGCGGTAATACGGACCGAGGTCGGCTCCGGCGAGCTGGGGGCGGTACTGCGCCGCCAGCGCGTCGGCACGTGTTTCCAGCGAGCGCGCCGCCAGGCCGTGATACAGCGCCTGCGCGCCGACCAGCAGCAGCGGAGACAGCAGGGCCAGCGCCGCCAGCCAGCGCAGGCGCCTGCGTCGGCGCGGCTGCGACTCGTCGCGGCGGGCGTAGGGGCCCTGCAGCAGGTCGAGCGCGGGAGCGGCCTGCGCATTGGCCGCGAAACGCGCGTCGCGCGCCGCGTCGTCGAGCCGATGCAGCGGCCGCGCCCCGATCACCCGCTGCACCAGATCCGGTTCGGCGGCGAGCGCGAGCTTGTGGCCGCGGGCCAGCAGCAGGCCGTCGCGTTCGCAGACCTGCACGCTGTCGTCCGTCGGCGCGTCGAGCAGCAGGCAATCGGGCACCACGGCCACCGGACGCAATCCCAACTGCGCGGCCTGCGCGAGCCAGTCGCGCATCAACGCGGCGTCGACCACAGCGAGCAGCCGCTGCGGCTCGCCGGTTTCGGGGTCGCCGACGGCCACGTGCAGCTCGGCGCCCGGCTGCGCGACATGGTCCTGCAGCATCAGGCGCGCCGCGGCCACGGCCTGGGCGGCGCTGCGCGCCGGCAGGTCGAACCAGTGCAGGCGCAGCGCTTCGGACGGCACGACCAGGATGTCGCGCGTGCCGGGTTCGGCCGGCAGTGGATGGGCGAGGTCGCAGGGCCGGCGTGCGAGGACATGGCCGCCGGCGTCGATGGTCAGGCACACCGCCGCGCGCGACGGATCGGTGCTCAGCTGCAGCAAGCGGATGGGGAAGGCGGGGTTCATTCGTCGGGAGTCCAGCGGCGGACGATCAGGCGGGCGCGGTCGCCTTCGGCGCGCAGCAGTGCGCTCAGCACCGCCTGCGCGCCGGCGTAGTCGACTTCGGTCTGCAGGGTGAACCAGCGGCTGCGCAGCTGGACCTGGTCATAGACCTCGCGCGGCAGTTCAGCGTCGCGCAACGCAGGCTGCGCCCAGAACACGGTCGCGTCCACCCAGCCGCCGTCCGGGCGCGCGGCGATCACGCGGCGCGCTTCGGCGGGCGTCAGGCGACCCAGGCTCAGCATGCTCAGCACCGGGGCCTGGTCGATGTCCAGCGCGTTGACGTTCACCGGCGACAGCTCGGCGCTCGGCAGGGCGCAGACGTAGGGACGCAGGCGCGCGTAGGCCGCGCCGTCGTAGCCGCGGATCGCGCGCAGTTCCGACGGTTCGGCGAGCAGGGCGCCGCTGGTCCGGTAGCCGGGCTGCAGCGCGGCGTAGGTGGAATCCTCGGCGCCGAGCGGCGCGCGCTGCGCATCGCTGTCGATCCAGTCGGCCAGCGTGTCGGCCAGTGCCTGGGCCTGGGCGGCGGCGAATCCGAGCGCCTGCAGCAGCGCCACGTACTGGCTGACGCCGAGCTCGCGCCGTTGCCACTGTTCCGGTGCACCGGTGACCACGCTGTTGAGGTTGAAGCAGGTGCTGCCGTCGCCCAGCCGTGCACGCACCAGGCCGAGGCTCTGGCCGTCTTCGATGATCGGGAACAGCAGCGGTTTGCCGTTCCATTGCGCGGCATCGACACCGCCGCGTTGCAGCTCGCCCAGCCGCTGCCGGGCCAGCGCCTCGCTGCCGAGCGCATAACGCTGCGCCTGCGCGATCGCATGCGCATTGCCGGTGCGGCGCAGGCCGAAGCGGATGTCGTCGAGCATCGCCACCGCCAGCACGGTCATCACCGCGGTGAGCAGCAGCACCGAAAGCAGAGCCATGCCGCGCTGTCGCACCGGCGCGCTCATTCCGCTTCGCCCGGCAGCAGGAAGACCTGGCGCACGTGGCCGAAATCGCGGACGTCCATCTCCAGCGCGACTGCCTGCGGCAGCGCGTCGAGGCCGCCGCCCCAGCCGTCGCTCCAGAAGCCGCGCGCGTAATACGACGCGCGCACCGACTCGACGCCGTCCAGCAGCACCTGCGGCGCAGCGGCCGATGTGCCGTCGAGCGCGGCGCGTGTGCTGCGCTGCAGGCTGCCGTCGGCGACGCGGTATTCCACGTACTGCATCGACGCGCGCGGCGCGTCGTCGGGGTTCTCCCAGCCGCGGCGGACGAAGCCCATCAGCGGACGGCTGCGGTCGTCCGGCGGCGCGGCGGTGAAGGCGGACAGCTCGGCCACGCCATCACTGCGCCGGGTGCGGCGCACGGCCGCCTGTCCCAGATCGGCCTTGAGCAGGGCATGCGCGCGCTGGAGTTCGGCGGTGCGGTCCATGCGCGCGCGGATCACGTCCTGCTGGTCGGCTGTCCACGCCAGCACGCCGACCGCGGCCGCGGCGAGCATCGCGAAGATCGCCAGCGACACCAGCACCTCGATCAGGGTGAAGCCGCGGGCGCGCCTGCGCGGCGCACGGCTCATCGCAACACCTCGGCACTGGCCACCTGCTGGCCGTCGTCGGCGAACACCGCGATGCGCACGCGGGTCAGCCCGGCGCCGGCGGGCTCGATTGCGCGCCGCCACCGCCATTGGCGATCACCGAGCCGTTCTTCGCCCTGCGCCGCATCGGGCGTCGCCTCGCCGATCTGCGCTTCGACCGCCAGGTTCTCGGCCAGGATGCCGGCCAGCGCCCGGGTCTCGATCTGCAGCGCACTGCGCGTGCTGCCGCCGCTGAGGTTGAGCAGGGCCACGACGACCAGCGCGAACACCGCCAGCGCGACCAGCAGTTCGATCAGCGAGAAGCCGCGCGCCGCGCGGGTCATTGCACGCACACCGTGCCGGCGGCGTCGACCACGATCTCGGCGTACATACCGTCGCGGGCCAGCTGAAGATGTTGCGGCTCGGCGGCACCGGTGGCGTCGAAGCGGAAATTGAGCTGTTCCAGGCGCTGCGGCAACACGACGGTCACACCATCGGCCCAGTGACGCGCGGTGAAGGGCGCCTCCTCCAGCCGCTGCCACTGACCGAAGTCGCGTCGGCTGAAGCGATAGCCGCCGGCGTCGACGCTCACCTGCATCGCCCGCCCGCCGAGGATGGCTTCGTCGCGCGCGTGCTTGAGGTGCAGGCCGAACTGGTCGGCCTGGCGATGGAAGCCGGCATTGCCGTCGGGCAGGGTCAAGGCCACCGCCGTCGTGGCCAGGCCGATGACGACCATGACCACGAGCAGTTCGATCAGCGTGAAACCGGCCTGCGCGCGTGGCATCGGGGGTGCGTGTTACTGCCAGTTGCCGATGTCGGCGTTCTCGCCTTCGCCGCCCTCGACGCCGTCGGCGCCGAACGAGAAGACGTCGAACGAGCCGCGCTGTCCCGGCATGCGGTACTGGTACGGGTTGCCCCAGGGATCGGCGGGCAGACGACGCACATAGCCGCCCTTGCGGTAGCGCTCGGGACGCGCCAGTCCCGGCGGCGGTTGCTGCAGGGCCTGCAGGCCCTGCTCGGTGCGCGGATAGGTCAGGTTGTCCAGGCGATAGCTGTCGAGCGCCTGTTCCAGCAGCGCGACGTCGGCGCGTGCCTTCTCCACCATCGCGCGGTCCTGGCTGGGCAACACGTTGATCACCACCACCGTGGCCAGCAGGCCCAGGATGACGATGACCACCATCAATTCGATCAGGGTGAAGCCGCGCGCCCTGGCGACGGCGGGACGGGAACGACGAAGCATCATGGCGAAGAATTCCTGGTCGGTTGCGGACGGGGGGATCAACCCAGCGCCATCGAGTTGAACTGCAGGATCGGCAGCAGGATGGACAGGACGATCATGGCGACCACGCCGCCGAGCACGATGATGATTCCCGGCTCGAGCAGGCTCAGCGTGGCGTTGGAAAAGGTGTCGATCTCGCGCTCGAGATAATCGGCGGCGCGGTCGAGCATCGGCGCCAGCCGACCGCTGTTCTCGCCGCTGCCGGTCATGTAGAGCAGCGTGGGCGGGAAGACGCCGGCGCGCTTCATCGCCGAGGACATGCTGCCGCCTTCGTCGATCGCGGTGACCATGGTCTCGGTGGCAGCGCGCAGCACGCGGTTGCCGACGGTGCGCGCGGTGATCGCCAGCCCTTCGATGAGCGGCAGGCCGCTGTCGAGCATGATCGCCAGCGTGCGCGACATGCGCGCGGCGTGCAGGTCGCGCAGCACCCGGCCGAGCAGCGGCAGACGCAGCAGCCAGCCGTCGAAACGTAGCCGGAAATCCTCGCGCTTTAGCAGCCGGGCGAAGACGATGCCGCCGACCACCAGCAGCGTTGCGACGAGCCAACCCCATTGATTGATGAAATCGGACACGCCGATGACCGCGCGGGTCAGCAGCGGGAGTTCGCGGCCCATCGAGTCGAACTGCTCGACCACGCGCGGCACCACGAAGGTCATCAACGCGATCACCACCGCCACCGCGGTCAGCGACAACGCGGCCGGGTAGACCAGGGTGCCGATCATCTTGCCGCGCACCTGCTGCTGGCGCTCGAGCAGATCGGCGAGGCGCTCGAGGATCTGCGGCAGCGCGCCCGAGCGTTCGCCGGCCGACACCATCGCCCGGTACAGCGGCGGAAACGCCTTGCCCTGCTGGGCCATCGCATCGGCCAGCCGGCGGCCCTCGAGCACCTGGGTGTGGGTGGCCATGACCACCCGGCGCACGCCGCGCCGGTCGCTCTGGCTGCCGATCGTGCGCAGGGCTTCTTCCAGCGGTGCGCTCGCCACGAGCGTCGACAACTGGCGGGTCAGCAGGGCGAGGTCCTTGGGCCCGAAGCGGCCACCACGCCCGGCCGGATGCTGCTGCATTGCGGGCTCGACCGTGACCGGCACGAGCTGCCGCCTCTCCAGCAGCGCACGTGCGTCGCGCGGCGTCGCGGCATTGACCGTGCCGGCACGGGTGTGGCCGCGCAGGTCCAGCGCCGAGTAGTCAAACGCCGGCATCGTCCCGGGTCTCCTGACGGGTGACGCGCACGGCTTCTTCCAGCGTGGTCAATCCCGCGGCCACCGCATCGCGCGCGGCGTCCGACAGCCGGCCCGCATTGGCGAACGCCGCGTCGGCAATAGCGTCTTCGCCGGCGTCGCTGGCGATCAGGCGGCGGATGCGCTCGTCCACGGTAATCACTTCGTGGATGCCGATGCGCCCGGCATAGCCGGTGTGGTTGCAGCGCGGGCAGCCCACCGCGTCGTAGAGGACACCGTCGAATTCGCCGCCGAGCATTTCGGCGAATCCGCTGTGGGTGCGCGGCGCGCGGCAGTGCACGCAGAGCTTGCGCAGTAGCCGCTGCGCCATCACCAGGCGCAGGCTGGACGCGAGCAGGAAGGGTTCGATGCCGACATCGCGCAGTCGCGTGATCGCGCCGGCGGCGTCGTTGGTGTGTACGGTGGAGAGCACCAGGTGGCCGGTGAGGCTGGCCTGCACCGCGATCTGCGCGGTTTCGGCATCGCGGATCTCGCCGACCATGACGATGTCCGGGTCCTGGCGCAGGATCGCGCGCAGGCCGGCAGCGAAGCTCATGCCGACGCGTGCGTTGACCTGGGTCTGGCCGACGCCCTCGACCGCGTACTCGACCGGGTCTTCGACGGTCAGGATGTTGCGCTCGCCGTCGTTGAGCGCGGTCAGCGCGGAATACAGCGTCGTGGTCTTGCCCGAGCCGGTCGGGCCGGTGACCAGGATCACGCCGTTCGGCACCTGCAGCGCCTTGCGCAGCGACGCCAGCGTGGGCGCCGACATGCCAAGCTGCTCGAGCGACAGCGTGCCCTGTTCCTTGTCGAGGATGCGCAGCACCACGCGCTCGCCGCCGCGCGTGGGCAGGGTGGACACGCGCACGTCCAGCGCCTTGGCACCCATCGCCAGCGACACGCGCCCGTCCTGCGGCACGCGCCGTTCGGCGATGTCCAGCCGCGCCATCACTTTCACGCGCGACACCAGCAGCGGCGCGATGCGCGCCGGCAGCGAGACCGCCTCGCGCATCACGCCGTCGACGCGGAAGCGCACGCGCAGTGCGGATTCGAAGGATTCGATGTGCACGTCGGACGCGCCGAGGCGCGCGGCCTCGGCGATCAGGCCGTTGATCAGGCGGATCACCGGCGCATCGCCCTGGCTTTCCAGCAGATCTGCTGTGGTCGGAATGTCCTCGACCAGCGAGTCGAGATTGCCGTGCAGGTCCAGCTGCTCGACGCCGGCGGCATTGCCCAGCCCGACATCGGCGTAGATCTCCGACAGGCGGCGGTCGAAGGCCGTGGCCGACAGCGTTTCCACGCGAAGCGGCAGGCCGGTCGTGCGCCTGACCTCGATCAACGCCAGCGGATCGCCACCGTCGCGCAGCGCCACGTGCGCGTGCTCGTCGCTGCCGAGCAGCAGCACGCCGTGCCGTTTGGCGAAGGCATAGGCCAGGGGTGGCGCGGCGGCATTCATCACGGCGTGGGCACAGCGTCCGGCACGTTCGGGGCGATCGGGGCGAGGGGCGCGGGCAGGGTCGACGGATCGGCCCTGAGGTAGTCGCGCACCAGCGCATCGAGTTCGACCAGCGCCGCCGGATCGCCGCGCAGACCGGTGTCGCGCAGGTAGCCGTAGCGCTGCGCGGTGTGGCGCTGGGCATCGGCGCCGTTGCGCACGATCGTCGGTCGCAGGAAGACCATCAGGTTGGTCTTGGAACTGTTGCGCGAGCGGCTGCGGAACAACGCACCGAGACCGGGGATGTCGCCGAGCAGCGGGATCTTCTCCATGCGCGCTTCGTTGCTCTGGTCGAGCAGGCCGCCGAGTACCACCATCGCACCGTCGTCGACGACCACATTCGTCTCGACCTCGCGCTTGTTGAGCACCAGCTCGTCGTTGTTGGAGCTGACGGTGCCGTTGACCGAGGACACCTCCTGCTTGATGCCGAGGGTGATGCCACCGCCGCTGTTGATCTGCGGCCGCACGATGAGGTGGATGCCCACGTCCTGGCGATCGATGGTGCGGAAGGGGTTGTCGTTGTTGCCGCTGAGGACCTCGCCGGTGGTGATCGGCACTTCCTGACCGACCATGATCCGGGCTTCCTCGTTGTCGAGGGTCAGGATCGACGGCGTGGACAGCAGGCTGGAGCCGGCGTCGGTCTTGACCGCATTGATGATCAGGCCGAACAGGGTGTTGTCGCGTTCGGCGGCGAAGCCCAGCAGCCCGCCGCTGAGCCCGAGCAGGGCCTGGGCCGCAGCCTGGCGGGCGGCATCGCCCACGGCGTCGTCGCTGTCGTCGTCGTCGCCACGCCCGCGGCTGGCGAGCACGCCGCCGGCCAGCGAGGCGATGCCGGGGCCACCGTTGGAGAACTGGGTCAGGCCGATCGGGATCGAGCCGTCCTTGCCGGCCAGCAGCAGCTGGGTGCCGAGCCGGCTCGCGGCGGCATCGGAAATCTCGACCACCAGCGCCTCGACCAGGACCTGCTCGCGGCGCACGTCGAGCTGGCGGATCACGTCGAGCAGGATCCGCTGGGTGCTGGGATCGGCGCTGATCACCAGCGAGTTCGCGCCCGGATAGCGGACGATCACCGGACGCTTGCCGCCGGCCGGAGAAATGATCTGCAGGTTCTCGGCGTCGGCGGCCGTGGGCACGGCGGCGGCCATCGCGGCGCCCGCACCGCCGCCGCCGTCGGGCGATTGGCCGATCAGTTGCTGCAGCACCGGCAGCAGCTGCTCGGCGCTGGCGTGCTGCAGCTTCACCACGGCGACGTCGCTGCTGCGCTCGGCGCGGCTGTCGAGTTCCATCGCCATCCGCGCGACCCGCTGCACCATCGCCGGGTTGCCGCGGATCACCAGCGAATTGCTGCTCTCCACCGGCAGCACCGACAGCGCGCCGTCGTTCTGCCCGGAGATGCCGAACAGGTCGATCAACGTGGCGGCGAGTTCGCGCGCCGAGGTGTTGCGCAGGCTGACCGTGTCGATGCTGGCGCTGTCCTGGTCGATCTGCGACACCAGGCCGCGGATGCGGCGCAGGTTGTCGACGTAGTCGGCCACGAGCAGGCTGTTGCCCTGGGGCAGGGCCATCACCACGCCGCCGCGGCCGATCAACGGCTTCAGCGTCTCGGCAGCGGCGCGCGCGTCGATGCGCTGCAGCGGGAACACGCTGGTGGCGTAGCCGAGCGGCGAGCCCGGCTGCTGCGCGGCCAGTTCGTCGGGGACGATGCGATAGGTGGCGGTGCCGGCCGGCACGGCGATCAGGCCGTTGCTGCGCAGCACGGTGAGCAGCACGCCGATCAGGTCTTCGTCGGTCAGCGGCCGGTCGCGGCTGACGTTGACCGTACCCTGCACGCGCGGGTCGACGATGAAGGTGGTGCTGGTGGCGCGCGCCACGTCCTGGATGAAGGCGGTGAGCTCGACGTTCTGCATGCGCAGCGCCGGCGTTTCGGCCTGCGCCTGGGCCTGCGCCGACAGCGGCGGGGTGGGGCAGGCCAGCAGGACGGCGGTCGCCAGCAGCAACCGTGCCGGGATGCGGGGGCTCATGGCGCGTCGCCTCCGAGGCTCAGGGTGCGGGTCTGGCCGTCGCGCTCGAAGGTCACGATGGCTCTGGGATTGGATTTCAATTCGCTCGCCAGTTCGGTGATCACGCTCGGCGACAGGACCTGGCCGTTGACGGAGAGCAGCACGTCGCCCGGCTGCAGGCCGGCGGCCCGCAACAGCACGTCGCTGTTGCCGCGCGGCAGCAGGGTGTAGCCGGCGAGGCGGCCATCGACGGTGCGCGCCTGCAGCCCGGCTTCCAGCAACTGCGCGGGGTCGAAGTCCGCGCTGCGGGCAGGTACAGGCGTCGGCGAAGGCGGTGGCGCCGGCATCGACGCGGCCGGCGCGTCGGCCGGCGCCTCCTGCGCGAGCGCCAGCCGCTGCCCGTTGCCCAGCTCGACGTGGTCGGCCCTCACGGCCGCGAGGACCAGGCCAGGTGCCAGCACATCGCCGACGCCATAGACCGATTGCGGCTCACGGTCGCGGCCGAGAATGGCCGTGCCCCGGCCGTCGGCCGCGGTTCGCAGGCCGAACAGGCGCCAACCGTCGGTCGCGACGGGCGCAGCCGATGCACCGGCAAGAAACGGATCATGTGCCGCCAACTCCGGAATCTGTGAGGGGAGGCTGGTCACCTGCGGCGTGCCGGCGACGCTGGCCGGGGCGAGCACCAGCCATGCAAGCCGGGCGAGCTGGGTCAGAAGCACGAGCCACAGGACGATTTCGGCCAGCCTGGGCCAGGGCCACCGCGACACACCCTGAAACGCGTGGAAAATAGGCAAGGCAGGCAGGCAGGTAACCGATTCATGACAGCATGAGTCAGATATATGACATTCATGTTTCTGCGATCGCCCAGCCTGCAAAGGAAAAGCCCGGCATTTGAAGCCGGGCTTTTCAGTTTTATGACTGTGGAGTCGATCAGAAGGCGAGACTCAGACTCACATCCCAGCTGATACCGGGCTTGTAGGTGTACAGGTCGATGCGGCCCCCGTCGCGTTCCTGGTATTCCTCATGGGACTTGTTGAGGATGTTGCGTGCGCTGAAGCTCAGTGCGGGCTTGAAGCCGCCCCAACCACCCAGGTCGAGCCCCTTGCGCAGCACGAAGTCCAGCGTGGCGCCCGGGTCTTCCATGTAGTCGGGCTGGCCGGCACGCCCGCGGACACTGATCCGCTCGCTCACATAGTTCGCGATCAGCGTCGCCTGCAGGTCCGCCCCTTCGTGCTCGACACCGAACTGCACGTTGGCGATGTGCTCGCTCTGGCCCTGCATCCTGCTGCCGTCGGCGACGAAGCTGCGGGCGGCCTGCGGAACGCCGTTGAATCCCGGCGGGATCACCGTGTCGCCTTCCTCGGCATTCACCTCCGACGACGACCAGGTGTAGTTCGTGGCGAGATACACACGGCCATCGCCCAGCCAGCGGAGGTCGGGGGCGAAGTACTTCTTGAACTCGATCTCGACGCCGTAGAGCGTGGCTTCCGGGGCGTTCAAGAAGCCCTGGAACAGCTGGTTGCCGCCGAAATCGCCGATGACCGCTTCCACCGGGTTGTCGATCTGCTTGTAGAACACGCCTGCAGTGAAATACTCGCCGGCGTCGAAGAACCATTCGTAGCGCGCGTCGAGATTCAGCAGTTCGCTGTCGACGAGGAACGGGTTGCCAAAGAACAGGCGATCGTTGTCCGGATCGGAATACTGCTGCGGCGCCAGTTCGCGGAACTGCGGCCGGGCGATGGTCTTGCTCGCGCCGAAACGCAGCTGCTGGTTCTCGGCGAGGTTCCATGTGACCGTCGCCGCCGGCAGTACGTAGTCGTTCTCCAGCGGCGGCGCTGCGAAGATGCCGCCGACACGCGCGCCGCTGAAGATGTCCAGCGGGTGCACGGCCTGGGTGGCATCTTCGTAGCGCAGACCGACGGTCGCGCGCCACGCCGGGGCGATCTCGCCTTCCAGCTGCACGTAGGCCGCCTTGTTGGTGAGCGTGCCGTCGTAGGCCGATTCGCCGTTGTTGTTGGGGGTGATCTCGTTGAGGGTCAGGATGCCGTTCTGGAAGTTGTAGTCCGAGAACAGGTAGTCGATGCGCTGGTACTGGTTGTAGACCGGCAGTCCGCCGCCGAGCGCATCGAACCGGAACGTGCGCTGCACCGCGGCGCGGTCGTTGTCCGAATACGCAAGGCCCGCGCTCAATGTCAGCTCGCGCTCGGTCGGCAGGCGCCAGTCGAGGTCGATACCGCCACTGGCCACTTCGTCATCGACCGCGCCGAAGCGCAGCGCGTTGTTGCCGCTGCCGTGGATCCAGGTGCCGTCGACCAGTGCATAGCGCACGCTGGTCTCGTACGGCGTCGTGCGCCGGGCCTTCGAATAGGCCAGGCGCCAGCCGAGTTTGAGATCGCCGTATTCGCCGAAGCTGCTCTTGCCCGCCAACTGGTTGTTGATGAGCTGGCGCTCCAGCCAGAGCGTGCCGTCTTCGCGGATGTCGACGCCGACGTTGAAGTTGTAGCCGTCGCGGGACTTGGCTTCCTTGATCGTGTCGTGGACGTAGAGCGTGTTCCAGGACACCGAGTGGTTTTCGCTTTCCAGGCCCAGGCCGAACAGGCCGTTGACCCGCGCGTTCATGCGGGTGGTGGCGAAGTCGTAGTCGTTGTAGATGTCCGCGCCATCGGTGGTGAAGATGCCATCCTGCTGCTTGCCGGTGCGGGTGCGCCATTCGTTGTCGAAGCTGACCACGCCGATCACCCCGAGCCGGAGGTCGTCGGCGATGTCGAATGCGGTGCCTGCGCTCACGCCGATCTTGGTGTCGGGGTCGATCCGGCGCTTTTCCTGCAGCAGGAACAGGTTGGGATTGTTCAGCGCGCTGCCGTAGGCGGCCAACCACTCGCGGCTGTAGTTCGCGCTAGTGATCGGCTGGCCGCTGTGGATGATCTCGTCGGGCAGGTCGCGACGGCCGGTATCGTAGCCCGTCCAGTCCCGGTTGCTGCCGTAGTAGGTCAGGCCCGGTGACCGGGTGGTGACCGAGTTGCCGCCCACGCCGACGTTGAACTTGAGAAACGGCGCATCGGGAACGGTCAGGCCTTGCAGGTCGATGACGCCGCCGCCGAACTCGCCTGGATACTTGACGGAATACGTTTTCTGCACGGTCACGCCGGCCAGCGCCTCGGCCGGGAACAGGTCCAGCGGCACTACACGCTGCAGCGGCTCGGGCGAAGGCAGCGGCGAGCCGTTGAACAGCGCGCTGGAATAACGTTCGCCAAGTCCGCGCACGTAGACGTATTTGTCGCCAACGACGCTCAGGCCGCTGACCCGGACCAGCGCCGCGGCGGCATCGCTGTCGCCGGTGCGTTCGAAGTCCTCACGGGTCACGAAGCTCGAGACGGCGGCGGTATTGGCCATCGGTTCGGGAATGTATTCGCCGCGGACGGTCACAGCGTCCAGCTCGGCCGTACGCTGCTGTGGGTCGGTATCGGCGGCCGAGACGCCGTCGGGGGCGTCCTGCGCGAACGCGGGCATTGCAAGTGCAGCGCCGATCGCGAGCCACATGCCGGTACGTGCAATGCGGACGCGCCCCGACGGATGGGTGCGCGGCGGAGAAATTCGGGTGTGGGAAAGCGTCATATGTGTAGGCCTTGGCTGCGTCGGGCAGGCTTGATGGGGCGCGCAAACAAGATGCGGCGGCTTTGGGCCGCCGCATCTTTTTCGATCACGGATGGTCGATCGGGCCGGTCAGAGGCCGACGGTCCAACCGGTCCACCAGGCGTCGCTGGCGTCACGCGCGGCACCGATGTAGTCGACGTCCTGGAAGGCCGGGTGCTTGGCCCGCACGGGCACCGGCGTCACGGCACGTTCGTTCGCTCCGGTGATGTAGTCGGTGCTGCCGAGCGTCGAGGCGCCGAACACGGTGCCGGTCTTGTCGGCGGCATCGACGTAGACGGTGGTGGCGGCGTTGCGGTCGCGCTTGTCGCAGGTGAAGTAGTTCGACAGCAGCTCGATCCGGCTGTTGGTGCCTGAGATGTCGAAGCACACGTCGGCCTGCTTCTGGTTCGGGCCGGCCGGGGCGGTCACGAACACGCTGTTCCAGATCGAGGCGTTGGTGCCCTGGTTGACCTTGACCAGCGAATCCAGCGTCGGGTCGGTGGTGTACACGGTGAAGTTGGACACCTTCGGCGTCGAGGTCGGCTGGCGGTCGAGGGCGGACCACTCGAAGATCGAGCCGGAGTCAGCGACACCCTTGACCGACGGGGTCTTGCGCACGACCAGGCCGAACTGCACGCCACCGCTCCAGCCCCAGTCGGTGTCGAGCGAATCGTCGTCGGCCTCGGTGATGACGACGTGGCTCATGTTGACCGTGCCGCCGAAGATCTCGATGCCGTCGTCGCCGCTGTAGTGCGACTGGAAGTAGCTGATCTTGGTCTCGTTGCCGACGCCGACCAGGGTCAGCGACTGCAGCTCGTTGCCGTCACCGATGACATTGCCGGAGTAGCGCACCTGCACGTAGGTCATCTCGCCGCTGCTGTCGTTCGGCGCATTGCCGCCGCCGAATGCATTGCTGACGCCTTCCACCGCGCCCTGGCAGGCCGCCGTACCGGGGGTGGCGTTGCCGATACAGGCATTGATCGGCGCGCGGCCCATCAGCACGATGCCCGCCCAGTCGAACTTGGCGCCGCGGCCTTCGAGATCGGCCAACGAGGTGAAGACAATCGGCGCATCGCGGGTGCCCAGGGCATAGATCTGCGAGCCGCGCTGGACCAGCAGCACGTCCGGTCCGTTGCGGCCGAACAGGGTCACGCCAGGCTCGATGTACAGCCGGCCGCGCCTGGAGGCATCGTTGACTGCCGCATCACCCAGCTGGTCCTGACCCACGCTGACCTGGCCCTGGATCTGGTAGGCCACGCCCGCAACGTTGCGCAGGGTCAGGTCCCCCAGGATGCTGCTGGGCAGGCGGCAGGCGCGCAACGTGTCGTTGACAACTGTGCCCTGGTTGACGGTGCCATCCGGGCAGTTGGCGGCGGGGCCAGCGGTCGGCGGCGGAGTGGTGGTCGGCGGCGGCGTGGTGCTCGGCGGCGGCGCGGCGACCGGCGGGTTGGCCGGTACACCCGGGGAGGCGACTTCGTCGGCGCCATTGCCGCAGCCGGAAAGGGCGAGGACGGCGCCGAATGCCATCAGCAGAGTTTTGGAGTTGTTGCGGGCAGACATCGTGAAGAATCTCCGGTCGAATGGTGTGCGTGCGTGGACGGCGCGTGGCGGGTGGTGGATCTGACGCTGAACGTTCTAGTCAGGTTTGGTGACAGGCCGGTTACCGATGCCGGGATGACGCCCGCAGTCGCGCGCCGCATGCCTGCCGTGACTGACGACAGATTCGGCCTGTCATGTGTCAGGGATATGTTGGAAATGCGACGGTCACCCCGGCGGTCGCGATTGCGCGGGTCACATTGCCCAGGGAGCTTCCGACGTGACAGCAAGACAGCTGAGTGCCGAGCGGGAACAGTGGGTGGTCGAGCAGGCGATGGCAGGGGCCGACCCTGACAGCGTGCTCAAGCCTTTGCGTGCCGAGGGTTGGGACGAACAGGCGGCGATCGATGCGGTGCAAGCTGCGGTGTCAGATTTCATCGAGCGCAATGCACAGCAGACCGGACTGCCGCGCCCGGTCCGTGTGCCGGTTCCGGCCGAGCCCAACGGCGCCACGCTGCTCGATGCCGGCGACCGCCAGGTGCAGGTCCTGGCGAGCCTGATGCTGCCGCGTGTGCTGGTGCTTGGCGGCCTGCTCGCCGACGACGAGTGCGATGCGCTGATCGAACTCGCCCGCGCGCGGTTGCGCCGTTCCACCACCGTCGATCCCGAATCGGGTGGCGACCAGGTGCATGCCGACCGCACCAGTCGCGGCACCTGCTTCACCCGTGGACAGAACGCGCTGTGCGCGCGCATCGAAGCCCGCATCGCGCGTCTGCTCGACTGGCCACTCGATCACGGGGAGGGCCTGCAGATCCTCAACTACGGCCCCGGCGCCGAGTACCGGCCCCATCACGACTATTTCGATCCGGCCGAGCCGGGCAGCCAGGTTCATCTTGCGCGCGGCGGCCAGCGGGTGGCGTCGGTGGTGATGTATCTCAACACCCCGAAGCGGGGCGGGGCGACCACGTTTCCCGACGTCCACTTCGAGGTGGCCGCGGTCAAGGGCAACGCGGTGTTCTTCAGCTACGACCGCGCCCATCCGATGACCCGCACGCTGCATGCGGGGGCGCCGGTGATCGAAGGCGAGAAATGGATCGCCACCAAGTGGCTTCGCGAGGGGCGCCACGACTGAGATTACGCCCGGGCGTGCCCGATGCACCGACGTCTCGCCGCAGGCTGCACGCATCTGACGCTCACTCAACCTTGCCGCGGCCTGAGGCCAAGCGAGCAGTGTCGCTGCAGGCCTGCACCCGCGCCTGGCTCCGGCGCCGACACTGGAGCCGCATCGGGTAGGATGCCGGGCCGTGTCGCCATCGGGGCGCGACACGCCAGTCCGGGGATTCCGAGTGACCGCATTACATACCACCCGCCGCCTGCGTCCGGTGGCTCTGCTTCTGTCCGCCCTGCTGCCGTGCCTGGCTTTCGCGCAGGCCGTCGAGCCGGTCGATCTCGACGTCGTCGCCCAGATCCGCCACGAGGCGTTCAACCGCTCGCAGGTTGCGGCGAACCTCAAGGAACTGACCGAGACCATCGGTCCGCGCCTGACCAATTCGCCGGCCTATGTGCGTTCCAGCGAATGGGCGCGCGGCAAGCTGACCGGTTACGGCCTGACGAATGTGCAGGACGAGGTCTACGACGAGGCCTTTGGCCGCGGCTGGGAATTCCGCGCCTCGCGCGTCGAACTGCTGACCCCGCGCGAACTGCCGATCCATGCGCTGCCCAAGGCGTGGACGCCGGGCACCGATGGCCCGGTCGAAGGCGAACTGGTGCGCGCGACATTCAAGACCGTCGAGGACATTGAGAAGCAGCGCGGCAAGCTCGCCGGCAAGATTGTGCTGCTCGACGAGGCCCGCGCCTACAAGCCGGCCGACAAGCCGGATTTCCGCCGCCACACCGAAGAAGACCTCGGCGAACTGCAGACCTTTCCGGTGCCGGAGGATCGTGATCCCGAAGCGCAGAACAAGCGCCTCGACGAGTACCGCAAGCGCCAGGAACTGGTCCGCGCGCTCAACACCTTCTTCGCCGAGGAAGGCGTGCTGGCGACGCTGTCGATCAGTTCCTGGGACAACGGCATCGTCCGCGTGATGGGCGGCGGTGGCCGCAAGGCCGGCGATCCCGAAGGCGTGCCGGATCTGGTCGTGGCCGCCGAGCACTACAACCAGCTGGTGCGCGCGGTCGATAACGAGCAAGCGCCGCGTCTGCGTGTGGACGTGCAGGCACGTTTCACCAGCGATGCCGACCTGCCGGCGACCAACACGTTCGCCGAACTGCGCGGCACCTCGAAAGCGAACGAGACGGTGATCATCGGCGCGCATCTCGATTCCTGGCACACCGGCACCGGCGCGGCCGACAACGGCGCGGGCGTGGTCGTGATGATGGAAGCCATGCGCATCCTCAAGGCGATCGACGCGCGCCCGAAGCGCACGATCCGCATCGCGTTGTGGGGCGGCGAAGAGCAGGGCTTGCACGGCTCGGCCGGCTACGTCGCGAAGTACCTGGCCGACTGGCCGGCGCCGACCGATCCCGAGCAGATCGCACTGCCGCGCGCATTCCAGCGCGGCACCGGTCCGCTGCAGCGCCGCGCCGGCTACGACCGGTTTTCGACCTACTTCAATTTCGACAACGGCACCGGCCGCATCCGCGGCATCTACGCGCAGGAAAACCATGCGGCGGTGCCGGTGTTCCGTGCCTGGCTGGAACCGTTTGCCGATCTCGGCGCGACGGTCGTGACCACGCGCAACACCGGCAGCACGGACCACATTTCGTTCGACCGCGTCGGCCTGCCGGGCTTCCAGTTCGTGCAGGACCCGGCCGACTACTTCAGCCACGTGCATCACACGCATCTCGACACCTATGACCACGTGGTGCCGGACGACCTGAAGCAGGCCGCGGCGATCATCGCCTCGTTCGCGTACCACGCTGCGATGCGCGACGAGCGCCTGCCGCGCAAGCCGTTTACGGAACGGGACGAGTGACCTAACGAAGCGCGGCGGCGGTGCCGTCGCGCTTCCTCTATCGGTCGCAACAATTCTCGAATCCGTCATTCCCGCGCAGGCGGGAATCTAGGGGCTTTCGTCTCCAAGTCGTCCGTGCACGAAACGAGTTTCGCCACACGCGTCGAAGTGCACCTGGCGGATTTGGCGACTGGACGATCGAGCTCAACGACGCTGGATGACCAGCCTTCGGCTGTTGAAAGCCCCGCCTGCGCGGGAATGACGGTTTGAGAGAGCTCTGTGGGCGTTCTGGCTGCTGAGTTCTTTTGCGTCAGCACCGACTGAAGCAGATGCCTAATCCACAATCCCCGGCGTCTTGTCCTTGAACCGGCACAGATCCCGCACCACGCATTCCGGGCACAAGGGCTTCCGCGCCTTGCAGGTGTAGCGCCCATGCAGGATCAGCCAGTGGTGCGCGCCGAGCAGGAATTCCCCGGGCACCACGCGCATCAGCCGGTCCTCGACCGCGCGCACGTCCTTGCCCGGCGCGAGCCCGGTGCGGTTCGACACGCGGAAGATATGCGTGTCGACCGCGATCGCGGGTTCGCCGAATACGGTGTTCAGCACGACGTTCGCGGTCTTGCGGCCGACGCCCGGCAACGCTTCGAGCGCGGCGCGGTCGTTCGGCACCACACCGCCGTGCTGCTCGACGAGGATGCGGCAGGCGGCGATGACGTTCTTCGCCTTCGCGTTGAACAGGCCGATTGTCGAGATGTGGCGCTTGAGCGCCTCCTCGCCGAGATCGAGGATCGCATGGGGCGTATTCGCGACCGGGAACAGCCGGCGCGTCGCCTTGTTGACGCCGACGTCCGTCGCCTGCGCCGACAGGATCACCGCGATCAGCAATTCGAACGGCGTGGTGTATTCGAGTTCGGTCGTCGGCTCCGGATCAATCTCGCGCAGGCGGGCGAGAAATTCGTGGATCTCCGCGCGCGTCATCGTCGGGCCGCGCCGTTTCGGCGCTGCGGCGCTGGCTGCAGCGCTCATGACGTGCCGCCTGCCGCGCGTGCCTTGGCGCGGGCGAGAATCGCCGCAGCGTTCGTCGGCAGGGCAGGCCGCGCCGGCGCCGCATCGGCCGCGGCAGATGCTGGCGCCGGGATGCGACGCGCGATCTCGCGTTCCTCGGCGAGGCGGGCGAGCCGGGCATTGCGCGCCTCGAAGCGCGCGCGTGCGTCCCACGCCGTGCGCAGGCGTGCACGCGCATCGAGCAGCAAGGCACGCGCATCTGCATCCAGCACGTCGGCGCACATGTCCGGCCAGGCGGCCATCAGACCGGCATCGATCGCGGCATCGACATCGTCGTTGCGCAACAGCGCGACGAGCTGTTCGAGTGAATCGAGGGAGGGGGCGCTGGCGTCGGGCGGGCGGTGCGGCATGGCGTGCGTGCGACTCAGCGGTTCTTGAACTCGGGCTTGCGGCGTTCGAGAAACGCGCGCGTGCCTTCGCGCATGTCCTCGGTGGCGAACATCAGGCCGAACTGCGCGGCCTCGAACGCGAGCCCTTCGCCGATCGCGCTTTCGCCGCCTGTGTTGATGCAGTCGAGCACGCCGCGCAGGGCGAGCGGGGCGGCGTTCGCGAGCTGCTCGGCCAGTGCCATCGTTTGCGCCTGCAGTTCGGCGGCCGGCGCGATGCGGTTGACGATGCCCAGCGCCAGCGCACGGTCGGCGTTGATCGACGCGCCGGTCAGGCACAGCTCCAGCGTGGCCGCGCGGCCCGCCAGACGCAGCAGGCGCTGGGTGCCGCCGAAACCTGGAATCAGGCCGAGATTCACCTCTGGCTGGCCGACCTTGGCAGTGTCGGCGGCGATCCGCAGATGGCAGCACATCGCCAGTTCCAGTCCGCCGCCCAGCGCGAAGCCGTTGACCATCGCGATCACCGGCTTGGACAGGGTTTCGACCCGGCGCATCATCGCCTGGCCGCGCAGTGCGAAATCGCGGCCTTCGACAGGGCGCAGATCGGCCATCTCGGCGATGTCCGCGCCGGCGACGAACGCCTTGGGGCCGGCGCCGGTCAGTACCACCACGCGCACGGTATCGGCAGAGGCGGCGTCGTCGAACGCGCAGTGCAGCGCATCGAGCGTCGCCGAGTTCAAAGCGTTCAGCTTGTCGGGCCGGTTTACCGTAATGACGCGTACGGCGCCCTGGTCTTCGATCAACAGCGGGGATTCGGACATGGAGACTCCAGGCGCAAAAGCGCCGCCCGTGGAACTTGTCGGGGCGGCCGCGGTCTAGTTGGGGGTCGTCAGTGGCGGTTAAGCCCTTCGACCGCTATCCTAGCGCGTCCATAGGGGGCGGTTCGACCGCCCCTTCGCGCGACAGGCGATATCGAAATCTGACCTAGCGGAGATACACGGAATGAAGTTGCGTTTTATTGCGGCCGCAGTCGCGGCCATCACGTTCAGCGGCGCGGCGTTTGCGCAGCAGGCGGCAGCCCCCGCGGCTAACGCGAACGATCGCACCACGCTCAGCTACGCGTTGGGTTTCGACCTCGGCAACCGCCTGGCGGAAACCGGCGAGTCGGTCGACGTCAACACGATCATCAAGGGTCTGCAGGACGGTCACGGTCGCAAGGACCCGACCTACACGCCCGAGCAGATGGGCACCGCCTACAACGGCTTCCAGCAGCGCATGCAGGAAAAGATCGTCGCTGAGCGTCGCGCGGCACTGACCCAGAACGAGGGTCAGGCCACCACGTTCATCAACGAGTACAAGGCACGCGAAGGCGTGGTCTCGCTGCCGAGCGGCGTGATGTACCGCGTCGTCGAAGCTGGCGAAGGTGCCAGGCCGACCGCTGCCAGCACGGTCGAAATCGCCTACCAGGCGTTGATCGTGCCGGCCGGCATCGGTCTGAGCCAGGAAGACAAGAGCCCCCCGTTCCGCGTCTCGGAAGCCCCGATCGCCGGTCTGCGTGAAGTGCTGCCGCTGATGCCGCTCAATGCGGTGTACGAGGTGGTGTTCCCGCCGGGCAAGTTCGTCACCGGTGAAGGCACGCAGGAAATCGCCCGCCAGCCGGTGGGCGTGATGGTGAAGCTGCTCAGCAGCCGCTGATCCGCACTGTGACACGCGCTACCCGACGCCGACGTGCATGCACGTCGGCGTCGTCGTATGTGATATCCGCTCGCGTCGACGCGAAGCGCACGCTTCTGATCGCATGCGCGGCGCCTGCGACGGTGCGCCGGTAGAATCAGCGCATGGACGAACGCCCACGCGCCGTGCTCACGCCCTGTACCGGCGTCTGCACTCTCGACGAACACGGCACCTGCCACGGCTGCCTGCGCAGCCTGGCGGAGATCGGCGGCTGGCTGCAGATGAGCGAGGCGCAGCGCCAGTGGCTGATGGATGTCGAACTGCCTGCGCGCGAGGCCGCGCGAGGATGAGCGTCGTGTTCGACACCGGTTTCGATACCGACAGCCTGTCGCGTGCACTGCATCCGCTGGATGCGCCGCCGCCTGCGCGCGGCTGGAATTTCGAGGAGCTCGATGGCCTGCTGGACGGCGCGGTCGCGTTGCGCGAGGCCGCGGTGCTGGTCGGCCTAGTGCGCCGCGCCGAGGGTCTGCAGGCCGTGCTGACCCGCCGCACCGACACGCTGCGGCATCACGCCGGACAGGTCAGCTTTCCGGGCGGTCGTGAAGAACCCGGCGATGGCGGGCCGCTGCAAGCGGCGCTGCGTGAAGCCTGTGAGGAGATCGGCCTGGCTGCGTCGCAGGTGCGGCCGCTGGGCTATCTCGATCCACTCGCGACGATCACCGGGTATCGCGTCACGCCGGTCGTCGCGCTGCTTGATCCCGATTTCGAGGCGGTGCCCGAACCCGGCGAGGTGGCCGAGGTGTTCGAGGCGCCGCTGGCGTTCCTGATGGCGCCGGCCAGCCTGCGTCACGTCGACATCGAGTTTCGCGGCCGCGTGCGGCATGTGCTCGAGTACGAAACTCTCGCCGCTGCGCCCACCCATCGCATCTGGGGCGCGACCGCGTCGATCCTGCTCAACCTGCGTCATCGTCTGGAGCGCGCATGAGTTCGCATTGGACCACGCTGGTGGATGCGTCGACGCTCGCTGCATCGCTCGGTGCGCCCCATCTACGCATCGTCGATTGCCGCTTCAGGCTGGCAGTGGCTGGCGCGTCGGATGGCGATGGCGAATCGGCATGGCGCGAGCGCCATATTCCGGGCGCGGTGTACGCCCATCTCGAGCGTGATCTGTCCGGTCCCAGAGCGCCGGGCCTCGGCCGTCATCCATGGCCGGCTGCCAATGCGTTCGCCGCGACGCTGTCGCGTCTGGGCATCGAACCGGACATGCAGGTCGTTGCCTACGACGACAGCGACGGCGCATTCGCTGCGCGCCTGTGGTGGCTGCTGCGCAGTTTCGGTCACCAGAACGTCGCGGTACTCGACGGCGGCTGGACGGCGTGGCGCGCGTTGGAGCTGCCGGTCGAGACGACGGTGTCGCAGGTCGCAGCTGCACCCCTGATTGCAGGCGACTTCGATGCGACGCGCCTGCTGCGCGACGCCGAGGCCGTGCAGCGCCATCTCGATGCCGGTGGTCTGCTGATCGATGCCCGCGCGGGTGCACGTTTCCGCGGTGAGGTCGAACCGCTGGATCCCCGTGCCGGCCATGTGCCTGGCGCGCGTAACCGGCCGTATGCCGACAACCTCGACGGCGGCCACTTCAAATCGGCCGACAGGCTCGCATCGGAGTTCGATGCGCTGCTGGGTGCCCATGCGCCGACCGATGTGGCGGTGATGTGCGGCTCGGGCGTCACCGCGTGCCATCACCTGCTGGCGATGGCGCATGCCCGCCGCGATGGCGCGAAGTTGTATGCCCCGTCGTGGAGCGGATGGGTGGATGATCTTGGGCGTGAGGTTGCGGTCGGTGAAGCCTAGCGGGCGGATTGTGTCCCAAGTGGTGCACTGGACGTTGCTGCAAGGCGCTGGATCCCGGCGTTCGCCGGGATGACGGGAATTTTCTTGCGTCGCCCCGGCGAACGCCGGGGTCCAGCGACCCTGCTCTTATGACGGTCGGAATCCGCTCGTCTTGAAACTGGCTGGTGCCCGAATCTCAACGCCCCAGCCGCGCCACCAGCGCCCGCAATCCCGCCTGCGTATCCGGCGCATTCCACGCATCGACGAAGCGGTCCAGTTCGATGTTCTGCGCCGACAACGCCTCCACCAGATCCGCACGCGCGATCGCGCGTGTTTCCAGCATCGGGGCGCGGGGCAGGGCGAGCAGGGATTCGAGCCAGAGACGTGCGCGCAGCGGCACTTCGTCGATACCGGCCAGCTCGTCGACCAGCCCCAGACGCAGTGCTTCGTCGGCATCGACCAGCACGCCGCCGACCAGCAGGCGCTCCGCCTGGCGCGTACCGATCGTGCGGCGCATCAGTCGCTGGATCCCATCCGGCGCCACCAGACCCACCTGGGTTTCATTGAGGCCGATGCGGTACGCACCCGAGGCCATGACGCGGTAGTCGCAGCACAGCGCCAGCACGCAACCGCCAGCGGGCGCGTGGCCGGCGATGGCGGCGACGACGGGCATGGGGGCGCCGGCGAGTGCACGCGCGCCGGCGAAGAACGCCTCCCAGGCATCGCGCAATGACGCGGTGTCGGGCAGCGCGAGCAGATGCGGCACGTCCAGGCCGCCGGAAAACACCTTCGGGCCACCGGCGAGCACGACGCCGCCGACGCCATCTGCAGCCGCCGTGTCGATCGCATCGCGCAGCGCCAGGCACAGCGCCGGGTCGAGTGCGTTCGCCGGCGGGCGGGCGAGCTTGAGCTCGCGGATCGGGCCGTGATCCTGGGTCTCGATCAATGCGGTCATCGCGTCGGGTCCATGCGAAAGGAATCCGCATGGTAGCGGCAGCGGGATGTCCGGGCCGCAGCGCGACCCAGTGCTGAAACGCTGCGCCTGCACGCTGCACGCTGCAGGCGCAGCGGTGAATCAGCCGGCCGCGAGCGCCTTCGCGCGTACCGATTCGGGCAGCGCAACCGGCCGTCCGGTCGCGCGGTCGATCCACACCATCACCACATGCCCGTCGGCGTGCAGCGTGGCGCCGTCGTCGGAGACGATGCGATGGCCGATCGTCACGCTGGAATTGCCGAGGCGATCGGCCAGCAGTTCGACGACGATCTTCGACGGATACGGAATCGGCACCTTGTAGTTCATCTGCACCGCGGCGAGCAGCGGCGCAGTCTCGTCGGTGACCCAGGGCTCGCCGACCGTGTCGAACCAGCGGATGCGCGCCTCTTCGAGGTAGGTCATGAAGTTGGAATTGTTGACGTGGTTGAACGCATCGAGATCACGCCAGCGCAGCTCGATCGGCATCCGGATCAGCACTTTCGACTCGCTCATGCCTTGACTCCCTTCTTCTTCGTCGCCTGCTTCGAGGCGGCCTTCTTCGTGCTCGCCTGCATGGCTTCGGGCGCTTCCGGATCAGCCTGTTTCGAACCGGCCTTCATCAGCTCGGCGCGCACCTTCGCTTCGGCCTCGGCGGCCTTCGTGGACGCGCCCTTGCGCGGCAACGGCTTGGGCAGATGCGTGGTCGACTTGCGGGCCATCTTGCGTTCCGGCTTCGGCGCCGCCGGCTCCGGCAACTTGGCGCCGAGCAGGCGTGCGAGGAAATGTCCGGTGTGCGACTGCGGCATCGCCGCGACCTGCTCGGGCGTGCCCTCGGCAATGATCTGGCCACCGCGATGTCCGCCTTCCGGGCCGAGATCGATCACCCAGTCCGCGGTCTTGATCACGTCGAGGTTGTGCTCGATCACGACCACTGTGTTGCCGTCGTCGCGCAGCTTGTGCAGCACGGCGAGCAGATGTTCGATGTCGTGGAAGTGCAGGCCGGTCGTCGGTTCGTCGAGGATGTAGAGCGTGCGCCCGGTATCGCGACGCGAGAGTTCCTTCGACAGCTTTACGCGCTGCGCCTCGCCACCCGACAGCGTGGTCGCGCTCTGGCCGAGCTTGACGTAGGACAGGCCCACATCGACCAGCGTTTCGAGCTTGCGCGCGATCGGCGGCAGGTTCTCGAATAGGCCCAGCGCGTCCTCGACCGTCATGTCCAGCACGTCGTGGATGCTATGGCCCTTGTAGAGGATCTCCAGCGTCTCGCGGTTGTAGCGCTTGCCGTGGCAGACGTCGCAGGGCACATAGACATCGGGCAGGAAGTGCATCTCCACCTTCAGCAGGCCATCGCCCTGGCAGGCCTCGCAGCGCCCGCCACGCACGTTGAAGCTGAAACGCCCGGCCGCATAACCGCGCGAACGTGCTTCCGGCACCTGCGCGAACAACTCGCGCAGCGGCGTGAACAGGCCGGTGTAGGTCGCCGGATTCGAGCGCGGCGTGCGGCCGATCGGCGACTGGTCGATGTCGACGACCTTGTCGAACAGATCCAGCCCTTCGATCTCGCGATACGGCGCCGCCTTGTGCGAGGCGCCGTTGATCTCGTTCGCCGCCAGCGAATGCAGGGTGTCGTTGATCAGCGTCGACTTGCCGGACCCCGACACACCGGTGATCGCCGTGAACAGACCGGAGTGGATCGTCAGATCGACGTTCTTGAGGTTGTGGCCGGAGGCGCCGAGCAGCCTGAGCTGCATCTTCGGATTCGGCTTGTGGCGCTTGGCCGGAATCTCGATGCGCTTGCGGCCGCTGAGGTACTGGCCGGTCAGCGAGCGCGGCGCCTTGAGTACATCTTCATAGGAGCCCTGCGCGACGACTTCACCGCCATGCACGCCCGCGCCCGGACCGATGTCGACGATGTGATCAGCCAGGCGGATCGCATCCTCGTCGTGCTCGACGACGATCACCGTATTGCCCAGATCGCGCAGTCGCGTCAGCGTGCCGAGCAGACGCTCGTTGTCGCGCTGGTGCAAGCCGATCGACGGCTCGTCGAGCACATACATCACGCCGACGAGGCCGGCGCCGATCTGCGACGCCAGGCGGATGCGCTGCGCCTCGCCGCCCGACAGCGTATCGGCCTTGCGTTCCAGCGTGAGGTAGTCGAGCCCCACGTCGACCAGGAAGCTCAGGCGCTCGCCGATCTCCTTGACGATCTTGGTCGCGATCTCGCCGCGCCAGCCCGGCAGTTCCATCGTGTTGAAGAACGTCAGCGCTTCATCGATCGGCAGCACGACCAGCGATTGCATCGGCCGGTCGGCGACGAACACATTGCGCGCCGAACGGTTGAGGCGCGCGCCGCCGCAATCGGGGCACGGACGCTCGCTGATGTACTTGCCCAGTTCCTCGCGCACCGCCGATGACTCGGTCTCGCGATAGCGGCGCTCGAGGTTTGGCACGATGCCTTCGAAGCGATGCTTGCGCTGGGTGCGCGCGCCCGAATCGGTGATGTAGGTGAAGTTGATCGTCTCGGTGCCGCTGCCGAACAGCACTGCATCGCGCGAGGCCTGCGGCAGTTCCTGCCACGGCGTGTCGACGTCGAAGCCGTAGTGCTTGGCCAGCGACTGCAGCAGCTGGAAGTAGTAGGCATTGCGGCGGTCCCAGCCGCGCACGGCGCCGGCCGCGAGCGACAGCTCCGGATGCACGACCACGCGGTCGGGATCGAAGAACTCGCTGACCCCCAGGCCGTCGCAGGTCTGGCAGGCGCCGATTGGCGAGTTGAACGAGAACAGGCGCGGCTCGAGCTCGGGCAGCGCGTAATCGCAGACCGGGCAGCTGTACTTGGACGAGAACAGATGCGGCGCGATCGACGCATCATCGATCGCCTGCACCGACACCATGCCTTCGCCAAGCTTGAGCGCGGTCTCGAACGACTCGGCCAGGCGCTGCTTCATGTCCTCGCGGACCTTGAAGCGGTCGATCACGGCCTCGATCGTGTGCTTCTGCCGCAGCGCGAGCGTCGGCAGGCCGTCGATCTCGTAAAGCGCGCCGTCGACGCGCACGCGCACGTAGCCCTGTGCGCGCAGTTGCTCGAACACCTGGGCATGCTCGCCCTTGCGTTCGCGCACGACCGGCGCGAGCAGCATCCAGCGCTGCTCGGGATCGAGCGTCAGCACGTGGTCGACCATCTGGCTGACCGTCTGCGCCTCCAGCGGGTAGCCGTGATCCGGACAGCGGGGGCTGCCCACGCGTGCATAGAGCAGGCGCAGGTAGTCGTAGATCTCGGTGATCGTGCCGACCGTCGAGCGCGGGTTGTGCGAGGTCGACTTCTGCTCGATCGAAATCGCCGGCGACAGACCTTCGATGTGGTCGATGTCCGGCTTTTCCATCACGCTGAGGAACTGGCGCGCGTAGGACGACAGCGACTCGACGTAACGGCGCTGGCCTTCGGCATAGATCGTGTCGAACGCGAGCGACGACTTGCCAGAGCCCGACAGACCGGTGATGACGATCAGCTGGTCGCGTGGCAGGTCGAGGTCGATGTTCTTGAGGTTGTGGGTACGGGCACCGCGAATGCGGATGGTATCCATCGCCATCGGCTTGGAATCCGGTTGTGGGACTGGGGGAGGGCGGTCCGGGACCCGCACCGCGGCACCTGCGGTGCGCGGAACGGGAACAATCGATCAGACTAGCGAGCCCGACAGATGGGGGCAAACTCCGGATGGACCAGTCTGCCGCTGCGCCGTCTCAGGATCTGCGAATGGCGCCCGTTCATCGCCGGCGCCGAAGCAGGCCGGGCGCCGGTTGTCTTTCGGACCGCCGAGGCGGGCATCCGCGCGGCAATCCCGGGTCGACTTGACCGCAAGTCACTGATCCCATTAAAATCCCGCCCCTGTCCGCCCTCGATGGCGGCAGAGTGAGACCACAATAACTACAAAGGAAGTCTGGTCATGAGTTATGCAGTCCTCGTCACGGGCGGTAAGCAGTACCGCGTGATGGCAGGTGAAACCCTTCGCGTCGAGAAGCTCGAAGGCGACGTGGGTAGTGAAATCAAGTTCGACAACATCCTGTTGCTCGGTGACGGTGATGGCGTGAAGCTGGGCGACGCGCTGAAGGGCGCGACGGTTGCCGCGACGATCAAGTCGCACGGCCGCGCCGACAAGATCCGCATCATCAAGTTCCGTCGCCGCAAGCACTCCATGAAGCAGCAGGGACACCGTCAGTACTACACCGAAATCGAGATCACCGGCATTGCCGGTGGCAGCAAGTAAGGAGCAGCAGGCATGGCACATAAAAAGGGCGTAGGTTCTTCGCGCAACGGCCGCGACTCCAACCCGAAGTATCTCGGCGTCAAGATCTACGGTGGCCAGGCCATCGAAGCCGGCAACATCATCGTGCGTCAGCGCGGCACCCAGTTCCACCCGGGCGCCGGCGTGGGCCTGGGCCGCGACCACACGCTGTTCGCGCTGGTCGACGGCAAGGTCAACTTCGCGACCAAGGGTCCGAAGAACCGCCGCACCGTCAGCGTGCTCGCCGAGTCCTGAGCCTCACGCGACGCGTGACACCGGAAAGCCCCGCTTCGGCGGGGTTTTTCGTTCTGGCGGGTGTTGCACGCCAGAACGACGGGATTGGTGATTCGGGATTCGGGATTTGCAAGTGCGACCCGCGTGTTCCGGCCAATCCATCGAGAGGGCTGAGCTGTCGTCGCCCCGGCTTTTCCTAATCCCCAATCCCCAATCCCGAATCCCGAATCCCATGAAATTAGTCGACGAAGTCGAAATCACTGTCACCGCCGGTAATGGCGGCAATGGCTGCGTCGGATTCCGGCGTGAGAAGTTCATTCCGCTCGGCGGCCCGGACGGCGGCGACGGCGGTAACGGCGGCAGCGTGCTGATCGTCACCGACGAGAACCTCAATACGCTGGTCGACTTCCGTCACCAGACCATGTTCCGCGCCGAGCGTGGTGAGAACGGCATGGGCCGGCAGATGTACGGCAAGGGCGGCGAAGACAAGATCATCGTGGTGCCGGTGGGCACGGTGGTGCACAACGTCATGACCGACGAGGTGATCGGTGATCTGACCGAGCACGGTCAGCGCCTGCTGGTCGCGCGCGGCGGTCAGGGCGGTCTGGGCAACATGCATTTCAAGAGCTCGACCAACCGCTCGCCGAGGCAGTCGACGATGGGCGAGCCCGGCGAAGAACGCACGCTGCGCCTGGAGCTCAAGCTGTTGGCCGACATCGGTCTGCTGGGCTTCCCGAATGCCGGCAAGAGCACGCTGATCCGCGCGGTGTCGGCGGCGACGCCGAAGGTCGCCGACTATCCGTTCACCACGCTGTATCCGAATCTCGGCGTCGTCAGCGTCGAGCCGGCGCGCAGCTTCGTGATCGCCGACATTCCGGGCCTGATCGAAGGCGCGGCCGACGGCGCCGGGCTGGGCGCGCTGTTCCTGCGCCACATCCAGCGTACGCGCCTGCTGTTGCACCTCGTGGAGATCGCCCCGCTCGATGGCACCGATGCCGTGGACCAGGTCCGCGCGATCGAGCGCGAGCTTGAGAAGTTCGATGCCGCCCTGCTCGACAAGCCGCGCTGGCTGCTGATCAACAAGGCCGACACGCTGATGCCGGAAGAGGCCGAAGACGAGGCTGCCCGCATCATCGACACCCTTGGCTGGACCGCGCCATGGTTCCTGATCTCGGGCCTCGCCCATGACGGCACCCGTGAGGTGATGCTGAAGGTGCAGTCCACCCTCGACGACATGGATCGCGAAGAGCGCGAGGCGGCGGACGCCGTCTGATGCGAGTGGGCGGCGGATATCCGCTGCCCCTTGGACACGGTCGACTGCCGCATCGGCCTGGTGGGGCGCCGGCGTGCATCGCAGACGCCCGCACTCAGATAACGCCCGCGAGAGCATGTTCGATTTTCCGGCGTTTTTGATGCCCGGCAATTCGGCTGCTCGCGATCGACAGGCTTCAGTGGTGCTCGCACATCCGGGGCAATGCCTGGTCCAGCGTTCTGTGCGCGACAGATGCGCACTCTGCAATGCGGCAACACGTATCGCACATATCCGCTGACGCGGCAGGCGAGGGCGCGTGCAAGCGGTGGGGGATCGCAAGCGTATCCGAGCGATCGGCGCAGAGAAGCCGCGCACCAATAGTTCGCGCACGACATAGATCCCGTCGCCCCTGGCGCACGCCGGGGCCTAGCGGCTTTCCTTGGATTGCTTTTGGGCGACACAGCGCACACCGGCCCGCAACACGCGAGACGGCTCCCGCGTTCCAAGCAACGCTGGATCGCCCAGGCACCCGGCCAACAAAAAACCCGGCCGAAGGCCGGGTTTTTCTCGCATCGACCGCCGAAGCGGCCGGTCAGGAATCAGGCAGCAGCCTTGATTGCCTTGATGCGTGCGGTCAGGCGGCTCTTGTGACGGGCTGCCTTGTTGCGGTGAATCAGACCGCGCGAGCTGAAACGGTCGAGGATCGGCTGGGCGACATTGAATGCCTCCTGCGCGCCGGTGGCGTCGTTGGCCTCGAGCGCCTTGAGGACTTTCTTGACAGCAGAGCGGAGCTGCGAGCGCTGTGCGGAGTTGCGCGCATTGCGCACAACGGTCTGCTTGGCGCGCTTCTTGGCGGACTTGATGTTTGCCACGATGGATTCCTGGAAGCTGGACGTGTGAAAATCCGGCGTCGCCGGATCAATGGAAATTTGAGCAGGAAATTATGGGTGTTTCAGATACTTGCGTCAACCGACCCGGCCTGAACGGCGCTTTCTGGTGACGGCCCCCGATCCGGCGGCCGCCAGCCCGGCCCCGAAGAAGCGCGGCGGGCTGCTGCGTTCGAGCGCGGTGTTCAGCGCGATGACCCTGCTGTCGAGGATTGCCGGCTTCGCCCGGGACATGCTGCAGGCCACGTTGTTCGGCACGGGCGGTGCGATGAGTGCGTTCATTGTCGCCTATCGCATCCCGAATTTCCTGCGGCGCGTGTTCGCCGAAGGCTCGATGGCGATGGCCTTCGTACCAGTGCTCAACGAGATCAAGGAACGCGGGGATCGCGCCGCACTGAAATCCTTCATCGATCACATGACCGGTGCGCTGTGTGCGGTCGTGCTGGTGGTCTGCGCGCTGGGCATGCTGCTGGCGCCGGTGATCGCACGTCTGTTTGCGCCGGGCTGGGCGGACCAGCCGGAACTGCTGGGGCAGACCGCGCAGATGCTGCGCATCACGTTCCCGTACCTGTTCTTCATCTCGTTGATGTCGCTGTCGGCCTCGATCCTCAACAGCCACGGCAGGTTCGCGCTTCCCGCCTTTACTCCGGTTCTCCACAACCTGACGATGATCGCGGCGATGCTGTGGCTGGCGCCGCGCTTCGAATTGCCGCCGCAGGGTCTGGCCTGGGGTGTGCTGATTGCCGGGTTCCTGCAGCTCGCGCTGCTGTGGCCGGCGCTCGGTCGCCTGGGATTGCGCCCGCGTTTCCGGCCTGGGTTCGCGCATCCGGAGGTGCGCAAGGTGGGCCGGCTGATGCTGCCGACGCTGTTTTCGTCCTCGGTTGCCCAGGTCAATCTGCTCGTCGGCACCGCGTTCGCATCGCTGCTGGCTGCGGGCAGCGTGGACTGGCTGTACTACTCCGACCGCCTGATCGAGTTTCCGCTGGGCCTGTTCGGCGTGGCGCTGGGCACGGTGATCCTGCCGCATCTGTCGCGGCGACATGCGGCCGAGGACGCGACGGGCTACAACCAGTCGCTGGACTGGGGGCTGCGCATGGCGTTGCTGGCCGGCGTGCCCGCGGGCCTGGGTCTGCTGCTGCTGGCCGAGCCGATCACCGCCACGGTCTACAACTACGGCGCATTCGGCGCCGATGACACGCGCATGGCAGCGATCAGCCTCACCGCGATGAGCCTCGGCGTGCCGGCCTTCATGCTCAGCAAGGTGTTGGCACCTGCGTTCTACGCGCGACAGGACACCAAGAGCCCGATGCGCGCCGCGATCTGGACGGTCGTGGCGAATGTGCTGCTGACCATCGCGTTGACCACGCCGTTGTGGCTCTACGACATCCCCGGCGCGCACGGCGGTATCGCCCTGGCCACGGCGCTGGCGGGTGTGGTCAATGCGGCGCTGCTGTGGCGGTATCTCCGCCAGCGCGGGATCTTCAGTCCCGAGCCCGGATGGGCGACCTACGGATTGCGCCTGGCCTGCGCCTGCGCGGCGATGGCGATCGTGGTGCTGGGTCTGCGGTTCTGGATCGGTGCGTGGACCGACATCCAGGGTGCGCTGCATCGCATCGGCTGGCTGGTGCTGGTGATCGGTGCGGGCGGAGTGACCTATGCAATGGCGATGATCGCGCTGGGCCTGCGGCCACGGCACCTGAGGTACTGAGCGAAGCCGGCGCGCGGCGCCGGGCCCGGGCCAGACCGGGTGGCGGCTATACTTGTCGGTCACTTTTTTCCGCGGGCGTGCACTGGTGCGCCCGCCGCAACGGACCCACATGAGCAGGCTGTTCCGCGACATCGCCGGCGGGCCCCTCTGTGCCGACGGCAGCGTGGTCTGCATCGGCGCGTTCGACGGGCTGCATCTGGGGCACCAGGCATTGGTGCGGCATGCGGTTGCGCGTGCGCATGTGCTGGGCGTCGACGCCGCCGCGCTGAGTTTCGAACCGCTGCCGCGCGAGTTCTTCGCCGCCGCCTCGCCGCCACCGCGTCTGGGGCCGGTGCGCGCGAAGTTCGAGGGCCTGCGTGGCCTTGGTGCCGACGTGGTCGGCCTGCTGCGCTTCGACGCGCGCATGGCGGCGATGTCGCCGGAGGCTTTCGTCGACGCGGTGCTGGTGCAGCGCTTGCGCGCGCGCGAAGTCTGGGTCGGCCCGGGGTTCCGCTTCGGCCACAAGCGCGCGGGTGATCTGGCGACGCTGCAGGCGCTGGGCCGCGAAGCAGGCTTCATTGCCGGCGAGATCGAGCCGCTGGTTGTCGATGGCGAGCGGGTGTCCAGCACCCATATCCGCACCGCGCTGGTCGCCGGTGATTTCGAACACGCCGCGCGCCTGCTCGGACGGCCGTACGCGGTGTCCGGTCGCGTGGTGCGCGGCAAGCAGCTCGGTCGCACGCTGGGCTATCCGACCGCGAACCTGCGCTTCGGCGGCAAGGTGCCGGCGCTGCGCGGCATCTACGCCACGCGCGTGCACGGCATCGGTGATGCCCCGAGGCCGTCGGTGTCGAGCTTCGGCACGCGGCCGACGGTCGGCGGCGTCGAGCCGCTGCTCGAAGCGCATCTGTTCGATTTCGACGGCGATCTCTACGGACGCCGCATCGAGGTCGAGTTCGTCGCGCGCCTGCGCGACGAGGAAAAGTTCGACGACCTGCCGAGTCTGGTCGCGCAGATGGATCTCGACGCCGCACAGGCCCGGGCCGTCCTCGCCGCGCCGCATTCCCTACGATTTGAAACGCAACGACAGGACTACGCGTGAGCGCAGACGCCAGCAATTCCAATCCCTACAAGTCGACGATCCACCTGCCGGCGACCGACTTCCCGATGCGCGGTGATCTGCCCAAGCGCGAGCCGGCGATGCTGGCGCGCTGGGAAGAAGAGGGCCTGTACGCGCAACTGCGTGCGCATGCGCGCGGACGGCCGCAGTTCGTGCTGCACGACGGCCCGCCGTATGCGAACGGCTCGATCCATCTGGGCCATGCGGTCAACAAGATCCTCAAGGACATCATCGTCAAGTCCAAGGGCATGGCGGGTTTCGATGCGCCCTACATCCCGGGCTGGGATTGCCACGGCCTGCCGATCGAGATCGCGATCGAGAAGAAGTGGGGCAAGGTCGGCGTCAAGCTCGATGCGGTCGAATTCCGGCAGAAATGCCGCGAATACGCCAACGAGCAGATCGACATCCAGCGCCGCGACTTCAAGCGCCTCGGCGTGCTCGGCGATTGGGACAACCCGTATCGCACGCTCGATTTCCGTTTCGAGGCAGACGAGATCCGCGCGCTGGCCAAGGTCGTCGACAACGGCCATCTGACCCGCGGCGTGAAGCCCGTGCACTGGTGTTTCGACTGCGGCTCGGCGTTGGCCGAAGCGGAAATCGAATACGCCGACAAGGTCTCGCCCGCGGTCGACGTCGCGTATCTCGCGCGTGATTCGGCCGCATTCGCGCATGCGTTCGGCGCGACGCTGCCGAGCGATGTCGACGTCGCGCTGCCGATCTGGACGACCACGCCGTGGACGTTGCCGGCGTCGCTGGCGATCTCGCTGGGCGCCGATCTCGAATACGCGCTGGTCGAAGGCCCGGTGGCGCAGGACGGCCGTCGTCGCTGGCTGGTGCTGGCCGATGCATTGGCCGAGCGCGCGCTGCATCGCTATGGCGTCGATGGCGATGTGGTCGTGCACGGTCGCGTGGCTGGCAGCGCGCTGGAGCATCTGCTGCTCACGCATCCGTTCTATGCCGAGCGCGACATCCCGGTGATCCTCGGCGACCACGTGTCGGCCGAAGATGGCACCGGCGCGGTGCACACCGCGCCCGGCCACGGCCAGGAAGACTACGTCGTCGGCAAGGCCTACGGCCTGCTCGATCGCTATACCGCGGCCCAGCTCAACCCGGTCGATGGTCGCGGCGTCTATCTGCCGTCGACCCCGCCGATCGGCGACACCGTGCTCGCCGGCCTGCACATCTGGAAGGCCAACGACGTCCTCGTCGACGCGCTGCGCGCGCAGGGCAGCCTGCTCGCGTTCGCCAAGCTCGAGCACAGCTATCCGCATTGCTGGCGCCACAAGACGCCGATCGCGTTCCGCGCCACGCCGCAGTGGTTCATCTCGATGTCGCAGGCCAATCTGCGGAGCGACGCGCTGGCCGCGATCAAGGACGTCACCTGGTATCCCGAGTGGGGCCAGGCGCGCATCGCCGGCATGGTCGAGGGGCGCCCGGACTGGACGATCTCGCGCCAGCGCACCTGGGGCGTGCCGATCGCGCTGTTCGTGCATCGCGAAACCGGCGAGCCGCATCCGCGCAGCACCGAGCTGATGCGCCTGGTTGCCGATCGTGTCGAACAGCACGGCGTGGACATCTGGTACACGCTCGACGCAAGCGAGTTGCTCGGCGACGAGGCCGCGGATTACGACAAGATCACCGACATCCTCGATGTCTGGTTCGATTCGGGCGTGACCCACGAGTGCGTGTTGCTGGCGCGTGGCTACCGGAAGCCGGCCGACCTCTACCTCGAAGGCTCGGACCAGCATCGCGGCTGGTTCCAGTCCTCGCTGCTGACCGGCGTGGCGATCGACAAGGCCGCGCCGTACCGGCAGTGCCTGACGCACGGTTTCACCGTCGACGAGCACGGCCGCAAGATGTCGAAGTCGCTCGGCAACGGCATCGAGCCGCAGGACATCATGAAGACGCTGGGCGCCGACATCCTGCGCCTGTGGATCGCCTCGGCCGACTACAGCAACGAGATGTCGCTGTCGCAGGAGATCCTCAAGCGCACCGCCGACGCCTACCGCCGCATCCGCAATACCGCGCGCTTCCTGCTCGGCAACCTGGCCGGCTTCGAGCCCGCGCGTGATCTCGTCGCGCCGCAGGACATGGTCGCGCTGGACCAGTGGATCGTGCATCGCGCGGCCCAGCTGCAGGCGCGCATCGAAGACGCCTATGCGCGCTACGATTTCGCCGAGATCGTGCAGGCGCTGTCGAACTTCTGCAGCGTCGATCTGGGTTCGCTGTACCTCGACGTCACCAAGGACCGGCTCTACACGATGCCCGAGCATTCGGTGGGCCGTCGCAGCGCGCAGACCGCGATGTATCACATCGCCGAAGCGTTCACGCGCTGGATCGCGCCGGTGCTGAGCTTCACCGCAGAAGAGTTGTGGAGTCATCTGCCGGCACCGGCGGAAGGCACCCGCGAAGCCAACGTGCAGTTCGCGACCTGGTACACCGGCTTGCGCGAACTCGAGAGCGATGCCGGCTGGTCGGCGCAGGATTTCGACCGCGTGCTGGAACTGCGCGAGCGCGTGTCCAAGGTGCTCGAGCCGATGCGCGCCAGTGGTGAGATCGGTGCGGCGCTGGATGCCGAGATCGAACTGCGTTGCGGCGTTTCCGACGCGAACTGGCTGTCGCCGGTGGTCGACGAACTGCGCTTTCTGCTGATCAGCGGCGACGTGACGATCGTCGATGACCCGGCCGCGACTGCGATCGGGGTCACCGCGCGCGTGACCGGCAAGCCCAAGTGCGTGCGCTGCTGGCAGCGCCGCAGCGATGTCGGCACGCATGCTGATCACGCGGAGTTGTGCGGCCGCTGCGTGACCAACATCGCGACCGATGGTCGCAACGGGCAGGGCGAGTTGCGGAGGTGGTTCTGATGACCCGGGTGACGCCCAACGCGCTGCCGTGGCTGGTGCTCTCGGCAGTGGTGATAGTGCTCGACCAGTTGACCAAGTACTGGGTGCTGACCGCGCTGCCCGAATACACCGCGATCCCGGTCATCGAGGGCTTCTGGAACTGGTACCGCACCTACAACACCGGCGCGGCGTTCAGTTTCCTTGCCGATGCGGGTGGCTGGCAGAAGTGGTTCTTCACCATCCTCGCGATCGTGATCTGCGGCACGCTCGGGTGGTGGCTGGCCAAGACCCCGCGCCGCGACTGGCGCACCGCGCTGCCGTTCGCGCTGGTGATCGGCGGCGCACTGGGCAACGTCATCGACCGCCAGATCCATGGCCACGTCGTCGATTTCATCCAGTGGCACTGGCAGGACTACTACTGGCCGGCGTTCAACCTTGCGGACGCGGCGATCGTCGGTGGCGCGATCGGGATCGCGCTGTTCGGGTTCTTTCCGGCGAAGAAGAAGTAAGGCGGCGCATGCTTCGCTCCTTCCCCCGCGTGCGGGAGAAGGTCGGGATGGGGGCGAACGATCCGATTTCGGATTGTCGCCGTAGGCGATGGCGAAGCGTTCAACGTTCTTCGCCTGATAAGGCGATCTCCTGTCCCAACGCTCTGCCCCCACCCAGCCCTCCCCGCGCGAGGGGAAGGGCTTTAAGCCGGTAGCCGATCGAGATATGAACCGTGCTGGCCGCCGGGCGGGGGGCTTGTGCGCGCAACCGCCGGACACGCCGTCCTGCCTCCATTCCGTTTCGCAACCGCGGCCTCCGGTAAACTGCGCATCTCATGGATATCGTCCTCGCCAATCCCCGTGGCTTCTGCGCCGGCGTCGACCGCGCGATCGAGATCGTCAAGCGTGCGATCGAGACGCTCGGCGCCCCGATCTATGTGCGCCATGAAGTCGTGCACAACCGCTTCGTCGTCGAAGATCTCAAACGCCGCGGCGCGATCTTCGTCGAGGAACTCGACGAGGTGCCGGATGGCGTGACCGTGATCTTCAGCGCGCACGGCGTCTCGCAGGCCGTCCGTGAGGAAGCCGCGCGTCGTGGACTCAAGGTGTTCGACGCAACCTGTCCGCTGGTGACCAAGGTCCATCTCGAAGTCGCGCGCCACTGCCGCGCCGGCCGCGACGTGGTGCTGATCGGCCACGAGGGCCATCCCGAAGTCGAAGGCACGATGGGCCAGTGGCGCGCCGAGGCGGGCACCGGTTCGATCTATCTCGTCGAGGACGAGGCCGACGTCGCCGAGCTGGTGGTCAACCAGCCCGAAAACCTGGCCTACACCACCCAGACCACCCTGTCGGTCGACGATACCCGCGGCGTCATCGCAGCGCTGCGCGAGAAGTTCCCGGTGCTGCAGGGGCCGAAGAACGACGACATCTGCTATGCCACGCAGAATCGCCAGGACGCCGTGCGCGACCTTGCGCGCGAATGCGATCTGGTGCTCGTCGTCGGCTCGCCGAACAGTTCGAATTCCAATCGTCTGCGCGAGCTGGCCGAGCGCGACGGCGTGGAGGCCTATCTGATCGACGGCGCCGAGGAGATCGAGCCGCGCTGGCTCGAAGGCCGCCGTCATATCGGTGTGACCGCCGGTGCATCGGCCCCGGACATCCTCGTGCAAGGCGTGCTCGACCGCCTGCGCGAACTCGGCGCCGACGGCATGCGCGAGCTCTCGGGCGAACCGGAGAACATGGTCTTCGCCCTGCCCAAGGAACTGCGCCTGCGGCTGGTCGATTGACCGCAGGCCCCGCGCTCCCTAGAATTCGCGTCCCAAGCCGGAATAGCTCAGTTGGTAGAGCGGCGCATTCGTAATGCGTAGGTCGTAGGTTCGATTCCTATTTCCGGCACCAGGTTCAAGAGAAAGGCGACCTCCGGGTCGCCTTTTTCATGCGCGGGCCTCGTGGTCCGGAGAAGTCTCCGAATCACGTCGGACACAGCCGCGACAGCCACGCAGGGTCTCCAATGCTGCGACGGTGCTCCGCTATGCTGCGGCGACTTCCGTTTCCGCAGGCACGCCGTGGCCAAGACCGCTTCCAAAGCCCGCACCGCCTTCGTCTGCAACGAGTGCGGCGCCGATTTCAACAAGTGGCAGGGGCAGTGCAGCGCCTGTGGCGCCTGGGATTCGATCTCCGAGATCGTGCTCGAAAGCGCGGCCGCGGCGAGTTCGCCCGCGTCGCGCCGTAGCGGCTGGGCCGGCAAGATCGATGCGCCCAAGGTCATGGCGCTCAAGGACGTGCAGCAGGGCGAGGACGTGCGCGTGTCCACCGGCATCGGCGAGTTCGATCGCGTGCTCGGCGGTGGTCTGGTCGAAGGCGCCGTCGTACTGGTCGGCGGCGATCCGGGCATCGGCAAGTCGACACTGCTGCTGCAGGCGCTGGCGCAGATGGCCGGCACGCTGCCCGGCCTGTATGTCACAGGCGAAGAATCATTGGCTCAGGTTGCGGGGCGCGCGGTGCGGCTCGGGCTGTCGCTCGACGGCCTGCACGCGCTGGCCGAGACCGGCATCGAGCGCATCCTGCAGCATGCCTCCGAGCTGCGTCCGAAGCTGATCATCGCCGACTCGATCCAGACCCTGTGGACCGAGTCGCTGACCGCCGCGCCCGGCTCGGTGAGCCAGGTGCGCGAATCCGCCGCGCGCCTCGTGCGCTATGCCAAGGAAACCGGCACCGCGGTGTTCCTTGTCGGCCACGTGACCAAGGAAGGCGGAATCGCCGGGCCGCGCGTGCTCGAGCACATGGTCGATGCGGTGCTGTATTTCGAAGGCGACAGCGGCAGCCGCTTCCGGGTCATGCGCGCGTTCAAGAACCGCTTCGGCGCGGTCAACGAACTTGGCGTGTTCGCGATGGGCGACAAGGGTCTCAAGGAAGTGCCAAACCCGTCGGCGATCTTCCTGTCGGGCGGCAGCACGCCGCAGCCTGGCAGCTGCGTGATGGTGACGCGCGAAGGCACGCGGCCGTTGCTGGTGGAAGTGCAGGCGCTGGTCGATGCCTCGCCGCTGTCGAATCCGCGCCGCGTCGCGGTGGGCATGGAAGGCAACCGGCTGGCGATGCTGCTGGCGGTGCTGCATCGCCACGGCGGCATCATGACCGGCGACCAGGACGTGTTCGTCAACGTCGTCGGCGGTATCCGCGTGCAGGAAACCGCCGCCGATCTGCCGGTGCTGCTGTCCGTGCTGTCGTCGCTGCGCGATGCGCCGCTGCCGGACAAGACCATCGCGTTCGGCGAAGTGGGCTTGAGCGGCGAGATCCGGCCGGTGCCCAATGGCGAGGAGCGTCTGCGCGAAGCGGCGACGCATGGTTTCAAGCGCGCGATCGTGGCGAAAGCGAATGCGCCCAAGACCGGCAGCTTCAAGGGTATGGAAGTCATCGGCGTCGAGCGCCTGGCCGAGGCGCTGGAACACATCTGACGCGGCGCGCCCGCTACCATCGGGCGATGGCCCGCACGTCCATCACGACGACCGCCGCGCGCGTCGTCTCCATCGTCCTGCATCCTATCCTTGTGCTGGCAGCGCTCGCGCTGCTGGCTGCGTGGCGCGTCGATCCGGCATCGCTGTCGCGCACCGCGCTCGGGATCGGCGTCGCCATCGCAATCGTGTCGGTCTTCATCTGGCAGCGCCGCCGTGGCGGGCACTGGCAGACCGTCGATGCGTCAAGGCGACAGGAGCGACCAATCCTCTACGCAATGGCGTTGCTGGTCGCGGTGCGTATTGGCTGTGGATGGGCGGCCGCGCGTCGGCGACCTCGAGCGGCGTGCTCGCCGCGGTCGCAATGCTGTGCGTCGCCGGCATCGCCAACCTCTGGATCAAGCTGTCGCTGCACATGGCGAGCCTGGCGTTTGCGGGCTTGGCCGCTTGGCCGTTGTGGCCGGCAGCGTCCATCATCGCATTGGCCACGTTGCCGCTGCTGGGCTGGGCACGGCTGAGGATGGCGCGGCACACGCTGCCGGAAGTACTTGGCGGTGCCACATTGGGACTGGTGACGGGCGCGACACTGCTCGTGTAGGAGCGCGCTGGCGCGCGAGGGCTTTCAGCGGAAATGGCGATCGCGCGAGCGCGGCCCTATAGGGCTTGAGTCTCGGTTCAACGCTGCCGTTGGCTTGGGCGCGGCGGCGAATGGCGCGGCGTACCGTGGCCAAAGTCGTCGGCGGTACTACTGCAGTGGGACTGGTAACGGGCGGGCACTGCTTTTGTAGGAGCGCGCTCGCGCGCGAGGGGGTTCACGCAAATGGCCATCGCGCGCGAGCGCGCTCCTACAGGGGCGAGACACGGCTCAATGGCCGCCGCTTGCACCGCCACCAAGCTTCGCCGCGAACGGCGGTTTCGCCATCCAGACGAAGGCGATCACCACCAGGAACAGGATCCCCAGCAGGTGGAAGATCTCGTTGAAGCCGATCTGTGTGGCCTGCTGGGCGATCATTTGCTCGAGCAGCATCGCGCCGCGTTGCAGGTCGCCACCACCGAGCGCGGTGACCGTCTGCTGCATCGTGGGGTCGTGCGCGGGGATATGTTCGGTCAACTGTGCATGGTGGAGCGTGCTGCGCTGGTTCCAGGCCCAGGTGGTCAGTGACGCGGCGAAACTGCCCCCCAGCGTGCGGCAGAACGTCGCCAGGCCCGAGCCCGCGGCGATCTCGTGCGGCTCCAGGTCCGACAGCAGGATGGTGAGCACCGGCATGAAGAACAGCGCGACGCCCAGACCCATCCACAGCTGCACCATCGCCACGTGCTGGAAATCGACGTCGAGATTGAAGCCCGAGCGCAGGAAGCTGGTGAATGCCATGACCATGAAGGCGAAACTGGCGAGGATGCGCAGGTCGAAGCGCGTCGCGTATTTGCCGACCAGCGGGGTCAGCAGCACCGGCAGGATGCCGATCGGTGCGGTCGCGAAGCCCGCCCAGATCGGGGTGTAGCCGAGGTTGCGCTGCAGCCACAGCGGGATCAGCAGGCCGACGGCGAAGAACGCCGAATAGCCGAGCACCATCGCGATCGTGCCGAACGCGAAGTTGCGATGCCGGAACAGGCGCAGATTGACGATCGGATCCTTCTCGGTGAGCTCCCAGATCAGGAACACCGCCAGGCCGATCACCGCGGTGATGCCGAGCCAGACGATCTTCGTCGACTCGAACCAGTCTTCCTCGTTGCCGAGATCGAGCAGCGTCTGCAGCGCGCCGACGCCGATGATCAAGGTGATCAGTCCGACGTAGTCCATCTTCGGCGTTTCGAGTTTTTCCGGCCGGCCGCGCAGCTGATTCGCGACGACGAGGCTGGCGAAGATGCCGATCGGCACGTTGATGAAGAAAATCCATTCCCAGCTGTAGTTGTCGGTGATCCAGCCGCCGAGGATCGGCCCGCAGATCGGCGCGACCACGGTCACCATCGCCAGCAAGGCGATGGCCTGTCCGCGTTTGGCGGGTGGGTAGATCGAGATCAGCAGCGCCTGGGTGACCGGATACATCGGGCCGGCGACGAAGCCCTGGATCGCGCGCGCGGCGACCAGAAACCCCATGCTCGATGCGAGGCCGCACAGCAGCGAGGCGACGACGAACGCGAACGTCGCCCAGACGAACAGCTTGCGCTCGCCGAAGCGCCGGGTCATGTAGCCGGTCAACGGCAGCGCGATCGCGTTGCTGACCGCGAACGAGGTGATCACCCACGTCGCCTGGTTGGAACTCGCGCCGAGATTGCCGGCGATCGTCGGCAGCGACACGTTGGCGATCGTGATGTCGAGCACCTGCATGAACGACGCCAGCGCGAGGCCGATCGTCGTCAGCGCGAGGTTCGGCGGACGGAACGCAGGTTGCGCGGCCGGGGCGAAAGCACCCCGTGCGTCGGCAGTGGTCGTGGACATGGGGGAATCCGGTGCCGTTGGGAAAGGCGCGGCGCTTGCACGCCGGCGTGCTGCGCGCGCGTCAGTGCGCCGTGCGGGGATCAGCGGCGCGCGAGCGCGCCTTGCGGCAGGTTCTGCGCGATCGTGCGTTCGATCAGCGCGTCGGCTTGCGCCAGCTGTTCGGCGTAGGCATCGGTCGAGAGCAGCGGCGTGTTGCGCGGCGCGTCGACCGAGGCGAGCACGGCGCCGTCCTGATTGCGGATGGCGACATCGACGTGCATCGACAGGCCGAGCCGCAAGGGATGGTCGACGACCTGCTTCGGATCGAGTTCGATCCGCACCGGCACGCGCTGCACGATCTTGATCCAGTTGCCGCTGGCGTTCTGCGCCGGCAGCAGCGAGAACGCACTGCCGGTGCCCATGCCGAGACTCGCGACGCGGCCGTCATAACGCACGTCGCTGCCGTAGAGATCGGCGTGCACTTCCACCGGCTGGCCGATACGCATTTTGGTCAGCTGGGTTTCCTTGAAGTTCGCTTCGATCCACACCTGTTCCAGCGGCACGATCGTCATCAGCGTATTGCCCGGCGCCACGCGCTGGCCGAGCTGCACCTCGCGCTTGGCGACATGGCCCGACACCGGCGCGACGATGGCCATGCGCTGCAGGTTGAGCCACGCCTGGCGCAGCTGGCCGGCCGCGGCCTGCACCTGCGGCTGGCTGGCGATTTCGGTCGCATCGACCAGCGCGCGGCTGCGCGACAGCTGGCCCTGCGAGCCCGACAGCGCCGCTTCCGCGCCGGCAAGGATGTCGCGCGCATGTGCGAGTTCCTCGCGCGAGACCGCGCCGCTGGCGACCAGGCCTTCGCGACGCTTCACGTCCTCGCGCGCCTGGCGCACGGCGACCTGGCGCGCGACCAGATCGGCCTGGCCGGATTCGACGCTGCTGTAGAGCCCGCGCACCTGGCGCACGGTTCCGGCGAGGTTGGCGACGGCCTGGTCATAGGCGACCTGCGCGTCGTTGGGATCCAGATGCACCAGTGCCTGGCCGGCTTCGACGCGCATACCTTCATCGGCATCGATCGAAACCACCGTGCCCATCGTCTGCGGCACGATGCTGACGACATTGCCCTGCACGTAGGCATCGTCGGTGTCCTGGTGCCAGCGCGCGACCAGCAGATACCACGCGGCCCAGCCGATGCCGGCGACGATGGCGACGGTGGCGAGGATCACGAGCGCGCGACGGCGCTTGCCGTTCGTCTGCGGCGCGGTCGCGATGGCGGAATTGGATTCGGAAGTCATGGCGTGATCGTCCCGGCGTGGGTCTGCATGGAAGAGGTGGGGGCGGTGGGCACGAGACCGCCGCCGAGCGCGCGGTCGAGATCGACCGCGGCGCCGAGTCGCTGCGCGCGCAGCGCGGCGAGCTGTTGTTCGAGCTGAAACAGTGGGCGTTGCGCAGCGAGCACATCGAGCTGGTTGCCGAGGCCCGCCTGGTAGCGCCTGTCGGCGAGTGCGAAGGCCTGGCGTGCGGATTCGGTGGCGTCACTGACGGTCGCGATCTGCGCATCGAGGGCGCGCGCCGACTGCAGCGCATCGGTCACTTCGCGCAGGCTCGTCACCAGTGTCTGGTTGTAGCTCGCGACGGCGAGGTCGTAATCGGCATCGCGTTGCGACAGGCCCGCGCGCAGGCGGCCACCATCGAAGATCGGCAGGCTGATCGCCGGACCTCCGAGGCCGAGCGCGGCGTCGCTGCCGAACAGGTCCGACAGATTGCCGGCAGCAAGACCGACCAGCGCACTGAGGTTGACGCTGGGCTTGAACGCGGCCTGCGCCGCATCCACGCCGCGCGCCGCAGCTTCGACCCGCCAGCGCGCGGCGACGACATCGGCGCGATGGCCCAGCAGTTCGCTCGGCAGCACCGCCGGCACGTTCGGCGCGGCGGCCTGCAGCACCTGCGGACGCGCGATGTCGAGACCGCGGTCCGGCCCCTTGCCCAGCAGTGCGGCCAGCGCATTGCGCAGCGCGTCGATCTGCTGCTGCGCGGCTTGTTCTTGCTGGCGCGCGATGCCGATCGAGGTGTCGGCGTTGCGCAGCTGCAACTGGTTGTCGAGACCAGCTTCGACGCGCTGCGCGGCGAGATCGCGCAGGCGGTTCGCGCGCGTCTGTTCGCGCGCGGCGACGTCCTGCGTGTCGAAGGACTGCGCCAGCGCGATATAGGTGCGCGCGACGTTCGCCGACAGGGTGAGTCGCGCGGCCTGCGCATCCACTTCAGCAGCGCGCGCCTGGCCGGCGGCGGCTTCGAACGTGGCACGCTGGCCGCCCCACAGATCGGGGGCCCACGCGAAGTTCAACATCAGCACGTTGCTGGCCTTGAAGTCGCCGCCCAGCGGTTCGGGCGCGATGGTCGCGGGCAACTGCAGGCCACTGACGCGCGCGCTGGCGCCGAGCGTCGGCTTGCGCTGCGCATCGGCGAGCCCGGCCTGCGCACGCGCGCTGCGGGCGCGGGCATCGGCCGCGGCCAGAGAAGGGCTGTCGCGCAGGGCTTCATCGATCAGCGCATCAAGCTGCGGATCGGCAAATGCGGTCCACCAGTCGGCCTGCGGAAAGTCGGCCGCGCTCAGCGAAGTGCCGCCGAGGCTGCGCGCGCTGGCGAGCGTATCGGCGTCGGTGGCGGTCAGTTGCGGTGCGAGTCCGTGGCTGCTGGCGCAGCCGGCAAGCAGCAGTGCGGCGGCAAGCCCGGCGAGGAGCGGAAACGGCGCGGCCTGCGCCCGTCTCGGGGCGCGCGTGGTGGAAGGAGACATGGTTACTGTCCGGGGAAGGAGAGGTTGTCGCGAACCTGTTCGAGGACGCGGATGAACTGCAGGCGCTGCGCCTCGTCCATGCCCGACATCGCGCGCTCGCGCACGCGGTTGCCGCACTGGTCGATATCGCGCCAGATCGACTGGCCCTGTGCGCTGAGCTGGATGCGCACCACGCGCCGGTCGCCGGGATCGGCATGCCGCTCGACCAGGCCGCGCTCGATCAGCTTGTCGATCAGCCGCGTCATCGCGCCGGGATTGAGCTCGGCCGCGCGCGCCAGCTCGGTCGCACCGGTGGTACCGAGGGCGAGCTTCTTCAGCGTGATGTACTGGCTGAAGCTCAGGTCGTGGCCGGCGTTCGACAGTTCATCGGCCATCCGCGCCCACATGGCATCGCGGACCTGCCGGAACAGCAGGCCCAGCGAAGAACCGCTGGCGGAAGCGCAGGGGCGGGTGGTGTCCATGGCGGCGCATATTCCTCGCCTCTGCAATTGTTGTCAAGGCAAGTATCAGGGTGTCGGCTCGAGTCTGGATGGGCGGTTTTTCATCCATTCAGATCATGAATTCCTGCTCAGTGACCGGGCAGCAGATCGTATGGCTGCCGCAGCTTGCGCTCGGGTTTTCCCGGGTCCGCGCCGATCCGGTACAGCCACGCGGCTTCCTCGCCGGCAGCGCGCAGGCGGGTCGCGGCCAGGCCTTCGGCGACTTCGGTCTCCACTGCGATCACCCGGCCGTCGGGGCCGAACGTCAGCACCCAGACGAAGCGTCCGCTGTAGTCCGCCGGCGCGATGTCGGCCAGATAGGGCGTGCGGCCGTTGACAAAGCTGCGGTCGCCGCGATGGAAGGCCGCGGTGGCGAGACTGGCGGCGACTTCGATCGTCTCCTGCGCGGCGATCCGCCCATCGAAACGCAGGACCACGCGCCGCATGCCCGGTGCCACCTTGAGCGCGGCCAGATCGATGTTGCGGCAACGCACGACATGCAACGGCGCACCGGTCTCGGTGCCGACCCACAACGGATGACGGCCATGCGCATCGTCGATCTCCAGTCGAACCTCGACCGCGCGCTGCGGAAACGCGGCGGATTTCCAGCAGGCGAGATGCGGGGCTTCAGGGCGCGTCAGCAGTCCCAGTGCGACCGGCCTCGCCTCGGAGTCGCGAGCAGGCGCTTCCCACAGGAATTCGATATGGCCGTGGATCGGTGAAGACCTAGCCTCGTCCTCGGCGGGGTGCGCCGGCAGCGAGGCTGACAGCCCGAACAGCGATGCGAGCGCAGCCGCAAACGTCCCTGTGTGCATGCGGATCCTCCTGACCCTGAAACAACGCGGCCTTCAGACGGTCCGCCGCAACACCAGTTCCAGCACGAACTTGCTGCCGAAGAAGGCCAGCACCAGCAGCGCCATGGCGGCCAGCGTCCAGCCCACAGCGCGGGCGCCGCGCCAGCCGTGGCGCCAGCGGCCGAACAGCAGGGCGCCGAAGGCCAGCCAAGACAGCACGCTGAGCACGGTCTTGTGCATCAGGTGCTGGGCGAAGAAATCGTCGACGAATACAACGCCGGTGACCAGCGTCGCGGTGAGCAGGGCGAAGCCGACCCAGATCGTGCGGAACAGCAGCGATTCGAGTTCGGTCAGCGGTGGCAGCGCGCGCAGCCAGCGGTGGAATTCGCGCCGACGCAGCGCGCGCTCCTGCGCCCACAGCAACATCGCGAGCAAGGCGGCGACTGCGAGCGCGGCGTAGGCGAGAAGCGCGAACCAGGCGTGCATCTGCAGGCGCCAGTCGAGCGTGTCCGATGACGGGTGCGCGGCCTGGCCGTAGCCGAGCAGGGTGAGCGCGGCGATCGGAAACACGATCACGCCCAGTGCCGCCATGCGCCCGCGCGCGTCGTAGAGCACCGTCAGTGCCGCCATGCCGAGGCCGACGAGGGAAAGCGCAGCGAAGAAATGCAGCTCCGCGCCGACATCGCGCCACACCAGCAGATGCGCCGTGACGTGCAGGGCAATGGCACCGAGCGCCGGTGCGGCCCACCACAGCTTGGCGGGCGCCGGCTCGCGCCCGACGCCGCGCACGAGCGCTGCGGCCGCCAGCAGATAGAGCAGGACTGCGATGAGAACGATTGTCATCGCGCGAGTGTCGCACGCCCGGCGCGTTCCGGGCAGCGTCGCGCGTTGCCGGGGGAGTCGAGAGCACAGGCCGCTCGGGGCCGCGGGCTATAATCGGCGGCCGTATTCCGCCGCATCGAGTTCCGTATGTTCGAGTCCCTGACCCAGCGCCTGTCCGGCACCATGGAGCGCCTGCGCGGCCGCGGTCGTCTGACCGAGGAGAACATCCGCGAGGCCACCCGCGAAGTGCGCATCGCGCTGCTCGAAGCCGACGTCGCGCTGCCGGTGGTACAGGCCTTGATCGAGCGCATCAAGGTGCGCGCGGTCGGCCAGGAAGTGCTGAAGTCGCTGACCCCCGGTCAGGCGCTGATCAAGGTCGTCCGCGACGAGCTGACCGCGGTGATGGGCGCGCAGGCGACCGAGCTCAACCTCAACGTGCCGGCGCCGGCGGTCATCCTGATGGCCGGCCTGCAGGGCGCGGGCAAGACCACGACGGTCGGCAAGCTGGCCAAGCTGCTCAAGGAAAAGCGCAAGAAGAAAGTTATGGTGGTCTCGGCCGACGTCTACCGCCCGGCGGCGATCGAGCAGCTCAGGACGCTGGCCGAGCAGGTCGACGTGCAGTTCTTCCCGTCCGACTCCTCGCAGCAGCCGGTCGACATCGTGCGCGCGGCGATCGCCGCGGCGAAGAAATCCTTCATCGACGTGTTGCTGGTCGACACCGCCGGCCGCCTCGCGATCGACGAAGCGATGATGGACGAGATCAAGGCGCTGCATGCCGCGGTCAATCCGGTGGAAACCCTGTTCGTCGTCGACTCGATGACCGGCCAGGATGCCGCCAATACCGCCAAGGCCTTTGGCGAAGCGCTGCCGCTGACCGGCGTGGTGCTGACCAAGACCGATGGCGACGCCCGTGGTGGCGCGGCGCTGTCGGTGCGCTACATCACCGGCAAGCCGATCAAGTTCGTCGGTACCGGCGAGAAGGTCGACGGGCTCGACGTGTTCCATCCCGAGCGTGTCGCCAGCCGCATCCTCGACATGGGCGACGTGCTGTCGCTAGTCGAGCAGGTCGAAGGCCAGGTCGACAAGGACAAGGCGCAGAAGCTCGCCGAGAAGGTCGCCAAGGGCAAGAAGTTCGATCTCAACGACATGCGCGACCAGCTCGAGCAGATGCAGAACATGGGCGGCATCGGCAGCCTGATGGACAAGCTGCCGGGCCTGGGCCAGGTGCCCGAGCATCTCAAGCAGCAGGTCAGCCAGGGCAAGGAAGTGCCGCGGATGATCGCGATCATCAACTCGATGACCAAGAAGGAACGGCGTAACCCGAACCTGCTCAACGGCTCGCGCCGCTCGCGCATCGCCGCAGGCGCCGGGACCACGCCGGCCGAGGTCAACAAGCTGATGAAGCAGTACATGCAGATGGAAAAGATGATGGGCAAGATGGCCCGCGGCGGCATGAAGGGCATGATGCGCGGCCTGCAGGGCATGATGGGCGGCATGGGCGGCGGCCGCATGCCGTTCCGTTGATGGCATGAGCTCCGCAGCCCGCCAGCGCAGCGACGCCTTCTGTTCGCGCTTCGGGCTGCGTCTGCCGGTGCTGTTGTCGCCGATGGCCGGCGCCTGCCCGGTCCCGCTGTCACGCGCGGTGATCGGAGCCGGTGGCATGGGCGCCATGGGCGCGGTGCTGTCCCAGCCCGATGACATCGGCGCGTGGATGCACGATCTGCGCGCGGCGGGTGGCGGACCCGCCCAGATCAATCTCTGGATTCCCGATCCCACGCCGGTGCGCGATACCGCGGCCGAAGCCGCGACACGCGCGTTTCTCGCGCACTGGGGGCCGGCCGTGCCTGCGGAGGCAGGTGATGCGACGCCAGCCGATTTCGATGCGCAGTGCGATGCGCTCCTCGCCGCGAAGCCAGCGGTGGCCTCGTCGATCATGGGCGTGTTTCCGGCGTCGTTCGTCGCCCGGTTGAAAGATGCAGGCATCGCCTGGTTCGCGTGTGCGACGACGCTCGAAGAAGCGCTCGCCGCCGAAGCCGCCGGCGCCGACGCGGTGGTTGCGCAGGGTTTTGAAGCCGGCGGACATCGCGGTGCATTCGATGCGGCGAAGGCCGACACACAGCTGGTCGGCCTGTTTTCGCTGGTACCGCGACTGGCCGACGCACTGCGCGTGCCGGTGATCGCCGCGGGCGGCATCGCCGATGGCCGCGGCATCGCCGCCGCGCTGACGCTCGGCGCGAGCGCAGTGCAGATCGGCACCGCCTTCCTGCGCACGCCGGAGGCCGGCATTGCACCGGCCTGGGCCGAGGCGCTGGCTTCGGCGGCACCCGAACAGACTTGGCCGACACGCGCCTTCAGCGGTCGGCTCGGTCGCGCGCTGGCGACGTCTTACGTGCGTGCGGCGGCAGCCACAGACGCACCGCCGCCGCAGCCCTATCCCGTGCAGCGCGCATTGACGGCGCCGATGCGCGCGACCGCAGTGCGTGACGGCCGGATCGATGCGATGCAGGCCTGGGCCGGCCAATCCGCTGCGTCTGCGCAGGTGCGTCCTGCGGCTGAGCTGGTCGCAGATTGGTGGCGCACGGCTGACGCGCTGCTGTGAATCGCATCGTGTCGGTCACCAGTTTCTGGATCGAAGGCCGGCCTGCCGATGCGGCCACGCTGTCTGCGTTGCAGACCAACTACGGCCATCTGTCGACGATGCAGGTGCGCGGCGGCGCGGTGCAGGGATTCGGGCGTCATCTGGCGCGCCTGCAATCGGCCAACACCGAACTCTTCGGCGGCGCGCTGCCGGCCGCACGCATCCGAAGCGAGCTCGCATCGGCGCTACGGGCCGCGGAGATCGACGACGCCACGCTGCGGGTTTCGGTCGGCGCACTGGATGTTGCCGCGGTGGAGCGGGGCGATGCCGCCGAGGTGGTGCTGCTGGTCGCGCTGTCCCCGCCGCGCACCGCGGCCAGGGCGCCGCAGCGTCTACAGAGCAGCCGGCACCGGCGACCACTGGCGCATCTCAAGCACCTCGCCACGCTGCCACTGCTGCATGCCCGCCGCACCGCGCGCACAGCGGGTTTCGACGATGCGCTACTGGTCGATGACGCGGGCTACGTGCTCGAAGGTGCCTTGTGGAACATCGGCTTCGTGGATGCCGAAGGTGGCGTCATCTGGCCGGATGGCGATGCGCTGCGGGGCGTGACCGAAGGTCTGCTGCGGACCGGGCTGGAGGCCGCAGGCATGTCCCAGCGGATCGAGCGGATTCGACTCGTGGACTGCGCAGGTGTCGGCGCGGCGTTCGCCTGCAACAGCAGCGGCCTGTGGCCACTGGGCTCGATCGACGGGCGGCCATTCACAGGTGAACCGCGCGTGCCGGGGGCGCTTGAAGCCATTCTGGCGGCCGTGCCGTGGGACCCGCTGTGGCCCTGAGCGGCCCCGGCTTGCCGAGCAGGCGGGGGTTTCCGCTATAATCGCCGGCTTACCTCGCCACCCTGGCGACTGGGCAACACAGGAAGCAAAGCAATGGTCAAGATCCGTCTGACGCGCGGCGGCGCCAAGAAGCGTCCGTTCTACCACATCATCGTGACCGACTCGCGCAGTGCGCGCGACGGCCGCAACATCGAGCGCGTGGGTTACTACAACCCGGTCGCCACCGGTGGCGAGCAGCGCATCGTCCTCGACACCGCGCGCGTCGACCATTGGGTGTCCAAGGGTGCGCAGATGACCGACAAGGTCCGCGCGCTGTACAAGGATGCCGGCAAGGTCGCTGCTGCGACCGCGACCGCCGCTGCCTGATTGACGGGCCGCGCCCTCCGGGCGCGGCCGCTTTCGACATGAACGACCCGACGCGCCAGCCTCCCCGCCGGATGATTCAGGTGGGCAAGGTCCATGGCGCGTTCGGCGTGCGTGGCGAAGTGAAACTCGAATCCTTCACCGTGCCGCGCAGCGCGATCTTCCGCTACCAGCCCTGGGTGCTGCGCGACGCGCGCGGCATCGAGCGCGAATGCGAAGGCGCGAAGGGCCGCGAAACGCCCAAGGGCGTCGTCGCGACGCTGCCGGGTGTCGAGGATCGCGATGGCGCGGAAGCGACACGCGGGCTCGAAGTCTTCGTGCCGCGCGAAGCGCTGCCGCCGCCGAAACCCGGCGAGTACTACTGGGTCGACCTTGAAGGCCTGCGCGTGCGCAACGTCGAAGGCGTCGATTTTGGCGTCGTCTCGCACCTGTTCTCGACCGGCGCCAACGACGTGCTCGTCGCGCAGGGCGACCGCGAGCGCATGATTCCCTTCGTACTGCCGGACTACATCGTGTCGATCGATTTCGATACGTCGCTGGTGACGGTGGACTGGGATCCGGAGTTCTGAAAAGCCGGTATTCGGGAATTGGGATGACCGGACGTTCGTCCGTTGAAAACCGGGATTTGGAGAGCAGTCATGACAGCCGACACGGCCCCTAATCCCGAATCCCCAGTCCACAATCCCGTCATCCGCATCGACGTCGTCAGCCTGTTTCCCGACTTCATCGACCAGGCCGCAGCCGTCGGTGTCGTCGGCCGTGCGCGCGAGCGCGGGCTGCTGACGATGCAGGGCTGGAATCCGCGCGATTACGCGGAAGGCAACTATCGCCGTGTGGACGACCGCCCCTTCGGCGGCGGTCCGGGCATGGTGATGCTGATCGAGCCCCTGCGTGCCGCGCTGGCCGCTGCCCGCGCAGCGGACCCGGGGCCGGCGCGCGTGATCTACATGAGCCCGCAGGGACGACCGCTGACCCAGGCCAAGGTGCGCGAGCTCGCGGCCCTGCCACGCCTGCTGCTGCTGTGTGGCCGCTACGAGGGCGTCGACGAACGCCTGCTGGAGGCAGAGATCGACGAAGAACTGTCGATCGGTGACTACGTGCTGTCGGGGGGTGAACTGGCCGCGGCGGTTGTGGTGGACGCCGTCGCGCGGTTGCAGGACGGCGCGCTGGGCGATGCGGAGTCCGCGGTGCAGGACAGCTTCGAAGGCGATGGCCTGCTCGACTGCCCGCACTACACCCGCCCGGTCACGCATGCGCTGGGACAGGTGCCGGACGTGCTGCTGTCGGGCAACCATGCCGAGATCGCCAAGTGGCGACGCCAGCAGTCGCTGGTCCGCACGCTGGAACGGCGTCCGGACCTGATCGACGAGGCCGCGCTGGGCAAGGCCGATCGGCGCCTGCTGGCGGCCTGGCGTGCGGCGCAGGGCGCGGATGTGTCCGGTGGCTCTGACGGCTGATCACGTCCGCCCCGGTGCTGGCATTCGTCCCGCGACTCCGTCTATAATGCGCGGCTAACCCGTTTCACCAGAGCCCAAGAGCTCGCCGAAAAGCCAGAGCGTGCGTCCACGTGCACCACGCCAATAACGACACCAACAGGCCAAGACCATGACCAACAAGCCCTCCCTGCACACCCTGCTGCAGAACTTCGAAAGCGCCCAGACCACCCGCGAACTCCCCGAGTTTGGCCCGGGCGACACCGTTGTCGTCAACGTGAAGGTCAAGGAAGGCAACCGCGAGCGTCTGCAGGCGTACGAAGGTGTGGTTATCGGCAAGAAGAACGCCGGCCTGAATTCCGCGTTCACCGTCCGCAAGATCTCGCACGGCTTCGGCGTCGAGCGCGTGTTCCAGACCCACAGCTCGATCATCGACTCGCTGGAAGTGAAGCGCCGTGGCGCCGTGCGCGCCGGCAAGCTGTACTACCTGCGTGGCCTGGAAGGCAAGAAGGCGCGCATCAAGGAAGACCTGTCCGCTTCGGCGAAGGCAAAGAACGAGAAGGCGCGCGCCGACAAGGCCGCAGCCGCTGCAGCACCGGCTGCCGCCGCCGAGTAATCGGAACGCTCCGAGTCGCACGACGGCCGCCGCAGGGCGGCCGTTTGCGTTTGGGGGCTTGCCAGCTTTCTGCTCTCGCTCGCTTGAGTCGGAGCGCGAGCAAACCGACACCTCTCCCTCCGGGAGAGAGCCAGCCCCGGACCTGATCCGGGGTCGACGCGCCGCGCGCGTCGGGTGAGGGTCGAGGCTTCACCGCGTGTGACCCAAAAGATTTTGCATCCTGATCGGGAGGATCGTGATCTGATCCGTGGGCACTCGCAGACACAAAAGTTCATGCAAACGCATTGAAAAAAGGGCGCTGGATAAACTCCAGCGCCCTCGTTCAGACACTCTGTCGTCGATCGATCAGTCGTAATCGACCTCGAGCAGGCGGCCATTGCGCGCCGAATATTCCAGCTCGACGATGCGGCCATCGTCCTGGCGGATGTCGATGTCGTACTCGCCATCGTCGTAGGACACGTCGATGACGCGGCCCGGATGACGACGCTGCGCATCGGCAAGGATGCTGTCGAGCGAGGCGCTGTTGGCGCGGAAGCTTGGGTCGGCTTTGGCGGCGGCCGCGGCGTGCACGCGGTCATCGTCGCCGCGGCGGTCGTCGCGTTCCTGGGCGAACGCGAGCGGTGCAGCGACGGCGAACGCGGCGGCGGTGATCAGGCTGGCAATGGCGGTACGGGTCATGGCGATTCCTCGGTATGGATGGGGAGCACCGGTCTGCAACCGGTTGACGCCAGTCTCCCGATCGCACTTAACGCGGCCTTGATCGAGCCGTTCACGGTTTCGTTAATCCGCGTCGCCACACTTGCGCCATGCGTACTCTCCTTGCTCCGCTCGCACTCGCCACTCTCCTGTTCGCTGCGCCGCTTGCGGTGCCGCTGCACGCCGATGCGCAGGATCCGCAGGGCACCGCTGACTACGCCCGCGACGGCGTGCGCAGCGGCGAGTTCGTGCGGCTCGAACACCTGCTCGCCGATGCCGAACGCCGCTATCCGGGGCGCGTCATCGAGGTGGAACTCGACCAGGACGATGACGAGTACGAGATCGAGATCCTGATGCGAGACGGGCGTGTGGTGGAGCTGAAGTACGATGCGCGCTCCGGGCGCCTGCTCAAGGTCGAGATCGACGACTGATGCGCATCCTGCTGGCCGAAGACGACGTCGAGCTCGCGGCGCGCGTCGCCGCGGCGCTCGGCGCCGCGGGTTTCGCGGTCGATCGTGCGGAGGACGGCGCGGACGCCGAGTTCCGCGGCCAGACCGAAGCCTACGACGCGGTCGTGCTCGATCTCGGCCTGCCGACTCTCGACGGCGTCTCGGTGCTGCATCGCTGGCGCGAGGCGGGCCTGACCTCGCCGGTGCTGATGCTCACCGCGCGCAGCCGCTGGCACGACAAGCTGGCCGGTTTCAACGCAGGCGCCGACGATTACCTGACCAAGCCGTTCCAGATCGAGGAGCTGGTGCTGCGACTGCAGGCCTTGATCCGCCGCAGCGCCGGTCACGCGTCGCCGCGTCTGCGTTGCGGACCGCTCGAGTTCGATGCGAATGCGGGCCGCTTCGTGCTCGACGGCGATCCGCTCGCGTTGACCGCGCAGGAACACCGCATCCTCGCGTATCTGATCCATCACGCCGGTCGTGTGGTCAGCCGCGGCGAACTCGGCGAGCACGTCTACGACAACGGCTTCGATCCCGATTCCAATGCGCTCGACGTGTTGATCGGGCGCATCCGCCGCAAGCTGGGCGTCGCGCTGATACACACCGTGCGCGGGCAGGGCTTCCGGCTGTCGGAGACGCCATGAGCGCACGTCGCGTGCTCTCGTTGCGCTGGCGATTGTGGCTGGCAGGCGCGCTGGGTGTTGCGATCTCGGCGGTGATCGCAGGTGGCCTGCTTGGCGCGATGTTCGAACGCTCCGGACAACGCGCGCTCGACAGTCGTCTCGACGACGATTTCGCGACGCTCGCCGGTCTGCTCGAAGCGCGTGCGGATGGCGGCTGGCAATTGCGCAGGCAGCCCGCCGACGAACGCTGGGCGCGGGTGTTTTCCGGCTGGTACTGGCGCATCGGCGATGGTGAGACGGCGGTGCGCTCGCGCTCGCTGTGGGATGACGAACTCGTTGCGCACGATGTGCCCGGCAATGCGGCGGTGTGGTCGGTCGTCGAAGGCCCGCGCGGCCAGCAGCTGCGCATGCGTGCGCAGTTGCTGCGGCTGCCGGGTGTCGCCGAACCCATTCCGGTGCACGTGGCCGGGGACCGCGGCGATGTCATCGCCGAGACGCGCGGCTTCCGGCAGGCGGCGATGCTGGCCTTCGCCGGCGCGGCGGCCGCGCTGCTGGCGCTGCTGGCCTGGCAGATCGAGTGGGGCCTGCGTCCACTGCGGCGCATGCGCGGCATCCTGCAGCGGGTGCGCAACGGCGACGACGTGCGTTTCGGTGCCGAGCGCTGGCCGGCCGAGGCGGCGCCGCTGGCGGAGCAGATCGACGATCTGCTCGACGAACATGCACGCCGCGTCGCCCGCGCGCGTCATGCCGCCGAGGATCTCGCCCATGCACTGAAGACGCCGCTCGCCGTGCTGTCGGCGGAAGCGCAGCGTCCAGGGGACGACATCGCCGGTGTCGTGTCCACCCAGGTGCAGCGTATGCGCGGTGAGGTGGAGCGCAGACTCGCGGGCGGCTTCGCGGTGGATGCGCGCCAGCGCACGCCGATCGCCCCGGTGGCCGATGCGCTGTGCGGGCTGTTCGCGCAGACCGCCGGCGATCGCGTGACGCTGCACTGCGAGGTCGCGCCGGATCTGGTGTTCGCCGGGGCGCGCGAGGATCTGGAAGAGATGCTCGGCAACCTCGTCGACAACGCGGTGAAGTGGGCGCGCGCGCAGGTGCGCATCCACGCGAGCGTCTATGGCGGACGCGTGCGGATCGCGGTCGACGACGACGGCCCCGGCATGCAGGCGGAGGCGATGGCGCAGGCACTGCAGCGCGGCGTGCGCCTCGACAGCCGGATGCCGGGGCATGGCCTGGGACTGTCGATCGTCGACGGGGTCGCGGTGTCCTATGACGGCACACTGGTGCTCGAGAACCTGCAGGGCGGATTCCGCGCGCTGCTTGATTTGCCGGCCGGCGCACCGATATCGGGCGCATGAGCGAAGCCCAGGTTCCCAACGCCGCCGACAGCGTCCGACTCGACCTCTGGCTCTGGGCGGCGCGTTTCTTCAAGACCCGCGCGCTGGCCAAACAGGCGATCGAGACCGGCAAGGTCGATGTCGGTGGGCAGCGCGCGAAGCCCGCGCGCGCGGTCCGCATCGGCGATGCGCTGCGGGTGGCTCGCGGCGAGGAAGTGTTCGACATCGCGGTTGCGGGACTGTCGGACACGCGTGGCCCGGCGAGCGTCGCGCAGACGCTGTACAGCGAAACCGACGCCTCGCGTGAAGCGCGCATGGCGCGGCTGGCCGAGGCGCGCGCCGCGCGAGCGGGGTACCAGGCGCCTGAGCACAAGCCCGACAAGCGCGCGCGGAAACTGATCCGCGCGCTCGGCGACATCGACGCGCTCTGAGCCGCGCCTGTTCAAGTCGCGGCCGGTGCGTTGCGGCATGCTGGCGCCACGACCCAGGGATTGGCAGGTGCACGATGCGGCTTCGGCGGGCGATGGTATTGGCGGGCGTAATCGGGATTTCGGGATGTGCCAGCCAGGACGAGATGCGGGCGGACGCCGGATCGCGCTATCCCGCTTGGTGCGCCGACGCCGCGCGGCAGTTGCGCGAGGCGCAGTTGCCGGGGTCTCCCGCACCGAGCGCTGAATCGCTGCCCCGGGAATGCCGGGAGGCCGCGCCTGGGATCAGGATCGGCGGCAGACCGTAGCCCGTGAAGCCACGTCGTCAGCCCGGCATCCAGTCGCCGACGAGGGCTTCGGAGACGGTCCACAGTCGCGCCGCCATCGCCGCATCACGCTGCATGTCGCTCTGCGGTGCCGGCGCGAAATCGCGGTAGAACGCGCCGGTGATGCCGGATGCTGCGGACGAGGCGGCCAGCCAGCACGGCGTGGCTGCGCCCTGTTGCACGCTGCGCGCGTCATCGCGGTAGCGGTTGCCGACATTGCGCAGGATGTTGCTGCGCGTGTGGCCGGGCGAAACGCAGTTGGATGTCGCGCGGGTGTCCGCCAGGTACCGCGACAGTTCCAGTGAGAACAGGCCATTCGCGAGCTTGGAATGCGCGTAGCGCGCATCCCAGCTCGCGCCGGAAAGGTCGTCGAACTGGATGCCGCCCGGCGGTGCGTTGCGTTCGTCGCCACTGCCCAGCACGACGACCCGGCCCTGCGGCGCGGCGACCACGCGATCGAGCAGACGCCGCACCAGCAGGTAATGGCCGAGATGGTTGACGACGAAGGTCTTCTCGATGCCACGCACCTGCTCGAGATCGTCGAGCACGACGCCGGCATTGCAGACCAGTGCGTCGATCGGCACGTCGAGCGCGCGGATCGTGTCGCTCGCCGCGGCGACCGAATCGAAGTCGGCGAGATCGAGCACCACGGGCGTCGCACGCCCGTCGACCGCGGCGCAGGCGGCGTCACCGCTCGCCCGCGACCGCGCGGTGCCGATCACGTGCGCGCCGCGCAGCGCGAGCACGCGCATGGTTTCCTGGCCGATGCCGGACGTGCAGCCGGTGACGACGATGGTCCGGCCGCGCAGATCGAGGCCCGCGGTCGCGTCCTCGGCGGTGGACGTCGCGTCGAGATCCTGGGTGCGTGCGAAGCCGGGCAGGGCCGTCGCCAGTGTGGCCAGCGCACCGGCCTGCAGCAGGCGGCGCCTGCGGTGATCGAAATGCATCGGTGTTCGGGTCCGTGACGGCTCGGGTTGTCGAGTGTAGGACGACCGCGCGACGACCTCACGACGGTGCGATACCCGCAAACGCGAACGCCGATGCATCAAGCATCGGCGTCCGGTCACGCCGTCGCCCGAGGGCGACGTCCTGCTGCGATCAACGCAGGTCGTAACGGTCCAGGTCCATGACCTTCGTCCATGCCGCGACGAAATCGCGCACGAACTTCTCCTGCGCGTCATCGCTGGCATAGACCTCGGCCAGTGCACGCAGGACCGCGTTCGAACCGAAGACGAGATCGACGCGCGTGCCACTCCATCGCTTGGTGCCGGTGCCGCGTATCCGACCCTCGAACGTGGTCCGGCCCGACGGCGCCCACTCGGTGCCCATATCGAGCAGATTGCGGAAGAAATCGTTGGACAGCACGCCCGGGCGATCGGTCAGCACGCCGTGCTGCCCCCCGTCGTGGTTCGCGCCGAGCACGCGCAGGCCACCGACCAGCACGGTGGTCTCCGGCGCGGTCAACGTCAGCAACTGCGCGCGGTCGATCAGCAGGTGTTCCAGCGGCACCTCCGAATGGCCCTTCGCGTAATTCCGGAAGCCGTCTGCCCAGGGTTCCAGTGCATCGAAGGATTCGACATCCGTCTGGTCCTGCGAGGCATCGCCGCGGCCCGGCGAGAACGGCACGGTGACCGACACGCCGGCGTCCTGCGCGGCCTTCTCGACCGCGGCCGCGCCACCGAGCACGATCAGATCGGCCAGCGAGACCTGCTTGCCGCCGTTGTCCTTTCCGTTGAAATCGGCCTGCACCTGTTCCAGCGCGGCGAGCACCTTCGCCAGCTGCGGCGGATTGTTGACCGCCCAGTCCTTCTGCGGGGCGAGCCGGATGCGCGCACCGTTCGCACCGCCGCGCTTGTCGCCGCCGCGGAACGTCGAGGCCGACGCCCATGCGGTCGAGACCAGTTCGGAGACCGACAGGCCGCTGGCGAGAATCGCCTGCTTCAGTGAGGCGACATCGGCATCGTCGATCAGCGCGTGTTCGACTGCAGGCACCGGGTCCTGCCAGATCAGCGCTTCCTCCGGCACCTCGGGTCCGAGATAGCGCGCGCGCGGGCCCATGTCGCGGTGGGTGAGCTTGAACCACGCTCGCGCGAACGCGTCGGCGAACTGGTCCGGGTTTTCGAGGAAGCGCCGCGAGATCTTCTCGTAGGCCGGATCGAAGCGCAGCGCGAGGTCGGTCGTGAGCATCGTCGGCACCAGCTTCTTCGATGCGTCGTAGGCGTGCGGAATCGTCGCCTCCGCATTCTTTGCCACCCACTGCTGCGCACCGGCCGGGCTCTTCGACAGTTCCCATTCGAAACCGAACAGGTGTTCGAAAAAGTCATTGCTCCATTGCGCCGGCGTCTTCGTCCACGTGACTTCGAGGCCGCTGGTGATCGTGTCGGCGCCCTTGCCGCTGCCGAAACTGTTGTGCCAGCCGAAGCCCTGCGCTTCGAGTGTGTGCGCCTCGGGCTCCTCGCCGACGTGTTCGGACGGCGCCGCGCCATGGGTCTTGCCGAAGCTGTGGCCACCGGCGATCAACGCGACGGTTTCCTCGTCGTCCATCGCCATGCGGCCGAAGGTGTCACGGATGTCCGCTGCTGCGAGCAGCGGATCGGGATTGCCGTCCGGGCCTTCGGGGTTCACGTAGATCAGGCCCATCTGCACCGCGGCCAGCGGGTTTTCGAGCTTGCGCGAATGCACGTCGCCGTCGGCGTTGTCATCGGAGACCAGCACGCCGTCGTCGCCACCCTTCGGCACGCCGTGCGAGCCGTGCGCGTAACGCACGTCGCCGCCGAGCCACGTGGTCTCGCGGCCCCAGTACACGTCGAGGTCCGGCTCCCAGGTGTCGTCACGGCCGCCGGCGAAGCCGAAGGTCTTGAAGCCCATGGTTTCCAGCGCGACGTTGCCGGTGAGGATCATCAGGTCCGCCCAGGAAATGGCGCGGCCGTATTTCTGCTTGATCGGCCACAGCAGGCGTCGTGCCTTGTCGAGGCTGACGTTGTCGGGCCAGCTGTTGAGCGGGGCGAAGCGCTGCTGGCCGCGACCGCCGCCGCCGCGTCCGTCACCGATGCGATAGGTGCCGGCGCTGTGCCAGGCCATGCGCACGAACAGGCCGCCGTAGTGGCCGAAATCGGCCGGCCACCAGTCCTGCGAATCGGTCATCAGCGCGGCGAGATCGCGCTTGAGGCCGTCGTAGTCGAGCTTGGCGAATTCGGCGGCGTAGTCGAAATCCGCGCCCATCGGATCGGATTTCGACGAATGCTGGTTGAGCAGATCCAGACGCAGCTGCTGCGGCCACCAGTCACGATTGCTGGTGCCGCCGCCGGCGGTCTGGTGGAACGGACATTTGGCTTCGGTCGACATGGCTGGAATTCTCCCGGGTGATCGAGCGGCGATGGCGCGCCAGAGAGCGGCCATCGGGACAGGTATACGGAACGCAGGTGACGGTCGATCTGCCGGTGGCGGATCGACGCGAAGCGCGGGTCAGCCCGCGGATTGAGCGACAGGTGCGGGACGGCGAGATCGGGCTCGGTAGCGATCGATGTGCTGGCGCATGGCTGGCGACCTCCCGTATTGGACGTTCAGGGTAGGCCCTGTCATTGCCGGGAGGGAAATCGATTGTTCGCGTCTATTCGATAGGTGTGGGCTATCGGGCGTTGCGCGCTCTGCCCATTCGATCCACCCGTGTGCGTGCGTGCAGGGATCCTTGAGACGCGCGGAAACGAAGGTCGGACGCGTGGAAGCGTGGTCGGCCGAGCCGCGCGCTCGTCAGAGCAACGCCCGCAGCCGGTACAGCGCTTCCAGCGCCTGCTTCGGCGTGAGTTCGTCGGGATCAAGTCCGGCCAGCGCTTCCATGGCCGCGGACGGGGGTGCGAACAGCCCGATTTGCTGCGGACTGTCGAGCGTGCCCGCCGACATCGGTGCGGCCGCAGGCGTGTCGTGGCGACGCTGTTCGAGTTCGGCCAGGCGCGCGCGGGCGTCGCGGACGACGGCCTTGGGCAGACCCGCCAGCGCGGCGACCTGCAGGCCGAAGCTGCGGTCGGCCGGGCCGGCCTTGACCGCGTGCATGAACACCAGCGTCTCGCCGCCCTGCTTGTCGCGATGCTCGACCGCATCCAGATGCACGTTGGCAATGCCGCTGCCCGGCTGCGCCAGCGCGGTGAGTTCGAAGTAGTGCGTCGCGAACAGCGTGTAACTGCGGTTCGCCGCTGCAAGATGCCGCGCGCAGGCGTCGGCCAGCGCAAGGCCGTCGTAGGTCGAGGTGCCGCGTCCGATCTCGTCCATCAGCACCAGCGACTGGTCGGTGGCGTGATGCAGGATGTAGCTGGTTTCGGCCATCTCGACCATGAAGGTCGACTGGCCCTTGGCCAGATCGTCGCCGGCGCCGATGCGGGTCAGGATGCGGTCGATCGGTCCGATCACCGCGCGCGACGCCGGCACGAAGCTGCCGATGTGCGCGAGCAGCACGATCAGCGCGTTCTGGCGCATGTAGGTGCTCTTGCCGCCCATGTTCGGGCCGGTGATGACCAGCATGCGGCGCGCATCGAATGCATCGCCGTCGCCGAGCACCAGATCGTTGGGCTCGAAAGGTTCGCGGCGTACCGCTTCGACCACCGGATGGCGACCGCGTTCGATGCGGATGCCGGGCGCATCGTCGAGCTGCGGGCGTGACCAGTCCAGCGCCTGTCCGCGTTCGGCGAAGCAGGCCAGCACGTCGAGTTCGCTGAGCGCACCGGCGCAGTGCTTGAGCGCTTCGATGCGGTCGTTGAGCGCGTCGAGCAGCTGTTCGTACAGCAGCCGTTCGCGGGCCAGCGAACGCTCGCGCGCCGACAGCACCTTGTCCTCGAAGGTCTTGAGTTCCTCGGTGATGTAGCGCTCGGCGTTGGTCAAGGTCTGCCGGCGCGTGTAGTGCGCAGGCGCCTTCGCCGAATGCGCCTTGGAGACTTCGATGTAATAGCCGTGGACGCGGTTGTAGCCGACCTTCAGCGTCGGGATGCCGCTGGCCGCGCGCTCGCGCGCTTCCAGATCCACGAGGAACTGGTCGGCGTGCGTGCTCAGGCGTCGCAGCTCGGCGAGTTCGGCGTCATGACCATCGGCGAACACACCACCGTCGCGTGCGAGCACTGGCGGCTGCTCGACCAGCGCGGTGGCCAGCAGATGCGCTTCGCCTGCGTGCTCGCCGAGGCTGTCATGCAGGGCGCGCAGACGCGGCGAATCGAGCGCGCCGAGAATGCCGCGCAGGTCCGGGAGCATGGCGAGGCCATCGCGCAGCGTGGACAGGTCGCGAGGGCGCGCCGAACGCAATGCGATGCGCGTGAGCACGCGTTCCATGTCGCCGAGCGCGCGGAAGCGCTCGCGCAAGGTGTCATCGCCGCCCGAATCGATCAGCGTCTGCACCGCATGCAGGCGCTCGCCGAGCACGACGCGGTCGCGCAGCGGCCGGTGCAGCCAGCGCCGCAGCAGACGTCCGCCCATCGGCGTGACGGTGGAATCGAGCACGCCGAGCAGGGTGTTGCGGGTGTCGCCATCGACGCGGGTGTCGAGTTCGAGGTGTCGGCGGGTCGCGGCGTTCATCGCAATCGCGCCGTCGCCGCTTTCCACCGAGATGGACGTCAGATGCGGCAGCCGCTGCTTCTGGGTTTCCTCGACATAGCCGAGCAGCGCGCCGGCTGATGCCACGGCCAGCGGCTTGTCGTCGATGCCGAAACCGGTGAGATCGTGCAGGCCGAAGAACTGCAGCAGTTGGCGGCGGCCGGAGTCGGCATCGAACAGCCACGGCGGGCGACGACGCGCACCGGTGCGCTCGGACAGGAAGCCCGGCCAGCCGTCTTCGTCGGGCACCAGCAGTTCGGCCGGGTCGAGCCGCGCGATTTCGGCTTCGAGCATGTCTTCGGTCGCGCATTCGCAGACCAGAAAACGGCCGCCGGCGAGATCGGCCCAGGCGAGGCCGTAATGCCCGGCGCGGTTGCGCGCGACCGCCATCAACAGCGTGTCTCGCCGTTCCTGCAGCAGCGCCTCGTCGGTCACCGTGCCCGGCGTGACGATGCGCACGACCTTGCGTTCGACCAGGCCCTTGCTCGCCGCGGGGTCGCCGATCTGTTCGCAGATCGCCACCGACTCGCCCAGCGCGACCAGTCGCGCCAGATAGCCTTCGGCCGCGTGATGCGGCACGCCGGCCATCGGGATCGGCGCGCCGGCCGAATTGCCGCGCTGGGTCAGGGTGATGTCGAGCAGCCGCGCCGCCTTGCGGGCGTCGTCGTAGAACAGTTCGTAGAAATCGCCCATGCGGAAGAACAGCAGCACATCGGGGTGATCGGCCTTTGCGGCGAAGAACTGCTGCATCAATGGCGTGTGCTGGGGCGAAGACATCCAATCGCTCGTTTGGCCGGCCGCATAGTCTGCCCGAAACCGCCGTTTTCCGCGGTCCGCAGTGGTCTCCCGGACGGCCACAAAAAGACCCTCGAGCTCCATGCGCACGCGTGTGGAAGGTGTGTTAGGTTTCCGTTCACGGCAGGCGACTGCCGGACGTTCCGGTCTGTCCCCCACGATGACCGGAGCGGCGGGGAATCCCGATGGCGCAATGCCGTCGGGCGTCGGTTTTTCGAAAAGAACCACACCACGTCACTCGGGGGACAACATGGATTCACGTCAGTTGCAGCGCAGCCTGCTCAGTCACGCCGTCGTCGTCGCATTGGCCGCCACGGTCGCTGCGCCCGCGCTGGCACAGTCGACCACCACGGACACCGAAACACCGACCACGCTGTCGGCGATCACCGTCACCGCGCAGAAGCGCGAGGAAGCATTGCAGGACGTGCCGATCGTCATCAACGTGTTGCCTGAGCAGTTGCTGCAGGACACCGGCGTGCGTGACATCAAGGACATGCAGGTCCTAGTGCCCGGCCTCACCGTCACCAGCACCCAGTCCGCCGCGCAGACCACCGCGCGTATTCGCGGCATCGGCACGGTCGGCGACAACCCGGGTCTGGAATCCTCGGTCGGCATCGTCATCGACGGTGTCTACCGCGCGCGCAACAGTGTGGGCTTCGGCGATCTCGGCGAGATGGAGCGCATCGAGGTGCTCAAGGGCCCGCAGGGCACGGTGTTCGGCAAGAACACCTCAGCCGGCGTCATCAACGTCATCACCCGGCGGCCGAGCTACACGCAGGCGCTCGAGGGCGAGGTCACGGTGGGCAACTACGGCATGCTCGGTGTGTCGGGTTCGTACAACGACGCGCTCAGCGACAACGCCGCGTTCCGCATTTTCGCCACCAAGCGCAAGCGCGACGGCGTCGACAATGTGGATACCGGTGGCGGTCCGCGCCAGGAGACCGACGACGGCGACCAGAACTACCACTCGCTACGCGGCCAACTGCTGCTTGAACCGACATCGAACCTCAACATCAATTTCATCGCCGACTACACCAGCCGGGAAGAGAACTGCTGCGTGTCGATGACCACGTTCCGTGGTCCGACTGCGGCGATCATCGACGCGCTCACGCCCGGTGGGGAGGGCATCATTCCGGTCGTCGATCTCGATCGCCGTCTCGCCTACGCCAACCGCACGACCGAGCAGGACCTCAAGGACAAGGGCATCTCCGCCGAGGTCAACTGGACCACGCCGTGGGCCAACGACGCGGTGCTGACCTCGATCACCGCCTTCCGCGACTGGGAGGCGATCACTAGCATCGACTTCGACTACAGCGGCGCGGACATCCTCTATCGCCCGCCGAATCCGGACGGCTCGCTGGTGAAGTTCGAGAACTTCAGCCAGGAATTCCGCCTGACCGGCGCGACCGACCGCCTCGACTGGATGGTCGGCTTCTTCTATTCAGACGAGGACCTGGGGCGCAACGACTCGTACTTCTTCGGCCCGGCCTACGAGCCCTACCTGTCGACAGCCGTCGCCTCGCAGGTGCTGCCTGCGCTCGCCGCGCAGCTGGCCCCGCTCGGGCTGACCGTCAACACTGCAAATCCGGCGACGTTCCTGTCGCAGGTCAGCGGCCGTCCGTTCGGCACCAACTTCACCGGCCAGGGCGCGCTGGACCGTTACGAGCAGAACGCCAAGAGCGCTGCGCTGTTCACCAACAACACCTTCCGCGTCACCGACGCGCTCGACATCACCCTGGGCCTGCGCTACACCCGCGAGAAGAAAACGCTGCAGTCGGATTTCGCCAATCCCAACGGCGCACAGGGCTGCGCGGCGACGCTGGCCAACCCTGCCGCGCGCGTGGGCGGTGCACTGGCGCAGCGCATCAACGGCTTCGCCAGCCTGCCGCCCGCACTGCAGCAGCAGCTGCTGGCCGGTCTGGTGCCGGCGATCGCGCCGCAGGTTGCCGGCTTCATGTGCCTGCCGTGGGCGAACATCGCGCACAACGGCCGCAGCACGTTCCAGGAGCGCACCGAGAAAGAGTGGTCGGGCACGCTGAAGGTCGCCTACGACTGGTCGGATGAGGTGATGACGTATGTGTCGGCCTCGCGCGGGTACAAGGCCGGCGGCTTCAATCTCGACCGCGTGCAGGTGGGTATCACGCCCGTGGACGACACCGCCTTCGACGGCGAGTTCGTCGACAGCTACGAGCTGGGCCTGAAGACCAGCTGGGCCGGGGGCAACCTGGTGTTCAACGGGGCGCTGTTCCACCAGACCTACGAGGACTTCCAGCTCAACAGCTTCCTCGGCACCGCGTTCGTCGTCCGCTCGATCCCTGAGGTGACCTCGATGGGTATCGACGCCGAAGTGCTGTGGCAGACCCGCATGCCCGGCCTGATGCTGCAGGGCGGCGTGACCTATGCGGAGACCGAGTACGGCAACGACATCGTGCCGGACCTGCCGCTGCTGCCCGGCAACCAGATGAGCTTCGCGCCGAAATGGTCGGGCAATGCGTCGGCCACCTATTCCTGGGATATCGGTTCGACGCTGCAGGGCCGCTTCAACATTGGTGCCAAGTACATGTCCGAGTACAACACCGGCTCGGACCTCAAGCCGGAGAAGATGCAGGACGCCTACACGGTGCTCAATGCACGCGTCGGTTTCGGGCGCCAGGACCAGCGCTGGATGCTGGAGTTCTGGGGCCAGAACCTGACCGACGAGACCTACAAGCAGGTCGGCATCGATGCGCCGATCCAGACGGGCTCGTTCAACGCCTTCCTCGGTGCCCCGCGCACCTACGGCATGACGTTGCGCATGCGCTACTGATCCATCGTGTCGACGCGACGGCCGGCCCGCGAGGGTCGGCCGTTCGCGTTTCAGCGCCTTTGAAATGCAGCATCACCGTGGCGCGGGGCGACGCGCGCACCGCGATGCGGTACAACGGCCGCTTCCCCCACCGGGCCGATCCATGCACGACACCCACACCGATGCCGCGCTGCACGCACTCGCCGACGCGACCGGCGCGCTGCTGCGGACCCATCACCATCGGCTCGTCACCGCCGAGAGCTGCACCGGCGGCTGGATCGCCAAGGCCGTGACCGACATCGCAGGCTGCTCCGACTGGTTCGATTGCGGCATGGCCGCCTACAGCTACGAGGCCAAGCAGGCGCTGCTGGGCGTGAATCCTCACACGCTGGAAACGCACGGCGCGGTCAGCCGCGAGACCGTGATCGAAATGGTCTCCGGTGCGCTGGTGAACTCAGGCGCCAGCGTCGCGGTTGCGGTGACCGGTATCGCCGGCCCCGGCGGCGGCAGCGAGGACAAGCCGGTCGGCGCGGTATGGATCGGCTGGAAACGTCGTGGTGGCTATGCGCGCGCGGAACTGTTCCAGTTCGACGGCGACCGTGATGCCGTGCGTCGCCAGACCGTGGTGGCCGCGCTGCAGGGACTGGTCGAGACCGTGGGCGAGCGCTGATGTGGGAGACGCTGGCCACCGTCCGTGATCTTGGGCGGGTGCAGGAAATCGGCGCGGTGCTGGTGCGCTACGGTTTCGGCGATCTGGTCCAGCGCATCGGCATGGCCGGCGCCCTGGAACGTGCGGGACGCCTGCTGCACATCGGGCGCGGCGGCGAGGATTCCGTGCTGCGGCTGTCGCCACCCGAACGCGTGCGTCATGCCTTGCAGGATCTCGGGCCGACGTTCGTCAAGCTCGGCCAGGTGCTGGCCACCCGCGTCGACCTGCTGCCACCGGAGTGGATCGACGAACTCGGTCGCCTGCAGAGCCATGTGCCGGCGGTGCCGATCGAGGCGCTGCGCGCACAGCTGGAGGAAGACCTCGGCGATGCGCCCGAACGCGTGTTCGCACGCTTCGAGGACGTGCCGATGGCCGCGGCCTCACTGGCGCAGGCGCATCGCGCGTGGCTGCACGACGGCACGCCGGTGGTGCTGAAGATCCGCCGCCCCGGCATCCGCGAAGTCGTCGAGGCGGATCTGCGCCTGCTCGTGCGGTTGGCCGAGATCGTGCAGTCGCAGGCGCCCGACCTGCGCCGCTACCGCCCGGTCGAGGTGGTGCGCCAATTCGACGCGTCACTGCGGCGGGAACTGGATTTCGCCCGCGAATGCCGCAATGCCGAACGCATCGCCGGCAATTTCGCCGAGGACGCACGCGTACTGATTCCGCGCGTGTACTGGGAGTGGACCAGCGAACGGCTCAACGTGCAGGCACTGGTCGACGGCATTCCGGCCGGTGATCTCGCCGCGATCGACGCCGCCGGCCTCGATCGCCACGCGCTGGCGATGACCGGCGCCGACATCGTCATGCAGATGGTGTTCGAAGACGGTCTGTTCCACGCCGATCCACATCCCGGCAACCTGTTCTTCATGCGCGACGGGCGCGTGGCGCTGATCGACTTCGGCATGGTCGGGCGCGTCTCGCCGACGCTGCGCGAGCAGATCGCCCGACTGCTCTACGGCCTGGTGTTCCAGCAGCCGCAGACGGTGTGCGACGTGCTGCTGGACTGGACAGAAGGCGCCGAGGTCGACGAGGCGCGGCTGCAGTCGGAGATCGACGCCTTCGTCGACCAGTACCGCGGCGTGCTGCTGAAGGATCTGCGCATGGGCGCGATGCTCGGCGACGTCACCGGACTGCTGCGCCGCCACGGTTTGATGCTGCCGCCGGATCTCGCATTGCTGATCAAGGCGCTGCTGACGCTCGAAGGCCTGGGCCGGCAGCTCGACCCGGATTTCGACATGACCGGCGCCGCCCAGCCCTGGTTGCAGCGGCTGATGTGGCAGCGCCATTCGCCGCGCGCGCTGGCGCTGCGGGGCCAGCAGTCGCTGTCGGGCGCGCTGGACCTGCTGGCGGACCTGCCGCGCGACCTGCGCCGGCTGGTGCAGAGCGCACGTCGCGGACGGTTGCGCGGGCAGATCGAGGTGACCTCGCTCAAGGCCTTCGGCGACCAGGTCAACAGCGCAGCCAACCGGATGACGATGGGCGTGGTTGTGGCCGCGCTGATCATCGGCTCATCGATCGTGATGAACGCGGTCAGCGCCGGGTCCGGCAACCGCTGGCTGATGGCGCTGGGCGTCGTCGGCTTCGTCGGCGCCGCGCTGGGTGGGGTGTGGATCCTGTTGTCGATCTGGCGATCGGGCCGACACCGCTGAGCCGCGGCGCCGATGCGGCGGCCGTGGTGCGGCGTCAGTCGACGCGCACGTCCACCCAGACCAGGCGATGGTCGGTACCGTCGACGATGTCGGCATGCGCGGCGTCGCTGCGCGGCCATAACACCCCGTTTCCGACAAACGCATGTCCTACCGAGGGCAGCACGTAATCCAGGCGCAGGTTGCCAACACGCGGGCCGAAGCTGCCGGTGTCGTGCGCGGCCGAGCCGCGGTGCTGCGCGTTCGCGCCGCCGTCGGCGTCGGCGGCCTCGATCGCCCCTTCGCTTTTCGGCGTGGCCATGCGCAGCACGCGTGGATGTTCGAGCAGTTCGACAATCGCAGTGTGGTCGCCGGCGCCATCGACGGGATCGTTGTTGAGATCGCCGAGGATCACGAAGCGTGCGTCGGGTGCGAGCCCACCGCAGCGGCCTGCGTCGTCGCACAGCCACTCGTGCGTGCCCGGCGACAGGTATTCGGTCCAGAAGCGGATCTCGTCGTGATTGCGCGCCACGTTGCGCTTCTCCGGTCCGTCGAACGCGGGCGGCGTGGGATGCGCAGCCAGCACGTGAATCACGCCGCCGGGCGCGCGCACCTGCACATCCCAGTGCGATTTCGACGACAGCCGCAACTGCGACCACGTGCTGTCGGGATGAAAGGGGCGGCCATCGGGATGGCGCGGACGCCGCGCATCCGGCATCGCCTCCCACTTCAGCAGCTGGAAGGTGCGCGCGGTCGCCGCATCGATCGGATAGCGCGACAGCAGCAACATGCCGTACTGGCCCGGGTGCAGACCGTAGCCCCAGGCATCGTTGCCGCGGTCGCGGCCGTCGCCGCCTATGGTGCCGTTGTTGTCGAGATCCAGGCCGCTCTGCACGCCGGTGTTGACCGGCGCGAGATAGCGGTAGGGATAGTGCAGCGCTTCGCCACCACCCGGCTGCGCGCGTTCGAGCCAACGCTGCTGGAACAGATCGGCGGCGCTGCCGTCGGCGACGTAGTCGAACTCGTTGAGCAACACGATGTCCGGACGCACCTGCTGCAGCACGGCGGCGACCTTGCGCGCGCCTGCGTCGTCGCCGCGCAGGCGCTCGAGCAGGCCACCGGCTTCGTCGCTGTTGAGCGAGGTGTTGTAGGTCGCGATGCGCAGCGTGCCGGTCGAGCCCGCATCAGCGGCGCGCGGCGATTGGTCGTGCGTGTTGACGCGTACGCAGGCGGCGAGCAGCGCGACGACGGCGCAGGCGAGCAGGGCGACCAGCCACGTGCGGCTCATGGCGTTGCGTCCGTCAGCGGTCGCCACTGGCGTCCATCGAAGGCTTCGAGCGGTCGGAAATTGCGTTTGTAAGCCATCTTGCGGTGTCCATCGATCCAGTAGCCGAGATAGAGATAGCGCCGGCGGTCGCGCTGCGCCCAGGCGATCTGTCGCAGGATCGCCAGTGTGCCGAGTCCGCGTGACACGACGTCGGGGTCGTAGAAAGTGTAGACGGCCGACAGCGCATCCTCGATGAGATCGGTCACCGCCACCGCCACCAGTTGCCCGTGCAGGCGCAGTTCCAGCAGCCGGCCCTCGTTCCAGCTGCCGATCAGGAACTGGTCGAATTCACTGGCGCCGTGGTCGTCCATGCCGCCGGCCGGATGTCGCGACACCAGGTACTTCCGATACAAGGCGAGCCGCTCGTCGTTACGCTCGGCCGCCACCACGCGCGCATCGACATCCGTATTGCGTGCGAGCGTGCGACGCTGACTGCGGTTGGGCACGAAGGCATCGACCGGAATGCGCACCGCCGTGCACGCGCGGCAGTCGCCGCAATGCGGGCGATAGACGATGTCGCCCGAGCGGCGGAAGCCCCAGCGCAGCGCCTGCGGATAGACATCACCCAAGCGTGGGTCGCGCGGATCGAGCACCAGGTCGCGCGCTTCGCGGTCCGGCCAGTAGCCGCAGGCATGCGGCGCGGTGTGGAACAGGCGCAATTCGCCTGTGCCGGCGTCCGGTTCTGGGGCAGGGCGCGAGGGGGTCTGCATGCCGGCAGGATACGCACCGGCGTCGCAGACGACGCGATCGGTTCGCCGACCGCAGGCTGAACCGGCCCGCGGAGCGGTCAACGCCGCACTCGGTACAGGCGTTGATCCCTGCACAGCGGCACGGTGCCGCGGCAACGGGAACACACCCATGAAGACGAGGCTCATCACCACCGCGCTGCTGGCGGCGCTGTCCATCACCACGATCGGCGCGGCAGCAGCGCAGGCACCCGCCGCCGGCACGCAGGCGGCCAAGCCCGACGGCGAACGTCATCGCGGCCACGGTCCGCGCGGTCAGGGCGGCGATCGCGTCGACGCGATGGCGCGGCTCGACACCGACAACGACGGCCGCATCAGCCGTACCGAAGCGCAGGCCGCGCAGCAGGCGATGCAGGCACGTCGCGATGCCCATCGCGCCGAACGCGCCGCACGTGGTGAGGGCCCGCGTACCGACGGCCCGCGCCGTGAAGGTACGCGCAGCGCCGATGCACGTGGCGAGCGTCCGCAGCGGGGACCGGGCGGTCCGCGTTCGCACAAGGGCGGCGGTTTCGATCTGGTCGCGAACTTCGATGCGATCGACACCAACCGCGACGGCTACCTCACCCGCGGCGAACTGCGCACCTGGCACACGGCAAAGTCCGCCGAGCGCCGGGCCGAGGGTGAGCGTCGCTTCGCCACGAAGTTCAGCGAGGCCGACCTCAACAAGGACGGCAAGCTGAGCCGGGTCGAAGTGTCGGAGAAGATGCCGCGCCTTGCCGAGCGCTTCGCATGGCTCGACGAGAACCGCGACGGCTTCCTCAGCCGCGAGGAGCTGCGTCCGGCGCGTCCGCAGCGCTGAGTCGCGGGCGTCACCTCAAAGAAAAAGGCCGCGCATTGCGCGGCCTTTTTCGTTCTCTCGGGGCAACCGGTCATCCGCGGGACGTGTCGGGCAACTCGATATCAGGGCGACGGTCTTGCGCTGCAGGACAGATCCGCAACGTCGCTAGGCGCGCAGAAAGCCTCGGCACACACGCCGTGACACGGCGATCAGGCGGTCCTGAGCCAGACGATCAGCAGTACGCCCAGCAGACCGACGTTGGTAATGATCAGACCGCTGGATCCGAACATCAGTCGATAACCGAGCGCGCGTCGGGCGCCGCCCACGGGATCGCGCGCGATGTCACGCGCGATCAGCGGATTCATCAGCCGGGGCATGCTGGTCAGCAGCGGATAGTTGTAAAGCGACAGCGCGATTACGGCCGCCACCGTGAACCATCCAGCCGGCGTCTCGTGGCTGCCGGCCATGAAGCCGATGCCGGCGCCCATGAGGCCACCCAGGAGCCCGCCCCAGACGAACCACAGGTCGTAGAGCTTGAGGATCGCGCGGCGTTCCGCATCGGTGTCCGCGTAGCGCGCGACCATCTTCCGGCACAACCACACGGTCAGCCCGCCGAACACCAGCGACACACCTGCAGCGCCGAGTGCGCCCGCGCTGCCCAGCGCCGCCTTGCCGGCCGCACTGGCGCCGAATGCGCCGCCTGCCGCGACGCCCGCGACCGTGCCCGCTGCTGCGGGCTTCGCGAATGTCGCCAGCCCGGCCGTCACCAGCAGCGTGAATGCTGTTCCCGGTGCGGAGCTCGCGGCGAACTCCTGGAAGCGCGCCATCAGGTCCTCGCGCAGGCTGCGGCGCGCGCGCGACAGACGCTTGCGCACGGCGGCATCGGACAGGCCGAGCAGGGCGGCGACCTGTTTCGAGTTGCCGCCTTCGCGGTAATAGAGCAACAGCACTTCGCGGCTTTCGTCGGGCAGATCGGAGATCAGGTCTGCGGCGACGCGGCCGGTTTCGTCGTCGATGATCTGCTGCATCGGGCAGCCATCGGGATCGGCCGCCTGGGCGATGGCGATGTCCGCCGCTTCGCCCGCCACCGTGCGTTCGCGGCGCGCGCGCAGGTAATCGCGGGCGAGGTTGCGGGTGATCTGGCGTAGCCACGGCAGGAAACTCGTGGTGTTCTGCAGTCTGCCCAGCTGCTGCCAGGCCTTGAGATAGGCCTCCTGCGCGATGTCCTGGCTGGCCTGCACATCGCGGGTGATTGCCAGTGCAATCGCGGTAGTCGCGTTCTGGCTCATCTTCACGATGCGGCCGTAGGCGGCCTGGTCGCCGCCGCGCGCGGCGGGCAGTTCCAGATGGATCCGGTCTTCGAGGCCGAGGTCGGCGGCAATGGCGGTCATGGCGATCCTTGCAGGTCAGGTCGCTTTCAAGGACGCGGCCCGGGCGCCGGATGTGACCGGCGCCGTCGATGATGCCTGCAAGTGTGCCTGTCGGCGATCAGTCGGCCGCGTCGAACTGCCAGTCAGGGCCGTCGCGGCGGACATCCAGCGTGCGCGTGGTCGGGGTCTGCTCAGCGTTGCGGTCCCGGCTGATGACATCCACCGTGCCTTGCCCGGAACCGTCGGTGCGGTAATTGGTGACGTCGAGCGATACGGCCTGTCCATCATCGCCACTGCAGGCCGAGGACGGACGCACCTCGGGATAGCCGGCTTCGAGTTCGGCCAGCAGCGGCGCGGCCGGCGCATCCCCGTCGATCGCCACACAGACCGGGCCGGTCTGCGGAGCCAGCGCGTCGGCCAGCACGGCCGTCGCCAGCGCCCTCGGCACCGGTGCGCGGTACTCGCTCGCTTCGACGGTCGGCGGCACCATGTCGAGCACCGGTTCGGGTACGGCAGCGACAGAGGCCTCGGCAGGCGCTTCGTTCGAGGGCCGGTTCCACCACGACAGCGCGATCACCAGCACCGCGCCGCCGATCAGCGTGTAGCGCACCTTCGCTGCGCGCGTCATGCCCTGGCGCACTTCGGCCGCGGGCGCGAACACCACATCGGCCTGTGGCAGATAGCCGCGCGCAGAGGGCTGGCCCTGCAGCAGGCCGGCCTCGCGCAGCAGCTCGCGTGCACGCGGCTGCTCGTCGGAGCGGGTCACCCAGACGGCCGGCTTTGGGCCGCCGGCATCCTCGCGATAGCTAAAGTTGGCGCGGCGGTTGCCCTTGTAGGAGCGGCCGTTGAGGATCTGAACCTCGATGCCGGCATCGCGCAGCAGAGCGGCGACGCGCTCGACGTTTTCGAGACGGGGACTGGAGAAGACCTGACGCATCAGCCGGCCTTCGGCGCGGTATCGCCGCCGGGCAGCACGCGGATCATGCCTTCCTGCGCGGTGCTGGCGACAAGACGCCCGGCGCGGTCGAAGATCTGCCCCCGTGCGAGACCACGCGCGCCCTGCGCGCTGGGACTGTCGAGCGAATACAGCAGCCAGTCGTCGACCCGGAACGGGCGGTGGAACCACAGCGCGTGATCGAGCGAGGCCATCTGCACGTTCGGCTGGTAGTAGCTGATGCCGTGCGGGAACGTGGCCGTGCCGAGCAGCTGGAAATCGGACGCGTAGGCCAGCAGCGCGCGATGCAGCGCGGGCGCATCGCCCACCGGGCCGGTCAAACGGAACCACATCTGCTGGAACGGCGGCCGTTTCGGCGGTTTGAGTTCGTCGCGCGGATAGACATGCCGGAACTCGAACGGGCCGCTGCGATCGAGCCAGCGCTGCACCTTGACCGGAAGTTTCGCGAGCACCTCGGCCGGCAGCGGATCCTGCGGCTCGAGATCCTCGGGCGCCGGCACTTCAGGCATCGTCAGCTGGTGTTCGGCGCCGGCTTCCTCTTCCTGGAACGAGGCCGCGCAGAAGAAGATCACCTTGCCGTGCTGGATCGCGGTCACACGGCGCACCGAGAAGCTGCCGCCGTCGCGGGTGCGGTCGACGTCGTAGACGATCGGCGCATCCACATCGCCCGCGCGCAGGAAATACGCATGCAGCGAATGGGCGGGACGCGGGCTGGTCATCGTGGCCTGCGCGGCCGAGAGCGCCTGGCCCAGCACCTGGCCACCAAACACGTACTTCGTGCCGATGTCGCGGCTCTGGCCGCGGAACAGGTTGTCTTCGAGGCGCTCGAGGCTGAGCAGGTCGATCAGTTCGGAAACGGGCGGGGTCATCGCGGGGGCCGTGCGTGGGGGCGGCGACGCGGGGCGCGTGCCGGCCGACGATTATAGGTGGCGCCGGTCCGGGGCCCTGACGCGGGCGTTCAGACGCCGATGCGGGTCAGCGGCACGCGCGCCAGCACATCGGGCCACGGAAACAGCGGGCCGGGATCGCGCTTGCGCGCCACGGTCAAGGCAGGATCGTCGCTGGCGGCGACGCGATCGGTGTCCAGATCTTCGTGCCCGGCGATCTCGCGCAGGTTGGGCAGCGTTGCGCGTAGATGCGCGAGCAACTGGCAGAGCGCCTCGATCTGCGCGGGCGTATAGGCCTCGTCCATCGTCTGGCGGCGGCTGTCGTACCAGTCCGGGAAGCGCCCGGTGTTGACCAGTTCGATGCCGACCGACTGTGTGTTGTGACCGCGTACGTGATGGGCTGTTCGAGTGGCCGGCACGTACTCGGCGATGCTGCCGTCGCGGTCGATGTACCAGTGACCGCTGGCGCCGGTGCCGTCGTCGTAGAGCGCGCGCTCGCCGTAGATGCGCGCGGTGGCGAGATCCGGCAGCTCGGTGCAGTGGATGACGACGAGGGTGATGTCGGACGCGTCGCGCGGCGCCAGCAGGTCCACGTAGGACAATGGCTGCGGCGCGATCCGGAGCGCGGACGTGGGGTCGGACATGGCCCGGATGCTAGCATTCACGCATGAGAAATCCGCCGCCAGACTCCGACCTGCACGCCCTGATGACGCAGTTTCCGCGCGCCGGGCGGGTCGAGTGGATCGGCCTGCGACCGGCCCGCGAAACCCCGATCCGTCCCGTGGACGCCGCGGTCGCGGTGACCGGTGTCGGCCTTGAGGGGGACCGCTACACCGGCGGCAGCGGCAAGCGCGGCGTGACCCTGATCCAGGCCGAGCATCTGCCGGCGATCGCGGCGCTCAGCGGCCATGACGTGGTGTCGCCGGTCACGCTGCGCCGCAATCTCGTGGTGTCGGGCATTCCGTTGATCGCACTCAAGGGACGACGCTTCCGTGTCGGCGAGGTCGTGCTGGAAGGCACGGCCCCGTGCGATCCCTGTTCGAAGATGGAAGCCGCGCTCGGCGCCGGTGGCTACAACGCGCTTCGCGGCATGGGCGGCCTGTGCGCGCGGGTGATCGAGGGCGGTCCGCTGAAGATCGGCGATGCGGTCGAATGGGTGGACGCATGAGCGCGCGCGGTCACTGCATCCTCTCGCATGGCTTCGAGAGCGGACCGGATGCGACCAAGGTCACCGCGCTGGCCGAGGCCGCGGAGCGCCTGGGCTGGAGCCACGAGCGCCCCGACTTCACCGATCTCGACGGCAAGCGCGACGTCAGCCCGCTCGGCGATGTCGCCGCGCGCATCGAGCGTCTGCTGCGGCGCACGCTCGACGCCGCCGCGCGTGGCCCGGTGGTGCTGGCCGGTTCCAGCCTCGGTGCATGGATCGCAGGCCATGTGTCGACGCAGGTGCCGGTCGCCGGCCTGTTCCTGATGGCGCCGCCGGTGCGGCTCGATGCGGCGCATCCGCTGCAGGCCGCCGAGGTGCCGCTGTCGGTCGTACACGGCTGGGACGACGAACTGATTCCTGCCGCCGATGTCGTCGGCTGGACCTGCGCGCGCCGCGGACGGCTGCTGCTGGTCGACGACAATCACCGTCTGAGTGCGCACGTGGAGACGTCGGCGGATGCATTCGCGGCGTTGCTGCGTTCGCTTTGACGGGCGAATCCTTGGTGTTCGCATCCACTCCCAGACATTCATACGTCACTCCCGCGTAGGCGGGAGTCCAGCGCCTTCGCTCGACACGCGCCTCCCGTCCACGGTACGACGTCACTCGTTGAGCCGCCCGTCGGCTCGAAGCCCCGCATGCGCGGGAATCACCGTGAAACACGGCGCGAACATCTTTTACGTATCACCCGGATCCCCATGAAATTTTTCGCCAGCTGCCCCAAGGGCCTCGAATATCTGCTCGTCGACGAGCTGCTCGCACTCGGTTGCGCGCATGCCACCGCGACCACCGCCGGCGCCAATGTCGAAGGCACCCTGCACGACGCGCAACGCGCGGTGCTGTGGTCGCGCCTGGCCAGCCGCGTGCTGTGGCCGATCGCCGACTACGCCTGCGAGGACGAGGACGCGCTGTACGCCGGTGCGCGTGCGGTTGACTGGACCGCGCATCTCGACGCGTCCATGACGCTGGCGATCGATCCGCACGTCTCGGGCAGCGCGATCACCCACGCGCGTTACGCCGCGCAGCGGGTCAAGGATGCGATCGTTGATAGCCTGCGCGAAGCGACGGGCGCGCGCCCGGATGTCGATGTCGAATCGCCGGATCTGCGCCTGAGTCTGGTAGTGCGCAAGGGCCGCGCGATCCTCTCGGTCGATCTGGGCGGCGGCCCGCTGCATCGCCGCGGCTGGCGTCGTGCGCAGGGCGAGGCGCCATTGAAGGAAAATCTCGCGGCCGCAGTGCTGATGCGCGGCGGTTGGTCGGCGCTCTACGCCGAAGGTGGCGCGCTGCTGGATCCGATGTGCGGCAGCGGCACGCTGCTGATCGAAGGCGCGCTCATGGCGGCCGATGTCGCGCCCGGTCTGGCGCGCGATGGCGGCGCGGCGACGGCGGGGCGTGCGCCCAGCCGCTGGCGCGGGTTCGATGTCGCGCACTGGCAGACGCTGTGCGAAGAGGCACTCGCACGCGAGCGCACCGGACGTCAGCGCTTGCGCGCCGTGTTCTTCGGCCGCGATCTCGACCCGCATGCCATCCACGCCGCGCGCGAGAACGCGACCGCCGCCGGTCTGCGCGAGGCGATCGACTGGCAGATCGGCGACATCTCCACGCTGCAGACACCGGTGCCGCCGGCATCGCAGGAAGACGTCGCGCTGGCGGAATCGGTGAAGCGTGGTCTCGCGGTCTGCAATCCGCCCTACGACGCGCGCCTCGCCGCCGACCCGGCGCTGTATCGCACGCTGGGCAACGCGCTCGGACGCGCGGTGCCGGAATGGCGGGCGAGCCTGCTGTGCGGTGACGCGGAACTCGCGCATGCGACCGGCCTGCGCGCGAAGAAGAAGTACCAGGTGTTCAACGGCGCCATCGAGTGCAGCCTGATCGTCTGCGATCCCGTGCGGCCGCCGAAGCGCGCCGTCAGCGACGCGCCGGAAGACTTAAGCGAAGGCGCGACGATGGTCGCCAATCGCCTGCGCAAGAACCTGCGCAAGTTCAAGACCTGGCGCGAGCGCGAGGGCGTGAGCTGCTACCGCGTCTACGACGCCGATTTGCCCGAGTACGCGGCCGCGATCGACGTCTACATCCAGTCCGAGGCCGACGTGAACGTCGAGGGCATGCCGCTGTGGCTGCACATCCAGGAATACGCCGCGCCTGCCGAGATTCCCGAAGACGTGACCCGGCGCCGTTTCGGCGACGTGCTGAGTGCGGCGCGCGACGTGTTCCGCATTCCACGCGAGCGCATCGCGATCAAGACACGTTCGAAGGGCAAGGGCGGCAGCAAGTACGGCCGCTTCGACGCGCGGCACGAGTTCCTGCTGGTCGACGAAGGCCGCGTGCACCTGCGTGTGAACCTGTTCGACTATCTCGACACCGGCCTGTTCCTCGATCACCGCCCGATGCGCCTGCGCATCGCCGACGAGGCCGCCGACACGCGCTTCCTCAACCTGTTCGGCTACACCGGCGCGGCGACCGTGCACGCAGCCGGCGGCGGCGCGCGCACCACGACCACCGTCGATCTGTCGGGCACCTACCTGCAGTGGTGCGCCGACAACCTCGCCGCGAACGGCTACAGCGGCGCCAAGCACCGCCTGGTGCAGGCCGATGCCCTGAAGTGGCTGGAAGCCGAGAGCGCGCAGTTCGACCTCATCTTCTGCGATCCGCCCACGTTCTCGAACTCCGCGCGCGCCAAGGATTTCGACATCCAGCGCGAGCATGTGCGTCTGCTGGAAGCGGCAGTCGCGCGCCTTGCGCCGGGCGGCGTGCTGTATTTCTCCAACAACTTCCGCCGCTTCAAGCTCGACACCGAGGCCCTCGCCGTGTTCGCGCACGTCGAGGACATCAGCCCCGCGACGATCCCGCCGGATTTCGAGCGCAACCCGCGCATCCACCGCGCGTGGCGGATCACCGCGCGCTGAGGCGCCGACGCGGGTGCAGTCGGATCCATGCGCGCCTGGTCGCGTGCCGGTCCGCCTGCCACCTCACCCGCGGGCACCCGAACGCCGCTGCACTTCATGTAGGAGCGCGCTTGCGCGCGATCGGGCATTCGCGGGAACGCCCCATCGCGCGGAAGCGCGCTCCTACACGTCCCCGCAGAAACCTCCGTTCCACACGTGCACATGCAATCTGGCCGTTCTGCCCGCATCGTCTTGTGCACCCTAAGAGGAGCCGACCGATGAGTGCCACCCCCGAAGCTGCCCGCATCATCCGTACCGTGCGCGGCATGCCCGCCAGCGACGGCGCCGGGGTGAAGCTCACCCGCGTGATCGGCAGCCCGCAGTTGCCCGATTTCGATCCATTTCTGATGCTCGACGAATTCGGCACCGACAAGCCTGAGGATTACCTCGCCGGCTTCCCCGAGCATCCGCATCGTGGCTTCGAAACCGTGACCTACATGCTCGACGGCCGCATGCGCCACAAGGACAACCACGGCAACGAAGGACTGCTGGTGCCCGGCAGCGTGCAGTGGATGACCGCCGGTCGCGGTCTCGTGCATTCGGAACTGCCCGAGCAGGAAGCCGGCCGCATGCGCGGTTTCCAGCTGTGGGTGAACCTGCCGGCGAAGGACAAGATGACCGCGCCGAAGTACCAGGAATTCGCGCCCGAGCGCATTCCGGTCGTGCGCCCGGGCGAGGGCGTGTCGGTGAAGGTGATCGCCGGGGTCGTGGATGGGATTGCCGGCCCGATTTCCCAGCCCGCCACCGAGCCGCTGTATCTGGACATCACGTTCGCGCCTGGCGCGAGGTGGCGGTACACGCTTCCCGACGGCCACAACGCGTTCGCGTATGCATTCGAAGGCGGCGTCCGCGTAGGCGAGGGCGATGATGTGCGGCCGCTGTCGGCACAGGAGCTCGCCGTACTCGGCGGCGGCGCGCATTTGATCCTGGACGCCGGCGACGAAGGCGCGCGTTTGATCCTTGTCGCAGGACGCCCGTTGCGCGAGCCGGTCGCGCGCCACGGCCCGTTCGTCATGAACACCCGCGAAGAGCTGATGCAGGCTTTCGTCGATTTCCAGCAGGGCCGGTTCTGATGCGGCTCTGCTAAAACGACGTTCGAAGTCCAGTGCATCTCTACGAATCCGTCATCCCGGCCAAAGCCGGAAGTGCTTCACAACAGCGCGCAGCGCTGGTCATCCAGTGTCGTGAACTGCCGGTGTGGGCGACAGCCTGAGAGTCGCTTTGCTCCTGGGCAAAGTCGCTGGACGGCGTCACGCCTTTTTATGCCGCACGTCTGGCCTACTAGGCATGCGTCCGTTGAACGCCACCGCGACGACGACACAGGTCGCGCCGCGGACACGTCGCAGGCGAACAGGTGACTCTCTACTTGCTGCCGAACCGCACGTCCGAAAAATGCAGCGCCTCGGCATCGCGCAGCGAGCGCGTCAGTGCTGCGTCGTCACGCGCACGCACGATGATGTGCGCGTAATCGCCGGACGGAAGTTCAAGCAGCGTTTCGCGCACCATCGTCCCGGCCAGCAGTTCGTTGTCCGGTGCATGCCACCACGTGGGGGTGCCGTCGATGGTGACGCGGTCGCCGACGCGGTCGGTGCGGCGCGGCTTGAAGGTCGCGCTGCGGCCTACGGTCACCGCGAAGGCCTGCTGCCCGTCGGCGATCTCCATCGCGCGACAGAACACGAAGTCAGGACCGGGCTGTACTTCCCAGCGCACGGTCGCCCCGGGGGGCAGTTGCGGACATTCGGCGGCGGTCTGGGCCTGCGCCGTGCCGGCACAGAGCAGCGCGCCCAACAGCGCGAGCGGTCGGATCGGAAGCATTTTGGTGGTCCCCTGTGACGCAGACTCAGACCATACGCCTGCATTCGTGCTGCGTCGCGGCAGGGATTGTGACAGGCGTCACCGTTCGGGAAGCGGAATGAATTCCGGATCGCCCGGCACGGTGCCGAAGCGGCCCGCGCGCCAGTCGTCCTTGGCCTGCTCGATACGGTCCTTGGACGACGACACGAAGTTCCACCACAGGTGACGCGGCCCGTCGAGCGGCTCGCCTCCGAACAGCATCGCCTTGAGCGGCGTTTTCGCACGCAGCCTGGCGACCGCGCCGGCATCCAGCACGGCGAGGTGGCGCGGCGGAATGTCGGCGCCGTCGAGCTGCGCCTCGCCTTCGAGTACGTAAAGCGCGCGCTCGGCATGCGAGGGCGGGATCGACAGCTCGGCGTCCGGATCGAGATCCAGCGCGACGTTGAGCGTGTCGGCGAACACACGCACCGGCGATTCCTCGCCGAAACCGCGGCCGGCGATCACCCGCACCCACGCGCCATCGCGGCGGAACTGCGGCAGCGTTGCCGCGGCGTGGTGATGGAACTCGGGCGCCGTTTCCTCATGCGCTTTCGGCAGTGCGACCCAGGTCTGCATGCCGTGCAACGGATGTTCGCCTTCGCGCAGCGACAGCGGCGTGCGTTCGGCATGCGCGATACCACGACCGGCGGTCATCCAGTTGACGTCGCCCGCCGTAATGTCCTGCGAATAGCCCAACGTATCGGCGTGATGGATCGTGCCCGACCACAGGAACGTCACCGTCGCCAGGCCGATGTGCGGATGCGGACGGACATCAATGCCCGCACCTTTCTCGAAGATCGCCGGTCCCATGTGATCGACGAACACGAACGGCCCCACGCTGCGCGCCTGCAGCGTCGGCACCGCGCGACGTACTTCGAAACCACCGAGGTCGTGGGTCCGGGGATTGATCAGCAAGGTCATGGCAGCGGCTCCAGCGGCGGCGAGGGCAGGGGGTCAGCATGCCAGTGGCACTGCCTGTCCGGCCCTTGATCGACGGGACGATCCGTTGCGGCCGGATATGCTCGCGAGCAGAAAGAGGAAGGGACAACACTACAGTGCGTTCGGATCCAGTCTGCGTCAGGGGTGAGTGGGACAAGCACCTTTCCCTTTGGGAGCGAGCCTGCCCCGGACTTGATCAGGGGTCGACGCGCGTAGCGTGTCGGGTGAGGGCAGCTCGCGCGCGTCCGAACGCAACACCGCTCAAATGCCAGCCAACCCCGCCCGCCACGCCGCCAGCTTGGCCTCAAACCCTAACGCCGCATGCGCCGGACTGGTCGACGGCAGCCGCAGCAGATCGGGGACGACATCGAGCGTCGGCGACACATGCCGCCGGAACATGGTGTCCGCCGCCGCGCCATTGAACCGGATCTGTGTAATGCCGGGGTAACGCGCAAGCAGCTCGCCGATATCGTTCGGCACCACACTGCCCGATTCGATACGGGCATCAAGACTGCCCGGTCGCACGCACTCCCCGGCCACGTCCCACAACGCGACACCGCGGGCCGTCAGCCGCGCGAGACGTGCGTCATAGGGTAGCGAAGGATCGAACCCGAACAGCGCCCCGACGATCGGCCAGAACAGATTCCGCGGATGCGCGTAATAGCGATGCGCGTCGAGCGACGCGACCCCCGGCATGCTGCCGAGCACGAGCACACGGGCGCCGTCACCGACGATGGGCGCAAAGCTCCGGATGCGCAGATCCGTCACCGGCGTCTCCGCCCGGGACGCTGACAGCAGCACATCGCCAGGGCAGGACGATTGACTCCGTGACTCCGCAGCACGCGCGCCTCCTGGCAACCGAAAGCGCGCATGGTAGCGGTGGCCCAAGCGCCGCCGTGTCGAGACGTATGCCGTCGCGCCACGGATCGATGTCTCAGTCGCGCCTCGCCAAGCAGATCCCGGCCGCACGCAGTGCCCAGATCGCAGCCCCTGTTCCGCAGTTCACGACATCACGGGGCATGTCGGCATCAAGGCAGGCGCCGGATGCATGCAGAACACCTCGCCCCGACAGACGCGATATGCGAACGACAGACTTGCGACCGCCGGAACCGGAATCGTCGCGACGTGCAGACCCTCGCCGGATGCAGACACCAACTGGATCCGCACACCGGTTTCCCCTGTAACGCCGCCCAGCGTGTCGATCGAAAGGATCGAGCGATCTCCCAGCAGCAGCCAGGCTGCGTTGCCGGGCCAGTATGTGTGGAGCGAACTCGAGCGCCGGTGACGCGTCTTGAACCACTGAATCCGTGAATTGCACGCGCTCGGCAATCGCCGCGGTGGCGTCAAATGCTGCCAGGAGTAGCACCGAAACCAGAATGGCCCGCATGCCCAACTCCCTGTTGCGATCGCTTGAACACCTGTAGCCGCTGCGTTTCCAGTCGCGTCTCGCGCATCTGCACCCGGGCAACTAGTTGGCGATTGTGAACCCGGCCGGCGCATGTCGCGGCGCCGGTGCATCACAGTGATACATGTCGAGGAACAGGTCGGTCGTCGTGTCCGGGCATCTCACGCTGTAGTGGTCGACCATGTGATGGTCGGTCTGGCCGGCTTCGAGCGGGGTGCGCTCCGCCGCCTGGCTTATGAAACGGATTGCAGCGCCCTCTGGCATGTCCGGCGGAAAATCGTGTCGCGGCCCGACGTTGCCAAGTCGCTCGAACGTCGGATGCGAGTTGTCCGCGCAGACAAGGCGCGCGAGATAGGCGCGCTGCCCCTGCGGATTACACACCTCGATCGCATGCGTTTTCACCCGTCCGAACGACGGGTCCGTTGTCTGTTGGGCCGACGCACCGCCGGCTGCCAGGAGCGCGACGATCGCCATAGCAGTCGCGAGTGCTGCGTGAGTCCTTCTCATGAATCCTCCATGTTGAAACGTGGGTAGCCAATCGGAAATGCCGGGTACGCGATTGCGGGGGGGGGGGGGGGGGGGCGTCGGTCCGACAACGCGTACCACTGCTGCAGAAAGTGGATGCGCAGCATCGTCGAAAGGACGTAAGGTTGCCCGCCAGACCGGCCCATCTTCGGGTAGTGCGGCTCGATCAGCGCCAGTAGCGCCGGCCACGGGACAACTTGCTCCATCTCCGCAAGGAACACCTCACGCCGGGTGCGCTTGCGCTGGCCCAGATCCTCGGCATCACCAAATGAAAGCTGCATCGAACGCATCCCCGACGTGGAGTCGAATTGCTGCCCAACATGGCGGAGCTGTTCAGAGCTTCCTTAGCAGGTGACGGGATCAGCGCCCCTCCTCCACAAAAACGCCGCACAGATCGATCACGAAGCGCGCAGGTTGCGCTTCTCCTGCGGCTATGACGATGAGCGCCGAATGCTTGGCGTTTCGCCCATTAACGCGCTGCATGTACAGCGTAAGATTTCCTTGCTTGTACGCGGGAGTGTCACCTAGAAAACCCATATGTTTTCTTGCTCCAGGAATCATGCTTACCAGCATATCTGCCTGCTGTTCACCCAGCTCCCATAAATACTGAACCTGCTGGTTGTCGAAGAGTACTGATCCGAAGTCGGGCGTATCCAATATTGAGCTGAAAACGTAGAAATCGTTTTGACCTCCTCCCGTTAATTCGGACCAGCCAGAAGTAGAGGATTCGGCGACACTCCGGCCCGAGGAGGGCCCCGTCGCCATGAAGAAGTCAAAGTTCACCGAAGAGCAGATCGCGTTCGCGCTGAAGCAGGCCGAGAGTGGTACATCCGTCGAGGAGGTCTGTCGCAAGCTGGGCATCAGTCAGGCGACCTTCTATACCTGGCGCAAGAAGTTCGGCGGCTTGGGCGTGTCCGAATTGCGTCGTCTGCGCCAGCTCGAGGAAGAGAACCGCAAGCTCAAGCAGTTGGTCGCGGATTTGAGTCTCGACAAGGTGATGCTGCAGGACGTGCTCTCAAAAAAGCTCTGAGGCCCGCGCAGCGCAAGACGCTCGTGGGCCACCTGATGGATCGCTACCGCATCGGCGTGCGTCGTGCCTGCAACGTGGTTAAGCAGAGCCGCTCGGCGTGGTACTACCAACCCAGGGAGAATGATGATGCCCCACTGCTTCGGCGGATCGAGGAGATCGCCGCTGCTCGTGTCCGTTATGGCTTCTGGCGGATCTTCGTGCTGCTGCGTCGGGAAGGCTGGAAGGCCAACCACAAACGCGTGTATCGCCTGTACTGCCAGGCCGGGCTCAATCTGCGCCGGAAGCGGCCACGGCGTCGCAAGGCCGCCGCCCATCGTCTCGAGCGGCCGGTACTGACGGCGCCGAATCAGTGCTGGAGCATGGATTTCGTGGCCGATGCGCTGTTTGACGGCCGACGTTTTCGCGCGTTGACCATCGTCGACAATTTCACCAAGGAGAGCTTGGCAATCGAGGTGGACCAGCAGCTCAAGGGCGAGGACGTAGTTGCGGTGATGGAGCGGCTACGCCATCAGCGCGACCTGCCACAACGCATCCAGACCGACAACGGCAGCGAGTTCATTTCGCTCGCCATGGATCGCTGGGCATACGACCACGGCGTCACCATGGACTACTCCCGCCCCGGCAAGCCAACCGACAATCCGTTCATCGAGTCTTTCAACGGCAGCTTTCGGGACGAGTGCCTCAACACGCACTGGTTCCTGTCGCTGGATGATGCCCGCCAAAAGATCGAGAACTGGAGGGTCGATTACAATCATTTCCGGACGCATTCGTCGATCGGAGATATCCCGCCGGCAGAGTTCGCGGCCACTTTCATTCCCCAACCCAATGCCGAATTTTCCAGTTCCGGTCGGGCCTAACGCGGGGAGGAGGTCACAGAAGGACAACGCCGGGTTCAGCGGCCCGCTTGAGGTTGGAGCTCAGCGAACAGACCACAACGGTGGCGATCCTTGAATGGTTGAAGACGTCGCCTTGGACCACGAGGTGTGGGTGTGGCGATCCCGAGATGGCACCAATGGACTCGTTCGCAGCAACCCAGAAGATATCTCCGTAATTGATCAGTGGCGCTGCTCCGTGCGGCTGAGTTTTTGCTTCTCGATCCGTTGCGACAAAGTTCCGGCTGCGGCCTAACGCCTTATGTCTTCCAGTTTCCCTACTGTAGGTGCCGAGAGCCCGGCGTGTGCGCCCGATAACGCCTCGGTGTAGCAGCACCGTAATTCAGCAGGGGCCACACGCCGGATCTCGCGCCCTGCGCCCGGACAGTTGCACGACGCAACTCTCGTACCGATAAGCGTGGGCCCGGGCGCGATGCTCTCGACAGGCCAACTCTATCGGAGAATCGACATGACGGCAGTGGGGATCGACGTGGGCAAGACGGCGCTGGATGTCGCAATCGAGGACGTGGCGGGCGTGACCCGCTTCGCGAACACGCAGCCTGGCATCCGCAAGCTCCTGCGACGTCTAACCGACGTGGCGGATGCGCGCGTCGTGGTCGAGGCGACAGGCGGATACGAAGATGCCGTGCTTGAGGCCTGCGCCGACGCAAATATCTGGGTGTCGCGCATCAACCCACGCCAGGCACGGGACTTCGCGCGCGCAACGGGTGAGCTGGCGAAAACGGACGCGATCGATGCGCGGCTGTTGTGCTTGCTGTCGCGCATGTTTGCGGATCGGCTGCGTCGTTTCGAAGCACCCGCCGCGTGGCAGCGCGAACTTCGGAATTGGCTGCGTCGGCGCGGACAGGTCGTCACCACGCTGCAGGCCCAGAAGCAGCAGACCGCCCTGACGTCGCCGGCGGTGCGCAAGCTGGTGATGCGCACCGTTGCCGCGCTGAAACGCGAGCTCGCTGCCATCGATCGAGAGATGCAGGCGCTGCTCAAGACACACACCACCCCCGCGCTTCGCTCGTCGAAAGGCATGGGTCCGATCTTCCAGGCCACGAGCTTGGCCTTGCTTCCCGAGCTCGGCACGCTGACGCGACAACAGATCGCCAAGCTGGTCGGCGTCGCGCCGATGAATCGGGACAGCGGCCAGATGCACGGTAAGCGGCGCATCCGCGGCGGTCGCGCGCCTGTGCGTGTGGCGCTGTATATGGCGACGCTCTCAGCCGTGCGTTGGGATCCCATGCTGCGTGCGCACTACCAGCAGCTACGGGCGCGAGGAAAGCTGGGAAAGGTCGCGCTCGTCGCCTGCATGCGCAAGCTGCTGACGATCGTCAACGCGCGGCGGCGGGACGAACTGCGGAGTGAAGGAGGTGGCGTGATCGCGGCCTGAATCGATACCGCTCAAGACAGTTGCTGAATTAAGCCGCGCCGCGAAGCGGCGTCGGCTTGAATGAATTGTTAGGCGGCACCCGCATCCCGTGCGGCCTCATACTGCGCAAGATAGTACTCCGTTGGATGGGCAGTACCAGTCACTGTGACTTGGCCAGTAAGGCGGTCGACAATTAGTGGCGCGTTGCCAGCAAGTGCGTCACTTGGATCCCGAGTCTCTAAGTAGCGCTTGGACTGGTAGAAGAAAACCCAACCATACGGGCGCTCGATTGTTTGAGAGTCAATGATGGCGCATGACTCACCATCTGCTGCTCCCGAGGAAATCCATGATGCGGCGATCGCATTTGCTTGGTCTAGCGTGAACATTCTTGTGCCGCCTAACGCCTGACTTAAGCCGCGCCGCGACGCGGCGTCGGCTTGAAGGAGTAAAAAGGAGACGCGGGTTAACAAAGTAAGCGCAACACCCGCGCCGCCCGAAACTAAAGAGGTGAGCTGGCAGACTGGAGGGGATCACTCCGGCAAGAGACGATCC
>NZ_JAVDWO010000016.1:0-113345 GCF_031457535.1 Luteimonas terrae
CGACGGGGCACGCAGCCCAAACTCGCTACGCTCAGACATGGGCTGCTCTTCGACCCCGCCGCCCTGCGATGCTCGGCTCGCTTTACGGCTCGATTTTCAGATCAAGAGCAAAAGCAAAAAGCAAAAACCAAGCGAAAGCGGTCGCGGCGTCTTTTTCTGGATGCATGCCCAACACGGCGCTCAGCACAGGCACCGCGACCTAATCGTTGCTCGCCTCAGACGAGTCCGACCACCTCAGCAGTCGAACCCGGAAACAACACCATCACCCCCGCGGGTGGTTCAACACCAGCCAGTACAGCCCGATCTGCTTCACCACCTCGACGAACTGCTTGAAGTCCACCGGCTTGCGGATATAGCTGTTGACGCCCAGCGCGTAGCTGGCTTCGACATCGAAGGGTTCGGTGCTGGTGGTCAGCACGACGACCGGCAGACCGCGGGTCGCGGGGTTCGCGCGCAGGGCCTGCAGGACTTCACGGCCGTCGAGCTTGGGCAGGTTGAGATCGAGCAGCACGATGGACGGCAGGTCCGCCGCGTCGCGCTGCGCGTACGTGCCCTGGGCGAACAGGTAGTCGAGCGCCTCGGCGCCGTCGCCGACCACGACCAGCTGGCCGTCGATGGCGGCTTCGGCGAAGGCGATGCGTGTCAGCTCTGCGTCGTCGGGGTTGTCTTCGATCAACAGGATCGTATGGTCGCTCATGGCGCGGCTGCGTCCTCGTCCGGCACCGCCGGCAGTTCGATGAAGAAAGTGGTGCCGGCGTCCGGTTCCGATTCCACGCGGATGTGTCCGCCCTGCGCACGCGCCAGTTGTTGGGCGATGGCCAGGCCGAGACCATGTCCGGCCCCGTCGTCGGCGCTGTGCAGGCGCCTGAACGGCACGAACAGTCGTTCAGCATAGCGCATGTCGAACCCGCGGCCGGCGTCGCGCAGGCGCAGCTGCAGGCGGTCGCCGACGCGTTCGCCCTCGAGTTCGATGCGCACCGTGTCGCGATGCGCGGAGAACTTCCAGGCGTTGTGCAGCAGCTTGCCGAGTAGTTGCTTGAGCGTGTGTTCGTCGCCCCAGGCCCACAGGTCCGGGGCGATGTGGATCTCGGCGGCGCGGCCCGGGTCGGCGTCCTGCAGTTCGGCGCAGATCCAGTCGCCAAGCAGGCTGATGTCGACCGCGGCGGCCGCACGCGGCGGCCGCGAGGCGCGCATGGTTTCGAGCAGGGCGTCGATCAGACCCCCGGCATGGCCGGCCGCGTGCTGGATCCGCTGCAGATGGTCGCGGGCGGTCTGCGGATCGGCGGCGGCGTCGTGGGCGAGCAGCCGGCGCGCGAACTGCTCGATAGCGCGCACCGGCGCGCGAAGTTCATGCGAAATGCCGAAGGCCAGAGTTTCCTGCTGGGCCTCAAGGCGCTTCAGCGCGCTGTCGTCATGCAGTTGCAGCAGCGCGGTGCCATCGGCCAGCGGCTGCAGGGTCAGGCGCAGATGGCGGCCAGCCGCATCGTCGGTGACAGCGACATCGCGCAGGCTGTCGTCTGCGGCCGGGAGCTGGGCCAGGGCGGCGTCGATGCGATCGGCGAGCGCCGGCAGGTGCGTCTGGTGGGCGACGCGGCCCGTCAGTGCAATCGGATCGATCCCCCACAACGCGCCCATCGCAGGGTTCGCACGCAGCCAGCGGCCGTCAGGCGCGAGCACAGCGAGGCTGGTCGGCAGCTGGTCGATCAGGTCCACGGACGCGCCGGCATCGGCGGTCGTCCGCAGTGGGGCGATATCGGACATTGCAACGGCAGGTCTCACGCGGGACCGCGCAGTGTAGAAGACGCGCGCGTTGACGCCAGGTGCAGGCGTCGTGAACGCGACGCTAGAACAGCTCGCCCTGTGGCGAGGCACGGCGCAGCGGCACGAACCGGTCGGTGCGTAGCGGTGGCAGACGCGCGAAGCCGTTCGCGCGCTTGGCCCGGGCAAAACGCGCGGCGATCAGGTCCGCGAACGGGCCTTGCCCGCGCATGCGATGACCGAAGCTGCTGTCGTAATCGCGGCCGCCGTGCAGTTGCTGCAACAGGCTCATGACGTGCGCGGCGCGCTCGGGGTAATGCAGCTCCAGCCATTCCCGCCAGACCGCTTTGAGCTCGTTGGGCAGCCGCAGCAGCACGTAGCCGGCACTGCCAGCGCCAGCCTCGCGCGCGGCGCTGAGGATCGCTTCCAGCTCGTGGTCGGTGATCGCCGGCACGACCGGCGCCACCAGTACACCGACCGGCACACCGGCCTCGTGCAGCGTGCGCATCGCCCGCAGCCGTGCGTGCGGGGCCGCCGCGCGCGGTTCCATGCGGGCCGAGAGGCGGTTGTCGAGCGAGGTCACCGAGAAATGCACCGTGACGAGGCCGGCGGCCGCCATCGGCGCCAGCAGGTCGAGATCGCGGACGACGTTGGCGCTCTTGGTGACGATGCTGAAAGGATGGCGGGCCTCGGCCATGACCTCGATCAGCGCCCGGGTCAGGCCGTAGCGCCGTTCGATCGGTTGATAGCCGTCGGTGTTGATGCCGAGCGCGATGGGCGAGCAGACATAGCCGGGGCGGGCGAACTCGGCGCGCAGGCGCCCGGCGGCATTGGTCTTGGCGAACAGACGGGTTTCGAAGTCCAGGCCCGGCGACAGGTCCAGATAGGCGTGCGAAGGGCGGGCGAAGCAGTAGACGCAGCCATGCTCGCAGCCGCGGTACGGGTTCACCGACTGCGAGAAACTGATGTCGGGCGAGGTATTGCGGCTGACGATGCTGCGCGCACGCTCCTCGGTGACCACCGTGGCTGGCGAGATCGCGTCGTCCTGCTGCAGCTGCAGGGCGTCCCACCCGTCGTCCTCGGCCACGGCGGCGCGCTTCTCGAAGCGGCCGGCGACCCACGAGGCGCTGCCGCGTCCCTTCAGGGCGACCGGAACAGGGGGCGGTGCGCGCGAACTCATCCCGGCAGTCTGACCCCTGCCGGTCTCAGCCCCTGCGACCCGCCCGGGGAATCCGCATGCCCTGTCTGTCCGGCTGTGGACGCTCCCGGCGTTGTTCAGGATCAACACTCGGGGGCATCCAATGGAGGGGGGCATGTTTGACCGTTACATGCCGGCGTTGGCCGGCCCGTCCGCACGTCCGCGAGGGGTCGCGCCGTGGCCTCGATGACGGCGCCTCGCGTGCAACGCTGCGCGGTGTGGTTCGGTACGCCCGGCGCACGCGACGAAGCGGTGTTCGCGGCCAGTGGCTGGCATCTGCGCATCGCCTGTCCGGAAGCCGGCATCCAGGTCGGCATGCGTGGCGGCGATCTGGTGATCGCGGTGATGGATCTGCGCGGCGCGGACGCCGTACGGCTGGCTGCGTTCGAACGCATCCTCGCCGAACACGCCGACCTGCCGAGCCTGGCGCTGGTCGACGATACGCTCGACCCGGGCGATCCCCCCTGCCAGCGCGTGCTGGCCCGCTGCGGTGGTCGCCTGCCGCAGCCTCTCGATTCGCAGCGGCTCGATGCCGCGCTCGCCACCCTGCTCGGCAGTCCGCGGCGCGACATCGCCAGCGTCGGCGGCGAGAGCGCGGCGATGCTCGGCGTACGTGCACTGCTGCATCGCTACGCCGATGTCGAACTGCCGGTGCTGATCACCGGCGAATCCGGCACCGGCAAGGAGCTTGCAGCGCATGCGCTGCATGATCTGTCCAGCCGGCGCACGCGTCCATTCGTGGCGATGAACTGCGGCGCGATCTCGCCGACGCTGGTGCAGTCGGAATTGTTCGGCCACGAGCGCGGCGCGTTCACCGGTGCGGCCACGCGGCGCATGGGCCTGTTCGAATCGGCCGATGGCGGCACCGTCTTCCTCGACGAGATCGGCGACCTGCCGCTCGATGCGCAGACCAATCTGCTGCGCGTGCTGCAGGAGGGCACGATCGAACGCGTCGGCAGCAATCATGCAATCCGGGTCGATGTGCGCGTGCTCGCCGCGACCCATGTGGATCTGGACGCGGCGATCGCCGCAGGCCGGTTCCGTCAGGATCTGTATTACCGCCTCGACGTGCTGCGCCTGCAGCTGCCACCGTTGCGCGCACGTGGCGCCGATGTCGAACTGCTCGCCCGCCAGTTCCTCGATGAATTCCGCGCAGGTCACGCGGTGCAGGCGCGCGGCTTCAGCGCGGCCGCGCGGCAGTGCCTGCGGCAACATGCATGGCCGGGCAACGTGCGCGAACTGCTCAACCGCGTGCGTCGCGCGGCGGTGGTCGCCGAGCATGCGTTGATCGAACCCACGGATCTGCAGCTCGGACACTCGAACGCACAGATCGTCGCGCTGGACCATCACCGCAATCGAACCGAACGCGATGCATTGCTCGATGCCCTGCGCGCGACAGGCTGCAACGTCAGCGCCAGCGCGCGCCGGCTCAGCGTGTCGCGCGTGACGATCTACCGGCTGTGCCGCAAGCACGGCGTGTCGCTGGACGCGTTCCGCTGAGGCCGAACTGCGTCTTCCTGTATGAGCGCGCTTGCGCGCGACGCGCTGTGCCGGGAAAGCGCCATCGCGCGCAAGCGCGCTCATACAGACTGCAGCGCGGCCTGCGCGCCGTCGCGACGATACGCGCTCAGCTACAGCGAGTACGGCACCTTCACCGTCAGGTTGAAGTCCGGTGCATCCGGAGTCAGGCCGATGCCGAGCACGCCGACGAAGGTCGCATTCGATGTCATCGCATGGGTGACGCCGAGGCTCATCGTCGCCGCGTTCGCATCACTGCCGATCAGCTTCACCCAGTCGCCGCCTTCGTAGCGCGTCCGTGCCCGGGCGTTGAGCCGGTCGCTGAAGGAGATGCTCAGGCTGGTGCGCTCATTGAACGCAAAGGCGACGCCGGCGCCGAAGTAGAACGCATGACCCAGCTCGACCCGGCCGGGGTTCGTCGTGTCCGGGTTGTTGTCCAGATCACCGAAGTCCTTTGCGAACGACCGCACGTAACCGACGTTGCCGAACAGGATCGCCGGGTCGGTGGTCTTGACCGCCGACAGTCCGACGGTCGCCTGCCACAGGCCGTTGCCGGTGGGCTGCGCCTCGGGCACGGCGAAGCGGATGAAATTGTCGGAGTCGCGTTCGAGCACACGCCACGGAATGCCGTAGGGCTCACGACCGGTCGGCGCGGTGACGCCGACATTGAGCACCGTTTCCGGCCAGGGACCTCGTTCGCCGAAGAGTTTCCAGTTCGCGCTCGCACTGATGTCACCCAGCCCGTGGCCGTCGGTTTCCTCCTGCGCGATCGCAGCCGCCGCGCCGCCGGCGCCGCCCTTCTGGTAGACGGTCTTGCGCGCGATGTAGGGCACGTCGAGATTGAGGCTCAGGCGCGGGCTCAAGCCCCAGCGCGCGGCGAAGTTGTAGTTCACCGTGTCGGATTCGACGTTTTCGATGGCGATGTTGCCGAGGAAGATCGCATCCAGCGCAAGGAAGCCGTTGAGCGTGACCTGCTTGCGGTCGTAGCGGTTGTAGCTGATGCCGTTTTCCAGCGTGAGCCGGCGGTTGAACAACGCGGTGCTCTGCTGTTTGACGTCGGCGACGCTGCGCGAGTCGGTGTCCTGGGCGCGCTGCGCATCCTCGGCGGTGCTGGCGTACCCCTCGTCGCCACGCGATGCCGGCGAAGCGATCGGCGGCGGTGACGGACCGGCCGGTGGCGCTGGAGGCATCGATCCTGGCGCCTCCGTTTGTGCGGCCACCTGCGGCGCGTCACGTGGCGCGATGGCCGGTGCCACGCCCGCCACGCGTGCCTGCAGCGCCTGGATCTGCATATCCAGTTCGCGCAGCCGGCGCACTTCCTGCGCGTAGGCCTGCTTCAGCGACTGCAGCTCCTGCAGCAGCTGCTGCATGCGCGCACGATCTTCTGCGGTGATCTGCCCGCTGTCCTGCGCCATGCCGACCGTCGGCCACAGCAGCGCGAGTCCCAGCGCGATGGCCAATGGCCTTCGCACGCGTATCGGTGTCGATTTCAAGTTGCCCCTCCCGCATCGACGCGTGTGTCTGCCTGCCTCAGATGCCGCCGGCGCGTGTCATGCCGATGGCCTGGATCAGGTTCTGGTGGATGGTCTGGCTGGACGGCACCGACTGGCGCACGAGCTCCAGTTGCAACTGGTTGCCGACCGCCTGGCCGTTGCCGGCGAGCTGGATGCTCTGGCCGATCGAACGTGCATCGATCCATTGCTCCGCGGCGCCCTGACCGGCGACCTGCAGCAGGATCCGCGCGCCGTCGTCCTCGAGCGACGCTCGCGCGTGTGCGCCGCCCAGCGTCATGTCGGCGACCGTCGTGCTGCCGGTGTGCGCGGCCGCGACGGGAACGTCACCATCGCGCACCTGCAGCGACATGCCGTTGCGCGCGATGTTGCCGTCGCCGGCGACCTGCACGCTCTGCACCAGTCCGCCGACGTTGGCGAGTCCGGACGCGTCGACGTCGCCGGTGCCCGCAGCGACGGCCAGCGCCGGTGTCTGTTCGGTGATCGTGACGCTGGGCTGGAAGCTGACCTCCGGCTTCGCACCGCGCAGATCGAAGCCCAGCTTCACCGCACCCTGTATCGATTGCCCGGCACTGGTGACCCAGTTCGACACCATGGTCACGCCGAACCAGGCGATGCGGTTGTCGCCGACGATGTAGCGGCCGCGCATCGCGCCGAGCTCGCTGTCGGGAATCTCGTGCAGGCCGCTGGCGCGAGAGGGTGTCATCTCATCGCTGGACCACACCGGCGCGACGCTCGCGCCCAGGGCGATGGCCACCAGCCATGTCGTGTAATTGCGCATCTCATGTCTCCCTGTCAGAACAGATCCGCATGACTGAAGCCGAAGTCCAGAAGCTCGGCATCGGTCACCGGTCCCTGGCGCGCGAACAGCCGCTTCGCGCTCGGGCGCTCGACCGGCTGCAACAGCACGCTCGAACGGTCGAAGTCGCTTCCTATGACGATGAAAATGGCCCGCGACGGCCACGATTCGAGAAACTCGGCCATCGGCACGCTGCGGTTGCCGAGGATCGGATCAGCGACTTCCGCGTAATCGCCGCTGACCTGCTTGAGCACAACGAAGTGTCGGAAACCACGCACATCCATCAGCACCAGACCGGGTACGCGCAACGCGCGCAGGCGGTCCTCCTCGATGCGATACCCGCGGCCGCGCATGCCCAGCGATTCCACGTAGCGCTTGATGTCCAGCAGCGAGAAACCACGTGCCTGCACGATGTCCGGATCGGCCAGGCCCATCATCCCTTCGATGACGGTCGCCTCGTCGACATCGAGCCGGTAGGCGTACTTGAGCACCGTCGCCAGTGACGCCGCGCCGCAGCTGTAGTCGGTGTGCTGGCGGACGATGTTGCGGAAGCGTGCTTCGCGCATGCTTTCCACGTTGACCGGCATCACCGCCCCGTTGGGCAGGATGCCGTGGAAGGCCACGTCGGCCGCCCGGACGGGCCCGGCCAGAACGAGCACCGCCAGTGCGATGCCAGCCAAGCTACGGATCATTGCATTCGACTCCAGACGCATTGCGCACGTCGCGTGTCTTCCACTACCGGACCTGCGACCCGCCTCCGGCAATGGAAGCCACGACCTTCGAAAGGAAGACCCCGCGCCACGGGGCATGTGGCGCGGGGCTCCCGGGAGACGCCGGCCTGGGGGCAGACCGGACATCGCACCTCGTCGCCGCTACTCGCCGCCACCGCCCGCAGGCGGCGCTGCTGCGCCCGGCTGCGCGACCGCCATCGACAGGCTATTGGCCTGCAGATTGCCGGTACCTGCCGCCACGTTCACGCCGATATTGCCCGAGGCCGCGCTGAAGGCGCTGCCCGACAGGCTGGCATCGTTGGTGGCCGCGACCGCGACCCAGCGCGAGGTGGTGACCGTGCCGCTGAGCGCCGCGTCGAGCTCGGTGTAGCCCAGCTCGATGAAGGCCAGCTCGCCCGATTCCGAACCCTCGTAGGTGCCTTGCGAGTCGGTATCGAACGCGAGACCACCGATCGGGCCGTGCTCGTCGGAGCCGCGGTACGGGTTGTTCACCGCGCCCTGCGAAGCGCCATCGAAGTCCGCGTGTCCGATCACCGGACCGGCCGGGTGCTGCTCGCCCTGCCACATGTCGGCGTAGAAGTTCGACTGCTGGTAGGCGTTACCCCGCGACTCTGACGTGCCGCTGGTGCTGCCCTCGTAACCGCCATAACCCACCGCGATCGAGTTACCGCGCATCGTGCCGCTGAGCGACACGTTGACGGTGTCGGTGAAGCGCTCGTAGCTGCCGGCGTTGGACGTCACGTTGCCGCTGGACGCCTGGTTGGAGCTGACGCTGGCCTGCGCGTAGGCGGCGGTGGCGACCGAGGCGGCCATCGCGTTCTTCTGCGCGTTGTTGTTGCCCGAGGCGACGTTGACGCCGATGTTGCCGGTCGCCGCCGAGAACGCATTGCCGCCGATGGCCGCGTCGTTGGTCACGCCGTGGTTCATCGTCATGTTCTGCGAACCGATCTGGTTCACGAACACTTCGGCATCGGCGAGACCGAACGCGAAGCCCGCATCGGCGGCCGACAGTGCCGCGGCGTTGTCCTGCACGTTGTTGTCGCCCGCAGCGACGTTGAACAGCAGATTGCCCGAGGCTTCCGAGCCCACGTCGTCGGCGATGCTGGCGGTGTTCTCGAGCACCTTGTTCAGGCCGGTATTGCCGCTCACCGACTGGCGGTTGTCGATCACGGCGATCGCGGCCGAGTCCAGATCGATGCTGCCGGTGATGGTCGGGTCGCCGCTGAAGGCGATGTCCGAGCTCAGCGACAGATCCTTCTCGAGGTTCACCGACACGCCATGCTCGTTGCGCTCGCGACGGATGTCGGAACTCACGTTCTCGGTGCGGTCGATGTTCTCGTACACCTGGTTGGTGCGGATGCGATGGGCCTCGTCGAGGCTCTGGTCGACGGTGACCGCGCGGTCGAAGGAGTCGCTGGAATCCACCGTGTGGGTTTCGGTCAGGCTGCGCTCCGTGGTTTCGGTCACGCTCTGGTCGAGGCTCTGGCGCAGGTACAGATCCGCTTCGGCCGTCAGCAGGAGGTTGGCCGAGGCGTTCAACTCGAGGTTGACGTCGGTATTGGTGTTGGTGACATTGGTTTCATAGTTGCGCGTGTCGTCGATGGTGATGTCGTAATCGACGATCTGCCAGTCGACGCTCTGGGCGTGTGCGGCTCCGACGCCGGCGGCGCTGACGGCAATCGCCAGCAGGGTGGTCTTGATGGTCTTCATGTCTGTGATCTCTCTCTCTCGTCTGCTCGTGGAGTTCCTGTTGAAGTGCCCGGTCACGGCCCCGCCTGGAACGACATCGCCAGCGTGTTGCCGGTGTCGTTCCCGGATCCCGCGACCTGGTTGAGCTGCAACACACCTTCGAAGCCCTGCAGTGCAGTGGGCTCGACGGACGCCACGCGACGATCGGATGTCGCGCCCCCGTGTTCGAAACCGTGCTGTTGCCCCGCCGACGCGAACGCCGCCGACAAGGCACTGTCGTCGTCGGCTTCGCGTATGCCCTGTTGCGCCAGTGCGAGCGACACCGCGTTGAACGACGCGTTGCCGGCCCCACTGGCCTGATTGATCGATGCGATGCCGGATGCACCCGCGAGCGCATTGCCGGCGATGACGGCCGTGGCCGTGTCGGGTGTCGTGGCGGACTCGCGACGGCGCGACTGGCGCGCGTCGACATCGGCGATCGCACGCGTGCCGACCGCGATCGCGCGCAGGTTCGCCTGCTGGTTGAGATCACCGGCGGCGAGATTGATCGCGATCGCGCCGGATGCGCCGACGAATGCATTGCCGTCCACGCGCGATTGCGTGAGGTAGCCGAGCATTGCCGGGTAGTCGTCGGCGGCGAACACAGGCACGGCGGCGAGCAGGCCTAGCGCGAGGCAGGCGGCCACGCGGATCACGGCCCGCCTCCGTTCGCCGGCTGGGCGAAGGGCATCTGAGACAGCGCCCCGGTGATGTGGCCGCCGATGCCGCGGGTTGCGCCGGTGACCATGCCCGAGACGCCGCCGGTGGCCGCGCCGAGCGTGCCGGCGCCCTGCACGCCGCTGGCGTCGCGTGCATTTGCGCTACCGCCCAGGGCGCCGGTCAGCACCTGCGTGACCGGCGCAGCGATACCACCGTTGCCGCGCATCGCGCCCTGCACTTGGTGGCCGGTGTCGAGCGCAAGGAAGTCCGCGTCGCTGAGTTCGCCGCCGGGCAGCGACGGCATCAGTTGCCGGTTCGGTGTCGGATCGACAATTAGGCCGATGCCCGGGGGCGCCTGGCGTACCGCATGACGGGCACTGACGTCGCGCAGCAGCACCATCTCGCCGGGGGTCGGATGCACACCGGCGCGCGCACCGGCAGCCTGCACGGCACCTGCGGCCAGGGTCAGGCACGGCAGCAGCAGGATCAGGCCCGTCTGGATTGGTTGGCGCATTGTCGGCTCCCCGGTTCTTCAGCGAGGGAGTCAACGCAGGGCGCGTGCCAAGTTCTTTTATCCTTACATATCAATTGTTTGGAAGTTATTCGAGTGAGTGCTGCCACGCACACCGTCGCGTCCTGTTACACGCGCATTCGCCGTGGATCGCCTGCAAGCGCGCGGTGGCGCGGTTGGACCTGTGTTGCGTGGATGCAACACCCGTCTGTCACAGGTCACAGTGCATCGGCACTGCGCTTTTTCGCAGGTCGCCTCTACCCTGTGCGCGGCGCGATCGGCGCTGTTGTCGAGTCCCCCATGTCCACATCCCTGCAGCGCGCCTGGGAGTCGTTCGCGACCATGCCGCATTTCCTGACGCTGCTGGCGGTGGGCTGGGCGCTGTATCTGCTGGTGCTGGGCATGTGGATCGTGCTGCAGAAGCGCGAGCCGGTGGCGACCCTGAGCTGGCTGCTGGGCCTCGCCCTGCTGCCCTATGTGGGGTTTCTGATCTATCACGTGTTCGGACCGCAGAAGATCCGCCGCAACCGCCTGCGCCGCAGCCACAGCCGCGCGTCGATGCGCAGCGCGCAGATCGAATCCGAGCAGGGTGAAGCCGCCGAACTCGTGCGTCTGGGGCAGGCGACGACTGGCTTGCCGGCGACATCGTCGGCGCAGGTGGAGCTGCTGGTCGATGGCGCGGCGAAATACACCGCGCTGCTCGCCGACATCGCGCGCGCCGAGCATCACGTGCATCTCGAGTACTACATCTACGAGCCCGACACGACCGGCGCTGCGTTGCGCGATGCGCTGGTCGAACGCGCACGTGCCGGTGTGCGCGTGCGCGTGCTGCTCGACTTTGTCGGCTCAAAGGCGTCACGCAAGTTCTTCGCGCCGCTGATCGAGGCTGGTGGCGAACTCGCCTGGTTCCACCCGATGCGTTTCGGGCGCATCTGGCGCCGGCCGTGGACCAACCTGCGCACGCATCGCAAGATCGTCGTGATCGACGGCCGCATCGGCTACACCGGCGGCATGAACATCACCGACGAGCAGGACGAGCGCCTGCGCAGCGACGCCTACCGCGATCTGCACATGCGCCTGGTCGGAAAATCGGTGCGCGTGCTGCAACTGGTGTTCGCCGAGGACTGGGCCTACGCCACCGGCCGCCGCGACTTCCTCGCCGAAGTCGAACGCCAGACCCCTGCAGCAGACGCGGGACCGATTCGCACCCAGGTGCTGACCTCCGGGCCGGATTCCAACTGGGAAGCGATCCATCGCGCGCATGTGGGCGCGATCCATGCCGCGAAGCAGCGCGTGTGGATGACGACGCCTTATTTCGTACCCGGCGAGGCGGCGATGATGGCGCTGACATCCGCTGCGCTCGCCGGACTCGACGTGCGTCTCTTGGTACCAAAGACCAGCGACTCGAAACTGGTGACACTGGCCGCGCGCTCGTACTTCGGCCAGTTGCTGGTCGCCGGGGTGAAGATCTACGAATACCGCTCGCGCCTGCTGCACAGCAAGACGCTGCTGGTCGACGATCATCTGGCACTGATCGGCAGCGCGAACTTCGACCATCGCAGCTTCCGGCTCAACTTCGAAGTCTCCGTGCTGTTCGACGACGCCGGCATGGCCGCCGCGCTTGCGCAGTACATCGAACGCGAATTCGCGAACGCCCCGCGCGTGCAGCGTGGCCGTCGTCGCCCGCTGCTGACGGCCCGGCTGCCCGAAGCGCTCGCACGGCTGTGCTCGCCGCTGCTGTAGGCGCGGGTTCTCTCGGCCCGGTGTGTCGCCGGCAGCGACAGGACGGGGCCGCGCTGCACACCTGTCGAGGAGGCCGTCCACCGGGGTTCGAACGCGTGCGTTCGAATCCATGGACCGGCATCAGCCTTGCGCTTCGGGCCGCGCCGGACAGTGCCCGTACATGCGCCGATGGACGAATACGCAAGCGCTCGACGCGACGGGTTCCACCGCGTGTGTCCATCCCGAGGCTCGACGCTGGCCAGGCGGCGACCCCGGCGCCGCGCCGCGAGACCTCGCAACGATGCGCGCTGCCGCTCATCGCCCGGGTCGCACGTTCGTCCAGACAGCAGCGCGCCGGAGCGGGTTCCAGCCGACGACTGGTTTAGACTCGCTCACACGTCAGGCGGAGCCCGCCCCATGCCCTGGTTGTTCCTGTTGCTCGCGCTCGGCGCGGTCGTCATCGCGTTCACCACCACGTCGGTCCCACTTGCGGCGATCGCGCTGGTGCTGTCGCTCGTGTTCGTGGTGATCGGCGTGCTGGGCCTCTTGGCACAGCGCGTCGGCAACCAGAGTCGCAGCGAGGCAATGATGGTCGATCCGGTGGAACTGCGCCGGCTGCGCGAGCAGGCCGATGCCCGTCGCGCCGCTGCGGCGGCGCCTATCGACGATCCGGCCCGCACGCCTCCTGCAGGCCCGTGACCCGGCTCAGCGTCAACGTCAACAAGATTGCGGTGCTGCGTAACTCGCGCGGCGGCGGCGATCCCGATGTCGTGCGCGCAGCGCAGGCCTGCCTTGATGCAGGTGCCCACGGGATCACCGTCCACCCGCGGCCCGATGCCCGGCACATCCGGGCCAGTGACGTGCAGGCCTTGGCGCAGCTGACGGCCGAGCGCGGGGTCGAGTTCAACATCGAAGGCAACCCGTTCGCGCCACCGCGCGATGGCTATCCGGGCCTGCTGGCGCTGTGCGAGCAGACGCGCCCGGCGCAGGTCACGCTGGTCCCTGACGGCGATGCGCAACTGACGTCGGACCATGGCTTCGATTTCGCGCGCGAGCGTGACGCATTGATTCCGCTGGTCGCCGCGTTCCGAGGTCTCGGCTGTCGCGTCAGCCTGTTCGCGAATGCCGGCGCAGACATCGAGTCGGCGCGCGCCGCCGGCGCCGATCGCATCGAGCTCTATACCGGGCCGTGGGCCGAAGCCTTTGAAGCCGGCACGCCGGATGCGGCGCTGCCCGCATTCGTGTCCACGGCACGCGGCGCACGCGCCGCCGGACTTGGCGTCAATGCCGGCCACGATCTCAGCCAGGCCAATCTCGCTGCATTTCTCGTCGCGCTCGGCGATGTCGATGAAGTCTCGATCGGCCACGCGTTGATCGGCGAGGCGTTGTACGACGGTCTGGAACCCACTGTGCGTCGCTATCTCGCGATCCTCGAAGAGGCCGCCGCCCACTTCTGATCCGCGCATTGGGTCTGGGCCTTACTGCTCGATCGTTGACGCCTAGCTGGCGCGCATCCGCACGTATCGACACTGCGGCCTTATTCCAGGCTGCAGCGGGAGATCGCGCGACCACCATGGTCAGATCCGGCCGACTCGATCCTGCGTTGATCGTTCGCGTTTCCCGCCGCGCACAAAAAAAACGCCGCCCGTAGGCGGCGTTCAAATCACTGCATCGTTCACCGGTGCGTGCTGCAGGCCCGCACCGGTGTGTACTGCGATTTACTGGCGCACGAAACCGATCTTCTGCATCTGCGCGTTCTTCGCTTCCGCCAACACCTTGGCCAGCACGCCGTAATCGGCGTCGCCATTGGTGTCGATCTCGAGCGTCGGCTGATTGGTCGGGTCACGCTGGACTTCCGACTCCATCATGTTGCGCAGTGCCGAGACTGGCGTCGGGCTGTCGTTCCAGAAGATCTGGCCCGAACCGTCGATGCGCAGCCGGATCGGCTCCGGTGGTTCCACCGGATTCTCCGGCGGCGTCGTTGAACGCTGCGGAAGATCGATGTCGATTGGATAGGAAGCCTTCGGCGCCGTCACCATGAAGATGATCAGCAGCACCAACATCACGTCGCAGAGCGGAATGATGTTGATGTCGGCCATTGGGCCTTCGCCACCGGATGAAAATGCCATGCGTGTTGCTCCGGTTTACCTGTTTTCGACCGTGGCGATGAAGCCGACCTTACGCATGCCCTGGGCCTGCGCAGTGTTGACCACCTCGTTGATCGTCCGGTACTTCGTCGTCGAGTCGCCACGGATGTTGACCGGCGGCTGCGGCGTCTTCTGGGCCTCGACCGAGAAGGCGCTCTCCAGCAGCTGGAGCGTCACCGGCTCGTCGTTGAGGTAGATGTCACCGGTTTCGGTGACCGCTACCGTCAACGGCGTGGCGCCGGGGACATTCTCTGGCCGCTCGTCGAGGTTAGCTTCCGGCAGTTCGACCTGCACCTTGTGCGCCATCAGCGGTGCCGTGACCATGAAGATGATCAGCAGCACCAGCATGACGTCGACAAGCGGGACGATGTTGATCGTGGCGTTGACCTTGTCGTTGCCACCACCTGAGCTGAAAGCCATATCTGAACTCCGTTGTCGCTAAGACGTGCGCGCTTCTTAGACCTTGGCCGGAGCCGGCGTCTCGCCGACGCGCGAACCGGTGGCGAAGAAGTCGTGCAGGTCGTGCGCGAAGGTGTCGAGCTTGTTGTTCGTACCGCGGTTCAGACGGACGAAGAAGTTGTAGCCAAGCACGGCCGGAATCGCGACGCCCAGACCGATTGCGGTCATGATCAGCGCCTCGCCAACCGGACCCGCCACCGCGCCGATGTCGGCCTGGCCGCTGGCACCGATGCGGATCAGGGCGCGATAGATGCCCCACACCGTACCGAGCAGACCCACGAACGGGGCGGTTGCGCCGACGGTCGCGAGCACGGTCAGACCGTCTTCGAGCTTCAGCGATTCGCGGGTCACGGCCTGACGCAGGGCGCGATCGACGAATTCCGAACGGTTCAGCGACTCGACCAGACGCGAACCTTCATGACGCTGGTGATGCGCGGCGGCCTGTGCGGCGTCGAGGGCGACCTTCGAGAAGGGCTCGCTCTTGGGCTGCTCTTCCATGAAGCGGATCGCATCCTGCGCGTTCGAGGTTTCCCAGAACGTGTTGATCACGCGATCGGTGCTGCCCTTCAGGCGCGCGGCCTTGATCGCATTGAAAATGATCCAGAAGATCGACATGGCCGACATCACGATCAGAACGATGAGCACGGTCCAGTTGACCGCGTCCATGTGCTCGATCATGTCAGCGAAGCCCATCGACTCCAGACCGGCAGCGTTGGACACAGCGGCGTTGGTGGTTTCCTGCAGCATGACGCTTACCTTCTAGATGTAGTGGTTTGAAGAGTGGAACGTTGACGCGTAATTGTCGACGTCCCGAAAGACGTCGGTGCATTCGGATGGAGCGGGTCGATCAGCCGAGGTTGAAGTCGACCGGGACGCGGACGCGACCAGCCGCCGGCTGACCGTCCTTCGTCGCAGGCGTGAACGACCACTTGCGTGCGGCTTCGATCGCAGCGCGGTCGAGGTCACGGTTGCGGCTCGACTTCTCGACCGACACGTTGGTGACGTTGCCATTGGCATCGACATCGATCACCAGGATCACCGTGCCCTCGATCTGCGCGCGTGCAGCGGCAGGCGGGTAGCGCGGCGGATTCATGTTCTTCGACGAGATGTCCACGCTGGCGCCGATGTCGGCAGAAGGCGCGGGCGGCGAAGGCGGTGCGGGCGGCGGTGCAGGCGTATCCATCGGCGACGGTTCGTCGAACACGACCGGCGGCGCTTCCGGCGGCGGCGGCACCGGCGTCGGACGCGGCGGGGTGAGTTCCTTGATCGGCGTCGGCTTCGGCGGTTCCGGCGGCGGCGGCGGCGGCGGCGGGGGCGGCGGGGGCGGTTCGATGATCACGACACGCGTGGCCGCTTCTTCCTGCGCTGCCGCATTCGGCGGATTGACAGGCGCCAGCAGCAGCATGATCGCAGCAGCGTGGAACGCGACCACCATCGTGAAGCCGGCGATGCGGCCCCAGTTCAGGCCCTCGTCTTCGTCGTTCCTGTCGGTCGTCGTCGAGCGTTGCGTCATGCGGAGAACTCTGGTGAGGCCGGGGTCGAGACCCCGGTGGAAAGTTGAACTACTGACCTGTTCGGGCAGCAGGAACCCGAAAGCTTATACCAATCCAAGTGACCAGCACCATCCATGATGTGGTGCAATTTTTTCTTAACGACCCGAGATGATGCGCTCCGCATCGGTATTGGATTTCAGGCCCTTCGCAATGGCCTGACGTGCCGCTTCCTTGGCTTCGTCGGCGCGGCCTTCCTGATGGAGCACGCGCGCGAGGTTGAGATACGTGTCGCCGTTCTCGGCGAGCGGGGCGGCCTTGCGCCATGCGGCGATCGCAGGCTCGATCTGCTCACTGAAATAGTTGGCCTGACCGAGCGCCGCCATCGTGCGGTAATCCTCTTGGAGGATGTTCTTCTGCAGGCCCTCGTTGATCACAGCGATCGCTTCGCGCTCCTTGTTCTCACTGTTGAGATACAGCGCGTAGAGGTTGCGGTACTCGCTTTCTTCGGTGAGCTGGCCCGATGCGCGCAGACGTTCGAAGACTTCGATCGCCTTGTCGTTCTGGTCGGTCTGCAGATAGGACACGGCGAGGTTGACCTGCGAGCGCTTGTCGTCAGGCGTCGCCTGCGCGACCTGTTCGGCCAGACGCGTGGCTTCCACGCTATTGCCCGACTCGGCGTACGACGCCATCAGGATCTGCGACCACTGCGGATCGACTTCACCGCCCGCATCGACCAGCGGCTTGAGCGTGGCGATCGCCTCGGGGTAGCGCTCCAGGCGATAGAGCAGATTGCCCTTGAGCGCCTGGTCCTTGGGATCGGTCGAACCCGACTCGGTGATGTAGCGGTCGAGCGATGCCAGCGCCTGGTCGTACTTGTCTTCCTGCGCCTGCAGCTGCGCGACGATCAGCATCGCCTGGAAATGATTGTTGTTGTCGAGGCCGCCGGTTTCGATGGCCTGGTTGAGATAGGTAATCGCACGATCGTTGTCCTCGTTGAGGAGCAACTGGCCTGCAAGCAGGCCGGCCATCGACTTGTCGTAGGTGTTCGCGGCGCTGTTGGCGAGAATCTCGTCCGCGACCGGCAGACCCTTGGCCGTATCCGATGCATTGGCCGCTTCCGACAGGGTGTTGAGCTGCTTGACCAGCCGCTGGCTGGCGGACACACCCGGCTCCTGGCGGCTGCTGTTGGGATACAGCGCCTCGGCCTTCTGCGACGCCTGTCGCGAGTTGCGACGCTCGCTGCGATCGGCGCTACGCGAGGAGCGGTCGGCGCGACTGCTGCGGTCGCTGCCTTCATCCTGCGCAAGCGCGATGGACGGCGCGGCGAACGCGAGCAGGGCGGTGGTCAGGGCGGCGGCAAGCGCCTGCTGGGACATGCGGGACTTCGACATGGAGCACCTCGTTGGCAGGTGGCCCGCGGTGCGCCGGGGGCCGGAGTCTGGATAAGGCGATTATCGCCAAATGGTTGCAGCCGCGCGTGCAGTCGGCTGCGGAATGGCATCAACCGCAGCGCGGACGCTTGCCTGCGGCCTGGGCCTGCTCGTAGGTCGGCACCAGGCTCGCCGCGCGCGTCTGCAGTTCGCTGATACGGTTTTCAGGGTTGGGATGCGTCGACAGCCACTGCGGCGGACGGCTTCCGCCGCTGGCCGCGATCATGTTCTGCCAGAGGCCGACCGCGGCGCGTGGATCGAAGCCGGCCTTGGCCATCAGATCCTGACCAACGACATCGGCCTCGGTTTCCTGCACGCGGGTGCCGGGCAGCAGGAAGGTCGTCTGCAGCGCCGCGCCGCCGAGCTGGTTCGCCGACTGCTGCGCGCCTTCGCCGTAGCGGGAGCCCAGCGCAGCGCCAGCAACGCCCAGCAGGCCTTGCGCGCCCATCTGGCGGGTGATGCGTTCGTCGTGGTGGTTGGCGTAGACGTGGCCGATCTCGTGCGCGATCACCGCCGCCAGCTGATCCTGGTTCTGTGCGACCTTGAGAATTCCGGTGTGCACGCCGACCTTGCCACCCGGCAGGGCGAATGCGTTGGGGTTGTCGTCGACGAAGACCACCGATTCCCAGTTGAGCTGCTGCCAGTTGGCCGGCAGCTCGCGCACGATATCGGTGACGATGCAGCGCACATAGGCCTGCTGCTTGGCGTCCGGCGAGGCGCGCATCTGGGTCTTGGTTTCGGCGAATGCCTGCTCGCCCATCTGGTTGAGCTGCGCCGCGGTCACGGCGCCAACGTACTGGGTACGTCCGGTCGGGGAGGTGGTCGTCGCGCAGCCCGCAAGCAACACAGCCGCAGCGAGCGCCGTAATAGGCGTTTTCATGGTGGGACTCCCCTGTTCAAGAACCCACCTTTTAGAACGGCGGGGATTAACGCGCCGTCAACCGCGCCTCCATACGGAGGCGCACGGTATGCGGCAATCCGACGGGTCAGACGTCGAGATTGGCGACCTTGAGCGCGTTGTCGTCGATGAATGCACGACGCGGCTCGACGACATCCCCCATCAGCGTGCTGAAGATCTCGTCCGCGGCGACCGCGTCCTCGATCCGCACCTGCAACAGGCGGCGGGTCTCCGGATTGACCGTAGTGTCCCAGAGCTGCTCGGGATTCATTTCACCCAGACCCTTGAAGCGCTGGATCTGGCGGCCGCGCTTGGCTTCATCAAGCAACCAAGCCTGCGCCTCGGCGAAGGATTTGATCGGCTGCGCGCGGTTGCCCCGCACGATCTGCGCGCCCTCGCGGACCAGACCGTGCAACTGCCGGGCTGCCTCGCCGATTGCGCGGAGTTCGCCGGTCTCCAGCGTGGCCAGCGGCACCAGCTGCACGACGTCCAGACCCATATGCTGACGATCGATCGTCAGCACCGCGCCGCGTGCTTCAGTGGCGGGCTGGATGCCGAACCGGTAACGCGGACGCCCGAGCCCCTTCTGGTTCAGACGCGCCTCCAGGCCGCGCAGCGTCGTGGCGACCTCGTCATCACTACCGACGGCGATCGGCGCCACGTCGAGCAGCAGTTCCATCACCGCCGGATCGTAGCGGTGCGCATTGCGATTGATGGTTTCTCTCGCCGCCGCGAACACCAGCAGCAGCTTCTCCAGCGCGGAGCCCTCGATCGCGGGCTCGCCAGCGGCAGGCGTCAGCCCGGCGCCCTCGACCGCATTGCCGGCGAGGTAGGCATCGAGCGCGGCGTCGTCCTTGAGATAGATCTCGTTCTTGCCCTGCTTGATCTTGTACAGCGGCGGCAGGCCGATGTAGACGTAGCCGCGCTCAATCAGTTCCGGCATCTGCCGGTAGAAGAACGTCAGCAGCAGCGTGCGGATGTGCGATCCGTCCACGTCGGCGTCGGTCATGATGATGATGCGGTGGTAGCGCAGCTTGTCGGGGTTGTACTCGTCCTTGCCGATGCCGGTGCCCAGCGCGGTGATCAGCGTGCCGACCTCGGCGCTGGCGAGCATGCGGTCGAAGCGCGCACGCTCGACATTGAGGATCTTGCCGCGCAGCGGCAGCACCGCCTGGTTCTTGCGGTTGCGGCCCTGCTTGGCGGAACCACCCGCCGAGTCACCCTCGACGATGAAGAGTTCCGACAGCGCCGGATCCTTCTCCTGGCAGTCGGCCAGCTTGCCCGGGAGGCCGGCGATGTCGAGTGCACCCTTGCGGCGCGTCAGATCGCGCGCCTTGCGCGCAGCCTCGCGGGCACGAGCGGCGTCGACAATCTTGCCGGCGATGGCGCGGGCTTCGGCCGGGTTCTCGTCGAGGAATTCCTGCAGCCGCTGGCCGAAGGCGCTCTCGACCACCGGGCGGACCTCGGAGGAGACCAGCTTTTCCTTGGTCTGCGAGGAAAAGCTCGGATCCGGCACCTTGACCGACAGCACGGCAATCATGCCTTCGCGCATGTCGTCGCCCGACAGCGCCACCTTGGCCTGCTTGGCGATGCCGTTACGTTCGATGTAGTTGGTCAGCGTACGCGTCAGCGCAGCGCGGAAGCCGATCAGATGGGTACCGCCATCCTTCTGCGGGATGTTGTTGGTGAAGCAGAACATCGTTTCCTGGTAGGCGTCGGTCCACTGCAGGGCAACGTCGACCGTGATGCCGTTCTGCTCGCCGGTCACCGAGATCACGTTCGGGTGCAGCGGCGTCTTGAGCTGGGCCAGATGCTCGACGAACGAGCGGATACCGCCCTCGTACTCGAACAGGTCGCGACGCCCGTCGCCGCGCAGGTCGACGAGATTGATCTTCACGCCGGAGTTGAGGAACGACAGCTCCCGCAGGCGGCGCGCGAGGATGTCGTAGTGGAATGTGACGTCCGAGAACGTCGACACCGCCGGCCAGAAGCGCAGCAGCGTGCCGCGCTTGGTCGAGGGCTCGCCGCGCTCGACCGGCGACACCGCCACGCCCATCGCATATTCCTGATGGTGGTGGAAGCCGTCACGCCAGATGTCGAGGGTGAGCTTCTCGCTCAGCGCGTTGACCACGGACACACCCACACCGTGCAGGCCGCCGGACACCTTGTAGCTGTTGTCGTCGAACTTACCGCCCGCGTGCAGCTGGGTCATGATGACCTCGGCCGCCGAGATGCCTTCTTCCTTGTGGATGTCGACCGGGATACCGCGGCCGTTGTCCGACACCGACACCGAGCCGTCCTCGTGGATGGTCACCACGATGTCGTCGGCGTGGCCTGCCAGCGCCTCGTCGATGGAGTTGTCGACGACCTCGAACACCATGTGGTGCAGGCCGGTACCGTCGTGCACGTCACCGATGTACATACCGGGACGCTTGCGCACGGCCTCAAGGCCACGCAGGACGGTGATTCGGCTGGAATCGTAATCGGAGTTGGCGGGGGCGCCGCTGGAGATCGTCTCGTCGCTCATTCGGTTCGCTGTCTGGCCGGGAGCGCGGCGTCCCGGCGCGGCGTCCGGACGGGCCGGGCGCACACGGCAGGAATGGGCCGCAAGGGCGGAATTATAGCAGTTCGGGCCCAGCACCCCGACCGGTGTTCCACGTGGAACGCCCATGCGCGAGAAGAACTTTCAAACCGGCCACCGACGATGTTTCACGTGGAACACGAGTTACCCGAGGCCTAGGTGGCGAAACCGGATCTCGACGTTTCATGCGTCCCGGACCACGCCATGTTCCACGTGGAACGTCGTCGCATTATCGAGCACATTGTCCGGCCAGTGGTCCGGGCGCTCGGTGCCTGTGATCAGCACCTGAGCGCCAGCATCCCGCAGATACGTCAGGACCTGTCGCTGGTGATGGCGATCGAGCTCTGACGCCAGATCATCGAGTGCAATCACCGGCCATCGACCTTCGAACCGTCTGGCGCAATCCCGCGCCTGTGCAAGCAGGCAGCACAGTGCCGACTGCTTGGCCTGACCGCGTGACAGCAGCGACTGCTCCGGCCGGTCATCGAAGCGGATCCGCCAGTCGGCGCGGTGAGGACCCACGCTGGTATGCCCGGCGGCGCGGTCGCGATCCCGGGCCACCATCAGCGCATCCGACAGTGAAAGCTCGTGGCGACGCCAACCTGGTAGAAAGACCAGCTCCGGGGCGCCGAGTGCCGGCGCCACCTGTTCGGCCACCGCCTGTACGGCAATCTGCAAACGCTGCAGATAGGCCTCACGTCTCGTATCCAGCGGAACGGCCGCATCGGCAAGCTCATGATCCCAGGCATCGAGCTGTGAGCCGCCCGCGCCTGACTTGAGTAAGGCATTGCGCTGCCGCAAGGCGCGGGCATAACGGCGCCATTGCTGCAAAAAGTCCTGTTCCACGTGGAACAGTCCCCAATCGAGGAAGCGGCGGCGGACCTCGCTGCTGCCGGAGATCAGCGCATGGCTGCCGGGTTCGAAGGTGACGACCATCAACGCCGCGCACAGATCTCCGAGCTGGGCGACGTCTTCGCCATCCAGGCGTCCGCTCCAGTCCTGGCCTGTGTGCCTCAAGCCAGCGCGACGGATGCGCTCCGGATGGGTCGGATCCTCGCGCCACTCCGCGTACAGCTCGACCGCTTCGCGGCCACGCTGCACCAGTCCATCTCGGACCCGGCCGCGGAAGCTTCGGCCGTAGGCCATCAGGTGCAGTCCTTCCAGCACGCTGGTCTTGCCGGCGCCGTTGTCACCCAGCAGCAGATTCAAGCCGGAACCGGGCCGCAGCGAAGTGGGCTGCAGATTACGCACGTTATGGAGGTCGAAGCGGGTGATCTGCACGGAAATCCTGACAGGCCGGAACGGAAGACGCCCGGCAAGCCGGGCGTCGTGTTCCACGTGAAACATGTGTGGGCGACGGGCGCCCAGTCTACCGAGCGCGTCAGAGACGCAGCGGCATCACGACGTGACGGCTGCGCTCGTCAGTTGCCTCCCGTACCAGCGCCGACGAGTTGGCATCACGCAGTTTCAGGATCACCTGCTCGCCGCGCAGGGCGGTCAGCGCATCCAGCAGGTAGTTGACGTTGAAGCCAACCGCCAGGTCGTCGACCTTGGTATCGGCTTCGACTTCCTCGTGCGCCTCTTCCTGCTCCGGGTTGTGCGCATTGATGCGCACCGTGCCCGGCGAGACTTCCAGCCGCACGCCGCGGTACTTCTCGTTCGACAGGATCGCGACTCGCTGCAGCGCGGCGCGTAGCAGCTCGCGGTCGATCGTGACCTCACGGTCCGCGCCGATCGGGATCACCGCCTCGTAATCCGGGAAGCGGCCGTCGATCAGCTTGCTGGTGAAGGTGACATCGTCGCGTTTGACCCGCAGGTGGTTGCGGCCGAGTTCCAGCTCAAGAATCTTGTCGCCGCCTTCAAGCAGGCGCTGCAACTCGGTCACGCCCTTGCGCGGCAGGATGATCTGGCGCTTGGTCTGCACGGCCGTTTCCAGCGTCGTCTCGCACAGCGCGAGGCGGTGGCCGTCAGTGGCCACGCAGCGCAGGCGCGTGTCGCCGAGATCGAACAACAGGCCGTTGAGGTAATACCGCACGTCCTGCTGCGCCATCGCGAATGCAGTGCGTTCGATGAGTTCCTTGAGCGCGGCCTCCGGCACCGCGATCCGGTCGGTGGCCTCGACCTCGTCCACGGACGGGAAATCCCCGGCCGGCAGGCTCGACAGCGTGAAGCGGCTGCGGCCGGCCTGCACGGTGATCTTCTCGCCAGCCTGGGAGATCACGACCTTGCTGCCGTCGGGCAGCGCCCGAACGATGTCGAACAGCTTGCGCGCCGGAATCGTGGTCTCGCCGTCCTGGGCATCTTCGACCGCCCGGCGCGAGACCATCTCGACTTCGAGATCGGTACCGGTCAACGACAGCTGACCGTCCTGGACCTGGACCAGCAGGTTGGCCAGCACGGGCAGGGTCTGGCGGCGCTCGACGACGTTGACGACCTGGGCCAGCGGCTTGAGCAGTGTTTCGCGTTGGAGACTGAAACGCATGTCGGTGTTATCCCCTTGTCCCGTGCTTTTATAAAAAGGATATAAATCTAAAAATGGTGGTGCTGGGTAAGGCCAAAATCGGTTGGTATCTACTGCAAGCCGCTGAATCGATTACGTTTTTCGGACCTCCAAACCCGGTGGACAGTGCGGTGTGGAGGGGTGGATCAAGCTGTGGACAACTTTCGACCCCTCAAGTTGTCCACAGGCTCTCCACCTCCGGTCCCCGTGTTGTGCAGGGTCCGGCGATGCACAGCTTACTCGCTGAGTTTACGGATCAGCTTGTCCCAGTCCTCGCGCAGTTTGCCGTCGCTTTCGATCAAGGTGCGGATCTGCCGGCAGGCATGCAGCACGGTGGTGTGGTCGCGGCCCGCGAAGGCCTCGCCGATCTCCGGCAGGCTGTGCTCGGTGAGCTCCTTGGACAGCGCCATCGCCACCTGACGCGGACGCGCCAGCGAGCGCGTACGGCGCTTGGAGAGCAGGTCCTTGATCTGCAGGCCGTAGTAGTCGGCCACGACCTTCTGGATGTTGGACATGCTGATCGCCTGCTGCTGGGCGCGCAGCAGGTCGCGCAGCGTTTCCTGGGCGAATTCGACGGTGATCGCGCGGCCCATGAAGTTCGCGCGTGCGGCCAGCGTATTGAGCGCGCCTTCGAGGTCGCGCACGTTCGAGTGCATCTTCTTGGCCAGCAGGAACGCCACGTCGTCGGGCACCTGGGTGCCGCGCTCGGCCGCCTTGGCCAGCACGATCGCCGCGCGGGTCTCGAAATCGGGCGGGTCGATCGCCACCGACAGGCCCCAGGCCAGGCGCGACTTCAGCCGCGGCTCCAGGCCTTCCACCTCACGCGGATAGCGGTCGCAGGTCATGATGATCTGCTGCTTGCTGTCGAACAGCGTGTTGAAGGTGTGGAAGAACTCTTCCTGGGTTCGGTCCTTGCCGGCGAAGAACTGGATGTCGTCGATCAGCAGCGCGTCGATCTGGCGGAACTGGCGCTTGAACTGGTCCGAGGTCTTTTCCTGGATCGAGCGGAAGAACGCGCTGTAGAACTCCTCCGACCGCAGGTACAGCACGCGCGCACGGGGATTGGCCTGGCGCATCGCGTTGCCGGCGGCGAACATCAGATGGGTCTTGCCCAGGCCCGTGCCACCGTAGAGCAGCAACGGGTTGTGGGCGCGGTCGCCGGGCTTGAGCGCGGCCTGCCAGGCGGCCGCGCGGCCCATCTGGTTACTGCGGCCCTCGACGAAATTGTCGAAGGTGTAGTGGCTGTCCATGTTGCCGCCGAAGGCTTCGATCGGCGCGGCAGGCACAGCCCGCGCATCGCCACCCGAAAACCCGGTCGTAGCCGGTGGCGGCGCGGCGCGCGGCATCGACCCGACCTGCAGGCTCACCTCTTCGACGCCGGCGAAATGCGCCAACAGTTCGCGGATGCGCGGCATGTAACGCGCCTGCACTTCGTCGCGGACGAAGGCATTGGGCGCGTAGAGCACGGTCGAGCGGTCGTCGGCCTGGGCCTGCAGAGGCTTGAGCCAGGTGTGGACATCCTCGGCCGGAAACTCGGCTTCGAGGCGTTGAAGGCAGCGGGGCCAGGCATCCATCATGCGGCGGAATTCGACAAAGCGGGCGCCGCCACGCAGGTGCGCGGCAAGGTCGCCGGGGAAGGGCACGCAGACTATCATGTCGCCACCCGCGCCCCGGCCCCGGGCGGCCTCCGCGGACCCGTTGTATGGCCCGGCTTGACCGGCCGTGCGGTAGGCCGCTAGAATTTCCGGTTCTATTCGTCACGTTGCCCGAAGGGCTCGACCATGGCTACCAAGCGCACCTATCAGCCCAGCAACCTCAAGCGCAAGCGCGATCACGGTTTCCGTGCCCGCATGGCGACGGCCGACGGCCGCAAGATCCTCGCGCGTCGCCGCGCGAAGGGCCGCAAGGTCCTCTCGGCCTGAAGCCCTCCGGGTCGGTGAGTCGCTTCTCCGCACTCCCGACCCGTTCTGCAGCGCAGCTACCATGACCGCCGGTGTCCGCTATCCGCGGCACGTGCGTGTGCGCGCGCGTGCGGATTTCGATCGAATCTTCGCCAGTGCGACGCGGACAGCGTCGCCGATGCTGGCCGTCCACCTGTTGTCCGAAGAAGGCCCGGCGCGTCTGGGCCTCGCGGTGTCGCGCAAGGTCGACAAGCGCGCCGTCGGTCGCAATCGGATCAAGCGCGTACTGCGCGATGCCTTCCGCCTGATGCAGCCGCAGCTGGCGCCCGGCAGCTACGTCGTCGTGGCCCGTCCGGCTGCGGCGCAGGCCGACAATCCGGCACTGCGTGCCGCCTTCCTGACCGTGTTGCGGCGTGCCCGCGCGTTGCCGCCGTCATCTGCGGCCGGCACAATGCCCGCCTCCCCGATTCCATCCACGCCGGTGACGCCCGGCGCATGAGCTTGCCTGCCTGATGAACCAGATCCGTACTTTCCTCATTCTCGCCTGGCTGATGGTGGCCGTGTTGTTGTGGATGGAGTGGGGCAAGGAAAAGAGTGCTGCCGCCACTCAGCCACAGAGCAGCGCCGCCCAGGCGTCGCCTTCGGTGACGGTGCCGGGCGCCGCCACCGGCAGTGCCGCTGTACCGACTGCGCCCACCGATGCCGCGCCCGTGCCGCCCGCGCCGGGGGCCGCACCGGTCGCCACCAGCGCGGCGCCTGCCGCGCGCCAAGTTGTGGCCCAGACGGATGTGCTTCGCGTGGTGCTCGACGCCGGCAACGTGATCGAAGCGGATCTGCTGGCGTATCCGCAGACCCGCGACGACGGCGCGCCGCCGGTGCGGATGTTCGATACCGATCCCCTGCATTACTACGCCGCGCAGACCGGTTGGGTCAGCAGCAGCAATGCCGCGCCGAGCCACGAAGGCCAGTTCGTGCCGGAAGGAACCACCACTTCCGCGACGCTCGCACAGGGCGAGAACACGGTCATCGTGCCGTTCCTCTGGACCGGCGCAGACGGCGTGACGATCCGCCGCAGCTTCGTGCTGACCCGCGGCGACTACGCGATCGAAGTGCGCGACGAGATCGTGAATGCCGGTAACGCGACGTGGCAGGGCTTCCCGTACCGCCAGTTGATCCGCACCGCGCCTGCGGTCAAGCGCGGCATGACCAATCCCGAGTCTTACAGCCTGACCGGCGCGACCTGGTTCGGCAGCGACATCGGCTACAGCCGTCGTCAGCTCAGCGACTTCGAGAGCGACGGTCCGCTCAACGCGAAGGACAGCCAGATCTGGATCGCGATGGTCCAGCACCACTTCTTCAGTGCGTGGATCCCGCGTCCCGACGATACCGGCACGATCTCGATGCAGATCGACCGCAGCACCGGCGCGCCGCGCTATCTGATCCGCGAGTTCGGTGCGCCGATCGCCGTGGCCGCTGGCCAGCAGGCTTCGACCACCGCGCGCCTGTGGGTCGGCCCCAAGCAGGTCGACCTGATCCAGGCGCAGGGCGTGCGCGGTCTCGACCGCGTCGTCGACTACAGCCGCTTCTCGATCTTCGCGATGCTCGGCGAAGGCCTGTTCTGGGTGCTCGCCAAACTGCACGGTCTGATCGGCAACTGGGGCTGGTCGATCATCGGACTGGTGCTGCTGGTGAAGCTGGCGCTGTATCCGTTGTCGGTCGCGCAGTACAAGTCGATGGCGAAGATGCGCAAGTTCCAGCCGCGCATCGCCCAGCTCAAGGAGCGCTACGGCGACGACAAGCAGAAGTTCCAGCAGGCGATGATGGAGCTCTACAAGAAAGAGAAGATCAACCCGATCGGCGGTTGTCTGCCGGTGCTGCTGCAGATGCCGGTGTTCTTCGCCCTGTACTGGGTGCTGCTCGAGTCGGTGGAACTGCGCCACACGCCGTGGATGCTGTGGATCCAGGATCTGACCGCGCGCGATCCGTACTTCATCCTGCCGGTGCTCAACATCGCGATCATGTGGGCGACGCAGAAGCTCACGCCGATGGTCGGCATGGATCCGATGCAGCAGAAGATCATGCAGTTCATGCCGCTGGTGTTCGGCGCGATCATGATCTTCTTCCCGTCCGGTCTGGTGCTGTACTGGGTCACCAACGGCGGCCTCGGCCTGTTGCAGCAGTGGTGGATGATCCGCCGCTACAGCGAGGCACCGGCGAAGGCCTGACGGCCGCGCTGATGCAGTCTCCACGAGCCCGCCGCATGGCGGGCTCGTGCGTTGAGGAGGAGCGAGATGACGACATCGACCGAAACCATCGCCGCGATCGCCACCGCATCGGGCGCTGGCGGCGTCGGCATCGTGCGCCTGTCCGGACCGGCGTCGTTGTCGATCGCACGTACGCTCTGCGGACGCGCCCTGCGCGCGCGCCATGCGCATCACGTGCGCTTCCGCGACGCTGATGGCGCCGTGCTCGACGACGGTCTCGCGCTCGCGTTCCCCGGGCCGGCCAGCTACACCGGCGAAGATGTCGTCGAGCTGCAGGCGCATGGCAGCCCGGTCGTGCTGCAGCAGCTGCTGTCGCGCTGTCGCATGCTCGGCGCGCGCCTCGCGCGGCCCGGTGAGTTCAGCGAACGCGCGTTTCTCAACGGTCGTCTCGACCTGGCCCAGGCCGAAGCGGTCGCCGACCTGATCGCCGCAGGCGACGAGCGCGCCGCACGCGCTGCCCGTCGCGCACTCGACGGCGTGTTCTCCGATCGCTGCGAGACACTCGCCGCCGAGCTGCTGCATTTGCGCGTTTACGTCGAGGCGATGATCGATTTCTCCGACGAGCCGATCGACACGCTCGGCGGCGACGAGGTGGCGCGTCGCATCGATGCACTGGCCGCGTCGCTGTCGCAGCTGCTGGCCGAGGCCGAACAGGGCCGGCGCCTGCGCGACGGTCTGCATGCGGTGATCGTCGGCCCGCCGAACGCCGGCAAGAGTTCGCTGCTTAATGCACTGGCCGGCGTGGACCGCGCCATCGTCACCGACATCGCCGGTACCACGCGCGACCTGCTACACGAGACGCTGCGCATCGGCGGCCTCGAACTGACCCTGGTCGATACCGCGGGCCTGCGCAGCGAGGGCGACGCGATCGAACGTGAAGGCATGCGCCGCGCACGCGCCGAACTGCAGCGCGCGGATCTGGCGCTGGTGGTGCTCGACGCACGCGATCCGGATGCGGGTTGGGTATCGGTGGAAGACGCGATCGCCGATGTCGCCGATCGCATCGTCGTCCACAACAAGACGGACCTGCACGCAGCCGACGCATCGGGTAAGCACGACGCGCTGCGCGTGTCCGCGCGCACCGGCGCCGGCCTCGACACGCTGCGCGACGCATTGCAGCTACGGCTCGGTGGCGACACGCTGGCCGGCGAAGGCGCGTTCACCGCACGCCAGCGCCATGTCGATGCGCTGCGCGAAGCCGCCGACGCCGTGGACGACGCGCGCGGTACGCTGGCCGCGCAGCATCTCGAACTTGCCGCCGAATCGCTGCGCGTCGCGCATGACGCAGTCGGCGCGATCACAGGGCAGGTTCTGCCCGACGACCTGCTCGGGCACATTTTCTCGAGCTTCTGCATCGGCAAATAGCCGGCAGCTGCAGCGCCGAACATGCGCCATTGACGGCGAACCGGTTGCCAAGATGCATGATCGATGCACCGGCCGGCCAGTGCAGATGTCTCCACAAGGATTGACAAATCGTCTCCATTAACGCGTTCTACGCACTCTTGCGGACATGCATCCTTGGGGAAAGATGATGGTCTCGAAGATTCCGACGACCCGTCGCGCGTCCAGCGCGCGGCTGGCCGCCGCCGTGGGTCTCGCCTGTGTACTCGCCGCCTGCGGGCGTAGCGACGACGCGCCGGCGCCGGCCGCCGCCGAGCCGGGCGCGGTCACCGCGCAGGCCAGCCAGCAGGCCGCCGCGCGTCAGCAGGCGGCCGACGATGCGATCGCCGGGCTTTCGGTCGACGAGCTGCGCAGCGCAGCTGCGGCTGCGTACCAGGAAAGCCGGCTGTATGCGCCGGCCGGCGAGAACGCGATGGAGTATTACCTGGCGCTGCGCGAGAAGCAGCCCGGTGACGCCGCTGCGTCGAGTGCACTGATCGATCTGCTGCCGATGAGCGTGATCGCCACCGAACAGAGCCGCGACCGCGGCGACTATGCCGAAGCCCGGCGTCTGCTCGGCCTGATCGAACGCGCCGATGGCAGCCATCCCGCGCTCGAGCGCCTGCGCGTGAGCATCGCCACCGCCGAAGAGCAGGCCGCCGCCCGCGTCGAACAACAGGCGCTGACCGCGGAACAGGAAGCCCAGCGCGCGCAGACCTTGGAGCGCGAACGCGCGGCGCAACAGCAGCAGCAACAGGCCGCCGCCGCGCAGCAGCTGGCGCAGCAGCAGACCGCCAGCGAACAGGCCGCGAGCGAGGAAGCCGCCCGCCAGGCCGCTGCCCGCGAGGAAGCGGCGCGTCAGCAGCCGACCCGGCCGGACCCCGCGCCCCAGGACACTCCTGCGCCCACACCTGCAACGCCCGCACCTGCCGCCGCGCCCGCGCAGCTGCGTCCGCTGAGCACACCCGCACCGCGTTACCCCGCCGACGCCCTGCGCGCCGGCACGAGTGGCGAAGTCATGGTCGAGTTCACCGTCGGCGTCGACGGTTCGGTCAGCAACGCACGTGTGGTCCGCGCGGATCCACCGCGCACCTTCGACCGCGAAGCCCTGGCAGCGGTGCGCCGTTGGCGCTTCGAGCCGGTGCCGGCGCCAGTGACGACGCGGCGCACGATCGGGTTCGCGCCGACGGCGAACTGAGGGTGCGCCTGCCCGTGCATTGCGCTACGTGAATCGGCGGTGCACGGCGCTCCGGCGCGCCATGCACGCGTGCGGCCCGCACGGTGGTCGTATGGCGTGTTTCAAAGACGTCTCGCCGTCACGATCAGCGGCGGCGGGTGTCATCGCTGTGCCCATGGCTGAGTCGGTGGCCCGTGTCTGCGAGCCAACGTGTGCCGCGCGCGAACTCAGACGGCCTCCAGCCACGCCCGCATCAAGCCTGATGTGTCATCCGCCCGTTCAAGCGGGGGCAGATGCCCGCACACGTCAAGTCGACGCAGCGTCGACCGATCGATTCCCGCATGCATCACCTCCGCCTCTACCGGCGGAGTCAGCCGGTCCTGCGCACCAACGACGATCAACGTCGGCACATCGATGCGCGCGAGCACGGGTTCCGAATCCGGACGGCCGAGAATCGCCGCCTGTTGCCGCAGATAGCCGTCGGCGCCGATCTCGCGCGCCATCGATTGCACGATGTCGCCGACCGGTCCGTCGACATGCGACGGATGCACGAGACTCGGCAGCAACTGCCGGGTCACGCCGACGAAGCGGCCGCGACCGATCGCATCGATGCCGCGCCGGCGTTGCGCGGCGCGTTCCGGGGAATCGGGACGCGCGCTGGTTGCGATCAACGCGAGACGGCTGACGCGCTCAGGCGCGCGGCGCAGGATTTCGAAGGCGACGTAGCCGCCCATCGACAACGCGGCGAGGGCGAAGTGCGGGGGTGCATCGGCGAGTGCGCGCTCGGCCATCGCGCCAACGCTGTCGTCCTGGCTGAGATCTGCGACGTGTGGGTCGGCGACATCGCCGAGCGGGTCCATCTGCGCCTGCCACAACCGGGCGGTGCATAGCAGGCCCGGCAGCAACAGCAGCGGCGTCTTGCCGGTCACGGCGTCAGTGGAATCGGCTCAAGCCTTCAACAGCGTGAACTGCGCCGCCGTGCCGCCTTCCGAATCCGGCGCGATCCACACGTCGAACAGGCCCGGCTCGGCCGCAAACGCGCCGCTGCGCGTCGTGAAGGCGAGCTGCTCACGCTGCAGGGTGAACGCCACCGTGGTGTGTTCACCCGGCGCCAGTGCCACCTTGCGGAAATCCTTGAGTTCGCGAATCGGACGCACACGGCTAGCGACGCGGTCGTGGACATAGAGCTGCACGACTTCCTCGCCAAAGCGCGTGCCGTCGTTGCGCAGCGTCACCGACACGGTCAGCGTGCCGTCCCAGTCCAGTGTGTCGGACGACAGTTCGACGTCGCCGTAGACGAAACGCGTGTACGACAGGCCGTGGCCGAAGGGATACAGCGCGCTGTGCGGCATCTCGCGCCAGCGGCTCTTGAACTCCGACATCGTCGGCAGTTCGGGGCGGCCGGTGCGCTGGCGGTTGTAATACAGCGGCTGCTGGCCCGAGTCGCGCGGGAAGCTCACCGGCAGGCGCGCGGACGGGTTGTAGTCGCCGAACAGCACCTCGGCCACAGCCGGGCCGGTCGCGGTGCCGAGGAACCAGGTCGCGAGGATCGCCTGCGCGTCGCGCACCGCGCCGTGCAGCGCGAGCGCGCGACCGTGACGCAGCAATACGACCACCGGCGTACCGGTCGCGGCCACAGCCTCGGCCAGCGCCTGCTGCGCGGGCGGCACGACGATCTGTGTGCGCGACTGCGCTTCGCCGCTGTAGCCCTGCGGCTCGCCGATCGCGAGCAGCACGACATCCGCAGCGCGCGCGGCCTCGACCGCGGCCTCGATGCCGCCGTCAATCGCATCCTCCATGCCACAGCCGTCGACGACGTCGAGCGCAGCGGCGTCCTCGAGCGCGGCGCGCAGGCCGTCTTCGAGGTTGACGTGCAGGTGCTTGTCGCCGAACAACGTCCAGCAGCCTTCGATGTTGTCGCGGTCGCGGGCATATGGCCCGATCAGTGCGAGCTTCTGCCCGGATTTGCGCAGTGGCAGCAGGTCGTCGTCGTTCTTCAGCAGCACGATCGAGCGGCGCGCGGCGTCGAGCGCGAGCGCGCCGTGCAGCGCCTCCGGATCGAGCGCGGCTTCGACCTCGGGATCGAGCGAGCGGTACGGATTGTCGAACAGGCCGATCGCCTGCTTGACCGCCAACACGCGGCGCACGCCCTGGTCGATCGCGTCCATCGGCACCTCGCCGCTGGCGACGAGATCGGGCAGATGCGCGGCGTAGAGACCGCTCTGCATGCTCATGTCGACGCCGGCGGTGAACGAGAGCTTCGTCGCCTCGCGGTCGTCGCCGGCAAAGCCATGCGCGACGAGTTCGAAGTCCGCGGTGTAGTCGGAGACCACGAAGCCCTTGAAGCCCCATTCGCCGCGCAGCAGGTCGGTCAGCAGTCCGTCGTGCGCCGAGGCCGGCACGCCATTGATGTCATTGAAGGCGCTCATGACCGTCAGCGCGCCGGCATCCAGCGCGGCCTTGAACGGCGGCAGATGCACGTCGCGTAGGGTGCCTTCGGACATCTCGACGCTGTTGTAGTCCAGGCCGCCCATGACCGCGCCGTAGCCGACGAAGTGCTTGGGGGTGGCGAGCATCGAATCGTTCGCCGTCAGGTCGTCGCCCTGGAAGCCGCGCACGCGCGCGGCCGAGAATGCATTGCCGAGCACCACGTCTTCGCCTGCGGCTTCGGCCACGCGGCCCCAGCGTTGGTCGCGGGCGATGTCGAGTGTCGGCGCGAACGTCCAGTGCAGGCCGCAGGCGGTTGCTTCGATCGCCGCGGCGCGCGCGGTGCGCTGCGCGAGTTCGGGTTCGAAGCTCGCGGCTTCGCCCAGCGGGATCGGAAACACCGTGCGCATGCCGTGGATCACGTCGGCGCCCATCAGCAGTGGAATGCCGAGACGGCTCTCCTCCACCGCGATGCGCTGCGATTCGCGGCCCTGCACCGCGCCCACGCCGTTGAACACCGCGCCCACGCGTCCGGCGCGAATCTGCTCGCGCAACTCGCCGGCGTTCAACTCGTTCATCTCGGGATTCACGTCGGCCGCGAACGGCCGCAGCATGTCGGCGAAAATGCCGAGCTGGCCGATCTTCTCCTCGAGGGTCATCCGTGCGAGCAGCGCTTCGAGCCGGTCATCCAGGCGCATCAAGTGGTCCCGTGTAAACGATTACAGCCGGCGATTATAGGGCGCACGCCGGGAGGCGGGTCCAGTATCGCCGCGTGCGGCGCGCAGGAACAGCCGCCGCCTGCTCAGCCGAGCTCGTCCACTTGGGGCGCGGGCGGCGGGCGTCGGAGAGGTCGTGTGCATGCCTCCACCCTCGCCCAGCGGCGCGCGCGTGCGCGTGAATCCCGAGAACCGACTTGCAGTGCATCAGTCGCAGTGTGCGTTTGACGCGCGTTGCACGGCACCGGTGCAAGCCTCCGAAGCTCATGCGGCCGGCCGCCCCGCGCCAGCGCATCGGAGATCGTCCATGGCACGTCCCATCTGGTCCGGCTCGCTGTCCTTCGGCCTGCTCAACATTCCGGTCTCGCTGATGTCGGGCGAGCGCCGGACCGATCTGAGCTTTCGCATGCTCGACTCGCGCGACAAGAAGCCGATCCGCTTCGAACGCGTCAACGCCGACACCGGCGAGGAAGTGCCGTGGAAGGACATCGTCAAGGCCTTCGAATACGACAAGGGCAGCTACGTCGTCATCGAGAAGGAAGACATCGCCTCGGCCGCGCCGGAATCGCACGAGTCCGTCGACGTGGAGGCCTTCATCGATGCAGGCAGCATCGGCACGCGCTTCTATGAAAAGCCCTACATCCTGGTGCCGGGCAAGAAGGCCGAGAAGGGCTATGTGCTGCTGCGCGAGACGCTGAAGAAGACCGGCAAGATCGGCATTGCCCGCGTCGTGATCCGCACCCGCGAATATCTGTGCGCGGTGATGCCCGAGGACGACGCGCTGGTGCTGATGCTATTGCGCTATCCGCAGGAATTGGTCGATCCGGCCGATTACAAGCTGCCGACCGGCAAGGCGTCCAGTTACCGCATCGCCGACAAGGAATTCCAGATGGCGACACAGCTGATCGATTCGATGTCGGCCGACTGGGCGCCGGATGCCTACCACGATGAATTCCGCGAACGCCTGTCGGACATCATCAAGAAGCGCATCAAGGCCAAGGGCGCGAAGACCAAGGTCGTCGACGACACGCCACATCGCGAGGACGCGTCGACCAATGTCGTCGATTTCGTCGCCCTGCTGCAGAAGAGCCTCAAGGACAACAAGCGCACCCCCGCCGGCAGCAGCGACAAGGTGCCGGTGAAGAAGAGCACCACCAAGAAGGCGGCGAAGAAGACGACGAAGAAAACGGCCAAGTCGCGCACGACCAAGACCGCCAAGAAGACCGCGCGCAAGGCCTCGTGATGTGTCGCTGACCGAGTACCGACGCAAGCGGAAGTTCGATGCGACCCGCGAGCCGGAACCCGGCAAGCCCGCGCCGCGTGGACGCCGCGCGATCTTCGTCGTGCAACTGCACCACGCCAGCAGGCGGCATTACGACTTCCGCCTGCAGGTCGGTGATGCGCTCAAGAGCTGGGCGGTGCCCAAGGGCCCGAGCTACGACCCGGACGTGAAGCGCATGGCGGTCGAGGTCGAGGACCATCCGCTCGATTACGCCAGCTTCGAAGGCGAGATTCCGAAAGGCCAGTACGGCGGCGGTCACGTCGCGCAGTTCGATACCGGTGTGTGGGCCGCCGATGGGGACCCCGAAACCGGTCTGGCCAAGGGCCACCTGCGCTTCGAGCTGTTCGGCCGCAAGCTCAAGGGCCGCTGGCATCTGGTGCGCTCCGGCAAGCCGGCGCGCCAGCCGCAGTGGCTGCTGTTCAAGGACCGCGACGACTACGCCGGCAGCCTGGAAGCCGACGACCTGCTCGCCGACGTATCCGCGCCGCCGGCCGAGGACGCCAAGCGCGCCGGCACCGGCAAGGCGCGCAAACGCAAGAAGACCGAAGTCGACCTTCCGACCAAGCCCGCCCGCAACTGGGCAGCCGAAGCGCGCAAGCTGCCCGGCGCACAACGCGGCCCCGCGCCGACCGGCGCGTTCCTGCCACAGCTTGCGAAGCTCGGCGACACCGCGCCCGGCGGCGAGGCCTGGCTGCACGAACTCAAATGGGATGGCTATCGGCTGCTGGCGACGGTGGCGCGCGGCAAGGTGCAGCTGTGGTCGCGCAATGCACTCGAGTGGAGCGGCAAGGTGCCGGAGATCACCGAAGCGGTCTCGCGGCTCGGGCTGAAGTCGGCTGCGCTCGACGGCGAACTGATTGCCGGCCGCGGCAGCCGTGAGGATTTCAACCTGCTGCAGGGCACGCTGTCGGGCGAGCGCCAGGGCGCGCTGGCGCTGGCGCTGTTCGATCTGCTGCACGTGGACGGCGTCGACATCAGCGAGGCGCCGCTGTTCGCGCGCAAGGCGCTGTTGCAGCGCATCCTCGGCGACGCGCCGCCGGCGCATCTGGCTTTCAGCACGCACATCGAAGGCGCTGCGGATACTGCGATCGAGCTCGCATCGGAGTCGGGTTTCGAAGGCATCATTTCCAAGCGCGGCGATCGCGGCTACCGGCCCGGGCGCGGCGACGACTGGCGCAAGACCAAGGAACTGGCCAGCGACGAATACGCGGTCGTCGGCTACACACCGCCCAAGGGCAGCCGCAGCGGCTTCGGTGCGCTGCTGCTCGCCCGCCCCGATGCCGAGCATGGCTGGCGCTATGCCGGGCGCGTGGGGTCGGGTTTCAGCGATGCACTGCTCGATGAACTCACATCGCACATCGGCCGTGCCGGCCGCAGCGACCCCAGCGTGTACGTGCCGCCCAACGACACCGATCTGCGCGCCGCGAAATGGTTCGCGCCGCGCTTCGTCGTCGAGGTGTTCTCGCGTGGCACCGGCGGACATGGGCTGCTGCGTCAGCCGTCATTGAAGGCGGTGCGGCCCGACAAGACGGTGGACGATCTGCACGACAGCGATCGCGATGGAGCGAACGACATGGTCACGCGAAGCAAACCCTCCGCAAGCGCCGCGGCGCCGAAGAAGGCGGCAAAACGGTCTACGCAGGCGGTCTCCAAAGCCGCCGCGAAAACACCTGCGAAGAAGCGTGCGAAGCGCGATCCCGACAGCGAACGCGTATCGCCCATCTTGTCGAGCCCGGACAAGGTGCTGTTCCCCGGCGACGCGCTGACCAAGCGCGATGTCGCCGACTACTACGCCGCCGCGATGCCATGGCTACTGCCCGAAATCGCCGGGCGACCGCTGTCGGTGATCCGCTGCCCGGGCGGCATCGACGGCCCCTGCTTCTTCCAGAAACACCACACCGCCGGCATGTTGCTGGTCGAAACCGTTCGACTGAAAGACGAAGCGGGCGCCAGCGACTATCTGGTCGCCAACGATGCGCCGGCGGTCATGGAGCTGGTGCAGTTCAACGCACTGGAATTCCATCCCTGGGGCGCGCATGCCGAGGCGCCCGACACGGCCGACTGCATCGTGTTCGATCTCGATCCGGGCGAAGGCGTCAGCTGGCAGGAGATCGTCGCCGCCGCGCGCCAGGTGCGTGGTCTGCTGCGGCAACTGGGTTTGGAGTCGTTCGTGCGCACCACCGGCGGCAAGGGCCTGCATGTCGTGGTGCCGTTGAATCCGGGCACCGGCTGGGACGTGGTCAAGCCGTTCGCGCACGCCTTCGCGCAGGGCATGACCGAACTCGATCCGCTCAAGTACGTGGCGACTGCGACCAAGAAATTCCGCAAGCAGAAGATCTTCGTCGACTATCTGCGCAACGGCCGCGGCGCGACCGCGGTCGCGTCGTTCTCGCTGCGCGCGCGCGCCGGCGCACCGGTGTCGATGCCGCTGCGCTGGGAGGATCTGGGCAAGGTGAAGTCCGGCGACGCCTGGACGCTGCGCAATGCGCCGGCCCGGCTCAAGCGCCTCAAGGCGCATCCCTGGGGCGATTTCGCAGCGCTGCGGCAATCGCTCGACGGCATCGTCGACTGAAGGCGCGGTTGCAGGCAGGTAGCATGGCGCGCTTCGCTCGCTGATCGCCCGTGGTGTATGCCACGGACGCTCGCCTCCGGATCCACCATGCGCACCGACCACAACCCCTACACGCCCCCGGCCACCGAAGTGCGCGACACGCTGCCGGATGACGCGCGCGCGGCGCCGTTCTACGTGGTCGCATCGGCCAAGTTCATCGTGCTGTACATCGCGACGCTGGGTTTCTATCAGCTGTTCTGGTTCTACACCCACTGGTCGCGCTGGCGCACGGGGCGCGGCGAGACGATCTGGCCGGTGCCGCGCGCGCTGTTCGCCCTGTTCTATACGCACGCACTGGCGCGCCGCATCGAACGCACGCTGGGCGAACGCAAGGTCGCACGGCGCTGGTGGCCGATGACGCTGGCCACCGTGTTCGTCGTGATGGAGTTGCTCAACTACGGCAGCGCAATCGCGTGGCCATGGCTGGTGTTCCACCTGTCGAATGCATGGCTGTGGCTGGAGTGGCTCGGGGTGATCGTGATTCCGGTCAACTGCGTGTGCCTGCTGCGCATACAGCTGGCGGCGAACGCCGCGTGCGGCGATCCCGATGGGCGCAGCAATCGCCGCTTCACGATTTACAACCTGGCCTGGATCCTGGTGGGTGTCAGCGCGACTGCCTGGACGATCTGGTACGGCTTGCGTACCGGTACGCTCTGATCGGGCTCAATGACGCGCCGCGAGCCGCAAGCCTCGGGGCGTGAGCGCGCGCTCGGCGATCTCGAACACGCCCTGCACCGCTAGCGCGAGCAGCGCCGCCGGCACCGCGCCTTCGAGGATCAGGCCGATGTCGTCGAGACGGATGCCGGTCAGGATCGGCTGGCCGTAACCGCCAGCGCCGATCAGCGCGCCGAGCGTCGCAGTGCCGACATTGATCACCGCCGCGGTCTTGATGCCGGCCAGAATCGTGCGCAGCGCCAGCGGCAGTTCGACGCGCAGCAGGCGCGTGCCGGCCGGCAAGCCGATCGCCGCGGCGGTCTCGCGCAACTCGCGCGGAATGCCGGTGAGGCCCGCATGCGTATTGCGCACGATCGGCAACAGGCTGTAGAGGAACAGCGCGGCGATCGCCGGGCCGGCGCCGATGCCGAACAGCGGAATCATGAAGACGAACACCGCCAGCGACGGCAGGGTCTGCAGCACGCCGGTCAGCGCGAGCACGCCCTGGCCGAGCCGCGGCCGGCGCGCGGCGAGGATGCCCAGCGGCAGCGCGACCAGCAGCGCTGCGCCGAGCGAGATGCCGACCAGCGCGAGATGTTCGCGTGTGCGTTGCCAGATGCGTGCGGCGCGGCCGTCGCTGTCGGGCGCTTCCAGCCCCAGCCAGTCGGCGGCCACTGCGGATTCCGTTTCGCGGTACAGCTTCACGCGTGCGTTGAGCCGCTGCATGGTTGCCGCGTCGATACGGCCTTCCAGGCCATGCAAGGCGTCGCGCAGCGCCGTCGCGCGCTGCGCCAGATCGCGGCGGTAGAGATAGACCGCCGCGTAGGACGGGAAGTACGCGCGGTCGTCGCGCAGCACGACGAGGTCGTGATACGGGATCTCGGCATCGGTGCCATAGAGATCGGTCGCGTCGATCGCACCATTTGCGAGTGCGCGGTATGCCAGGTCATGGTCGAGACCGTCTGGCGACTGCGGCAGCGCATACGCGTTCCGCAGCCCGGGCCAGCCGTCGGCGCGCGACATGAATTCATTGCTCAGGCCGAGCCGCAGCGTCGGATGCGCGCGCAGGTCCGACAGCGTGCGGATACCGAGTTCCGACGCATGCGCGCGGCGCATGCCCAGCGCGTAGCTGTTGTCGAAGCCGAGCGGCGCGGTCATCGCCAGGCCGTCGCGCGCGAGCGCCGCCTGCATCGCCGCGATGTCGGCGCCCGGCATCTGCAGCAGTTCGTCGGCCAGCGTGCCGGTGTACTCGGCGTAGGCGTCGATACTGCCGTCCTGCAGCGCGCGCCATAGGATGCGGGTGCCGCCGAGCTGGCGCTGGTGGCGCACGTCGGCGCCGGCCTCGCGCCCGGCCTGCGTCGCGATCTCGCCGAGCAGCACGCCTTCCGTGAAGTTCTTCGAGCCGACGACGACCGGCGCGGCGACAGCACTGCCGCAGACGAGCATCAGCAGCCACGCGACGGCGCTGCGCACGCCCAGACTCATGCAGCGTCCTCGACGCTGCGCTGGGCGGTCATGAAGGCGCGCACGAACGGCTCGGCCGGCGCATCGAGCAGGGTCCGCGGCGCACCCTGCTGGACGATGCGCCCGTCGCGCAGCAACACGATGGTGTCGGCGAACCACGCGGCCTCGGCGACATCGTGGGTCACCAGCACGACGGTCTTGCCGAGGCGTTCGAACAGCGCGCGCATCTCGGCCTGCAGGTCGAAGCGGACGATCGGGTCCAGCGCGCCCAGCGGTTCGTCGAGCAACAGCACGTCCGGGTCGAGCATCAGCGCGCGGATCAAGCCCACACGCTGGCGCTGGCCACCTGACAGCTCGGCCGGATACCGTCGCAACGCATCGGCCGGCAGACGACAGAGCGCTGCCAGTTCCGCCGCACGCGCTTCGATGCGTGCCGATGACCAGCCCAGCGTGCGCGGCAGCAGACCGACATTGCCAATCGCATCGAGATGCGGAAACAGCCCGCCTTCCTGGATCACGTAGCCGATGCGCCGACGGTGTGCGAGCAGCGCATCGCGGCGGAGCCGCTCGCCTTCGAACCGCACCTCGCCGGCATCCGGCCACTCGAGGCCGATCAGCAACCGCAGCAGCGTCGACTTGCCGGCCCCGCTCGGCCCGATCAACGCCGTCGTCTCGCCCGGCGCGATGCGCAGATCGATGCCGTCGAGACCGACGGTCGCGCCGTAGCGGCGATGTACCTGGTGGAGGTCGAACATTCGGCGACATTAGCGCAGCCGGCGACGGCGACATGTCGCGATCGGACGACTGTCGGCCGCGTTCGACAGGAACTAGGATGCGGACTTCATATTGCAAGGACGCAACAATGCAGGACAGCCGCCCCGACCCCAATCTCTACGCGCCGCCCGCCAGCGAGATCCGCGAAGTGCGGGCAGACGCCCTGCAGGCGCGCATCTTCTACGTCGTGTCCGTTCCGAAGTTCTGCGTGCTTTATGTCGCCACGTTCGGCATCTACGGTCTGTACTGGTTCTACATGCACTGGCAGCGCTACCGCCGCGGCCACGGCCAGCACGAGTCGATCTGGCCAGTGCCGCGCGCATTCTTCTCGATCTTCTTCGCCCACGCCTTGGTCGCGCGTATCGAAGCCGTGCTCGGACCGGGGCGCACCGACGTGCGATGGTCGCCAGGCCTGCTCGCCACGACCTACGTGGTGTTCGAAATCGCCAGCAACATTCTCAGCCGCCTCGACGGCCGGGGGATCGGCTCGCCAACGACGGGCATCCTCGCGATCGCGGCCATCGCGCCGATCACCCTGGCACTGCTGCAGATCCAGGCGGCCGCCAATCACGCCTGCGGCGATCCCGACGGCAGCAGCAATCGTCGTTTCACCTGGGCCAACGTGTGCTGGATCGCGCTGGGTCTTCTCGTCTGGGCATTGGTGGTGATCGGGATCTTCATGCCGGCATGAGGTCTTGAGAACTGCGTGCTACCGTCGCCCTCCCGCACCGGAGCCACCCATGTCCCGTCCCGTTCTGACCATCGCTTGCGCGTTGTTGCTGGTCGCCTGCAGCGGTCGCGACAGTGATGCTGCGGTACAGGCGCAGACCGCGCCGGGGGCGCCGATGCCGCCCGCGGCCGAGGTCGTCAACGGGACGCCGGCCGGACAACGGATCGAAACCGACGTGCGCGTGCTGGCCGACGATGCGATGGCCGGGCGCGAAACCGGCACGCCGGGCTTCGATCTCGCCGCCGAACACGTCGCGCGCCGCTTCGCCGAGAGCGGACTGCAGCCGGCCGGCGACGACGATGGCTGGTTCCAGCGCGTGCCGCTGGTGCGCGCGGTGGCCGATCCGGCCGCGGCGACGCTGTCGGTCTCGCGCAACGGGCGCACGATCGCGCTGCGGCCCAGCGACCAGTTCCTGCCGCTGCCGGATTTCAACGCAGCCGAAGCCGAGATCACCGCGCCGGCTGTGTTCGTCGGCCAAGCGATCCACGCGCCGGAACTCGGACACGATGACTTTGCAGGTGTCGAATTGCAGGGGCGCATCGCGATCGTGTTCGGCGGCGCGCCGCGCGGCTTCGAGGCCAATCCGCAGGCCCATTACGCCAGCCTGCGCACCAAGATCGAAGCCGTGGTCGCGCGGGGCGCGGTCGGTCTGGTGCTGGTCAACACCGTCGACGACGAAGCCGGCATGCCGTGGACGCGCAGCGTCGCGCAGGCGGGACGGCCGTCCATGCGCCTGCGCGACGCCGACAACCGACCGATCGATGCGCCCGCGCAGCTGCGCGTGAGCGCACGCGTCGCCGCGACCGCGGCCGACCTCGTCTTTGCAGATGGCCCGCAGACGGCTGCGCAGCTCTTCGACGCCGCGCGCGCCGGCACGCTCAAAGCCTTCGCGCTGCCGGGCACGTTGACGCTGCGCACGCGCACCCGCATCGACACGCTCGAATCGCGCAATGTGCTCGGCGTGCTGCCGGGCAGCGCCGCGCCGCGCGACAGCGAGTCGATCGTGCATACCGCGCATCTCGATCACATCGGCACTGGTGCGCCGGTGGACGGCGATGCGATCTACAACGGGGCGCTGGACAATGCGCTGGGCGTGGCGATCCTGATCGAGGCCGCGCGCACGATGGCCGAAGGCGATCCCGCACCGGCGCGCAGCACGCTGTTTGCGGCCCTCACCGCCGAGGAACAGGGTCTGCTCGGCGCCGAATGGCTGGCGCGGCATCCGCCGGCCGCGGCCGGCCGGTTCGTCGCCAACCTCAACATCGACATGCCGATCCTGACCGCGCCGACGCGCGATATCGTCGCGATCGGCAGTGAGCATTCGACGCTCGCGGCGGCGATCACGCAGGCAGCGGGCGAAGTCGGCGTCGAGGTGTCGCCGGATCCGTTCCCGGAAGAAGTCGCGTTCGTGCGCAGCGACCAGTACGCCTTCGTGCGCGCCGGCATTCCTGCGCTGTATCTCGATGCCGGCGTCGCGCCCGCCAACGACAACCAAGACCCGAAGATCGCGGCGACCTGGTTCCTGCGCAACTGTTACCACCAGCCCTGCGACCAGGTGGATCTGCCGATCCAGTACGGGGATGCCGCGCGCATGGCGCAGGTGGTGGTCGCGCTGACGCGCATCGTCGGCGACGCCGAGGCGCCGCCGCGCTGGAATGACGGCGACTTCTTCGGCTCCCGTTTCGGCGGTCGTTCCACTCGCTGAGTCTGCGCGGCCCGCGGTTCCTGTCTGGCTGATCTGTGGAGGATCGGCAGCACCGGGAGATCAGCTGTGACGTAAACCCGGATGCTTCAGCCGCCGACAGGCGAGGCGCGGGTATCCTCGGCGCCAGTCCAGAACCGGCGTCTATCGCATGCGTCTCCGCACTCCATTCCGCCATGCGCGTACCGCGCTGCTCGTCGCCGGCCTGCTCGTGCTCGCTGCCTGCGGCCGTGACGACGTGCGTCCGAACCCGCCGGTCGCCGTGCAGCCGACGCCGGCCACGCCGGTCGCACCGCGTCCGCAGCCGGTACGTATCGGGCTCGCCCTCGGCGGCGGTGCTGCCAAGGGCTTCGCCCACATCGGCGTGATCAAGATGCTCGAGGCCAACGGCATCCAGGCCGATGTCGTCGCCGGCACCAGCGCCGGCAGCGTGGTCGGTGCGCTCTATGCCAGCGGCATGGATCCCTTCCAGATGCAGGAGCGCGCGGTCGCGCTCGACGAATCCAGCATCCGCGACGTGCGTCTGTTCTCGGGCGGCCTGGTGCAGGGCGTCGCGCTGCAGAACTACGTCAACCAGGAAGTCGGCAACCGCACGCTGGACCGCATGCGCATTCCGTTCGCGGCCGTCGCCACACGCCTGGAAACCGGCGATCGCATCGTGTTCGTGCGTGGCAATACCGGTCAGGCGGTGCGCGCCTCGAGCAGCGTGCCGGGGGTGTTCGAACCGGTGAAGATTGGCGACCGGCACTACGTCGATGGTGGCGTCGTGAGTCCGGTACCGGTGGATGCGGCCAAGCAGCTCGGCGCGGACCTCGTGATCGCGGTCGACATTTCCAGCAAGGCCAGCGGCACGATGCCCGGCAGCATGCTCGGCATCGTCAACCAGTCGATCGCGATCATGGGCCAGAACCTCGGCCGCCAGGAGCTGGCGCGCGCGGATGTCGTGATCCGGCCCCAGGTCAACGACATCGGCCCGGCGAGTTTCGAGCAGCGCAATGCGGCGATCCTGCAGGGCGAACGCGCCGCGCTCGCGGCGATGCCGCAGATCCGCGCGAAGATCGCTGAACTGGAACGCGCCCGCGTCGCCGCGCGCACGCCGGTCAAGCCGGTGGAACCCGAGCCGGTTGACATCGACTGCGGCGACAGCTGGGTGCGGCGTCTCAATCCGTTCGCGAAGGAACGGGCTTGCTGAGTGACTAGAGGTCGGTAGCTGGTGGCTCTGTCCTTCGCGTTTGCGCACGCGTCTTTTCGCGCGACGAAGTGCAACCGATTGCGCCTTTAGAGCCCCTCTCCCTCTGGGAGAGGGGTTGGGATGAGGGCTGACGCTCGCGGCTTACCTCGCTGCCGCAGTGTTGCCGGCGTTCTGCCGAAGTGTGTCCGGGGAAGGATGTCGGAGTTCGGATGCCTCCCGATCGAACTTGTCCGTCGCGGTGCGCACAGCGACTTCCTGATCGCGTTGCAGTAACCCAGCAATACCGGAAGCAGACATTTCCGCGAGGGGCCGGCCCTCACCCCACCATTTGCGCTGCAAATGGTCCTCCCCGCGCTCCGCGCCCCCTGCCCTCGCGAGCCGCGAGGGCGTTCGCCGTCACGCGAGCCAGTGGCTCGCAGCCGTGACGCCTCACCCCACGAGGGAGAGGGGCCTAGGCGTCATCCGCTATGCGGATGACGTTTTCTCAAGGGGGCATCTCGTCGCGAATGCGTAGGAAGCGGGCGAAGCGCGGCAAGCCGGTCGAGGTCAGGCCGTTGTAGCGATACGTGACCCAGCTGCCGGGCGGCGGCGGATCGGCGCGTTGCGCGTCGGTGAAGCCGGTGCCGATACGGAACTGGCGGCCGTCGTGATGCTCGACGACCAGCGCGCCGAGCATGCCGGTGTACTTGCCCTTGCCGGGCGCATGCGCGACGACTCGCGCCTCGGCATCGTCATGCGGTTTGAGCTTGAGCAGGGAGTTGCTGCGGCCGACGCCATAGCGCGCTTTGGCGTGATGCAGCATCAGGCCTTCGGCGCCGGCCGCGACGACCTGGGCCAGGCGCGCATCGAGTGCCGCGCGCGACGCGACGCGCGTCTGTTCGATCATGCGCAGCTGCGGATGCGCGGCACGGTCCACGAGCGTGCGCATCGCGGCGACGCGCTCGGCGAACGTGCCGGGATGCGCGGGCAGGTCGAACACCATGAAGCGCACCGCATCCCACGCTGCAGGATCGGGCCGGGTACTGCGCGCAATGCCGCTGACGACATCGAAGCGGTTGCGCGCGATCCACAGTTCGCCGTCCATCGGGGTGGATGGCCAGCCCTGCACGAAGTCGGGCGGCGTCGTGATGCGATGGCCGCCGCGCGTCCACAGCGCGCGGCCGTCCCAGCGCGCACGCACGCCGTCGAGTTTCTCGCTGACGAAGTACGCCGGCACGTCGATCGGCGTGGTGCCGAGATCGCGGGCGAGCATCAGGGCGGGCGGCGCGGGGGTGGCGGCCTGCAACGGGACGGAGACCACGCACAGCAGCAGGAGCAGCAGGGCGGTGATCGGGCTGCGGGGTGTGTTGTGGATCGGCATCGGCGGGCTCCGGTGAGGGAGGGCGGCCAGAGTGCAATGCAGAAGGAATTAGCAGGATTGCGGAAGCGCGCGATGGACCGTCGGCGGGGCGGCCAATGGAATGTCGGAAGCTTGGACGGGGACGCAGGACAGGGTTGGCCGATTCGCAACGACCTGACACACCCACCGTGGCAGAGAGCCTGCCCCGGACCTGATCCGGGGTCGATGCGCGTAGCGCGTCGGGTGTGCGTGTGGCTCTAGGCAATGCGCTTGAGCGACAGACGTCGTTGCCCGCACGTGCTTGAAAGCAGTCGTCCGCGAGGGGCCTGCCCTCACCCCACCTCGGCCGCCGCCGATGGTCCCCCCTCTCCCGTTAAAGGTAGAGGGGCCAAGGTGTCTTCCGCCGTCGGCGGAAGACGGCTTTTAGAAGGGCAACGCCAGTTCCGGATCGATCGCCAGCAATTGCGCCCGGAAGGTTTGCTGGATGCGCACCAGCGCGTCACGGCTGTCGGCGTCGAAGCGCAGCACCAGCACCGGCGTGGTGTTCGATGCGCGCACCAGACCCCAGCCGTCCGACCAGTCGGCGCGCACGCCGTCGATCGTGGACAGGCGCGCACCGTCGAATGCGGACTCGGCCTGCACGCGGGCGACGAAGCTGTGCGGATCGTCGTTGGGCGCGGGCACCTTGATCTCGGGCGTCGAGATGCCGTTGGGCAGCGCCTTGAGCACCGCAGACGGATCGTCGTCGAGCGCGAGGATCTCGAGCAGGCGCGCGGCGGCGTAGATGCCGTCGTCGAAGCCGTACCAGCGCTCGGCGAAGAAGAAGTGGCCGCTCATCTCGCCGGCCAGTTCGGCGCCGGTTTCGCGCATTTTGGCCTTGATCAGCGAATGCCCGGTCTTCCACATCAGCGGGCTGCCGCCATGGCGCAGCACGTGGCCCGGCAGGCGACCGGTGCACTTCACGTCGAACACGATCATCGCGCCCGGGTTGCGCTCCAGCACGTCGGCCGCGAACAACATCAGCAGGCGGTCGGCGAAGATGTTCTCGCCGTCCTTCGTGACCACGCCAAGCCTGTCGCCGTCGCCGTCGAAGGCAATACCCAGGTCCGCGTCGAAGCGCTGCACCGTGCGCACCAGATCTTCGAGATTCTGCGGCTCGCTCGGGTCGGGATGGTGGTTGGGGAACGTGCCGTCGATGTCGCAATACAGCGGCACGACCTCGGCGCCGATCGCTTCCAGCACGCGCGGACCGAGTTCGCCGGCGACGCCATTGCCGGCATCGATGACGATCTTCAGCGGCCGTGCGATCTGGATGTCGTCGGCAATGCGCCGCACGTAGTCGTCGCTGATGTCGCGCTCCGACACCGCGCCCGGTTGTGGCGCGGTGTGCAGGCGGTCGTCGGCGACGCGCGTGTGCAGATCGGTGATCGCATCACCCGACAGCGTCTCGCCGCCGACGACGATCTTGAAGCCGTTGTAGTCGGGCGGGTTGTGGCTGCCGGTCACCGAGATGCAGCAGCCGGTGCGCAGGTGATACGCACCGAAGTAGATCAGCGGCGTCGGCGCCATGCCGATGTCGATGACGTTGCGGCCGGCCTTGCGCAGACCGGCGATGAGCCCGGCGACGAGATCCGGACCCGACAGACGGCCATCACGACCGACGACGATGTCGGTCAGATCCTGCTCGCGCATCAACGAACCGACCGCCTGGCCGACCAGCTCGGCGACGCCGGCATCGAGCGTCGTACCGACCACGCCGCGGATGTCGTAGGCGCGGAAGATCGACGGGTCCAGCACCACCGAAGACGGCGTCGCCTTCTTCTTCGGCGACTCGCTGCGCACCGGCACCGGCGGCGGCCCGAGACCGTCCTCGCCTTCGACGCCTTCGGGCGGCGCGCGCAGGGATTCGGCGAACGTCGGCGTTGTGTCCTCGGCCTTCGCGGCCGATGCGGCGCCGCGCGGCAGACGCAGCGCCACGACCGCCAGCAGCAGGAACAGACCCGCGCCGGCGAGCAGCGGAATCGGCCCGAGGCCAAGCAGCGGTGCATCGACGCGCGGTACCGCGGCGGCGATGCGCAGCGGCGTGCCCGGCACCGGCTGGGCCATCCGCGCCGCCACATTGGACAGGCCTTCGTCACCGCGCGACAGCAGGGTGTGGTTGCCCTGGCGCAGCGCGAGGTAGGTCGCGCCATCGAGCGGCGCGGCCTCGAGGCCGGCAGTCGCCAGTGCCAGCGGCAATTGCGCCAGGGCGATACCGACCAGGCGCTCGCCGGCGCGCGCCGGGGCGGTGATCAGCACCCGCGGCGTACCGTCGACCTGCGCCACGGTGAGGACCGCGCGGTCCTCGACCCGGGCTGCTTCAAGGGCCGCCAGACGACCGAAGCCGCCAGCGTCCAGGCCCGCGTAGTCGGCCCGCAGGTCGGCAGGCACGATGTCTGCGGCTTCGAGCCGCGGCCAGTCGGCCGCGAGCGCGGTTGCGGCGGTCTCCAGATCTCCTGCGATGAGTGCGCGCTGCACGGCCGTGTCGGCCAGGCGCGCGTCGATGCGCTTCAGTTCCGCGCCCAGCGACTGCTGCGCCGCTGCGACCGCGGCATCACGTCCCTGTTCGGCGGCGGCAGTGCGCTGTTCACCGCGCAGCTGTTGCCAGCCGCTCCAGGCGAACCAGAGCGCCAGCACCCCCAACAGCACGGCCAGCAATGGCGCGGCCTGGCGCAGTTGCGCCAGCATCGCACCTGCCTGTCGCGGTTCCTTCTCGCTCATCTGCTTTCCCCGTCAGCACACGCCGGAATGGCCGAACCCCCCGGCCCCGCGCGTGGTCTCGACGAAAGTATCCACCACATTCAGTGTCGCCCGCACGACGGGCAGCAGGACCAGCTGCGCAATCCGGTCGCCCGGCTCGATCGTGAAGGCGTCCTTGCCCCTGTGCCAGACGCTGATCATCAGCGGGCCCTGGTAGTCGGCATCGATCAGACCGGTGCCGTTGCCGAGCACGATGCCGTGCTTGTGGCCCAGGCCCGAGCGCGGCAGGACCATCGCGCACAGGCCGGGATCGCCGATATGGATCGACAGCCCCGACGGCACCAGCGACACGTCGCCCGGTAGCAGGGTCAGCGGCTCGTCGAGCGCGGCGCGCAGGTCGAGACCGGCGCTGCCGTCGGTGGCATAGGCCGGCAGCGGCCACTGCTGGCCGAAGCGCGCGTCGAGGATCCGGATATCGAGGACGTGGTGGGCGGCGGTCGTGCTCATCGGGATTCCTGTGAGAGGCGGGCCGCGACCAGCGCGACCAGACGGTCGGCGATCTCGGCCTTGGAGGCGGGGCCGAGCTGCACATGGCCCGCAGCGTCGTGCACCAGCAGCGTGTTGTCGTCGCTTTCGAAACCGCTGCCCTTGAGCCCGACGCGATTGGCGGCGACCAGATCGACGCGCTTGGCGGCGAGCTTGCCGCGTGCATTGGCATCGACATCATCGGTCTCGGCCGCGAATCCCACGACCAGTTGCGGGCGCGGGTTGGCGACGGCGACGTCGGCAAGGATGTCGCGGGTGCGCACCAGATGCAGATCCAGACCGTCTTCGCCGGGGCGTTTCTTGATCTTCGACGGCGCGATCTGCGCTGGGGTGAAGTCCGCGACCGCGGCGGCGCCGATGTAGATATCTGCCGGCAGCGCATCGAACACGGCGGCATGCATCTGCGCCGCCGAGCGCACGTCGACGCGCCGCACGCCTGCGGGCGTCGGCAGATGCACGGGACCGGCGACCAGCACCACGTCGGCGCCGGCGCGCTGCGCGGCTGCAGCGATCGCGAAGCCCATCTTGCCGCTGCTGCGGTTACCGAGAAACCGCACCGGGTCGAGATCCTCGAAGGTCGGACCGGCGGTGACCAGCACGCGGCGCCCGGTCAGCGAAGCGCTCATACCGGCAGCGCGGCGACGATCGCCTGCGGCTCGGCGAGACGACCGGGGCCGGATTCGCCCTCGGCCAGCGGCCCGTCGTCGGGCCCGATCACCTGCACGCCGCGCTCGCGCAACAGCGCCATGTTCGCCTGCGTGGCCGGATGCAGCCACATGCGGTGGTTCATCGCCGGGCACACGGTCAGCGGCGCCGTCGTCGCCAGGCACAGCGTGGTCACGAGGTTGTCGGCAAACCCATTCGCGAGCTTGGCCAGGGTGTTGGCCGTCGCGGGTGCCACGACCACGCGGGTCGCCCAGCGCGCGAGTTCGATGTGGCCCATCGCCGCTTCCGCGCCCGGGTCCCACAACGTGGTGCGCACGGCATTGTGCGAGACGGCCTGGAAGGTCGTCGCGGACACGAAGTGCTGCGCGCTCTCGGTCATCGCCACGCGGACTTCCGCGCCTGCGTCGCGCAGCCGACGGACCAGGTCCGCGGCCTTGTAGGCGGCGATGCCGCCGCAGACGCACAGCAGGATGCGCTGCTCGTGCAGCGGGGTCGATACGGCGCCCATCGTCGGCGAAGTCCTACCGGAAAACCGGCCGACAGCTTACCCGAAGCCATGCACGCGGCCGCTGCCTGTGCGGCGCTGCGCGCGCTGCAATGGAGCCCTCGCCGGTGCGGACGCGGCGCGCATCCTTCCCCTGGGACGCGACGCGGCCCACCGGCGTTCTGTCTGGAGCGCGCATGCACATCCACGAATGGCCGGCTGGCGAACGGCCGCGCGAGAAACTGCTGGGCCAGGGCGCGGCAGCGTTGTCGGATGCGGAACTGCTGGCGATCTTCCTCGGCTCGGGCCTGCGCGGGCAGGACGCAGTGTCGACCGCGCGGCAACTGCTGGCCGCGCACGGCCCACTGCGCACGCTGATCGAACGCGGCGCGGCCGGACTCGCCGCGTTGCCCGGCCTCGGTCCCGCACGCGCCTGCGCGCTGACGGCCGCGCTCGAACTCGGCAACCGCGTGCTCGCGGCCGATCTCGCGCGTGGCGAGGCGATGGCCGATCCGACTGCCGCCGGCCGCTACTTCTCGCAGCGTCTGCGCGGATTTGCCCACGAGGTGTTCGCGGTGCTGTTCCTCGACACCCGCCATCGCGCGCTCGCGTTCGAGGAACTGTTCCGCGGCACGATCGACGGCGCCGAGGTGCATCCGCGCGAAGTCGTGCGCCGCGCGCTGGCGCTCAACGCGGCCGCGGTGATCGTGGGCCACAACCATCCCAGCGGCAGCCGCGAGCCGAGTGCCGCTGATCGCGCGGTCACCGCGCAGCTCAAGCAGGCGCTGTCGCTGGTGGATGTGCGGCTGCTCGATCATTTCGTCGTCGGTGATGGCGCCGCGGTGTCGCTGGCGGCGCGTGGCTGGGTGTGAGCGATGCCTGCAGGCATCGACCGGCACGCGCGGACAGTCCGTGCCGGATGCCGCGGTGCCGCGGCGCGTCCGCATGTGATGCGCGCGGCATTGCACACCGCGCAGAACTTGGCGACGTTCGGTCGTCGCCGCACACTGGCGCGATGCCGACACCACACCTCGACGCCAGCGCGCCCTGCCCCTGCGGCCGCGCTTGTGCGTACACCGACTGCTGCAAGCCACTGCACGACGGCGACGCCGCGCCCGACGCCGAGGCGCTGATGCGCTCGCGCTACGTCGCCTATGTGCGCCGCGACGCGGACTATCTGCGCGCGAGCTGGCACGCCTCTACGCGTCCGGACGATCTCGGCTTCGACGATCCGCAGCCGGTCTGGCTGGGCCTGGACGTCAAGGCGCATGACGTCATCGATGCCGAGCGCGCCGAAGTCGCGTTCGTGGCGAAGTACCGCATCGGCGGCGGCAGTGTGGTGCGGATGCGCGAGCGCAGCCGCTTCGTGCGCGAGGCCGGTCGCTGGTTCTACGTGGACGGTGACATCGGCTGAGCGCCCGGTGAAACCGGGCGAGGCCTGGGGATGCGTCCGCCCTGCCGGCTCGTGCACAGTGGTCGCCCCGCACGCGCAGGTCGCCCGCATGTCCCGTCTCCCGATGCATCGTTTTTCGACACCGGCGCGCCTCGCGTTGTCGGGCCTGCTGCTGTGCGCAGGCGGTGCCGCCGCGCAGGCGCCCGCGTCCCCCGCGCCGACCACCGCACCCGCCTACGACGCTGCCGCGTTCGCCCGCTGCATCGCCGGCATCCGCGGCGACGCGGCCAAGGCGGGAATTCCATCCGCGGCGTTCGACGCGCTCGCCGATGTCACGCCGGACATGACCGTGCTGCCGCTGCTCGACTCGCAGCCCGAATTCACCACGCCGTTGTGGGATTATCTCGCCGGTCTCGTCGACGACGAACGCGTCGCCGATGGGCGCGCGCGTCTGGTCGAACACCGCGCGCTGCTCGATCGCGTGGCCGCGCAGTACGGCGTCGATGCCGAAACCGTGGTCGCGATCTGGGGCGTGGAGAGCGATTACGGCCGCGTCTCCGGCAAACGCCCTTTGCGCGTGTCGCTGGCGACGCTGGCCTGCCACGGCCGTCGCCAGCCGTTCTTCCGCAGCGAGTTCGTCGCATTGCTCAAGCTGATGCATGACGGCGACCTGCAGAACCGCGACACGACCGGTTCGTGGGCTGGCGCGTTCGGGCATACGCAGTTCATGCCGAGCACGTACGCGCGCATCGCGGTCGATTTCGACGGCGACGGGCGTCGCGATCTGGTCGACAGCATTCCCGACGCCCTGGCGTCGACGGCCAACTACCTCAAGCGTTCGCGCGGCGGTTGGAAGACGGGCCAGCCCTGGGGCTACGAGATCAGGCTGCCGGCGGGATTCAACGCCGCGCAGGCCGGCCGCACCAACCGCCGGACTGTCGCCGATTGGACAGCGCGCGGCATCACACGCGTCGACGGCGGCACGTTGCCGGCCGGCAACACGCAGGCGGCGATCCTCGTGCCGACCGGCGTCAAGGGTCCGGCCTTCATCGTCTTCAGCAACTACGACGCGATCTTTTCCTACAACGCTGCCGAGAGCTACGCGCTGGCGATCGCGACGCTTGCCGACCGGCTGCACGGTGGCCGCGGCCTGCAGACGCCGTGGCCGACCGACGATCCGGGCCTGTCGCGCGCGCAGCGCCGCGAACTGCAGACGTTGCTGCTCGCGCGCGGCCATGCGATCGGCGAGGTCGACGGCATGATCGGCACCGCCACGCGTCGCGCGATCCAGGCCGAGCAACGGCGCATCGGTTTGGCGCCCGACGACGGCCGCGCCGGCGTGCGCATTCTCGATGCGTTGAAGGCGAACCGCTGACGGACATCGCGAACGCGGGCGTCGCCAGCCCGATGCCCGCGACGGACGGAATGGAGGGCGTGGACGCGGCCGGCCCGAGCGAAACGCGCAAGGCGCCATCGCGACCGCATGCGGGCCAGCGGTTGGCGCGATGCCGCCCGCAGGGCGCGAACCGTGACCGGCTCCGTGTTTTCGCCGCCAAACCTCGGGTTCCCACCAGATGCCAGAGCGGCCGTGGATGCCTAGAGTCGGGGTGACTCGAACCGATCGACGGAGCACCCCATGAGCGATGGAAGCGACGGCGCAGGCGGCGTCGGCAATAGCGGCGGCAACAGCGCAGGTGCCGCATCCTCGGCCAGTGATGCGCTTGGTGCAGCGGCGGACGCCCTCGGCGGCGCCGTCGATACCGCGGTCGATGCGCTGGGCGCAGCGATCAGCAACGCGCTCGGCACCGCGACCGATGCGCTCGGACTCGACAACGCGCTCGACGGCCTGGCCAACGCGCTGGGCATTGATGCCCGGGATCTGCAGGGCATCGTCGGCGCGGCGGTCGTGGGCATGCTCACCGGCGGCCTGCCGGGCGCGGTCATGGGGGTGGTCAACGGTCTGGTCGGTGGCAGCGTGACCGAAGCGGCGCGCGGCGCCATCGCCGACAACCTGCCGGCCGGCATGCAGCCGCTGGCCAACCTGGCGCTGGACCAGTTCGCCGGCCGCATTCCAGGCGCGAGCGTGTCGGTGCAGGACGCGCTCGCCGGTCTCGCCAGCGGCGCACTGACCAACGGCCGTGCGCCGGACATCGGCGATATCGGCGCGATCGCCCGCTCGCTGACCGACGTGCAGTCGGCTGCGCGTGGGGTATTCGATGGCGTCACCAGTGGGAATTTCTCGACCGCCGCCGATGCGGCCTCGACCCTTGACCGCGCGCTCGGCGGCCAGCTGGCGCAGGCACGGGATATCGCCGGCGGTATCGCCGACACCTTGTCGAGCGGCCGCACCGCCTACGCCAATGGCGGGCACGGCGACTTCGGCAACGCCGTCGAGCAGCTTGCCGTGGATGTCACCCGCCTGGTGGCCAGCCGCCGCTGACCGGGGTTTGCGGCGGCTGGCGTGATCTGCGATCGTCGAATCTCCCACACAGCGGAGACGACACATGCGCAGTGCGCTCATTGCCGGAGCGGCACTATTGCTCGCAGGCTGCGGTTCCTACGAGTACCGCGACAACACCGCCGCGGTCGATGCCAACCCGCTGTGCATGAGCCGCCCGGACCGACCGGGCGAACCTGTGTCGCGCGATTGCGAACGCGAGGCCAGCGGCCGCTGGAGCAGCGAGCGCGACGGCCAGCCGGTGGACTTCAAGCGCACCCGCGACGATCGCTGATCGCGGTCCTCCAAGGGTGCACAGGCCCGCAACGCAGAACGCCCGGCACGAAGCCGGGCGTTCTGGTGTCGGACCTGACGGAATGGATCAGCCGCAGCGGAAGCCGGTGATCTTGCCGCTCTCGTCGAGATCGATATTCAGACGGTCGGGACGGAAATCCATCGTCGCCATGTCGGTCGGGCCCAACGCGCGGTGCGACTTGGCGCCGGAATCCTGCACGGCCTTGGCGTAGACCGTCTCACTGCCCTGGGTGCCGATCAGACTCTGCACCGCTTCGGTATCGCAGGGCGTCTCGCCCGGTACATCGGCCGGCGGTGCCGCGGCCTCGGGCGCGTTGCCGATCTCGGCCTGCGCGGTCTCGGTTTCGATCGCGCTGCCGGCGCCGGTGTCGGCATCGGCGCCGGTTGCGGCGGGCTGTTCTTCTTCGAAGCCTTCTTCAGGCGCGGGCGTACAGGCCGACAGGGCCAGCAGCGGGACGAGGGCGGCGGCCAGCAGGCACGGCGCAACGCGGAGGCGACGGATCATCGAATGCTCCTGGAGGGGGGAACCGGTCGCCACTGTAGCCAATCGGCGGCGGCCCGGGCCACTTGCGGCATCATGGCCGGCAACCCGTTCACGGATTCGCCGATGTCCCGACCGCGCTGCCTGACCGCCATCGCCTGCACGCTGCTGCTCGCCGCCTGCACACCGTCGACGCCTGTTGTGCCTGATGGCGCGGCTTCCGCCACCGCGCCCGCGACGGCCGCCATTCCCGGAGGTGGCATCCAGGCCGACAACCTCGCCCGACATCTTTCAGTGCTGGCGTCCGACGAGTTCGAAGGTCGCGCGCCGACCACCGAAGGCGAGCGCCTGACGGTCGACTACATCAGCGCGCAATTTGCGCAAGCGGGCCTCGAGCCCGGCGGTGACGACGGCGGCTGGACACAGGCGGTCACGCTGGAACGCAGCGTCATCGAGGGCCCGGTGACCGCGCAACTGCATGTGGGCGGGGCGACGCGGGCGCTGGCCAACGGCGACGATATCGCGGTGGAAACCCTGCGTCCGGGTACGGGCGTCGATCTGTCGGACACGCCGCTGGTGTTCGCCGGCTATGGCATCACCGCACCCGAACTCGACTGGGACGATTACGCCGGGCTCGATGTCGCCGGCAAGGTCGTCGTCGTGCTGATCAACGACCCGGATTTCGAAGCCGCCGAGCCCGGCCGCTTCGGCGGACGCGCGCTGACCTGGTATGGCCGCTGGACCTACAAGTACGAGGAAGCGGCGAAGCGCGGCGCCGCCGGCGTGCTGATCGTGCACGAGACCGAGCCGGCCTCGTATCCCTGGGCGACGGTGCGCAACGGCCGTGCCGGACCGCAATACGACATCGTCCGCGCGGACGCCGACACGCACCACCTGCCGATGCGCGGCTGGATCCAGCGCAGCGTCGCCGAGCAGCTGTTCCAGGACGCCGGACTCGATTTCGATGCCGAGAAACGTCGCGCGCAGCAGGCCGGCTTTCGCGGCGGCGCGCTCGGCGATGCCACGCTCGATCTCGCGTTCAAGGTCAAGCGCGACCGCGTGACCAGCCACAACGTGGTCGGCGTGCTGCCGGGCGCATCGCAACCCGACGAGACGGTGATCCTGTCCGGCCACTGGGACAGCTTCGGCGTCGGCGAGCCCGACGACAACGGCGACGCGATCATCAACGGCGCGGTCGACAACGCCACCGCGATCGCCTCGATGATCGAACTCGCGCGCGTCTTCGCTGCCGGCCCGCGTCCGGCGCGAACGCTGCAGTTCATCGCGCTGACGGCGGAGGAAAACGGCCTGCTCGGCGCGACCTACTACGCGGCCAATCCGCTGCGTCCGCTGGAGACGACGGCCGCGGTGCTCAACATGGAAATGTGGAGTCCGGACGGCGAAACGCATGACATCTCGTCCTGGGGCAAGGGCCGCGTGTCGCTGGAACGCGATCTCGCCACGGCCGCCGCGGTCGAGGGCCGCGGCTGGTCGCCGGATCCGAATCTCGAAGCCGGCCTGTTCTACCGCGCCGACCATTTCGCCTTTGCGCAGGCCGGCGTGCCGGCGATCACGATCGGCCCCGGCATGGACCAGCTCGACGGCGGCATCGTCGGCGGCAAGGCCGCACGCGCCGATTATTTCGCCAACCGCTACCACCAACCGGGCGACGCCTTCGACGACAGCTGGGACATGGCCGGCCCGACCGCCGACACCCGCACCGTCTACCGACTCGCCGAAGCGCTGGCCAATGGCAAGGGTTGGCCAGCGTGGGACGCCGACAGCGAGTTCAGCGCGCGACGGGTGACGAGTGATGCGGCGCGGGCAGAGCCGGCGCGTTGAGGCTTGAAGCCCTCCCCGCATACGCGGGGGAGGGTTGGGTGGGACGATCTGTCTACGTGGAGCCGTGGAGCCGTGGTGCGCGGCGCAGGGTAGCGACTGGCTGTGCTCGTCGCTGGCCGATCGCGAGGGCCGGCTGACCGGGCATTACGCCGGCGCGCAATGCGTCGCCGACGAAAAGGTGCGGCGCGCGCGCGTTTCGACTTCGCCCGCTACGCCGCGACCCACGCCTGTGGCGGCACCCACGAAGATTTCGCCCTGCTCGCCCTCGCGGACCCATGCGACGTGCCGGGGTGGGGCTGTGGCGTGAAAGCCCGTTCGTACCGCCTGTTCCGGAAGCGGCGCGTGGGCCGGAGTCATGACGCCCAAAGTCCAACCAAACGATATGCGATCCCGCTAATTCATCAAAGCCTGACACGGAACTGGGTTGTTTTGCGATGGTGGCACGCGCACAGCGGCGCTAGCATCGAAGCGCTTTACCCAAAGGAGATGGGAGATGGCGCGGACCTGGATCGTGCAAGGCGACGCCACCAGCAGCGGCGGCACCGTGGTAGGCGGCTCGCCATTTACGGATATCGACGGATTCCCAGTCGCAAGGATTGGAGACCAGGCGACCTGCCCCACCCACAAGGGCGCGTTTCCGATCGCCGATGGAGACCCGACCACCATCATCGACGGCCAGCCTGTTGCCTTGCACGGCAGTACGCTGGCGTGCGGCTGCAAAGTGCTCGCGGTACGTCAGTCACATGTATTTCTGGATGCAGGGGCCATCGCAGCAACATTCTCGATTCCCGCTGCGGCAACCCCGCTGGCGGCAGGCGTGTCTGCCGCGCCCATGGCATTCGACGAGGCTTTCATCCTCAAATCGGAGTTGACCGGCAAGCCGTTGGCGAATCGGCGCTACCGGATTTTCCATGAGGACGGTCGCTGTGAGGAAGGAACCACCGACCCGCAGGGCACGACCCGGTTGGCTATCTCCGAATGTTGCGAGAGGTTGAGAATCGAACTGGAGGAGGAAGGGCCATGAACGCCAAGTTGAGAAAGTTCACTGAAGTCGGCAGTTCATCGACCTCCGACAGCAGCAACACCCGACGTGCCGAGCTCTCGGTCGCGGTCTATGTGGGAGAGAACGGCTACGTGCAGAACGCTGGTTTCGTACATCAACCAATCGCTGCGTTGGAGAAGCGCGCGATGACCGGACCCGTCGCGATCATCCTCCACCGCACAGATGGTGCCAGCGTGCAAAGCGCGCTCAACTCGGCGAACTCGGGTATCGGCACGCATTTCTATGTCGATAAGGACGGCACCGTCTATCAGACTGCGAGCCTGCACAAGCACACATCGCACGTCGGCCGCATCCGTTCCCGCTGCTACGAGGCGAGCAACTGCCCGGCGGACGAAATGGAAGAGATCCGCGGCTTCGGATGGGCCCCGAAGCGGCTCCACGATCATGAGAAGGGCAAGCCCTACCCAACGCGCTATCCCATGAACGAAGACAGCGTCGGGATCGAAACCGTGTCGCGCTGTGTCAAGAACTGCGGCCCGAACGACAAGGGAACACCTGAGTGGGAAACGCCGACTGCCGAGCAGGCCGAATCGATCGCGAACATCATCTCGATTCTGCAGGATGCCTACTCGCTGACCGACACGGACATCTACGAGCACGACCTCATCTCATACAAAACCGCTGGCGAAGGCGCCGGCCTCTGGAATGCGTCGGGAGACGAATAAGATGGCCACCCACAACCACCGACGCGCACGCGCTTTCAGGACAGGCGCCCTTCTTTCAGCGATGTTCTCCATTACTGCTTGCGCCGGGAAGCACGCCGATGAGGCAGCGGATGGCAACCTCCGAATCCTGAGTATCTCGTCGCCCGACTACCATGGCGCGCCCGGTGATCCGCTAGAAGACGCGTGCCAGGCGTGGACGCTCTCGCCCCAACAGGTCGATCGTTTCTTCCGGTCCAGCCAGACGTATTCCGAAGTGCCGTATGGCGAGTTTTACCAAGTCGCCTGCGGTGTCAGCGGTCGTTTGTCTGCCGAGGGGCGCGTGTGGACGTTCCAGATCAACGGCGGCGGGACGGCGATCTGGCGTAACGGCGAAACGATGCGGCATTTTGGTTGCGCATCCGAAACCTGCGAACCGCTTTTGCTGCTGCCTCCCGATGGCATGGCGCCCGACTGAAGGGCGCGGGATGTCCGATTTCGATGCTCGCAGAAGACCAACGTGCTGCCGGAACAGCTGGCGCAGCCAGCGACGTTCGACGGGAATGGATTGGCGGAACTTCGCTTGTGTGCCGCACTGCTTCCTGCCGGCCTTGCAGTCAGCGCCACGCCATTACCCCCGGCACCATCGCTCCGGGTGATGGAGCTCTCGGCTGCGATGGTTGATTCGACGTCGTCCGCACGTGGCGATGTTCTCGAGCCCTGCCACGACTGGTCCCTGACGCCGCGTCAGGCCGAGGAATCCTTCCGGCAAAGCGAACCCGACGGATTTGCTGAATACATCCATCGTTTCGACACGGCAGCCTGCAAGATCACCGGCAGGCTCCGTCGGGAAGACGGGACGTGGCAGTTCACGATCAATGCTGCGGGGAACAGTATGTGGCGCCAGGGCACCGAAGTCCGCTACTTCGGTTGCTGGACGACGCAATGTGCGCGCGTTCTTAGCTCGCGGGACTTCATTGCGCCGGATTCCATCTGATCATGGTGTTGCATGCGCCGGAACGAATCAAGCGCTCTGGGGCGGGCGTTCCGTCGCGGTGTTCGGCCTCAGCCGGCGACCAGCCGCACCCGTGCAAAGTTGCGCTTGCCGACCTGCAGCACGCCCTCGAAGCCGGGCTTGAATTCCAGCCCCGCGTCGTCGACCACGGCGCCGTCGACCTTGACCGCGCGCTCTTTCAGCTTGCGGCCGGCTTCGGAGTTGCTCGGGGTGATGCCGGCCGCCGTCAGCAGCGCGCCGATGCGCAAGCCCTCGGCCGGCACGGTCACGTCCTGCAGCGGCAGCAGCGACACATCGCCTTCGCCGGAGATCGCGACCTGCCAGCCACGGATCGCGAGCTCGGCCGCGTCGGCGTCGTGGAAGCGCGTGGCGAGTTCGCGCGCTAGGCGCAGCTTCACATCGCGCGGGTTCAGCGTGCCGGCTTCGACCTCGGCCTTCAGTGCCTTCGCCTCGTCGATGCCGATGTCGAAGCTCAGCAGTTCGATCCAGTCCCACATCAGCGCATCGCCGATCTTCATGGTCTTGTTGACCATGTCGATCGCCGGCTCGGTCACGCCGATGTAGTTGCCGAGCGACTTGCCCATCTTGTTGACACCGTCGAGCCCGACCAGCAGCGGCATGGTCAGCACGATCTGCGGCGCCTGGCCGTGGCTTTCCTGCAGGCCGCGGCCCATCAGCAGGTTGAACTTCTGGTCGGTGCCGCCGCATTCGACGTCGGCCTGCAGCGCCACGGAGTCGTAGCCCTGGACCAGCGGGTAGAGGAACTCGTGGATCGCGATCGGCTGCTGGCCGGCGTAGCGCTTGGCGAAATCGTCGCGCTCGAGCATCCGCGCGACGGTGTGCGAGGACGCGAGCCGAATCATGTCGGCGGCGCCCATCGTGCCGAACCACTCGGAGTTGAAGCGCACTTCCGTCTTCGCCTCGTCCAGCACCTTGAACACCTGCGCCTTGTACGTCTCGGCGTTGGCCAGCACGTCCTCGCGAGACAGCGACTTGCGGGTCGCGCTCTTGCCGGACGGGTCGCCGATCATCCCGGTGAAGTCGCCGATCAGGAAGATCACCTGATGGCCGAGGTCCTGGAACTGGCGCAGCTTGTTGAGCAGCACCGTGTGGCCCAGGTGCAGGTCCGGCGCGGTCGGGTCGAAGCCGGCCTTGATCCGCAGCGGACGTCCGAGCTTCAGACGCGCTTCGAGGTCGTCACGCTTGAGAATCTCGTCCGTGCCGCGTGCGATCAGGTCGAGGGGAGCGGTGGCGGGCTGCAGGGACATCGGCGCAGGGATCTCGTAGATGGCTGGAAAGTGAATACGGACACGCCAAGTTAAGGCTTCGTTATCCGGTGAACGAGGGAAAAATTCGAGTCCGGTCAGGCATTTGACGCATGGACCTCACGTCTCTATGTTACCCCGCTGACACGCCGTTCACGCCATCCGGACCCGCCCACGATGACGAATTCCGTCCCGCCACCCCAGGCCGACGCGCACCACCAGCAGGTGCTCCACGACAACCTGCAGGCTGCGGCCCGGAACAGGCAGCAGGAGCTCGCACCGCGCCGGCATCTGTATCCCGGCCGCTGGACGCGTCGCGACTGGGGCCATGCCAGCCTCTTCGCCACGCTCGGCGTACTGGTTGTTGCCCTCGTGCCCGGCGTCTCGCAGGCCATGCGCGGCGATGCCCAGCCGCAGCACGATCTGGTGACGATGTCGCTGGCGCTGCCGCCGCTCACCGCCACCCAGCGCACCGCGCAGCAGACCCACGACAACTGGCAGCTGGTCACCGTCGAACGCGGCCAGACGCTCGGCTCGATCTTTTCCGACCTCGATCTGCCCGCCTCGACGATGCACCGCATCCTCGAGCTGCCCGATGCCAAGGCCAAGCTGACGCGCATGCGGCCGGGCACCGAGCTGGGCTTCGATCTCAGCCTCGACGGCACCCTCAACAAGCTCCGCTACGACCGCAGCGATACCGAACGCGTCGAGCTGAGCCTGGTCGGCGATACCGTCCGCGAGGAAGTCGTCGAGCGCCCGGTCGAGATCCGCAATGTCGTCATCAGCGGTGAAGTGGGACGTTCGCTGTTCCACTCGGCGCGCAAGCTGGGCCTGTCGGGCGCGAACATCAACACGCTGACCGACGAAGTCTTCAAGTACGACATCGACTTCAACACCGACGTCACCCAGACCGACCGTTTCAGTGTCGTCGTCGAGCAGGTCTGGCGCGAAGGCGAACTGATCCGCAGCGGCCCGGTGCAGGCGGCGGTGTTCACCGCGAAGGGCAAGCCCTTCAGCGCGTTCCGCTACGAGCAGGACGGCAAGGCCGAGTACTACAACGCCGAAGGCCGCCCGCTGAAGAAGAGCTTCATCCGCATGCCGATCCAGTACGCGCGCCTGAGCTCGCGTTTCGGCAGTCGCCGCCATCCGGTGCTGGGCACGATGCGCATGCACAAGGGCGTGGACTACGCCGCGCCGACCGGCACGCCGATCATGGCCGCCGGCGATGCACGCGTGCAGTTCCGCGGCGTGCAGGGCGGTTACGGCAACACGGTGGTGCTCGACCATGGTCGCGGCCACACCACGCTGTACGCGCACATGTCGCGCTTCGGCAACATCCGCCAGGGCCAGCGCGTCGCGCAGGGCACGGTGATCGGCTACGTCGGCACCACCGGCCTGTCGACCGGCCCGCATCTGCATTACGAATTCCGCGTCAACGGCGTGCATCGCAATCCGCTGCAGCACACGATGCCCGAGCCCGATCCGCTCAGCGGCGCGGCGCTGGCGCAGTTCCGCCAGCAGACCGGTCCGGCGCTGGCGCGCATCCGCGAAGTCGAGAACGTGATCTACGCGCAGGTGCCGGCCAAGCCGGATCCCGACCGGCAGGTCGCGAACGCCGCACGGCCCGGCAACGGCCGCGGCTGATCCGCCTCGAACGCCCGGCTCCGGCCGGGCGTTTCGTTTGCACTCTCCTTTCGCCCGACGCTGACGCCATGTCCGATCTGTTCCTCGGCCTGATTTCGGGCACCAGCGCCGACGGCATCGACGCGGCCATCGTCCGCTTCGACGATCGCGCCGACGGTACGCTGGACGCGGAGCTGCGCTTCGGCGCCACCTATCCCTGGGATCCAGCGCTGCGCGCGCGTCTGGTCGCGCTGGGCCAGCAGGCCGCGTCACTGACGCTCGATGACGTCGGCGAACTCGACGTGCTGATTGCCGATGCGTTTGCCGATGCCGCACTGGCCGCAATCACCGATGCCGGACTCACGGCGGCTGACATCCGCGCAATCGGTTCGCATGGGCAGACGCTGCGCCACCGCCCCTGCGGCCGCGACAACGATGGCCGCGCGCCGTTCACGCTGCAACTCGGTGACGGTGCGCGTATTGCCGAAGGCACCGGCGTGGCGACAGTCGCCGATTTCCGTCGCCGCGATGTCGCCGCCGGCGGCCATGGCGCGCCGCTGCTGCCCGCCCTGCATGCGGCGCTGCTGTCGCGTCCGGGCGAGGACCGCGCGGTGCTCAACCTCGGCGGCATCGCCAACCTGACCCTGCTTCCGGGCGATGGCGGCCCGGTCCGCGGCTTCGACACCGGCCCGGCCAACGGGCTGATGGATGCGTGGTGCCTGCGCCACACCGGCGAGGCCTTCGATCGCGGTGGCGCTCTGGCTGCGCGCGGACGCGTCGATGCTGGGCTGCTCGCGCGACTGCGGTCCGAGCCGTGGTTCGCGGCGCCACCGCCCAAGTCCACCGGCCGCGACCAGTTCCATCTCGACTGGGTCGACGCCGCATTGCAGGGCGGCGAATCCATTGCCGATATCCAGGCGACGCTGCTCGCGCTCAGCGTCGCGACGATCACTGACGCCCTACGCGCGACCCAGCCGGGCACCGCGCGGGTGATCGGCTGCGGCGGCGGCGTGCACAACGGCGCGCTGATGCGCGCGCTGGGCGAGGCGTTACCCGGGGTGGCCGTGGAATCGAGCGCCGCGCACGGGCTCGATCCGGATCATGTCGAGGCGATGGGCTTCGCGTGGCTGGCGCGGCAGACGGTGCTCGGGCGTCCGGGGAACCTGCCGTCGGTCACCGGTGCGGCGGGTCCTCGCGTGCTCGGAGTCGTGCATCCGGCCTGAGCCGTCCGGCGGGACGTCGCGCCCATGATTCTGTAGGCGCGCGCTTGCGCGCGAGGTGCTTTCCCGCAATACGGCATCGCGCGCAAGCGCGCTCCTACAGGACGGCGAACGCCTCAGCTCGCGGGGGCAGGCTGCGCCGGGCCACGCCCGATCAGCGCGAAGGTGTCGTCGGGGATCTGCTCAAGCGCGCCGATCGCCGCCGCCAGCACGCCGTCCTCGGCCGGGTCCAGGGACACACGCTCGTCGCCGATGCTCGCCCGCAGACCCTGCTCGAGCAGGAACCGCAGCGTGCGCGCCTGACCCCAGCCCTGCGTGTCCGCATAAGCGGTGATGCGCTCGAGCAGCGCGGGGTCGAGATCCTTGAGCACGATGTCGGTCATTTCGTGATATCTCCCGTGGCGGTCGCGTCGTCGAGGCGCGCCCAAGTCTGAACCGAAAGAAGAACACAAGTGCGGCACCACGACCACAGCAGTGATCACGAAACACGCTGCGGGGGGTCTGCAACCACGTCGCTCTGACTGATGCGCAGCTAGGTCCCGGTCTGCGTTGCGACCATGGCAGGCGGGATCGGAGGTCGTCGCCACAGCACGATGCACAGCGCGATCGCCGGGATGCCGATCAGCGCGGTCCCGGTGAAGAAGAGCGCGTAACCTTCAAGCAGCGTGCGGCCCACGGCCAGCTGTTCCACCCACACGCCGGAAAAGCCTTTGAGCACCTTGCCCGCCAGGGCATAGAACGAACTCAGCAGCGCGTACTGCGTGGCCGTGTAGCCGAGGCTCGTCAGGCTCGACATGTAACCGATCAGTGCGACGCCGGCGTAGCCGCTGCAGAAGTTGTCGATCACCATTGCCGCGGTGAAGACCCCCGCATCGGAACCGTGCAGCGCGAGATAGGCGAAGGCCAGGTTCGAGCCCGGTCCGAGCACCGCGCCGGCGAGCAAGGTCGGCATGAACCCGAAGCGCACCGCGGACAGCCCGGCCGCGGCGATGCCGACGATCGTGGCGACCAGGCCGACCGAGCCGCGGACGGCACCGACGGTTTCCTTCGCGAGACCGAGATCGGCATAGAAGGGATTCGCCATCGGTCCCATCACGAAATCCGGCATGCGGTACAGGCAGATCGCCAGCAGCATGACGAACGCGAAGCGGCCGTGCTGGGCGAAGAACGCGATGAACGGCCCGACGATCGCGTCGAACAGTCCGCGCGCAGTCCACAGGGTGGGCTGCTGGTTCGTTGCGATCTCACTGGCGACAGGCTCGCGCGCGATCATCACCGCGACCACGCCCACACCCATCAGCGCCGCCATCCACAAGTAGGAAACCGTCCAGCCAACACGCGCGGCCATGATCAGGATCAGCGCGTCGGTCACCAGCAGCGCGCCGCGGTAGCCCAGCGTGGAGGTCGACGTCAGCAGGCCCTGTTGTTCGTTGTTCGACGCGCTCTCGATGCGCCAGGCGTCGATGACGATGTCCTGCGTGGCCGAGGCGAAGGCAACGGCCAGCGCGAGCGCGCCGAACACCAGCAGGCGGTCGATGCCGATGCCAGCGATGGTCAGCACGTCCTCGCGCGGTTGGATCAGCACCATGCCCACCAGTGCCGCGGCGACGACGATCTGCGCCAACAGCATCCAGCCGCGCCGGCGCCCGAGCCAGCGTCCGAAGATCGGCGCATCCGCCTTGTCGACCAGCGGTGCCCAGAGAAACTTCAGCGAGTACGCCAGGCCCACCCATGACAGAAAGCCGATCATCGACAGTTCGATGCCGTTCTCGCGCATCCAGTAGCCGAGCGTGTTGCCGACCAGGTAGATCGGAATACCGGAGCTGAAGCCGAGCAGCAGCATCGCCAGTACCTTGCGCTGACGCAGACTGGCGACGACGGTCCGCCAGCCAGGCCGCGGCTTGGCCTCGGTGGCCGGCGCGCTCACGCGCGGTAGTCCACGACCAGCGGGGCGTGATCGGAGAAGCGTGGCTCGGGATGCACGGCGACCGAGCGCACGCGGTCACGCAGCGACGGGGTGATGAACTGGTAGTCGATCCGCCACCCCACGTTGTTGGCACGCGCGGCGCCGCGGTTGCTCCACCAGGTGTACTCGGGCGCATCCGGGCGCAGCACGCGCAACGCGTCGAGCCAGCCGGTCGCGGGCGGCTCGACCAGGCCATCGCCGCAGGCATCGCCGATCATGCCGTTGAGCCAGGCGCGCTCGGGCGGCGTGCAGCCGGAGTTCTTCTGGTTGCTGGTCCAGTTCTTGATGTCGCTGCGCGCACGCACGATGTTCCAGTCGCCGCACAGTACGTAGTCGCGACCGCTGGCCAGCCATGCGTCGAGGATGGGTTTCAGCCAGTCCATGACTTCGAACTTGAAGCCCTGGCGCAGCTCACCCGACGAGCCGGACGGGATGTAGAACGACACCACGCTGAGATTGCCGAAACGCGCTTCGATGTAGCGGCCTTCCTCGTCGAACGGTGCCCAGCCGAGCGACGTGCGGATCTCGTCGGGTTCGCGGCGCGCGTAGATGGCCACACCGCTGTAGCCCTTCTTGGTCGACGCGTCGCGGAACCAGGCTTTGTAGCCAGCGGGCAGGAAGTCGGCATGCAGGCCGGATTCGCCCAGCAGCTGGTGTTCCTGCGCCTTGGTTTCCTGCATGCACAGCACGTCGGCGTCCTGGGCGACGAACCAGTCGAAGAAGCCTTTTCTCGCGGCGGAGCGCACGCCGTTGGCGTTGAAGCTGACGATTTTCATGCAGGCCTGCAGCACATGTACCGGCGCCAAGCCTACCGGATTCGCGCTGACCGTCCGGCCTTTGCAGCGCGTATCCTCCGCGCATGTCGTCGGCTCTGCTGCCTTGCGTTGTATTGGCGTCGGCCGCACAGGCCGAGGCCGCGCGCTGTCTGGCGCTCACCGCGACGCAGACGATCTACGCCGGCGACATCGTCTTCGCCGTCGACAACGCGATGGCCGCCCCGGATAGCGACGCGATGGTGGTGCTGCTGGGCGACATCGTCATTGGCTTCTATCGCCTCGATTACCCGACCGCGACCTTCGGCAAACAGGGCGTGGACCGGCGCACTGCGACGCTGCGGGCGTTCGCGCTGGATGTTGCCTGGCAGGGCCGCGGGCTCGGCCTGCCGACGCTCGCGGCCTGCTGCGCGGATCTGACCCAGCGACATCCCGAGCGCGTGCTGCTGGCGCTGAACGTGCATGCCGCCAACACGATTGCTGTGCAGCTGTACCGGCGCGCCGGCTTCGTCGACAGCGGCGAGCGCATGCGCGGCGGCCGCGGCGGGCCGCAGTACCTGATGCTGCGCGCACTCGGCGTGGGACAATGGGCGCCATGACCGACCATCGCACCCGTTTCCTGCAGCTCGCCCTCGAGGCCGACGCACTGCGCTTCGGCGAGTTCACGCTGAAGTCCGGCCGCGTCAGTCCGTATTTCTTCAATGCCGGGCGTTTTGATTCCGGTGTCGCCATCGCCACGCTGGCCGGCTGTTACGCCGACGCGCTGGACGCGGCCGGGGTCGAGTTCGACCTGCTGTTCGGCCCGGCCTACAAGGGCATTCCGCTGGCGACGGCGCTGGCCTGCGAGTACGCGCGCCGTGGCCGCGATCTGCCGGTCGCGTTCAACCGCAAGGAAGCCAAGGCGCATGGCGAGGGCGGCCTGCTGGTCGGCGCGCCGCTGGCCGGACGCCGGGTGCTGATCGTCGACGACGTGATCACCGCCGGCACCGCGATCCGCGAAGCACTGGGGCAGATCGCCGACGGCGGCGGCACGGTGGCCGGCATCGTCATTGCCCTCGACCGTCAGGAGCGCGTGGCCGAGGATAGCCAGGAGTCCGCCGCGCAGCGCGTCGCACGCGAGCAGGACGTGCCCGTGGTGGCCATCGCGGGGCTGTCCGACCTGCTTGCATTTGTCGGCCAGAGCGCGACACTGGCGGCAGAACGCGACCGCCTGCTCGCCTATCGGGCACGCCATGGCAGCGAACCGACACGCTGATTCCACGCTTCGGGCCGTCAGGGGGACGGACGACATGCATTTTCCGAACCGACTGATGGGCGGCCTGCTGCTGGCCTGCATCGCCACCGGCGCGCTGGCGCAAAAGCCCACCGCCGACCGCAAGGTCTACTGCTGGAACGAAGCCGGCCGTCGCGTGTGCGGCGATGCTTTGCCGGCGTCGGCGGTGGATGCCGAGCGCACCGAGATCAGCGCGCGCAGCGGCATGGCCACCGCGCATGTGAGCCGGGCGCTGACCGCCGAGGAACGCAGCGAAGCGGCCGCTGCTGCGCAGCAGGCGAAGCTCGATGCCGAGGCCGCGGCCCTGCGCCAGCGACAGGAACTGGCGATGGTCGAGTCCTACGCGACCGAAGCCGATCTGCGCCGCGCCTACGGCGAGCGCATCGTGCTGGTGGACGAAGCGCTCAAGACCTCGCGCATGGGCGTCGACAACCTGCGCAACAGCCTGCTGTCGCTGCTGCGCCAGGCCGGCGAGCGCGAGCTGGCCGGAGAGACCGTCGCCAAGCCACTGGTCGACAGCATTCGCAGCCAGCACAGCGACCTGCAGCGCCAGCTTGCGGTGCTCGACCAGCAGCTCGGCGAACAGGCCGCGCTGGGCGGTGACCTGCAGGCGGCGCTGACTCGCTACCGCGAACTCAAGCAGACCGCGGCCACCGCGCGCGACTGACTGCTGGCCCCGCGCGGGTTCGCGCGGGCGTCGACGACCGGTATCCTCGCGGGCTTGCCCCCCGCGCAGCAAAAACGCCGTGTCCGATCCGATCTCCGCACTGCTCCTCGGCATCATCGAGGGGCTCACCGAATTCCTGCCCGTCTCCAGCACCGGTCACCTGCTGATCGCCCAGCACTGGCTGGGCGCGCGCTCGGACTTCTTCAACATCGTCATCCAGGCCGGCGCGATCCTCGCGACGCTGCTGGTGTTCCGCCAGCGCGTCTGGCAGCTGACGACGGGCCTGGGCAACCGCGAGCACCGCGATTATTCGATGAAGATCGCGGTCGCCTTCCTGGTCACCGCGCTGGTCGGCCTGCCGGTACGCATGGCCGGCTGGGAACTGCCCGAGACCGTTACTCCGGTTGCGTGGGCGCTGATCATCGGCGGCATCTGGATGCTGGTGGCCGAGTACTTCGCCGAAAAACGCGGTGACAACACGCACGTGACGTGGACGGTAGCGGTCGCGGTCGGTCTGGCGCAGGTGGTGGCCGGCGTGTTCCCCGGCACCTCGCGTTCGGCGACGACGATCTTCCTGGCGATGCTGCTGGGCCTGAGCCGACGCTCGGCCGCGGCCGAGTTCGCGTTCCTGGTCGGTATCCCGACGATGTTCGCCGCCAGTGCCTACGCGTTCCTCGAACTGTGGATGGACCAGGGCCTGGGCGAGGAAGCCTGGGGCGATGTCGCGATCGCGTTCGTTGCGGCGATGGTCACCGGTTTCATCGTCGTGAAGTGGCTGCTCGGCTACATCAAGCGCCACCGCTTCACCGGCTTCGCGATCTATCGCATCGGCCTGGGTGCGGGCCTGCTGCTGTTGATGCCGTCGGGCTTCTGAGTCTTTACGGTAGCCGGAAGAATGCGGCCGCCGTTGCGGTTGTGGCGTCTGCGGTGACCGCGACCTCCTCACCGCGATCGCGCGCGAGCGCCTCAACGATGTGCGGCAGGAACGCCGGTTCGTTGCGGCGGTCCTTCGGCAGCGGCTTGAGCGTGCGCGGCAGCAGGTAGGGCGCATCGGTTTCGACCATCAGGCGGTTGGCCGGGATGTTGGGCACCAGCTCGCGCAGATGCTGGCCGCGGCGCTCGTCGCACAGCCAGCCGGTGATGCCGATGTGCCAGTCGCGGTCGAGACACTCGAACAGTTCGCGCTTGCCGGCCGTGAAGCAGTGCACGACCGCCGGACCGATCCGGCCTTCGAACTCGCGCATGATCGCGACGAAGTCGTCGTGCGCGTCGCGCTGGTGCAGGAACAGCGGCTTGCCGGTATCGGCAGCGTTCTGCAGCTGCCGCTCGAAGGCCTTGCGCTGCGCCGGACGCGGCGCGAAATCGCGGAAATAATCCAGACCGCACTCGCCGACCGCGACGACTTCCGGATGCGCGAGCAGCGCGCGCATTTCTGCATCGCACTCCGCGGTGTACTCGACCGCGTGATGCGGATGCACGCCCGCCGTCGCGTACAGAAAACCCGGATGCGCCTGCGCGAGTTCGAGCGCTTTGGGCGAATGCTCGCGGCTGGCACCGGTGATCACCATGCGCGTCACGCCCGCCTCGCGTGCGCGCTGCAGCACTGCGTCGCGATCGTGGTCGAAGCTGTCGTGGGTGAGATTGGCGCCGATATCGATCAGCTGCATGGCGGATTGCGGGGAACGTGGGGCGTGCAGTGTAGACGGCGGGCTTCGAAGCCCGCCCTGCATGCCCTCGATTCGCCTGTAGAGCCCAACCCTCACCCGACGCGCTTCGCGCGTCGACCTCTCCCAGAGGGAGAGGTGCAAATACCTAGTTCAACAATTGGCAACTTGCCGGCGTCGTGCTCTCGAACAGCGCGCGCGTGGCCCATTGCGGCTGGTCGATGAAGGGATTGCGGTTGCCCTGGAAGTTGTAGACCACTTCGTTGCGTTCGCGCTCGCGGGCGTCCGGCGGGTCGGCCTGGTGCCAGGCCAGCAGCGTCGACAGCAGGCCCATGTAGGCCGGCGATGCCGAGGTCGACACGATGCGGCTGCGGTCGTCGGTCAGTTCGAGGTCCGGCTCGCCCTGACCGGTCGTCGGATGCGCGCCGCCTTCGTAGCGGATCGCCATGTACAGCACCGCGCGGGCGATGTCGCCCTGGCGATGGCCCCAGACCTGGAAGCCGTTGGCGTTGGTCCAGTTGGAATTGCCCGGGAACAGGCCGGTGCCGCCGCCGACGCCCTGGTTGGCTTCGGTTGCGCGTTCGCTGCAGTTGGCCGAGGCCGTGCAGTCGGCCAACGGTTTGTTGCCGCGCGCCGAGTTGTGGTCGGTGTCGCTGAGATAGAGCATGTGCGCGTCAGTGTGCGGCGCGTTCGGCAGGCCCTTGTCGCCGCTGGTCGAGGGGAAGCCGAGCGACTTGGGCCAGGTGTGTTCGCGGTTGTAGGTCAGCCCGCTGCCGGTGCCCGCGCGGCCGCTGCCCTTGGTGTAGCTGCGGTTGCGGTAGACGTCGAGGATCTTGCCGCTGTCGGCCGGATCCTCGTCGGCGATTTCGAGGATCGTCCAGGTGTTCGTCGTGCCGCCGCTGTAGGGATAGGACGTGTGGCCGCGGATCGTCGCGTGCAGCGAGCAGCGCAGCTGGCCGGGGCTGCTGGTGTTGACGCGTGCGTAGTAGGCGCCGCTATCGCCTCCGCCGCCGCCGCTGGCGACATTGAACGCGATGACGGTGTTTGCGGCCGGCGACAGACCCGCGGCATCGGTTACTGCGTTCGCGTTGACCGTCAGTGTGCAGGCTTCGCCTGCATGCAGCGCAGTGCCAGTGCCGATCGCGAAGCTGCTGCCGCTGTTGGCGTGATCGAGCATCACCGCGCCCGAGGTCGCGCACTGCAGCGCGAACGCGCCGTTGGCGAGCGTGACCGTTTCGCTGAAGGACACCGACAGATCGCCGGCCGCGGGGAAATCGGATGCGCCGCTGACGGGCGTGGTCGCGGTGATCGACGGCGGCGTGGTATCGCCGCCACCGCCACTGCCTCCAAAGGTCTGGCCGGTGTTGCAGGCACCGAAGGTCTGCGTCGATGACGGCGCCCAGTCGAAGTCGGCCGCCGTGCTGCCGTTGCCGGTCAGTTGCAGCGACGTGCCGACGGGCGCGGTCGCGCTTTCCGCCACCGGCAGGTTCTGGCTGGTCAGTCCGGCGGCAGGACCGTTGCCGGCGACGATCGTGCCCTCGTAGCTGATGAACTGCACGACGGTGCCGGCGCTATCGACCAGTGCGATGCCGTCGTTGGATCCGTTCTGCAGGCCGTCGCGCGGCCAGGTGACCGTGGCGATCCCGACACTCGCGCCGCAGCTGCGCGTCTGCGCGGCCGGCACCGCGACGTTGCCGTAGGTGGCCGCCGCGTTGGGCGCGTTGCTGCCGTTGTAGAGCCACACGCGATACCCCGACAGGTTTTCGCCTGCGGTCGCGACGATCTCCACCGCTTCGCCGACATCCGCGCCCGCGTTGTCGTAGTGCAGCTCGTTGATGAACACCTCGGCGAACGCGGCAGGCGCGGTCGCGGACAGGCCGCAAAGCAGCAGGACGTGCGGAAGACGGCGAAGGCGAGCGCGCATGAGGGATCCGATGGCGGGGACCTGGCGAGTCTGGCGGGCGCCGATGACAGTCGATACCGGGGCAAACCCTTGCCTGCGCGCATCGACGTCGATGCGTGACGTCGTTAGCCTGTGCGCCGTGACGCACGCCGCCGCTCCCGTCTTTCCCATCACGTCGTTGTTGCCGGAGATCGTCTCCAGCCTCGCCGCACATCCGCGCCTGGTGCTCGAAGCGCCGCCGGGCGCGGGCAAGACCACGCAGGTGCCACTGGCGCTGCACGACGCGGACTGGCTGGCCGGGAAGAAGATCGTGATGCTGGAACCGCGACGCGTCGCCGCGCGTTCTGCGGCAAGCTTCATGGCGCGCCAGCTCGGCGACGAGATCGGCGGCCTCGTCGGCTATCGCATCCGCTTCGAGCAGCGCGTCAGTGCGCGCACGCGGATCGAGGTCGTCACCGAAGGCATCCTGACGCGCATGCTGCAGGACGATCCGGAACTGTGCGACGTCGGTGCGCTGCTGTTCGACGAGTTCCACGAGCGCCATCTCGCCGGCGATCTCGGCCTCGCACTCGCGCGCGACGTGCAGACCGGCCTGCGCGAAGACCTGCGCCTGGTGGTGATGTCGGCGACGCTCGACGGCGCGCGCATCGCGACGTGGCTCGATGCGCCGCGGCTGTCGAGCGCGGGCCGCAGCTTTCCGGTCGACGTGTCGCATGCGCCGCCGAAGCGCGACGAGGCGCTCGAGCACCAGGTGCGTCGCGTGCTCGTCGATGCACTGGCGACGCAGCCTGGCGATGCGCTGGTGTTCCTGCCGGGCCAGCGCGAGATCGCGCGCTGTCGCGCGCAGCTCGAAGCCGCGTTGCCGGGCGATGTCGAACTGCTGGCGCTGCATGGCGAACTGCCGGTCGATGCGCAGACGCATGTGCTGCAGCCATCGACCGATGGTCGTCGCCGCGTGGTGCTGGCGACCAATGTCGCCGAGAGCAGCGTGACGCTGCCGGGCGTGCGCATCGTCGTCGACAGCGGTCAGGCGCGCGAGCCGCGTTTCGATCCCAACAGTGGCTTCTCGCGGCTGGAGATCGTGTCCATCTCGCAGGCCTCGGCCGATCAGCGCGCCGGTCGCGCGGGGCGCGTCGCCTCGGGGGTCGCGCTGCGCTTGTGGCCGGAATCGCAGCGGCTCGAACCGCAGCGGCGGCCGGAGATCGCGCAGGTCGATCTGGCCGCGCTCGCCCTCGAACTCGCCGCCTGGGGCGATCCATCACTCGTGTTTCCGGACGCGCCGCCGGCCGGTGCGATGGGCGCCGCGCACGATCTGCTGCAACGCCTCGATGCGCTGGATACGCGGGGTGCGATCACCCAGACCGGCCGTCGCATGCTCGCGCTCGGCACCCATCCGCGTCTCGCGGCGATGCTGTTGGCCGGCGCGGATGCCGGCGAACGCGCACTGGCCTGCGATCTGTGTGCGCTGCTGGAAGCACGCGATCCGCTGCGGCCGTTGCCGGGTACACCCCGCTCGGATGGCGTCGCCGCGCGCTGGCAGGCGCTGGCCGCATTCCGCAGCGGACGCACGCCGGCCGATGCACAGCGCGGCGCACTCGCCGCAATCGATGCGGCCGCGAAGCAATGGCGGCGACGTCTGAAGCTCGACGCCGCACCGCCGTCGTCCGCACCCGTGCACGTGCTCGGTGATCTGCTCGGCCATGCGTTTCCCGATCGCATCGGCCATCGGCACGCGCGCGACGATGCCCGTTACACGCTCAGCAACGGCCGCATGGCGCGGCTGTTCGACGACAGCACGTTGCGCGGCGAAACATGGATCGTCGCCAGCGAGCTGCGCCACGAGGCCAAGGACGCATTGCTGCTGCGCGGCGCGCCCATCGACGAGGCACGGTTGCGGCGGCAATGGCCCGAACGCTTCATCGACGCCGACGAGACGCGCTGGGATGCTGAGCGTCGCGCCTTGGTCGGTGAACGTGTGCGCCGCTTCGACGGCATCGTGCTCGACGCCCGAGCCAATGGCCGCGTCGATCCGGCGCAGGCCGCGCAGGCGCTGAGCGATGCCGTCGGCGCATTGGGCCTCGATGTGCTGCCGTGGCGCGACGCCCTGCGCCAATGGCAGGCGCGCGTGCAGGCGGTGCGCGCGTGGATGCCCGAACTCGCGCTACCCGACGTGTCGGACGCGACGCTGCTGGCGACGCGCGACGCATGGCTGCGACCGGCGTTCGCCGGCATCACCCGGCTCGATGCACTCGGCGCGGACGCGCTGGCCGATGCCCTGCAGAACCAGCTGGACTGGTCGCTACGCCAGCAGCTCGACCGTCTGGCGCCGGTGCGCATCACCGTGCCGTCGGGCATGGCGCGCGCGATTGACTACGCGATCGAGGCCGACGGCACGCCCGCGCCGCCGGTGCTCGCGGTCAAGCTGCAGGAACTGTTCGGCCTGGCGAAGACGCCGACCGTCGCTGATGGCCGCGTGCCGCTGACGATCCATCTGCTGTCGCCGGCCGGCCGCCCGTTGCAGGTCACGCAGGACCTCGCCGGTTTTTGGGAACGCACGTATCCGGAGGTGCGCAAGGAAATGAAGGGGCGGTATCCGAAGCATCCCTGGCCCGAAGACCCTTGGAACGCACCCGCAACGCATCGTGCGAAACCGCGCGGTACCTGAGGCGGGTCCGATCAGGACGCGTGGCGACGGTGACGCATGGCCGCGGCGGGGGCGCGGACGGAGGACGCCCGGGTGCCCTGCGCCGCATCAGGCAACACCGCGCCACTCCGCATCAGTCGACACGCAGTGGCCGCCACAGCGGCATTGCCGCGGCCTGGTTGGCCGAACGTCAGCACAACAGGCGGCACTGGCCCGCACAGTGCTCACGCCAGTTCGACAGCCGGTAACGAAGACTCATGCTCCCACATCGGACATCCGAGGTCATTCCATGAGCAAGTTCGAAGCGTTGTCCGACAAGGCACTGTCGCTGGTCGGCCAGGCAGGCGACAGTCTGCGTCATGCGATTCCCGACTCCGCCGAGAAGTGGCTGCAGACGGGCGTTGCGCTCGGCGCTGCGCGCACCGGCACCAAACTCGCCGGCGGCTTCCTGCGTCGCAACCCGGCCATCCTCGCCGCGTCGGTGATCGGCGCCGGTCTGGTCTGGGTCGCGGCCCGCCAGTACAAGAAGCGCAAGGAAGGCGGGGCGGTGGAAGGCAGCTCGCGCCGCATCGAGCCCACCCGGGCACCTGCGCGCAAGCGCACCACGCGTCGCGGCGCTGCCGCCTCGAACAGCAACGACTGAGTTCGACAGGATCACCCGTGCGCTGGCCATGCGGCCAGGCGCAGGTCGACCGGACGCGGGCCTCAGGCCCGCGTTTTTTATGGGCGAACGCAAAAAAAACGGAGCTGCCGTCGGCGTGACGCGGCGCTCCGAGGCGCCCGAACCCGCTGCGTGCTGAGGTGTTGAAGCGACAGGTGCGGCAGGCATATCCGCGCCGAACCGTCGGTTCGAAGTCCTCGTGATCCGAGTCGCCGGCAGTCCATCTGCACGCCAACCGGCTCGCGATGCGGGCCGTCTGGCCCCGGGCGCCGCGCTGTCGAACGCTTACGCGTCGGACGGCATTTCCGGCAACTCGATCACGAACCGGGCGCCGCCGCCTTCGCGGTCCTCGTACCAGAGCTGGCCACCCAGGTCGACGATGATCTGCTTGGCCAGCGACAGGCCCAGACCGCTGGAACGTCCGTCTTCGGTGCCGGCGTGCGCCAGCCGCTGGAACGGCCGGAACAGCGCGTGCTGCTGGTCGCGGGCGATGCCCGGGCCGCGGTCTTCCACCAGCAGCTGCCAGAAGCCCGCGCCACCACCACGCAGCGAGATGTCGACGTCGCTGTCGGGTGCGTACTTGATCGCGTTGGTGATCAGGTTCTCGGCGACCTGACGCAGCACCAGGCCGTCGATCGCGACCATCGGCGCCGCATCGGGCGCACGCACATGCAACTGCACGCCCCGGTCCTCGAACTGCATCCCGTAGCGCGCGATGATCCACGCCAGCACGTCACGCAGGCCGGTGGCCTGCGTGGCCTCGGCGGCCTTGCGCGAGGTGTCCTGGGTTTCCAGGTAGCGGCGGATGTAGCCCAGCGCGTCTTCGGCGCTCTCGTGGATCATCTTGTGGTAGCGCGGAATGCGCTCGGTCTTGGTCTCGTTCTTGACCAGCATGTCGCTGGCGAACCAGATGCTCGACAGCGGATTTTTCAGGTCATGGGCGACCAGGTTCACCAGCTCCTGGCGCTCGCGCGCGATGCGCTCGAGGCGGTCGCGGGTCTGCTTGAGACCGACGTGCGCGTTGACGCGCGCGAGCAGCTCTTCGGGCATGAAGGGCTTGGTGACGTAATCGACCGCACCGGCGTCGAACGCGCGCAGCAACAGCTCGCGATCCTGGGCCACGGTGAGAAACACGACCGGCAGGCGCAACAGGTCGGGGTTCTGCTTGATCTCGGCCAGTAGCGCGAAGCCGTCCATGTTCGGCATCAGCATGTCGAGCAGCAGCAGGTCGGGCTGGCGCGCTTCGAGCATCGCCAACGCTTCGGCGCCGTCGGGCGCCGTTTGCACTTCGTAGCCGTGACGGCTCAGCAGCGAACTGACGACACGCAGGTTCGCAGGCTGGTCATCGACGACGAGGATGCGACCGCTGGCGTTTGCAGAGTTCGGCATGGGGCTCCGGGGTGGCCCCGAACGGGGAAGGGTGACACGCGTCAGCCGCGCGCTGTCCGCCCGGCACGTTACCAGAAACCGGTCAGTCGCGGATGCGGGCGGGGCCGGTGGTGGGGTCGAGCGCCTGCCATGCACCGGGCGCCAGATCACCCAGCGCCCAGCCGCCGATCGCCACCCGCACCAGCCGCAGCGTCGGCAGGCCGACCGCCGCGGTCATGCGACGGACCTGGCGATTGCGGCCTTCGTGGATGGTGAGTTCCAGCCAAGCGTCGGGCACGGTCTTGCGGAAGCGTACCGGCGGATCGCGCGGCCACAGTGCCGGCGGCGACGCGAGCAGCGCCACCTGCGCCGGGCGCGTGGGTCCATCGTTGAGCGTCACACCATCGCGCAGCGCCTGCAGCTGGTCCGGCGACGGCGCGCCTTCCACCTGCACCCGGTAGGTCTTGGGCAGCTTGTGGCGCGGATCGGTGATCCGGTGCGCCAGCGTGCCGTCGTCGGTCAGCAGCAGCAGACCTTCACTGTCGTGATCGAGACGGCCGGCGGCATACACATCGGCCGGCAGGCCGAAACTGGCCAGCGTGGGACGCGGCGGCGTGCTGCGGTCGGTGAACTGGCAGAGCACGCCGTAGGGTTTGTTGAAGGCGATGAGCATGGGATTGGGAATTCGGGATTGGGTATTCGTAAAAGCCGGAACGCGCGCAATCTTCAGATGCCCTTGCGCTCTGAAGAAGAGCCGGCGGAGGCTGCGCATATGTACGGGCCCGCCGCCCTTACGAATCCCTACTCCCCGCTTTCAACGGACGAATGTCCGGTCATCCCCAATCCCGGCCCATCACGGCTTCACAAACCGCAGCGTCATCCGGTCGCTCTCGCCGATCTGGGTGTACTTCGCCGCGTCCGCGGCATCGTGTCGGTTCGACGGCGGCAGCATCCACACGCCGTTGGGATGGTCGCGGGTGTCCTTCGGATTCGCGTTGACCTCGCTGCTGCCGTCGACGCGGAAACCCGCGGCCTGCGCCAGCGCGATGACCTGCGACGTGCCGACGTAACCGCTGCGGTCGTCGGACGGGACGTCCGCCTTCGCGCGATGCTCGACCACGCCCAGCACGCCACCCGGCCGCAGCACGTCGTAGAAACCCTTGAACATCGCCTCGGCCTGGCCAGACATGCGCCAGTTGTGCACATTGCGGAACGTCAGCACGACATCGGCCGAGTTCGACGGTCCGAAACGCGGCGCGGTGGGATCGAACTCCACCATGCGCGCGCGATCGAACTGCAGCGGTGCGGCGTCGAAGCGGGCCTGCAAGCCTTCGCGCTGGCTCGTCTGGTAATCGCGGCCACGGCCTTCGGCGACGCTCGCCGGATCGACCATCGCGGCGATGTAACGGCCGTTGTCGCGCAGATACGGCGCCAGCACTTCGGCGTACCAGGCGCCGCTGCCAGGTGTGACTTCGATGACCGTCTGTTCCGGACGCACGCCGAAGAACGCCAGCGTCTCGCGTGGATGGCGGTACTGATCACGCGCGCGGTTCTCGGCGCTGCGCCAGTCGCCGGCGAGCGCCGTATCGAGGCGGGCGACATTGTTGGAATCGAGGTCGGCGGCCGAATCGGCAGGCACCTGCGGCGCACTGGCGCAGCCGGCGAGGGCGATCAGGGCGATGGCGCAGAACGACAAGCTGCGTTGCATGGGCGGAACTCCGGACGCGGACGTGGCGCAAGGGTGCCACAAGCCGCGTGGCGAACGTTGCCGTCCGTCGCGCTGTGCGCGAGGCGGGGACGCCGGAACACAGCTTTGCGCGCTCGGTGGTGTCGTGCGCGCGGAACGCCTGCCTATGCTGGGGCCATTCTTTAATGTACGGAGCGGCACATGTCGGAACGCGAACTCGGACGCTCGGGACTCAAGGTCTCGCCACTGGCGTTCGGAGGCAACGTCTTCGGCTGGAGCGCCGACGCGGCGACGACGCATGCGCTGCTCGACGAATGCGTCGCGCTGGGGCTCAATCTCGTCGACACCGCGGATGCCTACTCGGCCTGGGTCGACGGTAACCAGGGCGGCGAATCGGAAACGCTGATCGGCCAGTGGCTGCAGAAGAGCGGCCAACGCGAGCGCGTGGTGATCGCCACCAAGGTCGCCAAGTGGACCCAGCGCAAGGGACTGTCGCCGGCCAACATCCAGGCCGCGTGCGAGGACTCGCTGCGACGCCTGCAGACCGATGTCATCGATCTCTACCAGGCGCACGAGGACGACCCCACGGTGCCGCTGGCAGACACGCTCGGCGCGTTCTCGCGACTGATCGAGCAGGGCAAGGTGCGCGCGATCGGCGCGTCGAACTACACCGCGCCGCGCCTGGCCGAAGCGCTGGACGTGGCCAGGCGCCACAACCTGCCGCGCTACGAGACCCTGCAGCCCGAGTACAACCTCGTCGACCGTGCCGGCTATGAAGCCGCGCTGGAACCGCTGGTGCGCGAGCACGGGTTGGGTGTGATCGGCTATTACTCGCTCGCGAGCGGCTTTCTCAGCGGCAAATACCGCACCGACGCCGATGCCGCGAAGAGCAGCGCGCGCGGCGCGCAGGTGGTGAAGCAGTACCTCAATGCACGCGGCAAGCGCGTGCTCGCCGCACTCGACGATGCCGCGTGCCGACACGCGGCGACCGTGGCCCAGGTCGCCTTGGCGTGGCTGATCGCACGACCCGGCGTAACCGCGCCGATCGTCAGCGCGACCAGCATCGCCCAGCTGCGGGAACTGGCTGCGGCCCGCACGCTGCTGCTGTCGAAGGCTGACATCGCCGCGCTCGACTCCGCCAGCGCAGGATGAGCGACACCTCGGCGCGCAGCGGTGTTTGACGGTGCTGCACGCATGCATGCGCTATGAAGGGTCTCCAATCGAACAGGCCGACCCGATGAGCGACTCCACCGCCACCCGCATCGTCCTCGCCTCGCGACCCGAAGGCGCGCCCACCACCGACGACTTCCGGGTCGAGACCTTCCAGCTACCCACGCCGCGCAACGGCCAGGTGCTGTTGCGCAATCGCTGGCTGTCGCTCGACCCCTACATGCGCGGCCGCATGAACGCTGGTCGCTCCTACGCAGCGCCGGTCGAGATCGGCGAGGTCATGGATGGCGGCACGATTTCGGAGGTCGTGGAATCGCTGCATCCCGCCTGGTCGCCCGGCGATCTCGTGCTTGCCCATGCTGGCTGGCAGACGCACGCCATCGTCGATGGCGAAAGCCTGCGCCGCAAGCTCGACCCCGCCGGCCTGCCGGTGCAGACCGCACTCGGCGTGCACGGCATGCCCGGCTTCACCGCCTACGCCGGCCTCCACGAGATCGGCAAGCCGCAGCACGGCGAAACCGTGGTCGTCGCCGCGGCCAGCGGACCGGTGGGGGCGACCGTCGGCCAGATCGCCAAACTCCACGGCGCGCGCGCTGTCGGTATCGCGGGTGGACCGGACAAGGTCGCGCACGTGCGCGACGAGCTCGGCTTCGACGTCGCCCTCGACCACCGCGCCGACGACTTCGCCCAGCAGCTCGAGGCCGCGTGTCCGGGCGGCATCGACGTCTACTTCGAGAACGTCGGCGGCAAGGTGTTCGACGCCGTGCTGCCCCTGCTCAATGATTTCGCCCGCGTTCCCGTGTGTGGCCTCGTTGCCCACTACAACGACACCGCGCCACCGGCCGGTCCTGATCGCGTGCCGCAACTGATGGGCCTGATCCTGAGCCGGCACCTGACGGTGCGCGGCTTCATCCAGCGCGATTTCATCGCGCTCTATCCCGAGTTCGTGCGCGAGATGGCGCAGTGGTTGCGCGATGGACGCGTGCGGTATCGGGAGGACGTCGTGCAGGGTCTGGAGAACGCGCCGGAGGCGTTCATCGGGATGTTGGCGGGGAAGAATTTCGGGAAGTTGCTGGTGAAGCTGGGCGGTTAATTGTTTGCGCTGCGCGCTTTTCGCCTCTGCTTTCCGCTTTCGATCTTCGAAACGCCGTCGCCCATGTGCGCAGACCTGTAGGGCGCCGCACATGGATGTGCGGTGTCTTTCGACTGAGCCGGCATGGCGAGTCGGAAAATCCCGGAACAAGTGACACGCCGGGTGAGCTCCGTCGGGGCTGGCCCTTTTCTTTGGTTCCGTTTCTTTGACTCGCATCTTCGATGCTCGCCCCTTCGGGGCCGGCTTCGCCGTGCGCACTGCGTGCGTGGGCAGCAAAAGAAATGAACCCGCTCGCCGCAGGGGAGTGGAAGCGTTTGATATTGATGTTTGCTTCTGCTTCCGAAGCATCCCACCGCTAGCAGAACAAGATCACACGCTTTCGTCCGCTGACGCGGCCGAGTTCATTTCTTTTGGTGGACGCCAAAAGAAACGGAACCAAAGAAAAACGTCTCCCCGAAACGTCCGAAGCCCGCGACTTGTTGTGCACAGGGATTTTCCGACTCGGCATCCTGCCTCGGTCGGAAAACACCGCCCATCCATGGGCGGCGCCCTCCGGGTTTGAATCGGGTGCGATCCGTTAAGAGGATCAAAATCTCAGAGCGAAGCAGAGTAGGCAGGCGGCCTTTGGCGCGTGCCGACACCATTACCTGCCGACCGGCACAACTTCTTCCTCGACATCCACCGCCGGCGCCACCGCCCGTCGCGTCGCCTTCTCCAGCTGCGCGAGCGCGACCTTGCCCGCGGCCTTGGCCTCCATCGCCTGCTGCTGCACCTTGCACAGCGTCTGCATGTGGTCGGCGTCGAAGTTCAGGCGGTCGATCAGGAAATCCACGAACGCGCGGACCTTCGGCGAGACCAGACGGCCGCCGGGAAAGACCGCATTGAAGTCGACTTCCGGACCGGTCCACCCGGCGAGCACACGCTGCACCATGCCGGCTTCGACGAAGGCCTTGGCCATCACGTCGCCGGTCAGCATCAGGCCTTCGCCCTTGATCAGGGCCCAGTTGAGCGCGGCGGGATCGTTGGCGACGAGCTGCGGGTTGACCGGGAAATCGCGCAGCGCGCGACCGTCGGTCAAGGACCAGACGAAGCGGTTGTTCGCGTTGTGGCTCTTGCGCATCACCAGCGTACGGTGGTGCTGCAGGTCGTCGGGGTGCAGCGGTTCGCCGTGCTGCTCGATATAGGACTGGCTGGCGAACACCTGCGTGCGCAGGCTGCCGAGCTTGCGGGCGACGAGGTTGGAATCGGGCAGGGTGCCGATGCGCAGGGCGAGATCGGCTTCGCCTGCAATCAGGTCGAGCTTCTCGTTGCCCATGTGCATGTCGAGCTGGATCTCGGGGTACTGCGCCTGGAAGTCGCCGAGCAGCGGCGCGATCCAGGTGATGCCGATCGAGTACGGCACGGTGAAACGCAGCCAGCCGCGTGGGCCGGACTGCAGCTGCGCGACGGCGCTCTCGGCGTCTTCGAGTCCGCGCGCGATGCGCTGGCAGTGCTCGTGATAGACGCTGCCGGCCTCGGTCAGGCCGAGCCGGCGCGTGGTGCGGTTGAGCAGGCGCGCGCCGAGTCGCTGTTCGAGTTCCTGGACCTTGCGGCTGACGGTGGTCTTGGGCAGCCCCAGCGCGTTGGCGGCCGCGATGAAGCTGCCCTGCTCGACCACCTTGACGAAGATCAGGGTCTCGTTGAGATCGTGTGCCATGTGGAACTCCTGGAGCGGGCGCGCGCACGGTGCGCGGAAGATTGGACCGTGACGGGGATAATTATTCCCTCGAATAGGGACTAATCAAGTCCCCTTTCGAGGCGGATGATCTGCGGCATCCCCCGAGTCGACGCCGCCCATGTCCGTCCCACGTCCCGCCGCGCCCCCTGCGAAACGTCCTGCGACCGCCCCCGCGCGTCGCCGCGGACCGCATATGGAAATCCCGCCGAATCAATCGTCTAGCGCACGGATCGCGACCCCGAAGCGGCTGCAGGCCGGGCACGCGGGCTGGGGCTGGCTGTGGTCGTGGCTGCCTGGCAACACCCGTCTCCGCAGTGCCCCGGCGTCGATCGAAGCGCGGTTTTCGGGAGACAAAATCCCATGAAAGGGACAATGAAGGCGCCTTTGGTGATTGTGGGCGCCACCGGGATGGTCGGAACGCGCCTGGTTGCGCAGGCCCTGGCTGCCGGACGCCGCACGATCGCGATCGCCAATGACGCCGATGCGCTCGATCGTCTGCAGGCCCGGTACGGCGCCGCGCTGACCACACTGTTCGCCGATATCCGCAGTGACGGTGACGCCGCCGATCTCGCCGCGCGCCTGCGTGCATTGCCTGGCCCGGCACCGGGCGCGGTGATCGCGGCGATCCGCGGCGCCGCCGGCAGCCAGCGGGTGCTCGATGCGCCTGCCGACTTCCTGCGTCGTCGCCTGGACGAAGACCTGCTGCCGCATCTGTCGATCGCGCGCCATCTGCTGCCCATGCTCGCCACGCAACCGCGCGCCGGGTACGTGCTGATCGGCGGCCCGGGCGCGGACCATCCGTGGTCCGGTTACGGCCATCACTCGATCGGTGCGTCCGCGCTGCGGATGCTCGCGCGGGTGCTGCACGAAGAAGCCCGCACCCTCCCGGTGCGCGTGCAGATGCTCGCCGTCGATTCGCCGGTGCGCTGCGATGCCAACGCGGCGACTGCGCGCGCGCAGTGGCCGGATGTCGACGCGATCGCCGACCACGCGCTGCGCCTGGTCGATGGCGCCGCGAACGCCGACGTCGCCCTGGTGCGCTTTCCGATCGGCGCCGCCGTGCGCCCGCCCGGCCTGTCTGACGACCTCGACGTCGGTCCCTGCGCGCCCCCCACGCAACACCAGACCGACGCCAGCGCGCTGCTGCGTCGCCTCGCCACTGCCGCCTCCCCCCAGGAATCCCGCTCATGATCCGCACCCACCTCACACCGCGCGCGTGGCGCGCCCTCGCCGCGACCGGCCTGGCCGTTGCCGTAGCGCTCGTCGTCGCCGGTTGCGACACCCAGGCCCAGGACCAGAACCAGCCGCCACCGCCGGATGTCGGCGTCGCCGCCGTGCTGTCGGAACAGGTGCAGGACTGGAACGACGCCACCGGCCGCATCGCCGCGGTCGAAAGCGTCGAGTTGCGCCCGCGGGTCAGCGGTTACGTGCAGCGCGTGGCCTATGCCGAAGGTGATGAGGTGAAGCAGGGCGATCTGCTGTTCGTCATCGATCCGCGGCCGTACCGCGCCGCGCTGCAGCGTGCGGAAGCCGAACTGGCCCGCGCCCGCGCTGATGCCCAGCTGGCGACCACGCGTCACGCACGCGCACAGCAGCTGATCGATGCCAGCGCGATCTCGCGCGATGATTTCGAAGCCCGCAGCGCCGGTCGCGCCGAAGCCGAAGCCGCGGTCCGCGGCGCCCAGGCCGCGGTCGAAACCGCGCGCCTGGATCTGGCGTTCACTGAAGTGCGTGCGCCGGTCGCAGGCCGCGCCGGCCGCGCGATGCTGACCACTGGCAACCTCGCCCAGGCCGATGCGTCGATGCTGACCACCCTGGTCTCGCAGGATCCGGTGCACGTCTACTTCGAAACCGACGAGCGCACCTATCTGCGGCACCAGGCGATGTCGCGCGAAGGGACACGCACCAACGTCGACAACGCGGTGCGCGTGGGTCTGGCCGACGAGACCGGCTATCCGCATGCCGGCACCGTCGACTTCCTCGACAACCAGATCGATCCGGCCACCGGCACCGTGCGCGCCCGCGCCGTGCTGCCGAATCCCGACCGTCGTTTCACCCCCGGCATGTTCGCCCGTGTGCAGCTGGAAGGCGCGGCCGCGCGGCCGGCGATCCTGATCGACGACAAGGCCGTGATCACCGACCAGGACCGCAAGTTCGTCTACGTCGTCGGCGAGGACAACACCGCGCAGCGCCGCGACATCGTGCCGGGTCGCATCGTCGAAGGCCTGCGTGTCGTCGAGTCGGGCCTGGCCGCAGGTGATCGCGTGATCGTCAACGGCGTGCAGAAGGTCTTCATGCCGGGCATGCCGGTCGCGCCGAAGGCGGTCGCGATGCGTGGTGGTGCCCCGATCGAGGCGGTCGCGAAGCGCTGACGCGCGCCCAGCTCGCAGAACAGTCAGACCGTCATTCCCGCGTAGGCGGGAGGCGCTTTTCAACAGCGTTTTCCGCTGTTCATCCAGGGACTTTGCTTTCGAGTCCTACGTCCATGGATGACCAGCCATTCGGCTGTTGAAGAGCAATTCCCGCCTGCGCGGGGATGACGGGATCGTTTTTCCCGCTTTCTCTGCGGCCTCCGCGCCGCCCACAAGGATTTCCCCGTGGACTTCTCCCGCTTCTTCATCGACCGGCCGATCTTCGCCGCGGTGCTGTCGATCCTGATCTTCGCCGGTGGCCTGATCGCCATCCCGCTGCTGCCGATCGGCGAGTACCCGGAGGTCGTGCCGCCCTCGGTGGTCGTGCGCACCGTGTATCCCGGTGCCAACCCGAAGGTGATCGCCGAAACCGTGGCGACGCCGCTCGAGGAAGCCATCAACGGCGTCGAGGACATGATGTACATCAAGTCCGTCGCCGGCTCCGACGGCGTGCTGCAGCTCACCGTGACCTTCAAGCCCGGCACCGATGCCGACGAGGCCGCGGTGCGCGTGCAGAACCGCGTGGCGCAGGCGCAGGCGCGATTGCCCGAGGACGTCCGACGGCAGGGCGTGACCACGCAGAAGCAGTCGCCGGTGTTCCTGATGGTCGTGCATCTGACCTCGGAGGACGGCCGCTACGACTCGCTGTATCTGCGCAATTACATGCGCCTGCACGTCAAGGACGAGATGGCCAAGATCACCGGCGTCGGCGATGCGCAGCTGTTCGGTGGCGGCGATTACGCGATGCGTCTGTGGCTGGACCCCGACAAGATCGCCGCACGCGGCATGACCGCGAGCGACGTGGTGCGCGCGGTTCGCGAACAGAACGTGCAGGTCTCCGCTGGCCAGCTCGGCGCCGAGCCGATGCCCAACGGCAGCGATTTCCTGTTGCCGATCAACGCCAAGGGCAGGCTCGAGACCGTCGAGGAGTTCGGCGCCATCGTGCTGAAGTCCGGCGCCGACGGTGAACTCGTGCGCCTGGCCGATGTCGCCCGCATCGAACTCGCTGCCGGCGACTACACGCTGCGTGCGCGCCTCGACGGCAAGAACGCCGCGGCGATCGGCATCTTCCAGGCGCCGGGTGCGAACGCACTCGACATTCGCGACGGTGTCGTCGCGAAGATGGACGAGCTGCGCCCGCAGCTGCCGCCCGGCGTGCAGATCCAGTCGATCTACGACACCACGATCTTCGTCCGCGATTCGATCAAGTCGGTCGTCGTCACCCTGCTCGAAGCGACGCTGCTGGTGGTGCTGGTGGTGATCCTGTTCCTGCAGACCTGGCGCGCGTCGATCATCCCGTTGATTGCTGTCCCGGTGTCCATCGTCGGCACGTTCGCGGTGCTGTACCTGCTGGGCTACTCGATCAACACGCTGACCCTGTTCGGTCTTGTTCTGGCGATCGGCATCGTGGTCGACGACGCGATCGTCGTGGTCGAGAACGTCGAGCGCCACATCGAACTCGGCGCGGCGCCGCTCGAGGCCGCGCACCGGGCCATGCGCGAGGTGTCGGGGCCGATCATCGCGATCACCCTGGTGCTGTGCGCGGTGTTCGTGCCGATGGCATTCCTGACCGGCGTCACCGGACAGTTCTACAAGCAGTTCGCGGTCACCATCGCGATCGCCACGGCCATCTCCGGCCTGAACTCGCTGACCCTGTCGCCGGCGCTCGCGGCGATCCTGCTGCGCTCGCACGACGCGCCCAAGGACCGCGCCTCGCGCCTGATCGACCGGGCGTTCGGCTGGGCGTTCCGGCCGTTCAACCGCTTCTTCAACCGCAGCTCGGAGCGCTACGAAGGCGCGGTGTCGCGCGTGCTCGGCCGTCGCGGCGCGGTGTTCCTGGTCTATGCGGTGCTGCTGGTCGGCGCCGGCCTGATGTTCAAGGTGGTGCCGGCCGGCTTCATTCCGGTGCAGGACAAGCTGTACGTGATTGCCGGTGTGAAGATGCCGGAGGGCGCATCGATCGAGCGCACCGACGCGGTGCTGAAGAAAATGGCGGCACTCGCCAGTGAAGTGGACGGCGTCGCCAGCGAGATCGCGTTCCCCGGCCTCAACCCGCTGCAGTTCACCAATACGCCCAACAACGGTGTGATCTTCTTCACCCTCGATCCCTTCAGCGAGCGCGCGCGCAGCGCCGAGGAGATCACCGCCGAGCTCAACCAGAAGTTCTCGACGATCCAGGAAGGCTTCACCTTCGCCTTCATGCCGCCGCCGATCCAGGGCCTCGGCAACGGGTCGGGCTGGTCGCTGTTCGTCGAGGACCGCACGCGTCTGGGCTACGGCGAGCTGCAGGCCGCGGTGCAGGCGTTCCAGGGCGCGGCGATGCAGACGCCGGGCCTCGGCTATCCGATCAGCAGCTACCAGGCCAACGTGCCGCAGCTCGATGCCGACGTCGATCGCGAGAAGGCGAAGGCGCAGGGCGTGCCGCTGACCGAACTGTTCGACACGCTGCAGACGTATCTGGGTTCGGCCTACGTCAACGACTTCAACATGTTCGGCCGCACCTGGCAGGTCATCGCCCAGGCCGACGGCCAGTTCCGCGACGAGGTGGGCGACATCGCCAACCTGCGCACGCGCAATGCGGCGGGCGAGATGGTGCCGGTGGGTTCGATGGTGAACGTGCGCCAGACCTATGGGCCGGACCCGGTGATCCGCTTCAACGGCTATCCCGCCGCCGATCTGCTGGGCGATGCCGACCCGCGCGTGCTGTCGTCGGGTGAAGCCATGGCCAAGGTCACCGAGCTCGCCGGGCAGGTGCTGCCGGCCGGCATGGGCATCGGCTGGAGCGACCTGAGCTACCAGCAGTCGAACCAGAGCGGCGCGGCCATGGTGGTGTTCCCGCTCGCGGTGCTGCTGGCGTTCCTCGTGCTCGCGGCGTTGTACGAGAGCTGGTCGCTGCCGCTGGCGGTGATCCTGATCGTGCCGATGACGCTGCTGTCCGCCCTGTTCGGCGTGTGGCTGGCGGGCGGCGACAACAACGTGTTCGTGCAGGTGGGCCTGGTCGTGCTGATGGGGCTGGCGTGCAAGAACGCGATCCTGATCGTCGAGTTCGCCCGCGAACTGGAACTGCAGGGCAAGGGCATCGTCGAATCGGCGCTGGAAGCCAGCCGTCTGCGTCTGCGTCCGATCGTCATGACCTCGGTCGCCTTCATTGCCGGCACCGTGCCGCTGGTGCTGTCGACGGGTGCGGGTGCGGAAGTCCGCTCGATCACCGGCGTCACCGTATTCGCCGGCATGCTGGGCGTGACCCTGTTCGGCCTGTTCCTGACCCCGGTGTTCTACGTCGCACTGCGCAAGCTCGCGAACACGCCGCTGGTCTCGCACAAGCCGGTGCCGCCCGCGCACGACGTTGCAGACAAAGGTCTGCACGCATGACCGCCGCCGTTGCAGTGCGTCTCGCACACGTTCGCCGCTTCGAACCCGGCCGCGCCGACGCGCGCGGCCTCATCCCGCATCCCCATTCCAGGAGTCACGCATGAACACCTCGTCCCGCATCGCCCTCGTCACCGGCGCCACCCGCGGCATCGGTCTGGAAACCGTGCGCCAGCTCGCCGAAGCCGGCGTGCACACGCTGCTGGCCGGCCGCAATCGCGACAGGGCCGTCGAAGCCGCCTTGAAGCTGCAGGCCGACGGCCTGCCGGTCGAGGCCATCGCGCTCGATGTCACCGACGCCGCGAGCATCGCCGCGGCGGCGAAGGCCATCGAAGACCGCCACGGCCGGCTCGACATCCTGGTCAACAACGCCGGCATCCTCGCGGACGATGCGCAGCTCGGCGCCCCCGGCCAGTCGATCGAGACCTGGCGCACGACGTTCGAGACCAACGTGTTCGGCCTGATCGCCACCACCCAGGCGCTGCTGCCGTTGCTGCACACATCCAAGGCCGGTCGCATCGTCAACGTGTCCAGCCTGCTCGGCTCGATCAGCGAGCACCAGAACCCGGACTCCTCCATCTACGACTTCAAGGGCATCCCGGCCTACAACGTGTCCAAGAGCGCGGTGAACGCGTGGACCGTGCATCTGGCGCATGTGCTCAAGGACGCGGGCATCAAGGTCAATACGATCCATCCGGGCTACGTGCGCACCGACATGAACAAGGCCGGCGACGAACAGAACGGTGAACTCGAGGTCGCCGATGGCGCGCGCACCAGCGTGCGTCTGGCACTGATCGACGATGCCGGCCCGACCGGCGGTTACTTCTATCTCGACGAGGTGCTGCCGTGGTGATGCGTCCGCTGATCACGGTGCTGGCGACCGCCTTGCTCGCCGCCTGTGCCGTCGGCCCCGAGCACGTGCGGCCGTCGATGGCCGTGCCGGAGACGTTCGAAGGCGTGATCGCGCCAGATGCGACCGCCGCAACAAGCACAGCCGCGCCCGCCGTGACCGATACCGCGTTCTGGCAGGCGTTCGGCGACCCGCAATTGAATGCGCTGGTCGACGATACGCTGGCGGCAAACCACGACCTGCGCATCGCGCTCGCCCGCTATGACCGCGCGAACGCCTTGCTGCGTGGCACACGCTTCGATCAGTTTCCGACGATCGACGCCAGCGGCACGGCCGCGAGCAATCGCGCGAGTGCCGACCAGGCGCCCGGCGTACCCCGCGATGCACGCGCCACCGACAGCTTCGATATCGGCATCGGCGCGAGCTGGGAACTCGACCTGTTCGGCCGCGTCCGCCGCAGCGTCGAGGCCGGACGCGCCGACGTCGCCGCGAGTGCAGATGATCTGCGTGCGTTGCAGGTTGCGATCGTCGGCGAAGTGGCGACGGCGTATCTCGACCTGCGCGGGCTGCAGGAGCGCCTGCGCGTGGCGACCGAGAACGCCGGCAACCAGCAGCACACGCTGGCGCTGGTCGAGGCGCGTCGCAATGCCGGACAGGACAGTGACTTCGACAGCGCGCGCGCCTCGGCCCAGGCCGCATCGACCGCGTCTCGCATTCCAGGGCTGGAAGCCGAGATCGCCGTCGCGACCCGCCGCATCGCCGTGCTCACCGGACGCACGCCCGATGCATTGCGCGCGCAGCTGAGCGTCGCGCGTGCATTACCGGCCGTGCCGCGTTCGATCGATCCCGGCACGCCGGCCGACGTGCTGCGTCTACGCCCCGATGTTTCCGCGGCCGAACATCGCCTGCACTCGGCGACCGCGCGTGTGGGCGTCGCTACGGCCGACCTGTTCCCGCGACTCACGCTGGGCGGCCTGATCGGCAGCCAGGCCGGCGACATCGACGCGCTGTTCGGCCGTGACAGCGAGACGCGCCTCGTCGCACTGGGCATCGACTGGTCCTTCCTCGACATCGGCCGCGTGCGCGCACGCATTGCCGCGGCGGACGCAGACGCCTCGATGGAACTCGCGCGCTACCAGCAGACCGTGCTGCGCGCACTCGAAGACACCGGCAATGCCCTGGTGCGCTTCGACCGCGCCCACGACGCCGATGTCGAACTCGAACGCGCCGCCCGCGACAGCGCCCGCGCCGCCCAGCTTGCGCGCATGCGCTTCGATGCTGGCGGCACCAGCCTGCTGGAAGTCCTGGATGCCGAACGTACCCAGCTGCAGGCCGAAGACGCCTTCGCCGCCGGTCGCACACGCACTGCGACCGATGCGGTGGGGCTGTACCGCGCATTGGCCGGCGGTTGGCCGCAGAGCTTGCCGGCGCGGGAGACCGCGGGGATGCGGTAGGGAGGGTCTGAATAACTGCCGTCATCCCCGCGAAGGCGGGGATCCAGTGACTTCAAGCCTTTGAAAACCAAAGACGCTGGATTCCCGCCTTCGCGGGAATGACGGCTAAAAGCCGAATTGCTCAGACCTTCCTTAGTGGGAAGCCCTCCCCCGCGTACGGGGGAGGGCTAGAGAGGTCATGACGAGGCGGATGACTGTTCCGGCTCCAGGGGCCGGCTCAACCGCCCAGCAGCACCCGGTTCATCCGCTGCACGAACGCCGCCGGATCCGGCAGTGGCGCACCCGCGGCGATCTCGGCCTGCTCCAGCAGCAGCGTCGCCAGATCGGTCGCCTTCGCATCGTCGGCTTCGCCTTCGATCCGCTGCAGCAGGGCGTGCTGCGGATTGACTTCGAGGGTCGGCTTGCTGTCCGGCACGTCCTGGCCGGCTTCGCGTAGCAGGCGGGCGAGGTGTGGGGCCATTTCGTAGTCGGCCAGCGCCAGGCACGACGGCGAATCGGTCAGGCGCGCGGACACGCGCACGTCGCCCACGCGATCATCGAGCAGGCGCTTGATCTTCTCGATCAGTGGTGCAGCGGCGGTGGCCGCTTCTTCCTGCTTGGCCTTGTCCGCCTCGTCGAGCGGCAGCTCGCCCTTGGCGACGTTCTTCATCGACTTGCCCGCGTACTCGTGCAGGCTGCCGAGCATCCATTCGTCGATGCGGTCGAACATCAGCAGCACTTCGATGTCCTTGGCGCGGAAGGCTTCGAGTTGCGGGCTGCCGGCAGCGGCCTTGTAGCCGTCGGCGGTGATGTACCAGATGGTGTCCTGGCCGACGGCCATGCGGCCGACGTAGTCGTCGAGCGACACGGTCTGCGACGCGCCGTCACCCTTGGTCGAGGCGAAGCGCAGGATCTTGGCGATGCGCTCGCGGTTGCTGGCGTCTTCGACGATGCCTTCTTTCAGCGTATTGCCGAAGGCCTTGTAGAAGGCGGTGAACTTCTCGGGCTCGTCGCGCGCAAGCTTCTCGATCAGATCGAGCACCCGCTTCACGCAGGCGCCCTTGATGCGGTCGAGCTGGCGGTTGTGCTGCAGCAGTTCGCGGCTGACATTGAGCGGCAGATCGTCGGCATCGACGACGCCGCGTACGAAGCGCAGATAGTTCGGCAGCAGTTCTTCGGCCGCGTCCATGACGAACACGCGCTTGATATAGAGCTTCAGGCCCTTGCGCTCGTCGCGCCCGCCCATCATCAGGTCGAACGGCGGCTGCGACGGCAGATACAGCAGCGTGGTGAAGCTCTGGCTGCCTTCGACGCGGTTGTGGGTCCACGCGGCGGCGTCGTTGAAATCATGGCCGAGCGCCTTGTAGAAGCCCTGGTAATCCTCGTCGCTGATCTCGGACTTGGGCTTGGTCCACAGCGCCGACGCATCATTCGCGGTTTCCCATTCGGGCGCGGCGTCGGACTTGGCTTCGTCTTCGCCCTCGGCCGGCATCGGCGCGTCCTTGGGCATGCGGATCGGGAAGGCGACGTGGTCGGAATACTTGCGCACCAGCGAACGCAGCTTCCAGCCGTCAAGGAATTCGTCCTCGTCGGCCTTGAGGTGCAGCACGACGGTGGTGCCGCGCTCGGGCAGGGTCACCGCTTCCAGCGAATACTCGCCGCGGCCATCGCTTTCCCACTTCACGCCATCCTGCGGCGCGGCGCCGGCGTGGCGGGTCAGCACGGTCACGCGGTCAGCGACGACGAAGGCCGAATAGAAGCCCACGCCGAACTGGCCGATCAGACGCGCGTCGGCCTTCTGCTCGCCGCTCATCGCTTCGAGGAAGCGGCGCGTGCCGGAACTGGCGATGGTGCCGATGTTGGCGACCACATCGTCGCGGCTCATGCCGATGCCGGTGTCGCGGATCGTCACCGTGCGCGCCGCCTTGTCCCAGCTGACGTCGATGTGCAACTCGCTCGTTCCGGCCAGCAGGTCGGGATTGGCGATCGACTCGAAGCGCAGCTTGTCGCAGGCGTCGGAGGCGTTGGAGATCAGCTCGCGCAGGAAGATCTCCTTGTGCGAGTACAGCGAGTGCGTGACCAGGTGCAGGACCTGGGCGACTTCGGCTTCGAACTTGCGGGTTTCGGCAGGTGCGGTCATGCGTGCGGCGTCCGTGTGGCTGTGGTGCGAGCCGGGGATATTGGTGTGGATGGCCGGCTTTCAAGCGCCGGCCGGCGCAGCCAGTCCGACGCCTTGCGCCGGGCCGTGCTGCCCCGCGGACAACTGGGTCTTGCCTGCTGCCGCGCGCGGGGCTGGTCTCCCTCCATGGGGACTGCATCGTCCAGCGGGAACATCACGCCGGCCGCGTGGCTAGGTCCTCAGACGTGGGCGATCCACTGCCGCAACAGCGCCTGCACCGCGACGGCCTGGGTCTCGATCGCGGCACGGTCCGCGAACGTCAGCAGCGCGCGGTCCGGCGCGGGCCAGCGCAGCAGGCCCTGTGGATCGTCGATGGCGAGGCCGCCATCAGGCTGGGCGCGTGCCTTGGCGCCCCGATGCAGCACCAGACCGACGCCGGCTTTCAGGCGCAGCTGGGTGGTGGCGAAATACTCGGCGGTGCGCCAGCTGGGCGCATTCCACTTCACGCCCTCCGCGACGGTGGGATCGACGCCGAGCACCAGCGCGCGCAGCCGTTGCACGGCGTCGGCATGCGGATGGTCGAGCGTCGCCATGAAGGCGTCGACGGCCACGGATGTATCGGCCGGGGTGCTGTGCGGGATGCGGCGCGCGGACATGGCGACCTCCTGGAACGGACGCGACCCAGTGTGCCGGACGCCCCGTGCCGCGCCTGTCGTCGCATTTACAGCGGCCAGATCCACAGCAGCATCGGAATCGACACCAGCAGCACCAGCAGCTGCACCGGCAGGCCCAGACGCCAGTAGTCACTGAAGCGGAAACCGCCGGGGCCGAGGATCAGCGTGTTGTTCTGGTGGCCGATGGGCGTGAGGAAGGCGCAGGACGCGCCCACCGCGACCGCCATCAGATAGGGGTCTGCGTTGACGCCCAGCGTGCCGGCTGCGCCGATCGCGATCGGGCACATCACCGCCGCAGTGGCGGCGTTGTTCATCAGGTCCGACAGCGTCATGGTCACCACGAGGATCAGGACCAGGCCGATCACCGGATGGCCCTGGGCGACGCTTTCGAACAGCACGCGGGCGATCAGATCGGCGGTGCCGGTGGATTCCATCGCGCCGGCCACCGGGATCAGGGCCGCCAGCAGCACCACCACCGGCCAGTCGATTGCGCCATAGACCTCGCGCGGCGGCACCGTGCGCAGCGCCATCGAGGCAACCACGCCGGCCGCGAACGCCACCGCTGCAGGCACCAGCCCGGACGCTGTGGCGATGATGGCGCCGAGCAGGATCAATGCAGCGGTGATCGCCTTGCGCCGGTCGGGGATGCGCAGCGCCCGTTCGGCCAGCGGCACGCCGCCGAACTCGGCAGCGAACGCGGCGATCGCCGCCTGCGTGCCCTGCACCAGCAGCAGGTCGCCGTCCTGCAGGCGCTGCGAGCGCAGCCGCTTCCGCGACCGGTGGCCGGCGCGGGAAATCGCGAGCACGTTGATGCTGTAGCGGGTGCGCAGATCGAGTTCCGAGGCCGAGCGTCCGGCGAGGCCCGAGCCCGGCAGCACCGCGATTTCCTGCAGCACGATGTCGGCATGCGGCGTGCGCGCATCGTCGCTGCGCTCGTCCCGCGCCGTGTCTCCATCGGGCGCCGCGCCGTCGATCGGTGTTGGCGCAGTGTCATGCGCGTCGCTGTCGTTGCTGCCGGCATCGGTCGCGTCGGCGTCGTCCGGCTCCGGCTCCGAGGGCACGTCTTCCTCCAGCTTCGCCCCGAGCCGGGCGAGCACTTCGCTGAGCACGTCGGCGTCCGCCTCGATCACCAGGATGTCGTCGGCGCGCACCACGCGCGACGGATTGGGCGCATGCACGCGCAACTCCGCCTGGACCATGCCGACCACCTGCGCATCGTGTTCGTCGAGCAGCGTCTCGATCTCGCGCACGGTCTTGCCCACCGCCCGCGCGCCCTGGGGCACGCGCACCTCGGTCAGATATGCGCCGGGATCGAAGCCCTCCACCGCTGCCTCGCGCCGCACCGGCACCAGCTTCCAGCCACCGAGCACGAGCAGCAGCACGCCTGCCACTGCGACCGCCGCGCCGACCGGCGTGTAATCGAACATCGAGAACGGCGCGCCGCCCAGTTCCTGCCGGAAGCCGGACACGATGAGATTGGGCGGCGTGCCGATCAATGTGGTCATGCCGCCCAGGATCGAGCCGAACGCCAGCGGCATCAGCACCTGGCCCGGCGCGAGCGACTGCTTGCGGGCAATCTGCACCGCCACCGGCATCAACAGTGCCAGCGCGCCGACATTGTTCATGAAGGCCGAAAGCAGTGCCGCCAGTGCGGTCAGCGCGGCGATCGACAGCATCGGTCCGGCCTTGGACGGCAGTACCACGCGGGTCAGCGCGTCCACCGCGCCCGAGGTCTGCAGCCCCCGGCTGAGTACCAGCACGCAGGCTACCGTGATCACCGCGGGATGCCCGAAACCGGCGAACGCCTGCTCGGCGCCCACCAGCCCCACCGCCACACAGGCCAGCAACGAGGCCCCGGCCACCAGGTCGTGCCGCCAGCGGCCCCACAGGAACAGACCGACCGTGCAGGCCAGGATGACGAGGATCAGGATCTGGTCGGTCTGCATCGGGCAGTTCTGGACGAAACGACGCAGCCTAGAGCGCGGCCGGTGTCGGGCACGTCACAACGCGCCGCGCGCATGCATCGATGCGGTGCGCGCGACCAGAGGCGGCCATGCTCAAGGCGCGTCGACCTCCGCGGGCGTGACAGCGCGATCCTCATCCGGGCGCGGCCCCAGCGGCACGGGCGCCATCGTGCGATACACGCCGTCGCGGCGGACCCAGGCGTGATACAGCGCGGCGGCGAGATGCAGCAGGATCACCGCCAGCAGCGCGCGCGCCAGCCACGCGTGCGCGGCGCGCAGCAGGCTGTAGAACACGGGGTCGTGCGGCGCGATCGGCGGCAGGTGCACATCGCCCCACAGCACGACCGGATTGCCCGCCGCCGAGACCATCGCCCAGCCGATCAACGGCATCGCGAACATCAGCGCATACAGCGCGATATGCGACGCGTGCGCGGCGACGCGTTGCCAGCCCGGCAGATCGCGCGGCAGGTCCGGCACGCGCCGCCGCAGCCGATGGATCAGCCGCACGATCACCAGCACCAGCAGCGCGATGCCGATCGGCCGGTGCAGCATCAACAGCGACGGGCGCAGCGTCATCGACGACACCATTGCCACGCCCACGAACAGCATCGCCAGGATCAGCACCGCCATGCTCCAGTGCAGCACGCGGGCGAATGCATCGTGGCGGTCGGTCGGGGTGTTCATCGGGCGGCCTCCGCGGGCGGCGTGCCATCGACATCGGCGCCGCGTGCGACCTCGCGTTCGCGGCGATCGAAGGACTGCGCGTACACCGCCGCGCGCGCGGCGAGAATCGGATCGTCCGACAGCGCGACGCCGCCCGGCACGATGGTCGGATCGAAATTGAGATCGCGGCACGGGCCGCTGGCCTGGTCCTGCGCTTGCGTCAGCACCACCGTGCCGACGACCACCTGCTCGCGGCCCTCGGGCCACGGCGTGCTCGGATCGCTGGCGTCATCACCCGGGCCTGCGAGCGTCGCGACCATGTCCCAGCGCAGCGGCCCCGCCGCGAGCCGCGCGCGCAGTTCGTCCTGCAGATAATTGCCTTCCGCCGCCTCGCGCTGCGCGGCGGTCATCTCGACGAACGGCGCCTGCGGACGCATCGACCAGCGCACCAGCTGCTCGCCGCGATCACCGGCGAAGCGGTAGGCATGGATGCCGTTGTATTGCGTATTGGCGAAGCTGTCGGACCACGGCGCGGACTTCGCCCATGCGGCAAATCGCTGCGCTTCGGGGTGCTGCGCGGCGAACGCGGCCATGCGCTCGGGATCGGGCTTGCCGGTCGCCGGATCCGGCGCCGACGCGCGCGTCTGCTCGAAAAAGGTCTCGATCGACGCCGCACCGAAGAACGGAAAACTGTTCATCGCCATGCGCCATTCGCTGCCGTCGGCGCCGTTGAGCACCAGCGCCATGCTGCGCACGCGCGCCTGCGCGTCGAGGCCGTAGGGCGAGCCGCCGCCGATCGACATCCGGCCGAGCACCGGCGTGCCGGTGTCGGCGAACACACGGGCCCGGCTCAGGGCAGCTCCCTCCGGCGTGCCGTCGAAATGGCCGACGACGCAGATGCCCTTGGCGTGCGCGCGGCGGAACCCCGGATACGGCGTCGTCGACGTCGCCTCGATGGCGTCGGTCATGCGCGCAGCCGTGAGTCGATCCGGCGTGAGCCAGCCTGCGGTCCAGGCGAAGGCGCCGCCCACGGCGGCCACGATCGCCGCGATCGCGACATAGGCCCCGGTGCGGCGGCGGGGTGCGGGTGCTTGCGACATGGGCGCGGCTCGTGGCGGAACGCGGCGAGCGTACGCCCGATACGCAACCGGTGGGTGAAGACCGGCGCGCCGCACCGCGGCCGTGGACTATTTCAGGTGGATCTGCGCGGCGTCGGTCGTGATCCGCGTACAGCTTCTGCGACCGCTGTCGGCGATCGTGGTTTTGAGGTGGGTGGGCGCATCAGCGACGAATGCTGCAGCAGAACCGGTGGGAACAGGCACAGCCTGCTTGTCGAATCGAAAGCGCCGCACGGGCAGCACACCGCCCGTGCGGTCAGGCAGGCCGCGATGTCATTGCGATCCGCGCCCTGCGGTCAAGGCTGGTAACAGGCGCCCGACGGATCGACTTCGATCTGGATCAGTTCGCTGCCGCCGCCGCCCCAGACGTTGCCGCCGGTGAAGATCAGACAGCCTTCGTCGCGGAACAGCGCCTGCAGGCGCGTCGCATCGTTGCCGAAGTAGAACGGAATCCAGCGCTTGCCCGACTCGTAGGTGTGGAAGCGATCCGGCGCGCGGTCCAGCAGTTCCTGCACGTCCTGCATGCTCATGCCGATCTCGAGCTGCGCGAACTTGCTGCCCTCGTCCGGTGTGCCGACGATCTCACCAGTGAACGTGCCGTCCTTCGACTGGACCTCGCGCGTCTGCCCTTCATTCGCGGCGACCGCTCCCGAAGCCGCCACGGCCAGCGCCAGCACGGCGCCGATTCCCCAATTGCGCATTGCAATCCCCTTGCGTGCTGCGTCGCCGGAATGGCGACGGCGCGGGAATGCTAGCAGGCGTGCCCGCGCGTCACGCTTCCACCAGGCTTTGTGCAGCGCCGTTGCTGCGGCCGATCTCACCGATCGCGGTGATGTCGACACCCTCGATGCACGCGAGGTTGAATCCATACTCGTCCGGCGCGCTGCGGCGCTGGTGGTGGGTATAGATGCCGCAGACGCTGCAGAACCAGTGCTTGGCGATCTTCGTGTTCCATTGATACAGCGTCAGCACGTCCGCGCCGCGCGTCACACGCAGACGCTCGAGCGTCACCCCGGCCATCACCGCGCCCTTGCGGCTGCAGAGCGAGCAGTTGCAGCGGCGGATGTTCTCGAAGCCGTCGATCAAGTCGACTTCGAATTCGACGGCCTTGCAGTGGCAGGTGCCGGTGACGGTGTGCGTCGCGGGGCGGTCGTCTTTCCGGGGATCGCTCACTTCTTCAGCCCCGCCACGACTTCCGATACGTTGAGGCCCAGCTCCAGCTGCAGGCGCACGTACTCCCGTTCCTTGCGCGACAGGCTGCGGCCCATTTCGATACGCACGTCTTCGGCCTGCATGATGCGGATGATCCGCGGCATGGCCGAACCGATGGCATCGGGGCCGTAGCCGGCTTCGCGCAGCGCCGCGATGAGAAGGGCTTCAAGTTCCATGACACATCCGGATCGGTTTCGAGGTGTGCATTGTGCGCCAGGCCGTGCAGGCCGATGCCCACGCACAGCGCTGCGGGCACACGCATGCGTACACGCGCCACAGACCCCGGCGAGGCCGCGTCCGTGACTTGCGGCCTTTGTGCCGGTTGCAGCGAGCGGGCAAGGTCTGAGCCGGTTCCCTACCGGCAGCGCATCGCACATGGCCTCCAGTTCCGATCCGACGGTGAGGTCTGCCCACACGTCCCCCCGCAGCCGCTGGGTCGCGTTGCCGATCATCGCGGTCTTCCTGTGGCTGGATCACTTCCATCTCGATCTGTTCCGCGCCGTAGCCGGCGACTGGACCGGCGCGGCGCGCACAGGGGCGTTGGCGCTGCTGGGCTATCTCCCGCACTGGCTGGTCGCACTGGGCATGGCCGCGGTGCTGACGCGGCCGCGCGACGCGCTCGCGGCGCTCGGCCTCGACGGCCGCCCCATGCGTGCCTTGCTGCTCGGCCTGCTACTGACTGCGCCGATGGTGGCGGTGCTCGCATTCAAGGCACCGCTGACGCTCACGGCCGACACGCCGCATGCGCTCGCGCGCCACGCGCTGTTGCCCGGCTTCGGCGAGGAGCTGCTGTATCGCGGCCTGCTGTTCGGCCTGCTGTTCCGACTGGCGGGCTGGGGATTCCTGCCCGCAGCGCTGATGGCCGCACTGCTGTTCGGCGGCGCGCACCTGACGCAGGGCGGTCAGGCGGTCGAGGCGGCCGGCATCTTCGCCATCACCGCGCTGGGGGCCGTGTGGTTCGCATGGCTGTATGTCGAATGGGATTTCGACCTGTGGGTGCCAGTGGCCTTTCATGTGCTGATCAACGCGTGGTGGGTGGTGTTCCCGGTGGCCGACAACGCGCTCGGGCCGCTGTGGGCGGTCGGTTTGCGGCTGGTGATCATCGCGCTGTCGATCGGCGTGACGCTGGCATTCGCAAAACGGCGCGGCGGTCGGCGGGTGCGTGGACGCGGCTGGATCGGGGTCTGGCGTCACGACTGAGCGCGCAGGGATCGGCGCGTCGCGCGTCGGCGCGCATCCGGGGTGGCGGGCGCCATCCCGTATCCTGAAACGTCATCCACACCGGTGACCGTTGCCGCATGTTTGTTTCTCGTCTTCTCGCCCGTCGCCATCGCTTTCGTGCATGGCTCGTACTCGCGCTCGCCATCAGCGGCGGCGCCCAGGCCGAATCACGCAGCGGCTGCGCACTGGTGGACTGGCGCGTCGAAGACGCGCGCATGCAGATGCTCGAGGCATCGCAGACTGAAACTGGCTGCCGCATCGAAGGCGTTGCGCCCACCGCCGACATCGCAGCTCTGCAACAACGCGCGCTGGCTTTGATAGCCGAGGCGAACTGCGCAGCCCGCGCCACGCCGGGCGAGGTGGACGTTGTCGGAAGCGGCGCAGACGCCGGGCATGGCTTCACGTTGACGCTCGCCGCGCCGCCCGGTGGCGGCGTGTGCCTGCAATCGCCCGGCGCAACACCGCCCTCGCCGCAGACAGGGCTCGACATGATGTCGCGCCATGAGCACCCGGCGGTCCACCCGGGCACGGCGGGACAGAGCGGCGTCGCGATGGTCGTCGTGCTCGTCGATCCGGATGAAAGCCCGGTGGTCAGCCTGATCTCCCGCAGCAGCGGCCATCCGGCCCTGGATACGGCCGCCCTCGAGGCCAGCCAGCGTTGGACGTACACACGCATGGACACGCCGCGCGAGCCAGGCATCGGCCTGGTACTGGTGCCGGTTCCATTCGAAGTGGAGTAGCGACGGCGTCAGCGCGACCGGCTCGGCCCGCGGCCTGTGACGCCAGACAGCGACAAACCCTTCGAGCAACGCGTCTCCAAAATCGCGCGCGGTCGGAGTGCGCCGTGGACGCACGGATCCCGCACCACGCCCGCATCAGGCCGCGTCACGCGATCGCCTGCGCACCAGGCGTACCGCCATCACACAGAGCAACACCGCCGCCACGACAGTGAAGGGAAGTGCGAGGAATGCCCAGATGATCCCGCCTGATGTGACGTTGGTGCCGTCCGGCGTGATGCAGCTGGAGTTGGTCAGCGCATCGAGACAGTCCGCGTACCTGCGATAGCGCGCCTCGTAGGCCCACCAGAAGAACGTCGCGAGCGCCGCAACGGGAACGAACAGGAGGGTCGGCTTCAGCAAGCCTAGGCGTGAGTCTGCTTTGCGCGTCATCGGGTACCTGGATCAAAACATGCGCAATGGAAGGGGGGCTGTCTCAAGAACGTGGATGTCTGCTGGCAGAGCGCAGGTGCGTTGCCATCAACCACGCCGCTGCCAAGCCCGGCAGATGCGTCGACGGCATCCACGTGCGGTCAGGGACTGGAACGGGCGGCGCTGGCCGTTCTGCGGAGAAAGAGAAATCCGCACACCAGCCCCGCGGCAAAGCCGGCCACAGGAAACAGCACGCCAATCCAGCCGAACTTCGCGATACCGCTGGCCGTCAGGCCAACATAGTAGATGGCAGAACACGCCGCGCCGACGAGTCCCGCCAGCAGGTACGACCGGGATCCACGCGGTCGCGGACACATCATCGCGACAATGGCGCCGGTACCTGCCGCGGGCACAGCTCCCATGACATAGGCAGCTGGCAGCAACTGCATCAGATCAACGAGCGACCACGCGTTCGCGTGCGCCATCGCAGGCAAGGTGATGGCCAGAAGCCCGATGACTGGACCGAGTACACCGAACAGGGCCGCGGCCTTGACCATCCTGGTGTTCATTGCGGGGCGCTGGTGGCGGGCTGCGGGCTGCCGGAATGAAGCGACGTGCCAGGCACGGCCACTTGCACGGAAGAACGCGCGCGCTTCGGTACGTCGCTCGAGTACGCATCAGCACACATTCTTGCCACCGCGTGTCTCGATGCGCTGTGCGATGAACTGCTGCATGTCCTGCGACATGCATGCAAGCGGCAGGGTGATGAACTGCGCTCTGGAGAACAGGACGCGCCAAACGCCGGGGAGCGCCGCAGCGCCAACAGCTTGCGATCCGTGTGAACCGCCTGTCATGCCCCGGCCGATGACAGCATGGCGCGAAGCGTCGCGCCCCAGCTGCGCTTGTAGAACGGCTTGACCAGGCTTGTGAAGTGATCGCTGAGTCCTCCCTCGCCACGCTGGACCCTGACGAAATCAACGGGTTCTCCACGCGGCGCGGTATCGGCTGCAACCGATCCCGCCTGGCGCATGACGGCGTCCATGTCGCCGTCACCCTCAAGGCCAACGATCCATGTCGGCGCCTGCGCTGACTCGGTTTCATGCATCACGCAGAGATAGGCCGCCGTGGCGCCTCGCGTGATGTCAAGAAAGCTCCGTGCCGACATGGAGACAAAGCGGGTTTCCGCCTGCAACACGCGCTGCAACGCATCGAGGCTGGAGAAGAACGGAATGAAGGGGGTGCCGTCTTCCTTCTCCAGATTGACGATGGATACCTGAGCGCCGGCCGGAATCGTCGCCAGCCCGTCCCCGGGCGTGTCGGTATGGCCAATCACGTAGACATCGGACTCCAATAACGCCTTGTAGAACTCAGGCCGCTCAGCCGGCTCGTCGGCTGCGCGAGCCAATGCGATTTCCAAAGGGTTCAACGGGTTTTGCATGCAGCCTCCATCGGGCATATGACCTGGATCAATCCGACCCACGACGCGGGTGTGGCTTCCTTCAAGAACGTGGCCAACGGCCGATCACGTCGCGTTCGTACCAGGCAGAATCGCGCGAACACGTTCGTACGCAGTTTAAACCGCAGGTTCCGGCTTTTAAGGAAGGTCTGAACAATTCCGCTTTGGCCGTCATTCCCGCGAAGGCGGGAATCCAGCGTCTTTGGTTTTCAAAGGCTTGAAGTCACTGGATCCCCGCTTTCGCGGGGATGACGGCAGTTATTCAGACCTTCCTTAACGCGCGCTGCGCGCTGCAGTACGCGGAATTCGTCGCTTGATATGACGAGGTCATTGGATCTCGGACGGAACCCACTCATCGTGACGCCTAGAATCCAGCATCGCAGTGTCGTCGCAGCGATGCGCATCGGCAGACAGACGCGCAATCCAGGTGTCATCAATCCGCAACCGCTGCATCCACGTCCCGCGCTGCATCCCACCGCAACAAGGCATCGAGCGCCGGGCACAGCGCTTGGCCCCAGTCGGTGAGCCGGTATTCCACTTTCGGCGGCACTTCCGGATAGACCTGCCGCGCGACGATGCCGTCGTGTTCGAGCTGGCGCAGCTGCTGGGCCAGCATCTTGGGCGAGATGCCGGGCATCAGCCGTTCGAGGTCGGAGTAGCGCTGCACCTGGCCGCCGAAAAGGTGAAACAGGATCAGCAGCTTCCAGCGCCCGCCAAGGCGCTTGAACACCGTTTCGACATCGGCCGCCGCGGTCGCGGGCGTGTAGGCCTTACCCATGGGGAAGTGACTTCCTTTTGCGTGCGTTCTTGCGCGCGCGCGGCGCGGCACCGACATTCCGGAGATCTCCATTCCATCGAGGCAGAGACCCATGCAACTCCCCGACACCATCGCGTCTTTCTTCGCCATCGGCAACGGCGCCGACCCCACCGGCCTGCGCGACTGCTTCACCGCCGATGCCGTCGTGCACGACGAGCGCCAGACCCATACCGGCATCGCCGCCATCGAAGCCTGGCTCGCTGCCGCACGCGCGGCGTCCGCATGGCAGGCCGAACCGTTCGAGATCGCTGGCGATGCCGGACATCCCGTCGTGCAGGTGCATCTCACCGGCAGCTTCCCGGGCAGCCCGGTGACGCTGGCGTATCGCTTCGCGATGGTCGATGGCCGCATCGCCGAGCTTGAGATCCGCTGACGGCGTTGGATCTCGGCCTCGCCTGCAAGCGCGTGCGCATCATCGGTGGCGGGCGGCCACCGATGACGGCATGACGTGGGTGGGGATCAGATGACGCTTCCACTGCCAAGGCGCATAGGCGAGCCGCATCGCGCGGCGTCATAAGCCGACTGGCCGCAGTGCGCGAACAGAACCGCGCGACGGTTTCGGCGTGATTCTCAAGGACGCGGCGCTTGCGGCGCCTGCTCTGCGATCACGCTGTCGATCCAGTCGGCGTAATGGCTCAAACGCACGTTGCACGCGGTTTGCCCGTAGCGTCCCGGTCGGGCTGTCCGGACATCCCCGGACACGATTTTCCACGCGCCCAGTCCGGCCACCACCCACCGGCCATCGACTTCGATGAGCAGCGGCCCGCCGCTGTCCCCGTTGCCGAGTGTGCCCTCGAGCGGGAGTGCTTCGGGCGGCGCATCGAACACGTAGCAGAACCAGCGGTCGTAGGCGCTGGAGACCGTGTTGAACGCGCGCCGGAGTTCGGTGCGGTTGGGGCCGTGGGGGTTATGCCCGGTATCGCCTGTGGCCGTTGCGCCCTTTCCGATGAGCTTGAGCATCCTGCCCGCTTCGTCGCTGCCGGCGTAGCGCTCTACTGGCACGACATCGCTGACGGGTTGAGCCAGCTTGACCAGTGCGATGTCGTCAGACGCGGCCAGAAACACCACGATCAGCATCGCCTCACCGCTGGCCATCGCCTGATCGATCAGCGGTTGCGGCAGCGTCCTGTAGCCCGGATGCGTGACGACGCGCTCGACCAGCCTGGATTGTTCGTTGATCACGATCTGCTCGAGCTCCGAATGCATCGGAAGCGTGTGAGCAGCCGTGACCACCCATTGCGGCGCAATCAGGACACCGTGTCCCTCACCGGGCATATCCGCGAGTGCAGGGAACTCGGAGGCCGGAATCCGATAGCGCGCATCCTCCACGTCGTGCCGGATGACGACAGCGCTTGCAACGCAGGACACTGCGAGGAGGCCTGTGAACCACCATGTTCGGCGCATGCGTGAGGTCTCAAAGAGCGAAACAGTCGTGGATCGGATCGACGGATCGTAAGCGACCCAGAGTGGCAAATGACCCCATGCCGACCCTGACATCCGGAATGTGCCGTCGCTTCCGCGCCGCAGATGCGTTTCTGCTGTCACCGCAACGGAGGCGATGCGGTCGAGGGTTACGACCGGCGCGTGTCTGCAGTCGAATCCACCGGTCTCGGCTTCAGGTACGCTGCGCGCCCCTGTACGGCCATCGGTGCCGTGCGACCGGTGCCGGAAGAAGTTGAGATGTCAGGAATGCGATCCGTCGCGGCACATCCGTGCCAACCCCGCCTGTGGCGTCTTCCCGCTTCGGGGATGCTACTGGCGGTGCTGTCTGGCTGCAGTTCCGTTCTCGAATTTCCGCAGAACGTGCCCAGGCTCAACGACGGCTTCGGCAGTCCGCAGCTCGATCACCAGGCGCGCACAGTGGACGCGGACACCTACAGGGCAATGCCGCGCTTTGGCGACATCGTGCTGACCCTGCCGCCGGGCGCGACGATGGGCGCCCAGCGTTATGGCGGTCCTCCGGTGTCGCTGTCCTACGACAAGAATCGCGCCGCCGGCCTCATGGGGACCCGGTGGCGCAAGCTCGGGGTCCGCGGTGTGGCGCCGGATGCAGACGGCGTGCTGCGTTTGCCCGTCCCGCATATCGCCGGTTACCACCCTACCTCGCTGCTGGTCTTTGTGCGGACACCCGAAGCCGATGGCGCGCGCGACATGCGCATCAATCTCCCGCTGACCGAAACCGCGGTCATCGACCCCCGCGATGCCGATCGCCATGCTGCGTTCTGGATGGACCATCGCGGGCAGTGCCTGCGCCGCGGCCGCGTCCAGCCCATCGAATACGCGGACGACACGCAGGCCACGATCGGTGGCGAGCGCCATCCGTTCCAGTTCGACACCGAACTCGACGGCCTGTGCGTCTTCGAGCTGCCGCCACAGACCGCGATCCTCGCGACCGACACCCCGGGCGAAGCATTGCGCTCGCCGGTGCGCGTGCACATCCCCAAGGTCTACCGGCAACCAGGCTTCAGCGCCTACTGGCAACCGCCCGCATCCGCGCCCGCAGTCGACGACAAGTAAACCTGGCACCGCTATTACCCGTACCTTTATTGCCTCAACCGCGACACTTCCACCAGAATTCGGGAAACTTGGCACCATTTACCCCACGACGGTGGCAACGAGAATAGCGGAGCCACATGTGCAATCAGTTGAGCGCCCTGCATGCCGAAACGGCATCGTTCAAAGCCGGGTCGTCCACGATACAGATCACGAACTTCGCGGACTTTTCGAGCGTGAATGTGAATCTGTTCCGGCTGTCCGAATTGTAGTTGGCACGCACAATAGCGCTCGAGGTAATGCGCCAACCATCGTTGAGCAGCGCTTCCATCGAATTTTCCAACGGCGTCCATCTTGTTGAAACAGCGTTCGACGCGAAAGCGCCGAACGATGCCAAGGACGTAGCAAGGCCCACTGCAGCGATTAGCTTATTCATTGCTTCAGTTCTCCTTAATTAGATAGAACTGGCACCGTTTTCATCGTCTTCATCAGTTGCTCGTCGTTGCCATCATCTGCACGGCGTGCGCGACCCATCGCACCAGGACGACGTGCGGTTGATCACGTCAGCGGTGCGATCCGACGAGTCGCTTCCATGTCGCTTGCAGATCTTTACCCACACGCTGATGCCATCGCACGGGCTGGCGAGCACTTCGTCTGACGTGCGTCGTGATCTCGTCGAGAAGTTCCATCGCCAGCGCCATGTCGTGCTCTTCGACACTCACCTGATAGAGCATCACTTCCTGGCCTCGCACCTGGAATGGCGTTCCGCATGCGTCGTGGTGGACGTGCATCTCGAACAACACCCCGACGAGATTCGTATGCAGTAGTGGATCGGTTCCGGAATACAGGATCTTCATCGACACGACTTCTCACCCGGGTTCAAGAACGGCTAGTCTGCGCGCGCACATACAGGACGCCTCCCCGAAGGCGCCGCGCCGCGCGCACCAATCATTGCGTGCGCCGATCACACCACGCGCTACCGACGCGCGTGGACGCGGCGAATCACGATGCCGGATCGATATGGAACACGCGCAGCTCCTGATCGCAGCAGCAGGCGCTTGCGAGCCACGCGGCCCAGTTGACCGTTGCGTCGCAGGACGGCAACTCGAACACGGCGAAGCCATCATCAAGTGCAGGCCCGGTGTGATAACCACTTCCAACAACGGTGCCATTTGCCGACACGCGTACCACCGGCACGCTTGCATCGATGGCATGCGAATCGCGACTGGCGAGTGCCGGTTCGACGTCGGCACTACCATCGCGGCGGCAGAGAAGGAGATCAGGTACTTGGCCATCAGGATCAACCTTTCAGAAGACCGGCGAAACTGCGGGACGTGAGCCTGACACCGTTATCTCCCCGGGTCGCGAGCATTCGTACACCTGCTTCAGGCCCCACGTCAGACGAGTAGTGTGCCTATGACAAAGACAGCGGGAATCGACAGTAAGCCATAGACCACCAAAGTCGCACGATAGGTCGACGTGTTCGGGACAAGTCGCTTACCCCACGCCCGCATCGCCAACGCAACCAACAGTAGCGCCGGCAGAAAGAGCAGTGCCGACAGGTACCCCGAGCTCCCCTCGAAGGTCGATGCGCCCGCCACATAAGGGATGACACCTGCAATGGCCCCTGCCGCTGTCAATGCAGCCAACACTGAAAAACATCGATATGCGGCACTTGATTTCATGGGATCCCTGGACATGCGTAGCGCCGTCGCAGTCGATGTCTTGCGCGACGCTTCCACCACAACGAAGTGAATCGGGCACCGGTATCTTCCGGTGCGACAACAGCAGAAGCAGGCGCGAACACCTGCTTCTGCCTTTCGACGTCTAGAACTGCGCCTTCTGTGATCTAGTGGAATCGAGCGTGCTTCGAGGCGCAGACGCGCTGCAGGTGTAGTCGCGCAGGCGCTACGCCGTACACAGCCGGCGCCTCGCGAACGCGGTTCCGAGCCGAGCTCTGATCAAGCGTCTGATCTTCAACTTTCAGAAGGATCTCCCGCACCTCGGCCGCGTGGTCGAAGATCGCGTGGCCCACGACCGGCATCGTTTGCGTCGCGTAGTCCGCCATCTCGCCGGCCGACACCACATCACCATGCGCTGAAATCAGCTCGAGCAGGCGGTTGAGCGCATCGATCTGGTCCAGCGTCACACCGAAGCGCAGTGTCGGCCTGTCGGCGTCGGCGTCGGCTGCGTGCACGCCGATAGCGTCGTCAGCCTCTGTGCCGTCTTCTTCCGCATCGTCATCGTCGCCTTCGGTGTCCTCGGCCGCGGATCGCGCCTTGCGTGCCTTCCGCATCGCCGGGAACGTCACCTCGTCCAGAACCAGTTCCACCTGTTCGCCCAGCAACTCCAGGCAGACCGCCACCTCGCCTGCCCGGATGTCCGGGATGTATTCGTCGTCCTCGTTCGCCGTACGCGGCTGCGCCACACGCGACAGGAAATCCATGTGCTCGCGCAGCTTCTTCAGCCGGAACTGGCTGTCCTCGGGCAGGAAGTAGCCCACCGTATCTTCGTCATCCATCTCGAACTTCGACATCGTCGCCTCTCCTCATTCCATGAAGTGCCCGGCCACCGGAACGGTGGACGGGAAGTCGGGAGGCTAGAAACCGCGTACAGACGGCGGGCGTATTTCCCCGAAGGGTGTTGTATTAGCCGCCCTCCCGACGCAGGCATCGCGTCGGTTGCACCCGCGAGAAAGACGGGCACAAAAAACCCACCGGTTTTTCGGAGGTGGGTACCGCTGTACGAGGAGTTTCTAGGCTCCTTGCGGCCGAGTCTGCTACGGCTCCACCTCCCGGGTCAAGTCAGAGAGCTAGCGTGGTGCGAGTAGGAAATTAGGAAGCAGCCGCACTTGACGAACCTTGCTCAGCCGCCTTCCAGAGTCGAGGTGATCCCGGAATTCGGCAGCAAATCGCACTCAATAAATCGCACTCCGGCCCCTGTTTTCTTCTGCTGTCTTCTTCTGGTTAGCCCGCAGCTTTGCGATGAAGCGCCTCATATGCGGGTCGCTCTTCTCGAACGGAACATCATCGAACCGGAACCACCTGGCATCTCTAAACTCTTGCTCATCGAAGCGAAGCGGCTCTGTGCGATCAGCTTGAACAACGTACCAAAGCGAAACATCGGTGTGGCCGGCGGCCAGCCCGACAGTAAGCGTGCAAGTGACCATTAGCGGCGGTGCGAGCGCACGAGTCGGAGCCAGCCCCAGCTCCTCCCTCAACTCACGGCGTACTGTCTCTCTTGGATGCTCACCGGGCTCCACGTGACCCCCGGTCGGTAACCATAGCCGGGCATTCCGATGATCCACGAGCAGAACATGCTCCTCATCGACAACTGCGAAGTACGACACCAGGTGCTTCGGTGGCGTGGCCGGCTTGGCGACCCGACAGAATTCCACCCCTGACTCAACCCAGGCGATTGCATCGGCAAGATGCTCGCCCTCAAGGTCGTCAAGCGGACTTATGGTGCGAAGTTCGGCGAGCACGATCTCTTGCATCGGCGGGCTAACGCTCGAAGCAGGCCCGCGAAGCGGGGACGGCTTGAATGAATCATTAGGGGGCGGGCTTGCCATGGTTCCAGAGAGGAGTGAATGCATGGCGATAGACCCAGAGGAGGAAAAGCACGAATAGCAAGTGCCCGGCACCCCAGACGATCTGCCCGGTTAGAAATAGATGAAACATGAAAATGACGATGATGGACGGCAGCAGGATTGCGACACCTAGCGGAGCCGTACGGTTAAAGAGCAAAGCGAGACCCGCCACGATGAATGAGGCGCCCAACAACGGATCTGTAAAAGGTGCGGCGAACAGAGGACCATTGAATGCTTGTGCAGCTGGCTGTGCAAATTCTGGCTTAGGGCTACCTCGAATAGAGCCAACGACGCGAACTGCCCCGTCAAAGATGAAGAAGAGTCCATATATGCACCTTGAAACTGCCAGGGCTACACTTCCAAGCTTGCTTTTCATTGAACAACTCTCCCGATAAATATCCCCCGCCGCTTAACGCTTGAACTAGGCTGGCCCGCGAATCGGTTTCGGCTTGAATGAATTTTCAGGCCGCGATGCCATGCTGGTAAACAACGATGCCCAGTGCGAGGACTACTGCCCAGAACACTAAACCGACCAGGCCGCACGAGGTGTCGCTCGGGTCAGATTATGGGCGGAACAGCTTGATGAGTGCATAGCCGACGCCTTTGATCAGCAACTCAAAAAAAACTCAAACAGAATGCGCCCGACGACCCGTAGCGGGCCTCCCAGAACCTCGCCTGCAATATCCCCAAGTGGCATTGATCGATCTCTCGCGGCCTGACGTTGAGTTAAGCCGCGCCGAAGGCGTCGGCTTGGACGAATTACGACCCGGTCCCGCCCATAGTTGCTCTAATCCAAGGTAGGTAGTACGACACCCGGACCTGATGGCTCTGCTGCCCGTAGAACCCCGGAGGCGAGGTGCTGAGTCTGCCCCGTGCCAACCCCACCAGCTCCCAGCGCCCGCTGTTATCCAAGAGCACCGGGCCACCGCTGTCGCCGTTTCCTAACATGCCCTCAAGGGGGCGAGCGCCGGGGCCCGAGTCGAACGTATAGATGAGCGCTCGCTCTTCGACCGCAGATATGACGTTTTCCGCCCTGCGCAGCTGAGTGCGGTTGGAACCCGCGATCTGTCCAGATTTGCCGTTGCCTGTGGCGCCTTTACCGAACAGCACAACTGTCGTTCCGATTTCCGCCTGCTCCCCATACAGATCCACCGGGCTGACGCCACTGACCGGCTCCGCCAACTTGATGAGAGCGATGTCATCCAGACCCGCAAGAAAGTCGATAGCGCCCTCGGGGTCACGTTCGGCTAGGCCCTCTGGAAGTTGCTTGTAGCCCGGGTGGACGAAGACCTGCTCAACCTTGAGGCAGCTACCGTTGAGCATGACCTCGGTGATTGGATGCCATTGCGTCGAATGGGCTGCGGTCAGCACCCATTGCGGTGCAATCAGCACCCCATGGCCCTCATGCGGAAGGTCTACGAGAGCGGGCAGCTCGGTCTCGGCCACCAGATATGCCGAGTCGGACACGTCGTGCCGCACAACAACCGCGCTCGCCATCGCGGAGGCGAGCAGCAAAGAAACCAGGACGAGACGCTTCATTATGTCTCCAGAGTAAGGCCCAACGCTTGAATTAAGCCGCGCCGCGAAGCGGCATCGGCTTGAATGAACTGTTAAGCCGCAGTCCTAACACCTGCGTCTCTTGATTTGAAAAGGCACACGCCTCGGCTACCCAGTGGTAGCTTTCGTCGTCAAACTGCCGCCTTGGTGCCGCACGGGCCTTCCATGCGCGTTCCAATAGGGCCCTGACTAAGGCAGCATCGTTGATGAGGAGCAAGTCTTGCTCTTCCGGCAACAAGAGGGTCCCAACGGGTTCACCATGCAAAGAACGGTCGCTTTGCGGATACGACTTTGCGCGCAACAACAAGGCCAACTGATTGAAGTTGAAAGTTCCCGGAGTAACGCGGATCAGTTTTGGCATCGCGCCATAAGAAATCGAGGCATTCCCGTCTTTCTGAACGACAAGGCGGCAGCCGCCATGAGGCATGTCAACAATGAGACCCGGCACTGAGCTTTCGTGCGCCGCTGCACCATTGCCAACCACAAGAAACGCGAGAGCAAATCCTGCGCTGATCACTCGGTTTAAAGTAGCCTGCATAGTTGCACCTGAGGTCTGACACTGCCGATGCAACGTCGGCTGCAACGACTCGTTGGGCACCAGCTGGTCCTCCTGCGAGCAACGACTAAGCTCACATGAACCAACTAAAGTCTGTGTGGCTCACATAGCTACCCATGTGCAGCGAAGCTCGTTGCCCGCGCACGATCAGATAGAACGCAGGCACTCGCAGATCACGGCCATCGTATCGAAGGACCATGTTTTTTCGGAACCTGAAAGCTTCTACCCTCAACCCGGCATTGACTTGCACCCACCCCTTCGAGCCAGGCGTTTGGGCGCGAACTATCGTCACACATGTTTCAGGCTGCCGGGGAGGTGGATGCTCACATGTCCCGATGCCGATATCGATGGAGTAGCCGTTTTCGTCTCCGAAGTAGATCGAATGAGACGCTCGTGCGTTACCCCAGATCAGAGCCAGTAAAATCGCGATGATCCCGAAAACGCGAGTCACGACTAATCTCTCCCTGTGAGCCTACGCCGAACTAAGCCGTGCCGCGAAGCGGCATCGGCTTGAATGAATTATTAGGCATGTTCCACGATTAAGTTCTTCGCGCCTCTCGCCAAGGTTTCAATGTCCATGGATGCGGAGACTGCTGACCCAATCAGGCCCTCACTTTGAGAGTGGGGCAGGTCGCAGCTCTTGTTGATAAGTGCACCTCGAAGATTACCCCAATATATATTCATCTTTGAGTTAATTGATTCAAGATCGCCTTGAATGTCTTGTGCATAGATATGAGCGAAGAATCGAGCTTCATCCATGCTTTTTGATTGTGAGAAATACCATTCGTCGAATTTCAGCAAGTCCATCTTTGCATCTAGTATTGAAACCGCCTTGGATGTTGAGAACTCTCTCGACGCGGAAATTATTGCGATAAATACAATTTTCAGAGCATCGCGTTTTACTTCTTCGTCCCGAGTGATTTTAGTATTCTCCAGCTTGGACTTCTCTATGAGCAAAAGCGTTTGATTGGTCTTGCTCTGACTTCTATTGGAAAAAAAAGAGGTCACGCCAGCGCCTAATACAGCTGATAGTCCCGCTATAAGAGCAACAATAAAGGGGTCTGTCATAAATGCCTAACGCCTTATGTCTTCCAGTTTCCCTACTGTAGGTGCCGAGAGCCCGGCGTGTGCGCCCGATAACGCCTCGGTGTAGCAGCACCGTCACTCAGCAGGGGCCACACGCCGGATCTCGCACCCTGCGCCCGGACAGTTGCACGAGGCTTCCCTCGAACTGATAAGCGTGGGCCCGGGCGCGATGCTCTCGACAGGTCAACTCTATCGGAGGATTGCGATGACGGCAGTGGAAATCGATGTGGGCAAGGCGGCACTGGATGTCGTCATCGACGGCGCATCCGGCGTGACGCGATTCGCCAACAGCGCAGCCGGTATCCGCAAGCTCGTGCGTCGATTGCAAGGCATCGGCGATGCACGTGTCGTGGTCGAGCCACGGGCGGCTACAGGGACCCGTTGCTTGAAGCCTGCAGCGATGCCGGTGTGTGGGTGTCGCGGATCAATCCGCGAGGCGCGGGACTTCGCGCGCGAGACCGAATAAATAGAATAAATAGCACTCTGCCCCCTGTTCTGTCCGCTTGATCACCTCGTTCTCGAGGACTTGCTCGGCCAGCAGCTTCTTCAGACGCGCGTTCTCGATCTCGAGTTCCTTGAGCCGCTTGGCCTCGGAGACATTCATCCCGCCGAACTTGCTGCGCCACAGGTAGTACGACGCCTCGCTGAAGCCATGCCGGCGGCACAGCTCCTTGACCGGCAGGCCGGCCTCGGCCTCACGCAGAAAGCCGATGATCTGCTCTTCGCTGAAACGCTTCTTCAAGTCCAATCTCCTTCTCGTTGGGGATTGGACTCCAAAGCAGCCTGCTACTCAATTGCGGGGGGACGTCGGTTTTTTACCCTGGTCCGGATCAGTAACGCCGATCCAACAAGACCGATTACGGAAATGCAGTCTGGCAACGCTTTGATCAACGATCACTCTGGCGAGTGTTACTGCAATCCTCGACAACCGAAGAACAGCAAATGCCTCAACGCTCAGGCGCGGCGCTCATGCACTCGGAGTTGACAGGAAGCTCCTTACGGAATTGTTAGGCCTCTGTCAGACGCTCTAACACTTCTTTCATGGGGAATAGGCGTTCCCACGCGTTATCCGAGGACCGAAAAAGGTGCATGAAGCCATCGATGCCAGCAAGAGTGCATACATGCAGGTGTGAAACATTGTACGAGCCGGAGCCGGCGCTCCAGTACTCCCTGCCCATAAATATCGTTGTCTCCTCCACCACATGAGGCTCCGCCAAAAGCTTCCCGGAGATGTCGTAGTCGGCTACCCACAGAGTTCCATCGGGCACCACGAGAACGGGAAAGAGAGCGGTTAGATGGAATCCGGACTCAGAGGTATCCCTGTACCAACAAGCGTCACTAGCTAGTTCGGCTAAGGACGCAAGCGCTTGCGACCATTTGTCATAGACCTCTGCATCGCCAGAAACGAACTCACCTTTGTCAGAAATTCCAATCTGCACGGTGGACTTTCCCACGAGCCCTTGCTCCGGGTACATCGGGGAGCCCGCTTGATTCTCGATCCTAAGGGTTTCAGATGGCGTCAGGTCGTGCGTATAGAAAGGTCCTCGTTCTCTCTTTAGCGAACAAACGACTTGGTGATAAGCCTCGGACGCCATTCTCGGAATGCGGGAAACCACTATTGGATAGGAACTCTTAAGGCTTTTGCATTCGATAGCAAGGTCGATGCGGTGATCTTCTCGACTCGTGTTCGCGCGAATGTCGTACTGCCTAGGCTTTTTCGTAACAGGATCTTCGTATGTGCCGCCATGGCTTGCCTCGTATCCATGAGATAGCGCAAGCGAGTACACCTGCATCTCAAGGGCGAAATCGTCTTGAGCGCTGAGGTAGCGCGCGATCTCTGTGCTTGTAAGTGGCTGGTTGCGAAGCTTTGCCATAAGAGGCCTAACGCCAGAATTAAGCCGCGCCGCGAAGCGGCGTCGGCTTGAATGAATTGTTAGAACTCGCGGGTTAACAAAGTAAGCGCAACACCCGCGCCGCCCGAAACTAAAGAGGTGAGCTGGCAGACTGGAGGGGATCACTCCGGCAAGAGACGATCC
>NZ_JAVDWO010000017.1:0-88843 GCF_031457535.1 Luteimonas terrae
CTCGAAGGCTGCGCCATGCGCGCACTTGTTTCCACCCCGATCACGCCAAGCGTTTGATCTGACTGGTGAAAACGTGGGGAAACCTCAGCGTCAGGGACGTTTCCACCCTGTAGCGCGCGCGTCTTCAGCGCGCCGGCTATTCGTGCCGCCTCTCCGCATGCGAGTCAGACAGGCGCTGCGTCGTGGCGCGCGGATGCGGTGAACGTCCGGGGTTCGGTCGAGCGCGCGTGCCTCACGACACTGGATTCACCACCGCCCCGGCGATGATCCGTTTCGGCCTGCATCCGCGGGCACAGAACGGACACTCCCGATGGCACTGATCCACTCGATTCTCATGGGCGCCGTTGCGGGCATACGCGCGATGACGCCGCTCGCCACCGTGGCCAATGCCGCCTGCAACGGCACCCTGCCCCGCGGCAACGGCGCACCGCGGCTGCTGTCGAACCGTCTGGCCTCGACCGGCGCCAAGCTGCTCGCCGCCGGCGAACTGGCGGGCGACAAGATGGAAGACGCCCCCGACCGCATCGTGCCGGCCGGCATGCTGGCGCGCGTCGTCACCGGCGCGATCGTCGGGATGGCGCTGGCGCCGCGCGAGCAGCGCCCGCTGGCGGCCGTGCTCGGCGCCGGTGCCGCTGTCGGCATGGCCTATGTCACGTTCAACCTGCGCGTGCGCGCGATGCGCCGCTTCGGACAGAACGCGACCGGCGCGGTCGAGGATGCAATCGCGGTCGGCAGCGCCACCCTGATCGCACGCAGCGCCGCGCCCAGGCGACGGCGCCTGCTGCGCCGCTGAGCCACACGGCGCGCCACCACGCGCTTCGAACGCCGTGCGCGTGGCGGCGCGGCGTCTTCGGATGCCGTGCCCAGTCGACGGCGTGCGCACGTAGGGCGACCCCACGCAAGTCTCAACATCCGCGAACGGACGCCCCTACAATGCGCGCCCCTCGTCGCGGTCGCCCTGCATGCACATCGTCGTTCTCGAAGAACTCAAGGCCTACATCGATCCGCTGACCCCGGACGAGTACGAGGCGCTAGAGCGCAGCCTGCTCGCCGAAGGCTGTCGCGACGCGCTGGTGCTCTGGGGCGATGTGCTCGTCGATGGCCACAACCGCTACGGCATTTGCCGGAAGCACGACATTCCGTTCAACACGGTCCAGAACACGCGCTTCCAGTCGATGGAGGACGTGCATCTGTGGATGATCGAGCAGCATCTCGGCCGTCGCAGCCTGTCGGATTACCAGCGCGGCGTGCTCGCGTTGCGCAAGCGCGACATCGTCGCCGCGCGACAGCAGGCACAGCGCATCGCCGCACTGGAGACTGCGCCCGCCAAGGACGCGCCGGTCGAGGACACCGAGGACCGCCCGCCGTGGGACGACGCGCCGTCGCAGGGCAGCCGCGCCGAGCTCGCGCGCGAAGCCAAACTCAGCAGCAACCAGGTGGCGATGATCGAGCGCATCCACGCCCACGCCACGCCCGAACTCGTCGAAGCCCTGAAGTCAGGTGCGATCTCGATGAGCGCGGCCGCCGCGGTCGCCAGCCTGCCCGAAGACGAGCAGCGCAGCGCCGCCCAGGCCGGCAAGGACGAACTCAAGCAGGCCGCCAAGCGCGCACGCGATGCCAAGAAGCGTCCGAAGCCCGGCAGCGAGGACGGGGCGACTCCCGAGGGCGCGGCGCCGGCGCCCGACGCAAAGGCGCTGCAGCGCCGCGTCACCGAACTGGAGCGCGAGAACGCGGATCTTCGCGGCCAGATCGAAACGCTGCAGAACCAGATCGTGCGCCTGCGCGGCTGAGCATCGTCCAGCCTCCGATTCCGGCCTGTGGGGCGTCGCGCCGGCGAGCCGGTTTTCGAGCCTGAATGGCGAAACTGGATGCGAACACCTCCCAGATGAGACACTAGCCCGCTCAATCCAAGGGAGTTTCCGTGGCCAAGCCCAACTATTCGTTCGAAAAGCGTCAGCGCGAACTCGCCAAGAAGAAGAAGCAGGGCGAGAAGGACGCGAAGAAGCGCGCCGAACGCGACGCTGCCAAGGGCACCGCAGAGCCGGAACAGAATTCCGGTTCAGAGTCGGCCTGATCGCAGCGCCGGGCGGCACATGCCGCCCGGCATGGCGTTCCGGCCATGTCGATCCGCGCGACGGCATCCGGTCGCTGACCTGACGATCCGTTTGCGTCCGTGCGCCCTCGGCTTCGCTTGAGCCAGGCTTGCATCGGCGATGTGCGGTGAATCGCCGGGATCGGATTCGACGACGGACATCTTCGACACGCATGCGAACTTTCGTACTCCGCGCGCGCGCCGCGCCCACCGACAGCCACGCCCTGTTGGCATCCGTTGGTCAGGACGCGCATACCGAAATTCTCGCGCACACGCTGATGAACGCGATGTTCGTCGCGCAGTCGCACCGCCCCGATGTCACGGTCTACCTGGTGCTGGAAAGCACGCGGGATTTCTCGCGCACGATCCGCTTCGAGGTCAACGCCATGCACGACATCGGTGGCTTCGACGAGCGCGCATTGCTGGGCAAGATCGCCAAGGCGCTGGACGTCTCGCGCGGCATGGGCAAGGACGAGACGCGACCGGTGGAATCGGGCGTCGAGGTCCGCACCACGAGTTTCGAGCGGCTGGTGCAGACGCTGGCCGAAGACCATCAGCTGTTCCTGATGGACCGCAAGGGCACGCCGATCCGCGAGCAGACGTTCGCGGACAATCCCTGCTTCCTGCTGACCGACCACATTCCGATGCCGAAGAAGACGATTCCCGGCCTCGAACGCATGGGCGCGAAGAAGATCGCACTCGGTCCGAAGATGCTGTTCGCCTCGCAGTGCGTGGTGCTGATCCACTACGAGCTGGATCAGGGCTGACCTTCGGGATCGGGATCGAGCGGGCCGGTTGGCGGGTATCCTTCCCGCGCATCAGCCGGCGGCGTGCAGCCTCACGACGGTAGCGCCCAGTGTGGCCGCATCAGCCCTTCGAACCAGTCCTGAAACGCGACCAGGCGACGTGATCGCGAACGGCGATGTGGATACAGCAACGAAACAGGCATCGCAGCCGCGCGGCAGTGGGGGATGACCTCGACCAGTTCGCCTGCATCCAGCAGGTGCTGGACATCGAAGCGCGGGATCTGGATCAGCCCGAGGCCTGCGAGACAGCAGGCGATATAGCTCTCGGCGTTGTTCACCGCCACGCGGCTGCGCAGCTCGACGACACGTTCCAGGCCCGCAGCGTCCACGCATTCCCACGGCACGTCCCGACCCGTTCCCGACGCTGCGTAGCCGATCGCCCAGTGCGCGGCAGCAAGCGCCTCGACATCCGATGGCGTGCCGTATTCGCGCAGGTAGGCCGGGCTGGCGCAGTTGACCAGCGCGACATGGCCCAGCGGGCGGGCGACCAGCCCACTGTCGCGCAGCGTGCCCACGCGCACGGCGCAATCCACGCCGTCCTGTACCAGGTCGATCATCCGGTCGCTCGACCCCAGCACGAGCTGCAGGCGCGGATGCCGCCGCAGCAGGCCCGGCAGCGCCGGTGCGATCACGCGGCGTGCGATGCGGCTCGGCACATCCACCACCAGCCGTCCCGTCACCTGCCGCTGGCTGATCTGGAACGCGGCATCGATGTCTTCCACTTCCGCCAGCAACGGGCGCACCCGCTCCAGCAACTGCGCGCCGTCTGCGGTCAACGTGACGTGTCGCGTCGTGCGGTGCAGTACGCGCACGCCGAGCTGGGCTTCGAGCCGCTGGATCGCCGCGGACACGCTCGCCCGTGGCAGGCTCAGCGCATGCGCCGCCCTGATGAAACTGCCCATCTCCGCCACCCGGAGGAACACGCGATACTGGTCGAACCGATCCATGCGCCTGTTCCGTCCACGTTGCGGACATCAAGCCTGCCAAACCCGGTGGAGTGGCGATACCCCATGCGCATGTCGAGGCGTGCGTCGCCCGATGCCTCAGTGGCTGGACCGCCACCACAGCACCCACGCCAGTGCGACCGGGATGCCGAACAGCGCCAGATGGATCGGCAGCTCCTGGGCGAAGGTGTAGCCATGCGACATGCCGGTGCGCAGGTTCCACGCCGAGACTCCCAGCCAGACCAGCGTGAACGCACCTGCGGCCAGCGTGCGCTGCCCCGCCGGTGCCAGACGCAACAGCAGACTTGCCGTCAGCAGGCCCAGCGCGATGATGATTGCCGTGCGCATGCGAGGCCTACTTGGTCGTGTATCCGCCGTTGATCAGGATGGTCTGCCCGGTGATCCACCAGCCATCGCTGACCAGGTGGCGGATGAAGGGCACCACGTCCTCGATATCGGTCAGGCCCGTCCTGCTGAAGGGCGACAGCGCTGCGGCCGACTTGTGGTACGCCACCGCGTCCTCGCCTTCGGCCGGATAAAAGAACGGCGTGTCCATCGGGCCCGGCCCCACAGCGGTCACCGAAATGCCACGGGCGCCGAACTCCTTGGAGGCCGCCCGCGTGTAGTGTTCGACCGGTGCCTTGGTACCGGCGTAGGTCGCATAGAAGGGCGTGTAGGCCCCCAGCAAGGACGTCACCAGGGTGCAGATCTTGCCGTTGTCGTTGACGTGCCTGCCGGCCTCCTTGAGGAAGAAGAACGCGGTTTTCGAGTTGACCGCGGACATCTCGTCGTACTCGGCCTCCGATACCTCCGCAAACGGCTTCTTCAGCACCTTGCCGACGGTGTTGATCGCGATGTCGGGACGGCCCACTGCCGCGACCGCGTCCGCGAACAGGGCTCGACGGCATCGGCCGTCGTCAGATCGCCCTGCAGGGCCACGGCCTTGGCACCGCCGGCCTCGATGGCCGCGACCGTGGCGTCGGCGTCGGCTTTCGAGGCATCGCTGTTGTAGTGGATCGCCACCGCGCTGGCGCCGTGTGCGGCGAGATCGCGTGCGATCAGGCCGCCGAGGTTCTTCGCGCCGCCCGCGATCAGGACGACCTTGCCCTGGATGGAATGGTCTGCCATGCGTCCGTCTTCCCTTGATCCAAGATTCGATTGCCGAGGCTAGACCAGCGCGGCTCTGGCAATAAAGCGGTCAGCACTGGATGGATCATCCAGGATTCCCACCCAATCGGGACGCTGGCGGACGCGCTCATGGACCGGTGGATTCTGTCGTCACGGAGTGCGGGAGGGCCGGCTGCGCATATCGATGCGAAGCGCACCCGCTGCGGCGCGCCATCGCAGCGCGGCTGGACGGCCGGCGACATCGCGTCCCGGGTCGCGCAGCGACCGTCACCGGACCATCCGTGACAGCAGCCGGTTCGCCTGGGCCGGCGATCGGTCGCCTGGATCGATGGCACAGGTCTCCAACGCGCTGATGCCCGCGTGAACCGGGCGGCCTCTAGCCGCCGCGCACGCGCAGCGTCAGCCCCTTGAGGAAGTTGCGCAGCAGCTGATCGCCGCAGGGGCGGAAGTTGCGATGCCCTGCCTGGCGGAACAGCGCCGACATCTCGGGCTTGGAGATCGGGAAGCCCGCGTCTGCGAAGATCTGGTGCATGTCGACATCGGTCAGTTCGAACGCGACGCGCAGTTTCTTCAGCACCACGTTGTTGCTGATGCGCGACTCGACCGGGCGCGCCGCCTGGCGCTCGTCACGGCCACGGCGGTGCACGATCAGGCCGTCGAGCACATGCGCGAGCACGCTGTCGCTGCAGGCCACATGGCCGGGTTCGTCTTCCTTCAACAACAGCGGACGCACGTCGTCCTTGTCGAGGGCGAAGTCGGGATCCACCAGCTTGGCGAGATCGACGACCTTCTGGTCGCTCAGGTCGAGCATGTAACGGATGCTGCGCAGGACGTCGTTGGTGATCATCGATCCAACAGGGCGGTTCGGAAGAGGCGCAATTCTACAGTTGCTGAAACAGACTCCCGGCACCGGTGTGCAACGGGCCGGTACATCCAGGCCGAGAACGCCTGTTTCGGAGCCACTGCGCGCATCAGCGACGCGCGACGAACGCGTGGACCAGCCCCCCCGCTACACTGCCCGCCCCGATTGCCGGCTGTGCCCGATGTCCGCCCCCGTCCGACTGGCCAAACGCGTCTCCGAACTCGCCCGCTGCTCGCGCAGTGAAGCCGAGCAGTACATCGAAGGCGGCTGGGTGTCGGTCGACGGTCGCGTCGTGGACATGCCGCAGCACATGGTGACCAGCGAAGCGGTCGAACTCGACGCGGCCGCGCGGCTCGCGGTGGCCGAACCGGCGACGATCCTGTTCCACAAGCCCGCCGGTCTCGATGCGTTCTCCATGTCCGACGCCGCCCTGCCCTACGTCGATGCGGCCACGCGCTGGAACGAGGACCCGACCGAGGTGCGCCTGCTGCAACGGCATTTCCACCGCTTGACGCCACTCGCGCCGCTGGAGCCCGAGGCCAGCGGACTGATAGTGCTAAGCCAGGACGGTCGCGTGTGGCGGCGCCTGACCGAAGATCTCGACGGGATCGAGCAGGAGTTCGTTGTCGAGGTCAGCGGTGAGATGCCGTTCTACGGCATGCAGCGCCTCAAGCACGGCCTGCAGTACGACGGCCACACGCTCCCGCCGTGCAAGGTCAGCTGGCAGAACGAAGTGCGCCTGCGCTTCGCGATCAAGGGCGTGCGCCCCGGCCAGCTGCGCGACATGTGCGCGCAGGTCGGGCTTGGCGTGGTCTGGATCCGACGCCTGCGCATCGGGCGCGTGTCGCTGGCGAAGATGCCGGTCGGTGCGTGGCGCTATCTGCCGGTCGAAGACCGGTTCTGATCGCAAGGTGGCGCCGCGCGATCCCGCGTCACCCTCGCTTTGGCCGAGACGCCGGGAACGCTGCACCAAGGGCGTGCGCAATGTCGCGGGCTTCGCCTGAATGCACGGCCCATGCGACCTGCCGCGCTTCAACCACGGGTGGCCTGGTGCCGGTATCGTCTGCGCTCCACGTCGACCGAAGCGCCGCCATGTCCAACCAGCACAAAAGCGCTCTTCGGCAGGCCAATGCGGCGATCAGCCGTGGGGACATCGAAGGGTTTCTGGCGTATTGCACCGACGATATCCAGTGGACGACGGTGGGCGTGTCGACACTCGACGGCAAGGACGCCGTACGTCAGTGGATGGCCGATGCCTACGCCGAGCCGCCGGTGTTCACGGTTGACCATCTCATCGCCGAAGAGGACTTCGTGATCGCGCTCGGCAGCATCACCGCCACCGCGGCCGATGGCAGCGAGACGCGCCATGCGTACTCGGATGTCTGGCGCTTCCACGACGGCAAGATGGCGGAGTTGCGCGCTTTCGTGATCTGAGGCGCATGGGCCGGAGCGGGTGCGCGGATCCGTGTGACACGCAGTCGCCATCGCTCCAATAGGCCCGGCCCACGCGACAACCGGGGACCGGCCCGGCCTCCGTGGCCGGCTGCTGCAGCGCGTCGCAGACGCCGTTGTCAGTGGGAGGGCATGCACGCCGAGTGCTGCCCCGCTCACCGCGCCTCCGCCGCCTCCTGTGAACCCTGCGGCGTGTCGATCAGCTTCTCGACCGGATAGCCCATGGCCCGCGCCTGCTCGATCAGGCGGGCACGCACCTCGGGATCGAGCTGCGGGTCACGCGAGAGGATCCACAGATAGTCCCGACCCGGCGCGCCCACCATTGCCCAGCGATATTCGGCGTCGTCGAGCGCGATTACCCAGTAATCGCCCCAGACCATCGGCAGCCACGAAAGCCATTGCGGCGCGAACCGCACTTCCAGCGTCGAGCTGCGGCCATCGACCATACGGGCGACACCGCGCGCCTCGGTGAAGCTGCCGTCCCGGGTCCGACAGCGGTTCACCACTTTGAGCGTGCCGTCGGCGTTGGGGCTGTAGTGCGCGGTGGTGTCGGCGACGCACTTGCGCTGGAAGAACATCGGCAGGTGCGCCTGTTCGTACCAGGTACCGGCGTAGCGCGCGAGATCCACGGCGGCAACCGGCTCGTTCGGCAGCGCAGTGGCGCCCACCGCGGGCACGGACAGGCCGGCGGCGAGCAATAAAGGGGCAAGGCGCATCAGCCACTCCAGATTGAAAACACGATTCTCCCGCCGCACCGCGTTCTGGCGATGTGAGACAGGGGGAGTCGCGGCCGAAGGCGTGTCGGGACGCGTCTCCGGATTGGGCGTGCGCACCGCACGCGCTGGACACTGACGGGACACCGAAGAACGATCACGCTGCATGTCCCGCAATCAGGCATTGACGGCCAGACGCGGCCCCGACAAGTCTCAAGCGCCGCCCTGTTCCGATGGGACGCGAGATCGGCTCGCAGGCTCGCCCCATCCAACACGCCCGGCACACGCGGTGACGCGACAAACACCTTGCGTAATGACATCCATTCGCATTTAATGCGCGGGCAGTTTCATACGCCCGCGGAGCGGGCAGGCAACCGACGCCGCCATCGCAAGGCCCACGCGGCTGTTCGAGGACGCGCGAACCGATCACCCAATGCTGCCTTCGGCAGCGGGACTGCACGTGCGGACACCGCGCCGGAATTGCGCGCCCCGCCGAACCCGATCGTTTCCCTCCCCGCCCGCGTCCCGCAAGGTCCCCACGTCCATGCTTCGTCCGCAGTCCGTCGCTCCGTTCCGCACGCCCGCCAACGCCGTTCTTTCGCTCGCCATCGGCCTCGCCCTGTCGACCGGCACGCTGCCCGCCTTCGCCGCGCCGCAGGACGCCGCCGGCAGCGGGACCGACGCCACCGAACTGGACACGATCCTCGTCGTCTCCCAGCGCGCAGGCCGCGTCAGCAACGGCGCGACCAATCTCGATCTCGACATCAAGGACACGCCGCAGTCGATCAGCGTCGTCAGCAGCGAACAGATGCAGCAGTTCGGCGCCGACAGCCTCAACGAGGCGCTGCGCCTGGCGACGGGCATCCAGGTCGAGGAATGGGAGACCAACCGCAGCAACTACACCGCGCGCGGCTTCGACATCGCCAACACCCAGATCGACGGCGTCGGCCTGCCCAACGGCTGGGGCATCGTCACCGGTGCGATGGACACCTTCGGCTACGAGAAGCTCGAGGTGATCCGCGGCGCCAACGGCCTGCTGACAGGCGTGGGCAATGCGGCCGGCACGATCAACTACGTGCGCAAGCGTCCGACCAACCACGCCGAAGGCAGCGCTGGTATCAGTGTCGGTTCCTGGGGCACGACGCGCGCCGAAGTGGACTACTCGACGCCGTTCACCGACGACGGCCGCTGGGCCGGCCGCATCGTCGCCGCGCACGAGGAAGGCGACTCCTGGCTGCGCGGCAAGGACGACCGCCGCGACTTCGTCTACGGCGTCGTCGATGGCCAGATCGGCGACAACGGCACGCTGACGCTCGGCTACGCGTGGCAGGACGCGCGCACCGACGGCAACATGTGGGGCGCGCTCGGTTTCATGTACAGCGACGGCACCCAGGCGCGTTGGGACCGCGGCGCGTCGACCACGCAGGACTGGACCTTCTGGGACACCACCAGCCAGACCGCGTTCGCCGAATACGTGCACCAGCTGGGCGCGGACTGGCAGCTGAAGCTTGCCTACAACCGCCGCGATATCCGCAACGACGATCGCCTGTTCTACGCGACCGACTTCAACGGCACCGGTCTCGAGCCCGGCACCAATCTAGGCCTGTACGGCTACCCGTGGGGCGGCGAGGACGAGCTCACCGCCGATCTGGTGTCGGCAACGGCCAACGGTCATTTCCAGATGTTCGGACGCGACCAGGAACTGATGTTCGGCGTCGGCTGGTCGCGCAGCGAAAACATCAACTCCGAATACGCGGGTGCGCTGTGCAGTGGCGCGCCCTGCAGCTACATCCCGATGCCGGGCTTCCCCTGGGGCGGCGACGTGGTGCCGGAGCCGGTCTGGGGCGCAAGCTCGGTCTACAGCACCCTCGACGAGCGCCTCAAGCGCGCCTACGGCGCCACCCGCCTGTCGTTCACCGATCGCCTCAAGGCCGTCGTCGGCTTCAACTACGCCGAGTACCACCGCGACGGCATCAACTACGGCGTGACCTTCGACCAGACCGAAAGCGAGACCAGTCCCTACGCCGGCCTGACCTGGGATTTCAGCCCGAACGTGCTGGGCTACGTCAGCTATTCCGACATCTACCAGCCGCAAAGCCAGTCGGATGCCGATGGCCGGTACCTCGACCCGACCAAGGGCGCGAACTACGAGGTGGGCGTCAAGGCCGACTGGCTCGACCAGCGCCTGCTGACCACGCTGGCAGTGTTCCGCGCCGAGCAGAACGGTCTGGCGACCGGCGCCGGCTACAACGACAACGGCCAGTTCTACTACGAGGGCGTGGACGTCGAATCCAAGGGCGTCGAGCTCGAAGCGACCGGCCGGCTGAGCGAGCACGTGGATCTCGTCGTCGGCTACACCGCGCTCAAGCTCACCGGCCAGGACGGCGACGACACCTACCGCTGGGTGCCGCGCCGCACTGCCAATCTCGTGCTCAGCGCGCGGCTACCCAGCTACACCGCGCTGTCGTTCGGCATCGGCGGGCGCTGGCAGAGCGACATCTCGAATGTCGAGACCAGCGGCTTCACCGTGCGCCAGGACAGCTATGCGGTGTTCAACGGCTTCGTCGGCTGGGACTTCCAGCCCAACGCCACGCTGCGCCTCAACGTCAACAACGTCGGCGACGAGACCTACATCAACACGCTGCGCTACAGCGGCTATTACGGCGCGCCGCGCAACTACACGCTGAGCCTGAACTACCGCTTCTGATCCATTTTTCTTCGACTGATACCGACACCGCCGCCGCCATGTCCTACGCCGCCAAATTGCCTTCCCCCACCCCACGCCTGCGGCTCGCCGTGCGCATCGGCGCGGCCGTGTTCGGCGGCTATGCCTTCACCTGGGGCGTCATCGCCGCTGGTGCCGCGCTGCTGTTCAAGGCCGGCATGGATTTCCACGATGCCGAGTTCCTGGCGAGCGCAGTCGGCCTGCTGGTGTTCCTGACGGTGTTCTTGTGGACCTTCGCCACGCGCCGGCTGCTGCTTGCCTGGGTGTTGCTGGCGGGCGGCGGCGCGCTGCTGGCGGGCGTCGCGTCGCTGGTCCAGGCGAGCATCGTCTGATGGCCGCCCACGGCATGGCGGCACAGAGTTTCCGCCAGGCGATGGCATGGCTGCACACGTGGTTCGGGCTGGTGCTCGGCTTCGTGCTGATGGCGGCGTTCTTCTTCGGCGCGCTGTCGGTATTCGACCGCGAGATCGACCGCTGGGCGATTCCGTCCACGCGTTTCGAACCGCAACCGATGCCGTCGTTCGAGCAGATCCTGCGGCCGGCGTTCGAACGCATGCAGCCCACGCCGCAGGCGGTCGATGCGATGCGCTCGCGCGTCGATGGCCCGATGCCCGCGCACTTCGACACCGTCGCCAACTGGAGTGCCTACACCACCCACCGCGATCCGGTCGTCGCCGTGTTCGCCGGCTTCCAGGTGCCCGGCGCGAAAGATCCCGACGAGGCGATCTTCGCGCTCGGCACCATCGATCCGCGCGACGGCGCGGCCCTGCCCGACGAGCGGCTCAAGATCGGCAGCGGCTTCTTCTACCCGATGCACTACAGCCTGACGCTGGACTGGAAGAACCTGGGCTTCTGGATCGTCGGCTTCTCGGCGCTGGTGATGCTGGCGGCGCTGGTCAGCGGCGTGGTGATGCACCGCAAGTTCTTCCGCGAACTCTTCACCTTCCGCCCCGGCAAGGGCGGCCTGCGCAGCGTGCTGGACCTGCACAACCTCACCGGCGTGGTCGCGCTGCCGTTCCACTTTTTCTTCGCGTTCACCGGCTTGGTGATTTTTTCGGCGACGTATTTCTTTCCGGTCGGCCACACGCAACTGCATGACCTGCACGATCTGCATGCCGCGACCGAAGCGAGTGAACTCGGCTTGCCGCATCGGCGCGCCGGCGTGCCCGGCGGACTGGCGAATGTGGACGCGATGGTCGCCGAGGCGCAGCGCCGCTGGGAGGCGCGCGACATGGCCGGCGATGTCGGTTTCCTCGTCCTGCAGCACGTCGGCGATGCCAACGGCTACGTCAGCGTGTACCGCGCCGGCACCGATCGCATCGCGCTGGTCGGCCAGGGCATCCACTTCAAGGCCTCGACCGGCGCGCTGATCCGCGAGGATCCCGTCTCTACGCCGGTCGGCAAGGTCGCCGAATTCCTGACCGGCCTGCACCTGCAGCATTTCCGCCACTGGCTGCTGCGCTGGCTGTATGTGCTGGGCGGTCTGCTCGGTGCGGTGTGCATCGCCACCGGCTTCGTGTTCTTCGTCGAGAAGCGCAAGCGCCAGCATGCGAAACAGGTCAGCCAGGGCGCACGCATCGTCGACGCACTCGCGGTGACGATGATCACCGGCATGGTTGCGGCAACGCTCGGCATCCTCGTCGCCAACCGCCTGCTGCCGGACGATCTCCCCGCGCGTGGCGACTGGGAACGCTACGCGTTCTGGGGCACCTGGGCGCTCGCGCTGCTGCATGCGGGCCTGCGCAGCGCACCGGTCGCACGCGGCCTGGCGAACCCGGCCTGGCGCGAACAGTGCGGCGCGATCGCTGTGCTGGCACTCGCGGCCGTCGTACTCAACTGGATCACCACGGGCGACCATCTGCTGCGCACGATCAGTGCCGGCTACTGGCCGGTGGCGGGCGTCGATCTCGTCCTGCTGGTGACCGCTACCGTCGCCGGCGCGACCGGTCTGCATCTACGCCGTCGCGCGGTAGCAACGGCAGCCGCAGAACACCCCCGCCGTGAGCACGCCCATGCATGACGCGTCCCACGCCGCCTGGCTGCTGACAGCGGCCCTGCTCGCCAGCGTCCTCGGCATGGCCTGGCTGGCGCTGGCCATGCCCGCGCACGGCCAGCAGGTCTGGGGCGCGCCAGTGTCGCCGGAACGCGCACGCGTGCTGCGGGGACTGGGCAGCGTCGCACTCGCCGTGTCGCTGGCGCTGTGCCTCGCCAGCGATCATGCCTCGATGGCGGCGCTGGTCTGGATCATGTCGCTGGCCGCTGCCGCATTCCTGGTCGCGATGACGCTGGCCTGGCACCCACGCTGGCTGGCGCGATTGGCACCTTGGGCCGGCCGCGCAGACACGCGCGCGACCCGCTGAGCGCGCCTAGAACGCTGGTTCAAGGGCACGTGGCTACACCCTCCAGGCGGCGCCGCATGACGACCTGCACTGGCGGTCGTTTACGGGCGCGACGGTATAGTCCGGCCCTCCTGCGGGCGCCGCGCCCGATAACGAACTGAAAGGAATTGTCATGGGTCTGGTACAGGCGGTGAAGGGTGCAGTCGGTGGCGTGCTGGCCGACCAGTGGAAGGACTTCCTGACGGTGCCGACCGGGCTGCCGTCGACGGCGGCGCTGTTCGCGGCCGTGCCGCAGGGCACGAACGCCGGCCGTGGTTCGAACACGCGCGGCTCGTCCAACATCATCAGCAACGGCTCGAAGATCGTCGTGCCTGAAGGTTACGGCCTGCTGCTGTTCCAGGACGGCGCGATCACCGGCTTCGTCGCCGAGCCCGGCGGTTACGAGTGGCGCTCGGACGACCTCAATTCGCAGTCGATCTTTGCCGGCGACGGTATCGTCAGCCCGTTGATCAGGCAGAGCTGGGAACGTTTCAAGTTCGGCGGCCAGCCGGGCGGCCAGCAGGCGGCGTTCTTCGTCTCGCTCAAGGAATTGCCGGACAACCGCTTCGGCACGCAGTCGGAAATCTACTGGGACGACGGCTTCCTCGGCACCCAGGTCGGCGCGCTGACGCGCGGCTCCTACACGCTGAAGATCGTCGACCCGATCCTGTTCGTGAAGAACTTCGTACCGGCGCGCTACCTCGCGCCGGGCCAGGTGTTCGACTTCACCGACATCGACAACGCGGCGGCCAGCCAGTTGTTCAACGAAGTCGTGGGTTCGCTCGCACCGGCCTTCAGCCTGTACACGAACGATCCCGGCAAGGGCAATCGCATCACCAAGCTGCAGCAGGATTCGCTGGGCTTCGCGCAGAGCCTGTCGGCGGCTGTCGAACAGGGCTACCAGTGGAAGTCCGACCGTGGCCTGGCCATCGTCAAGACCGCCATCGTTTCGATCGAGTACGACGCCAACACGCGCGAACTGCTCAAGACCGTGCAGCGCGCCGATGCCCTCGCCGGCTCGCGCGGCAACTCCAACCTGCAGGCAAGCGTCGCCCAGGGTATGCAGTCGGCCGGCGAACACAGCGGCGCTGCGGGTCTCGTGGGGCTGGGCATGGCCTCGGGCATGGCTGGCGGCATCGGCAGCCTGCAGCAGCCGGCAACCCCGGCCGCACCCGCGGCGGACGACGCGGTGGCCAAGCTCAAGAAAGCCAAGGAAATGCTTGATCTCGGCCTGATCACCCAGGACGACTACGACGCCGCCAAGGCCAAGGCGCTCGGCCTCTAAGCCGCACCGCACGACCATGTCCGACACCAAGTTGCCGCCGCCGTTGCCGGTTCGCCCCGTCGACGGCCCGGGTTCGCCGCGTGATGTGCCGCCGCTGCCGGGCACCGTGCCGGTCGATCCGGCCACGTTGCCCGACCCGATTCGCGACGAGCTCGAAGCGCCCAACCCGCTGGCCATCGACACCTCTGCCGAGGCACTGAAAAACGGCCTCAACCGCTGCCCGAAATGCGGCGCGACCGATATCCGCCAGCGCGCCGGCACCGACATCCTGGTCTGCCTGTACTGCCGCAACGAATGGCACGGCGAACGCGTCGAGGAAGCGTTCGGCTTCGGCGACGGCATTACCGATCTGCGCGGCACCGTCATCGCGTCCGGCGCGCGTGACATCGAGGCCGATGCCGCCAACCTGATGACCTTCCATTGCGCCGGCTGCGGCGCGGACGTCACGGTCAACACCGAAAGCACGATGACGGCGCGCTGCCACTGGTGCCGCCACGTGTTCGGCGTCAACGAGCAGATCGCCAACGGCGCAGTGCCCGATGCGGTGCTGCCCTTCCACATCCGCAAGGACGACGCGGTTGCGCGCATCCGCCAGTTCGTCGACAAGCGACGGCTATTCGCGCTCAAGGCGTTCAAGGACGAGTTCACGCCCGAGAACGTGGTCGGCGTGTACCTGCCCTACATGATCGTCGACGGCAGCGCGAGCGCGTCGGTGACCGGCAAGGGCGAGATCAAGACGCGCCAGTACACGCGCGGCACCAAGAACAACAGGAAGACCTATTACGACGCCGATGTGTACCAGGTCGAACGCCATGTCGAGTTCACCGTCGACGATCTGCCGCTGGAGTCGTCCAACGCGCGCGGCAACCTGGACGTCAACGTCAACACCAACAACATCATCAACACGATCCTGCCGTTCGACACCAAGAACGCGGTGAAGTGGAACGCGTCGTATCTCCACGGTTTCACGTCCGAAAAGCGCAACAGCAACGTGGAGCACCTTCGGCCGCGCCTGGAAGACCAGCTACTGTCGATCGCCCGTGCGCAGGTCGAAGCCTCGACGCGCCGCTACGACCGCGGCGTGCGCTGGGAACAGGAACGACTCGACGTCCATGGCACGCGCTGGGTCTCGATGTATCTGCCGGTGTGGCTGTATTCGTATCACCAGCCAGGCAAGAACGGCGGCCTGCTGCATTACATCGCGGTCAACGGCCGGACCGGCGAAACCATGGGCAGCGTGCCGGTGCAGCAGTGGAAACTGCTGCTGGCCGCGCTGACCGTGGGCACCGTTCTCGAGGGCATTGCAATCATGATTCTGGTGGGCATGTCATGAGCGACGAAAGTGGACTCTGGCTGCTGCTCGTCGGCCCGTCCGGCGCGACTGCGCTGTACTGGGCGCTGTACCGTTTCTATCGCAACACCGACAAGTCGCACGCGTTCGAGCGCGAGACGGATATCGACGCCAAGCCGGTGACCGGCAGCGACGTGAAGGTCCGCAAGATCACCGGAACGCAGGCGACGCGCATCCAGGGCGACAACGTCCGCGCCTACCGTGCGCGCGTGCAGCGGGTGGCGAGCCCGACACCCGACGACGCGGACGGCGGTGCGTCGTAGCGGAGGTCATGCGCATCGCCGCGTTCCAGTGCGCTCACGCGGAAGGTGTTAGACCTCCGTCCTACTCGGCGGGAGGACAGCATGGCGTATCGCATCAGACGCAAGGATTCCAAAGCGCAGGCTTCATTGCGTCGCATTGCGCGCGAGCAGGTGCAGGCTGCGATCCGCAGTATCGACGCGACTGCCATCGATCACGCGGAGGCCATCCACGACGTCCGCAAGCGCATCAAGAAGATCCGCGGCCTGCTGCGCCTGGTGCGGCCCGGCTTCGATGATTACCGCGCGGAGAACGCCGCATTCCGCGGAATCGCGTCACCGCTCGGGCCGCAGCGCGATGCCGGCGTGCGCCTTGAAACCTTCGACGATGTCGCCGCAACGACCGGCAACCGATCCAACGACTGGGCGACCGTGCGGCAGGCACTCGTGCGGCAGCGACAGGCGATCGCCGCGGCCCACGATCCCGAAGGTCTGCTGCACGCGACGCGCGGTGCGCTGCGCGACGCGTTGGTGCGGATCGACACATGGCGAGTTGCGGAAGACGGCTTCGACGCGTTCGAGACCGGGCTGAAGTCGAGTTACCGACGCGCCCGCAAGGCGATGCGCGCGGCGTGCAAGCACGGCGACGACGATGCTTTCCATGGCTGGCGCAAGCGCAACAAGGACCACAGTTTGCATCTGCGGCTGCTGCAGCCGATCTGGCCCGGACCGATGCGCGCGACGCAGGTCTGCGCCGCGGGACTCGGCGAGGTGCTCGGCCAGCATCACGACCTCGCCGTCCTGGCCGCGCACGTTCGCGCGATGGCCGATGTCCCGTCCGACGCGGCCGACGCGCTGGAGACCGCCATCGGATCACGGCAGCGCACACTGGCGACACGCGCAGGTGCGTTGGGCGCGCCGCTCTACGCGGATCCGGCCCGTGCGCTGGTGAAGAGCTGGCGCAGGCGTTACATCGCGTGGCAAAGCGCCGACTGAGACGCTCCTGGCGTAAGAGGCGACTCCATCCGCCGCAGGCGCGCGTCTGCGAACGACGGGCGATCGCGACCTTCCAGGCTGCAGCGCTTCACCCGCCAGTCCCGGCGCCATGCGGGGCGAGCGGAGGCGGCGCATCCAGTTGCTGCGCGGACAGCTGCCGGCAGATAGCATTCCGGGTTTCGCGTCCCCTTTGCGCAGCCCAGCTCGACCGGCTACGCCGGGTCGCGTGACGCCCCCTCCCCGGAGTTTCCATGCGCGACACCATTGTTTCCGAACACCGAGGCCTGCGCGCTCATCTGCACGCCTTCATTGCGCACCCCCGGGTGCAGACGGTCATCCTGACGCTGATCGTCATCAATGCCGTCCTGCTCGGCATGGAAACATCGCCCCGCATCGTGGCCGCATACGGCGATCTGATCCGCCTTGCAGACCGCGCGATCCTGTCGATCTTCGTCGCGGAAATCCTGGTCCGACTCTTCGTGCACCGTGCGCGCTTCTTTCGCGACCCCTGGAGCCTGTTCGACTTCGCGGTGGTCACGATTGCGCTGGTGCCGGCGTCCGGGCCGTTCTCGGTGCTGCGTGCGCTGCGGGTGTTGCGTGTCCTGCGCGTGCTGACCATCGTGCCGTCGATGCGCCGGGTGGTGGGTGCGCTGCTCGGTGCGGTGCCTGGCCTGCTGTCGATCGGCATGGTGCTGGTGCTGATCTACTACGTCTGCGCGGTGATCGCGACCAATCTGTTCGGCGCTGCGTTCCCGGACTGGTTCGGCAATCTCGGGCGTTCGTTCTACTCGCTGTTCCAGATCATGACGCTGGAAAGCTGGTCGATGGGCATCTCGCGACCGGTCATGGAAGAGTTCCCCTATGCCTGGGCGTTCTTCATTCCGTTCATTCTGCTTGCCACGTTCACCATGCTCAATCTCTTCATCGGCGTGATCGTCGATGCGATGCAGACGGTGTCCCAAGCGGAGCATGCCGACACGCTGGACGCGCTGGACCGCACCCAGGTCCACATCGAGGCCGATGTGCACGCCGAAGTGCGCGCACTGCGCGACGAGATCCGGAGCCTGCGCAGCCTGCTGGAATCGCGCGCTGGCGTGTAGCCTCGTGTCGCTGTCATCGGCCAGCCGACGCGCGCCGTGCGCTGCGCCCGGTGCAGAGCGACCGGTTCCGACAAAACCCTGGCAGTCAGGTCAGCGCGAGGCCGGCATCGCGGGCGTCCCGGCCCGTGGCGTCGCGGAACCGCATCGAGCATCCGTCGCCCGCCTCGCTCAGTCGTCCTTGGCGAACCGAATCACCAGACCTGCGCGATCGTCGGTGGCCCAGATGGCGCCATCGTCCGCGACCGCCAGACCGACCGGCGAGCCTTGCGGTCGCACACCGCGCTGCAGGCCCCAGCCAGGCGTCAGCATCACCGGCGTCGCCGCGGGGCCGGCGCCATAGGCACGCATGCCCTGGCCGTAGACCGGGAACCGCGGATTCGGATCCGCCAGCGGCACGCCGCGCGCGTCGACCGCGAAGCTCGCGATGCGGCCACCGACCGAGCGGTGTCCATGCCAGGTCATCAGCAGGCGGCCCTGCAGCGCGGGAAACATCGCGCCGTCATACCACAGCATGTCCAGCGGCGCGGCATGCGGCGGCAGCAACAGCGCGGGCGCGGTATGTGCATCGCTGCGGCACCAGTCGGCCTTGTCGCGCCAGCCCGGCGTGGCCTGCGCGGCGTCGGCGCAATACGGCCAGCCGTAGTGAGCGCCGGCCTCGATGATGTTGAGTTCCTCGAACGGCGACCAGCGGCTATCGAAGTCGTAGCTGTTCTCGCCCTGCAGCACGGTGCCCGATGGATGCACCGCCAGTGCCAGCGAGTTGCGCAGTCCGCGGGCGAAGACGTCGTGGTCCGCCGCCCAGCGGCCCTCGCCGTCGTAGCGGTATCGGCGCAGGCTTGCTGCATCCTCGGCGCCTTCGCTCTCTGCGCACAGGCCCGATTCGGTGCGCGCATCTGCACCCGTGCACTGGTCGCTCGGCGCGCCGACGTTGACCAGCAGGTCGCCGCTCGGGAGAAACACGAACTTCGACAGCGGATGGCGATGCGCGTGCAGGCGGTTGTCGGGCAGGTTGTCGACCACCGCCTCCACCGTGTCAGCAGGCGTTTGCGCGTCGGGGTCAAAGCGGAAGATGCGGCTCATCTCGCCGACATACACGCGTCCGTCCGGGCCACGCGCGATCGCGTGCGGCAGATGCAGGTCGTCGAGCACACGCTGCACGTCGACCGCGCCGTCTTCGGCGGTGCGCAACCGCCAGACCGCGCCGCGGGTGCCGTCCCAGGCGCCCAGATCGGTGACCAACCAGGTGCCGGCGTCGAGCTGCAACAGCGAGCGCGGCAGCCGGAGCGCGCGCGTCGGATCTGCCGTCGTCGGCCCGACCACCAGCCCCACGCACATGCCACGCATCGTGTCGATGGAAAGGCGCGGATAGCCGCCGCACGACGCACCCGCCACAGCGTGGCGCTCGCGCGCCGCGCTGAGCGCGACGGGCAGCAGCATCAGACAGGCCAGCAGGCCGACACGCAGACGCATGGTCATCAGCCGTAGTAATCCACGCCGATGATCTTGCAGACCTCTTCCTCGTTGTAGCCGTGGAAGCGGCGACCGCGTGTGGTGTGCGTGCGCGCGAACAGCTTGCCGTTGGCATCGTTCCGCTCGCGCTTCTCGGTCAGCAGCCACTTGGCGTAATCGTGTGTCAGGTTCCGCTCCCGGGTCGGGTCGCGCTTCATTCGGGCCATGTTCCGCATCCTCGGTTCTGTTCCGCGCATGCCTGCAGCGCGCGCGGCGCACAGGATACGCGGCCCGCGATCGACCGGTGCCGGAACGCCACGCACGAGCCCGAACGTGCGATTCCGCGCCAGGTGATCTTCGACGCCCTGCGACGCCTACCACAGTGCAAAGACGCCTTCGCCAACGGGCGGCCCGATCCCGTACGCGCGGCGCGCTGGACGACCGGGACGGCTGTCCAGCCGCGTGCTCGATACGTCACACACTCGCGTCTGACTGACCAGCAGCAGTCGAGAAATGTGCGATGCGTCCCATTGCCGCGCGTACTCTGGCACTCTGACAGCCGTTGCTCACCCGCCTCGCTGCCCGTCCGCGATGACTCCGAAACTGCCGATTCCCGCCGACATCCTCGACCTGCTGCCCGATGCCGTCTGCGTGGTCGACCAGGAGGGTCGCTATCTGTTCGTGAGCGCCGGCTTCGAGCGGATCCTCGGCTATCGGCCCGCGGATGTGCTGGGCCGACAGGCCTTCGACTTCATCCATCCCGACGATCGCAGCGACACCAGGCAGCAGGCCGCACAGGTGATGGAGGGCATGGCCCAGCGGCATTTCCGCAATCGTTACCTGCACAGCGAGGGCCATGCGGTGGACATGCAATGGTCAGCCAACTGGCATCCGGCGCATGGCGTGCGTATTGGCGTGGGACGCGAGGTGACCGAGTTGCGGCGGGTCGAACGCGAGTTGGAACACCTTGCCGCCCACGATGTGCTGACCGGACTGCCCAACCGTTACCGCCTGCAGCAGACGCTGGAACAGGCACTCGCGCAGGCCCGCGCGTCCGGTGACGGCCTCGCCCTGCTCTACGTCGATCTGGACGGCTTCAAGACCGCCAACGACCTGGGCGGGCACGATGCGGGCGACCGCCTCCTGCAGGACGTCGCGACACGTCTGACCCAGTCGCTGCGGCACGGCGACGTGGCCGCGCGGGTCGGCGGCGACGAATTCGTGATCCTGCTGCCTGCCTGCCGCGACGCAGCCGCCGCCCGACAGGTCGCCGACACCCTGCGCGGCCAACTGCGCCTGGTCTACCGGCTGTCGGACCGGCCCTTCCAGCTCGACGCGAGCATCGGCATTGCATGTTTCCCCGGCGATGGCAGCGACGCCGCGACCCTGCTCGCCCATGCCGACCGCGAGATGTATGCCGTCAAGCGCCGTGTGACGCGCGGCAACGCGGCCTGATCGAGGCTCGTCCCGCGCGTCTCGCGAGCCGGGCGTACGCAGCGCTGCAGACGCCGCTCAGGCCTCCGGACACAACGCTGCGCCAGGTGGCGCCGCGCGCAGCGGTCGCGCGAGCCGGATCGCGATCACCGCGACGCCGACGCCGGTCAACGTCACGAGGGCCGCCGCCCAGCTCACACGCGTCAGCCCACCGGCGTGCACAAGCACGAGGCCGCCGAGCCATGCGCCGAGCGCATTGCCGAGATTGAACGCGCCGATGTTGAGGCTCGAGGCGAGGGTGCGCCCGGCCGCCCCCGCCTTCTGCAGCACCCACAGCTGCATCGGCGCCACGGTTGCGAAGGCCGCGACGCCGAGCAGACCCGTGAACGCGACCATCGCGACCGGCGAGCGCATCACCAGACCGATCGCCGCGAGCAGCAGCGCCAGCACGCCCAGCGTGACCACCAGTGATCCAGCAGGACGGCGATCCGCCAGGCGCCCACCCAGCAGGTTGCCGACGATCATGCCGACGCCGAACACCAGCAAAACACCGGACACCGCGGTCTCCGCCAGGCCGGTGACCTGCAGCAGGATCGGCTGGATGTAGGTGTAGACGGTGAACACACCGGCGAAGCCCAGCACAGTCATCAACAGGCCGAGCAGCACCTGCGGCTGCAGCACCGCCGCGACCTCCCGCTTCAATGGAATCGGCGTGCGGATTCCGGAATCCTTCGGCACCAGGGTCGCAATGATCACCGTCGCCAGCACGCCGATCACGGTGACCGCCCAGAACGTCGAGCGCCAGCCGTATTCCAGGCCCAGCCACGCACCGGCCGGCACGCCGAGCAGCGTTGCCACGGTGAGCCCGGTGAACATCACCGAGATCGCCGAGGCCTTGCGGTCTTCGGGCACCAACCCGGTCGCTACGACCGCGCCGACGCCAAAGAAGGTGCCGTGCGCCAGCGATGTCACCACCCGCGCCGCCATCAGCCAACCGTAGTCCGGCGCCAGCGCGCAGGCCAGATTGCCCAGCGTGAACACCACCATCAGACCGACGAGCACCGCCTTGCGCGGTAAGCGGCCGGTCGCGATGGTCAGCAATGGCGCGCCCACGAACACGCCGAGCGCGTAGCCGGAAATCAGCAGGCCCGCGGCCGCGAGGCTCACCTGCAGATCGGCTGCCACCTGGGTCAGCAGCCCCATGATCACGAACTCGGTCGTACCGATACCGAACGCGCCGGCCGTGAGTGCGTACAGCGCGAGCGGCATGCGCGGCGATGTGGAAGGTGCAGAGGACATGGACGTCGCCGGTGGAGGGATGGCGCGCAGTCTGCGGCCGCGAGGATTGCCGGCACAGCGTTAAGATCCGCAATCACTCTCAACCGAATATTGATAATCCATGGATCGCATCAGCGACGTGGCACTGTTCCTGCGGGTCATCGATCTGGGCTCGATCAGCGCCGCCGCCCGCACCCTGGACCTCTCGGTCGCCACCGCCAGCCAGCGTCTCAAGCGCCTGGAAGCAGAACTCGGCGTGCGCCTGCTGCACCGGACCACGCGGCGTCTGCATCCCACGCCCGAAGGCCTGCTGCTGGCCGAACAGGGCCGGCCCCTGCTCGACGAACTCGACAGCCTCACCGCCAACCTGCGCGAGACTGGCGGTGGCAGCGGCGTCGCCGGCACCCTGCGGCTGACCACATCGGCCTCGTTCGGGCGCCAGTACATCTCGCCGCTGCTGCCGGAATTCCTGGCGCAGCATCCGCAGCTGCGCGTCAGCCTCGACCTGGACGACCGGGTGACGGATCCCGTCGGCCGCGGCTACGACCTGGCGATCCGCATTGGCGAACTCGCCGACTCGTCGCTGATCGCGCGTCCCATCGCGCGCAACCTGCGCGTGCTCTGCGCATCGCCTGACTATCTCGCCAGGCGCGGTACGCCGCGGACGCCCGCCGATCTCGCCGCACACGACGGCGTGCTGCTGTTCGGCACCCACGGGCTGCAGGACGTGTGGCAGCTCGTCGCGGCGGATGGCGTGACCCATCCGGTCCGCATGCAGGCACGCTTCGAAAGCAACCTGGGCGAGGCGCTGCGCGACGCCACCGTGGCCGGCCTGGGCATTTCGCTGCATTCGCTGTGGCACGTCCACGAGGACCTGCGCGTGGGGCGGCTGGTGGTGGTCCTGCCCGACTACACCCTGCCCACCAGCGCGATCTACGCCGTCATGCCCCAACGCCGCATGGTGCCGCCGCGCGTACGCGCACTGGTGGATTTCCTGGTCGCGCGACTGGGCGATCCGCCGGTGTGGGAGCGCGCGCAAGCGGGGACGCCGGAACCCGCCGCGGCGGCAACGCCGTCCGGCGCCGCGACCTTGAAACGCGCGGCTGCACCGTCATCCCGGCAGCGCCCCGCGCCTGCGAAGAAGCGACGGTAAACCGGTCTCAGGGCAACAGGTACGCGTTGACGTCTTCCGCATCGCGCTGCCCATCGATCTCGAGCAGATCGCGGAGGATCGCCGTGTGTCCGGCGCCGGCGATCACCAGCACGCGACGGCCGGGCGCGGCGGCCTTCTGCACATTGGCGTACATGCGGAAGTTGCGATGCCACCAGCTCGCCGATGCATCGGCGCCGACGAACCCGCTGCCCGCATCGACTGCATTGGTCACGATGTAGAGATCCTTGTTCTCGCGATCGCGCTCGGGGTCGTTGCTCAGTCGTAACAGTTCCGGCAGCGGCAGCGTGGTCTGCTCGCGGGTCGCGCGCGCCGACAGCGAGGCGAAGACCGCATCCATCGCGGCCTTGCGCTCGGGCTCGTGCGCAGCGACGTACTCGAACAACGGTCCGCCGTTCCAGTGCACGTCGCCTTCGTCGAAGCACGTCACGCCAGCGAGGCCAGCCGCCTGCGCCACGCGGAATCCGATCTGCTGCGTCTCGTCGACGTCCAACGCTGCGGTCCCGCCGCGCCAGGCGGCGTATGCGGCGTCCTGTTTGGCCTGTGCCCGCGGCAGGCATTCCACCAGCACATCGGTGGGGGCAAACCCCGCCAGGCGCGTCGCCAGACCCGACAAATAGTCCTGGTTCTCGTCGGTCGTGACGTCGATGACGTCCGACTTCACCACGTCCAGCCCGGGATTCGCGAAGTGAAAGACGCCGATCAGCATCACCTGCGCCCGCGCGGACGCAGGTTCAACAGCGCCGGCATCACTGACGAAAGCGGCGGCGCAGCATAGAAGCGCGGCGTAGAGCGGCTTGCGGCACATGGGGAACTCCATTCGAAGGACCGGCCTTCAAACTACCGATGGCATCGCCCCGGGCGCGCATGCCGGAAGTCGCAGGGACTTGCGGCGGGACCGGGGCGATGTGGCAGACCGGGATTTCGCTGCACGAGGTGCTCGCGTCCCGCAGGTGTACTGCGTTGTGGGTCAGGCTGACTGCCCCGTCGCGGCCGGGCGGCGCACAGATTCAATGACCACGGCGCGCACAACCGCGCAGCGCGTCCATTGATCGGGTTCGGATCATCCGAGCGCCGAATAGAAGAACCAGCAGGCAACAACGACCATGCCCAGCGCCAGCACGCGCCTCACCGGGCCCACTCGATCCGGTCGGGTGAGCACGTCCCGCAGGCGTCCGGCGCCGAGCACCAGCGACAGGTGCACCAGCGTCGCCACGCCCACGCTGATCAGGCCCAGCAGCAGGATCTCGCGCAATGGCGGGTCCGGCCCGGACAGGAAACGCGGCACGACAGTAAGAAAGAACAACGCAGCCTTGACGTTGAGCAGATTGATCACCACACCCGCCCACAGGACGCGATGCGTTGCGCGTCCCGCCACGACGGCAGAGGACGAATCGGTCGTCGCCTGCCAGCCGCGCCAGGCCAGCCAGAGCATCATCAGACCTGCGCCGACGCCAACCCAGGTGCCGATCGCGGGGAAATTCACCAGCAGTGCGCTGAGCCCCAGGCTGGACAGCGCAGCGTTGAGCGCCAAGCCGATGGCCACGCCGGCCGTCGCCAGCAGTCCCGCGCGCCGTCCGTCGGCCAGCGTCAGCGAAACCAGCCAGGCCATGTTGGGCCCGGGCGTAATTTCCACCAGCAACACGGCAAGCGCAAAGCCCAGCCAGTCCACGTTCCGCATCCCCCGGGGGCCGCGCTGATACGGCGGACTCAGACTACCCGGTCCGCACTCTGTTCTGCGGCGTCTACAGCATCCGGCTCGGTCCCGGCCAGGCGCTTCGACGACTGCGCAGATCGATGTGGACCGCCTCGACACGCGCCACACGAGGCATCCCGCTCGCCCCGTGATCCGCGCGCCTGGCGCGCTGTGTGCGGTCCACTGGCGATTCTCCGGAACACGTTCGTGCATGCGCTGCGCCTACCCATCTTCCAGCGATCGTCCAGCGTGCGCATGCAACGCAGGGTCTGTCGTACGGAACCCGGGCGCTTCACGCAGCCACCGGGGTGTACGCCGTTAGGCTGGTACCACGCACATGTTTCGCAATGCAGGAGTTTTGCTTTGAAGATCCAGTTGAACACCGACAACCACGTCGACGGCACCGAAGCCCTCGAGGCGCGGGTGAACGCGATGATCGAGCAGTACCTGGGCCGGTTCTCGTCACGACTGAGCCGGATCGAGGTGTTCCTCTCCGACCACAATTCCGTCAAGGGTGGCCCGAACGATCGGCGCTGCGCACTGGAAGCGCGGCTGGAGAACGACGATCCGGTCGGCGCGAGCCACGATGCCGAGGACACGGAAAAAGCGATCCGCGGTGCATGCGACAAGCTCAAGGTGATGCTGGACGCGCGTATCGAGAAGCAACGCGGGTATTGAGGCATGCGCGTCTGATCGTCGCGCTGGCGCGCTGTCAGGCGATGGTTCGCATCGCTGCACCCGCATCGCATCTGCAGTCACGGAGGCCCCGCATGTGCGGGGCTTCTTTGCATCCGGCTTGCAGAAAAGAAACCACACGGCGTCTGGTTCGCGGCTCGCAAGCCCGGCAGGCGAAGTGATCCAGTGACGACGCACTGGAACTCCGAATCGGATTCAACGCGCGATATCAATAAACGTATTGATCGACAGTCGGCCGTGGACCACATCCGGCGGCGGTACGCGTGCATTGTCGATGCATCCCGAATGCAGTGAATTGCGGCGGTAGACGATCAGGCGATTGAAGACCGCGCCGACATCGGCGATGCGCTGGAACAGCGCGGTGTCGTCACCGATGTAGCCGGCGCCGGCGGCGGTATCGTCTTCGCGGCGCTGCTCTTCCGCCAGGCAGGCGAAGTACGCTGCGTGACGGCTCTCGTCGATGGTCTCGAACCCGCTGCGGCGATGCCGGTAGAACGCGGTGCCACCCCAGTCGCCGCGGAACAGGTAGTGCACGGTCGCGAGCCCGTCCCGGTGCGCCGAGTCGATATGCGGCACCCGCTGCAGAAACGCGAGCTTTGCAGGCGGCGTCGTCACCAGCGAGTAGTGGCACATCGGAAACGCGAACCGCCCGGGCGCGATGCCGAAGCTGGCTTCGAGCAGCGGATTGAGCGCGGCCTCCAGGAACAGGCGGTACGACGCCGGCGCAGGCGCCCGCAAACCCGGGAACATCGAAGACGGCATCGCGAAATGACTGCTCGCCGCCTTGCGCACCAAGCGATCGGGATCGGACACCAGCTGGTCCACGATCAGCAGCGGCGCGCCCTCGGCGCCGATCGTGCGCCGGGTGACGCGAAATTCCGGATGGGGTGTCAGCAGCATGCGGGCGGCCGGTCGCGGCGTCGGTTACGGCGTCGACGCCCGCGCACCCCAGACCTCGGGCCCGGCCTGGCAATAGCGCGCGATGAAGGCCTGCTGCGACGGCATCTGCGCGACCGCGCGTCCGATCGGTTCGCGGATGCCGTACAGCAGCCGGCGCAGATCCTCGTCGGCCAAGGCCTGCGCCAGCGGATGCGGCGGGCCCGGGGCGATGCCCTGTCCCAGCAGTACGTGCGTCCACGAGTCGACCCGGAACAGTTCGTCGGCGTTCTGCCAGGCATGCGCGCGCTCGCGCCACGCGCGCAGGCGGATCTGCAGCGAGGGCGGCAGCGCCATCTCGCGACATGCCACCCACATCGGCTCGTCGCGCCGCGTCGCGTGATAGTGCAGGACGATGAAATCCCGCACATGCTCCATCTCTTCGCGGCTGACGTCGTTGAAGCGATCCACCAGCGCAGGCGAGATGCCGTCGAACGGAAACAACTGGATCAGGCGCACCACGGCGCTGATGGTCAGATGCAGGCTGGTCGATTCCAGCGGCTCGATGAAGCCGCTCGCCAGACCCAGCGACACCACGTTGCGGTTCCACGCCTTGCGCCGGCGCCCGGTGCGGAACGGCACCAGCCATGGGTCCTTCAAGGGCCGCGCGCCGACATCGCGCAGCAACTTCGCATGCGCCTCGTCGTCGGACATGTAGCGACTCGAAAACACCAGGCCGTTGCCTACCCGATGCTGCAGCGGGATGTGCCAGCGCCAGCCCGCCTCGTGCGCGATCGCGCGCGTGTACGGCACCGGCGCGCCATCCGATTCTGTCTGCACGGCGACCGCGCGATCGCTCGGCAGCCAATCGCTCCAGTCCTCGTAGCCGGTCTGCAGCGTCTGCTCGATCAGCAGGCCGCGAAAGCCGGTGCAATCGATGAACAGGTCGCCCTCCAGCCGCTGCCCGTCTTCCAGCACCAGTGCGTCGACATCGCCGCTGTGCGCATGCCGGCTGACCTCGCGGATCTTGCCTTCGACACGCTTGAGCCCGTGCCGCTCGGCGATCCGGCGCAGGAACTTCGCATACAGGCCGGCGTCGAGGTGGTAGGCGTAATTGACCTGCGGATCGGTGCCGAGCGCGAACCGGTCCTCGCGGGATGCCAAGGTTTCCAGGCAGAAATCGCCAAGTGCCGACGTCATGCCACGGCGCTGGCTGTCGAGCCAGAAATGATGGAACGCGGCCGCCCAGGTGCCCTGCCCGGTGATGCCGAAGGGATGGATGTAGCGGTCGCCAGGCCGGAGCCAGTTCTCGAACGAGATCGACAGCTTGAACGTGCCGGCGACAGCGCGCAGGAATTCCTGCTCGTCGATCTGCAGGAAGCGGTGGAAGGTGCGGATCGGCGGGACCGTGGATTCGCCGACACCGACGGTGCCGATCTGCTCCGATTCCACCAGGGTGATGTCCAGCCGCTCGCGGAACTGGTGCGCAAGCGCGCATGCGGCCAACCAGCCCGCCGTGCCGCCGCCGGCGATCACCACCTTGCGAATCCGGCCCGCCGCCTGGTCTGCGTGTTCCATGTCGTCTTTCTCCTGGGCGCTCAGCGGTTCAAGCGGCCGATGAGCATGGCGCGGATGCGTCGCGCCAATGTGTCGTCGATGGGACCGAGCACGTCACGCGCCGCTTCCGGCAGATGCGCACCGGCGCGTGTCTTCGGCCCGAACACGTAGTACTCGAACACTTTGGCCCACGCCTGCTTCTCGCGCTCGGGCAGGTCCCGCACCGTCCACAGCGCGTGGTACAGCGCAGGCAGTGGTGACGACAGGAATGCCGGCGAGCGGCGCCACCAGTAATTGACCAGCACATTGAAAGGTTCGACGCTGCGCACGTGGTGCCACCACATGCTGGGAATGAAGATCGCATCCCCCGGTTCCAGCGTCGCGGTCTGCGCCGTCGCCAGCGCGTCGCGGAAGCGCGGATAGCGCGCGAAATCCGGCGCGGCGAAATCGACCAGGCTGACGACCTGCCCGCCCGGGGTCGGGTCCAGCGGGCCGGGATAGAGGTTGTCGATCTGCTCCGGCGGAAACAACGTGAATTTACGCTTGCCCACGGCGCAGACGGCCAAGTTTTCGGGCGCATCGAAATGGCACGACGCGACCACCCGGTTGCCGATCCAGATACTCGGCGGCGCCTCGATACCGCGCGCGGCCAACCCCAGATCGTTGTCGGCGACGAAACCCGGCAGTGCGCCCGCGACCGGCAACGACGCGAGGTAATACGTCGGCGGCGACGCGTCGTCGAGATGCTGCGCGATCGCGTCGAGCACCTCTCCCAGACCACCGCGCCGGACTTCGACGTTCAACGCGGTGAAGTCGTCGTTGTAGAAAGGCCGCCCGCGGATCGAAGGCGCGCCATACGAATACGGCACCGGACGGCCCGCATCGAACCCACGCAGATACGCCATGGCATCCGCGGTCGACGCGCGCCCCGCATGCACCAGTCCCCAGCCGGACGCGACGCCCTTGAGCAGCGCAGGCATGCCGTCGGCCAGCAGTGCGTCGAGCGGCACGTCGGCCGCATTGCGGACATCGATACTGCGCATTCCTTCCACGCGATCAGCTCCGACCGTCGGACAACGTCGCGTCCTGCGCACGCAGGCGGCGCTGCTTCTCCGCCATCAACCGCTTCACGTTGTGCAGCGACGCCAGCACCAGATAAGCGCCTTCCAGATAACCGGCGCGGTTCAAGCGTTCCAGCGCCGGACCGTCCAACGCCGCCAATGCATCGCGGTCGATGCTGTGCAGGCCGCTGACATCGACCCGATGGCGCTCGTCCAGCGCCACCGCCAGCTGCACCGGCTGGATCAGGCCCAGCGCATCGAAGGCCGCGAACATCGCCGCGCCGAACGTCGTGCCGTCGCGGATGCCCCGCAGGATGCCGGCGATGTGATCGAGATAGGGGCTGTTGCCGCCCTGCGGCAGGAACACCGGCTCGCCCTCGACGTCGTTGACACGCGGATGCTCGAGATCGACATGGATCACCGGCTCCTGCCGCAGTTCGCCGTCGATGCGCTGTTCCTGGAACCCGATCAGGAACGGCCCCTTCGCCGCGGCACCCGGCAGATAACTGGCATTCCAGCGGCCGTCCTGCAGGTAGAGGTTCTCGCGCTGTTCGAAGCCAAGCAGTGCCACCGAACTCCAGCGGCCGTCGCCGTCCTTGCGGAAGAAAATCGGATACTCGCGCTGCAGCTCGGCATATTCACTGGGAAAGGCCGGCACCATGCCCACGTCGTCGCCGAAGCGGGGGCCAAAACCAGTGGCGACGCGCAGATCCTTGTGCGCCACGTTGTTGAGCAGTTCGTAGCGGGCCATCACCTCTCCAGGCTGCAGCGTCGCCGCAGGTGCAGGCGAGCGCTGGCCAGATACTACCGGCCACATCCAGCCGGATCATCGGTTTGATTGTTCGTGTAGCGCCACATCGAACGGGACCGCTGCGCCTGCAGCGGCCCCGTCGGGCAACGTCCCTGGGGGAGGCGTCGTCGCGATTAGAACTTGTAGCGCACGCCCAGCGTGTAACGCGGGCTCTGATCAGCCAGCTTCATGATCTGCTGGTCGGTGCGCGCATGCCAGCGCACGTCCTCACCGGTCAGGTTGATCGCCTCGAAGCCGAACGACCAGTGGTCGTTGAGGGCGTAGTTCACGCTGAGGTCCCACTGGTCGTAGGCTTCGACGTAGTAGGGATTCCGGCTGGCGCCCTGGTTGGCGAGGATCAGATACTCGTCGCGCCAGTTCCAGGCCAGGCGTACCGAGAATCCGTATTTCTCGTACATCAGCATGGCATTCGCGGTGTCGCTCAGTCCCGTCAGCGCGAACTGGTCGATCGACGGATCGCCGCTGTTGTCGTAGCCCACGTCGCCCTGCACGATCGTGTAGTTCGCGTAGATGCCGAACCCGCTCTCGCCGAAGAAGTACTGGCCGCCCATCTCCCAGCCGTGCAGCTTGGACTGGTTCTGGTTGACCGGCCGGTTGACGTTGAACTGGTACAGCGGATCGGCCGCCGTGCCGTAAAGATCATAGGCAGCCTCGGTGGCGAGCACCTGCGCGTCGGTTCCGTTGTAGGCCGCCAGTCCCGCCGGATCATTGCGCAGCAGTGCGAGAGCGGTGAATAACGCCGTGTCGTTGCCCGAACACGCCGCCGCATTGGCCGCACCCACCTGCGCCACGCAAGCCGCGCTCTGCAGGAAGGCCAACGCGGCCTGGGCATCGGGGCCGGAGGTCGGATCTGTGAGTCCGTACAACGGTTCCTGGGTGATCGTGTTGCCGATGAAATTGCTGACCGACTTGTTCCAGTAGGTCAGCGACAGGTAGCTGGCTTCGGCGAAATACCACTCGACTGCGAAGTCGAGGTTGTCGGACTCGAGTGGTTTCAGGCTGGGGTTCTGCGAGTTGCCGCTGGCACGCGTCGAGGGATCCAGCAGCACCGAGCCGAAGGGTTGCTGCGCGCCCGGCCCTGCGTAGAGATTGCCGTAAGGCGCACGGGCGATGCTGCGCCCGAACGACGCACGTCCCTTCAGCTGGTCGGTGAAGTCGATGCTGAAATCGAGATTGGGCAGGATGTAGCTGTAGCTGGCGCTCTCGCTGAAAGGCTCCAGTTCGTCGGACAGCACGATCCGGAAATCATTGTTGGCCTGCCATTCGATCGCCTCGGGAATCGCGATGACCGAGGTCGAGATGATGTCGGTCGTTTCATAACGCACGCCGATGCGGGTATTGGTGCGCATGCCGCCCAGCTCACCTTCCAGACTGAGCTGCATGTACGCGGCATTGGTTTTCTCTTCGATCCGGTTGTCGGCCGCGTTCTGCGGGCTGACGCCCAGGCCGATGCCGTACTGCGCCGCCGCCCACTGCGCCAACGCGCCGGTATCGCCGCGCCAGGCCGTCCAGCTGTTGATGTTGTAGTCGTCGAACAGCCCGACCAGGTTGACCGGCTGCAGCAGATCCATCAGGCCCCCGGCCACGTCGGCGTCGACGTTGGCCACGCCCCAGTCGCCGAGCGTCGAGTAGGCCTCTGCGGCCTGCAGGCGATGCGTCGTGGCCTTGTTGGTGTCCACGCCGAACTGGAAGCGGCCTTCGTCGAAGCTCCACTCACCGTCGATCCGCGCCTGCTTGATCTCGCTGACCTGGGTCTGCGCGTTGACACGGAAGACCTGGGAGCCGATCTCGCCTTCGACGAAGCCGGGATTGACGACACCGTTGGTGCCGGCGATCGCATCCGCGGTCGTCGGATACCAGGTCTGCGTGCCGATCGGCAGGCCATTGTTGAAGACCAGTTCCTGCACCCACGAGCCGCCGCAATGGGGGCCGGTGGTGCAGTTGTTGGTGCCGGCGATGCTCATGAAGGTCGAGCCGCCACCCGTCTGCGGGTCGTTGGGCCTGCTCTCGGTCTTCGAGTTGTGCGCGTCGAAGCTGAAACGCAGATCGCTGTTGACGTCCCACACGGCGTTGAACCCCAGCGAGCCGAGCTTGTACTCCTGCATGCTGCGCTGCTGCTCGAGACCGAAATCCTTGGTGCCGGCGATCTCGCGGATGTAGATCGGCGTCGCCACCGCGCCCGAGGTGTCGAACTCGATGTCGGTGTAGGCGCTGTTCTGCAGCCACATCGCCTGCTCGCCGCGGTTCTCGGTGATCTCGTTGGTGGAATAGGTGTAGTCCAGCGTCAGGGTGACGCTGTCGGTCGGCGCGAACTGCACGACCGCCTGGCCATTGAGGCGTTCACGCTCGAACTCGGAGAACGCATAGCGCAGATCGTTGGGACGCGCGTAGAGCTCGCCGACGCCAGGCGCGTTGATGACGTCCGGGTCGCCAGGCATCGTGCCCGTCCATGGCTGGACGTTCCAGTAGTTTTCGGTGGCCTGCACCGAACCGCCCTTGCGCTTCTGGTAGCTCGTGCTCAGGCCGACACCGAAGGTCTTGTCGGGATTGGTGTAACTGAAAATGCCGGATAGCTCAGGCGTCAGGTCGTTGTCGAAGACCTGGCTGCGATCGGACACGACCTTGGCGCCGGCACTGGCGACCACGCCCGTGTGATTGAACGGGCGGTCGGTGAGGATATTGATCGTCGCGCCGATACCGCCACTGGGCACGTGCGCCTGGCTGGTCTTGTAGACCTCGATGCCGCTGATCGCCTCGGCCGCCAGCTGCGCGAAGTTGAAGGCGCGCGTACCACCGTCGACACCACCGATCGCCACCTGCCCGGCGGCGCCGAACGCATCCGCGCCCGGCACCTGGCGGCCATTGAGCGTCACCATATTGAACTGCGGGCCGAAGCCGCGCGCCGTGACCTGGGCGCCTTCGCCGTCGCGGCGCTCGATCGAGATACCGGTGATGCGCTGCAGCGATTCGGCGAGGTTGGTATCGGGGAACTTGCCGATGTCCTCCGCGCTGATCGCGTCGACCACGCCGGCCGCCTCGCGCTTGGTTTCCATCGCCTGATTGAGGCTGCTGCGCAGCCCGGTGACGACGACCGCATCGAGCTCCGTGGCATCGTCCTGGCCGCTGGTCCGGTCGGCGGGCGCGCTCTGGCCGACCGGCGTTTGCTGCGCCTCCTGCGCGAAGGCGGGGTTGATGATCAGCACGCCGCCCACGAAGGTGAACATTGCGGTCGACTTGAAACGCTTGAACTTCTGGTTCATTGGCCCGTCCTCAGCACCGAGATTCGAACGACCGCCGGCAGGTTGCCCACGGCACTCACCTCACTCACCAGCGCCCGGGCATCGTTCCGCGTATCCACGCGGTGCACGCCAGGCACATGTCCTCAGAGTGTTTCTCTTGAACTCACTGGATCGTCGTCCGCAACGGGAGGGATGCGTCACGCCCTCGTCCCTTCCCCCGCGCACTGGCGTCGGCCGCATCAAGCAATGGGTCCGTATCGCATCGCGTCCCGGCATATGACCCATGCCGTGTCACGTCTCGAACCGTCTGCTCGCCCCCATCTGCTGCCACTCCGTGATAGCGCTAACACCCCACGGCTGCAGGTGTATAGCGCTGTCAGGGGTTTGTCACCATGCAGCGCAGCAAAAGCAGGTGCCTGAAATTGGCCCGCCACACATCGCGCGTGCTGCAGCTGCGCTCGGATACCCAATTCACGTTTCCGCAGCAATTTCAGACGCCGCAGTCGGGCCACACGCGCGCGTTTTCCGAATGCGGACAATCTGTGCACCGCAGCAAGACCGGGCGTGATCATCCGCGTCCGCGCACGCGCGTGAAAAAAACGCCGCTTGTTTCAAACGCGTGCGGCCTTGCGTCGCCCGGCATTGCGTTGAAGGTCTTCGGATCGCGCTTCGAACAGGCACTGCCGCTGACGCCGGGAGTCGCCCTGCTCCGGGTATGCCGCGCTGGACTGGCACCTTCGACAGATGCTGCCGCGTTCTCTATATCAGCGGTTTGCAGCCATAACGGGCGCGCCACCCCTCGACGCCAGGCATGTGAACCCGGCGCCGCTGGCGTCCTATCCGGCAATCCGCACGGGTTGGTTGCCGCTGCGCACCGACGCGAAGACCGCATCGAGCACGTGCATGTCACGCAGGCCTTCCTCACCCGGTGCGCGCGGCGGTCGGCCTTCAAGGATGGCGAGCGCGTCCTGGTCCATCTGCTCGGCCTGCATGCGCGGTTTCTCGCCGAGCTGCGCGCTAAAGCGGGTGCCGTCGCTGGCGCGTCCGACGTTGCCATCGTAGGACTGGAACGGCGACAGCTCGTACCAGCCGCGCTCGCAGTCGATGTGCAGCGTGTTGAGATTGCGACCGAAGCTGGTTACGCACTCGGCGACGATATCGCCGGGAAATTCGAGCGTGAAGCGCGTGGTTTCATCGACGCCGCGGAAGATCTCGCGGCGCGCGGTCTCGTCCCAGGCCCGCACCGCCACAGGTTCGAGGCCGGTGCTGTAGCGCGCGGCGTTCACGCAGTAGACGCCCATGTCGTACATCGCACCGCCACCGCGTGCGGGGTCGAGCCGCCAGGCATCGTCGGCGCCCTGTCGCCAGCCGAACCAGCCGGCATCGGCGCGCAGCTGCACGATGCGCCCGAAGGGCCGCTCCGCTGCCATGTCGATGAAGCGTCGTGTGTTGGGTTCGTGCTGTATTCGGTAACCGATGGCGAGTTGCACCCGGTTGTCGCGGCAGGCCTTGATCATCGCCCCGCCTTCGCGCGCGTCCATCGCCATCGGCTTCTCGCACCAGACGTGCTTGCCTGCATTGGCGGCGATCAGGGTCTGCGGCATGTGCAGATGGTTTGGCGTGACGACGTAAACGACGTCGATCTCCGGGTTGTCCGCGATCCGGTGGAAGTCGTCGTAGCTGTAGACGTTGGCATCACGGATGCCGTACTTCTCCTGCCACGCCGGGACCTTCTCCGGCGAGCCGGTGACCAGCCCGGCAAGCCGGCAGTGTCGGGTGAGCTGCAGCGCGGGCGCGAGCAGATCGCGGCTGTAGCCGCCCAACCCGACGAGCGCGACGCCGAGGCGGCGTGCAGGCGGCGTTGCAGCGAAGGCTTTTGGCAGCGCAACTGCGGCACCGACCAGCGCCAGAGACTGCAGGACCCGGCGGCGGGAGATGCCGTTCGACCAGCGGTTGGGATCCATGGCGCCTCCGTCGAATAGGTGAGCGCCTGATCCTAGCAGCGTGTCTGCCCGGGGCTATCCTGTCTGCTCCGTCCAAAGTGCTCCCGCCCATGACGCACCGCCCATTGCGCAAAATTGTCCTATTGTCCGTTCTGCTGCTTGCCGCATGCGGCAGTCCACCGCCCTATACCGGCGGCGACGTGGCGCAACTGGAGCGCGTCGACGTATCCACAGGAGCGGGCACGCCGGCAAGCGCGGGTGACGAGGTCAGCGTGCACTACACCGGCTGGCTCTACGACCAGAACGCGCCGGACAAACGTGGCGAGAAGTTCGACAGCTCCCGCGATCGCGGGCAGCCGTTCGTATTCGAGCTGGGCGCTGGCCGTGTCATCCGCGGCTGGGACGAGGGCGTGGCCGGCATGCGTCCGGGTGGCACGCGGGAACTGCACATCCCCGCATGGCTCGGCTACGGCACCAACGGCGCCGGCAATGCGATTCCGCCGGGCGCCTCTCTGGTCTTCGAGGTGGAGTTGCTCGACATCCGGAAGTAAGCCGCGCATCCCGCGGCGCGCTGCGGACTCGACGTCCCGATCCGCAGCGTGCCGCGACGCGTGACAACGCCCTGCCCCTCATTCCGGCGGTGGGCGTCGCGCGCCGGATTCTGCTCCCGCGCGCCATCGCCGTTTCACCGGATCCGCGCGCGCATCTTCGATCCGATCGGCGCGTGCCTGTCGGCAGGCGCGCGACGGCGATCATCGCATCGCGTCGCCGCCATGTGCCGACAGGTGCTGTGATGGCCTCAGGGCTCGTCCGCCGGGGCATCCGCCACCGGTGTCAGCGCGTCGTCACTGCGCGCCGCGCTGCGCTCGGCGGCGTTGTTCAACACCACGATGCTGATGCGGCGGTTGATGGGGTTGGCTTCATCGGTCTTGTCGAACGGGACGGAGGATGCCAGGCCCACCACGCGCGACAGCTTGGCCTCTTCGAGCCCACCTGCCACCAATGCACGGCGCGCTGCATTGGCGCGCTGGGAGGACAGTTCCCAGTTGCTGATGTCGCTCGCGCCTGAGTACGGCGTGTTGTCCGTATGTCCGGAAATCGCCACGCGGTTTTCGACCTGGTTGAGGTAGGTCGCCAGCTCGATCAGGATGCGGGTGGTGTAGTCCTTCAGATTCTGCGAGCCCAGGTCGAACATCGGCCGGTTGAGCGTGTCCACAATCTGGATCCGCAGGCCTTCGGGCGTGATGTCGATCAGCAGCTGGTCCTTGAACGGGGCGAGCGCCTGGCTGCTGGCCACGGCCTTCTCCAGCGCGCGCTGCAGTGCCTCCAACCGCTCCTGGTCCGCCGCATCACGCGCGCGCTCGGCTGCATCGCTGCGCTCGCCCACCTTGGTATCGGGTCCGGCGCCGGGCGGATTGCGCAAGTGGTCGAACATCTTGATCGGCACATTGCCCGCGCCGCCGGGGCCATTGGCGCCGGGCGTCATCACCGCGGATCGGCCCGCGACCGCGCTCGGATTCTTGAAGTATTCGGAGACGCCGCCCAGCTGTTCCTGCGGCATCGTCGCCACCAGCCACATCACCATGAAGAACGCCATCATCGCGGTGACGAAGTCGGCATACGCCACTTTCCAGGCGCCACCATGATGCCCACCAGAGGCGCGCCTCTTCTTGCGCACGATGATGATCGGTTGCAGGGTCTCGCTCATGGTGCGGCCCGTCAGCCCTTGGCGGTCTTGAGGTCGGCTTCCAGGTCCTGGAAGCTCGGGCGTACATCGGAGAACAGCAGCTTGCGCGCGAACTCGATCGCCACCGACGGTGGATAGCCGCGCAGCGAGGCCACCAGCGCCATCTTGACCACCTCGAACGCCTTGCCCTCCTCATGGGCGCGGTTCTCCATCGCACTGGCCATGGGCCCGACGAAGCCGTAGGCCAGGAAAATACCGAGGAAGGTGCCCACCAGTGCGGACGCGACCTTCGCGCCGATCTCCGCCGGCGGCGCGCTGCCGACGATGGACATCGTCAGAATGATGCCAAGCACGGCCGCGACGATGCCGAAGCCCGGCAGTGCATCGGCAACTTTCTGCACAGAATGCGCGGGTTCCAGCGCCTCCTGGTGGTGCGTTTCAAGCTCGTACTCGAGCAGCGATTCCAGCTCGTGCGGGCTCATGCTGCCGCCCACCATCAGGCGCATGCAGTCGGTAATGAAGGTCAGCACGTGATGGTCGGCGGCGATCTTCGGGTACTTCTGGAAGATCGTGCTGTTCTCGGGATTTTCGATGTGCTCCTCGATCGACATCGTGCCGTCGCGGCGCATCTTCATCAGCATTTCGTAGATCAGCTTCAGCAGGTCGACATAATCGGCGCGCTTGTACTTGGGGCCCTTGAACAGCGCGAGCATGGTCTGCATCGCGCCCTTCATCACTTTGGGCGGCGTGGCGATCACATAGGCACCCAGCGCGCAGCCGCAGATCACGACGATCTCGTTGACGTGCCACAGCGTCATCAGGTTGCCGCCCACCATCGTGAAGCCGCCGACCATGCTGGCGATGACCACAAAAGCGCCGATGATCAGATACATGAGCGGTGAATCCAGAAAGCGGAACAGTCCAACCAGTATCGGCACCCTGCCTTCCGGCTTGAGCGCGCGTACCAAAGCGCGCTGAAGCGCCCGCGTACGGGCGCCTGATATCCCATCGATCCTTGGTGACGACGGCGGCCGCTATCGCCTGCTTCGAGTCAGCAGGCGCGGCAGCAGCGCGACGAGCGCGGCCGCGCATACCGCGACCGGCAACGCGGAGGCCCGCAGTACATGCAGCAGGATCGAAGACCTCTCGAATGTGCTCCACGCCGCCACGCGCAAGACAAAATCGACGTAATTCAGCAACAGCCAGTAGCCGGCCATGGTCAGCGCCACCCACCCGGCCTGTACCCCCGGGCCCAGGCGACGCGGGAGCAACGCCAGCAGGGCGAGCGTCGACACCCACGCGATCAGGCTCAGCAGCGACACATAGGCCAGCGGCGAGGTGCGCCACTCGGCGGCTGACAGCGCGACGGGAGACGACCACATCACCTGGACGGCCGTAGCAACGGCCGCCGCTGTCGCAGCAAGCGCAGACCCTCGATACGTGCGCGAAACGGCGATGCGGGTCGTCCGGATGGACATGATGCGATTCCTATGTGCGTACAGATGCGCGACCGATGCCGCGACGTGCGCAGGTGCATTGCCAGGCACGAGTGGGCCGCCATTCTGCGCGAACTGCCAGGGCGCCGGGGCGCACCATGGCGTTGCCGGCAGCCTGCGGTGTCGCGGCGGGCGGAACCTCCGGCCGCACGCGCACTGCCCTCTGGCGGCGATCGCGCCGGACATGTGCATCCGGCATGACGTTCCGCCTCAGTACGGTGGCGCGCGGCGCGTCTTCTGCAGCCGCGCGGCCTCGGTCCACCAGGTCAGGTCATCGGCAAAGCGGGCGAAGCTTTTCTCCAGCGACTCGCCGGCTTTGCCCGTTGGATGTCCCTGCGCATCCAGCGTGTCGGCGATCGGCCCGACGTTGACGGTGCTGGAGATCACCACCATGCCCATCTCCGACAACGTGCCGTGCCAGGCGACACCCGCGCGCGCACCGGCCAGACGCCCGGCCGAATAGCTGACGACGCCTGCCGGACGCCAGAACCACTCCTCCAGGAAGTGGTCGGTGAGATTCTTCAGCCCAGGCTGCACGCCCCAGTTGTATTCGCCGGTGACGAACACGAAGCCATCGGCACCGCGGATCTTGTCGGCCAATGCGGCCATCGCCTCGGGCGCCTGGCCTTCCGGGTACTCCTTGTACATGCGGTCGAGCATCGGCAGATCCACCGCCCTGGCGTCGATCAGTGCCGCGTCGATACCGCGCGCCTGCAGCGCGCGCACGCAGTAGTCCGCCAGGCGGATGCCCATGCGGTCGGCGCGATAGGAGCCGTAGAAAACCAGGATGCGTTCGGCCATTGCGGTGCCCTGAGAAGCGGTGACGGCGTGTCTGCCACCGGATCATCGCACCACTGTCCGAGCATCGCGTGGAGGTATGCAGCAAGACGCGCGACCGCGAGACACGATGTCGGTGCCCACTGTTACAAGTGCCGCCCGGCATGGCGCCGTAAAATCACGCCTCGGACCACGTGGCAGCGACTGCCGGTCCAGCACGTAACCCGACAGGCGACTGTCCGCGCAATGGAGAAGACCATGCGACGCTTCCTTGTCCTCGCATTGCCCGCGCTGCTGGCATGCGCTGCCGCCCACGCCGAGTACGACCCGCGGGCGGGTGATGTCATCTTCCATACCTCCCGATCTGCGCAGAGTCTGGCGATCCAGAAGGCCACGAACTCGCCCTACAGCCACATGGGGATCGTCTTCCTGCTGGACGGCGCGCCGATGGTGTACGAAGCGGTGCAGCCGGTGAAGTTCACGCCACTGGCCGACTGGACCCGCCGGGGGGACGGCGGCCGGTTCGTCGTGAAGCGTCTCGTGGATGCGGATCGACTGCTCTCGCCGGCGACGCTCGACCGCATGCTGGAGGAAGGCCGGGCGTTCGAGGGGCGGCCCTACGACCTGCGCTTCGAATGGTCCGACGCGTACGTCTACTGCTCCGAGCTGGTCTGGAAAATCTACAACCGGGCGCTCGGCATCGAGATCGGCAAGCTGCAGACCGTTAGCGAATTCGACCTGTCCCACCCTGCCGTGCAGGCCACGATCCGTGCCCGCTGGGAGGGCCAGCCGTCACCGCAGGAGCCGGTGATCTCCCCAAGTCCATGTTCGAGAGCGCGCTGCTTGAAACGGTGTATGAGAAGTAGCCTCCCGTGAAATGTGCACGGGGTGGACCGCCGCCGCGGCGCACTCGCGACCATTCGATCTGGTCCATTCCGGGATGTCTGGAAGTTGATCCACCCCGCCGCCCCGGCCCCACGTGCGTGGTGCGGGGTCCCAGCACGAAGCGGCTTCCGACTCGCAGTTTCCTGGGGCGAGGCAGAGCCCGCACCTCGCACGGCCGATCACTGCGCCGGCGGCTGGAACTCCGGATGGCCGCCCTGCCAAAGCGCGAAGGCATAGATGTCGGTCCAGACCTCGTCGAGCTGGCTCCGGCTCGAGCCCATGCCATGCCCGGCGTCGAAATCGATTCGCAGCAACACCGGTTCGGCGCTGGTCGTGGCCGCCGCGAGGCGCGCGGCGTACTTGGCGCTGTGGAACGTGGCCGCACGCGGATCGTTGAGGCCCGACACCACAAGCGTGGCCGGATAGTCGACGCCCTCGCGGATGTGCTGGTAGGGGTCGAGGGCGTACATGGTCCGGAACGACTGCGCATCGCTGATCGGTCCGCCCCATTCCTCGATGTCGGCGTAGTTCTGCTCGGACACGTAGCGGATGGGATTCATGAAACCCACGTTGGCGATGGCGCCACTAAACAGGTCAGGCCGCTCGTTGATCGCGCCGCCCAGCATCACGCCACCAGCCGACGTGCCGAGCAGTGTCATCGTGTCCGCCGATCCGATGCCCGCAGCCACCAGCGCTTCCGCCACATCGATCGCATCGCGCCAGGTCGTGGCCTTGGTGCCGGCCTTGCCCGCGTAGTGCCAATCGCGGCCGAACTCGCCGCCGCCGCGCACGTTGGCCACCGCGTAGACGCCGCCGCGGTCGAGGAACGCGAGCATGCGCGCACTGAAGCGCGGTGACGCCGGATACCCGTAGGCCCCGTAGGCCTCGAGCAGAACGGGGGTGGTGCGGTCGGGCTGGGTATCGCCTTTCATCACCAGCGTATAGGGCACGTCCACGCCGTCGCGCGCGGTAGCCGTGCCCCTGCGGGCGGTGTAGACGCCGGTGTCGAAGGGCGGCGGTGGCACCAGCGCCAGATCGTCGAGCCGGCCGCTGCCTGCGTCCAGCGCGTACACCGTCAGCGGCGTGAACCAGCCGGTCATCGCCAGCAACACGCCGCCGTCGCGCGCATCGCCCTGCAGCCACGCCACCTGCCCGTCAAACGGCAACGCCAGCTGCACCGGCGCGCCTGTGTCCGGCACCCGCCACACGCCGGACGCCGCGCCCTCCAGGGTGCGTACCAGCAGATCGCCGGGCGTCGCCAGCATCGACTCGATCACCGGTGCACCGGGCAGTGGGCGTTCACGGGCGGTGGCCAGGTCGGGCGACGCGGCCGACGTGGTCAGCACGCGGCCGCCGGACGCGTCCCGTCTGGACAGCAGGTACATCCGGTCGCCGTGCAGGGCGACGTCCACCACCACGTCGTCGAAGCCGGCGACCGGCGTCCACGCTCCGGTCGCAGTCAGCGCACGCCCGGCATCGGCCCGGTACACGGCGGCCTCGCTGCGACCGTCGCGCACGATGGCCAGCGCGGTGTCGCTGCTCGGGTCGAACACCACCAGCAGAAACTGTTCCGGCGTGGCCACGATGCCCGCTTCGCCGCGACGTGCCAGCACCAGGTCAGGTCCGTTCCCGTCCAGCCGATGCAACCGCGGTTCGTTGCCCACGAAATACGCCGGTGTGCCGGGCGCGCCGACGAACTTGAGATAGCTGAAGCTGCGGCTGTCGCCGGTCCAGCTCAGCCCCTGCGCATGCGGCACCGCCACGTCGAGCAGGCGACCGGCGTCGACGTCCATGACCCGGATCGTCGAATGTTCGGTACCGCGCAGCGAGGTCTGCAGCAGCACGTGACGGCCGTCCGGCGCGGCCATCCAGCGGTCGAGCACCTGCTCTTCCTCGCCCGGCATCGTGCGCGGATCGAACAGCACGCGGCTGCGGCCATCGACGTCGCGCACCATCAGCTTGGTGTCCTGCTCGCCCGCTGCACGGATTTCGTGGAACACGCGCCCTCCCGCGAGCTCGGCACTGCCCACGCTGGTCAGCTCACCGGAGCGCGCGGCCACGTCGGCCAGCAGCGCCGCCCGCTGCGGCAGCCCCGCGAACACCGCCTGCGCATGCGCGCCCTGCGCCTTGAGCCACGGCAGCCAGTCCGGGTCCTCGCCGCTCTCCATCCAGCGATACGGATCGGTGACCGCGGTGCCGTAGTAGTCGTCGACCACCGGAACCACTTTTGCAACGGGTGCCTGCGCCGAAGCAACGGCGAATGGCATCAGGGCGGCGAACAGCGCGGCGCCGGACAGGCGGATGCAGGACATCGGGATCTCCACAAAGGCGCGGTTGCGCGGGGCGAGGCTCCCCAGCAGTGAACGCCATCCGGTCACGGAAGCGGCCAGACAGCGGCGAGCCTGAGCTCTCCCTGCCACAACCGCGCGATGCGATCAGTCGTCCGAGCGAACCGGCTCACCAGTCTGACGCGCTCGTCGATGACCCGGATGGCCACGTCATCGGCGACGCGTGCGGATCGTCCATCCGCGCTGTAAGCGCGCGCTCAATGCTGCCGAGCGCGATCCGGCGCGGCGGGTGTTGTGCGCCCGCCACCTCGATCATCGCTGTGGCCGTGGGCCCGGCACCGCCCTTGGTGTCGAACGCGCCGCTGGCGATCGCGCGACATACATCGCGGGAAGACGCGCAGTCGTCGATGGTTTGATGCCGGCGTCCACCTCGCCGAAGCGGTCCCGAAGGACATGATCGCGGTTCCGTTCGGCCCCGATGTCCGCTTCCTCGCCGTCGCGTCCCAGGCCTATGTCGCCGCCGCGGGTCGTCCGCAGAGGCCGGACGCACTGCTGGCGCACCGCTGCATCCGGCAGCGCCTGCCCAGCGGCAAGCGCTACCGCTGGGAGTTCGAACGACACGGTGCGCACCATGCCGTCGACGTGGCCGGCCCCCTGAGTCTCGACGACAACGACCTGATGTTGGCCGCCGCGATCGACGGCCTCGGCATCGCCTTCGTTCCCGAATCGTTCGCGCGTGCAGCGCTGGACGCGGGACGAATGGTGCCGCTGCTGGAGGACTGGAGCCCGCCCTGGCCCGGCCTGTGCCTCTACTTCGCCAGTCACCGGCAGGTGCCGGCACCGCTGCGTGCGTTCATCGACGTGGTCCGCGAAGCAGCCGAGGTCCAGCGAACCACGCAGGCTGCACGCGCGGATCACCGGGCGTCGCGACGCGAAGCGGCCACGTCGACGGCACGCGGCGCACCGTGCCGAAGGCATGGCCAACGCCGTCGTCAGGCGTGCACCGTCCCCGCTCCCACGCCCGCGGCGGCTGGACGCGGCGCGGCAACGCCTTGCGTTTCGGCCAGACGGGCGACGAACCAGACGAACGGCTCGATCTGTCCGCTCAGCGCGCAGCCGCCCCGGATGCATGCATCCAGCACGCCCTGCACATCGAACGCGCACAGTGCGGCGACCGCAGCATCGTCCGCGAGGACCAGCGAACACGCGGGCATGCCGTCGCCGGCCGGCAGCGCGTCCGTCGTCACGGTGTGCCCATCGATCCGCAGCGCGAGCCGTGCGTCGTGTCCGGCCAAGCCGATCGACACCGCGAGACGCGGCACCGGCCCCTGGGCCTCGGCCAGGCGTTCGCCCAGCGCATGCGCGAACGTGCTGCCCCACGCATCGAGATCCGCGCGCGCCGCGCGCGTGTCCAATGGGCGCAGGCCGTCCCGCCGCTCGCCATCACCGGATGGTCCGGTGCCCGGAATCGACGGATCCATCAGTGCACCGCTCGCATCCGCAGCCACGCGCCGTGCCTGCTCGACCTCGCGCTGCACGTCGATCAAGGTCGCGAGCGTCCGGTCCACGTCCTCGCGCGCGTGCGCGGCCGAACAGATGAAGCGCAGGCGGCCGCGGCCACGTTCGACGATCGGATAGGTCACCGCCGTCGTGTGGACGCCGCGCGCATGCATGCCGCGCGCGATCGCGTACAGGGTGTCGCTGTCGGAAAAATGCGGGGTCACGATCGGGCCGTCGCCGGTGCCCAGGTCGTAGCCCGCCTCGGTGAAGCGCGCGCGCATGTAACGGGTGGTGTCCCACAACCGCGCGCGCAGTGCATCGTCTTCGCGCAGCCGCCGCAACGCGGCCAGCGCCGCCGCGATGTCGGCCGGCGTGGTGGTCGCCTGGAACACATAGGCACGCGCCGAGGTCTTGAGCAGCGCGACGTGCGCCTCGCTGGCGGCGATCACGCCGCCGAGGCTGCCGAGCGCCTTGCTCAGCGTGGTCATGATGAAGTCGACCTGGTCGGTCACGCCCTGCTCTGCGCAGATGCCGGCACCGCGCGGGCCGTAGAAGCCGAACGAATGGGCCTCGTCCACCAGCACCAGCGCGCCGTGGCGCTTGGCCACCTGCACGATGTCGCGCACCGGCGCGGTGCCCTCGCCCATGCTGTAGACGCCTTCGAGCACCACCAGCGTCGTGCGATGCGGCGAGGCTTCGGCCTCCAGCACGGCTTGAAGATCGGACGCGTCGTTGTGCTTGAACGTGCGGATCCTGGCGCCGCTGAGACGCGCGCCGTCGACGATGGACGCATGGCAGAGCTGGTCCATCACCACGACGTCCTTGTCGCCGAGCAGGCCCGCGATCACACCGAGGTTGGCGGTGAATCCCGTCGAGAACAGGCAGCCGGCCGGCTTGCCCACCAGCGCGGCGAACTCCTTTTCGAAATCCAGGTGCAGGTCGGTCATGCCCGACGCGGTCGGTGAGGTGCCCATGCCGGTGCCGAAGCGTTCCAGCGCGGCGTGGGCCTGGGCGATGACGTCGCGGTCCCGGTTCAGCCCGAGATACAGGTTGGTGCTCCAGATGATCGCCTCGTGCGCCTCGCCGCTGTGCACGTCGACGACCGTGCCCTTGTGCCCGCTGCCGGTGCGGACGAGCTTGCTGTAGGGCTCCCGGCCCGAGCGCGCGAGCAGGCCCTTGAACGCCATGATCAGCGCACCCTTGTCGGTCGCCGACCACGCCGCGGCCCGCGCCGCCAGGAACGGCGGATGCCCGGCGCGGATCTGCATCTGGAAGTTGCCCAGCGTGTCGGCGGCCGTTACAGGCGCGGCGCTGGTGCGCGCGTCATCGGTGCCGCTGCCGAGTACATCGGCCAGATGCGCGGCGACTGCATCGGCGGTCGGATGTTCAACGAGTGTCGACGCGGGGAGCGCCCGGCCCAGCACCGTGGACAGTCGATGGCCGAGCTCGACCGAGTCGAGCGAATCGAGGCCGAGCGCATCCAGCGTGTGGTGCGGGTGCACCTGGCCGGGATCATCCAGACGGAGAAACCGCGCGAACTCGCGCCGCACCAGCGACAGCAACGCGGCGTGACGCGCTTCCCCCGGGCGATCCGTCAAGCCTTGAAGTTCGCCTGCGGCATCGGCAGACGCGGTCCGCTCGGGGTGTGGGTCCGCCGTTCCGGCCAACGCTGGAAGTGGACGCGACGCGGGCACCGGAAGCCGGCTCCGGTCGAGCTTGCCGTTGGCCAGCCGGGGCATCTCGGCGAGATGTACGACCACCTGGGGCACCATGTACTTCGGCATCCGATGCGCCGCGTAGTCGCGCACTGCGGCCTCGCTCACCGTGCCCGCCGCACTGTCCACGTAAGCGGCGAGCAGGCGCCTGCCGTCGCCGACGTCGACGACCGCCGCGGCCGCGGCGTCCACGCCGGGCATCGACTCCAGCACCGTCTCGATCTCCTCGAGTTCGATCCGGAAGCCGCGCAGCTTGACCTGCTGGTCGATGCGACCGAGAAATTCGATCTCGCCGTCCTCGGTCCAGCGACATCGGTCGCCGGTGCGGTACAGGCGCACGTCCGCGATCGGCCCGCCCGGGTCCGGTTCGACGAAGCGCTCGCGCGTGCGGGCCTCGTCGTGCAGATAGCCGCGTGCGAGGTGATCGCCGGCCAGGTGCAGTTCCCCGGGCACGCCCACGGCCACAGGCCGCATTGTCTCGTCAAGGATGTAGGCGCGGGCGTTCGCCACCGGCCTGCCGATCGTGATCGTCTGCACGTCGGCCGATACTTCGGTGGCCGTCGAGTAGACCGTGTCTTCGGTCGGCCCGTAGAGATTGAGCACGCGCGGACGTTGCGGCTGCGCATGCAGTTGCGTCACCAGCGAACGTTTCAGCACATCGCCGCCGCAGACCACACAGCGCACGCTTCGCGGCAGGCCGCCCACCGCCAGCAGCTGATGCATCGACGAGGGCACCATGATCGTCGTGCGCACTCGCCCGGCCGCCGGCAACGCCGGCAGTTCCAGCGCGTTGTCCGCCAGCACCACCGTGCCGCCCAGCGACAGCGTGCCGAGGATCTCCATCACCGAGGTGTCGAAACAGATCGACGCGGCCGCCAGCACGCCGGACAGTTCCTCGTCGTCCAGCAACTGGCGCATCGCGTGGACCATCGCGACGACGTTGCGGTGTTCGACGGCGACGCCCTTCGGATGGCCGGTCGACCCGGACGTGTAGATCACATACGCCAGGTCGTCGGGGGATGGCGGCGGACGCGTCGCGCCGGCGCGCGCGTCGAGCGCGTCGAGAGCGTCGACATCGACCACGACGGGAACTCCGGCGCACAGATCCGTGGACGCCTGTCCATCGACGACGACCGCAGCGGCCTGCGCATGATCCAGCATGTAGCGCACCCGCTCCCGCGGATAGGCGGGATCCAGCGGCACATAGGCACATCCCGCACGCATGACACCCAGCATTGTCGCGACGAGTCGCCAGCTGCGACCCATGCACACGCCGACCAGCGCGCCGGGCTGCACGCCGCGCGCCGCGAGTGTCGTGGCCACCGCCTGCGACTCTGCGAGCAGTCGCCCAGCGTCGATCTCGGTGTGCCCGTCGATGACGGCGATGCGCTGTGGATGCGCCAGCAGCTGCGCCTCGACCAGGCTCCAGACCGTCGCGGAGCGGTCGTACGGGGACGCGGTGGCGTTCCATTCGACGAGCATGCGATGCAACTGGCGCGGGTCGAGCGCTGGCTGATCATTGTTCGGACGGAGGGCGTCCTGCATCGCATCCTCCGCTGCATGATGTCGCTCGGATCGATGCATCGCGCACTCCTCGAAGACTGACACGGCCCAGCAGTCTAGGTACCCGGTACGCGATCCGGTGAACGTGCAATGACGCGTGCGACGAAACGGGGCACGTGTCACGGCGCATCCGTCGACGCGATGCGCGCGGCGCCTGCTCGAGCGCACCTCGCGTCCAGGCGCCGTCCGCCGACGGCGCGCTGCTCAGCGTCCCGGTGTTCGCCCGATGTAGCGCGCCGCTTCTTCCTCGTAGGCCTCGTAGCCCGGCGCGAGGTGGGGCAGCAGCAGGCGCAGCCATGCGCGGGCTGTCTGACGCATCTCGCGCTCGCAGCCCGCGGCGCGCGCGGCGGTGAGATCACCGGTGTCCACCATGCCGGCGAATGCTGCCGGATCGGTGCCGTAGATCAGGCACTGCAGGTTGAAGTAGCGCTGCTCGCCGAGCGCGTGTTCGTCGGCATACGCGTTCAGGTTGTACGCGCCGGTGCTGTCGGACAGCATCCAGTTCGCCGCCATGCGCAGGTTCCCGATCACCTCGTCCGGCGTCTCGTTCAGGGCGGCGAAGCGCAGCATCAGGATCGCCGCGAGCTGATCCACCGCGTCCTCCTGGCGGCCGGTGACCGGCAGATCCAGAAGATGCACCAGCGCATGGCCGGTTTCGTGCAACACGATGAAACGCAGGTTGGCGCGCGTGTAGCGCAGGGGATAGTCGTCACCCAGGCCGAGGCTGCGCTGCAGGGTCTGGCCACGCTCGTAGAGCGTGCGCAGGGTCTCGTAGCACAGCACCACCTCGCCTGTCCCCGGCCGGTAGAACGCGCCGAACTCGCCGCATTCGGCGGTGACGAAACGCAATCGCCGTGGCAGCACGAACATACCGTCGATCGCCTGCACTTCGGGCAGGCTGCGCAGCAGATCGGCATCGCGCACCCGCAGGAAGATCGGCTGCAGATCGGGCGATGCAGGCACGTCGTAGGCGTATTCGAACGCCGGGGCCGCGAGGGTCGCCGCTGCAGCCGCCGACGTACGTCGATACCGCACCAGCGCGCGCGGGACCGGCTGCGCCGAAGGACGGTGCGCCGCGTCCCCCATTGCCCCGGCGGCGGGGGCCGACACGCTGGCGCAACCGGAGAGGGTCACCAGCGAAGCCATCAACAGGACCGTCATCCAGACTTCGAAACGCATCGCGCCTCATCATGGTGTTTACGACGGGCCGCGCATTACGAGGGAATCGGCCCAGCGCAAGTCTAACAACCGCGCGCGTCGACGCTGGCCGTTCTGCGAAGCCCGCTCTTCGGCTCGCGCATCCGGCACCATCGCATCGATTCGACAGCGCGACTTGTGATCGCCGCATCGCACTCGTCACCATGGCGTGTTTCGTCCAAGGAGATTCCGTGTCCGCACCTCGCACAATGCTGTTCGCCCTGCTGGCACCCGCTGCTCTGCTGTCGGCCCATGCCCAGGCGCCGTCCCCGCGTGACATCGCCGAACACTGCGCTGCCGCCCAGCGTGCAGCGCCCGCTGCCACGCGGCCGGCCAGTGGCGTCTACATCCTCGAACGCTTCGAGATCCTCGATTCCGAAACCGCGCAGCCGATGCCCGCACCGCTCGCGCCCGAAGATGCGCTGGAGCCCACTGCACTCGGGCAGGCCGCGCTGTCCATGCTGGGCCAGCCGATTGCCCGCATCATCGAAGCCCAGCTCGAGGCCGAAGCGCGGCTGAGCTGGGTGGATGTGGATGCCGACGCACGCACCGCCACTATCGTCGGCACGTCCAACACGGCTCGGCGCCGCGCGATCTTCACCCCGGACTTCAGCTGCCTGGTGCCCGAGGGCGACGACACCGAATCGATGCGCATCGAGAACGTCGACAGCGGACGCTTCGCGATGCAGATCCGCGCATTCGCGACGTATCGTCTGACCTGGCGCCGCGTGGAGGACGACAGCGCGGCGCTCGCGGAGATCCGCCGCCTGCGCGACGAAGCCGCGACCAGAATCCGCGAATCTGATGCACGCCACCAGGCCCACCTCGAGGCGCTGGCGGCACAGACCCGCACGTTGCCCGCGCGTGCAACGCTGCCGGGAAATCCTGTCGTGATCGCCCTGCCCGCCGATGCCAGCGTGCTCCAGCAGGACGGCGGCTACCGCGTGGTTGGACCGCTCGGCAGGATCGAGTTGCTGGTCGATCCCGATCCAGTCCAGATGGAATCGCTGGAAGAGGCGATGGACACCAGCGCGACGCACGCCGTCACCACCGACGATGGCGCGCGCATCAAGCGCGATCCCTATGCGACCTATCGCGTCCTGGCCAGCACCCCGCTCGATGGCCGACGGTTCGTGATGTCCGCCAGCGTCAAGGAGACGGAGCTTCCGATGGCGCTCGCGATCTGGCGCAGCCTGAAAGCGGCCGACGACGGTCTGTCCGGCGAGTGACGGTGCGAGACCCGTCACGGGCAGGCCCGCTGCTCCACAGCGCAGCGCGCCAACACCCGCACGCACGACTTCGCAGGCATCAAGTCCGGACCTCGACCATCGAAGCAGGCGCAGCGACGCAGACGTCGTGGCTTGGTTGGTCCGCGGAAAATCTGTCTTCTTCTACGAAGCCGGATCGGGAATGTCGACCTCGCCGCCCCACTGTGTGTAGTGGGTGGTGCTGGTCGCGGTGAATCCGGCAGCGCCGGCCGTGGCCTCCTGCAGGATCATCCTGCCGGGTTCTTCCATCCAGAACGTCATGGCGTAGAGCGTCGCACCGCCCCAGTTGAACGGCGCCGCGGCACTCACCTTGGCCAGGTTGCGGGACGTGCCGTCCGGAAGTTCGACGTCACGCGTCGGTCCTACCTCCCACACCGGTGCTGCCGCGATCATCCCGCGCATCATTTCCGGCGCCGTCATCTCACGCCACGCCTCGACGATGCCGAAGCCGACCTCCATGCCCGGCGTCGTGCGGTCGACTTTCACCCAGCCCGTATCGCCGAAGTCGACCCATGCCGCACCGCCGGTCACCGCCATTCGCACCCCACTGTCGAGCTCGGCGTAGGCCTCGTACGCGTCCCGCATGCGCCACACCATGCGCGACGAGGCGGTCTCAGAGGTCATCTGGCTCGCGCCGGAACCGGCGAACGCCAGGTAGTCGACCATGCAGTCGCCCAGATCATTGCCGGACATGGTGGTTCCCTCGACCAGCGAGAGCGCACCGCAGGACGCGGGACCGCGCGGCCCTTCAGGCGCGATCGGCGCCGCCGGCGTAGCCGATGTGTCGGTCACCGCTAAGTCCGCGTTCCCGGAACCAGATGATGCGTCCGGCGCAGCATCGCCACTGCACGCGGCACACGTAACGGCGAGAACGAAGACGCCCGTCGTGCGGGCGAGTAGAGACCAGTTCGTCATGTGCATGTTCCTTTGCGCTTCCATTGCGGGATCGAAGTCTGTCTCAGCCAGCCAGCACAGGTCCCCGGCTTGCCTTGGATGTAGACCTTGGCAAGGTCGGTTCTCGACTGAAACGCCAGTTCCTATCCGCGTGCTTGCAGTCAGGCACGCGTTTTCTCGAGCCGCGCCTTCAGATCCGCAAATGGATTGGACGTGGCCGCGGCAGGCGCGTCCTCCGCATCCCGCGCGCTGACGCCGGTGTGATCGAGCTGGCGGGAGTGCTCGTTGTCATGGCAATACACGCACAGCAACTCCCAGTTGCTGCCGTCGGCCGGGTTGTCGTCGTGGTTGTGGTTGCGGTGATGCACCGTCAGTTCCCGCAGGTTGACGCGGGTGAACTCGCGCGCACAGCGGCCGCAGATCCACGGGTACATCTTCAGTGCACGCTCGCGATATCCGTTGTTGCGCTGCTCGGCGCTGCGCCGGGCCTCGGCGACGATGCGGTCGAGTTTGGTCTGGTCGGGGCTGCTCATGGTCGAAGTCTAGCCGGAAGATCGGAGCCGCTGCGGACGCGGGAGCACTCGCACGAACAGGTTCCCCAGACCGGGTCGGACTTGCAATGTCGGGCGTTCATCCATGCACTGGCCGTCGCGACATGACGTGTGAGAACGGGCGCCGCCGATGCGTCGGGTTGAGTGCAGCGGTGTCGATTTGCGACCATGGGTGGTTTCATCGCGCCGAGGTCACATGCACACGCGCTTGTTCGCAGCCACATGGATCACTCTGGCCACCGCGCCGCTTCTCGCAGGCATCGCCAGCGCCACACCCATCAGCACGACCACGCACGCATCGCCTTCGAGCCAGTCCGTCGATGCGCCCGGCGTCACCCAGACCACCGCGGTGCCGCGCAGCGGCGTCTACATCCTCGATCGGTTCGAAACGCTCGAAGACGCGGCGCGCATGGGCGCCGATACGCCGCCGGCACCGCAGCCACCCGACGACACTGACACGCTCGCCGAAGCCGCAGTCGGCGTGCTGGGTGACCTCGTCCACATGATCACCCGCGACTTCGAGGCGGAGCTCGAGGCCGGGGCTCGGGCCGGCTGGATGGAGGTGGACGCCGAAGCCGGCACCGCCACGATCACTCGCGCAGACGATGACGCGCCGCAGTCCGCGACCTTCGCCGCCAACTTCAGTCGCCTCGTGCCCGACGACAGCAGCGCGGAGTCCATGGTGGTCGAAGTGATCGATGCAACGCGGATCGCCCTGCATATTCCCGTGTTCCAGACACATCGACTGACCTGGCGCCGGGTCGAGCGCGACAGTGCCGAATTCATGCAGGTGGCGCAGGCGCGTGAGCGCGCACGTCTGGAGCAGCGTGCACAGCACGACGATGCACGCGCCCAACTGGAGGCGGCGGCCCGTCAGCGCGTCACGCTGGACGTGCGCCAGTCGTTGCCCGGTGGCGAGGTGTCGTTCGCACTGCCGGCGCAGGCGCGGTTCCACGGCCACCACGGTGACTACTGGGTGTCGGGCATTCCGGACGAGGTGAACATCGTGGCCGGTGACGACGACGCCAGTGCCCAGGCGCTGCTGGCACGTAGACAGGCACGTTTCGACACGCGCGCCACGATCGCACTGACGCTGGATGACGGCATCCAGGTTGGCCGCGACATGTTCGGCGGCACGCACGTAGTGGCCAGCACCGTGCGCGACGGCCAGCGCTATCTGCTGGTCGCGGACCTCAAGCCGGACCAGCTGCCGACGGTGCTGGCGATGTGGCGGAGCCTGGAGGCGCCGGTGGACCGGCTGTCGCCCTTGCGGACTCCGGACGCTGCCCCACTTGCACACCTGCGCCCGGCCGATGCCTTCGATACCGCCGTGGACACGGCGCTGGCGGAACTGGTCGAGCCCCGACTGCTGCTCGATGCACGTCGCGTCCGCGCCGACAGCACGACCGAGTGGCGCGCACCCACTCTCGCGTTGCAGACCGACGGCACGCTTCCGCTGCGCATGTCGATCGACCTCGCGGAAGGCAGGCCTGCCGACGTGCTGGAGCGCTTCGTCGACCGCACCCTCGAGCCCGGCACCGGCCTGGCGTTCTACCCCGAAGGCTGCCGCGCGCACGCGGTGATGCCGGTCGATCTGGGCGCCCGCGGGCGGCGGTTCTCGCTGATCCTGCGACAGACCGATACCAGCGACTACGCCCGCTGCCTCACGGCGGCGGCGGCCCTGTCGGGCTTCGATCTGGCGCGCACGCGCACCGCGCAGGTGCCGCGCGCCCTGCTCGACCAGTTCTCCGCCTACACCCAGGTCCTGGGCCGGTCGTCGGAGACGCTGCGCGTGCGTGGCCCCGACGGGCGCGGCATGGTGGCCGCGGATGGCCGCATCCTGGTGGAGCCGCGCTACGAGTCGGTCGATACCGCGCGCGGCGTGCCCGGTTTCGTCGTGCGTCAAGGACAACGCTACGGCTACGTCGACGCGGAGGGCCGCGAAACCCTGCCGGTCGAGTTCGAATCGATACGCGCAGCCGCCGGCACACTCGTGGCGGAGCGCGACGGCCGCCGGGGCGTGTACACCACGGACGGCCGCGCCCTGCTCCCGCACCAGTTCGACTTCATCCGCGAGTTCGAAGGTGGCCGCCTGCTGCGCCTGGGCCGGGACAAGGCCCATGCGCTCTACGATCCCGAGGCGGCCAGGTTCCTGGTGGCGCTGGAGGATGGCGTGGACCGCATCGACAACATCCGCGACCGCGATCGCTTCCTCACCCGCGGCGCAGCCGGACATGCGCTGCATGACGGACAGGGGCGCATGCTGATCGGCCCTGCAGACGATATCCGTCGGGCCGGGCCTGACCTGGTGGCCGTACGCGAGACGCCCGAGGGCGGCTATCGCCTGCATGGCCTCGACGGTGCGTTGCGCTCCGAAGCAAGGTACGCGCGCGTCTGGTTCAACCGCTCGGAAGACCTGCTCAGCGTCACCGACCTGGCGGGACGCAGATCGTTCCTCGATCTCGACCTCGCGCCGCGCACGCCCGAAGGTCTGAACGCGGTCTTCGTGCCCACCGAGGGCGGCTATGCCGTCGTGGCCGACGACGGCACGCCGCCGCGCATGGGCATGGCGGGGCCGGATCTGGAACTGGTGCTGCCGGTGCTGTTCCGGCAGGTGTACAGCATGCGCGAAGGTCTGATCACCGCGCAGGCACCGCGCGGCACCTGGGGTGCGTGGGACGCCACCGGCACCCGCGTTCTGGCGGCCGACTGGGACGCGCTGTCGCAGAGCTTCGGCGGGCGCATGTTCGCGAGCAAGGACGGCCGGTGGCGGGTGATCGACCGCACCGGGGCTGCGCAGGACGCCCGCCGATGGTCGGACATGACCCTGCATTTCCGGACGCCCGGCGCCGCACCGTTCGCCACCGCGCGCGCCGATCACGACGGCAGGTGGGAAGTGCTCGACATGGAGGGCAGCCGCGTGCTGGACGGCACCTTCGACCACGTCGAAGTCCAGGACTGGCGAGTGCGCCTGCATCGGGGCGACGAGGTGATCGAGCATCCAGCGCAGTAAGTCCGTCACGCGGGTCCGCACCGGGGACCGGTGACGTCAGCGCTAGAGGACGTCGCCGGCAGGCGGAGGGCGTGTGGCGCCCCGGCAATCCGGTGGCTCCGCGCACGCTGACGGGACGGTCCGCCCGTGCTGCCGTCGGCGGATCGGCTGTGGCCGCGTGCGCGCCTTGGCGCCGCCGACGAAGGGCGCCGTCTACTCTGGAGAGCCGGACGTTTCTGGAAGCGCCACAAGCAGGCGCTCGGCCTCGAAATCGGTGCGCTACAGCTTGTCAGTCCGGCGGATGAACACCCGCCTCCCCTCGCCAGTTTCCCCGGTCAAGCTGGTCGCCCGCCGGCCGATAGCGAAGTACACCTCCCGCACGTCCCGCTCGCCGCCCACGGTGGGTGGGGCCGACATGGATACCTGCCTCGTGCTCCAGCCCTTCGCTGCCGGTCTCGTGCCGGCCGCTGACGCACCGCCCTGTTTGAGAGACGCTGTCGGCGAGGCGGCGGAAGTGACGCGCCTGGCCGCCCTGCGCGACCTGGCCCTGCTGGACACGCCCGAGAGCGACAGCTTCGACCGCATTACGCGCATGGCCAGCAGGCTGTTCGACACGCCGATCGCCGCGGTGTCGCTGACCGATGCGCACCGCCAGTGGTTCAAATCGCATGTCGGCACCGCGGGACGCGAGATCCCGCGCGACAAGGCCCCGTGCGCCGAAGTCACCGCGAGCGCCCAGGTGCTGGTCGTCCCCGACCTGCAGCTGGACCCGCGGTTCCGCGACGGCGTGCTGGCACGCTCGGGCGTCCGCTTCTACGCCGGCGCGCCGCTGATCACCCGCGACGGCCACGCCCTGGGCGCGATGTGCGTGCTCGACCGGACACCGCGCGAGGCCAGCGCGGACGACCTGGCCTCGCTGCGCGATTTCGCCGCCATGGTGATGGCGCAAGTCGAACTCGAGCGCGACTACGGCCGGCGCGATCCACTCAGCGGCCTACCCAACCGCAACCAGTTCGCCGACGATCTGGCCGACCTGGCGCGTGTCCGGCCTGGTGTGCCACGCGTCCTGCTCCTGGTCAGCCTGCTCGACCCCGCCCGCCTGCAGGAGCTGGTCAGCGTGATGGGCATGCACTGCATCGACGATCTGGTGCAGGCCAGCAGCCGGATTCTGAAGGACCGGCGGGGCGCCGGCTGCATTGCCTATCACGTCGGTGTCGTGTCCTATGCGGTGCTGGTCGATGAAGCCGACGCCGGCCCGTGGGCCAATGTGATGGCAGCTCTGTCCGCCGCCCTAGCCGTGCCCGTGGCCAGCCATGGCATTCCCGTACAGATGCTGCCGGTCTTCGGGGTGTCGCCCTTCACTGCGGGCGCCGCCGCGGCCGATGATGCGCTGCGCACCGGGATCAGCGCGGCCAACGATGCGCGCACCATGGGCCTCGACTCCGCGGTCTACAGCCCGGCCAGCGACGCCGCCAACCGCCGCAGGCTCACCCTGCTGGCGGATTTCGCCAACGCGCTGGCGCAGCCCGGCGCCCTGTCGCTGGTCTACCAGCCGCGCATCGACCTGCGCGCCGGCCGCTGCACCGGCGCCGAGGCGCTGTTGCGCTGGCGTCATCCCGCACTCGGAGATGTCTCGCCCGCGGAATTCGTCCCGCTGGTCGAGCAGACCGCGCTGGCACGACCCATGACGGAATGGGTGCTCGGCGCGGCCCTCGACCAGCAGGTGGCCTGGCGGGCGCAAGGCGCGTCGATCGCGGTGTCGATCAACGTGTCGGCGCGTAACCTCGAGGAGACCGACTTCCTGCCGCGGCTGGCAGCGCATCTCGCGCGACGCGGGCTGCCGGCCGACGGGCTCGAGCTTGAGCTCACCGAGACCGCACTGATGCGCAACGTCGAGCACGTGCTGGCGCAGCTCGAAGGCCTGCGCGACATGGGCGTGACCGTCGCCATCGACGACTTCGGCACCGGTTACAGCAATTTCGACTACCTGCGCAAACTGCCGGCGCGTGCGGTGAAACTGGACCGCAGCTTCATCGGCGATCTCGGTTCCGACAGCGACGTCGACGCACGCCCGCTGGCCCGCGCGATGATCGGGATCGCGCACGACCTCGGCCTGCGCGTGGTGGCGGAAGGCGTGGAGACCCAGGCCACCCTCGATCTCCTGCGCGCCTGGGAGTGCGACGAGGTGCAGGGCTATTTCACCGGCCGCCCGATGAGCGCGGCAGCGCTGCTGCAGACCGTCTCGGCTTAGGTCCGCGCGCCGGATATCCGGCGACCGTGGCGCGCCCTCGCCACAAGGCGGATCCAGAGGTGGCGTGTGGCGTCGTCTACCGCAGCACATCCTCGAAGCGTTCTTCCGCCGCGTTCCACTGAAACACCGCCGCGTTGCAGTAGGCCGATTGCGCTGTCCGAAGCTGGGTGAGCCCGCGCTCGACCACCACCTGCACCGTTGCCGTGCCGCGATTGCAGCCCGGCTCCGCCAGCTCCAGCGTCTGCCAGCGTGCGCCGTTGGACTTGTCCATCACCTCGATGGTGCGCACCGCCGCCCCGTCGCGGTCGATCGGAACCTGGAAGTAGAAACGGTCGCTCGATGCCGCCTGCAGCAGCGGGTGCGTGCCCGCGGGCCAGGCGCCGTCGGAATCGAGGTAGACCAGCAGTTCCAGTTCGAACGGCAGCGACCTGCCGCTGCGGTAGTCGATCCAGGTGCCGGTGAGCCGTGGCGTCCAGCGAGTGAAAATCGCGTAGTCGAAGCGCAGACGCGCCGACGGCAGCCCAACCGTGTCCAGCTCGTCCATGCCGAACTCGTACGGGCGGTACAGGAAGGCCGGTTTCAGCTGGATCGGCGTGCGATGGCGGTCGTAGAAATAGATCGCCCGCTTCACCGAATTGCGGCTTTCGACCACGAAGGTGATGGGGTTGCCGCCGATCCGGCCGGTGTACACCGAATGCCCGGCCAGCGAGAGGGGCGACGCGGCCAGCAGCACCAGGCCGGCCAGCCACATATGCCATCTGCGCAAACGTCCCATCAGAACCGCTCCTCGCTATGGCTCACGAGCTCGAGCGTATCGGGCGTGACGAACCGGTAGTGCTGCCACTGGATGGTGCCGGCGCGGTAATCGATGCTGTCCTGCGGTCGTAGGCTCACGCTGCCGCCGGAGCCGAACTTCAGGAAGCCTTGCGCGGCCAGCACTTCGAGCTGCGGCTCGCGGCCGTAGCCACCGGCCTCCTCCCGATAGCGGTAGTAGTGCCGGTGCTCGGCGGCACGCGACGGGTCGTCGGCACGCCGCGGCATCACCGAGAAGTCGAGGGTGCCGTCTCCGTTGAAGTCGACCAGCTCCAGGGTATCGGTGCCGTAGAAAAACAGATCCAGTCCATCCAGCACCTGCACCGGCGCGCCGCTGTCGCGGTCGAGCACGGTGATCGTGCCCACCCGGCCGCTGTGCTCGCCCTGCGGCTTGCGCGCGTGCACCCGGAAATAGAAGCGCTTGTCGGCGTTGCCCTGTAGGAGCTCGCCGTCATACGCATCACGCGCGTCACTGGAGAACCGGGTCACGCGCTCGAGCCGGACGTCCCGCTGGTCGCGGTTGCGCAGATCGACCGAACGGCCACGCAGGGTCTTCGCGCCGGGCACGAACGGCTGCAGGACGATCACGCTGGTGGGCAAGCGGGCGTCTCCCATCACGTTGATGTACAGGCTTTCGTCCTCGGCATAGGGGGTCTTCTCCAGCGGCACCGGCGTGCGCTGCGCGTCGGTGAACAGATAGCCACCCATACCGTCGTGCTGCCAGTCGTGGATCAGCAGCAGCTCCACTGATGCATCGCCGACCGTGCCCTCGTACGTCGTGATCGGACGCGCCTGGGCAAGGACCTGGGCCGACGGTGCAAGCAATGCGCACGCCAGTACCAACATGCGCCCGGCGCGGCGCCAAGCTTGGCGGACTTCAACACCAGACCGTGTCGGCAAACCCATCTCCTCGCAGATCAATTTCAGTGACTAAATCAGGCTGAATACGATACCGGATCGATCCCAAAACCGGGGCGCAGCCGAGGCAAGCGCAGATCGCGCCGCTCTCCGAAGCACGCAAAGCGCAGCCCACCGTCTGCATGGGAGACACCATTGCCTGGTGCGGGATCCGCGAACCCGGCGCCGTCAATGCCCTGATTGACGCGTGCCTCATCGCGCGGCGCCGATGCTTCGGCCATGCCCGAGGGCCCAACTATCGTCATCCTGCGCGAGGCTGCGGCGCAGTTCGCCGGGCGCAAGGTGTTGCGCGTGTCGGGCAGTTCCGAGCAGGACATCGACCGCCTGCGCAACAAGACGCTGCGGGCCGTGCGCAGCTGGGGCAAGCACGTGCTGCTGGAGTTCACCGGCTTCAGCGTGCGCATCCACCTGCTGATGTTCGGCAGCTATCGCATCAATGCGGGCAAGGACAAGCCGCCGCGGCTCTCGCTGGACTTCAGGCACGGCGAGGTGCTGAACTTCCATGCGTGCTCGGTGAAGTGTCTCGAGGGTGATCTTGACGACCACTACGACTGGGCCACCGACGTCATGAGTGATGCCTGGGACGCGGCTGCTGCGCGCCGCAAGCTGCGCGCCCGGCCCGATGCGCTGGTGGCCGATGCGCTGCTCGACCAGGCGCTGTTTGCCGGCGTGGGCAACATCATCAAAAACGAAGTACTGCATCGCATCCGCGTCCACCCGAGAGCCGCGCCGGCGCCCTACCGCCGCGCAAGCTGGCCGAACTCGTCGCGCAGGCGCGCGCGTACAGCTTCGACTTCTATCGCTAGAAGCAGGCCTATGCACTGCGCAAGCACTACCAGGTGCACACCAAAGCCACCTGCCCCCGCGATGGCGCCTTTGGGCTATCGCAAGCAATTTGGCGAGGCAAAGCGGCGGGCGTTCTGGTGCGAGGTCTGCCAGCGGCGGTACGGGGCGTGATGCGAGTGGTGTTGCGCCGGGGCATCGCGCGACGCGCAGCGCCGAACTCAGCTGAGCATTGAGCCCTGACGCTTCAATCGCGCCCGAGACGGCGCGCCGTCTCAGCCGCGGCTTGCAGGACACCGACGTACTCTGTACAGGCCCTCGGGGCCTGACCCGCCACGTTCTCCAGCCCTTCGACATACGCGGCTGCCAACGCGGACGCGTTGTACTGATCGGCCATCTCGGCCATCGACCTGGCCACGGCATCATGCAGATGAAAGCGCACGCTGACGCCCTTCTGCGCTGCATTGGCAAGGTCGACGATGCGCAGCAGATGCGGCGTCACGAGACCGACGACGGTGGCTCTCATTCGTTCAATCCGGAATTCGGCGCAGAACGGAGAGGTTAACCCGGCGCCGTGGTGCGCCGTACAGATTGCGCACCTTCGCCTATCCTGAGTGGCCCTCTCTGCCTTGAGTTCGCATGCGCCTTCAACTCAGCACCTGGCCGGACATCCAGCAGTATCTGGAACACTCCCACGGCATCATCGTCCCGATCGGTTCCACCGAGCAGCACGGCCCGAATGGACTGATCGGCACCGATGCGATCTGTCCGGAAGTCGTCGCCCATGAAGTCGGGAAGCGCATCGGGGTACTGGTGGCGCCCACACTGAGTATCGGCATGGCCCAGCACCACCTGGCGTTTCCCGGTTCGATCTCGTTCCGCCCCACCACCCTGATCGCGGTGATCCGGGACGTGGTGCAGTCGCTGGCGCGCCACGGCTTTCGCAACATCTATTTCTTCAATGGGCACGGCGGCAACGTCGCCACGGTGAACGCAGCGTTCGCCGAGATCCATTCCGAGGCCAGCTTCACTGGCAGCGGCACCAGCGCTCCGTCGCTGAAGCTGGCCAACTGGTACATGGGCAGGCGCGTGCAGGCGATTTCGCGCGAGCTCTTCGCCGACAGCGAAGGCGCCCATGCCACACCGTCGGAAATCTCGCTGACTTGGCATGCCTATCCCGACCACGCGCAGCCGATGACGCTGGAACCGCGCCTCGCGCCCAGCAGTCATTTCGGCGATGCCCGGGACTATCGCCAGCGCTTCCCGGATGGCCGCATCGGCTCCGATCCTTCGCTGGCTTCGATAGAAGCAGGCACCCGGCTGTTCGAGGCCAGCGTCGAGGACACCATCGAGGACTACCGCGCATTTGTGCAGACCAGCTGAGGCCGGCCCGCACGTAGCCGCATGCCGTTTCTTCGCCCGGCGCAACTCGCGATGCGCACGCAAGGATTCGTGTCGCTGCTGGGCTGGGGAATACAAACGGAATCGTCGGCGTGGCTGGGAACAAAACGCTGCCAACTCGCTCCGAGACCACACCGGGCAGCCGCGGTCGCGTCACGTCGGCAGAAGCGCCACTCTCCGAATAGACCTGATTCGACAGGACGCGCTCAGTCAGCACGAGCGGACGTTAGGCCCGGCGCGCCGACATCTCCGCGTCGGCGATCGCTCGCCCGCAGGTACAGGCCTCGGCTGCGACAGACATCGATACCGCGATAGATCAGCGTGCGGCCGTCACGAAAGCCGATGCGAAAGTCCTGGACGCAATACGCCCTGGAGAGCTCGATTCTTGCGGTGTTGAAGCCGCCACGCAGCGGCGAGATCGCGATCGATACGAACCTGCAGTCGCCGGCGGGCGCCGCCGAGACCTAGACCTCGCGGTCGTGGCTGACGTCGATCAGCTCGAAATAGCGGATGTCGTCGCCCGCTTATCTAGCATGGGACATGGTCGCGACCAGAGCGACCAGGGCGAGGATGTGCGCAAGGGACATGGCGGCGGCTCCAGTGCAGGGAATGGGGCCGTAGGCAGGCGATCCACGCTCCGGCACCGGCACGAGACCGTGTCGTCGCGGCGTCGGAAAGCGATTCAGAACGAATCGTAGTGGCGCGCCCGCCAATCGTAGTGGGCCGCCTGCGTCGCTTCCGACGCTCCGCCAAGGCGCCTGGGATGCGGACGTTCCCTCAAGGCGCGCGCGGTGCGGCGCCGACGTCGCACGACGCCTGCGCATAGCCCGTCCACGCGTGATACGTGAACCTGGCACCGCAAGCCGCCATGCGGTCAGGTCCGCAGTGGCAGCACGGGCTGTTCGTCCAAAGTCCCGTCTTCGAGGATCACCACATGGCGCGTGCCCTCCCGGTCGAACAGAACCGGAATCGGCGCCTGGAACAGCGGGCGGCGCACGAAGGCCAGGCGCCAGCCGAAGATCTCCAACGCTTCCATCGTGACGAGCTGGGCCGGCTTCAGACCTTCGCGCAGCTGGGCAGTGTCAGCCGGCGGCGCGCCCCGGCGACGCTCGGGCGTCCGGCGAGCGGGCGCATGGGGCTGGGCCGTCCAGGGCCCGGCGATGACGGTGGAGTGCGCGGTGTGTGGCATGTGGATGCTCGGAAACTGATCACGGGCTCATCCATGCAAGCAGCGTGCCAGAACTGCCCAGGTGATTCGCCCCGCTCGCTTTTAAGCTGGACCAGGCGCCGTACGTCCACATACGCGCGCGCCCTGCCCTCACCGGAACGCCCCGAGCACGAAGACACAGGGGCAGTATCGAGCCGTGCCTTGGATATGCTTTGCATGGCCACGTCCGCACGATGACGCCCATGCCCTGTCCGCGCCTGTTGCACGCCCGCCCCCTGAGCTGACTGCTGGCACTCTTCTTCGCGACATCGGCACATGCCGCGCCCGATCGCGCCAGCGCGGCCCGCGTCTTTGAGACCGCGAACACGCTATGTGAGCGTGACAGCGGCGCACTGTGGGGCGAATCGCTGTGCGGCCCGATCCTCATCGTCGATCCCGCAGATCGCGCGGTCATCGCCAACCAGCAGGACCCCGGCGGTGTGCTCGTCGAACAGGAAGGGGTTTTCGTCGGTACATTGCCGCAGACGTCGATCCTCGCGAACACGCGTGTGGAATGGTCGGGCGCGGACTGGACGCAGTTGCTATGGCCGGTGCCACTCGAGCCAAGCCTGCTGCGCGTCCTGCTAACGCATGAAATGTTCCATCGCATCCAGCCCAGGCTCGCCCTCACGCGTAACGAGGCCGGCAACCGCCATCTCGATACGCTCGAAGGCCGTTATCTGCTGCAACTCGAATGGCGCGCCCTTGCCCGAGGCGTCATGGCAGTCGACGCCGATGCGCGCCGCGCGCATGTCGGCGATGCGCTCGCGTTCCGGTTTGAGCGCCGACGCCTGTTTGCAAATGCGGCCACGGAAGAAGCGGCCCTCGAAATCAACGAAGGGCTTGCGGAGTACACGGGTGTACGCCTGGGCCTGTTGCACGAAGAAGAGCGACGCGCCTTCGCCGTCTTCGATCTCGCACGCTTTCTCGGCTCGCCCAGCTTCGTCCGCTCCTTCGGGTATGCCAGCGGCCCGGCCTACGGGCTGCTGCTCGACGCCGCCGACCCCCAGTGGCGCAGCCGACTCGACGCAGACGCCGACCTCGGCGCACTGCTTGCAAGCGCCCTGCACATCGACGCCGCCGCTCTCTCCGATCTCGATACCCGCCAGCGCCGTTACGACGCCGACGGCAGCCTGCGCACCGCAGAAGAAACACGCGACCGGGACCGCCTTGCCCGCGCGACCCAGTGGCGCGCCACCTTGGTGGACGGGCCGGTGCTTGTGCTGCCGCTGCAGAACATGAATCTCCAGTTCAATCCGCAGACACTCGCCGCGCTCGACGACATCGGCACCGTCTACCCGACGCTGCGCCTCATCGACAGATGGGGCGAACTCAACGTCGAAGGTGGCGCCGCATTGATACACGCGGACTACACGCGCGCGACCGTGGCACTGCCGCACACCGGCAGCGGAACGACGGGAAAAGGCTGGACGCTGACCCTCACGCCCGGATGGACACTCGCTCCGGGATCGCGCGCGGGCGATATGACGCTGGTGCGCGATGGCGCAACGCCGGGCTCCCAGCCCTGATCGATGCGCCTGAAGGTGACCCCACGCCGGGGATAGAGCGACGGACTCCGGCCCATTTGCGCCGCCCCTTCAATTCGAATTTTGTAGATCGAATGCGTTTCGAGCGTCTTCAACCAGCGGAAGCTTGTCGAGTGTCCACGCATGCAGTTCTCGCAGTGGACGTTGAACTTGATCCGGCGAAGGCGACTGCTCTGAAAATTCCGCAAAAGATGTGGGCCATCATTCAAAGCATGCAAGGCTGGTTTCCGATGAAGCAGTAGGAGGGTCTGAACACCTCCGCCATGTTGGTGACACTACAAAACAGCGTCGGAACAGTGGTCGATAGCCGCCAGCTCCATGTACCGGCGTCGACGACGCCCTACGAACTGCTGCTGCAACGCACGCCGACCCCGGCGTGCCTCAGATCAACCCGTCGCGCCAGGGCCCGGTGATCGCGACCGTAAAGCCCGGCGTGTAGACGTTCGCGAACAGCCAGCGACCATTCGGCGAGAAGCATGCCCCGGCCCATTCGGCCCCGCGATAATCGCCGGTAAAACCGCCCTGTCCTGTGAGCACGACATCGCTGCGGCAGAACTCGAACAGACCGCCTGCGCCGGTCATCCCGTAGAGCCGCTGCACTGGCTGGGCGGAGTCTTCGCAGATCACCAGGCCGCCGCGCGGGCTGAGCACCACGTTGTCGGGATAGTCCAGCACATGCGGATCCGGTGATTCGAAGACCAGCTCCAGCAGCTCGGCGCCCGGATCGTAGGCCCAGACCTGGCCGCAGCTCGCATCGCCGCCATTGGTCGAGGTGAAGAACACGCGGCCGTCGCCATAGATGCAGCCTTCGAGCCGGGTGAACACCGAGCCGCCCCCGGCCACGCCCTGGGCAACGACCCCCTCGTCGCGCGTCGGACTGTCGCTATCGGCGCCCTGGTCGGGATGTTCGATCTCCACCCATCGCACCTTCAGCCGCTCGCCCTGGCGGCGGCCGCGGCGCAGATCCGGTGCGCCCTCCGCGGCCAGCATCTGCAGCCGACCGCCGCGCAGCAGCTCGCCTGGTACTGCGGGCAACATCCGGTAGAAGCCGGCACGGCGGTGCCCGTCCTCGGTCAGATAGACGATTCCTGTGGATGGATCCACGGTCGCAGCCTCGTGCTTGAAGCGGCCCATTGCCACGATCGGCTCGGCGCTGGACAGCCCGTCGGCGGGCACCTCGAACACGTAACCGTGCGACTGCTTCATCGTGTGCACGGCGCCATCGATCTGCAGTTGCTGCCCGCGCGTGAGCACAATCTCTTCGCACGACAGCCACGTGCCCCACGGCGTGACGCCGCCGGCACAGTTGACCAGCGTGCCCGACAGCGACGGGCGTGCGTCGAGCAGACGGCCCGCCGCGGTATCGAAGCGCAGCGTGGTCGTGCCGCCAGCGCAGTCCGGGTCCCAGGTCGCGCCGGGGGGCGTGAAGCTGCCGCTGGTCTCGCCGCCGATCTCGTGGTTGCGCACCAGCGTGACCACGTCACCATGCGCGCGTACCACGCCCATGCCGTCGTGCTTGCCCGGACACGCGATGTCGCCGGCCAGCGCTTCCCCGGCCCAGCCGAACGTGGTGTAGCGGAAGCCCTCCGGCAGCTGCAGAAGCGGCAGACCGGTATTGAGATCACGCACCGGCTGCAAGGGCCCGTAGCCGGCATGCACCTGCGTGGAACTGCCGGCCCGCGCCAACAGCTGCCCCACCGGCGTGAGGCCCATACCGGCCATACCCAGGCCTAAGCCGGCGGCCTTGAGCAGGCGGCGGCGGGCGATCAGCGGGGTATCGGTGTCCATCGTGTCTCCAGGCCAGGCGCTTCGCGCGCGAACGGCGCAGCCTACGCAGCGTGTGTGGCAGGACGAAGACCGCAGGACCGCAAATCCTCGGGAAACGTTTGTGGAGCCGCGACGATTCACAAGTTCTGGGAGATGCCCACTTGCCGCCCTCATAACGCTCAGGGCAATGCGGCGCGATGATCGCTTGATGGCGTGAAGCGGCGCGCGCGTGCACATTGCGAACGCAGCCGCCTTCCACATGCGCAACCGCGTGATCATCCAGAATTACGGCGGTTGGGCATTTACCTGCGGGCTGCGGCGGCGTACACCATCTGCGGCGTTGACGATGGACGCACCGATGAAGACCGACGTGCCTTCGCGAATTCGCCACCACATCGGCCATCCACGGGGCGCAGTTGGCAGTCAGCCGCTCGACCTGCAAAAGCCGGCCACTGATCTCAACAGCAGGCGCCTCGTATGCCAGTCTCCGGCACGCCGGCCGAGCGCAGCGCGCCCTCAGGTAGGCGCTTACGAGGCCGGGCGAAGCGCCATTCCGCCCCGACGTGTCGCCCCGCGTTCTTCGCGCCTGGCCGCGGATTCCTCCAGATCGCGCGTCCCTCGAGGGCGTGCGCCGGGGCATATTGACGACCCGGGAAAACTAGGCAAACGTTGATGTACGCCCTGTCGCCACACAGGAAAACACACGCCATGTCATTCCCGCGCGCCCTTATTGCGGCTGTGTTGACACTGTTTGCAGCGGTCTCTGCCGTCGCCACGCCTGTCGAGCCTCCGGCCAGCGGTAAGCCCATTACCATCCTGCTGCTGGGCACCCACCACCTGCACAACCCCGGCCAGGATCTGGTCAATATCGACACCGACGACGTGCTGTCGCCCGCGCGCCAGCGCGAGCTCGAGGCCCTGGGTGATGCGCTGCTCGGCTTCCGGCCGGACAAGGTGGCCGTCGAGGCGCGCGTGTCCACGCCCGATCTGGCAATACCCGGCCGGCTCGACCCGGACGCTCTCGCCAGTGACCGCAACGAGATCACCCAGATCGCGCAGCGCGTGGCGATAAAGGCGGGCCTGGAGCGCATGTACGGGGTGGATGTGGACGGCCGCTTCGATCTCGGGCCGCTGCGCGCGATCACCGCCGAGCCCGGCGCCGGCCACATGCGCCAGGCCCTGGCCCACGCCACCGAGCTGGGCACGGTCATGGCCGAGCGGGTCAACACGCTGTCGATCCCGGCCTATATGGCGTGGCTCAACAGTGACGCGATGATCGAGGCGAATCACGGCTTCTACCGCACTCTGGTGCGCGTGTCCGACGGTACCCGGTTCCCCGGCGCCGATCTGGTCAGCGACTGGTACGCGCGCAATGCCCGGATCTGTGCGCGGATCCTGCAGGTGGCCGAGCCGGGCGAACGCATTCTGGTGCTCTACGGCGTGGGCCATGTGCACTGGCTGCGGGACTGCCTGGGCACGCTGCCCGATGTGGAACTCGTCCACCCCGCGCCGTATCTGGAGGCGGCCGAGCAGATGCTGTCCACGTCCGCCGCCCCGGTCGATGCCAGCGCGTCGATCCGTTACGAGGTCGGCGTCCACCCGGGCACCGAACTCCTGCACGTCATCAATTACCTCGCCCGCGTCTACGGCCCTCCGGTCAAGGATTACGACTATCGCCGCGCGGTCGACGCCTGGTTCGGCCATTTGCGCGAGCACCCGGCCGTCGTCCACGCGCGCACGCTGCCCTACAACGACTTCGTCGAACTGGGCTGGGCCTTTGAATGGCCCGGACCGGTACTCGTGCCCCCCGAGGGCTTCGCCCACCTCACACCGATCAAGGGCGAGGAGTGGCTGCACGAATACCTGCGCCTGGCGGCCGACTTCGCCGTCGCATCGGACTTCGCCGGGTTTTTCGAGGCCCATCAACCCGACTACGCGCGCTGGACGGAACAGTTCCGCACGCGCCTGGCCCAGGTGGATCCGCTCACCGAGCTGGCCGACTTCTACGGCAGCGGCCTGGACAAGACGCTGTATTTCTCCATTTCGCCGCTGGGCGTGGTGCTCAAGGCCAACATCGTCATCGACGAAGTCGCGCCGCGGCATGCCCACTACGGCCCGATCCTGATTCCGTTCGATCCGCGCTTCCTTGCCGAGGGCGATACCGACGCCGCGCGCTTCGATTATCTCGACGAACCGCTGGCCAACGCCGTGTGGCACGAGGCCACGCACATCGCACTGGAACAGTTCGCCAGCGGCCAACGTGACGTCCTGCTCGACATCCGCTACGCCGACGCGTTTTCCCGGCAATTCGAACTCTTCGATGATCCCCGCCTCAACACCTATTTCTTCGTCCACGAGGTGCTGTCCGATGCGGTCGCGATCGCACTCAAGGGCCAGCGCTTTGGCGCCGCCTCGGCAGAGACGCATCTCGAACTCAACGAAGCCATGGGCGGCACGCTGTACCGGCCGGTGGTGGAGCATCTGCAGCGCGCCTATGTTCCGCACCGGGCGCAACGCGATTTCCGCGCGCACCTGCCTGCGTTGGCGGCATTCATCAGCCGCACCGGCGATGCGTTGCCTGCCGACCCCCAGCCACAGACCGACTGACCCGTGACCGGCACGGACGCGGCCACGCACTGCCCCAACTGCGGCGCGCCGCTGCAGGGCGCATATTGCGCCGCCTGCGGCCAGCCGCGGCTGCGCGACGCCGACCGCCGGTTCCTGCATTTGATGCGCCAGTTCTTCGGCGCACTGACCAACCTCGACAACCGCGTCTGGCGCAGCATCCGCGCGCTGTTCTTCCGTCCCGGCCTGCTGTCCGCCGATTACATCGCCGGGCGCCGGGCGCGCTGGCTGCCGCCGATCTCGCTGTTCGTCATCGCCAACCTGCTGTTCTTCCTGGCGCCGCCGCTGAGCGACTTCACCCTGCCCTTCGACGACCAGGTGCCGGGCGCGCTGTCCCTCGCCGCACGCGACAACGTCGACCGCCTCTCGCCCGCGACGCGGGCACGCATCGAACAATGGCCCGGCCAGTTGCACAGCCGGTTGACCGCCGGCTGGGTGCAGGCACGCGTCGCGAAACGGGACAGCGCCGCCCGCGCCCGCACCGACGGTCGCGCGGGCTACACGGTGGCCGACTACGCGCGCGCCTACGACGCCCGCGCCGTCCCGATCAGCAAACTGCTGATCATCCTGCACGTGCCCTTTCTTGCGCTGGTGCTGGCGAGCGCGTTCCGCCGCCGGCCGCTGTATTTCGCCGAACACCTGATCGTCGCCCTGCACCTGTTCACGTTCTACGTGCTGCTGATCCAGCTGGTGGTGGGGCCGCTGGGCTACCTGGAGCGTGCGGTGTCGGGCGGCTGGAGCGCGGCGTTCGACACCGTCTGGCGCACAGTGGTCTTGACGCTGATGCTCGCCTACTCGGCGGTGGCCATCCGCCGTGTCTACGCCACCCCCTGGTGGCGCGCAGGCCTGACCGCCGCCGCCTTGCTGGTGGTGCTGCTGGCGGCCAACTTCGTGGTGTACCGCGCCGTGCAGTTCGTCGCGGTGTTCGCGATCACCTGACACGGCGGGGAAGCGGACCGGCCCGCCATGCCGCTTCGCTCGACCGGGGAGCTACGAACGTCCTCGCCCCTGCGTTCGTGTACACCGCCGTCGGGCATCGCGATGAAAGCGCGTGGAAGGACGAGCACTCCGATACAGAGGCAATCCAAGACGGTTGCAACATCCAAGTTGAGCCTTTCGAACCGCAATCGCTGCAACCGTTCGCGCGCCGTTCGCAGGCCCGCCCGTGACGCCCGTCGAGTTGCGCCGTGCGCCCGCTCGGCGCACCGTTGCAACCGGGTGGCCCTACGCCATCCGGCCGCAGACCAGGCCACCGAACAGACGTTTCGAGGGAGACAGAGACCATGCATATCGGAGTGATCGGCCTCGGCCGAATGGGCGGCAATATCGCGCGGCGCCTGATGCGCGGCGGCCACGACGTCGTGGGCTTCGACCAGAACACGGCGGCCACCAGTGCGCTGGCCGATGAGGGCATCGCCGTCACCAGGTCACTCGACGAACTCGCTGCGCAGCTGCCGGAACCCCGCATTTTCTGGATCATGCTGCCAGCTGGCGCCATCACCGAGTCCACGATCGAGGCGCTGATTCCGCTGGCCGCGCCCGGCGACATCATCATTGACGGCGGCAACAGCTTCTACAAAGACGACATCCGCCGAGCCAAGGCCTGCGCAATGCAACAGCTCCACTATGTCGATGTCGGCACGTCGGGCGGCGTCTGGGGGCTGGAACGCGGCTACTGCATGATGATCGGCGGCGAACAACAGGTGGTCGAACGTCTCGACCCCATCTTCGACACGCTGGCACCCGGCCATGGCGATCTGCTCCGCACCCCCGGCCGCAGTGGCCCGGTCAAACCGTCCGAGCGCGGTTACATCCATGCCGGACCGGCGGGCGCAGGCCACTTCGTCAAGATGGTCCACAACGGCATCGAGTACGGCCTGATGCAGGCGTACGCCGAGGGGTTCGACATCCTCAAGGGCAAGGCATCGGAGCCGCTGCCAGAGGATGAGCGGTTCGATATCGATCTGGCGGAGGTGGCGGAAGTCTGGCGGCGCGGCAGCGTGATCTCATCCTGGCTGCTCGACCTGTGCGCATCCGCTCTCGCCGAAGACCCGCGTCTGGCCGGATTTTCGGGAAAGGTCTCCGATTCCGGCGAAGGCCAGTGGACGATCGACGCCGCGATGGAAGAAGCCGTGCCCGCCTACGTGCTGTCGGCCGCGCTGTTCGCCCGCTACCGCAGCCGCGTCGATACCACCTTCGGCGATCAGCTGCTGTCGGCGATGCGCTTCGGCTTCGGCGGGCATGTCGAAATGCCGCAGTAGCCGCAACGGCCCAGGCGCACGCGTCGCCCGCACACGAACCGCTTGCGCAGCGGGCCACGCCCAGCGCATGTGACCGCTGCATAGCGCCAGTCACCATCTGGCGCAGCCGCTCGAGAATGCGCTGGCCGACCGGCAGCTTGCCGAAACCCTTCCCTACCTGCCGCCGCAGTATGCCTGCGGCCACGACGACATGCGCGTAAGGGTGGATGCCAGGACACGCCGCTTCACAGTCATCGCCAGGCAACGAGCCCACATGCGGAAGACCTGGAGATGGTCGTTGCTGCGCGCGGCGGCTACCCCCGGTTGAGCGGCGCTCGAACCTGCGCTTGCAGGAAATGGATCAAGTGTTCTGACACGGCCTCCGGCCTGTCCTCCAACGAGAAGTGACCGGCGTTCTCCACAACGTGGAGCTCGGAGCCCGGGATCGCCTTGTGCAGGCGATGCGCCCAATCCAGCACCTGCCAGGTGTCCTCCCGCCCCCAGATCAACTGCACCGGAATCCGCCCAAGCTCCGCCACGCGGTCCGCGATTTCCATCGTGTGTTTCGGATCGTAGTGCCACATCTGATGCTGGATGTAGCTCGCCTGCCCGACCGGCCCGGAGATGTAATCCAGGTACGCTGGCAGCGCATCATTCGCAAAGCGTTCCGGGTCTGCAGATGCACTCCGCAGCCACGTCTCAAAATGCGCCCGATGCTTGGCTTCAGGCGCCCGCACAAGCGCATCCAGACCTTCAGACATCTGCTCCTGCGTCCGCTTGGACGGGTAACTGTCAAAACTCACGCTGTCGATCAGCGTGAGCGTCCGAAGTCGCGGCAGATGGAAAACGCCGAAGCGCTGCGCAACGCCGCCGCCAATGTCGTGTGCAACCAGGTGCGTGGTGTCCAGACCCCAGACGTCCATCATCGCTTCGAGAATGCGGACCTGACCGGAAATCGAGGTGTCCACATCCTTGCGCCAGGGGCGCTCGGATTCTCCATACCCGAGCAGATCGAAAACGTGCGCCTTGAAGCCCACTGCAGTCAGACGCGGCACGACATGTCGCCAGATGAGCGACGAAGACGGCGTGCCGTGCACGAGAACCACGGGCTCGCCTTCGCCGAAGGTGGCGTATGCGATCCGATGGCCGTCGACGATCGTGTGCTTGTCTGCAATGGGTTGCACAGCGGCTTGTGTGTACGTCACGCCTGTTCCCTCCGAATTGACGACTGCAGTCGCAACAACGGTAGGCACCCTCGCGGAATTGCACTGTGAACCGCAGGCCCCTGCCTTCTTCGGCTGACGCCTCAGGGACCAGCCCAAGTACTCGATCCGACGTCGGCGCGATGGTCGGTCTGCAGCCTGGCGGCTGCAGTCACGTGAACGGTGTAGAGCGGCGGCGTCTGACACCTGCGCAATCCCGCGGCCTGAGACGGTTCAAGCGTTTGCGAGTTCACCTGTCGGTCGATGGCGCGCCCCCCGCTTGGACAACCGATCGCAGCAACCGTATCGTCGGGACATGCACAGCTTCGGTCCCTCGCGCGCCCCAGCGCCGTCATACGACCGCGCCAGCCTGTCGAATCAGCGTGCGCTGCCCGGCCGTACCCTGGCGTCGAGCGTCAAGGCAGGCTGGCGGTCCGCACTGATCGAGCGCATGCATTGGCCCGCAGGCGCCACCGAGTTCGAAACGAAAGCGTGCACTGATCTGCGCGTTTCGATGGTGCTGCGCGGCGCCCATGCCACCGACGTATGGATGGACGGCCAGTGGTGCAGGACGGACGCACCGGTCGGCGCGATCGCCGTGACGGCGGCGAGCGACGTGGATGCATTGCGCTGGCGAAGCGATGTGCCGATCGAGACCGTCCACCTCTTCATTCCGGCCGACACGATCGCAATCGCTGCCAGCCAGCTCCAGGCCGCAGGCACGCGCTCGCACACGACGGCGCCATTGGTGTCTTTCGCAGATTCCGCCGTCTCGTCCGTGCTCATCGGCCTACTGCAGGCCGCGCAGCAGGGCGCACCGGATCTCTATGCCAGCAATACCGTCCACTGGCTTGCAATGCATCTGTTGCTCACCCAGCGGCTCGAGCAGACGGGCGAGCCCGTCCGGACGCCGGACCCGCGCATCGAGCGCGCTATCGCGTGCATCCATCAGCGCTATGTCGAACCGCTGTCGCTTGCCCAGCTCGCCGCGGTGGCGTGCCTCAGCAGGTTCCACTTCGCGCGCCTGTTCCGGCTCGAGACCGGCATGTCCCCCCACGCCTATCTGCTCGCGCATCGCATGCAAGCGGCGAAGGATCTACTGGCCGCGACCGACGTGCCGATTGCACAGATCGCACGCCGAACGGGTTTCGTGCGAGCGGCGCAGTTCGCTGTCGCCTTCCGGAGCGCGGCGGGTCTGACCGCCACCGAATTCCGGCAGCGATCGAATGCGGACCAGGCCGAGCTGCGCGATCGCGGCGTGCACTCGAATGCCGGGAAGCCGCCGCAACGCTAGTTGTCGATCCGCGCGCCCAGAGATTCCATCATCGTACCGCTGCTCGGTCGCGCGGCCATGCGCGCCAGCCACGCGGCCACGTTGGGACGTTGTGGCGCGTCGATCCAGGGAATCTCGCCAGTCGCGATGTTTGCGCCCATGAACCCATAGAGCAGGATGTCGGCCATCGTCACGTCATCGCAGGCGATGAAGCGACGGCCTTCGAGATCATGATCCAACTGGTTGAGGCCCTGGTCGGCCAGCAGTCGATGCGAGCGCCGGGCTTCGGGCATCAGAATGCGATGGCCGCGATACGCGCGTTCCGCGGCCTCGGTGCCGCGCCACCACGAGACGAACGGCAGCACGATTTCCAGATAGACCCGCCGCGTCCACATGTGGATGACCGCGCGTTCTGCCGGCGTGTCGCCGAACAGGCGCCGGCCGCCACGTGCGATCTCGTCGAAGTAGCCGCAGATCGCGGTGATCTCGGTGATGATCGTCCCGTCGTCGAGTCGCAGTGCAGGCACCTCGCCGCGCGCGTTGACGTGTCGCAGGTAGGCGGGGCGGCGGTTCTCGAGGCCCACGAGATCGATCGTTTCCACATCGAACTGCAAGCCTTGCCGCTCATGCACGAATAGTCGAACTACGACCGGGTTCGGACCCGGCGCGTTGGCATCGTAGAGGATCATTGTGTTCTCCATCGGCAGACAGGTGGCGAAGATGGCGGCGGCACGCGGCACTGCGGTCACAACAGCCCACCGTCACGCACCAGCGATCGCACGCCCTTCGACGCCGAGGATGGACAGACTGGTCGGAAAGCGCGCAGCGCCCGACGCAAAACCGCACGAATCCGAATGCAATCCGCACGCGATCGAAATCCTGCTGCGTGGTCAACGGGCATCCTCTGCTGCGGCGCTGCGCCGACCGTAATCGCGGAATTAATGCACCTGCACCCGCGTCCCAGTGCCAGCGCGGTGACAGACCTCGTCGGGGCTCACCGCATCCCGACCTCAGTCAGCCAGCGCATTGCGTCCTGCGTCCACCGGTCGCTGTCGGTGCCCTTCAGACGCACGCCGAACGCATGTCCGCCAGTCTCATAGCGGATCAGCGTCACGTTCGCACCGACGTCGCGCAGAGCCTTGTTATAGACCTCCGAATACTCGACAGGATCGACCGCATCATCCTTCGCATGGATGAGCAACGTCGGCGGCACAGCCGCGGACACCACGATGTCGGTGTTGAGTGCCCGCGCCGCAGGCGAATCTTTAGGCCGAATGTTCTTGTGCTCCATGGTCATGTGTCCGGCATAGACCGGAATCGCGAAGTCGGGACGCAGACGCACCGCGTCGGCGGAGTCGACCGGCGCGTACTTGCGCGACGCAAACTCCGTGCTCGATAGCACTGCGAGATTGCCGCCGGCGGAGAATCCCATCACGCCGATCCGGTTCGGATCGATGCCCCAGCCCGCCGCGTTGTGGCGGACCAGCGACATCGCCCGTTGCGCATCCTGCAGCGCCATCGGAATCGCCGGTGACTCATGCTGCTTCGTTACGGGGTTCCAGTTGCAGCCCGTGTTGGGCACGCGGTATTTCACGAGCACGCAGGTGATGCCGGCATCGGTCAGCCACTTGCAGACGTCCGAGCCGTACAGACCCAAGGTGCTTTTTGGACCGATGCCCAGCGCCTTGTAACCACCGCCCGGAAACACCAGAACAGCGGCGCTCGGTGCACGCGCGGCTGGCCGGTAGACCAGCATGCTCGGATGGGTGAGCGCCCATGACTCATGCGCCAGCGCCTCGATGCCCGCCTGCAGCACCGGTGAATCCTCCGGCCACAAATGGACCTCCCGCCAGTACGCCATGGAAGGCGCAGCTGTTGGCGAAGCCTCCGTAGGCTGCGTCTCGCTGACGCGCTGATGCGGCACTGCCTGTGCGACGCCCGTTACCGACCACGTGCTCGCTGGGATCAGCGCAGCGAGGCCCAGCCAAACGTAGATCCAACTGCGCATGCCCCCATTCTTCCGGCGTTTGAGACCGACGATTGATGAGCTGCCAGACTAGCGCTGTGTGGCTCCCCCTCCAACTCGCGCGCGGTCGATCGGAAACGTCACCGACCGCCGCCTCAAGCCAGCCGTTTCAAAAAATGGTGCGAGGTTTGCCAGGTTCACTTTTCCGACCATCAAAGCGACGGGATAAGTGAACCGGGCACCTTACTTCGATGCCACCCGAGATCGTGCTCAACGCTAACGGCATATAGGCAGATGCCCGCGGAATCGATCCAGCTGTCCTAGGCGACGCTCAGGGTGTCCGGTGTCGATGCGACTGGCAGCGGCAACGTGATCACGAACGTACTGCCTTGGCCCGTGCCGTCGCTGCTCGCAACGACGGTGCCACCGTGGGCCATGACGAGCTCACGCACCAGGGCCAAGCCGATGCCGAGCCCGCTTCTGTGGGCCGGCGAGCCGTCACCCACCTGCACGAACAGATCGAATACCTGCGGTAACGCCTCGGCTGCGATCCCGATGCCATCGTCACGCACGGTCACTGTCACATGATCATCGAACCGCTCCAGGCATACGCCGATGCGGCCACCTTCGGGCGTGTACTTGCAGGCGTTGTCGAGCAGATTGGTGAACACCTGCAACAGGCGCGTCCGGTCGGCGTGAAGCCTGACGACACCCGCCGGGAGAACAGCGAATTCCAGTTGCTGGCCACGCGCATCGATCCCGGTGCGACAGCTCAGCACGGCCATCTCGAGCACTTGGCCCAGATCCACAGGCCCCTGCTCCAGCCGCAGCTTGCCCGTGGTGATCCGGGTGCCGTCGAGCAGATCATCCACCAACCGCGCGATATGACCGACCTGGTCATCGATGATTCCCCGCAAGCGGGCGAAACGCGGGACGTCGTCGCGCGCCGCGTCGAGCATGTCGGCGGCGAGGCGGATCGGGGTGAGCGGATTGCGCAACTCGTGCGCCGCCATCGCCATCGCGTCTGATTGCCTGGACTGCGCCTCGCGTGCATGCGCTTCGCCGGCACGTGCGTCCAGGGCAGACACGACAAGCTGGCCGTTTGCTTCCTGCAGGACGGCGTGCTGATCGCTTCGAACGTATGCCGAGCGCAACGCCTCGTCATGGGCGGCGTCGCCAACTCCGAAGAGGGGCACCGAGCCGTCGGCATGACGCATGACGTTGTGACAGAACTCGTAGCCGCCCCGCCCCCGGCGCTTGGCGCAGTACATCGCAGCGTCGGCGCGTGCGATGAGCGAGCCCGCGTCGGTCGCGTCGTCCGGATACAGAGCGATGCCGAGGCTCGCAGACAGGGCGATGTCATGACCGCCGATGGTCGCCGGTGCCGCAATCACCTGCAGCAGGTGTTCCACAATCGCCGAGGCGTCCTCGCTCGAGGGCAGGTCATCGAGCAACACCAGGAACTCCTCACCGCCGTAGCGGCCCACGGTGTCGGTGTCACGCAGGCCCGACTCCAGCCGCCGTGCCATGAACTGGAGGACGCTATCGCCGACAGGACGACCGAATGTGTCGTTGATACGCTTGAAATCGTCGATATCGATGAATAACACCGCAAAGCGCGTGCCGCGTCTTTGCGCCGCTGTTATCGCGACGCCCAGCCTGTCGAGCATCGCTGTCCGGTTCGGGGTTTCGGTCAACGGATCGCGCAAGCTCTCAAGCGCCACGCGGTCGCGCTGGCGTGCCGCATCTTCCGCCATGACCTGCGCTGCCAGCGCGGCGACGACAAGATGGCCATTGGCCTCGGCGAGGTCGGAGCCGGGTCCATTCGACACCGCGTGCAGGAGACCTACCAGGGACTGGAGCTCGATGAGCTGGGCGCGCAACTGCGCATGACTCGCGCGCGAATCGAACGACGTGCGAACCGACCCCGGCCGCGGCTCGAACCCGGACGTGGTCACCAGCGGTCCACCCGGCACATCCTAGTTGCCGCGCACGGTAGGCGGCGCCAACTCGACCCGACGCGGATGCCCGCTGAGCAGGCCTTTGCCCCGCCAGCGTTTCGCCCAGATGGATACCACCTGCGTCGATGTCGAACAGGCGGATATCGTGCGAATGCGCGCTGCCCCGCACCTTGACTACCGCGAGCACGCGCTCCAGCCGGCTGTCGAGCTCGATGTACCGCTGCACGATGATGGCGTCGGTCAGGAACGCGGTGCGGTAAGGGCTGAATCTCAACTCGTTGTAGCGGTCTTCGAGTTCGGACGTCATCAGCACGGTCGCGCCGGTGTCCGCGAGTGCGGCCACCAGCCGTGCCAGCGTTTCACGGAAATCTTCGCGGAAGGTGGGTGCCAGGGCGAGCTCGAAGCCGGACAGCGAATCGATGACCACCCGGCTCGCCTTCAGCCGCTGCACTTCCTCGACCAGCAGGACCGCGATCTCGTCCACGGAAAGCCCGGGGCCGCGGGTGTCGATCACCCCAATGCGGCCTGCCTCGATCAGTCCGGAAATCAGCGGGCCACGCGAGCGCTGCGAGCGCTGCTCGAATGCGGCGATCACCCCGGTCTCTCCCAGGCGCGCGCCTTCGGCGAGGAAGGCCGTAGCCAGAGTGCTCTTGCCGGAGCCCGAAGGTCCGGCCACCAGCAGCGAATACCCGCTGGGCAGGCCGCCGCCGAGCATCGCATCCAGGCCGGCAACACCCATGCCGCACCGGTCGTCCACGGACGCGGGCGGATCGCGGTCCGGCGCGCCCGGCACCCGCGCAGGTGCGAACACGCGCAATCCTGCGGGGGTGATGCGGAACGTATGCAAGCCAGCCAACGTCGGCTGGCCGCGCATCTTCACGATCTCCAGCTTGCGCACCATCGAATTGCGCTCGACGCTCTGACGCAACCAGATCAGCCCGTCGGCCACCGTAAAGATGGGATTGGGATCCGCGTCGCTGAAGTACTCGCCGAGCAGAAACGTCGTCGCTTCCCAGCTCGTCAACAGGATCCCGAGATGCTGGATGAACTCCTGCAACGTGAGAAACGTATTCCCGTCGGCGTGGTGCGACAGGATCACCGAGCGGAACGAATCCACGAACACGAACCCCGGCGCATGCGCACGCACCTCGGCATCGATGCGCGCCAGCACCTGCTGCAGGTCACCGCCCGCGATATCGTCGGCGAGGTTCACGAACCGGATCGCAGTGTTCACGCGCGCCGGATCGAAGAACGCGAACTGCTGCTGGTAGCGCAGCATTTTCAACGCCGGCTCACCCAGTACGGTGAAGTAGAGCGCCGGTCGCTCCGGCGTGGCCATGGCGAACATGAGCTGGTGGGCGAGCGTCGTCTTGCCGGCACCAGGCGACCCCGCAATGAGGTTGAAAGAGAATTCGGGAATTCCACCGCCCAATACGGCGTCGAGGCCTTTCACTCCGGTGGCGAGTCGCCGGATCGTCGCGTTCTGCATGGTCATGGAGTGGTGTCCTGGCGGGACGGATCGGTCGGATCGTCCCGGAGTGGATGCAGCAGGCGCTCGCTGAGCGATGCCCCGATAAGGGTCACCAGCAGGCGCTCGAACGTGTCGAACAGATCGGCGATCGCGACAATCGCGTCGTCCTCGGCCTGGCGAGAACCCGCCTCGGCGAGGATCGGGAAGTCAGGCACGCCTCCGGCGGCTTCAAACTCCGCCTGCAGCCAGGCGTGGCGCGCGCCCGCGAGATGCAGCGCACGCGAAAACAGCGCGGACATGCCTCGTTGGCCAATAATGGGAACAAGCGCCCCGCTCAAGTCGTCCCAGAGGGTGAGGGCCTGTGCGGTGATGGCGTCCGTGCCGCCCCCCTCCGCGGCAACACGCCGCAGCAGGCTTTCCACTCGATGCATCTGGGTCTGCATATGCGACCTGAACTCCCGCGCATGCGGGACGTCCCCATCCTACGCTGTCAGCGCGAGGCCCGCGCGACGAGGCCCGGTAATCGCAAGCGGGCCTGACGCATTCCGTTCCCTCGCCCACGCGGACAGGTGCAGCAGCGCAATCCGCTTGAAGCCCGTAGAAGTCGTCGGGCACCAGACACGCGCGTCCAGAGCCTCACCTGCGTGCCGTGGGTGGAACGCCGGACGCCGCGCGGCGGGGCTCGCGCCATCGAGCTGATCGAATCGCATGCGCCACCTCAGCGCGTCGATATATCCCATGACAACGCCGATAGCCCGGCATCGGAGTGGCTCGAATACGTTCCCCCTGCGGAAGACAAAGGGGCGTAGGATCAAAATTCGATTGAAAGAGCCGGGGCGGCCTGACTCACGTCATCGTGTCTGCGGCAATCCGCAATCGGATCGTCGCATTCGATCTGCGCGGCGCAAGTTGCAGGTGTGTGCCGAGAGGTGTGAGGCACAGCGCGCCAACGAAACGCCATCGAGCCGCCGGCCGATCGAATCGGGGAGTCCGCGCCATGCGTGACCGTCCAGGCGACACGGCCCCGAAGTTCGAGCTGCTCGCGCGCGAGATGGAACAACAGATCGCGGCCGGCGTGCTGCGCCCCGGGGATCGCCTGCCGTCCGTGCGCCAGGCCTGTGCCAGCCGGGGCTTGAGCCCGAGCACCGTGTTCAAGGCCTATTACCTGCTCGAATCGCGCGGCCTGGTGCGCGCCGCGTCTCGCTCCGGCTACTTCGTCGCGGCACGTCCCGGCGGCGCACGGCTGCCGGAGCCGCGAGCGTCCGAGCCTTCCGGATCAGGGCCCGTCCAGGTCAAGGACCTGATCTATTCCTGCCTGGGCTCCGCGCGTGCGCGCGATGTCGTGCCTTTCGGCTCCGCTTTCCCGAGCCCCACCCTCTTCCCGCTCGATCGACTGCGCCGCGCGTTGATCTCGAGTACGCGGCGGCTCGATCCGTGGAGCATGGCCGAGGACCTGCCGCCGGGGAATCTGCCGCTCAAGCGCGAGATCGCCAAACGCTATCTGCGCCAGGGCCTGCAGGTGCCGGTCGAGGAGATCGTGCTGACCTACGGGGCGATGGAGGCGCTGACCCTGTGCCTGCACGCAGTGGCGCGGGCGGGTGATGCGGTGGTGGTGGAATCGCCGACGTTCTACATGGCGCTGCAGGCGCTGCAGCGTCTCGGCATGCACGCCATCGAAGTGCCGACCGACATGCACGAAGGCATCGACCTCGCCCGCCTCGCCGAGGTGATCGAACGCCATCGCCCGAAAGCCTGCTGGCTGATGACGAACTTCCAGAACCCGCTGGGCAGCCTGATGCCGGAGGCGAAGAAGCGCGACCTCGTCGAACTGCTCGCCCGCCACGACATGCCGCTGATCGAAGACGACGTCTACGCCGAGCTCTACGCGGGCAATGTCGCGCCGCTGCCGGCCAAGGCGTTCGACCGTCGCGGTCTGGTGCTGCACTGTTCGTCGTTCTCGAAGTGCCTGGCGCCGGGCTACCGGGTCGGCTGGGCCGCGCCCGGCCGGCTGACGCGTGAGGTCGAACGGTTGAAGCTCATGACCACCCTGTCGGGCTCGATTCCGGTGCAGGCCGCCTTGGCCGAGTACCTGCAGGAAGGTGGCTACGACCGCCACCTGCGCGGCCTGCGCGCGTCGCTGCAGGCGCAGCGCGACAGCATGTTCGACGCCGTCAACCGGCTGTTTCCCGACGGCACGCGGGTGCTGCAACCGGCCGGCGGCTACTTCGTATGGGTGGAGTTGCCTGCGGGCGTCGACGCGATGGCACTGCACGGGGCCGCGATGGCAGAACGGATCAGCCTGGCCCCCGGGCCGATGTTCTCCGCGCGCGGTGAGTTCCGGCACCACATCCGGCTCACCTGCGGCCAGCCCTGGGACGATTCACGCGAGCACGCCTTGCGCACACTGGCCCGGTTGGTCAGTGACGCACCGCGTGTCCAACCATCGGCGGCAGCGCCGATCTGATCCGGTCGCGCAGACGCGCAACTGCGCGCACTGCCGCCGCGAACGCCAGCGCAGAGTGCAGCCATGTCCAGGTCCCCGTCCTCACCGAAGCCGCATCCCGATGCCGTGCCGACGCGGATGGCGGTCAGCCGCACCCCGCGCGGCCCACAGATGGCGCTGCACGAAGTGCTCGACCGGCTCGGCCCGTGCATCTTCGCCGGCCTGCTCGATACCGACGGCAGGCTGCACTACGCCAACGAGGCGGCGTTGCACGCCGTCGGCTGCACGCCCGAGCAGGTGCTCGGCGAGCGCTTCGACACGACCCCGTGGTGGCAGGCGTGCGAACAGTCGCAACGACAGCTGCAGCTGGCAATCGCCAGCGCCGCGCGGGGCGAGGCGTCGCGCTTCGACGTGCGCATCGCCACGCGCAACGGCCCTCCGCTGGCCATGGATTTCTCGCTGCTGCCGCTCTACGACCTGGACGGGCGGGTGGTCTGGCTGATTCCCTCGGCGCGCGATGTGAGCGAACGCGACCAGGCGCAGCACCAGCTGCTGCTCACCCGCCACGCCGTCGAACAGGCCAACGACGCCTTGCTGCAGGTCGGGCCCGACGGCGCCTTCCGCGATGCCAACGCCTCGGCGTGCCGGCTGCTGGGCCTGGAGCGGGACGAACTGCTGCGGCTGCGCGTGTCCGACATCGACACCCAAGTGGATGCCACGCAGTGGCTGCAGCGCTGGCGCGATCTGTACGACAGCGGTTCGCTGCGGTTCGAGACCAGCGTGCACCATCACGACGGCCACGAGATTCCGGTCGATGTGTCGATCAGCCTGGTGACCAGCGGCGACACCTCGTTCGCCCACGTCTGCATGGACGACCTGCGCGAACGCCGCGCCGCCGAACGCCGCATCCACCAGCTGCTGCAGTTCGACGAACTGACCGGACTGCCGAACCGGCAACTGCTGCTCGAACGGCTGGACGCGATGCTGCAGGCCGGTACGCAGAGCGCGGTGCTGGTCCTGGCGCTCGATCGTTTCAAGCGCATCAACGACGGCCTCGGCACGGCGGTCGGCGACGCGGTGCTGCGAGAAGTGGCACAGCGCGTGACCTCGACCGTGCGCAACATCGATCTGGTGGCCCGGCGCGGCGACGACGAGTTCGTGGTGGTACTGGCCGCCGGCCCGGACGATGCGCCGCACCTGGCCCATGCGCTGCTCGAGAGCATCGCCCGGCCGATGCACATCGACGGGCACGAGATCCATGTCACCTGCAGCATCGGCCTGGCCATGACACCGGCCGAAGGCGAACGCGCCGAGACCCTGTTGCGCCGTGCCAACGCCGCGTTGCATCACGCCAAGCGGCTTGGCCGCAACCAGATCAACGTCTACGCCGGCGCGCCGGACGATTACGACCCGGAGCGCCTGGCATTGGAGAACGCGCTGCGCCAGGCCCTGCGCGACGAACAGCTCGAACTGCACTACCAGCCGCAGGTCGACCTGGCACAGGGCCGCATCGTCGGTGTCGAAGCCCTGCTGCGCTGGCAGCACCCCACGCTGGGCCGCATCCCGCCGGACCGCTTCATTCCGATCGCCGAAGAAACCGGCCTGATCGTGCCCATCGGCGACTGGGTCCTGCGCCGCGCCATCGAGCAGGCGGCGGACTGGCAGCGCGCCGGCCTGCCGCCGGTGCGCGTGGCCGTCAACCTGTCGGCCCGTCAGCTGCTGCAGCCCGACCTCGCGCGCCGCATCGAGCAGATGCTCGCCAGCGCCGGCCTCGATCCACGATTGCTCGGCGTCGAAGTCACCGAAAGCATGTTGATCGCCAACTTCGACCAGGCCGTGCAACACCTCGAGGCGCTGCGGGCGCTGGGCGTCGAGATCTCGCTCGACGACTTCGGCACCGGCTACTCCAGCCTGAGCTACCTGCGCCGGTTGCCGGTGGACCTGATCAAGATCGACCGCTCGCTGGTGCCCGACGTGACCGCGCCGGCGGACGACGTCTCGATCACCCGCGCCATCATCACCATGGCGCACCAGTTGCGCATGCGCGTGCTCGCCGAGGGCGTGGAATGCGAAGGCCAGGCGGCGCTGCTGGCCAGCCACCAGTGCGACCAGATCCAGGGCTACTGGTGCAGTGCCGCGGTGCCCGCAGCCGCGCTTGAAGCGATGCTGCGCGACAGCCGCGACAGCCGCGATATCGGCGACGCCTGCCTGCGGCTATCCGCCTGTACGGACGCGCAGGCCCAGACGAGATAGCAGCGCAGCGAACTGCGGACGAAGACCATCAGAACGGGTCCAACTGTCTCGATTCGAAAGCCAGCGCGGTGCGCGTGCTCCGCTCACCGGGTTCGATCCAGTCCAGCGAGCACCCTCAGCAACCGGTCGCTCGATCGAAGCTGCGAGGCGCGTGCATTGCAGCACCATGACCCGGCGACGTCACCGCACATGGCGCTACCGCGGATGCGTGAACCCGACGCCGTTATTGCGCAGCCAGTTTCCGCGCCAGCACCGTGCGCCACCGGCCGCCGCGCCCGTCGATGGTGTCGTCCCATGCGACCGAGCACCCGGCCTGCGCGAGATGCGCATCGAGCGCGGCCGGCGTCCATCGCACCACCACATAGTCGCCATCAGCGCCGTGCTCCTGGTCCTCGCCATCGCCCTCCGGATACATCAGCAGCAGCGGGCTGCCCGGATCCAGTGCATCCACCAGCATGCGCAGCGCCCCGCCCAGCTCCGCGCGCTCGAAATGCTGCAGCACGCAGAGCATCATCGCGCCGCCGTAGCGCGCGGTGATCGGATCCGACAGCAGGTCGAGACGATCGCAGCGCTTGCCGCGCGCCGCCTGCAGCGTGCAGAAGCCGTCGGTCACGTCGGTGCGATGCACCGCGATGCCCAGCGCCTCGAGCGCATCGGCATCCCAGCCCGGACCCGAGCCGATCTCCAGCACGCGCGCGCCGGGCGCGACCGCCGCGGCCAGTCGCCGAAGCGCGTCGGCACTGGCCGATGGCCTGCCCGCCACCGTGTCCACGTACTCACGCGCGGAGCGCTCGTACGCCGCGACAGTGCGCCGGTTGTTGCTGCGGGCCTTTTCCGACATCAGCGGGTCTCCACCAGACTCGGCGGCGCATCGTGTGCCAACCCTCGGGAACTGACCTTAGCGTCGCTCTTGTCCTCAAGCGCGTGTCGCCGGCCCGCACGCTCAACAGCGCCAGGCGCACGTGCCTGGGCGCCGCCGTTTGAATCAATTCTCGCGCTTTGCCGAGGCGCGGCTTTCCGCGAACTCCGGAAAGGTCTCCGCCATCGAGTCCTTGTCCGGCAGGATGTAGAACACGCCGCCCTTCTCGAACGTCGAGCGGACGACTTCCTCGTAGAACGCAGTCGCGACGTTGATGCAGCCGTGGGTGACACGGTTGTCGTCCGGCGTCGGCGATGCCAGGCGTTCGTCGCGTCGCTCGGCTGGAAGGCCAGCGGCAGTGGGATGCAGCGAGACCGCCGAATCGTAGTCCACCCAGAGCACACGTCCGGCGTCGATCGATGGCCCATAGCCGCCCACGAAGCGACCGGCAGGCGTGGTGCGATCCCGCCCCGGAATCTCGCGCAGCGCAAGACCGGCAATGCCGGGCGCCGCATGGTCGCCGACCGCAGAACCGAACAGCCCGGGCGCTGCGCCTCGCAGCTTGCCGTCGCCGCCGAACACCAGCACCTGCGCAGCGGCCTTGTCGATCACCGCGAACGGGTAACCGTGGTTGTCATTGGCCGCGATGACCCAGCCCGCAAGTTCGATCACCGTGTCGGACACGTCCTGTCCGGGCGGAAGCTGGTCGACCGAAGCGACCGGTGGCGTCGCGGGCTCCTCGGCCATGGCCACGCCCACGCTGGCGGATGCCAACGCGAGCAGCAGCGCACCGTGGAAAACCCGCATCGCAGCGTGTGGGGACCTGGCGATGGGAACACTCCTCGAAAAAACGGGTGACACACCGGGACCCGTGGCCCGCAGGCCAGCGGGTCCCGGTCCGATCAGATCAACCGCGCGGCGTACGACGCGGCGCCGTTTCCAGCTGCTGGACGCGACGTTCCATCTGATCCAGGCGCTGGTTGGCCTGCGTCGCCGACTGGTTGGCGGATTCCGCGCTCTGGGCCGCACCCTGTACCCGCGAGTCGAGGGTATCGAGGCGCGTATCGATGCGTGCGAAGTCGTCCTTGTAGGTGGCACAGCCACCGAGCCCCACGGCCGCGACCAGCGCCACGCCGACCATTTGTGCCGTCTTCTTATGCTGTTGGATGAGCGACATTTCAGTTCTCCTGCTTCGGGGGAGTCCGGAATATAGCGGCGTTTTTGCCGCGGTTTCCGTGCGTCTTCAGGCGAAATTGGAGTACGTGGAGGACATGTGAAATTCGCCTGATGACTGACCTAGGGCGTCCCCTAGATGCCGGAAATAACGCGTTGTGCTGCGTCTTTCGGACAGGAAAGCGAATGGGGTCATTCTCTCTTCCCCCGAAGCTTCGATCATTCGACCGGCCAGCCCGCTGCAGATGCCACCGATACGCGCGCCGCGTCCCGAGCGGCACGCGACATCCTGCAGAACGGTGCCAGGTTCACTTTCCCGCAACAGCAGCGCGCCTGGGGGCCGCGACGACGTCGCGCCATGGTCGAGGCCAAGACCAAAAGCGTTGCGGGCGCCAGCCCGGTGCATCGTCCCGCAACACTCGGAAAGTGAACCTGGCACCGTTGTTTGCCATCATGACCAGCACCGCCAGAGCACACACATCGGATGCGCCAGTGAACACTTCCGTTCCCAACTGCGGCCTCGACGTCGCACTGGCGGTGATGGGCGGCAAGTGGAAGCCGCTGATCCTCTACCACCTGCAGCACAATGCCCAAAGATTCGGAGAACTCCGGCGGCTGATCCCGCGGATCAGCGAGAAAGTGCTGATCCAGCAGTTGCGTGAACTGGTCGACACGGGCGTCCTCGTACGCCACGACTACCGCGAGGTGCCGCCGAAGGTCGACTATGCGGTGACGCCGTTCGGCCGGACGCTGGTCGAGGCGTTGATGCCGCTGTGCAACTGGGGCACGGCGCATCGGGCCGAGTTCGAGGCGGTGCGAACCCGGCAGTCCGGCATGGACGACTGAGCCGCTGACCTCTTGGCCCAGTCAGGCGCATCAACGCGCGGCAGCCAGACCGTCCAGTGCGGAGCAAGCTGCATGCGAAATCGGCGCGTCAGCCCACAGATGGGGGGCTCGCGCAACCATCGCTCAACTTTTCAGGAAGGCGACGAGACTGTTGTAGCAGTGGAAGGACTTGACCTTGCCATCCTCGAGCTGCCAGACGTCACAGCACCGCACATCGAACGTCTTACCCGTCGCGCGCAGAATGCCGTCAGGGAGCGGAAGATCACCACGATGCGTACCTTGCAACCTGAGTTCGACCACGACCGTGCCCGCGTCATCGGAGACGAATCGCAGTAGCTCGCGGTGAATGTCGGGATAGGCAGAGATCAGACCGGTCACTGGTTCCCGCACGTTCGGCCCGATCCATTGCTGTCCTGACGGCACATCCAGGAAATACCCATCGCTCGCGAAAAGCGAGACGAATCGATCCGCATCGAGGCTTGCGGGCTCGGCGACGCGATAGAGCTCCCGCACGATGCCTTCATCGGTCCCTCCATCGGTCGGCGGCACGCGTGCTTGTACGACTTGCACCAGGGGCATCGCAGCAAGGGCAGCGAGGCCGGTCATAAACGATCGGCGGCTTGAGACTTTCATTCGATTTCTCCACGCCGAGAAGCGGCTCGCTCGCACGTTAAAATCTACGAGTCGGAGCGTCCAGTACCTACCTGTTGGTAAGTGCATCGATGCGTCGAGCGACCGCGGCAACGCTAGTTGTCGATCCGCGCGTCCAGAGATTGCATCATCGAACCACTGCTCGGCCGCGCGGCCATGCGCGCCAGCCATGCGGCCACGTTGGGACGTTGCGGCGCGTCGATCCAGGGAATCTCGCCGGTCGCGATGTTTGCGCCCATGAAGCCATAGAGCAGGATGTCGGCCATCGTCACGTCATCGCAGGCGATGAAGCGACGGCCCTCGAGATCACGCTCCAGCTGGTTGAGGCCCTGGTCGGCCAGCAGTCGATGCGAGCGCTGGGCTTCGGGCATCAGGATGCGATGGCCGCGATACGCGCGCTCCGCGGCCTCGGTGCCGCGCCACCACGACACGAACGGCAGCACGATTTCCAGATAGACCCGCCGCGTCCACATATGGATAACCGCACGTTCCTCCGGCGTGTCGCCGAACAGGCGCCGGCCGCCGTGTGCGATCTCGTCGAAGTAGCCGCAGATCGCGGTGATCTCGGTAATGATCGTCCCGTCGTCGAGTCGCAGTGCAGGCACCTCGCCGCGCGCGTTGACGTGTCGCAGGTAGGCGGGGCGGCGGTTCTCGAGGCCCACGAGATCGATCGTTTCCACATCGAACTGCAAGCCTTGCCGCTCATGCACGAACAGTCGAACCACAACCGGGTTCGGCCCCGGCGCGTTGGCATCGTAAAGGATCATTGCGTTCTCCATCGGCAGACAGGTCGTGAAAGATGGTGGTGGCACGCTGCAACGCAGTCACGACAGCCCACCGTCACGCACCAACAATCGCACGCCCCTTCGACACCCAGGATGGGCAGACGGGTCATAAGCTGCACGGCGCCCGGCGCAGAACCGCAAAAATCCGAATGCGGTTCCGCATGCGATCGGACTCCTGCTGCGTGAGCAACGGGCATCCATAGAGTCCTGACGCTGCCGCCCTGCCGCCCCGCACTAGCGAGCAAGCCGGATTTCCACTGGAACGTGCGCTCAGACCGGATGCCACCGGCCGGCGTATCAAGCCAGCCGTATCCGAGTTACGCCGCACCGGCTGCAATTGCATCCGCAAGCGTCGGGAACAGCGGCCGGAAACCCAGTGCATCGCGAATGCGGTGCCCGTCGAGGACTGCGGCGAAGGCCCGCGCGCGCTCGGGGTCGGTGCCGTCGGGCGGCGGCTCGCCTACCGAAGCGAACAGCGTGGCCAGGTCGGGCGTGGCGTCATCCACCACGTTGTAGATGCGGTGCGCGGGCGACGGTGTGTCCAGCCAGCGGATCACGGCCTGCGCCACATCCGCGTGGTGGCCGATGGACATGCGTTGCGTCGGCGGGAAGCTGCGCATGAATGGCACCACGTCCTGGATGTGTGGGTCGCCGTCGCCGTAGACGAACGGCAGACGCAGGATGCCGACATCCAGACCGTCGACCTCCAGCAGCATCCGCTCGGCCGCCAGCTTGCTCTGCGGATACGCATCCACCGGCGCGCACGCGTCGTCCTCATGCGCAAGCGCCCCGCCGTTGGGGCCGTAGACCAGGCCCGTACTCATGAAGAGGAATCGCGGCACCGACGCATCGCGGGCGCGCAGTGCCAGATATCGGGTGCCACGCTCGTTGACCGCATGTGCTTCCTCGGGCGTCGCCCCGCGGAAGAACGCAGCGCAATGCACCACCACGTCCACACCGGCCACTGCCGCCGTCAATGAGTCCGCCTCCAACAGATCGCCGGTCACCAGCGTGATGCCCTGCCCGGTGAGCGCCGCTGCACGTGACGGGTCACGCACCAGGGCACGCACGTTGTGTCCGTGAGCCACCAGCCGCTTTGCAAGGCGGCTCCCTACTTTTCCGGTCGCGCCGGTCATCAGAATGTTCATGGAACGCACGATAGAGCGCGTGCGCATCACGGCATTGGAGAAAACGGCCATCCGCCGCCAGGTTGCGGAATCGCCGAATCGATGCCGACAATGCCCCCATGCTTCCGCGCCCTGCATCGCTTACCCATCGCGGCGCCCTCCCCGCTGTAGGCGAGTTGCGTCCCATCCTCGCGATGACGGCGCGTCACTTCCGGCACGACATGCAGCGGGTCGCCGTGCCGCATGTCGAAGCGCAGCTGGTCGTGCGCTTCGGGCCGACGATTCCGGGCGGGCTCGACATCCATGCGATGGGCGTGCGCCCGACGGTCCAGCGGAAGTTCATTCGCGGCGGACAACACGCGGTGCTCGCCCGGCTGCAACCGGGCACCTACGAACGCGCGCTCGGCATCTCCGCCAGCGAGTTGACCGGGCGCATGGTTCCGCTCGAAGACCTGTGGACACGCGCGACGGTACAAGCGCTGCAGGAACAGCTCGCCAGCGCCGCCGATGCCAACGCCGCATGTGGCCTGTTGGACGCCGCGGTTTCGACCTACGCCGCGCGCAACAGCGCTGCACGTGCTGCGTCTCCACTGCTGCACGTGGCACTTGAACAGCTGCAGGTTTCCGGCGTCACCCAGACCGCGCGAACGCTGGGCATCAGCGAACGGCAGCTGCGCCGGATCCTGCACGACGCGCTGGGCATCGGCCCCAAGACATTTTCCCGACTGATGCGGTTCGAACACGCGGTGCGGGCAGCGCAGTCGGCACGCGAGGTCAACTGGTCCAACATCGCGGTGGACGCGGGCTATTACGACCAGGCGCACCTGATCGCCGATTTCCACGCCATCGCGGGCAACACCCCGCGGATGCTGATGACCGAATTGATGCAGAGCTAGGGATGCTCTGAACAAGTCCCTCTTGCTCGTCATTCCCGCGGTTCCCAACAGCCGAACGGCTGGTCAAGCGAGAATGACGGACTTGTTCAGAGGATGCCTGGAAGCGCGCAGGCAAGTACATCAGCCCGCGTCGTTATTCCCAATGCGAGATGCACCCCGCAGCACGCGTCAGCGCAACTGCGGGCAGAACGGTGTCAGGTTCTAAGGTTTCCCCACGTTTTCATGGCGTCAGCGCCATCTGATCGAGGACTTCTGGCGGCAGTGATCGCATGCGCTCCAGCCATCTGGAG
>NZ_JAVDWO010000018.1:0-68622 GCF_031457535.1 Luteimonas terrae
AACACCGCGTGAAGGCTGTTGTCGTTCTCGTCCCGCTTCAACCGCTGCCCCGAAGTGCAGCCCGTCAAGCGGGGCGCGAATTATGCATAGATGCATTGGATTTGGGAACCCTTCGCACAAGATTTTTTTCTTGACGCTCGCAGAGCGCTTGCCGAAGGTGGGGGCCGTCCCTCCTGGTGGTGTTGCCATGCGCGCTCTTCGTCTTCTTCTGCTCTCTGTGCTTGCGTCCTTCCTGCTGCCCGCGTGTGCCAGCGGCGGGGACTGGGTCGAACTTGCGGGCAACCGCTACACCGTCGAAATCGCCGCGACCGACGAGGCGCGCGCACGTGGGTTGATGTTCCGCGACACGCTTGAGGACGGACACGGGATGCTCTTCATCCATGACAGCGAGGCGCCGCAGGCCTACTGGATGAAGAACACGCGTATCGCGCTCGACATCCTCTATTTCGACGATGCCCGCAGACTGGTGTCACAGCAGCGCGATGTCCCGCCGTGCTCCGGCGGCAATCGTTGCCCCTCGTATCCGAGCGAAGGCCCTGCGCGCTATGTCCTCGAACTCAACGCAGGGGAAGCGCAACGGATCGGCTTGAAGGACGGCGAGACGCTCATGCTGTCGCCGTCGATCCCGGTGCCCTGATCCACGCGTTTCGAACGACTGGATCGCCATGCGGACGTCGACATCATGAGTGCGGAATTGGAGCTGCCCGACTGGGCGTCGTTATCGGGCACCCCTGACACGGCGATGCCGCTGTTTGCCTGTGCCTTGCTGATTGCGCGCGACGAATACCCAGCACTCGATGTCGCGCGGTGCGACGCGGTACTGCAGGCGCATGCGCGCCACCTGCAGATCGAAGTCGATGCTATCGGTCCGACGCCGCTGAAGATGCAGGCGATCAACCGGTATCTGTTCGAGGAAGCCGGTTATGCCGGCAACCACGATGCCTACTACGATCCGCGCAACAGTTATCTCAACGAGGTGATCGAGCGCCGGCTCGGCAATCCGATCACGCTCGCGGTGGTGCAGATGGACGTCGCGCGCCGGCTCGGCGTAGCCCTGGAAGGCATTTCCTTCCCGGGCCACTTTCTCGTCAGCCTGCCGGTGGGCGACGGGATGCTGGTGATGGACCCGTTCAACGGCGGTCGTCCGCTGGGTATCGAGGAACTGCGGTCCCGCGCCTCGCCGCACGTCGACGGTGGGCCGCCGGACGACGACACGCTGGCCGGGCTGCTGCGCCCGGCAACGCCCCGGATGATGCTGATGCGCATGCTGCGCAATCTGCATGGCACCTACGCCGAAGCGGAAGACTGGGCGCGCGCCGTGCGCTGCGCCGATCGGCTGCTGTCACTGTCGAGGGATGCGCCCGATGCATTGCGCGACCGCGGACTGGGGTATCTGGCGCTGGGCCACGTGACCGGCGCGCGCGAGGATCTGCGGAACTACGTGATGCGGTATCCGGATGCGGCCGATGTGGATGCGGTGCGTGAGCAACTGGTTCAGATCGGACGCGCGCGCGACCGCGCGCATTAGATGTCGTGTCAGCGGGACCCAGCGCGGCAAGCGCCGGGATCGACGAAGCGCTCAGTGGTCCAGTTCAGAGCACCATCATCTCGAAATCGTCCTTGGTGACGCCGCAGTCGGGGCAGGTCCAGGTCTCGGGCACATCGGCCCACCGCGTGCCCGGGGCAATGCCCTCGTCAGGAATGCCGACGGCTTCGTCGTAGATGAAACCGCAGACTACGCACATCCAGGTCTGGAAGGCGCCCTGCGTCGTCGGATCGTTCATCGGATAATGACCATATGCGGCATTGGAAACAGTGTCGCATTGTCCCATCGCGCTCCCCCCACCGGAACCCACGTCGATGAACGCACCCCCGTCCGCACCGCGCGGCCTGTATCTGCTCACACCCGACGTCGCCGAAACCGCGCAGCTGCTGGCCCAGGTCACTTCCGTTCTGCCGCATGCCACTTGGCTGCAGTACCGCAACAAACACGCCGATGCCGCGCTGCGCCGGACACAGGTGCAGGCCCTGCTACCGCTGTGCCGCGCGACCGGCGTGCCGTTGATCGTCAACGACGACTGGCAGCTTGCGGCGGATCTTGGCGCGGATGGCGCGCATCTGGGCGAGGACGACGGTGCGCTCATCGACGCACGCACGGCACTGGGCGCCGACGCGATCCTCGGCGCTTCCTGCTACGACGACCTCACGCTGGCCCGGCGCGCGGTGGAGGCCGGCGCGAGCTATGTCGCGTTCGGCGCGTTCTTCCCCTCACCGACCAAGCCCGACGCACGCGTCGCGCGCAAATCGTTGCTGCGCGATGCGCAGACGCTCGGCGTGCCGCGGGTGGCGATCGGTGGCATCACGCCGGAGAATGCCCGGCAGCTCGCAGCCGCCGGCGCCGATCTGGTCGCCGTCATCAGCGGCGTCTTCGCCGCGCGCCATCCGGCGTCCGCCGCGCACGCCTATCGCGCCGCGTTCGACCTTTGAATCTTCTTCCTTCTGGAGTCTCCATGGATACGTCCCGCTCGCATGCCCTGTTCGAACGCGCCCGCAGCTTGCTGCCCGGCGGCGTCAATTCGCCGGTGCGCGCATTCAAGTCGGTGGGCGGCGAACCGTTCTTCGTGCAGCGCGCTGACGGCCCGTACCTGTTCGACGTCGACGGCAACCGCTACATCGATTACGTCGGGTCCTGGGGGCCGATGGTCGTCGGTCACAACCACGCGAGCGTGCGCCAGGCGGTCAAGCGCGCGATCGGTGACGGCCTGTCCTTCGGCGCGCCGACCGAAGCGGAGATCACGATGGCCGAGCGCCTGACCGCGCTGGTGCCATCGATGGAGATGGTCCGCATGGTGAACTCAGGCACCGAGGCCACACTGTCGGCGATCCGACTGGCGCGCGGCGCGACGGGGCGCACCAGCATCGTCAAGTTCGAGGGCTGCTACCACGGTCATGGCGACTCGTTTCTGGTCAAGGCAGGCAGTGGCGCACTCACCCTGGGCGTGCCGACCTCGCCGGGTGTGCCGAAAGCGCTGGCAGATCTGACCCTGACCCTGCCCTACAACGATTTCGACGCAGCGACCGCGCTGTTCGACGAGGTAGGCGCCGACATCGCAGGCCTGATCATCGAACCCGTCGTCGGCAATGCCAACTGCCTGCCGCCGCGCGACGGGTATCTGCAGCACCTGCGCGATCTGTGCACGCAGCATGGCGCGCTGCTGATCTTCGACGAAGTGATGACCGGCTTCCGTGTCGCGCTGGGCGGCGCGCAGGCGCGTTACGGCGTGGCGCCGGATCTCAGCACGTTCGGCAAGATCATCGGCGGCGGCATGCCGGTCGGTGCCTATGGCGGACGTCGCGACCTGATGGAACAGATCGCGCCGGCCGGGCCGATCTACCAGGCCGGCACGCTGAGCGGCAATCCGGTGGCGATGGCGGCGGGCCTGGCGATGCTGGAGCTGGTGTCCGCGCCCGGTTTCCACGACGCGCTCGAAGCCAGCTCGAACGCGTTGTGCGACGGTCTGGAAGCCGCCGCGCGCGATGCCGGCGTGCCCTTCACCACGACGCGTGTCGGCGGCATGTTCGGCCTCTTCTTTACTGACGAGGCGTATGTGGATACCTACGCCCAAGCCGTCGCCTGCGATACCGCCACGTTCAACCGCTTCTTCCACGCGATGCTTGAGCGCGGGGTGTTCCTGGCGCCTTCGGCATTCGAGGCCGGCTTCATGTCGTCGGCCCACGACGCCGCCGTGATCGATGCGACGCTCGAGGCCGCGCGCGGCGCGTTCGCCGAACTGGCAGCCGCATGAGCGCGCCCGCGCCCGAGACGGAACGCGACGAACGCGCCAATCCGTTCGAGCGCGACCTGCTGCCTGCAAGCCCCGATGGACTGCGCAACCGGATGTACCGGTTGCTGTTCCACCACGAGACGCCCGCCGAGCGCAATTTCGACATTGCGCTGATCGTCACCATTCTGGTCAGTGTGATCGTGGTGCTGCTCGACAGCGAACCGGCAGTGAAAGACCGCTGGCATTCCGCGCTGCTCGCAGCGGAGTGGGCGTTCACCATCGTGTTCACCATCGAATACGGCCTGCGCCTGTGGGCGGTGCGGCGACCGCTGCGCTATGCGACGAGCTTCTTCGGGATCATCGACCTGCTGGCGATCCTGCCCAGCTATCTGTCGCTGCTGTTCGCCGGCAGCCAGTACCTGCTGGTGATCCGCGTGTTGCGGCTGCTGCGCGTGTTTCGCGTGCTCAAGCTGGTGCAGTACTCCAGCGAGGCCAGCGTGCTGATCACCGCGATGGCGCGCAGCCGGCGCAAGATCTCGGTGTTCGTGTGCGCGCTGATCACCATCGTCGTGATCTTCGGCGCACTGATGTACGTGGTCGAAGGCCCCGAGCATGGCTTCACCAGCATCCCGACCGGCATGTACTGGGCCGTGGTGACGATGGGCACCGTGGGCTTCGGCGACATTTCGCCGGGCACCCCGTTCGGGCGCTTCGTGACGTCGATCCTGATCCTGATCGGCTACAGCATCATCGCGGTGCCGACCGGCATCTACACCGCGGAACTCGCCAGTACGCTACGCCCGAAGCGGCGCCACGTGCGTTGCCGCGAATGCGGATTGCAGGACCACGAACAGGAAGCCTGGCACTGCCGCCGCTGCGGCAGCGGCTTGCCGCCGGAAGAACCGACGCCGTGAAAACCCCGCCGCCGGTGCGGCTGGTGCTGTTCGATTTCGATGGCGTGCTGGCGCGCTACTCGCGCCACGCCCGGCTCGCGTCTCTGGCGCGCGTCGCCGGCTGCACCCCGGCCCGCGTGGCCGAGGTGCTGTTCGATTCCGGGCTGGAGCGCGCCTACGACAGCGGCGCGCTCGGTACCGCGACCTATCTGCAACGGCTGGGCGACGGGCTCGGCTGCAGGATCGATCCCGCCACGTGGATCGACGCCCGGGTCGCCGCGATGATGGCGGATCCCGCGGTGCTGGCACTTGTCGCGGCAGTGGCCTCGCGGGCGCAGATCGGCGTGCTCACCAACAACGGCGCACTGCTGCTCGACGCCATGCCCCGCATCGTCGCGCCGCTGTTCCCTCTGCTTGACGGCCGCGTGCTGTGCAGCGGCGCGCTGGGCGTGCGCAAACCGGACCGCGCGATCTTCGACAAGGCCCTCGCACACTTCGACGCGCGCGCGCAGGAGACCCTGTTCGTGGACGACCTGTTCGTCAACGTCCAGGGCGCACGGGTGGCGGGCCTACACGCCGACACGGTCGTCGACGCGCGGTCGATGCGGAAGCTACTGCGGCGTTACGGTCTGGCCTGAAGCCTGTCGAGCGCCGCGCGCAACGTCATCGCGAGCCCATCGAGTACGGCGCGGGCCGCTGGCGCAGGCGGCGCAGCCGGATAGATCCGCATCAATCCGTCACCGGACATACGCGGTTGCACGTGCAGATGCACATGCGGGACTTCCTGGCCGCCGGCCTCGCGGTTGGACTGCCACAGGTTGAGGCCGTCCGGCGCGAAGGCGCGACCGGTCGCGCGTGCGATGCGGACCGCAACGCGCATCAGCTGCGCGGCGGTGTCTTCGTCCAGGTCGAACAACGTTTCGACGTGCTGGCGCGGCACCACGAGCACATGCCCGGGCACCGCCTGCCGCAGGTCCATGAAGGCGACCACCTGGTCGTCTTGGTGGACGAGACTCGCGGGGAGTTTGCCCGCAAGGATCGCGCAGAACGCGCAGCCGTACGCGATGGACTCAGCCGGCGGCGACGGCATCGGCGATCGCCGCGCGCAGGCGCGCCAGGCCGTCGGCGATGTCGGCGTCGGTGATGTTGAGCGCCGGCACGAATCGCAGCACATCGGGGCCGGCCCGCAGCATCAGCAGGCCGTGGCGCGCGGCGTGGTCGAGGATCGTCGCGGCCTTGCCGGCATGCTCGGGGCGCAGCACGGCGCCGAGCATCAGTCCGCGGCCGCGGACTTCCGAGAACAGGCCGAACTCGGCATCGAGCGCGGCGAGACCGTCGCGCAGCGCGCGCGACTGGCGCGTCACGTTCGCGGCGATTTCCGGCGACGCCAGCTTGCGCAGCGCGACACGCGCGACGGCAGCGGCCAGCGGATTGCCGCCGAAGGTGGTGCCGTGGTCGCCGAACTGCATGGCCTCGGCCACCTTCGGGCCGGCCAGCAATGCGCCGATCGGAAAGCCACCGCCGAGCGCCTTGGCCAGGGTGACGATGTCAGGGACGACGCCGTCCTGGGTATGCGCGAACAGGGTGCCGGTACGGCCCATGCCGCACTGGATCTCGTCGAGCACCAGCAACGCCCCGTGGCGGTCGCACAGCGCGCGCACCGCGGCCAGATAGCCGTCGGCGGCCGGCATCACCCCGCCCTCGCCCTGCACGGGTTCGAGCATGACGGCGGCGACATCGCCATCGGCCATCGCGGCGTCGAGCTGGGCGATGTCGTTGAAGTCGACGTAGCGGAAGCCGCCGGGCAGCGGCTCGTAACCGGCCTGGTACTTGGGCTGCGCGGTCGCGGTGACCGCGGCCAGCGTGCGGCCGTGGAAGCTGCCGCGCGCGGTCACGATGACCCGGCGCTCGGGGCTGCGGCCCTGCGCGGTGGCCCATTTGCGCACGAGCTTGATCGCCGCCTCGTTGGCCTCGGTGCCGGAATTGCACAGGAAGGTGCGCGTGGCGAAGCCGCTGGCGTCCACAAGCTCCGCAGCCAGCCGCAGCGGCGGTTCGCTGAAGAATACGTTGCTGGTATGCCACAGCTTGCCGGCCTGTTCGACCAGCGCGGCAACGAGATCAGGATCGTTGTGGCCGAGGCCGCAGACGGCGATGCCGGCAGACAGGTCGACGTACTCGCGGCCTGCGTTGTCCCAGACGCGCGCGCCGTCGCCGCGCTCGAGCACGAGTTCGCGTGGCCGGTAGACGGGCAGCACATGGCGCTGGGCGAGGGCGATGAGATCGGCGGCGGAGGACATGGACGGCGGCTTCGACAGGCGTGGGGCGCCGATTGTACGGGGGTGGGTGCGACTCACGTGGTCATCAGATGGCGCAACTCCCGCCCGGCCACCTCCGTGGAGACCAGACGCGTGTCGCGTCCGAGCTGGAAGGTGGTGCCCACCGCTCCTTTCGGCAGAGTTCGTTGCGCAACGCGAGTCGGATGCGTGCTTTGGCTCCAGGCGGCGACATCCGGAAGCGCCCTCATCCGCCTTCTCCCAAAGGGACCAGGCGGCGATGCGCTTGGGTTCGGAAAGAAAAGCCCTTGTGACACGCTCAGTCGAGAAACAGATCCGGCATCAGCGGCTGCGCGGGGTCGATCGCATAGGTGTCGAGATCGGTGATGCCGGCCTCGGCCAGGACCTCGTCGTCGATCAGGAAGCGGCCGTGGAAACCGGCCGCCTCGCGCACCAGCACCGCATGCGCGGCATCGCCCATGATCGTCGGGCTGCGGCCGTTGCCGCGCTCGACGCCTGGGATCATGTTCAGGGCATCGGTGCCGATCAGCGTACGCGGCCACAGCGCATTGACCGCGACGCCCTGCGGCCCGAACTCGGCGGCGAGCCCCAGCGTGACGAAGCTCATGCCCATCTTCGCCAGCGTGTAGCCGGTATGCGGCGCCCACCACTTGGGGTCCAGTGACGGCGGCGGGCAGAGGGTCAGGATGTGCGGGTTCGGCGCGTTCAACAGATGCGGCAGGCAGGCCTGCGCGCACAGGAAGCTGCCGCGGGAATTGACCCCCTGCATCAGGTCGAAACGCTTCATCGGCGTATCGAGCGTGCCGCGCAGCCAGATCGCGCTGGCGTTGTTGACGAGGATGTCGATGCCGCCGAAGGCATCGACCGTCGCGGCCACGGCGGCGCGCACCTGGTCCTCCTCGCGGATGTCGCACCTGAGTGCCAGCGCCCGGCCACCGGCCGCCTCGACGCTGCGCGCGGCGTTGTGGATCGTGCCGGGCAGCTTGGGATTGGCGACCTCTGACTTGGCGGCGATCGCGACATTCGCGCCGTCGCGCGCGGCGCGTTCGGCGATCGCCAGTCCGATGCCGCGCGAGGCGCCGGTGATGAAAAGGGTCTTGCCGGCGAGGGTCGACATGCGGCGGTCCTGGCTGCGATGGAGTCGTCGCCATTATGCGCGCGGGGTCTCCGACACGTTCAGTCAGCGGCGCGATACTGACGCCTCTCCCGCCGCAGGATCCGCCGATGCGCCACGTTGTCGCCCTCGCGCTGTTCGCCCTCACCCTGGCCGCGTGCGATGCCGCGCCGACGGTCGCTGCGCCTGTCGCGCCCATGCCCGCCGCGGACACGCCCGCGCCCGCGTCCGCCGATGCCTCACCGCCGACGGAGGTCTCCCACGATCTCGCCGACGCAGCCGACGGCGACCTGGTGGTGAGCGCGAAGTCGGTCTGGCAGGGTGATCTCTCGACCTGCCGCACCGGCGCCGCAGGCGTCGACGACTGCCTGCTGTCGACGATGCGCGCCGCAGGCGCCTCGCCCGAGGCACTGGCGGCCAGCACGCGACTGATCGCGCTCGGCAACCCGGGCCATGTCAGCGCCTGGCGCGAGGTCGAGGGCGTCGGCCATGCCGAGATCACCTACCCATTCCGCGCCAACACTAACCAGGGCCTGTGGCTGGTCGATAGCGACGGGCGCGCGGTGGATATCGACGAGAACGTGCTGCCCGCGGGCGCGGTGCGGCTGCGCGGCGAACTCAAGCCGTTCCTCGATGCGCATCCTGATGCGATGCCGTTCGCGCCGGCGCAGGCGGTCGGCAGCGAGGCGCTGCCCGCCGGCGGCGTGCGCCTGCGTTTCGATGTGCCCATGCGCACCTGCCATGCCTGCGCGGACGTCGGCACACTGGAACTGGGTTACGACTTCGACGCCGACCGCCACTACGAGGGCCGCAGCGTCATCGCGTTGCGCGAAGCGCGATGAGCCGCGCCTGCTGACGTAAGCGCGAGCCCGGGCGGGCTCAGGGCTTGGGCCCCTGCCCCTCGTTGTCTTCCCATTTCAGGATTTTCCGCGTCACCACGCGGTAAACCGGCTTGCCGGTGCGGAACCAGACATCGCGCAGCCACGAGGTGCGCTTGAGCACGCGCTTTTCAACCGGCGTGAGCGACGCGCGGCAGTACATGCGCTTGTGCTTGAGCAGGTGGCGTAGGTCCTCGCGCGCCAGCAGCCGCATCCAGCGCGAACGCGGATCGCCACGCACCGCGAGCTGGAAATCGATGATCGCCGGGCGCCCGTCGTCGAGCACCAGCCAGTTGGCCTCTTTCGCCAGATCGTTGTGGGCGAGGCCGCGGCGATGCAGGCCCTGCAACAAGCGGCGCGCGCGGCGGAAATAAATGAGATCGCCATGCGGCGGGCGCTGGTACATCGCATCGCCCGGCATGTAGCTGCGATCGAGCTGGCGCCCGTTCCACTGGATCAGCTGCGGCACGTCCTGCATGCCGGCCACCGCCGCGAGTCCGCGCGCTTCGCGCCGCGCCAGCCACCACGCGGGCAGCCGCAGCCACAACGGCACGTGGCGCAGGTCACGGCGCACGAACAGGCCGCCATCGGCGCCGCGCATCAGCGAGATGCGGCCGAAACTGTCGGACTTCAGCGCTTGCGCTTCGGTGGGCCCGGGGGCCTTGGCATCGGGTGCGGACATCGCCTCATTGTACGGAGCGATGCCATGGGCAGGCGGCTGGTCACCGGCGCCGCACGCTTCACTCCAAAAGCGGCCCGCCCCCTGGCCCGCACGCTTGCGTGACGCGGTCTGAGCGCCGGCGCCCGCATCGCTGGGCTGCGGCTTCGCCGACAGCCGTCCGACCGGCGCGGTCCGGGGACGGTCATCGACCGCTGTCATAATTGGTCGATGCTCACTGACTTCTTCAACAGCCTGGTGACGTGGGTGGGCAACCACCCGGTCGCGGCCGGCTTCGTGATCTTCCTGATCGCCTTCTGCGATTCGGTGATCATCCTCGGCGCGATCGTCCCGGCCCTGCCGATCCTGTTCGCGATCGGCGTGCTGATCGGTCTGGGCGAAATTTCCGGGCCCTACGCCGTGGCCTGTGCCGCGCTCGGCGCGATGGCCGGTGATGGTGTGAGCTACTGGGTCGGGCGCCGCTGGGGCCACGGTCTGCGCACCGTGTGGCCTTTCAGCAAGTACCCGCAGCTGCTCGACCGCAGCGAACTGGTGTTCCGGCGCAATGCGATCAAGAGCATCCTGATCGCGCGCTACGTCGGTCCGATCCGCCCGTTCGTGCCGGCCATCGCCGGCATCGCGCACATGCCGTTGCGCCAGTACCTGCCGATCAGTGTCGCAGCCTGCATCTCCTGGGCCGCTCTGTTCCTGGCGCCGGGCTGGCTGTTCGGCGCGTCCTACGACGCGGTGGCGGCGGTCGCCGACCGGTTGGCACTGGTACTCGGCGCGCTGCTGGCGGTATTGGCGCTCGCCTGGGCGATCGTCATCTACAGCTACCGCTGGTTCGACGCGCACGCCAACTCCCTGCTGGCGCGCCTGCTCGCATGGTCGCGCGCGCATCCCTGGCTGGGGCGCTACGCCATCGCGCTGGTCGATCCCAAACGTCCGGAATCGGCCTCGCTGGCGATCCTGGCGGTCTGCCTGCTGGCCATCGGCTGGGCCTGCTTCGGGTTGCTGGCCACGGTGATCATGCGCGGCGAGCCGCTGTTGATCGACCAGACCGTGTTCCAGTTCATGTACGAGCTGCGCAATCCGCTGGCCGACCGGCTGATGGCCGGGCTGGCCTCGATCGGCGATGTGCATGTGCTCGGCCCCGCGGTCGCGCTGACGCTGGCATGGCTAATCTGGCGCCGCCGCTGGCTGGGCGCCGCGCACTGGTTGGCCGCGCTGGCCTTCGGCATGGCGCTGACCGCATTGCTGGGCGCGGTGATCGACATGCCCAAGCCGCCCACCGTGCACGGCGGCTTCGGCTTCCCGGCGGTCGAGATCACCCTGTGCACGATCGTGTTTGGCTTCTTCGCCGTGCTGATCGCCCGCGAGCTGCCGGGGCGCACGCGCGTATGGCCGTATCTGGTGTCGGCTGTGGTCGTGGCGGTGCTGGGCTTCGCGCGGCTGTATCTCGGCGCGCACTGGCTCAGCGACATCGTCGGCGGCATGCTGCTCGGCGTGGTCTGGCTGCTGGTGCTGGGCATCGCCTACCGGCGCCACGTCGAGCGCTCGTTCTGGATGCGGCCGGTCGCGGCGATCTTCTACATCACCTTTGCCGTGGCCGCGCTGTGGCACGCGCCGCGCGCGGTGGATCCGCTGCTCGCGAAGTTCGCGCCCAAGCCCTCGACGGTCACGCTGTCGGCGCAGGACTGGTGGGCATCGGACTGGACCCGACTGCCCGGCCAGCTGCGCGAGCGCGACCCGGCCCATCGTTGGCCGCTGGACCTGCAGATCGCCGGCCCGCTGGGTCCCTTGCAGGCGCAGCTCGAAGCCCAGGGCTGGCGAGTACAAGCGCAGGCCGACTGGATGCGCGTGCTCAATCTACTCGATGACAGCGTGCCGCAGGTCGAACAGCCGGTGTTGCCGGCGACGCTGGATACGCTGTCCGAAAGCCTGCTGATGCGCCGCGACAGTGACGCCGACCGGGTCGAAGTGCTGCGCCTGTGGCGCGCACCGGCAGTGCTCGATAACGGGGCCGAGCTGTGGCTGGGTACCAGCCAGTCGATGCTCTATACCCGCCCGTTCGGTGCATTCGGCCTGTGGCAGCCCCAGCCCGATGCGTACGGCGTGCACCGCGGCCTGCGTGAGGTGCTCGACGCCTTCCCGTCGCGCGAGGAGGTGCATCCGCAGTCGGGTGTGCCGACGCTGCGGGTGCGCACGACCGCCGGCTCAGTCGTCGTCGACGACGTCGACCAGCCGTAGCAGGGTTTCCAGCCGCTCGTCCGGATCGTCTAATTGCAGCAGCTGCTGGCGGTGCGGCTGCTCCAGCGGCAACAGTTCGGCGAGCCGCCAGCCCACCCAGGCCGCATCGTCGAAGTGCGGCTCCGGGAACGCCTGGTCCGCACCGTCGATGTGTTCGAGGATCTTGCGCAGCACCACGCCGAGCAGCGCGTGCTCGGGCTGCAGATCGATCACCGGATCGGCGGCGCACCAGTCGACATCGGCGATGATCAGGCCGCTGTCGCGCACCCGCGTGCGGCGCACGTGGAAGCGGCGCGCGCCGCGCACGCGCAGCGTCAGCAGGCCATCGGGGCCGGTGTCGAAATCCTCGATGCGCGCTTCGGTGCCGACCCCGGCGGGCGTCGCCGGCGCACCGGACTCATCGCCGTCGAGGATCAGGCAGATGCCGAAACCGCTGCCGCGGCGACCACACTCGCGGACGAGATCGAGATAGCGCGGCTCGAACACGCGCAGGCCCAGCGCGGCGCCGGGCACCAGCACGGTGCGCAGCGGAAACAGCGGCAATGAGGTGTCGTCGTGCATGCGCCCAGTGTACGCAGGCCGATGCGAACGCTCAGTCGCGCAGACGCTGCGCGAATCGACGCGGCGCGCCGTCGAAGCCGCCGTTGGACATGAAGACCACATGGTCGCCAGGCTGCACGCACGCGCCAAGTTCGGCCAGCAGCGCGTCGACATCGGCGACCGCGTGCGCTTCGCCGCGCACGGCCGCCACGACCGCACCGGCATCCCACGCCAGTTCCGGGCGATGCAGGAACACGACCGCATCGGCGACATCGAGAGACGGCGCCAGCGCCTCCGCATGCGCGCCCAGACGCATCGAATTGCTGCGCGGCTCCATCGCCACGACGATGCGCGCATCGCCAACCCTGGCCCGCAGGCCGGCGAGCGTGGTCGCGATCGCGGTGGGGTGATGGGCGAAATCGTCGTAGACGGTGATCTCGCGCGCCGTGCCGAGCACTTCCATCCGCCGTTTGACGCTGCGGAACGCCGCGAGTGCAGGCAACAGTGACGTGATATCGACACCGACCGCCGCGCAGGCGGCGAGCGCGGCAAGTGCGTTGAGCACGTTGTGGTCGCCGAGCAGCGGCCATTCGACCGTGCCGATCGACGCGCCATCACGCAGCACCTCGAACACACTGCCGTCGTCGCTGCGCTTCACCGCGCACCACTCGAATGCAGCATCGAAACCGAAGCGCTCCACCGGCGTCCAGCAGCCCATCGCCAGCACTTCGTCAAGACGCGCGTCGTGACCGTTGACGATCAACCGTCCGCGCGCCGGCACCGTGCGCACCAGATGGTGGAACTGGCGCTGGATCGCGGCGACATCCGGAAAGATGTCGGCGTGGTCGAACTCGAGGTTGTTGAGGATCGCGACCGTCGGCCGGTAGTGGACGAACTTGCTGCGTTTGTCGAAGAAGGCGGTGTCGTATTCGTCCGCTTCCACGACGAACTCGCGTCCACTGCCGATGCGTGCCGACACGCCGAAATCCTCGGCGACGCCTCCGATCAGGAACCCCGGCGCGCGGCCGGCGGCTTCGAGCAGATAGGACAGGATGGTCGTCGTCGTGGTCTTGCCATGGGTGCCGGCGACGGCGAGCACTTCGCGACCGGGCAATACGTTGTCGCGCAGCCACTCGGCGCCGGAGGTGTAGGCGCGTCCGGCATCGAGCACCGCTTCCACCGCGGGATTGCCGCGCGAGAGCGCGTTGCCGACGACGACCTGGTCGACGTCGTCGCCGATGTGCGCCGGGTCGTAGCCCTGATGCAGGGTGATGCCCAGCGTTTCGAGCTGGGTCGACATCGGCGGGTACACGGCCTGGTCGCTGCCTTCGACCGCGTGGCCGAGTTCGCGCGCGAGCGCGGCGACGCCGCCCATGAAGGTGCCGGCGATACCCAAGATATGAAGTTTCACGAAGCCGATTCCTGGACGATCAGAAGACAAGCGGCGAAGTCATGCATGCCCGGCACCGTCTCCCCCTCTCCCCCTGGGAGAGGAATGGGGTGAGGGACGCGGTCGGCATGCTCGCAGGACCCGCCCGGACCCTGCCGCCGCTGCGCTCAGGCGGCCGCCTGCTCCCGACCGATCGCCTTGACGATGCGGTCGAACACCGCGTCGAGCGAGCCGACGCCGTCGACGACGGTCAGCTGGTCATGATCGCGATAGAACGCGATCACCGGCGCGGTCTGCTGGTCGTACACGTTGAGACGGTGACGCACGGATTCGGGGCTGTCGTCGGCGCGGCCCTCGGCCTGGGCGCGGCCGGCGAGACGGGCGATGATCTGCTCGTTGTCCACTTCCAGCTGCACGGCAGCGTCGAACGGCGTACCCAGCTTCACCAGCAGCGCGTCGAGCGCGGCAGCCTGGGCGAGATTGCGCGGATAGCCGTCGAGGATGAAACCCGAGGCCGTGTCGTCGCGTGAGAAGCGGTCTTCCAGCATGCCGAGCAGGATCTCGTCGGACACCAGATCACCGCGCGCCATGATCGCCTTGGCCTCGAGGCCGAGCGGCGTGCCGGCCGCCACTTCGGCGCGCAGCAGATCACCGGTGGAGATGTGCGGCACCCGCAGATGGTCCTTCAACCGCGCCGCCTGCGTGCCCTTGCCCGAACCGGGCGCACCGAGAAGAACCAAACGCATCGAACGCTCCTGCAACTGTGGGGAATCGCGCCACCGCCCCGACGTACACTCGGACGACACGGCGGCAGACGGCCGCGCCAGCTTACCGTATCCCGCCACGACCCATTGAAAGGACACGCGCAATGACGTCCGGAACCCTGCTCTACGCCCAGTCCGGCGGTGTCACCGCCGTCATCAACGCCACCGCGTCCGCGGTGCTGCAGGAGGCGCGCAGCCGGCGCGTCAAGGTACTCGCGGCGCGCAACGGCATTCTTGGCGCGCTGCGCGAGGATCTGGTCGATGCGTCGAAGATTCCGCTGGCCACGGTGCGCGCGCTCGCGCACACACCGGGCGGCGCATTCGGCTCGTGCCGTTACAAGCTCAAGTCGATCGAGGCCGACCGCGCCAAATACGAACGCCTGATCGAGGTGCTGCGCGCGCACGACGTGCGCTGGTTCCTCTACAACGGCGGCAATGATTCGGCCGACACCGCGCTCAAGGTCTCGCAACTCGCCGCGCAGTTCGACTATCCGCTGACCTGCATCGGCGTGCCCAAAACCATCGACAACGATCTCGCGGTGACCGACTGCTGCCCGGGTTTCGGTTCGGCGGCGAAGTACACCGCGGTCTCGGTGCGCGAAGCCGCGCTCGACGTCGCCGCGATGGCCGATACCTCGACCAAGGTGTTCGTCTACGAGGCCATGGGCCGGCATGCCGGCTGGCTGGCCGCGGCGGCAGGCCTGGCCGGGCAGGGTCCCGATGACGCACCGCAGATCATCCTGTTCCCCGAACGCGATTACGACGAGGCCGCGTTCCTCGCCCAGGTGCAACGCGTCGTCGAGCGCGTGGGCTGGTGCGTGGTCGTCGCCAGCGAAGGCATTCGCGACAAGGACGGACGCTTCGTCGCCGATGCCGGCGGCGGCCAGGATGCGTTCGGCCATACCCAGCTCGGTGGCGTGGCCTCGCATCTCGCCGGCCGGGTCAAGGACACGCTGGGCTACAAGGTGCACTGGACGCTGCCCGATTACCTGCAGCGCTCGGCACGGCACGTGGCGTCGAAGACCGATGTCGACCAGGCGATGGCGGTCGGACGCGCGGCGGTGCAGTTCGCGCTCGCCGGCCGCAACGCGACGATGCCGTCGATCAAGCGCACGTCGGAGTCGCCCTACCGCTGGACCATCGAGGCCGCGCCGCTGGAGAAGGTGGCCAACCACGAGAAGATCATGCCGGCCGGCTTCATCCGCCGCGACGGCTTCGGCATCACCGCCGCTGCGCGGCGTTATCTCGAGCCGCTGATCCGCGGCGAGGCGCCGCCGCCATATGGCCGCGACGGGCTGCCGAAGTACGTGACGGTCGATGCGCCTGCCGTGCCAAGGCGCCTGCCGGACTGGACCGGCTGACGCCTGTTCGGCGCGGCGTTCAGCCCGGCACATTGAAACCGGCCGCGCGCGCCCGATACAGACCAGTCCCCGCACGCCGCCGGTCCCGATGCCCGAACTGCCCGAAGTCGAAACCACCCGCGCCGGCCTGGCGCCGCATGTGCTCGGCCGCACGATTCGCAGCGTCGTGCTGCGGCGGCCGGACCTGCGCTGGCCGATCGCCGGCGAAGTCTCGAGCGTGTTGCCCGGGCAGCGCGTCGAAGCGATCCGTCGACGCGCGAAGTACCTGCTGCTCGACACCGATGCCGGCAGCGCGCTGCTGCACCTGGGCATGTCCGGGAGCCTGCGCGTGCTCGATCCCGACGTGCCGGTGCGTGCGCACGACCATGTCGATATGACACTCGATTCCGGCCAGGTACTGCGCTTCAACGATCCACGCCGTTTCGGCTGTCTGCTGTGGCAGCCGCGCGGCGAAACCCATGCCCTGCTGCGCGATCTCGGTCCGGAACCGCTCGACGATGTCTTCGATGGCGACCATCTGTTTTTCGCCAGTCGCGGCCGCCGGGCGCCGGTGAAGACCTTCCTGATGGACCAGCGCATCGTCGTCGGCGTGGGCAACATCTACGCGGCCGAGGCGCTGTTCGCCGCCGGCATCTCGCCAGTGCGCGACGCCGGGCGCATTTCGCGCGAACGCTATGCGCGACTGGCCGCCGAGGTAAAGCGGATCCTGGCGTACGCGATCCATCGCGGCGGCACCACGCTGCGCGACTTCATCAGCCCCGACGGTGCGCCCGGCTACTTCGAACAGGAACTCTCCGCCTACGGACGCGGCGGCCTGCCGTGCCCGGCCTGCGGCACCTCGCTCCGGCAGGCACTGGTGGGCCAGCGCGCCACCGTCTGGTGCCCCCGCTGCCAGCGCTGAGGGCCGGCCGCGACGGCACTGGATAAGCGCTATAGTCGCGGCGCGGGACGAGGGCGGGTCATGAGCGAGAGTCAGACTGCCGAGATCACCCAGTGGCTGGATGCCGCGCGCGGCGGCGATCGCGACGCGCTCGATCGCGTGCTCGCCACGCTCTACCAGGAGCTGCACCAGATGGCCCGGCGCCAGCTCGCCGGCCAGCATGGGCATACGCTCGATGCCACCGCGCTGGTGCACGAGGCCTACCTCAAACTGATCGGCCGTCACGAAGCGCGCTTCGATGACCGCGCGCATTTCTTCGCCTATGCCGCCTCTGCGATGCGCAGCGTCGTCGTCGACTACGCGCGGCAACGCCTGGCGCAGAAGCGTGGCGGTGATCTGCACCGGGTGACCGAACTGCCGGAGAACTTCGAAAGCGGCCTGCGGCTGGACGAGGACACGCTGGCGCTGGACATCGCGCTGACCCGATTGGCCGCGGTCGATGTGCGCCTCGCCCACGTGGTGGAGCTGCGTTATTTCGCCGGCCTGTCGGAACTGGAGATCGCCGCGCTTCTGGAGCGATCAGAGCGCAGCATCCGGCGCGACTGGCAGAAGGCGCGGATGTATCTGCTGGCGTCGTTGCGGGAAGACTGAGCGCTGCGCATGGACAGCGCGCGCTGGCAGCGGCTGTCCCCGGCCCTCGATGCGTTGCTCGAACTCGACGCCGATGGGCGCGCCGCGGCGCTCGCCACGTTGCACCAGGGCGATCCCGATTTCGCCGCCGAACTCGAAGCCCTGCTGGCGCTGGAAGCCGATCGCGAGGATTTCCTCGCCGAGCCGATCGTCGCCGCGCTGTCGGGCATGTTGCCGGGCCGCCATGTCGGCCCCTACGAACTCGAGCGCCTGCTCGGCGAAGGCGGCATGGGCCAGGTGTGGCTCGCGCGACGCGCCGACGGCCTGTACGAGCGCCGGGTCGCGCTGAAACTGCTGCGGCCGGGACTGGCCGATCCCGACCTGCGCCTGCGCTTCACCCGCGAGCGGCAGATCCTCGCGCGCCTGGAACATCCGCACATCGCGCGCCTGCTCGATGCCGGCATCAGCATCGATCAGCAGCCCTATCTCGCCCTGGACTACATCGACGGCGAGCCGGTCACCGACTGGTGCAGGCGGCATCAGCCCGGGGTCGCCGACCGCATCCGGCTGTTCCTGCAGGTCTGCGACGCGGTGAGCCACGCGCACACCAACCTGATCGTGCACCGCGACCTCAAGCCGTCGAACATCCTCGTCACCGCACTCGACGACGTGCGCCTGCTCGATTTCGGCATCGCCAAGCTGCTCGACACCTCCGGCCAGGCATCGGAGGCCACGCGCACCGGCCTGCGCGCATTCACCCTGCACTACGCCGCACCCGAGCAGATCCGCGGAGAACCGGTCACGACGATGACCGACGTGTACTCGCTCGGTGTGGTGCTGTACGAACTGCTCGCCGGACGCAAGCCCTACCAGCCCGCGCGCGCCAGCGATGCGCAGTGGGAGCAGGCGATTCTCGACGCCGATCCGCCCCGGCCATCGCAGACGCTGCTGCGCGGCACGGAGGATGGCGTGGAGCCGCTGCAGCGCCGGCGCATGGCGCGTGCGATCGCCGGGGACCTCGACACCATCGTGCTGCGCGCACTTGCGAAGGCACCTGCCGATCGCTACGCATCAGTCGAAGCATTCGCGCTCGACCTGCGCCGCTGGCGCGAGGGCAGGCCGATCCTCGCACGGCCGCAACGCCTGTCGTATCGCGTGGGCAGATACCTGCGCCGGCATCGCTGGGCGGTCTCGAGTGCGACGCTGGTGGCCTTGACCCTGGTCGCATCGATGGTCGCGGTGACCTGGCAGGCGAACCAGGCGATCGAGGAATCGGCACGCGCTCAGGCGATGCAGGATTTCGTCGTCGGCCTGTTCGAACAGGCCGGCGCCTCGGCCGGTGGTGCACCGCTCGACATCCGCCAGCTGCTGGAGGCCGGGGTGCAGCGGGGCGATGCAGAGCTGGCGCACCAGCCGGTCGCCCGCGCCGAACTCTATGGCGTGATCGCGCGACTGCGGCTCGGACTGGGCGATTACGAGCAGGCGCTGGCGCTGCTCGAGCGCCAGTCGATGCTGGTGCGCGGCATGCCCGATCCGCCCCCAAGCCTGCGCCTGCAATCGGCCAGCGATCACGGGCGCACCTTGCGGTTGCTGGGCCGGCCACGCGATGCGATCGCCTGGATGCAGCCGCAGCAGTCGCTGGCACTGCAGCGCGAACAGGTGCTGCCGCGCCAGGCCGCCGAACTCTATACGCAGCTGGGGCGCGGCCGACGCGACATCGGCGAGCCGGACGCCGCGCGCCTGCTGTTCCGCCGCGCCCTGGCCTTGCGGCGCGACAGCCCGGTCCCGGACGAAGCCGGCACGATCGAAAGCCTCGCCGATCTGGCCTCGCTGCACAGTGCCGCCGGCGAAATCACGGCGGCGCTCGCAGCCACCGACGCCGCCCTCGCACGGCTGCGACAGCGTCTCGATGCGCGGCATCCGCTGGCGGTCGAATTGCTGCGCACCCGCTGCGCGCTGCTGCGCGCGGACGGGCGGACGCGTCCGGCCGAGGCGAGCTGCCGTGAGGCGCTGGCGCTCGCGCTTGACCTGCATGGCGCGCGGCATCCGGCGACGCTCGATGCACGCCGGCAGCTCGCCGCCCTGCACGTCGACCAGGGGCGGTTCGCCGAAGCCGATGCGGAATTCCGTGATGCACTGGTCTGGACCGTCGCGCGGCTGGGTGCACGCCACGCCGATGTCGCCCGCATCCACAACAGCCTCGGCATCGTGGCCTGGGAGCGCGGCGACGAAGCGGCCGCGCTCGAATCGCTGGCCCGCACGGTCGACATCTGGCGCCAGACCAGTCCCAACGCCATGCTCGCCGACGGCCTGTTCAACCACGCCATGGTGCTGCATGCCATCGGCCGCCAGGCCGAGGCGAAACCGCTCCTGCTCGAAGCGCTTGCCCTACGCCGCGCACGCTTTGGCGCAAGGCACGGGCTGGTCGGTGACACGCTGCGCATGCTCGGCGAAGTGGAGGCTGCGCTCGAACCCGGCGCGGGCACCCGTGATCTCGAAGACGCGGCCGCCATCACCGCAGCGGCCTACGGCCCACAGCATCCCAACGCACTGCGCGCGGCGCTTTCCCGCGATCGCATCGCCGCCGACGCCGGCGATGCAGATGCGATGGCAGGACTGGACCGCCTCGCACGCACGCCGCCCGACGACAGCGAACTGCGCAAGATCGCATGGGTGGCACGCGCCCATGCCGCAGCCCTGCGATGCGCCGCGCCTGGCGCCGCCACTGCACGCAATGATCTCGCGGTACTCGCTAGTCAGGTGCGCACGGCGCAGCCCGAAGGCGGCGCGATTACTCGGGAAATCGACGCGGCCCGACGGCGCTGCGGCTCACTGATCGCACGCCGCTGACGCGCTGAGCGGGTCAGACCAAGGGCAGCGAAGGCTGCACCGGCTCGATCCGTCCCTCGCCGCGCACGATGCGCTTGAACTCCGCGCGGCTCACCGACACATAGCGCTCGTTGCCGCCGATCTCGACCTGCGGCCCGTCCTGCACCGCGTAGCCCTGCTCGTCGACGCGCACGGTCATCGTGGCCTTCTTGCCGGTGTGGCAGATCGTCTTGATCTCCGACAGCTCGTCTGCCCACGCCAGCAGGTGCTGGCTGCCTTCGAACAGCTCGCCACGGAAATCGGTGCGCAGGCCGTAGCACAGCACCGGAATCCGCAGCGCATCGACGACTTCCGACAGCTGCCAGACCTGGGTCTGCGACAGGAACTGCGCCTCGTCGACCAGCACACAGTGCAGGCTGCCATCGCCGTCAACCAGCGCGCGGATGCGGCCGAGCAGATCGTCGGTGCGCTCGAACGCGATCGCATCGGCCGACAGCCCGATCCGCGACGCGACACGCCCCACGCCCGAACGATGGTCGAGCCGCGGCGTCAGCAAGGCGACGCGCATCCCGCGCTCGCGATAGTTGTGCGCGCTCTGCAGCAGCGTCGTGGTCTTTCCGGCGTTCATCGCCGAGTAGTAGAAGTACAGCTTGGCCATGCGGCCATTCTACCGGCGGGCTTCAGGCCCGGCGGAGGCCCGAACGCTACAATGCGCATCGCTGACAGACGTGGTCCCGATGCACGGTCTCAACCCCCAACAAGCCCAGGCGCTCGGCCATGTCGAGGGTCCGTTGCTGGTGCTCGCTGGCGCTGGCAGCGGCAAGACGCGCGTGATCGTGGAGAAGATCGCGCATCTGATCCAGTCGGGCCGCTATCCGGCCAAACGCATCGCGGCGATCACGTTCACCAACAAGTCCGCCAAGGAGATGCGCGAGCGCATCGCCCGGCGCATCCGCGGCGACGCGGCGGACGGACTGACGATCTGCACCTTCCATGCGCTCGGCCTGAAGATGCTGCAGATCGATCACGCCAAGCTCGGACTGCGGCGCGGTTTCTCGATCTTCGACGCCGACGACAGCGCGTCGCAGATCAAGGATCTGCTGCCGGGCGTCAAGCCGGACATGATCCAGCTGCTGCAGGGCCTGGTGTCGAAAGCGAAGAACGCCGGCCTGTCGCCGGAGCAAGCGCACAACGTGGCAATCAGCGCGCGCGAGTTCGAGGCCGCCGCGCTGTATGCGCGCTATCAGGAACGCCTGACCGCGTTCAACGCGGTGGATTTCGACGACCTGATCCGTTTGCCGGTGCAACTGCTCGAGTCCGACGAGGACGCGCGCGACGCGTGGCGCGAGCGCATCGGCTATCTGCTGGTCGACGAGTGTCAGGACACCAACGACGCGCAGTACCGTCTGCTCAAGGCGATCGCCGGCCCGAAGGGCAACTTCACCTGCGTGGGCGACGACGACCAGAGCATCTATGCCTGGCGCGGCGCGAATCCGGAGAACCTGACCGCGCTGGGCGAGGATTATCCGACCTTGCGCATCGTCAAGCTCGAACAGAACTACCGCTGCAGCAACCGCGTGCTGCGCGCGGCGAACGCGCTGATCGCCAACAATCCGCACGAGCACCCCAAGACACTGTGGAGCGCGCAGGCCGACGGCGAGCGCATCCGCATCTGGGAGTGCCGCGACAGCGCGCATGAGGCCGAAAAGGTCGCCGGCGAGATCCAGTTCCTGCAGTCCTCGCGCCAGGTGGAATGGAGCGAGTTCTGCATCCTGTTCCGCAGCAACCATCTGTCGCGCCCGCTGGAGAAAGCGCTGCAATTGCTGCGCGTGCCGTATCACCTGAGCGGCGGCACGGCGTTCCTGGACCGCGGCGAGGTCAAGGACGCGATGTCCTGGCTGCGCATGCTGGCCAACCCCGACGACGATTCGGCCTTCCTGCGCGCGGTGCAGTCGCCGGCGCGCGGCGTCGGTCAAACCTCGCTGGCGCGGTTGTCGGAACTGGCGCGCGCGGCCGACATGCCGATGTCGCGCGCGATCGAGTCGATGGGCCTGCTCAAGCAGTTGCCGCCGCGCGCGGCGAATGCGCTCAGCGAGTTCGGCGACATCCTGCGCGGGCTGCGCGAGGACGCGCGCCGGTTGCCGGCCGGCGAACTGGTGCGCGAACTCAACGAGCGCTCCGGGCTGATCGCGATGCTCAAGGCCCAGTGCAAGAGCGATGACCTGTTCCGGATCCGCTCCGGCAACCTCAACGAACTGGCCGACTGGTTCGAAGGCGCGCGCGGCGCAGGCCCCGGCGAACTGGCCTCGCAGCTCGCGCTGCTGAGCCACGCCGACAAGGGCGACCCCGGCAACCAGGTGCGGCTGATGAGCATGCACGCGGCCAAGGGACTGGAGTTCCGCTACGTCTTCATCATCGGCATGGACGACAAGACCCTGCCGCACGAGTCGAGCATCGATGAGGGCCGCATCGACGAGGAGCGGCGCCTGCTCTACGTGGGCATCACCCGTGCGAAGGAGCAGCTGTGGTTGAGCCATCCGCGCGAGACCCAGCACTGGGGCCAGAAGCTGCGGCTCACGCCGAGCCGGTTCTTCGAAGAGCTCCCCGCCGCCGAGGTCCAGCGCGACGGTGCCGATCCCGTCGCCGACGCTGCCCGCAAACGCGAGCGCGCCGATCACGGATTCGCTGCGATCAAAGCGCTGCTGGAAAGCTGACCTGTAGGAGCGGCCTCGGCCGCGAAGCGCTTTCCCGGTGGAGCCTTCGCGGCCAAGGCCGCCCCCACAGGAATCCAGCCGTCAGACCGGCAAGCGTGCCGTCAGCGCGTCCAAGGCATCGCGCAATGCGGCGACCTCGGCTTCGAGCGCTTCGACACGGGCCGCGAGACCCGCATCGCCTGCAGATTCGCGCGCGGGACCGGCTGCGGCGATGGCGGCCACATCGACCGGACCGCACAGCAGATGCGCATAGCGGTCCTCGCGGCGCCCGGCCGACGGCGGAATGCGCACGGCCAAGCCTTTTCCGGCCAGACGCTCGAGATGATGGCGCGCGTCGTCGGCATCGGCGAAGGGATGCATGCGCTCGCTGCGCGTCACAAGCTCGGCGAGGGTCTGCGCGCCGCGCAGCATCAGCAGCGCCAGCAGTACGACCTGCGGCTGCGGGACATCGAGCGCGGTGCCCAGCACGTGCTCGTGCCGCTCGGCGCGCGAGGAAAACGACTGCCGGGCGAATCGGTGGCCTTCCAGCTGCCGCAGCGCGTGCTGCACGTCGCCGAACGAGGCCGACATCACCGGCTCGCGCGCGGTCTTCTGGTTCGCCGCCGACTGCGCAGCGTTGACGGTCAGCGGATAGACGTCGGGCGTGGTCGCCTGCTTCTCCACCAGACAGCCGAGCACGCGCGCCTCGATCGGGGTGAGTCTGGGCCAGCGGTCGTGGTCCTGCGCCTGTGCGTCCATTGAAGTTCCAGCCTCGAAGGGGGCGACAGGATGCGCCCCGCATGCCGGCCTGTCATGTTCGCAACGACTGCGGCCGTTAAACTCGCGTGTTCACACGATGACGACGGACCCGCCCATGCGCATGACCGCACCCGCCCTCACCCTGCTTGCCGGCGCATTGCTGCTGGCCGCCTGCAAGCCGACGACGCCTGCCGCCGCACCTGCGGACGCCGCTGACCCAGCCGCGCCCACCACCTCCGTGCCGCAGGCGCCAGCCGCGACCGCCCCCAGCGACAACCTCAACGCGGTGCTGTGGATCCAGCGCTCCGAGGAGTACCGCGCAAACAGCCTGTCGATCTTCCGCGCCGCCGCCGACCACCTCGACGACGCGCTGGCCGAGAAGAACTGGGATGCCTTGGTGCCGGAAGAGCGCGAGTTGATCGGTGATGCGACCGCGCTGCCGCCGGCCGTGATCATGGACATCGACGAGACCGTGCTCGACAACTCGCCCTATCAGGCGCGGCTGATCCAGAACGGTCTGGAGTACGACGAAGTCACCTGGGCGCAGTGGGTCGCCGAGAAGAAAGCCAAGCCGGTGCCGGGCGTGCTGGAGTTCGCCAAGGCGGCCGAGGCCAAGGGCGTGACCATCCTGTACCTGTCCAACCGCGCCCAGCACCTGCAGGACGCGACGCTTGCGAACCTACGCGCCGAAGGATTGCCGGTGAAGGACGAGAGCGTGTTCCTCGGCCTGGGCACCTTCGTCGAAGACTGCGAACAGAACGGCACCGAGAAGACCTGCCGCCGTCGCCTGGCCGGTCGCGACTACCGTGTGCTGATGCAGTTTGGCGATCAGCTGGGCGACTTCGTCGACATCCTCGCCAATACCCCCGAGGCCCGCACCGAGCTGCTCGACACCTACGGCGACTGGTTCGGCGAGCGCTGGTGGATGCTGGCCAATCCGAGCTACGGCGGTTGGGAACCGGCCCAGTTCAACAACGCCTGGGACCAGCCCACAGGCGCCCGCCGCGAGTTGAAGCGCAATGCGCTCGAACTGGCAAACTAACAAAATCAATTACTTGAATCACACTATTTGAAGTGTTGCATCAGGTATCCGGACGCGGTAGCCTGCGTCCGCCACACCATGTCCTCCGGCCCTGCCGGCTTGAAGGGAGACGAAAGTCTCCCTTTTTTTATGCTGCGACCCGCTCTCGTGGAGCACGGCACTCTGGCTCGGGCCAGTTGCGTGATGCTCGGGCGCTAGCAGCGGAGCTTCACCCGAGTCGCAGCGGTATCGCGTCGAGTCGATGCGGCAGCTGATCGGCAATCGCATCCGTCGGGGCGTGGTCGCCGATGTCGATCCGCAGGCGCCCCATCACTTTGCTACGGAAGACTTTCGGAAAGCCGCGTTCTGGATTCCCGAGGCGAAGGCAACGGTTCAAGAGCGGCGCCGAGGATTGCTCGGTTTGAGCCCGACTCGGCCGAACCAGTGAAGCGCGACGCCGCGTTCGTGTTGAAAGCTTGGTAATGACGCCATTTGGGACACTGCTCCACACGGGCTGCGACCGCGGTCGCAGAATGCCGCCCGCTAGGGTTTACCCCAGGGTGTGCAGGCGCCTCTCGGCGCCTACCCTCGAAGCAAGCCGCCATCGAAGCGGTCCCCTGCGCGTCCCTTTCCGCCTGCCATCCAGCCCCCGGAGGCAACGGTGTCCCTAGAGCTACCGCGCCTGCCTGGCTTGCCGAAGCCGCCCGCGCTTCCCGGCATTGGCCGTGGAGATGGCGGCGCTTCGGGCATGTCCCTGTCGCAGCAGTTCGGCGGATTCATGCAATCGCTGCCCGGGCGCCTGCTCCCGAGCATCTTTCCGGGGACCCAGGCAGGCGGCAACCCGGGAGCGACACCGTCGCCCCAGTCGACGACCAACATGCCTGCGTCTCCCGGGCCGACAGGCTTGCCCACATTCAACCTACCGGGTGGCGTATCGATTCCGCCGCCACCCACACCCTTCAGCACACCGGCCGCGAACACGCTCCCGGCGACCCACGCGCCCACCGCGCCACAGACCGGCGGCGGTGGGCTGATCAACGCCGCCGGCAATGTGCTCAACACCGTCACGTCCACGCTTCGCAACATCCTCGCGCCACCTGCGCCTACGCCGGCCGCACCGCCGCCTGCGTCGCCCGGCGGCGCTGCACCCGTTACGGCGACTGGTCCGGTCAACACGCCCGGTCCCGCACAGAGCCTTGGCAACCTGCCCGGCAACGTCGCCAATGCCGCGGTGAACGTGGTCCGTACCGTCGCGAATGCCTTGCCTGGCGCGCAGAACGTGATTCCCCAGACGCCGAACCCGGTCTCGACTCAAGGAGTGTCTACCCAGCAGCCGGCCGCGCTGGCACAACCGACGTCCGCGCAGACGCCGGCGGTGCCGGCACAACAGTCCGTGACCCCGCAGCCCCTGGCACAGCCTCAGACCTTGCAGACCCTGGCACAGCCTCAGACCTTGCAGACCCCGCAGACCCTGACACAGCCTCAGACCTCGCAGCCCTTGGCACAGCCACAGACGACAAACACGCTCGCGCAGCAGGCGACATCGGTGCCGGTGCCACAACAAGCGCAGCCTGCGCGGACGGATGCAGCATTCGCGCCTGCGGGGAACCCGTCCGCCGATCGTGCGGCGGTTCCGCAGCAGGCGCAGCCGCCTGTCCAGGCCAACACGCCCAGCGCACCGCAAGGCGCCGCCCTTCTCGCGGCTGTCCCGCTGGCCACGACCGTGGCGCAGGCGCCTGTCGCGCAACAGCTCGCAGGAAACCCGCAAGCGCAGGCGTCCGGCAATCCCATCGCGGGCACGGCCTCGCTCGATGCGGGCGGCCCGGTCCGCGCCGAGCTGACCGGTACCGGCACCTACACCCTGGATGGTCCCGGTCTGCGCCGACGCGGGCGTCTGAAGGCCGGCGCGCAGGAACTGGGACAGTGGATGCTCGCCGCGGCGCAGGGTCGACTGCACCTGGTGCGACCGCGCGACGACGACACTCCACGCGAAGTCGCCAAGGCGTTCCAGTGGCTGTTCTGGGTACTGGCCATCGTGGCGTATGGTTGCCTCGGCCTCGTGCTCGTCAGCTTCCTGCTGAGCTTCGGCGATCTGCCCACCGCGCCCACGCTGCGCCGCTGGACCGGCGAGTTCGCCTGGGCAGGCCTGTTGGCGGCTGTTGGCGCCTGGTGGCTCGGCCGGCAGCTCATGCGCGCGCAGCGACCACCACCCGATCCGATCCGTCGTTAGTGCTTGCCCCACAAGAAAAGGGCGCCGCATGCGGCGCCCTTTTTCTGTCACGGCCTCACGGCATTCAGCGCGTTACCAGCCCGCCATCACCGAGCGAAACCCGCTGGAGATCCACACCATTGCCCTGCAGGCCCTGGCGCACGTTCGCCGACAGCGCGATCAGGGCCTGTCGATTGCCGTCCCGCTTCAGCGTTTGATAGGTCAGCGCCGACACCATTGTGAGATAGGCGGTTCGCTCGGCCTGGGCCTGCTTGTCGGCATCCGACATCGCGGCCACTTCCGGAACCGCCGCGAGCGGGCCGATCAGCTGGCGACGCACCGCACGCCGCCCCTCCGGCGACTGGCGCGAGTCACGGTCGTTGACGACTTCCCACGAGATCAGCAGGTGCGCGGCGAGCACATCGCCGAGATTGGTCGGGTCGTATCCGTACCGGCGCAGGATCTTGTCGAACTCGCGCAGCATCTCGCCCGAGCCGATGACCTGCTCCAGATCCGCGACCTGCTGCGGATCGCGACCGAAGGCGCGGATCGTTTCCTGCTGCACGCGCGCGCTCACCGCGGCGTCGCGGCGGAACGACAGGGTCTCGACGGCCTGCGCATCGACCTGCGCCGGCGCAGGCTGCGCGATGGCGCGCTGCAACGCGCGCTGCACGGCGGCATCCCCATCGGCCGCATGCGCCGCACCTGCGCACAGCACGGCAACGCAGACGAGGACGCACCACCGCACGATGGCCGGATGGAGCTGACGGATCTGTGTCACAGGTGTTCTCCTTGGAATGGCCACATCAGCGCTCCTCGAAGCCTTTTTCGGTAAGCGTGAACTTGGCGAGATCGTTGTTCGAGATGCGTTCGAAATCCTGCCGGACCGTCTGCGTGAACGCATCGACGCGCGCTCCGCCCGCCGCCCGCACGCGCGCATGTTCACGCGCCAGCGTGGCCGCCATCAGTTCGTAGACGCGGCGCCGGAGCTCGAGTTCGCTGGCCGATTCCCTGGACCGGGCGCCGCCCGCGGCGCCTTCGATCTGTCGACGAACGCCTTCGGCCTGCGCAGGCGAAGCCTCCATGCCGGTGTACGCCTCCCAGTTGGCGAGAAACAGGAGCGCATTGGCCGACACCAGGTCGCGGGAGAAACCGAGCGAACGGTAACGCTGGTCAAGCCATGCATCGGCTGCGCCCGATTGCACATAGGTCGCCACATCGGGCACGACCAGTCCGCTCAACGCCGCCCAGCGTTCGGCGAAGTCGCGATCGGCCGACTGCCCGGCCCCAGGGGACGCGTCCGGACCAGCTTTGCCCTCGGCGATGCCACGCTGGAACCCGGCCTCGTAGGCTTCAAGAAAATCCGGTGTACGGGCTTCCGGCCGATGCCCCCCGCCATGCCCTTCGCCATCTCGCGCATCGCTGTCGGGGGCGCAGCCCGCCATCAATACGGTGGCCATCAGCAGGGACACGACGTGGCGTCGCCGCATGCGGCCGGGCCACCCCATGCGCGCAGGCTGCGCGGTCATCGCGCGCGCGCGTCCTGACGCCCGGCGTCGAATGCCCACGCCTTCGCACTGTCCACGCCATCACGCGCCACGCGCTCGAGATACTCCGCTTCAAGCGCAAGCAGGCGCTCACGCCGGCTCATTCCGCTTCCTGCATAACCGCGGATCGGCCGATCGGACGCCCCGTCCAGATCCGCCGCATTGCGCAGGGCCGACTGCGACATCGCGTTCTGACCATGGCCCATTCCCAGCTGCTGGGTCGCGCCCGGATCCCATTGCGCGAAGGTCGGCGCCGCGGCCCATATTGATGAGACCACAATCGCAGTCATGATTCCGCTTGCTCTGATCATCGAATCACCTCGTCGAAGGTTTCAAATCGCCCATCCGCTGGAGACCCGATCACAACCGGGTCATCCGCGCGCACAAGACATCACCCCACACAAACCGGGACCTGGACCGTACTCATCGAGTCGCCGCCGATATTCGCGATCATGCGCGGCTGATAGTGGACAACACGGCAGGGCGTCCCGGCGCTCGCAGGCGGCTGGACGCGCGAGTGCTCGACCCCGCCCGGCGCCTGATGCCGCAGTGTGTACTCGAACACGAACCCCACGATCCCATTGGCGGCGGACCTGGAGTCGGCAGGCGGGCCGATCCTGACCAGCAGGTCGAATGCGTCCGCGCTGACCTGTCCCGAAAAGGCGTACTGGTCCCCCTGGAACAGTCCGCCTCCAGTGATGACCCCATCGGTGTCGATGCGAAGTTGCAGATCAGCGCCCGTGGCCAGCCAGCTACCATCCTGGACGCCACCCTCCATCACAAAGCCCGCACTGCCGGTGGGCGCCGGATTACGTCCAGAACCCGCCAGATCTCCGTAGACCACCAGTCTGGAACGACCGCCAAGAAGCGATTGAAACTCCGCGCCGCCCCGGCCGCTGTCACGTATGGCGTCAGTGTCGGTCAACTCGGCCCACACCTCGAGAGGGCCTGTATACGGGCGCTGCTCGAATACGGGTGGCACCCCGGAATCGACGGCGCATGCACTGCCGACGAAAGAAAAGCAGAGCGGCGCGCACAACGCCCATGACTTCAAGCGACGCATGGCCACCTCGGCGCCCCTCAATATTCGATGCATCCGCATTCGCGACGCTGGCTCATCCACGCAAGGTTGCAGTCATTCCCTATTCCACAACAGGAAAGGGCCAGGCGGAATCCACCTGGCCCTTCCTGAAACGCCGCCGCTTACTGCTTGCGTGCGTTGGCGGTCAGACCCTCACCGATCGACTTCAGCGCGGTCGAGATCGTATTCGACAGCATGCTGAACATCTGCGACTCAGCCTGGAACTGGGTTTGCAGCATGCTGAACTGCTTGGCATCTTCCGGGCTGTCGCCGGTGTACTTCTCCATCTCCTTCGAGGTTTCGACCATTTTCCCGGCCTTCTCACCAAGCATGGAGCCAAGGGCCTTGGCCATTGCCACCAGCCAGGATCCACCCTCGCCACCCGACTCCTTCGTCGCGTTCAGGCCGGACGCGGCCACCGAGATGTTGATGTCTGCATTGATCATTGGAATCGCTCCATTACGTGGTTAAAAAGTGATCCGGGGGACGGCTTTCGTCCATGTCTCGATCATGCGCGCGGCATCCGCGTTTGAAAGCTGGGGCGTACCCTAGGCAGTCGATGCGGGCGCCGCATTCAGCGCCAACCAGGCGCGCGCGGCCTCCTCGCCTTCTTCACGGGAGATACGTGCGAACTCGAGCGCGCGATTGACCGCGTCGTTCTCGAACACGCTGTAGACCTGGGTGAATGCACGCTCGACTTCCTCACCACCGGAACTGTCGAGCAGACCATGCTGGCTGAGCATCTGGATCGCTTCGGTCACTTCGGCACGCACGTGACCTGCGGACGCGTCGCCTGCGTTCGATTGACCCTGCTGCTGGAGCGCCTCATCCATACGCGCCAACATACTCTCGCGGCTTGCGGCATCGATGTCGCGCTGTTCCCGCAACTCGGCTTCAAACCTGCTCAGCAGTGAAGCCCGCAATGCGGCGAAGTCGGTGTCCTGAGAAGATGCGGCTGACATAAGGGACGATTCCTTTTGAGTGGGCGTGCGTGCATCGCAGTGGAACGCGGCACGGCGATGCGAGACAGCAGAGTAGATCGATCGCATATGACGGGCGCGTCATATAACTGCACTCCGATCATGACGACTGGCGCGGCGCGTTGCATCTAGGTGCGCCCCTAGTGCACGACAGCGGATCCGGGGACCCGGAATCCCCGAGCGTCGTCGTCAGGTATCTGCGGGACTTCGTATTCACCAAACAGAAACGGGGCCGCGTTCTCCGCGGCCCCGCTTTTTCCACATTGTCAGCGTGCGGTTTTCCGATCGGATCAGGCGCCGCTTCTGGCGGAGGTCAACGAGTCCACCATCCGCCTGGCATCGGTACCTTCCCGCTCCCCCATCTCGCGGGAACGCTGACCAAGCCAGACATCGGCAGCCTCTCGACCGTCGCGTTCCACACGTTCTTCGTATTCGGGCACCAGCGCCTTGAGCTCGACCTGTACCGCTTCCAGACGCTCATCCATATGCCGGATGAGGGTGTTCTCATCATCCGCGTCGATCGCGCCCTGCTGCCGGAGCTGGGCGAGACCATCGATCCATGCCTGACGCTGCGCCTGCTGGTCGTGCTGCATGGATTACTTGCCGCCGATATTGAAGTTGAAATTGAAGCCGCCCTTGAATCCTTCGCTGACAGCGTCCTGGGCCGACTGGGGCAGACCCAGACCATCGAACAGGCCGCTAAGGGCCGAATCGAAGAGCTGGCCGACCAGGTCGCCGAGCAGGTTGCCCACGAGGCTGCCGAGCGGGCCGCCGAGCGCTGTGCCAACCAGAGAGCCAATACCGGAGAAGACGTCGCTGGACATGATGGAACTCCTTTGGATTGAAAAAAGAAAAGAACGTTTGCAAACCCTGCGCGCCAACGTTGTGTACTTGGACGCAACGTGCGCGACTGCAGGTGCAGTGTCTTCCCATTGCGTCGACATGACAGCTAGGTCGTACCCCATCTAGGGTGCGCCCTAGTTCACGCGCTCTCGACACACTCCAGTTCGACCGCGCTATAACAACGCCATGCCGACGAACCTCACGCAACCGGCGGCCCCGCCATCGGATCCATCGCCCCCTGCATTCTCGCGAGACGACCTCCCCGCGGAAGGCCGCGACTATCCCACCGAGGAGCACCTGCGCTCGCGCCGTCTGCGGCTGCATGGCTTCGCCTTCCGGCACGTGATCGACCTGCTGCAGCTGGGCCGCGAGGAACGCGTCACCCGGATGCTGCTCGACGATCCGATCGCCACACTCGACGATGCGATGGGCCTGGTGGTATGGGCGAACAAGCTCTACCGCGAACGTCCGGGCCTTGGGCTGTGGCACACGCGGGATCGCGCGGGCCGCTTCATCGGTATGTTCTCGCTGACGCCCAGCGGCGATGCGGGTGATGTCGCGATCGGGGTGCGGCTGCTGCCTGCGGCCTGGGGGCGCGGTTATGCGATCGAGGGTGGCGCCGCCTTGTGCACGCACGCGTTCGAAACGCTGGCGATGCCGGCGTTGATCGCGCAGTGCGCACCGGACAACCGTTCGGTGCCGCCGCTGTTGCTGCGCCTGGGGTTCACGGAGACCGCGGGGGGCGCGCAGTTCGGAAATCCGGCCCGGCGGTTCCGCATGGCGCGGGCGGACTGGCGTGGACTCCGCCCCCGACGCGAGACGCCCGTGGTGGCCGGCGACGCATCGTAAGGAGGCGATCCACACGGATCGCCGGAGCGTGCTGACCTCCAGGAATGCCCGCGCACCACGGCGCCGACGCGGATCAGCCGTGGTAGTGCGGATCGATCGTCAGCGTGCCGAGATTCTGCTGCGCGAAGCGCTTCGCGAGCTGCGGGCCTGCCTCGCGGATCGCATCGAAGCTTTCGCGCGAGCGGCTGTCGGCGCGCAGCACCCAGCCGTCTGCGCTCTTGCTCAGCAACAGATCGGTACCGGGCAATGTGGCATCGGACATCCGCAGCAGCACCTGTCCGTCACCGCCGGGGTCGCGGGCGTCGTGGACCGCCATCTGCCGCACGTGTTTCTCCATCATCTCGAACAGCTGGCCCGCATTGGAGGCTGCCGCTGCAGGTGCTGCCGCGGGCGCGCCGTCGCGCAGTGCCATCTGGGCCTGCAGCATCGCGGCCGATTCCATGCCTTGCGCCTGCTGCGAACCGAATCCGTTGTCGTGCTGCTGGCGGAAGCTGCGTGCGTCGACGACATCCGACAACGACTGCCGCGACTTGAACGCCTCTTGCTGACTGGCCAGTTCCGCCATCTCGCCCTCCTGCAGTTCGCCGTCGCCCTGCAGCATGCCGCTGGCCAGTTCCGCCTCGCCCTGCAGGCCCGGCATGTCGCCACGCGCCTGCTGCATCATCGAACGAAACTGGTCGACCCGTTCGCGCGGCGGCGCGTCCTTGGCATCGGCCTTGGCTTCGCGGTCGACCTGACGGTTGCGCGCAGCCTGGTCCGGCGGCCTGGAAGCGGAATCGTTGCGTTGTACGCTCATCATCGTCTCCTCGTGTCCGTGCCTACTGCTTGCGCGCCATGTATCGCGCCTGCATCAGGTCTTCGTTGACCGCTTCTTCCTGCCGTTCAAACAGTCCACGCTGCTCTCGCTTCCACAGATCGCGGCGTTTCTCGAGCGCATCCTGCCGGCCCTTGGCACGGAAGAACGCATCACGCGCTTCCTGCACCGCGGTTTCAGCCTGACGTACCGCTTCCTGGGCTTTCGACAATCGCTGCTGTGCGCCGACGATTCGCTCACCGAGCAGGTCGATGTGGGTCTCGCGCTGTGTCAGCGCGGCCGGCCACGGCACACCCGATGGCGGAGGATCGAGCAGGCGCGCGCGGTGCCCGCTGCGGTCGCGCTCCAGATCCGTCAGTTCGCCCTGCACGCGCGTACAGGCTTCGATGCATTGCTGCAACGCGCGCTGCTTCTCCAGCACCACCATGCGCGCCGCTTCGGTCCGGTGCTCGCGCAGTTGCAGCAGTGTCTGGAGCGGGTAACGTTTCATCCGAACAGTTTCCGCAGCGCGCCGGACGATGTGTCGAACGGCACCAACTCATGTTCGGATTGCTGCAGCAGTGTGCGGATCGGACCGATCTTCTCGATCGCAATGTCAGCGTCCGGATCGGTACCACGCTTGTACTCGCCCAGCTGCAGCAGCAGTTCGATGTCCTGATGCTTGGCTAGGTACTTGCGCAGTTGCCCGGCCGCGCGCAGATGCGGCTTGTCGACGACACGCGGCATCGTGCGGCTGAGGCTGGTGAGCACGTCGATCGCCGGGTAGTGGTAGGCCGCAGCGAGTTTTCGCGACAGCACGATATGGCCGTCGAGAATCGAGCGCACTTCCTCGACGATCGGATCACCGCCGTCCTCGTCTTCGGCCAGAACCGTGTAGAACGCGGTGATCGACCCCTTGTCGTTGTTGCCTGCACGCTCGAACAGCTTCGGCATTTCGCTGAACACCGATGGCGGGAAGCCGCGACGCGCCGGCGGCTCGCCGATCGCCAGGCCCACGTCGCGCAACGCGCGCGCAAAGCGCGTGACCGAGTCGACCAGCAGCAGCACACGCCTGCCCTGATCGCGGAAATGTTCGGCGATTGCAGTGCCGACCCATGCCGCGCGGCTGCGCTCGAGCGCCGGGCGGTCGGATGTCGCAACGACGACCACCGACTTCGCGAGTCCTTCCGCGCCCAGGTTGTCGCTGATGAACTCATTGACCTCACGGCCGCGTTCTCCGACCAGTACGATGACGTTGACGTCGGCATCGCCGCCGCGGGCCAGCATGCCGAGCAGCGTGCTCTTGCCGCCACCGGCGACGGCGAAGATGCCGATACGCTGGCCTTCACCCGCCGTCATCACCGCATCGATCGCGCGCACGCCGGTGGAGAACGGGCGGTCGATCAGTTTGCGCGACAACGGATTGGGCGACGCGGCATAGATGGGCGCGTCGATGGTCGCTCCCAGCGAACCCTTGTCGTCGATCGGCGCGCCATGCGCATCAAGTACGCGACCGAGCAGGCCTTCGCCCACCGGTACTGAGGCCTGCTTGCCGGTCGCATAAACTTCGGTCGTCGAGGCGATGCCGTCCAATGGTCCAAGCGGCGTCAGCAAGGTGTGCTGCCTTGCAACGCCGACCACTTCGGCGGCGAGCTCAAAACTGCTGTTACCCGGGTTACGCAGATAGCAGAGCTCACCGATCGCGGCGCGCAGCCCCGTCGCTTTGATCAGCGTGCCATAGGCCTCACTGACGCGGCCCACGCGCTCGATGGCCTGCACCTGCCCGAGCGCGTGCAACAGCGGATCGCTGACGACGGCGCTGGCGCCGAGTTCGTCGAGCAGCGACAGGGCGGGGCCGGGATTCATGCGCTCGCCACCGCACTGGCCTGCGCCAGCGCCGTCCGGATCGCCTCGATCTGCTGACTGACGCCCGCGCGCACTTCGCCTGCCTCGGAGACGACCACGCAGCTCAGCGGATCCAGACTCTCGTCGTCGACCAGCTCGATCACGCCGACGCCCGGATGCGCCTGGCGCACCGCGCCAAGGCCCTGCTCCACGCCAGCGCGCGCACCGGGATGCACACGGATCATCAGGAACTGCTCGGCCTGCGCGGATTCGACCGCGCGCATCACCAGCGCCGGCACGACCTTCGAGGCCTCGAAATCCGGTGCGATCCGCGCGACGATCGCGCAGGCGAGATCGCCGATGCGACCGGCCGCATCGCCCAGCACGCGCGCGCGGCGCTCGTTGAGCGAGGCCAGCTGCTCGGTCATCTGTTGCTTCACGCGCTCCAGGCCTTCGGCGAATCCTTCCGCGTAGCCCTGTTCGCGCGCCTTCTGTACTTCCGCCTGCGCCTCTTCATGGAGTGCGTTGACCCGCGCCAGCAGGGTGTCGAGCTCGCCGAGCGATTGCCATTCCGCAGCGCGCACGATCGGCGCCGACACACCGCGCCGAAACTCGCGGCGTTCGAACACCACGGCCGCGCCTGACGCGCGTCGGGCGGGGATCGTAGCGGCGGTATCGGGAATCGACATGCGGGCTCCGGGAGGAAAAAGGGATCAGGCCGCGACAGCGCGATTCTGATGATGCGTGTGGACGACGAGCAATGGCTTCTCCGGCAGATGCGCCGACGGCAGCTGGCCCGGCGGGTACACCAGCTGGGCCCAGTCGGCCAGCGCCGGTTCGCGCTGACGTGCCCAGGTCTGCAGCTCAGCGCGCCCTTGCAGCTCCAGCACTTCAAACAACCGTGGACCAAACGCGTCCCCGCTCGCCAAGACGGTGGCAAGCGTCGCCACCAGTGTGCTCTGCAGCGATGCGTCGACTTTCGCATCCCACACGCTGCGATCGAGCGCCAACAGGTAACTGCTGCCCAGTACCGCCTTGATCCGCTTGACCGCATCACGGCCAACTTCCGCGCGAATCGCCGGTGCATACGCCAGTACACCGAGATCGCGGTGCAGCGCAGTCAACCGCGCAAGGGGCCAGCGCGCGATGAGACCGGAAAAACCTTCCGGTGATGGCGCCAGCAGAGACGCGGCTGGACCATCGGCAAGGGCGCCGGCGAGAAGCCGGCGGCCAAGGCGGCTCATATGGGCACGCTGCAACAGCGCGTCATCCAAGCCGGCCTCGCTGGCGCCGTGCCAACGAGGGTCGACCTCGGCAAGCAGCGCTTCCAGCGTCATGGATCAGCCCTGCCAGCGTGCCGGCGGTTCCTTCGCCGTGGCCGCGGGCTTGCGGGCCTTCAGCCGTCCAGCGAATGCGAAAGCGACAGCCAGCAACGCGACGACCAGCGCGGCGATGACGATCGCCATCGGACTCACGGCCGACAACGCCATCGCCGTGCCACCCGAAGACGCGGCCTCTGGCGGCGCGGGCATCGCGACGAATTTCACCGACACCTGGTTGATATCGGTCAGACCTTCGACGCCGTCCTTCACCACGATCTTGATGTCGGCCTCGCGGTCGCGGACGTTCGCACCGGGCTGTTCGAAGATCCACACCGCAGCCGAGGTCTTGCCATTCGAGCCACCGAGCGGATCGCGTTCGGGCAGCGCGAGGTGCACTCGGGCCTGGGCAACGCCCGGCAACATCGTCAGCGTCTGGGTGATTTCCTGCTGTAGGGCGTGCAGATAACGACCGCGCTCATCGGTCGCCGACGATGCGAAGCCTTCCTTCTTGAAGATGTCGCCAAGGTTCTGGAAGTTCTCCCTCGGCAGACCGCGCGAACCAAGCACTGCCATCGCCTGCGGAATGTCGCCTTCTGAGACGAATACATCCCAGCCGACTTTGGTGGCCGACGGCTTCTTCTGGGCCTGGATGCCCGAGCCGATGAGCGCACCCATCATCTCGTTGGCCTGCCGCTCGTCCACGGAACTGTAGAGCGCTGTGCCGCCGCAACCGGCGAGCAGCAGGCAGGCGAGCAGCATGCCCATCCACGCGGACCATCGTTTGGTTACGCAAGGTTGTAGAACGCGCATGCCGGTCACCTCTCGATCAGGACTGCTGGCGGAACAGCTGCTGGATACCATCGGACGTCCGGTTGGCGACGTTCGACGTCATCTCGCACTGGAACAGGAAGTGATGCGACTTCATCGTCATTTCGATCACCTGACCCGGCGTGAGTTCACCCGAATTCTGGGTCATCGTTTTGGCGAGGTCCTGGATGCTCGATGCACCACCGTTGAGGTTGTCCATCGCTGACATCAGCATGCGGACACCTTCGGAAGGCTCGGATGCGCCGACGCTGGCCACACCTTGCGGCGCGTTCGACGCCGCGGCGGAACTCGTGCCCGCCCGGTCCATCGCCTGGGCGAACTGCCCGACCTCGTACGCGGCGGCAACCGGCTGGTTTGCGCCGGCACCCGATGCCCCCTGTGCCGCGGCTTCGAGCCCCGCGGCCTGGATCGCGTCGACCATGATCTTCTCCTTGCTGCTGTTGTCTGCGGGAATCGCTTACTGCTTGCGGCCCAGCGTTTCGAGCGCCTGACCGACGCTGTTCTGCGAGGTGGAGGCGTTGTTGGACAGGAACTGCATGCGCAGGCTCTCGGCGGTCAGCTGGACCACGTTCGACGGCTGGTCGCCGCCCTGGCCGATGACGTCGGAAAGGTTGGTGATCTTGGTCGCCTGCTGGTCGAGGGTCTGGCCCCACGCGCGCGACATGGCTTCATACCAGCTCGATGAACTCGCACCGCCACCGGCTTTACGCACGCCGTTGTCACCCTGCATTGAGGCGCGGCCAATGAAGCTGCCGATCTGATCGTTGGAAATCGTGGTCATGGAAGTACTCCTTGCGACGGTCTGAAAGTGATACAGCGTTGAATACGATTCGAACTACGTCATTGGGAACTCAGTGACTCGTGGTTGGCGCGACGGTGCGAGCCGGCTCGGACGCGGGCACCTGCACAGCGCGGTGACCGGCATTGACGCTGGCGACCACCGCGGAAAAGCGGGGATCGCTGGCCTGGGCGTTTTCCGCATCCGGACTGGCGGCTGCCGTTTCCAGCGCGTCGTCCGGTGCCGGCGGCGGACCAGGAATGATCTTGATCGTGGTGCCGTCGGGTGCCAGCACATGCGCAAACTCACCGATGGCCACGAGCGTGCCCTTGCCGGGGACGTCCTCGCCGGTCACAAAGCGCTGGCCGTCGGACGACAGCAGATGCGGATTATCACCGCGGACAATCTGAACGATGTGCACCTCCGGCGGCGCTTGCGGCTGTTCGACCCCGCCCTGTGGCAGCACGCCGTTCGGCGTCCGCGGCAGGATGCGCTGCACGCCCGGGATGTCGGAAATCGCTCGGGACTGGGCGAGGCGCTCGATCTCCGCGCCATCCTTGAACTCACCGACGACCTCGACATCGCCGTTGCCGACATAGCGCGCCTGCACCGGAATGGACTGACCGCGGAACATCTCCGCGACATCGTTGGCGATGTGCTCACCAGTCCGGATCTGCAAGGTCGCGTCGATGTTCTCTGCCCGCACCTGGTTACGCAGGCGCTCGAGCGTGGCGCTGTCATCGACGGCCCCGCTCACGGTCGCGCCACCCTCGAGGCCATCTGTGATCTGCACGTTGGCGACCCGATGCTCTTCCAGCAGGGCGGTCAAGCGCTCGCGCTGATCCGGCCCCTGGTCGGGCGCGGGCAACACCGCGGCAAAGATCGCCAGCGATGCAAGCGACAAGGCCGCGATGCCGCCGATCCAGGGCAACTTGCGCACGAAGCCGCTGCGCGGGATCTGCTCCTCATCATTCGGTGCGAACACCGTGACGAACTCGTCCCACGCCGGATCATTCTCGCGACCGAATGCGATCACGGCCTCACCGATACGCACCTGTTGCACGGCCGACAATTCGACCGGATCGCCGGGGTGGATATCCAGGACGCCGACCTTCACCGGCGCATCGAGCGCACGGACGAGGAAGCGGCCGCCAACGAGACTGATCAGCGCGTGGTGCGCGGCGACAGCGTCGTCGGCCAGCACGATGTCGCAGTCCTCGCCACTGCCGACGAGAATCATCTCTTCGTCAGCGAGCACGCGGCTGGCACCGGCGTGCAGGCCGTCGACGATACGCAGCACGTTGTTCGACTGGGTTTGCGTGTGTTCGGTCATGTCAGTCCTCTCATCGCCTGCGCTGCGCCTGCCGCCGGAAATCCGGAGGAGGCGGCGCGCACGCCCCGTAATGATGCGACTCGGTCATGCATTGATCTGTCCCGCCTGCACGATGCGCAGATCCGGTGCCAGTTCTTGATAGGACAACACCGGCAGATCGAAGAAATCGACCTCCATGAGCTTGCGCAGATGCCGGCGCACGTCCAGCGAGCACAGCAGCACCGGCTTGATCCCCGGCGCCTGACGGCCCAGGTGCGCACGCACCTCGTTGCCAAGACGACCGGCCAGTTCCGGCGAGATCGCAAGCTGGCTGGCACCGCCCGCCACGCGGACCGATTGCCGCAACTTGTCCTCGAGTTCCGGATGGATCAACAGTACATGCAGGGTGCGCTCGTCATCTGAATAGCGATCCGCAATCTCGCGCTTCAGCGCGACGCGCACGTATTCGGTCAACAGCACCACGTCCTTCTCGCGACCGCCGACATCGGTGATCGCCTCGAACGCATCGCGCAGATTGCGTACCGGAACGCCTTCTTCCGATAGACGCCGCAGCACATCGGCCACGCGCTGCGGGGCAACCACGCGCAGCATTTCCTTGACCAGATCCGGGTAATCGCGCTGCATCTTCGCGAACAGGTTCGACGTTTCCTGGATGCCGAGGAAGCCACCCATGCGACGGCGCACCGCAGCCGACATGTGCGCGCCCAGCACCTCCAGCGGCGGCTGCGTGCCTTCGCCGCTCTGCACCCACTCGCCAGCGATCACCGCGGGATAGAAGCCGGGCAACTTGTTCGCGTCCGCCGCAGTGGCGGGCTGCGGCTGCAACACGGCGTCGCTGCGCAGGCGGCCGGTCGCGATCCGCGCGCCAAACGCGGTGATGCGGTATTCGTCTTCGGCGAACGTCGCGACGATGCGCAACGACGGCACTGGAACCGGGACGCCGTATTCCTCGCGCAGGCGCTGCGCGATGTCGACCGCGCGCGCTTCGAGATTGTGCGCGCCCATCGATTGGGCCAGTTGCGGCGACACCTGCAGCTGCAGCGGCGCGGGCGGCGCCAGATCGTCGTGATCGACCGAGGCGTGCATATCCGCAACCACTTCTTCATCGGTCACACGGAACGCGCGGCGCAGCAGTTCGAACTGGTAGCGGTAGTGGTAGGCGCTGAAGGTCAGCAGGCCCAACCCAAGGACCAGGAACACCGGCCATGGAAAACCCGGCACGAGGGTCATCAGCAGCGCGAGGATGCCGGTGATGAGGATCACGCGCGGCTGGTTCGACACCTGCCGGGTGATCGCGTCGCCCAGATGGCGATCGTCGATCTCGCCAGTCGTGCGGGTCACCACGAGACCGGCAGCAATCGTCGCCAGGATCGCCGGAATCTGCGACACCAGGCCGTCGCCGATGGTGAGAATGCTGTAGACGCGCGTCGCCTCGGCCAGTGGCATGCCGCGCTGGAGCACGCCGATCGCCAGACCGCCGAGCAGATTGATCAGAATGATGACGATGCCTGCGATGGCGTCGCCCTTGACGAACTTCATCGCGCCATCGAGCGAGCCGTGCAGCTGGCTTTCGGTTTCGAGCAGGCGGCGCTTCTTGCGTGCCTCGTCCTTGTCGATCAGGCCGGCGCGTAGATCGGAGTCGATCGACAGCTGCTTGCCGGGCATCGCGTCCAGGGTGAAGCGGGCCGCGACCTCGGCCACGCGCTCGGCGCCCTTGGCGATGACGATGAACTGGACGACGGTGATGATCAGGAACACCACCATACCGACGACCAGATTGCCGCCGGCGACCAGAGTGCCGAAGGTCTCGACGATGTGACCGCCTTCGGCGTGCAGCAGGATCGAGCGGGTGATTGCGATCGAGATCGCCAGCCGGAACAGCGTCGTGAGCAGCAGCACACTGGGGAAGCTGGAGAACGCCACCGGGCTGGGGATATAGATGCCGAGCAGCAGCAGGCCGAACCCGATCGAGATGTTGACCGCGACCAGCGTGTCGATGATCACCAGCGGCAACGGCAGGATCATCACGCTGATGATCGTGACCGCGGCGAACGCCAGCACGATATCGCTGTAACCCAGCTTGCCGCGGGGCGCAGCGCCGGCAGGCGCGCCGGTTAGGGTGGCGAAGAAGGCCTTCATTCGGCCACCGCCTTGCACGCACGGGCAGACATCACCGCGTCACGGACACGCATATAGATACGCGTGCCGGAAACGGCAACTCCACACCCTCTGGTGTCCATTCGGCGCATAAGCCCCTGCCCTCGTGCGTCACATTGTGCCCCTGTACGATAGTCGAACTATGTTATCTACAGGTCAAACCCATGTTGCAAGGAGGTTCCACTCAAAGTGTCGATCCAGTGTGAAAACGCTTCCCGGGCGGGTGCCTCAGCAGAAAAACCCAAGCGTCACAGGGACTTAACGATCCTCGTCGATATTGGACATTGAATGCGAGGTGGTCAGGGAGGCCGCTGCTGCGGGGGCCTCGAGGTCGTCGATGTCGAGATCCGTGATGAACGTCACGGAGTGCGCTCCGACACCGATCGCGAACACGCGACCAGCGCGCGACTTCACCAGCACGAGGCGCTCCCGGGGACCCAGAGGCAGGATCTGCAGCACCGACAACGGGGCATCGCTGCCCGACAACCCGTACCGCCGCCGCACCACCCGGAGCAGGAACACCAGGCCCGCGATGATCAGAACCAGTGGAATCACGATGGCGAGCAATTCCCCGACGAACGAATCGCTTGGCGTGCGCGCCGGAGTTGCGGCCGCCTGCACGGATGTGGCGAACAGCAATGCGGGGAGGATGAGGGCGGAGCGGAGACAGGCGACGCGGATCATGGGTTCTCGCGGAAGGGACACCCTGCTGGTGCGCCGCCACGTTAGCAGTCAAACGATGTCGCGCTTCGCATGACGCCGTCGACCGGAACCCGGCGCCCAGGCCCCGCACGCGCTGCCGGAAAAGCTGTCGACGACAGCGCGAAGGCGCTGACCGAAGTGCTCGAAGCCGTGCCCTTCGCCTGCGCCGCGTTCGACCGAGGCACCGGCGTGCGGGTGGCCGCCAACTGCCGGTTCGACAGTGATCTCGGCACCCTCCCCGGCCATGCGCAGCGCGACGCGCTGCTGGCGACGCTCTATGGCGAAGTCACGGGTGAAGCCCGCGGCGAAGAGGTTCGCGCGCCGGGCAGCGGCCGCTGGTATGCCCTGCACTGGCGCAACCTCGATTGCGGCGGGCGCGCGCTGTCGCTGCTGACCGCAGTGGACATCAGCGAACGCATCGAGACGCTGGATTCGCACAAGACGCAGCAGGAGAAACTGCTGTTCACCTCACGAATGATGTCGGTCGGCGAGATGGCGGCAACGCTTGCGCACGAGCTCAACCAGCCGCTCGCGGCGATCGTGAACTACCTCAATGGCAGCCTGCGTCTGGTCGACCAGGCCGGCGGGCCGGTCCAGGTCGAACGCGCCCTGCAGGCCGCACGCACCCAGGCCGAGCACGCCAGCGCGGTGATCGCGCGCGTCCGCGAGTTCGTGCGGGCCCGCGAGCCACGGCGCGATGCGCAGGATCTGCCGCTGATCGTCGACACCGTGCTCGAGCTGCTTCGCCTGGAGGCGGAACGCCAGCAGTTGCGGGTCGAACTGGCACTGGCGCCGCAACTGCCGCAGGTGTACGCCGACCGGGTGATGGTGGAGCAGGTTCTGCTCAACCTGGTCAAGAACGCGATCGAAGCCATGCGCGAAGTGCCCGCCGCGCAGCGTGGCCTGCGCATCGAGGCGCGGGTGAACCTCGATGGCGATGTCGAGGTGCGGGTCTGCGACCGCGGTCCCGGGCTGAGCCAGGCGGAGAGCGAACAGCTGTTCTCGCCGTTCTACACCACCAAGTCGGACGGGCTGGGCATCGGCCTGGCAATCTGCCGTTCGATCATCGAATACCACGAAGGCCGTCTGTTCTTCGAGGCCAGGGATGGCGGCGGTAGCGTGTTCGGGTTCACGCTACCGACCCCGGACAGGAGGATCTGACGCGTGACCGGAATCTGTGTCTATCTCGTCGACGACAACGATGGCTTCCGCGACTCCACCGCATGGCTGCTGGAAACCGCGGGCTTCGAGGTACGCGCGTTCGCATCCGGCGCGGCGTTCCTGACCGTGTTCGACAGTACCCGCCATGGCGATGGGGAATGTCTGGTATCCGACATCCGGATGCCGGAAATGAGCGGCCTGCAACTGCAGGACGAACTGCTGCGCCGAGGCTCCACACTGCCGCTGGTGTTCGTGACCGCGCACGGCGATGTGCCGCTCGCGGTCGAAGCGATGCGCAAAGGCGCTTCGAACTTCCTCGAAAAACCCTTTAGCGATGATGCGATCGTCGATTCGATCCGCAACGCGCTCAGCCGCGAACGCACGCAGGCAGGCTCGCCACAAGCGGCCGCACTCGCGAAATTGAGCCCACGCGAACGGCAGGTGCTGGATCTCGTCGTCGCCAGCAAACCCAACAAGATCATTGCCGACATCCTCGGCATCAGCATCAAGACCGTCGAACTGCATCGGGCCAACATGATGAGCAAACTCGGAGTACGTTCTCTCCCCGAACTGATGAAGGTGGCACTGGGCCATGGATGACGCGACCCCTGCCACCCTCTCCCAGGCGCCCTCCCATGCGCCGCTGCGCGAGCGCCTGCCACGCCTTTCGCCCACCCAGGCCGACACCCTGCGCAGCCTGCACGCGCGCGCGCGGCAATGGACCACGCCGACCGGCCTGCTGCGCCTGCGCAGCGGACGGGCGCCCGCGGTTGCGACGATGGACGGCGGCGTATTCGAGCTCGATGCCGACGGCACGCGGCTCGCACTGCAACTTGCATCGCCGCCGCGCACGGACGACGACGGCCTGCACTGGCAGGACCGGCGCGGCCGCGGCCGCGTGCTGGCCTGGAGCCTGGCGCACGAGACCACGCTGGTGCAGATCAGCGAAGCGCTCGGCACCTCGCTACTGCCCCTGCCGGATGCGCCGCTTGAGGCGCCTTCGAGCGACGCACTCTGGCTCGAACTCGATTTCGCCCCCATCGATGGTGGCGCTACGGTCAGCGGCGTACTGCGCGCGCCGGCCGCTTGGCTGCAGGCCTTGCTTGCACGCACGGACGCCGAGCCGCGTCCGCCAATCGATCCGGGACACTGGCGCCAGTTGCCGACGATCGCGACGATCGCGATCCCCGCGCCGCCGTTAACGCGCGCCGATCTCCACGGCCTGCGGCCCGGTGACGTCATCGTGGTCGGCCACGTCAAAATGCCGCCCCTCCACGCCACTGCCGTCGGTCTGCGCTGGCCGGTCCGATCCGGACCGGACGGATGGCGCATCGACGGCCCGCCCACCCAACGCCCCCGCCACCAGGAGACCCCCCGCATGAGCGAGACCGACGCAACCGAAACGCCGCAGACCGAAGAGGCGCCCGCCGCCGAGGATCCGACCGGCCGCCTGCCGGTCGAGGTCGAGTTCGAAGTCGGCAAGGTCGAGCTGCGCATGTCGGAGATCGCCGGCCTGCAACCCGGCTACGTATTCGCGTTGCCGGTGCACCTCGAGGGCGCCAACGTCACCATCCGCGCCAATGGCCGCGTCGCCGGACAGGGCGAACTGGTCGCGGTCGGCGATACGCTGGGCGTCCGCCTGCTGTCCTGGAGCTGAGGCATGGATTTCAGCACGTTCTCGCCCGCCCTCGTCCTGGTGACGGTGGTCAGCCTCGCGCTGGCGCCGTTCGTGGCGGTGATGGTCACCTCGTTCACCAAGATCGTCGTGGTGCTGAGTCTGCTGCGCAACGCGCTCGGCCTGCAGCAGGTGCCGCCGAACGTGGTCATCAACGGCCTGGCGATCGTGCTGTCGATCTATGTGATGTATCCGGTGATCCTCGACGTCCAGGACGCGGTCAATGCGCGTCTGGAAGGGCGTCCACCGCCGGCCTCGGTACAGCGGCAGATCGAGGCGCGGGCCGAGCAGCAGGCGATCCGCGAGGGCCGACCGATCGACGTGCGTCCCGCATCCACGCCGGCACCGGCCGAGACCGAAGCGCCGTCGGCGCCGACCAGCCCGGCCGCCGCTGATGCGCTCGCCGCGGAAGCGCAGGCGCAGGGCACGCCGGAAGGCGTCGACCCGATGTTCGCTGGCGTACGCGGTGGCTCGAGCAACGATCCGCGCGAAGACGCCGCGACCGAGCAATCGCGTGGCCTGGCGGAAGAAATCACCGGCGGCAACGCCGGCACTGGCGGCGCTGCGCCGGCGGCAGCGGGTGGCGGCTTCGACACCAACCGCATGCTGCTGATGATCGATGCCGGCAAGGAGCCGCTGCGCACTTTTCTGATCCAGCACTCCAGCGATTCCGAACGGGCGTTCTTCCTGCGCAGCGTGCAGCGCATGCTGCCGCCCGAGCGCCGCGGCGGCCTGACGCCCGACGACTTCATCGTCATCGTGCCGGCCTTCACCGTCAGCGAGCTCACCGCCGCGTTCCAGATCGGCTTTCTGATCTTCCTGCCGTTCCTGATCATCGATCTTGTCGTCGCCAACATCCTGCTCGCGCTGGGCATGATGATGCTGTCGCCGACGACGGTCTCGCTGCCGTTCAAGCTGCTGCTGTTCGTGCTCATCGACGGCTGGGCCAAGCTCGTGCACGGCCTCGTGCTCACCTATGGAGTGACCACATGAGCGATGTGCTGGAGTTCACCAAGGAAGCCCTGTGGCTGGTGCTGCTGCTGTCGGGCCCACCGGTGGCGGCAGCGGCGTTGATCGGTCTCGTCGTCGCGTTCCTGCAGGCCGCCACGCAGTTGCAGGAACAGACGTTTCCCTATGCGCTGAAATTCCTGGCCGTCGTGATCACCCTGTTCGTCACCGCCTCGCTGATGGGCGGTACGTTGTACGTGTTCGCCGACCGCATCTTCATCGATTTCCCCGGCCTCGTCCGACGCTGATGGACTTTGGCACGAACCCGATGCTGGCCCTGGCGCTGACCCTGCCACGCGTGGCCGGCGCGTTCCTGATGCTGCCGCTGCTGACCACCGAGACGGTGCCGGCGATGGTGCGCAACAGTTTCATGGTGAGCCTGGCGGTCGTCGCGATTCCGATCGCACTCGCCGGCGCGCCATTGATCGAGGCGGCGGGCACCTCGCACTGGTCGTTGATCGTGCTCAAGGAGACCTTCATCGGCATCTCGATCGGGTTCTGCTACGGCATCGTGTTCTGGGCGATCAGCTCGGCCGGTGTGATCATCGACACCCAGGTCGGCATGTCGATGGCGCAGATCTTCGACCCGATCCAGGGCCACCAGACCTCGCTCCACGGCGAATTCCTGTCGCAGTTCTCGACCTGGCTGTTCATGGCCAGCGGCGCGTTCCTTGTGTTCCTCGATCTGCTGATGACGAGTTACACGGTCTGGCCCGTGATGAGTTTCTTCCCGGATCTACGCATGAGCGGGATGGCGTTATTCGTCGGCCAGTTCGGCTACCTGATGACCGCGATGTTGCTGATCGCCGCACCGGCGATGGTGATTCTGCTCGTGATCGACCTGTCCTTCGGACTGGTCAACCGCTATGCCCCGCAGCTCAACGTGTTCGCCCTGACGATGCCGATCAAGGCGTGGCTGGCGACGGCGATCATCCTGTTGATGATCGGGGTGTTCGTCGAAATCGTGATGACGCGACTGGTCGACAACAGTGGCTTGATCGAGGCGCTCAAGCACGCGTTCAGTGCGACCTAGGCGCCGAACGCTTCGACGCGCACACGTGCGTTGAGCTTCGGCTCTGACGTGCTCTCTGGCTTTGGCTTTGGCTTTTGGCTTTGGCTTCCAGCCGTTGACTTGAATCGAGCCGTAAAGCGAGCCGAGCACCGGAGCTTGGCGTGGCCGAAGAGCAGCCCATGTCTGAGCGCAGCGAGTTTGGGCTGCGTGCCGCGGCAGGCGAGGAGCACAGGGGACCGATGCGGCTTCATCGCATCGGATCGCGTCCGGCGAAGACGGTTTTGCCTACTTTTGCCAAGACAAAAGTAAGCCGCGCGACAGCGCGGAAGCCCTGTACTTGATCTTCGCTCCTGCGGTTGATTCTTTTTTGATCGGAACATCAAAGTCGCAAAGCGACGAGCGAAGAAGCCCGAGCAAGTGCAGGGCTTTCGCCCGCTGCGCGTGCGAGTCCCTTTTGGATGGACCCAATAGGAACCAAAAGGTCCCTTCGCCGGACGCGATCCGCCGCGATACAACCGCGGCGGTCCCCTGCGCTTCTCGGACGACGGGGCACGCAGCCCAAACTCGCTACGCTCAGACATGGGCTGCTCTTCGACCCCGCCGCCCTGCGATGCTCGGCTCGCTTTACGGCTCGATTCAAATCAAAAGCACAGCAAAGCCCAGAACCGAAGCCGAAGCCGAAGCCGAAGCCGAAAGCAAAGGCAAAGGCAAAGGCAAAAGCCGAGGCAGGCTCGAAACGCGAAACGCAGGAACCCCACATCAGCGCGTGCCGGGCGCGCCCGGAAAAGAGGTGAAAAATAAAAGCGGCGCCTTAGCGCCGCAACACATTTCTATCGCATTGGATCCCGCGGATCCTCGAACCGCACCGTCACCGACGGATCGTCCGCCAGCGGCGGCGGCAACGCCTCGGGATCGGCCAGGCCTATCTCCTCGCGCATGTCCGGCGGCGGGTCGAATTCCGGCGGCTCCGGGCGATGTTCGCCCATGCGCACGCCTTCGGCCCAGTACAGCACCTGCGCCACGGCTTCGAAGAAATCGTCGCTGATGTAGTCGTCGATCTCGACGCGTGCATTGAGGCCGCGCGCGAGCGGGACGTTTTCCAGGATCGGAACGCCGGCTTCCTCTGCGACACGCTTGATCTCTTCGGCGACGTGGCCTTCGCCCTTGGCGACGACCAGCGGCAGGTCGTCGCCCTGCTCGTACTGGAGTGCGACGGCGATGTGTGTGGGATTGGTCACGATGACGTTCGATCCTCGGACGGCGTTGAGCATGTTCTGTTGCGACCACTCCTGGTGCAACTGCTTGCGCCGCTGCTTCACGTAGGGGTCGCCCTCGTTTTCCTTGACCTCCTGCTTGATGTCGCGCCGGCTCATGCGCAGCTTCTTCAGGTAGGAATACTTCTGGTACGAGGCATCGACGGCGGACACGAAGAAAAAGACGAAGATCGTCCAGATGCCGATCCACTTGAGCGCATGCCAGATGGCGCTGCCCATCGCGGCAGGTTGCGCAAACGGCAGGTGCAGCAGGCTGGGCAACATGCCCCACAGCACAAAGCCGCCGATGGTGAGCAGCGCTGCGCTTTTGAGGATGCTCTTGATCAGCTCGACGAGGTTGTCCATCGAGAACATCTTCTTGACGCCGCTGACCGGATTCATCTTGGACAGGTCCGGCGTGACCTTCTTCAGCGTCACAACCGGGCCGACCTGCAGGAACTCGACGACCAGGGCCAGCAACACGGCGAGCAGCAACAGCGGCAATGTGACCGCAACTAGGGTCTGGGCGGCGAGTGGGCCGATCGTGCGCAACGCGATGTCGAACGGCTGGTTCATCACGTTCAGACTCTGATCGAACAGCCCGCTGATCCGCCTGAACATGTAGCCCATCAGCATCCAGCCACCCGCCAGCCAGCCCATGATGAGCACGGTGCTGGTCAGCTCGCGGCTCTTGGCGACGTTGCCGTCCTTGCGCGCGTCCTTGAGCTTCTTGCTGGTGGGTTTTTCGGTTTTGTCGGCGCCCTCGTTCTCTTCGGCCATCCGCACTCCGATCGATCGAATGCGCGCGGTATCGCGCGTCTGGCCCGCAGGCTAGCATGCGTGGGTGACGCGTCTGTTCGAACTACAGACCCTCGCGCACGTGGCGGATGCCAGGCCGCGACCCTGTACCAGCGCGCTGGGATTCAGCCACGAGGCCCCGGCCAGGCGGGTTTGCAGGCACCCTAGGGCCAGCCCGAGATAGCCGTTCCATGGCACGGACGTTACAGTCCCGCCATCGCCGCAGAAGCGGTCCCGTCCCCAAGGGTTTCTCAGGCCTCCGTTCCGATGAGCAGCATTCCTTCCGACGTCAGCTTCAGTGCCGCCAGCCTCGACCGGCTGGATGGACACGTTGCCTTTGACGATCTGCGCCAGCAGCCGGGCACCGGACTCGCGCCGGCCGATGGTGGCTATGCGGATGCCCCACGCGGCCCGCAGGCCGATCCTGGGGAGGATGTGCTCAACGTCGCGGCTTGGGAGGGGATTGCAGCCGGCAGTCGCCAGCTGCCCGGTGATTTTGCGTTCGAAACGCGCCTGTCCGCGATCGATCTGTCACAGGCGGCCGATCAAGGCGCCGACGCGATTCTCGACGCACTCGCCTGACGTCCACTGATCTTCTCCCCGCCTAGGCCCGTCCAGCGGCTGGGTTAAAGTCCGGGCACCCCGACTTCCCGTCTGACGCTGGTTCCCGTCGATGAACGCCGTTCCTTCCGCGCAATCGTTGCGTGCCGCCGCCGACCGCATGGTGTCGGCGCTGGCGGCGCATGGCGATCCCGAATACCGCCTGACGGTGCTCAAGCGGCTGGTGCGGCGGCTGGGGGAAGACCGATATCCCGTGTTTCTACGCCTGCTGGGCGTGGTGGCGGAGAGCGACGATCCCCGTGCGCAGCGCCTGCTGGCCGATACGATCGGCACCGCGCTGCGGCGCATGGACCTGCCCGGCGGGGCCCTGAGTTCCTGGGGCGCGACCCGGCTGCCCGACAGCGCCGCGCCTGTGTCGGCCAGCGATTTTTCGGGCCAGTTCTTCGGTGGCACACCGCGCCGGATGCTGGGACCGGTCGAATACCTCACCGTCTGGCACCTGCAGCGCACCCAGCGCACGGCGCTGTCGGCCGAGACCTTCCACACCAGCCTGTCGCGGATGATCGCGCTGCTGAACCAATCCGAGGACGCACGCACGCTGTATCCGCAGAAGCTGGCCGTGGACGCGCAGAACGAGCTGGAAGGTGCGTATACCCGTGCCACGCGAGAGCGTCTGGCGGCGATCGCGAGCGCCTGGAAGGCCGGTCGCAGCCCGGACGAGATCGCCCAGGCCGCGCTTGATGCCCGCGCGACCGACACGCCGCACGGCTGGGTGTTGCGCGACCTCTGACCAACGCGCTTGTCCGGTCATCAGCCGGCTTGCAAGATGCGATGTCCGGCTTCAGAGAATTCCGCCCATGCCCCCCTCCGCCTGCGCGCCCGCCCGGCGCCGCGCCACCACTGCGTTGCTGCTGCCGCTGATGCTGTGGCTGGCGGCCTGCCAGCGCGAGGATGCGGTCGAGGCGGCGCCTACGACCGGTGCTGCGACGCCGGTGGAGGCGGTGACCCTGCTCACGGCGCATCTGCGCGCCGGGGATCTGGCCGCGTTTGCGCAGGACGCGGCCACGCCCGATCTGCTGCCCGAACTCGACACGGCCTGGCGCGCGGGCCGCACACGCTGGCCGCTCGACGAGCTGCCGCTCTCGGCGCAACTGCCGTCGGTGCTGGCGGCGTTGAGCGCGCCACAGGCCGAGCGTGTGCTGCTGCAGACCTTCAACCGGCAGTTCGCCGGCGCCGAGCGGGAGATGCGTTCGGCCGCGGTAGGGCTGGGCGGCTTTGCCATCCAGTACCTGGAACAAGGCGGCGACTTCAGTGAAGACGAACGTGCGCACTACACGCAGCTGATCGCCGCCGCCAGCGAATGGGCCACTGCCGCGCCGCTCGCCGACCGCGGTCGCGCACGGGACACGATCGCCGCACTGGTGGCCGCCGCGAAAGAAGGTGGTCTCGCCAGCGACGCGGCCCTGGGCGCCGCCGGCATGCACGAGGGGCTGACCCGGCTGTCGCCCCTGTTCAATGCCGGCAAGCGTCGGCTTGCAGCCTATGGACTGGATCTGGACCAGACCTTCGACAGCGTGGAAGCCACGTTGGAGAGCCAGACCGGCGACACCGCACGGGTCCGCATGCGCTATCTGCTGGCGGGCCGGCCGGTCGATGCGGTCATTGCCGTCGAGCGCCATGACGGGCGCTGGTACCTCAGCGACTTTCTGACGCATGCCCGACAGGCCGCGGCGCCACCAGCGACCGCCGCGCCGGCATCTGCGCCATCGGAACCCTGAGTGCGCGTCCACGGGTGCGGCCCGGACGGGCGGCTTGGGCATAATGCCGACGATGCCTGACCAACCGACCCTCGAGTTCCCGGACGGCGACAACGCCCGGCGCGCCGACCAGCGCCCGGCCGATGACGCCGTGGCCCCGCTTGCCACGTCCGGACCCACAGTGGATACGCCGCCCGCGAACGACGGCCCGTCGCCCGCATCCGGTGCGACACCTGTGGGCGACGGGCCGATGGCTGCCGCCATCGCGCCGGGTGCGTTGCCGGTGCCGCTGGCCGCGCCGCGTCGCGCGGTGCGCCGCCCTTGGTGGGCCGGCCTGCTGGGCCGGGTCATGCGACCGTGGATCGGCCTGAAGGTGGAACCGCAGACGCCCGAGACGCTCGTCGACCACCGTCCGGTCTGTTACGTGCTCGAGGACTACGGCCTGTCGAATGCGCTGATCCTCGAACGCGCGTGCCGGGAGGCCGGCCTGCCGTCCCCGCTGCAGCCGCTGCCCGGCGATCCGCTCGGCCGCAAGCGCGCCTATGTGGCGCTATCGCGACGCAATGCCGGCGGCGCGTTGGCGATGGCCACCGGCCAGCCACAATCGAAAGCAACGCATTCCGAATCGCTGGCCCGTCTGCTCGAAGCGCATCGCCGCGATCACGCACTCGATGTGCAGGTGGTGCCGGTCTCGATCTTCGTCGGCCGCTCGCCGGACAAGAACAACGGCTGGTTCGCGGTGCTGTTCTCCGAGAACTGGACCATCGTCGGCCGTTTCCGCCGGCTGCTGGCGATCCTGCTCAATGGCCGCGACACCCTGGTGCGCTTCGCCGAACCGGTCGACGTGCGGCCGCTGCTGGCAGAAGGCCTCGATCCCGAGCGCACGGTGCGCAAGCTCTCGCGCGTGCTGCGTACCCACTTCAACCGCGTGCGCGAAGCGATCATCGGCCCGGATCTGTCGACCCGCCGCCTGCTGGTCGACAAGGTGCTGGCCTCGCCGGCGGTCAAGGACGCGATCGGCGACCAGGCGCGGCGCGACAACAGCAAGCCCGAAGATGCGTGGAAGAAGGCCCACGCCTACGCCTACGAGATCGCGGCCGACTACTCGCACCCGGTCGTGCGTTCGGCGAGCTACCTGCTCACCACGGTGTGGAACCGCATCTTCCGCGGCGTGCTGGTGCACCACATCGACACGCTGAAGGCGGCCGCGCCCGGGCACGAAATCGTCTACGTGCCCAGCCACCGCAGCCATATGGATTACCTGTTGTTGAGCTATCTGCTCTACAACCGCGGCATCGTGCCGCCGCACATCGTCGCCGGCATCAATCTCAACCTGCCGGTCATCGGTACGATTCTGCGCAAGGGCGGCGCGTTCTTCATCCGCCGCTCGATCCGCGGCAATGCGCTGTATTCGACCGTGCTGGCCGAGTACGTCGCCCAGCTCGTCGCAGGTGGCTATTCGATCGAGTACTTCGTCGAAGGCGGACGTTCGCGCACCGGACGCCTGCTTGCGCCCAAGGGCGGCATGGTGTCGATGACGCTGCGCGCATTCCTGCGCCAGCCCACCCGCCCGGTGCTGTTCCAGCCGATCTATGTCGGCTATGAAAAGCTGATGGAGGGCGGAAGCTATCTCGACGAGCTGTCGGGCAAGAGCAAGAAAAAGGAATCGATCTGGCAGCTGCTATGGAGCATTCCGCAGGTGCTGCGTTCCAACTACGGCCAGGTGGTGGTGAACTTCGGCGAGCCGATCGCGCTGGCCGATGTGCTTGCAGAACACGCGACCGGCTGGGACGGCAATGCGGTCGCCGACAGCGAACGACCCGAGTGGCTGTCGCGTACGGTCGACGTCATCGCGCAGAAGATCAACGTCAACATCAACCGCGCCGCCGACGTCAATCCGATCAACCTGCTGGCGCTCGCGCTGCTGTCGACGCCGAAGCACGCGATGGGCGAGGCCGACCTGCTCGCGCAGATCACCTTGTCCAAGCAGTTGCTGGTCGACGTGCCGTACTCGGATCGCGTTACGGTCACCCCGCATACGCCGCAGGAGATCGTCGCGCACGGCGAGGAGATCGGCGTGCTCGAGCGTGTCGCACATCCACTCGGCGACGTGTTCCGCGTCGACGACGAGAAGTCGGTGCTGCTGACCTATTTCCGTAACAACGTGCTGCACCTGTTCACCGCATCGGCATGGATCGCGTGCTGTTTCCTGCACAACCGGCGCATGAGCCGGCACACGCTGCTGCGCCTGGGGCGCACGATGTATCCCTTCCTGCAGGCCGAGCTGTACCTACCGTGGGACGAGGACACCTTCGCCGAGCGCATCGCCCTGACGCTGGAAACCTTCGAGCGCGAAGCGCTGCTCGAGCGCGTCAGCGACGAGGACGACGGCATCTACGCCCGCAACGCCGGCCAATCCGATGAAGTCTTCCGCCTGCGTGCACTGAGCCACCCGCTGCAGCAGGCGTTCGAGCGGTACTACATCGCGATTTCCGTGCTCGCCAAGAACGGCCCCGGCACGCTTGGCGCCGGAGAACTGGAAAGCCTCTGCCAGCTCGCCGCCCAGCGCCTGTCGCTGTTGTACGCACCGGCGGCGCCCGAGTTCTTCGACAAATCCCTGTTCCGCGGCTTCATTCAGAAACTCCGCGAACTCGGCCTCGTCAAACTCGACGGCAACAGCAAACTCGTCTTCGACGACCGCCTCGCCACCTGGGCCAAGGACGCCAAGGTCATCCTCGGCCGTGAACTGCGGCACTCGATCGAAAAGGTGAGTCCGGAAGCGGTGAAGCCCGCGGAGCCAGCGGTCGCCATCGCCGAGTGAAAGCGGCTTATCGGGTGCAGTGCATGAATCGAGCCGACCTCGATCGCGTGGAATGCAATGCTTCCAAGCGTGCGTCTGGGGCGGCTGGCAGTCGCGCTGCACGAGCAGCCGGCCATGTCTGATCCGTCCACCGGTGCAGCACGACGCTGGCGCGTGGTGGCCGGCCATACGAGCGAATATCCCGAGCCGATCACCTTCCCCGCAGGTGCGCCACTGGCTGTAGGCGAACGCTACGCGGGCCCTGAAGGCTGGGAAGACTGGTGGTTCTGCGAAACACCCGGGCAGAAGGGCGGTTGGGTGCCGGCACAGGTCATCGAACGGTTCCCGGATGGGAGCGCCCGATCGCGCGAGGCCTATACCGCGCGCGAGCTGGACGTACGCATCGGCGACGTGCTGACAGGTTCGCGGGCGCTCAACGGATGGCTATGGGCTTGCGCTGTGGGCGGCTCCGAATCGGGCTGGGTGCCGCTGGCGAACCTGGTGGCATTGCCGGAGGACTGAGCGCGCGCTGTCGCTGGGACCGTATCCCGTGCGAACCAACCGGACGCGATCGAAAGACATGCCGTCCGGTCGAAAAGCGGGACCAACGGTGCCACTAGGTGATGGTGATGTCGACACCAAGGTCGCACAGGCGCTCAGCCACACATTCGGCTTATGCCGGCTCGTCCGGAATCAGGTCCGACTCCAGGCGCGCGATGCAGTCCTTGAGCTGCAGCTTGCGTTTCTTCATGCGCTGCATCGCCAGCGCTTCGGGCGCTGGCGTGGTCTGCAGTTCGGCGATGGTGCGGTCGAGGTCGCGATGCTCGGCGCGCAGCCGCATCAGCAGCGCGCTCCGGGTTTCGTCGGTGTCGGGCGTGTCGTTCGACATCGCGCCAGCTTATCGCAACACCGCGGCCGTTCGGGCGCTTGGCGGCGCGCGATGCCACTGCGACAATGCAGGTGCGCCGGACGGGGACCGGCGCGACGCCGGCCGCTGCCGCGCGCTGTCCATTTGCGGCAGCCCCGGCCGCTTCGCCAAGGAACCAGGATGTCCCTCCGATCGAACCGCCGCGCGTCCGCGCGTTTTGCCGCACCCCTGCTCGCCCTTGCCGCATTCGCGGCCACCGCATCGTCCTTCGCGCAGGAGAAGTACGACGGCTACCTGTGCTGCAACCTGCGCAGCGATGGCAGCTGGATCAGCGACAGCAACTACGCTGAGAACGGCAAGCGCGTGATCCCCGTCGGCACGCCGACCAGCGTGACCGGCTATGGCCGCCACCGCGTCAACGTGCGCATCGACGACGCCCGTCAGGCGATCGGCAACGACTACAGCCGCGACATCACGCTGGTCGATTTCGCGAAGCGCTACGTGGTGACCGAGGATCCGGCGGCGAAGATCGCGACCTATCCGGCCAAGATCCAGGACGCGATCAAGCGCGCCAAGATCACGCCCGGCATGAGCCGCGAGCAGGTGCTGATGTCGCTGGGCTATCCGATCAGCAGCGAAAACCCGGATCTGGAATCGAACCTGTGGCGTTACTGGATGAGCAGCTTCGCCGAGTTCCAGGTGCAGTTCGACGACGCAGGCCGCGTGCGCGAGATCACCACCGATCCCAATACCCGCAACCTGGTGTGGGTGCCCTGAGGCGGCTGCGTTCGGCTTGATGCAGGTGTGGGAAGACAGGCGCCGGAAGGCGCCTGTTCTCATTCCGGGGGCGAGGTGTCTGAAGGTTCTGCGCGCCAGGCCGCAAGATGGGTTTCGCCGCGTTCTACCCATCCTGCGGTCGCGTCTTGTAGCTCAGGGATCGACGGCTTCCAGATGGAGGCGCTCAGTGTCGAGGTGCAGGCGGTGGGTCAACGCCAGCGCATCAAGCAGCGCGGGGTCGTGACTGACGACGAGCAAGGCACCGGGCCAGCCGCGCAACAGGGCGACCAGCGCGTCGACGCTGTCGAGATCAAGATGGCTCGCCGGTTCGTCGAGCAGCAGCAATGGAGCGGCCGGCTGCGCCCACGCCGCAGCAGCGAGGGCGACGCGCATCCGTTCGCCGCCCGATAGCAGACCCAGCGGCTGGCGGGCCCTTGCGCCGGCGAGGCCGAGCAGGGCGAGTCGCGTTGCGGGCACGTCCAGCGCATCCGCCTGCATGCGCGCGGCCAGCCAGTCGAGCGCCGGCATTGCTTCGGGCAAGGTCGCGAGCATCTGATCGAGTGACTGCACCGGCACGCAGGCGTCGACCGTGCCGCTGGCGAGCCCAGCCTCGCCACACAGCGCGCGCAGCAACGTGCTCTTGCCGCTGCCATTGCGACCTTCGAGCCCGATCCGCACCGGGCCGAACGCATCCCATGTCAAGGCTTCGACCGGCGCGTCGGCCAGGGGATGCGCGCCAGTGAATCGCAGCACCCTGCGGGCGCCAGGCAACACGACACCGGCATCGACGAACGCGGGCGCTGGCGTGGCATCGATCGCGGCGAACGCGTCCCGGATGGCGGTTTCGCCGTCGGCGAGACGCTGTGCCAGGGCACCGCGGGCACGCCCGGCGTGGCGCTCGGCATTACCCTTGGCCTGGTCAAGCAGCAGCGGCGACTGGTTGCTGTCTTCGCGCATCCGCCGACCGCGCGCCTGACGCTGGTCGAGCCGCTGGCGTTCGCGTCCGACCGCGCGTTGTGCACGTGCGCGGTCGGTCCGCGCCTGTGCGAGCGCGCCTTCGGTCTGCCGACGGACCGTCTCGCGCGTCGCGCGCCAGGCATCGAGTCCACCCTCGATCCAGTGCAGTCCGTCCGGACGCAGCTCGACCAGTCGCGGCATCACGCGCAGCCAGACAGGGTCGTGCGTGACGACCATGGTGACGCCGGCGCGCTGCAGGAAGTGCCGGCACCAGTGCGTGGACACATCGCCGTCGAGGAAGGTGCTGGGTTCGTCGAGCAGCAGCACGCGGGCATCGCGCCACGACGCCGCGAGCAGACGCAGCTGCTGGACCTGACCGCCCGAGAGGCGCGAAGGATCGGATGTCGGCGCGAGATCCTGGAACCCCAACGCTTCGAATGCGGCATGCAGGCGCGCGTCGAGTGTCCAGTCGTCGTCGACACAGGCAGCATCGGCCGCGTCGCCATCACCGGCCAGCAGTCGTTGCAGCGCGTCGAAACGCGCGCCGAGACCCAGCAGATCGACCACACGGGCAGGCAGCGGACCCGGATGCTGGGTCAGAAGACACAGATCGCCGGCCAGCTCGATCGTGCCCGCGCGCGCGCCCTCCGCCAGTTGCCGGAGCAGCGTGGACTTGCCCACGCCATTGGCGCCGACCAGGGCACTGGGGCCGTCGTGCAGCACCAGCGAGAGATCGTCATAAAGCACGCTGCCGTCGTCACGCGCGGCGGACAGGCCACGGGCGCGCAGCGCGGGGACGACGGAAGAGACGGACAGCGACGCGGACGGCGTCGGAGAGACGGTCACGGACATGGAAGACCTCGCGGACATGGGGACGCGACCCGTGTGGGTCGTCGGACTCGATGTCGGCTCAGTACTTCACGTCATTGCGCTCCTGGAGAATTCCTTGCGACAGCGCGTACTGCAGCGGGCAGTCGCGAGATCGGTGTGCAGTCTACGACCGCGCGCCTCACCGACGCATTAACGCGGGGATCGATCGACGATGTCGCGTGTGCGGCTCCGGCGCCCGTACTGCACTTCGTCCAACACAACGCGCCCGCGATCAGCGCGCGCCGACGAAGGCTTCGATTGGCGTATCGCCATCGACGAAATCCAGCGTGCGGCCCACGGTGCCAGGCGTCTCCAGCACGATGGCCGCAACCGCCGCCACATTTCCGCGCGAGACCGGCGTGCCGCTATCGGCGGTGCGGCCATCGGTAATGCGTCCAGTGCCGGCAGCGTCGGTCAGCAGGCCCGGCCCGAGGATGGTCCAGTCCAGTGCGCTGGCGCGCAGATGCGCGTCTGCAGCGGCCTTGGCCTGCGCGTAGGCGAAGAAGCCGTCGTCGGGCGCGATGCCGTGGTCGAAACCTGCGCCGAGGTAGGACACCATCACATAGCGCCGAACGCCAGCAAGGGCCGCCGCATCAATCGAACGGATCGCCGCATCGCGGTCGACCGCATAGGTGCGCGCAGGATCGCCGCCCCCCGCACCGGCCGACCAGACGACGGCATCATGCCCGGCGAGCTGTCCGGCGATGGCGTCCGTATTCGCGTGTTCGATGTCGAACACGACCGGCGTCGCGTCCGTCGCAGCGACGGCGTCGCGATGGGCCGCATTGCGGAACAGTGCAGTCACAGTGTGCCCGGTGCCGGTGAGGCGCTTGGCCAGCTGCAGCGCGACGCGGCCGTGGCCGCCGATGATGACAATGCGCGACATGGCGCTCTCCGTTCAACTGGAATGGCGTCGCAGCCTTGCACAGCGCATGTTGGCGCGCGGTCGCAGGCACGTTGCGGCAACGCCCGCACCCGCGCCCGGTAAACTGGCCCGATGAGTATCGTCCTGCCCCTGCACGAACCGCTGCCGCATGCGCGCGCTCCGCGCCGTGGCGCGCAGACCGGCCACACGCTGGGCAAGCGGCTGCGTCATCAGGTGGGCCGCGCGATCGCCGACTTCGGCATGATCGAGGACGGCGACCGGGTGATGGTGTGCCTGTCGGGCGGCAAGGACAGCTACACCCTGCTCGACATCCTGCTGCAGCTGCAATCGAAGGCGCCGGTGGCGTTCTCGATCACCGCGGTGAACCTGGACCAGAAGCAGCCCGGATTTCCCGCGCATGTGCTGCCGGACTATCTGACGTCGCTCGGCGTCGACTTCCACATCATCGAGCAGGACACCTATTCGGTTGTCAGCCGGGTGATCCCGGCAGGCAAGACGATGTGTTCGCTGTGCTCGCGCCTGCGCCGCGGCGCGCTGTACAACCACGCGACGCAGCACGGCTTCACCAAGATCGCGCTCGGCCACCACCGCGACGATCTGGTCGCAACGTTTTTCCTCAACATGTTCTTCCACGCGAAACTCGGCGGCATGCCGCCGAAGCTGCGCAGCGACGACGGCAAGCATGTCGTGATCCGCCCGCTGGTCTATGCGGCCGAAGACGACATCGCCGCGTATGCGCAGACCAAGGCGTTTCCGATCATTCCCTGCACCCTGTGCGGCTCGCAGGAAAACCTGCAGCGCAAACAGGTCCGGAAGATGCTGGACGCCTGGGAGCGTGAGACGCCCGGCCGCATCGAGACGATCGCGCGTTCGCTGGGTAATGTCTGTCCGTCGCAGCTCAGCGATCCGGCGCTGTTCGATTTCGCCGCGCTGCGCGCGGGTGCGATTCCGGCGAGTGAACGGTTGGCCGATGCGCAGGGCCAATCGAATGACGCCGCGACCGGGAAGCCTGAACGCTACGGCCCGGACCGCAGCGATGCGGGTTCATCCGGCCATGCCTAACCTCTCTCCGGTCCCGCACTTGCCATGCTTTTCCTGACGCCTGCGCGCCATTCCAGCGTCACCACCCTCTTCCAACGGAATCATCAGCCCCATGTTCTTTCGCAATCTCACTCTGTTCCGCTTCCCCACCAATCTCGATCTGTCGGAACTCGACGCACGCCTGGCGGAATTCCCGCTCAAGCCGGTCGGTCCGCTGGAGATGTCTTCGCACGGTTTCGTGTCGCCGATCGGCCGCGACGCGGAAGTGATGGCGCATCGCATCGAGGACACCATCTGGGTCACCGTCGGTGGCGAAGAGAAGATCCTGCCCGGCCCGGTGGTCAATGAACTGCTGTCGCGCCGCATCGAGGAATTCGAAGAGAAGCAGGGCCGCAAGCCCGGCGGCAAAATGCGCAAGCAGATGAAGGACGATCTGCTGCAGGAACTGATGCCGCGTGCGTTCGTGAAGCCGGTGCGCAGCGATGCGCTGATCGACCTGGAACACGGCGTGGTCGCGGTGAACTCCTCCAGCCGCAAGAGTGCGGAGAACCTCGTGTCGAACATCCGCACCGCGCTCGGCAGCTTTCCCGCGCTGCCGCTCAACGCCGAAGTCTCGCCGCGCGGCGTGATGACCGGTTGGATCGCCGGCGAGCCGCTGCCCGACGGCCTGACGCTCGGCGAGGAATGCGAACTCAAGGATCCGTCCGACCAGGGCGCGATCGTGCGCTGCCAGCGGCAGGACCTGCAGTGCGAGGAGATCACCCGCCACCTCGATGCCGGCAAGCAGGTCACCAAACTCGCGCTCAACCTCGACGACCACGTCTCGTTCGTGCTCGGCGAGGATCTGATCGTGCGCAAGTTCAAGCTGCTCGACGGCGCGCTGGATTCACTCGAGCACACCGACAACGACGACATGCGCGCCGAGCTCGATGCCCGCTTCGCGCTGATGCGCGGCGAGTTCAAGCGCCTGTTCAAGGTGCTCGAAGGCGCGCTGAAGCTGTCCAAGGCGGAGTGATCCGCCTCCCGTAGGAGCGCGCTTGCGCGCGATGGGCATCATCGATAACGCCATCGCGCGCAAGCGCGCTCCTACCAAGGCGCGGCGGCACCGCGCGTCTTACAATTCGCGCATGCCGTCCCTGTCGCGCCTGCTGTCACGTCCTGCGAAGCCTGCTTCGATCCTGCGCGACTCGCTCCATCTGACCCTCGAGAACGGGCGTGAGATCGAGGTGCTGCGCGTGCGCGATCCCCGCGCGCGGCGCATGCGCCTGAGCGTCAATGAACGCGGTGCACGCCTGACTCTTCCATTGCGCGCAAGCCTTGTGTCCGGCGATGCGTTCCTGCAGCAGCACCGCGCATGGCTGGCCGCGCAGATCGCGGCGCAGGGCGAAGCGTTGCCGCTGCAGCGTGGCGTGACCTCGCATCTGCCGTTACGCGGTGAACTGCACCCGCTACGCTGGGACCGCGGACGGTTCAGTCATGTGCGCCTCGACGACGACGGTGCGCTGACGTTCGTGTCGCCCGAGCACGCCGGCCCGGCCGCGTTGCAGCGTGCGCTGCGCGAGTTCTACGAAGCACAGGCGCGTGCCGACATCGGCCGCTGGCTGCCGACCTATCTGCCCGGCCTGCCGCGCACGCCCCGGCGTATCTGCCTCAAGGTGATGTCCTCGCAATGGGGCTCGCTGGCGCCGGACGGCACGCTCAATCTCGACCTGGCGCTGGTGCTCGGCGCACCTTCCGCATTCGAGTACGTGCTGGTGCACGAGCTCTGCCATCTGATCCACGCCGACCATTCGCGGCGGTTCTGGAGCGAAGTCGAAGCGCGCTGCCCGGCATGGCGCGACGCGCGTGATTATTTCCGCGACAGCGGACGCCGCCTCAAGGCTGACCTGCACGCCCTGCTGGCCTGAGCCGAACGCTTCGAGCAGCCCGATGGCCGCTACCGAGCCGCACTCGCGTTGACCGGAATGAGCGGCCATCGCCGCCGGAGAATCCGATGGTCCGCCTGTGCCTGGCCCTGCTGCTCGTCGTCCTGCTGCCCGGCTGCCGCCAGCCCGGCGAGGCCCTGGGCACGGCGGTCCGCTTCGACGCACGCGGCGACCGGGTCGCGGCGACGCCGGTGTCGCCGCGTGCGACCGCACTGACGCTACCGGCGGATTTTCCGGTTGATGTCCATCTGCCCGCGCGCTATGCGATCGACACGCTGACCGACATGCCGGGCACGCAGATCATCAGCCTGCTCGCCGAAGGCGAGGTCGTGGCGCTGTCGCAGGAAACCCGCCGCGCGATGGAACACGATGGCTGGCAGCGCCGGCTCGTCACGCACCGTGGCGGTGACAGCGCGGTACTCGCATTCGAGAAGGATGGCCGCAGTGCGCTGTTCGCGTTCGACCGGAACCAGCCGGCGCAACCGTCGGAAGATGCGGGGGTGATCGTCAGCCTGCAGCTGCAGGACGGGGCCGCGCGGCTTTGAGGGCAACGCTCGAAAAATTCGGCGGACGTGACCCTCACCTCAACCCACGCTCTGCGCCCCCGCCCCCACCCTCGCGTCACCGCGAGGGCGTTCATCGGCACGCGAGCCAGTGGCTCGCAAGCCTGCCTTCTCACCTCAGAGGGAGAGGGACTCTGGTCGACACGCGTGTTGGCAGGCGCGCCGCCGCAGCCGGCTCAGCGAAGCAGGAAATCCCCAATCGCGGCCGCGACATCCGCAGGCTGTTCCATGTGTAGGTGATGGCCGCCAGCGATGACGGTGAGATCACCGTCGGGCAGCAGGCGCGCACGACGGGAACGGTCGGGTTCGGGCAGATAGGGCTGCGGCGGGTCGGCATAGATCACGCGCGTCGGGCATTCGATGCCGGCGATCAGGGCGTCGACCTGGCCGGGCGTCATGCGCACGGCGGTCGGGATGGTCAGGCGCGGGTCGCTGCACCACACATGACCGCCTTCCACCGCCTGCACGCCACGCTCGACCAGCAGGCGCGCGACCGGCTCACTCAGGTCGTTGACCCGTACGCGCGCGCGAATCGGCGCATCGAGATCGGGAAACACGCGCAGCGGGCGCGTGCCCAGCCCCCGCGACGAGATCACCGCTTCGCGCAGGCGCGGCACGGTTTCGGGTTCGCTCTCGGGCAGCGCGCCCAGCGCTTCGATCGCGACCAGGCGTTCGACGCGTTCGGGCACTGCGGCGGCGACAAGACTGGCAATGCCCGCGCCCATCGAATGCCCGAGCAACGCGAACCGGTCCCAGCCCAGGGCATCGGCGATGTCGAGCACCTGGTGGACGGCGCCGACGAAGGTGTAGTCGGTACCGACCGGCATGTGCGCGCTGCGACCGTGTCCGGGCAGATCGGGGGCGACAAGATCCAGACCGTCGAGATGGGCCGCCAGCGGCACGAAGCTCGCGGCGTTGTCGAGCCAGCCGTGCAGCGCCAGCACGCGGCGCGCGCCGACGGTGCCAAAACGCAGGCCACGCACGGTGCCGATGCCGATTTCGACTTCGAACGGCTGCGCCGGTGCGGCGCTGCTCATACGTGCGCGTCCAGATCGCGACGCGTCAGCGCAGCCAGCGCGCGCGCATGCGCGGGGGCGTCGTTGAGACAGGGGATGTAGCGCAGGTCCTTGCCGCCGTGCGCGTGGAAGATCTCGGCGTTCTGCAGCGCGATCTCCTCCAGCGTTTCCAGGCAGTCGACCGCGAACCCCGGACACACGACATCGATCACGCGGATGCCATCGCCGCCCAGGGCCTTCAGCGTCTCGTCGGTGTAGGGCTGCAACCATGGTTCGCGGCCGAAGCGCGACTGGAACGTCAGCATCGCCTCGCCCGGTGCCAGCCCCAGCGCCTGCACGATCGCGTCGACACTCGCCCGGCACTGCACGGGATACGGATCGCCAGCGTCGGCCAGTCGCTGCGGAATGCCGTGGAAGGAGAACAGCAGCCGCTCACCGCGGCCGTGCGTCTCCCAGTGCGCACGGATGGACGCGGCCACCGCCTCGACCCAGTCCGTGTCCAGGTGATAGTCGTCGCGCATCCGCGCAACGCCATCGGCGCCGAAGACCTCGTCGACGATATCGCGGACCGATGCCGTCGTCGTCGTCGAATACTGCGGGTACAGCGGCAGCACCTGCACCCGCGCATGGCCGGCGTCGCGCAGACGCGTCAACACGCTGCGCAAGGAGGGATTGCCGTAGCGCATGGCGTAGACCACCTCGGCATCGGGCATGTCCGCCTGCACCGCCGCGGTCAGCCGGCGGGTATGTACGGCGAGCGGCGAGCCGTCGTCCATCCACACGCCGGCATAGAGTTTCGCCACGCGCGGCGAGCGGAACGGCAGGATCACGAAGTGCAGGATCGGGCACCACAGCCAGCGGCTCAGCGCGACCACGCGGTAGTCGTGCAGGAACTCGGCGAGATACCGCCGCACTGCTTTTGGCGTGGGCGCATCGGGCGTGCCGAGATTGACGAGCACGACGGCATTGCGCGCGGCGCGCGGAGAGATGGATTCGGACATCCGCATAGAATGGCAGGCGGACCGGTGCAATGGCAGCGCCCCGTGCCCGGGAAGAACTCATGCGCGATTCATTGCGCCGTCACTAGCCTGAATCCGTTCTGCGTGCGCGTCCTCAGCGCCCGTCCGATTCGCGCCCTTGCCCCGGAGCCACCATGACCCGTCCGTTCCGCCACACCGTGCTGGTTGCCGCCCTCGCCGCCGCGTTCGTCGCCGGTCCTGCCGTTGCCGGCCCGACCGAAGACACCCGGGCGCAGAACGCGGTCCGCGTGCTCAACGAGATCCAGGCGATTCCCGAGTCGGGCATCCCCGACAAGCTGCTCGACGAGGCGCGTGCGATCGTCGTGATTCCCGACACCATCAAGGCCGGTCTGATCATCGGCGGCCGCCGCGGCCACGGCGTGATGTCGGTCAAGACCCCGGACGGCACCTGGTCGAGCCCGGCCTTCGTCAAGATCACTGGTGGCAGCATCGGGTTCCAGGCCGGCGTTCAGTCCTCGGACGTGGTGCTGGTGTTCCGCAACGAGCGCAGTCTGGAGTCGATCGTCAACGGCAAGTTCACCCTGGGCGCCGATGCCGGTGTGGCCGCAGGCCCGGTGGGCCGCAACGCCGCGGCGCTGACCGATGGCCAGCTCAAGGCGGAGATCTGGTCGTGGTCGCGTGCGCGCGGGTTGTTTGCTGGCGTCGCGCTCGATGGCGCGGTGCTGCAGATCGACGACGACGCCAACATCGCCGTCTACGGCCCCACCACCACGCCGCGCGCGATCCTGGAAAACCGTCCGGGCCAGGCACCGTCGAGCGCGGTCGTGGATTTCCGTGACCGTCTGGAAGAAGCCAGCGCCACCGCGCGCGTGTCGCGTGGCGGCACCGCGGTGCCCGTCGCGCGTCAGGCGCAGCAGCCCGCGTACACCCCGGCGATCGAGAACGTGCCGGAAGCCACCACCGCACCGTTGCAGCCGCAGCAGGGCCAGCCGTCGACGCAGGGCTTCCAGAACGTCGAAGACCAGCCGGCCACCGTCGAACCGTTGCCCGAATACTGAAGTACAGCGCGCACCCGCACGTTGCGTGCGGGTGCGGTGCGTTATCCTGCCAGACCACCCGCAGCTCCCGGAATCCCGCCATGGGCAGTTTCAGCATCTGGCATTGGGCCATCGTCCTCGTTGTCGTCTTGCTGGTCTTCGGCACCAAGAAGCTGCGCGGCGCCGGCCGTGATCTTGGCGAAGCGGTCAAAGGCTTCAAGAAAGGCATGCACGACGACGAGACGCCCGAGCGTCTCGACGACCGTTCGCAGGATCCCGTGAGCCGCGAGGCCGACAGGACGCGCCACGACGACACCACGCCGCGCTGACGCGAGACGCGGTCGATGTTCGGGATCGGCACGGCCGAGTTGATGATCATCGCGTTGATCGCGTTGGTCGTGCTCGGTCCCGAGAAACTGCCCAAGGCGGCACGCTTCGCCGGTCTCTGGATACGTCGCGCGCGCGCGCAGTGGTATTCGGTGAAGTCCGAACTCGAACGCGAGCTGGCCGCCGAGGATCTCAAGCGCAGCGTGCGCGATGCACAGCGTTCGATCGAGGACGTGGGCACCCAACTGCGTGACGCCGAGCAGCATGCCCGCAGCAGTCTCGACGACGTGCGCAAGGAGGCCGGCGACCTGGTCGCGCAGGCGCGGCGCATGTCCAGCGAGCCGCCGGCGACGCACCGAAGTCTCGATGCCTTGCCTGAGCCCACGCCAGAGGTGGCGCCGGCATTGCCGCCCGATGCGATCGCGGGCGATCCCACACAGCCGCCCGTGCCGGCGACCGTAGCCGACGAGGAGACCGATCGTGGCGTTGCACGCTGACGAAGACGGCGGCGAAGGCAGCCTGATCGACCATCTCATCGAACTGCGCATGCGCCTGATGCGCGGGGTTGCCGTGACCGGGATCGTGCTGCTGTGCCTGCTGCCGTTCGCGAACAAGCTCTACGGCCTGCTCGCGCAGCCGTTGCTCGACAAACTGCCCGACGGCGCCCACCTGATCGCGATCGAAGTCGCCTCGCCGTTTTTCGCGCCGCTCAAGCTGGCGTTCTTCACCGCGGTGGTGGTGACGATGCCGTGGCTGCTCTACCAGGCGTGGGCCTTCGTGGCGCCGGGCCTGTACAAGCGCGAGAAACGCCTGGCGATGCCGTTGCTGGCGTCGGCTGTCGCGCTGTTCTACATCGGCTGCGCGTTCGCGTTCTTCTTCGTGCTGCCGTCGGTGTTCAGCTTCCTGACGATGGTGACGCCCGACGGCGTGGCGATGATGACCGACATCAACGCCTATCTGAATTTCGTGTTGGTGATCTTTCTGGCGTTCGGTCTCAGCTTCGAGCTGCCGATCGCCCTCGTGATCCTGGTGCTGCTGGGTTGGGTGACCACCGACCAGCTGCGCGAGGCACGCGGCTACGCGGTCGTGGGTGTGTTCGTGCTGGCCGCGATCATCACCCCGCCCGACGTCGTCTCGCAGCTGATGCTCGCCATTCCGATGTGTCTGCTGTACGAAGCCGGCATCATCGCCGCGCGCCTGCTCGCCCCCAAGCCCGGCGCGGTGCGCGACGACGCATGAGTTCGCCGGTCGCCTCAGCCACGCCGCTGCTGCGCCGATATACGGCCTGGTCGCTGGACGCGGCGGCGATCGGACTGTTGGTGGTCTCGCTGATACACCGGCGTCTGTACGAAGCCCTGGAGACCTGCGCGCGCGCGATCGACGCACTCACGCAGGCGATGGCCGTGCTGATGCAGCAGACGCTCGAGCTGGCTGCCTCGCCGCCCGCCCTGCTGCAGGTCTGGATGGCGGATCCCCAACTGCAGGTCGCCATCACCGCGCTGACGCTGGCGGTGTCGGCGCTGGTCCTGCCGACCATGGCGGTGTTCGCGCTGGTCGCCTTCGCCTGGTTCAGCGCATTCGAGGGTTCGCAGTGGCAGGCCACGCCCGGCAAGCGCCTGCTCGGTCTGCAGGTGGTCGATGACGACGGGCTGCCGCCCGGCTATGTGCGCGCCGGCCTGCGCAACGCGGCCGGTCTGCTGTCCTGGGTGAGCTTCAACATCGGCCATCTGATGGCCGCACGCGCGCCGCGCCACCAGGCCCTGCACGACCGCATCGCCGGCACACGCGTGTTACAGCGCGATCCGGCGCCGATGCCCATGCTCGCGCGGCTGTGGCTGGTGCTGCAGCCCCCGGCGTGCTTCCTGCTGCTGGCGCTGCTGATGCACAGGATCGACCAGAGCCTCGCCGCCGCGCTCGACGCGACGCTCGGGTTCTAGACGCGCTCGATCAGAGCTCGATGCGGCTGTTGTCACTGCCGCCGGCGCCCGGCGCCGGACCACCGGCCGACGCGCCGTCCTGCGGACCGCATACGTCGCGCCACATCGCGTACATCGCACCGAACATGACGATGTAGAGGATCAGCAGCAGGATCAGATACAGCGGCAGCACCAGCAGCGCGGCGAGACCGGGATGCACGAGGCTGGCCACGACACTGATGATGGTGACGACCATCGCGAACGCCAGCATCAGCGCAAAGCCACCGGCCATCGCGATCGCCGCGGCCACAACCACCGGCAACACATTGCGCAGCGCCCCGCCTAGGCCATCGGTGAACGCCTGCAACACCGGCCGGTCGCCGAGCGCCACCTGGCCGAGGCCGATCGCATAGACGGTGGCGTAGTAGACGCCGAAGAAGATCGCCAGCGCCATCAGCGGGGCAATGCCGGCCGGTGGCAGCGGCAGATCCGGCGGCGTGGCCGGGCCCGTCTGCGCGCTCATTTCCTGGCTGATCGTCAGCACCTGCATGTACCAGTCGACCACGCCGTCACCGAACGCGCTGACCAGCGCGTAGAACGTCGCGATGTACAGCGCACCCATCAGCACGCCGAAGCCGATCAGGCGCCCGGCATTGCCACCCGTGAACACCGCGAACACATCGGTCGGCTGCGCCGGACGCCCGTGCTCGGCCGCGTCGATGACGTGCAGCACGCCGGCGATCAGCAGCGGATAGACGATGATCGACACCAGCGATGTCGCGCCGATGAGCATGACCTGGGTATTGGCATCGAGCCCGAACGCGATCTGCGCGACCGCCTGGAGCACGTTCGGGATCAGCGCGAGCAACGCCACGATCGCCGTCGCCCCGTACACCGCGCGCGGATTGGCGCGACCGACGTTGACGCCCTGCACGATCCACTTCCAGCCGTGGCCGGCTCCTACCGTCCGAGTCGTCATTTCCGCCGTATTCCAGGTGTCTGTCGCGTGGGCGCGCCACGAAGGGCGTCATCGTATCGCATGCATTGGAGACGCCGCCGGGATGCGCTGTGTGTTCAGCCGCGATGGCGGTGTGGGGTTCCGGGTTGTCGCTCTGCTTGTTCGTGCTGAAGGCGCTGCCTGGCTGTCCGCTGGCAGCCCGCCTCGGGGCAAGACGCTGTGACCGTCATTCCCGCAAAGGCGGGGCTGTCAACGGACGTACGTCCGGTCATCCAGCGGCTTTGCGTTCGGCTGTAGCTTTGGTTGTGGTTGTGGTTGTGGTTGTGGTTGTGGCTCTGGCTCTGGCTCTGGCTCTGGCTCTGGCTCTGGCTTCCAGCTTTTGACTTGAATCGAGCCGTAAAGCGAGCCGAGCACCGGAGCCTGGCGTGGCCGAAGAGCAGCCCATGTCTGAGCGCAGCGAGTTTGGGCTG
>NZ_JAVDWO010000019.1:0-66435 GCF_031457535.1 Luteimonas terrae
AACACCGCGTGAAGGCTGTTGTCGTTCTCGTCCCGCTTCAACCGCTGCCCCGAAGTGCAGCCCGTCAAGCGGGGCGCGAATTATGCATAGATGCAATCGGTTTGAAAAGAGGCTGACACACATTTCTGTATCAGCCTGTTAAACGCAGGCGCCTGTTCAGCGAAATCGCCGCAGTGGCGCTACTCGACAGTCACCGACTTGGCCAGGTTGCGGGGCTTGTCGACATCGGTGCCGCGCGACAGGGCAGTGTGGTACGCCAGCAACTGCACCGGAATGGTGTGCACGATGGGGCTGAGCACGCCGACGTGTCGTGGCGTGCGGATCACATGTACGCCCTCGGAGGCGCTGAAGTTGCTGTCCGCATCGGTGAATACGAACAGTTCGCCGCCACGCGCGCGCACTTCCTGCATGTTCGACTTCACCTTCTCGAGCAGCGCATCCTTCGGTGCGATCACCACAACCGGCATGTCGGCGTCCACCAACGCCAAGGGACCATGCTTGAGCTCGCCGGCCGGATAGGCCTCGGCGTGGATGTAGGAGATCTCCTTGAGCTTGAGCGCGCCTTCCAGCGCGATCGGGTAATGCACGCCGCGACCCAGGAACAACGCGTGATGCTTGGGGGTGAACTTCTCCGCCCAGGAGGTGATCTGCGGCTCCAGATTGAGCGCGTGCTGCACGCTGCCGGGCAACTGGCGCAGATCTTCGATGTACGCGGCTTCCTGCTCTTCACTGAGGCGGCCATTGAGCTTGGCCAGCGTGACCGCAAGCGCGAACAAGCCGACGAGCTGCGTGGTGAACGCCTTGGTCGATGCCACGCCGATCTCCGCCCCGGCGCGGGTGTAGAAGACCAGACCACTGGCGCGCGGGATCGCGCTTTCGGGCACGTTACAGATCGACAGCGTGCGCGTATGCCCGAGCGACTTGGCGTACTTGAGCGCTTCCATCGTGTCGAGCGTTTCGCCCGACTGCGAGATTGTGACGATCAGGTGCTTCGGATTCGCGACCGCCTTTCGATAACGGTATTCGCTTGCGATCTCGACCGAGCACGGCAGGCCACTGATAGCCTCGATCCAGTAGCGCGCGACCGAGCCGGCATAGAAGCTGGTGCCACAGGCAAGGATCTGTACGCCTTCGACCTCGCGCAGCACGTCGCCTGCGTCTTTTCCGAACAGCGTGGGTTCGAAGGCCGCCGCGTCGATGATCGCCTCGATGGTGTCGGCCAGCGCGCGCGGCTGTTCGTGGATCTCCTTCTGCATGAAGTGGCGATAGGGGCCGAGCTCCAGCGAGGCCAGCGAGACGTCCGACAAATGCTCGTCGCGAGAGACACTCTGGCCATTGCCGTCATAGACCTGCACCGCGGCGCGGGTGAGGACGGCGGTGTCGCCTTCCTCGAGGAAGATCACGCGGCGCGTGGCCTGCAGAATTGCCGAGACATCGGAGGCGACGAAATTCTCGCCCTCGCCCAGGCCCACCAGCAGGGGGCAGCCCATGCGCGCGACGACCATCCGGTCGGGCTCGCGACGGTCGATGACCGCGAGCGCGTAAGCGCCTTCGAGTTCTGCGGTAGCCGCCTGCAGCGCCGCCAGCAGGTCCAGCCCCCGCAGCTGGTGGTGGTGGATCAGATGGGCGATGACCTCGGTGTCGGTCTGCGACTCGAACACATAGCCAAGTTCCATCAGGCGCTCGCGCTGCGCCTCGTGGTTCTCGATGATGCCGTTGTGCACCAGCGCCAGGGTGTCGTGACTGATGTGGGGATGCGCATTATGTTCCGTTACCCCCCCGTGCGTGGCCCAGCGCGTGTGGCCGATGCCGAGCGTCGCGTGGAAATCCTCGCTGGCGGCGGCGGCTTCCATCTCGGAGACGCGGCCGGTGCGACGCACTCGGCGCAGCCCGTGGTCGACGGCGACAGCGATGCCCGCCGAATCATAGCCACGGTATTCCAGCCGCTTGAGCCCTTCGATCAGGACCGGCACTACATTCCGCCCCGCGATCGCACCGACGATTCCACACATGAACGACAGACCTGCTGGAGAGTTACGGCGCATTGTAGGTCATCGCTGCTTGGAGGCCGGCGTCGAATCGGCGGGCCTGAAGCCAAAATGCTGCACTGTTCGCGTCCCCGCTCCGCACCTAGAATCGGGGCTCGGCAACACGAGGGGAATTGGGTGAGTGACTCGCTGCAGACCTTGATCGCTGCCGCTGGCCAGGCGGCGGCAGAGCGGCGCTGGGCGGACGCCGAACGCGCGTGGATGCAGGTCCGCATGGCGGACCCCGCGAACGTCCAGGCGCTGTACAGCTTGGCCGTTCATGCGCACCAGCGCGGCGCGGCCCAAGAGGCGATCGCACTGCTGCAGGCCGCGCGCAGCGCAGCGCCGCGCGATCCGATGATTGCGGCGACGCTTGCCGTGGTGCACCGCGACCTCGGTGACAGCGGGCAGGAATGGGCGGCCATCCAGGCATCGCTGTACCTCGATCCCTACTTCCTGCCCGGGCTGCTTGCCAAGGCGGAGTTCCTGCAGCGCCAGCGCCGCCCACGGGCCGCCGCGGCCGTGTTCCGGGATACGCTGAAGATCGCGCCGCCCGAACCGGAATGGCCACCGGTGCTGCGACGGCGCCTCACAGATGCGCATCAGGCGGTCGAGCGTGATGCAGCGGCGCTGGCAGACTTTCTCACTGGTCAGGTTGCGGGTGCCCGTGACGCTCTGGACCCCTTGCGGGCAGGCCGCTGGGACGAAGCGGTGGCGATCGCAGCAGGCCGGTCACGACCGCAACTGCCGCAATGCAACCAGCTGTACGTGCCGCGGCTCCCCGCCCTTCCGTTCTACGACCCCGCGATGTTCCCCTGGATTCCCGAGCTCGAGGCGCGGACTGACGCGATCCGCACGGAGCTGCAGTCGCTGGTGGCCGACCGCTTCCAGAGTTTCCAGCCTTACATCGCCTACCGGCCCGGCGAGCCGGTCAACCAGTGGCAGGCTCTCAATCACTCCCGGGACTGGAGTTCGTTCCACCTGTGGGCGCACGGGCAGCCTGTCGAGGCCAATCTCGCCCAGTGCCCGGTGACCGCCGAAGCCCTCAGAGGCGTCGAAAAGGCTCATCTCGCGGGGCTGTGCCCCAACGTGATGTTCTCGGCACTCGCCCCACACACACACATCCCCCCCCATCACGGCGAGACCAATGCGCGGCTGGTGGCCCACCTGCCCTTGGTCGTGCCGCCGGACTGCAGTTTCCGGGTGGGGTTCGATCATCGCAGTTGGGAGACCGGCAAGGTCTTGGTCTTCGACGACAGCATCGAGCACGAGGCCCGCAACGACAGCGATGCGCTGCGCGTGGTGCTGATCTTCGATGTCTGGAATCCGCTGTTGTCCAGCGAAGAGCGCGAGCTGGTCAGCACGCTGGCGGGCGCCCTACGCAACTATCGCAACAGCGCCGAAAACTGAGTCCACGAGGAACCTTACCCGTGCAGATCGACTCCGGCGGCGCGCAGCGCAGCCTCCAGCGGCGCCAAATGCGCACGATAGCGGCGCCATCGTCCGGACGCGTCGGTGTACAGGGGACGCCTGACCTGCCAGTAGCTCGCCGTCTTCACCGTTGTCGCGCGGGTATGGAACTGCAGGCAGGCGGGTGACCACGCCAGACCCAGGTGCGCAAGCAGGGGGCGCAGCGTGGCCTCAGGATTGACGACGAAGGCGTCGTAATCGAAAGACACGATGTCGTCAGGATACAGGGACCGCCAGTGCGCCACCAACCGCTGGTGGACCCCGATCTGGTGACCAATGCCCGCGAGCGTCGCAGCGTAAGGAAACGCGCGCGGGTTCAGGTGCTGCATGAAGATCGACAGTGCAACGTCGCGCGGGTCGCGGACGGTATGCACGATGCGTGCAGCGGGAAACAGCTGCTTGATCAGGCCGATCAACCGGTAGTTGTCGGGTCGCTTGTCGGTGGCCAGCCTGCAACCGGCACCTCCGTCGGGCAGGCGGGCGCAGAGCGCCGCGTGATACTGCGCCGCCAGCGCACCGCATCGCGCCGGGTCCAGCGACGCGGCCCGGGCGGGAAACGGTGCCAGCGCCTGCGCCGCCAGACGTGGCAGCAGATCCAGTTCGCCGACAGCGGCGACGTCCGGATGTGCACCCAGCACCTGTTCGAGCAGCGTGGAGCCGGAACGGAACATACCGCAGATGAAGAGCGGCTCGGGCGCATGCACGCCGGGCCGCGGCGGCGCCGGGGTCGGATACGCGGCGATCATGGCTTCTGCCTGCCGGTCCGCGACAGCCGGGTCGTACTGTCCATGCCCCCGATGCGCGGCCTGCTTGCCTGACGCGAACGACTCAAAGGCGGCATCCGTTGCGTCGAGCGTGTCCAGCGCACGGCCCAGGGACAGCCAGAGGGTGGCCCGGAGGCCGTCCGGCCGCGATGTCCCGGACCGCGCGGCCGCCCACAGGCGCGCCAGCAGGGGATCGTCCACATGCGAAGGTGGCACCAGATGCGTGAGCCGCGCGAGCGCCTCGCCCGCCGCCCCGGTCTGGTCATCGTGGTGCGCGAGCACCTGCCGATAGCGGGCGATTGCCGCGTCCCGATGGCCACGCTCTTCGTGCAGGTTGCCCCGATTAAGCAATGCGCCCGGATGCCGGGGATCCACCGTCAACGCCAGGTCGAGCGCCGCCTCGGCCGCCGCGTCGTCCCGGAGGTGGTCGGCAAGAATGACGGCCCGGTTGACATGGACTGTCGCCTCGTCGGCAACGCCGTATCGCAGCGCCTGCGCGTACGCCTGCAGGGCAGGGACATACGCGCCGCTGTGGCGCAGCGCGTATCCGAGGTTGAACCAGCCATCGGCGAACGTGGGCCGAAGCGCCAGCAACCGGTGGCAGGTGGCCGCGGCTGCAGCCCATCGCTGCTGCCGCAGCTCGATGTCCGCGCGCCGCCGCAACATTTCGAAGTCCCCCGTGTCCGCCTGCGCCAAGTGCCTGCCTGCCCGCGTCATCAAGTGCTTACTATGGAAGTATCGCCCGAGTGGATGCGCCGATGAAGAAGCGTGCAATGTCAGCGCGGATCGCCGTCCGCTTCCTCCTGCCGCTGGCCGGTATTCTGGCAGGGACAGCGCAGTCCGCCGATCCAGGCCATCCCTGCGCAGTGACGCCGGACCCGGCCAAGCGGCTCGCCTGTTATGACACCGCCTTCCCGCCCCCCCCTACCGTGCGCGAGGCGACGGCTGCCCAGGCCATACAGGAGTTCGGCCTGGCAACGCCCCCGCCGCCACTCCGCAACCCGGGGCAGCCAGAGCGCGAGGCGGATCCCGACCGGATCGATGCGCGCGTGGCCGAGGTGGTGCACGGCAGCGGAGGACGTCGCACTGTGGTGCTCGAGAACGGCCAACGCTGGACGGTCCAAGCAGGAACCATCGGTCCGATGTCGCCAGGCGATACGGTGCAGCTGCGCAAAGGAGCACTGGGCGCTTACCTGCTGCGTACCCAGGCAGGCGTCTCGCTGCGCGCCCGTCGTGTGCGCTAGGCCTTGACCCGGACCGGCACCGTTCACGCGCTGACCAGGGCACAGGCCGAGCGCGCCAACCGAGCGCATGCATTGCTGGCGCGGGGCGCCAAGGCCGAAGCGTTCGCAGTCGCGCGTGCACTGCTGCAGGAATCGCCGAACGCCCCAGATGCACACCAGCTGCTCGGCATGTGTCTGGCAGAGGCCGGCAAACCGTACGAGGCCGATATCGCCTTTTCGCGCGCGTGGTCGCTGGCACCGGACAACGAAGTGATCGCACTGAACGTGGCCGCGTGGCTGCGCCGTCGCGGCCGCCTTGAGGACGCGCTCCAGTTGCTGCGATCAGCGCCCGCCACAGCGCGCGTCGAGCGGCAACGCGGCGGGCTGCACTTGGAATACGAGGAGTGGGCCGCCGCGCGCGCGGCCTTCGAGAAGTCGCTAGTCCTCGACCCCCGGTCGGTCGAGGCCTGGCATGGCATGGCCAATGCCCTGCAGGGGACAGGCGCGCTCGAAGACGCCGATGCCGCGTTGCAGCGCGCGATCGAGCTCGATCCCGCTTACGCGCCGGCCTGGGTCAACCGCGGAGCGTTGCTGCGGCTGCTCGGTCGGATCGAGCCTGCACTGGCATGCTTCCAGCGCGCTGTGGCACTTGGCCATGACACACCGGAAACGGCGAACGCGGTCCACGGCGTGCTGCAGGATCTGGGACGCCCAGCCGACGCGCTCTCGGGCGCCCGCGCACTGATCGAACGGCATCCTGACTTCGTCCCCGGTCACGAATCGCTGGCCCACCTGCTGTGGGAGTACGGGGCGATGCGCTCACGCGGAGAAGATCCGCTCGGTGCATTCCGCGCCGCAGCGCTTGCGCGCCCCGGGCACCGGCCGATGCAGCTGGCATTCGTGCGCGCGCTCGTCCAGACCCAGCGGGTGGACGAGGCCCTCGCCTGGTTGCATTCGCTTCGGCGCCGCGCGCCGGAAGATCCAGTTCTCGACTGGCTGACCGCGGACGCCATGGACAGGCTGGGACATGACGGCGCGTCAGCCCTGTTCGCCGCCGCGCATCGACACCTGGGCAACCGGAGTACGGAGTTCCTCAACGCGCATGCGCGCCATGCGTTTCGGACCGGCCGCATGGAGCTGGCACGTGACTGCGCCCAGCGCGCGCTGCGGCTGGATCCCGCGAATCAGGAAGCCTGGGGACACCTAGGGATTGCCTGGCGGCTGGCAGGCGACGCGCGCGAACACTGGCTGTTCGACTACGCGCGGTTGATCGCGGACCTGGAGATCGAAACACCGCCGGGCTATGCCGACCTGGCGGCGTTCCTGTCCGCATTGCGGGTCACGCTCGATACACTGCACCTGACTGCGGGGCAACCGATGGGACAGAGCGTACGGAACGGATCGCAAACCCCGGGCCGTCTGTTCGGACGAGACGACGCTGTCCTGCGCGCAGCAGAATCCAGCCTGCGGGCCTCGGCTGAGGACTGGCTCGCGGGCCTGCCGCACGACCCACGCCACCCCTTCCTCCGCATCCAACAGCGGCGTGTCCGGATCGTCGGTGCATGGTCGGTCCGTCTCAACGCCTCGGGACGTCACGCCAACCATATCCACAACGAAGGCTGGATGAGCTCGGCGTTCTACGTGGCGCTGCCGCCTTCGGTGTGCGCCCCGGCCAGGCCATCGACCGCTGGCTGCCTGCAATTCGGTCAGCCGATGGACGAACTAGCACTCGATCTGCCACCACGACGCATCGTGCACCCCAAGCCTGGTCGTCTCGCGCTCTTTCCGTCCTACATGTGGCACGGCACCGTGCCATTCGACGACAGCGCGCCGCGCCTGACCATCGCCTTCGACATCCAGCCAGCCAGCTGACGCTGCCGGGGCCACGACGTCAGTCCACTGCGATACCCGCTTCCTGCAGCCGGCGGACCAGGGTCGCCAACCGTTCTGCATGCTTGCGGGAGTTGTGGACCGAACGCGTGTGTACCGGTTCCCGCACCTGCGCGGCACTGGCGGTCACGAATGCGGGTGTTCCGACGGGTGGATCCGACACGGCACCTGCGCGATGCGCCAGTCCGCACCACTCGAGGATGCGCCGCGTCTCGCCGCTGGCATCGGTGACCAGATCCTCGTAACGCACATCTAGGATCTCGCCCGGCATGACCTCGTGCCAGTGCGCCATCATCCGCCGGTAGCCGATGTAGTACTCGGCCAGTTCATCGAGATCGTAGGAGAAATGATAGGCGTTGAAGAACAGCGTCTTGAAGACCGCATAACAGCTGTCAAGCGGATCCCGCGAGAGATGGATGATCCTGGCATTCGGCAGCGCCTTGCGGATGAGTCCGCAATAGAGATAGTTGACCGGCATCTTGTCGATGAAGACGGCCCGGTCGGCTGCCGCACCGCGTACGCCCTGCAAGTAGTCGCGGCCCATTACATCGAAATCTATCCACAGGGAAGCCTCCGACGCCGACAGCCCGGCCTGCGTCTCGAGGACGCGCTGGGTATGGGACGCGACCAATTGCCTGAGATCCAGCGGCTCGCCAGCAGACTGCACATTCCCGGTCTGTACCAGCATGCGTTCGACCAGAGTGGTGCCGCTACGCGGCATTCCAACGATGAAGATGGGACTGTCCGCCGCGCTTCCGCTCGACAGCGCCGCCATCGTCTCGGTGCTGTAGCTTTCGCAAAGCGCATCGATGGCTGCGCGCTCCGTAGACACGTCGTACTGCAGCGTGGCGCGCTTGATCCTGGCACCCTTTCTCAGGGCAGCGAAGGATTTCTCGTCCTCCCCCAGATCTTCCAGCTCCTTGGCCAACGCGTAGAACGCCGCCGCCTGCCAGTCCGGTTTCTGAATGCCGGACGCGATGCGCCTAGCAATGTCGTCGACATGATGGCGATCGGGGCGCTGACGGCGGAGCGTCGCCCGCAAGTAGAGGGCGTGGCCCGCCTGCGGCACGAGTGCGAGCATGCGATCGAGATTGACCTCGGCAGCGTCGAAGTCGCCGGTGAAGAACTGCGCCACCGCCAGATCGTAGAGCAGACCGGGCACATCGCCGAGCAGCACCTGTGCCTGTTGATAGCGCGGTATCGCGGCCGCGGGCTGATTGCAGTTGACGATCATGCTGGCCGCCTGCCACACAGCCTGACCATCGCCGAGCGCGTGCGCCGCATCAGCGGCGTCATTGGCGACAGCCAAGGCCTCCTGCCTGCGTCGCATCTGGATCAGAAGTCCTGCCTTGCGGAGCTTGAGTGCAGCGTTGCCGGCGCTTGCCTCCACGGCCCGACCGGTCAGCACGAGCGCCTCCTCGAGCGCACCGGCGGCGAACTGCGTTTCGCTGGCGAACACCAGCACATGGACCTCGTCTGGATACGCGGCGACCAGATCCACGCCCAGCGCGACGGCGTCCTGCGTGTGTCCATCCCGAAGCATTGAATACCCCAGCTGCACGCGCTGGGACGGGCATTGCACCTGAGTTTCTTCGGGAATCCGAGATTGCGTTGCGTTCATGCACATCCTGTCATGACATCTGGAATAGAGCAGCACGGACGCGTTGCGTCCTTCACCTGCCGTCGTGGTTCGAGTCTAGCCAAAGCGCGGCATGCGCCGCAGGAGTTGAGCGCGAAAACAGAAAAGGGCGGCAGTTGCCCGCCGCCCTCCGGACTGCCGAGCGGTGGATCAGAATGCGAAAGTCAGGCTGCTGAAGATGTAGCGGCCCGCCTGATCGTAGCCACCCAGCGCATTGCCGTTGAGCGGCGTCAGGCTACCACCCACCATGGGCGGTGCCTTGTCGGCGATGTTGTTGACGCCTGCCGTCCAGGTGATGTTGTCGCCTAGCTGCAGGGAGCCCGAGACATCGATGTAGTTGAATGCCTTCTGCTTGCCCGGACCACTCAGGAAGTAGTCCCCGCTGAGGTCCTGTCCATCCGTGCCCCGGTAGTCCATCTCGCCGATGTAGCGCCAGCGCAGACCGATGGAATAACGGTCGAACGCGTAACGCGCACTGGCAATGTGCCGCCATTCGGGCGTCGAACACTGGGTGTTGATCAGGCCTTCGCAGCTGTAATCGGCAGAGGTGTCACCAGGCACCGGCTGGAACGAGCGTTCCAGGATGCGGCTGCCGGTGAAGGATGTCGACAGACTGCCCGGGCCCAAGTCCATGCGGTAGCCGGCAGTCAGGTCGATGCCGCGGAAACGACGGCCGCCGAAGTTGCCGTTGGTGTTGACCACCAGTCCTGAGGTTTCGGGATCGCTGCCGCGGAACAGGTCGCCGGTCACCGCATTTCGCTGGATGAAATCGCACATTGCATCCTGGCCGTTGGCGCACAGCGTGATGATGTTGAGCGCGCCCAGCGTGCCGATCTGCTCCTCAAGCTCAATGTCGTAGTAGTCGACGCTGACGTCGAGATTGTCGATCGGGGTGGCCGCAAACCCGATCGTCCAGGTATTGGCGGTTTCCGGGTTGAGGTTGGGATTGCCGCCGACGAGCTGGTTGTTCTGATTGGCGGCGTTGGCGGCGACGCTGCCGTACTGGTCCGGCCTGACACCGGTCCGCACGCACTGCTCCAGCGTGAACTCAGGGTCCGCGCCGGCGCAGGGATCGCTGCCACCCCACAGGGCGATCGACTGGTCGGAATACAGTTCATTGATGTTGGCACCGCGGATGGCGCGGTTGAAACCCGCGCGCACACGGAAACGGTTGTCGAGGAAGCTGGCGCCGAGGCCCGCCTTCCAGGTGTTGACGTTGCCGGAGGTGCTGTAGTCGGTGTAGCGGTAGCCGAGCTGCAGATCAAGGCTGTTCAGCGCCCCCGCGTCGGCCAGAAGCGGCACGTTGCCCTCAAGGAACAACTCGTCCACGTCGAAGCCGCCATCGAGGTTGGTGGTCGGTCCACCCAGACCGGTGAAGTTGCCGGTCTGCATGTTGCTGTCGGCGATGCGGCTGAAGCGTTCGCTACGCTTTTCCCAACCGACCACCGCGCTGATCGGGGTGTCGTTGGTCCACGGAAGACCGAAGCCAAGGTCACCCGTCGCGTAGACATTGAACACCTTCATGTCGGTTGCGTAATTGACGATGCCCACGCCCTGCAGGGCCTGCGCCTGTTCCGGGGTGATCGAGTCGGTCCAGACCTCGTAAGGAATGCAGCCGTCGAACGAACCCGTCGGGCAGCCGAGGATGCCGTCACGCACGCGTGTGGTGAGGAAGTCGTTCTGGTTTTCGGTCTTGACGCTGGTGCGGGCGTACTGCAAGGACGCGTCATAGGTCCAGCTGGACGAGAACACCGCGCCGCGGGTACCTGCCGTGATGCTGTAGTTGGTGGACTCTTCGTTGGTGATGCGCGGGCCGCCCTCGACGTTGCGCTTGGCGACATACACGGTGAATTCGTCGTCGACGATCCCGATATCCGAACACATGGAGCCGATGACATCGGTATCGCAGTTGACGGTGACATCCGTGAAGAAGGCACCGGACGCCGCGATCTGGGTGCTGCTCTTACGGTTGACGAACATCGTCTCGATGTAGGGCTCGAAGTATTCGTTGACCTCGTACTTCAAGCTGGTGCCGGCAGTGAAGCGGCTGTCGGGGCGCTGGTAATAGTTCACCGGCGCGTAGTTGTACAGCGTGGGGCCGTCCGGCACGAACCAGCCCGAGTCCGATGGCGACACGTAGGTGTACAGGCCCGAGCCCGGCGCGACGATGTAGAAGTTGCCCGGGTCCGCGGTCGGAGAGCCACCACAGGCCGTGCCTGTCGCGTTTAGGGCACACGAGGAGTAGTCGCGCTGGCCCTGCAGCATTGCGTCGTTCTTGCGCCAGGTCGCCCATGCCACGGCGTGACCGCCTGCGCCGAATGCACCGCCGATCGCGACATCGACATTCTTGGCGATGCCATCGAAGCCCGAACCGCCGGTTGGATAATCGAAGCCGGCCGTGTCCATCAAACCCTGGATGTAGCTGTCCTCGTTCTTGTGCTGGTAGGCCGAATAGCCGACATTCACGCTGACGCCTTCGAAGGTGTCATCGAGGATGAAGTTGACCACGCCCGCGATCGCGTCGGAGCCATATACCGCCGATGCACCGCCGGTCAGGATGTCCACCCGCTGCAGCAGCGCAGCCGGAATGATGCTGATGTCGGCGGTCTCGCCAAGGCCCTTGGGAATCCGGCGTCCGTTGACCAGTGCCAAGGTGCGGTTGGCACCCATGCCTCGCAGATCGACGGTCGCATAACCCTGCGACCCGTTGTTGGCGAAGTTGTCGAAATCCAGAGACAGCTGCGGGTACTGGTTGATCAGGTCTTCGACCGTCGTGGCGCCGGAATATTTGAACTCTTCTGCCGAGATCTCGGCGACCGGGCTTGACGCCGTCATCGTCTGGCTGCGGATGCGCGTGCCGGTAACGGTGATGGTGTCCAGGCTGGTGGCCTCAGGCGAGGATGCCGTGGACGTGTCCTGCGCCATCGCAGAGCCACTTGCGGCAACGGCGCCGCCAGTGACAAGTGCGAGGACGATCGCGTTACGCAGTTTCGTTTTCTTCGGGGTCATTAGCTATCTCTCTCCAGATGAAGGTGCAAACAAACTTCACAACACCGCAACCCACCCAAACCCAAACGCCAAGTTCTGTAAAGAATCCTGATGCTATGCCGCTTTGCACAAAAAATAAACAAATGCTTAACACATGAAACTATTTCCTGATTGCGACGCCGTGGGGGTCACAAAGACAAGCTCTGCTCAGCGAAAACAACCTAGGTGATTTCTCACAAACCTTTGAAATAGATGGAATTTTTAAGATTTTTCGCCGATCACAAGGCGGCCCGCTCGGCTAATGCCGCTAGCTCCCCCAGTTGTTCTTCTCCACTGCGCGTTTGAATTGATCTCCCGCCACAGCAGATAGGTTTCAGCTGATAGGCGGTCAACATCCGGGGCCCGCGACCGCACGCCGCCTGTCCGCTCGGACGTCCGCAGTCGGCCCGGACACTCGATACGGGTTGCAAATCAATTAAAATCAGTTACTTGCAGTTGGCACGGCTCATGCATTGACTGCCCTGTCTTCCGCAAGCGACTGCTGCCCATGTCCTCAGACATGCCCGACGCCCCTCCCCGCCGCGCCGCCGGCATTCACGACACATCCGCGCAGGACACCGCTCGGGCAGACACACGGCCGGGACGGTCGCGTTGGCTGCTCGCTGGCGGGGTCGGCTTCGCCCTGCTGCTGGCGGCTTGGGTCGTGTCGGGCTGGGCGGGCAGTGGCCGCTCTGTCGACGCGCAACGCCTGCGCTTCGCCGAGGTCACCCGCGGTGATCTGGTCCGCGACATCGCAGCCGAGGGCCGGGTCATCGCGGCCAACAGCCCGACGCTCTATGCGATCTCCGGCGGCATGCTCAACCTGAAGGTAGTGGCCGGTGATCGGGTCGAGCGCGGCCAGGCGCTAGCCGAGATCGACAGCCCGGAATTGCGCAGCAAGCTGGCACAGGAAGAAGCCACCCTCGCCAGCTACGAGGCCGAAGCCGGACGCGCCGCGCTCGACGCGCAACTGCGCCGCGCCGAAGCACGCAAGGTGCTTGACCAGGCGCAGGTCGACCGCACCGCGGCGGAACGCGATCTGCAGCGCTACCAACGCGCGTACGAGGGCGGCGCGGTGGCGCAGGTCGATCTGGCGCGCGCGCAGGACACCTTGAAGAAGACCGAGATCGGCGTGTCGTCCGCCACGGAAGACTTCGGCCTACAAGGGCGCGGCGCTGGCCTCGACACGCGTAACAAGCAACTGGTGGCCGAGCGCCAGCGCAGCGTGGTGATGGAAGTGCGTCGCCAGGTCGACGCGCTGACGCTGCGGGCGCCGTTCGACGGCATCGTCGGCCAGGTGCAGGCGGTGCAGAGCAGCAACGTCGCCGCGAACGCGCCGGTGCTGTCGGTCGTCGATCTGTCCGTTTTCGAGGTCGAGATCAAGGTGCCGGAAAGCTTCGCGCGCGATCTCGAGATCGGCATGCCGGCCGAACTGCGCAGCGTCGGCACGACGTATCCGGCGAAGGTCTCGGCGGTTTCCCCCGAGGTGGTCAATGGCGAGGTCGTCGCACGGCTGCGCTTCGACGCCAACAGCCAGCCGCCGGGCCTGCGCCAGAGCCAGCGCCTGACCGCGCGGATTCTGCTCGACACCCGCAAGGACGTGCTGATGGTGGCGCGCGGTCCGTTCCTCGATCAGGAAGGCGGCAGCGCGGCCTATGTGATGGATGGCAATACGGCGGTGCGCAGGCCGATCACGGCCGGCGCCAGCAGCCTGTCGGCGGTGGAAATTGTCGACGGCCTGCAACCCGGCGAACGCGTCGTCGTCGCCGGCACCGATCTTTTCGACAACGCGGACCGCATCCGCATCTCAGGACTCTGATCATGCACACACGCCTCGATTGCCCATTCCCCGTCGCCTGGACCGCCGACGAACTCGCCAGCGCGGTGCCGCGCCGGCTGTCGTCCGCATTCGACGCTGGCATTCCGTCCGACACATCGCCCGGCACGCACATGCCCGCGTTCGCACGCGCACGCCGGCGCACCGTCGACCACGGCCTGCCGAGCCTGTTCCGCGTCCGCTGAGCGAGACGCGCCCTTTCTCTTTCCAGTTCACGTCACAGGACACATTCCCATGCTCGACATGCGCCAGGTCGCCAAGGTCTACCGCACCGAACTCGTCGAAACCCATGCGTTGCGCTCGCTCGACCTGCATGTCGCCGAGGGCGAGTTCGTTGCCGTCACCGGTCCGTCCGGCTCGGGCAAGACGACCTTCCTCAACATCGCCGGCCTGCTGGAAACCTTCACCGGCGGCGAATACCGGATCGACGGTGTCGAGGTACGCGGGCTGGGCGACGATGCGCGCTCGAAGCTGCGCAACGAGAAGATCGGCTTCATCTTCCAGGGCTTCAACCTGATTCCCGATCTCAACCTGTTCGACAACGTCGACGTGCCGCTGCGCTATCGCGGTATGGCGGCGTCCGAGCGTCGCCTGCGCATCGAGGAATCGCTGTCGCTGGTGGGCCTGGGCTCGCGCATGAAGCACTTCCCGGCCGAACTGTCGGGCGGTCAGCAGCAGCGTGTGGCGATCGCGCGTGCGCTCGCAGGCAGCCCGCGTCTGCTGCTCGCCGATGAACCCACCGGCAACCTCGATTCGCAGATGGCGCGCAGCGTGCTGGAACTGCTCGAGGACATCAACGCACGCGGCACGACCATCGTAATGGTGACGCACGATCCGGAACTCGCCGCGCGCGCGCATCGCAATGTGCACATCGTCGACGGCATGGCGACCGACTTGCAGGCGCTGCACGCCTCACCTCTGTCCGGGGCCGCCTCGCGCGTTCCCGCAGACGCCTGAGGAGACCCGGCATGTTCGGTTATTACCTGCAGCTCGCGCTGCGCAGCTTCCGCAACAGCAAGGTGCTCACCGCGTTGATGGTGCTGGCGATCGCGCTGGGCATCGGCGCCAGCATGACCACGATCACGGTATTCCACGTGCTGTCGGGCGATCCGATTCCCGACAAGAGCGATCGTCTTTTCTATGTGCAGCTGGATGCGGCCAGCATGCACGGCTACGCATCCGCCGAAGAACCGGACCGGAACATCACCCGCTTCGACGCAGAAACCCTGCTGCGCGAGGCACGCGGCGCACGTCAGGCGATGATGAGCGGCGGGTTCGTCGCGGTGGCGCCAGACGATGCGCGTGCGCCCTTCTTCACCGATGCGCGCTACACATCAGCCGACTTCTTTCCGATGTTCGACGCGCCTCTGGTGCATGGCCGCGCCTGGACTGCGGAAGACGACGCTTCCCGCGCGCGCGTGGCGGTGATTTCGGCCGAGACCAACCAGAAAGTGTTCGGAGGCGGCGACAGCACCGGCAAAACCCTTCGCGTCAACGGTGCTGACTTCCGTGTCGTCGGCGTGCTCGGGCCCTGGATGCCGACGCCGCGGTTCTGGGATCTGTCGCTGGACAGGTTCAATTCAATCGAATCAGTGTTCGTCCCGTTCTCGACTGCGATCGAACAGAAGCTCTCGCGCATGGGCAGCATGAACTGCTGGGGCGACTCGGGTAGCGATCCGACTGCCCTCAATGCACCTTGCACCTGGGTCCAGTACTGGGTGGAACTGCCCGCGGCCACTGACGCCGGGGCCTATCGCGATTATCTGGCGAGCTATTCCGACCAGCAGCGCACGGCCGGACGCTTCGAGCGCCCGACCAATGTGCGTCTGCGCGATGTGCCGGCGCTGCTCGACCACCACCAGGTCGTCCCCAGCGACGTGCGTCTACAGCTGTGGCTTGCGATCGGCTTCTTGCTGGTGTGCCTGGTCAATACCGTCGGTCTGCTGCTCGCCAAAAGCCTGCGCCGTGCGACCGAGATTGGAGTGCGGCGCGCACTCGGCGCGTCGCGCCGCGCGATCTTCTCCCAGTTCCTGGTCGAAGCCGGCGCGATCGGCGTGGCCGGCGGCGTGGTGGGTCTGGGCCTCGCCCTGCTCGGCCTTTGGGCCGTACGCCAGAACCCGAGCAGTTACGCCGCGCTCGCCCAGCTCGACATGCCGATGCTGCTGACCACCTTCGCCCTGTCGATCGTCGCAAGCCTGCTGGCCGGCCTGCTGCCTGCATGGCGCGCCATGCAGGTGACGCCGGCGATCCAGCTCAAGTCGCAGTGACCCAGACTTCTTCGAGGACTTCCATGGACATTCGCCCCATCTTCTCGACACTGCGCCGGCACAAGACCGCAGCCGCATTGATCGTGATCGAGATCGCGCTCGCCTGCGCGATCATCTGTAACGCGATCTACCTCATTGATCGCCGGATCGACCATATGTCGCGCGCCAGCGGCACGGTCGAGGACCAGATCCTGCGCATCCAGATGCCGAGCATCGACGAAACCGCCAGCGTGGACCGCCGCGCCGCCGTCGAGCGCGATCTGGCCGCCCTGCGAACGCTCCCCGGCGTTCGCCACGTGGCGACGGTCACCCAGATCCCCTATGGCAACAGCAGCTCGACCAGCGGTGTACGACTCAGCCCCGATCAGCCCAACAACACCATCGTGGCCTCGGGTTACCTGGGCAGCGAGGATCTTCTCGATACGTTCGGTCTGCAGCTGGTGTCCGGACGCCGATTTAATCCGGACGAGTTTCTCAACATGGTCGACGTTGAAAAGGCTGGCGATTCGGCGCGCGTACCTGCCGTGATCGTCAACCGCGCGATGGCCGAGCGTCTGTTTCCGGGCGAGGATGCGATCGGCAAACATATCTACAGCTGGGGCAATGCACCGATTCCGATCGTCGGCGTGGTCGAAACCCTGGCAATGCCGACGGACGAAACCGGCCCGGGAAACGCGACGATGCTGCTGCCGATCCGTGACGATTACAACGGCATCAACTACGTGATCCGCACCGATCCCGCCCAGCGCCGCCAGGTCCTCGATGCCGCAGTCGCCACGCTCAAGCAGATCGATCCCAACCGCGTCGCCGTCAATGCCGACCTGATGTCCGACCTGCGCGAGACGTACTACCGCGAGGATCGCGCGATGGCGATGCTGCTGGTCGTGGTGTGTATCGCGCTGCTGGTCGTGACCGCGCTCGGCATCGTGGGCCTGGCCAGCTTCTGGGTGCAGCAGCGGACCAAGCAGATCGGCATCCGCCGCGCACTCGGCGCGACGCGCACCCAGATCCTGCGATACTTCCAGGTCGAGAACTTCCTGCTTGCCACGATCGGCATCGCGCTCGGCATGCTGCTGGCCTACGGACTCAATCAGCTGCTGATGTCGCGCTACGAGCTGGGCCGCCTGCCGCTGATGTATCTGCCGATCGGCGCCGTCGCGTTATGGGTGCTCGGGCAGATCGCGGTGTACTGGCCGGCCAGACGCGCGGCCTCGGTGCCGCCGGCCGTGGCGACGCGCAGCATCTGATCGCGCGCACCGACGTGTCGCCGGTTGCGTCTATCGCGGCCGCCGACGACCATGCCTTTCGCTCACGCACGTTCCAACCGGATGTCCAGCGCCTGATGCCCACGATCCTCGTCATCGACGACAACCCCGCCGTCGCCACCGCGCTGGAGGTGCTGTTCTCGTTGCACGACATCGCCTGCGAACACGCGGCGACACCCGAGGCCGGCATCGCCCGCTTGCAGGCGGGTGGGATCGACCTGGTGGTGCAGGACATGAATTTCCATGCCGACACCACGTCCGGCGACGAAGGCATCGCGCTGTTCCATGCGATCCGGCGTTTCGATCCGGATCTGCCGGTCGTCCTGCTGACCGCGTGGACGCGTCTGGAATCGGCGGTCGAACTGATCCGCTCCGGCGCTGCCGACTATTTGGGCAAGCCCTGGGACGATGGCAAGCTGCTCGCCACGGTCAACACACTGCTGGAGCTGTCGTCGACGCGCCGGGCGCTTGAAGCGCGCACGCGCGACGATCGCCGCCGCCGCGACGCACTCACGCAGGGCCGCGATCTGCGCGGTCTGGTCTGGGACGATCCGGCCAGCGAGACGACGCTGTCGCTGGCGCTGCAGGTCGCGCGTTCGAATCTGCCGGTGCTGATCACCGGACCGAATGGTGCCGGCAAGGAGAAGTATGCGGAGATCCTGCATGCGAACTCGGCCGTGCGCGAAGGCCCGTTCGTCGCCGTCAACTGCGGCGCATTGCCCCATGATCTGATCGAGGCCGAACTGTTCGGGGCCGAAGCCGGCGCCTACACAGGCGCAACCCGGGCCCGCGAAGGCAAGTTTGAAGCGGCTGACGGCGGCACGCTGTTCCTCGACGAGGTCGGCACGCTGCCGTCCGCCGGGCAGGTCAAGCTGCTCCGCGTGCTCGAGACCGGGCGTTTCGAACGGCTCGGTGGCAACCGCGAGCGCAGTGTGTCGGTGCGCGTGCTCAGCGCGACCAATGCCGATCTGCCGGCGATGATCGCCGACGGCCGGTTTCGCGAGGATCTCTATTACCGCCTCAACGGCATCGAATTGCGCCTGCCGCCGCTGGCGCAGCGTCCACGCGACATCCTCCCGCTGGCGCGGCACTTCCTCGATGGGCGCAGGCCGTTGTCGGCCGGTGCGGAGCGCGCCCTGCTGCAGCACGGCTGGCCGGGCAACGTGCGCGAACTGCGCAATGTGATCCAGCGGGCGGAACTGCTGGCGCGCGATGCGCAGATCGACGCGCGCGATCTCGCACTGCCAGCCGCAGCTGTTGCGACGGTCGACGTCGATGCCTACGAACCCGGCCGTGCGGAGATCGAGGCCGCACTCGCACGCAGTGGCGGCGTGCTGGCACAGGCCGCCACCGAACTCGGGCTGTCGCGCCAGGCGCTGTACCGCCGGCTCGACCGACTCGGCATCCGTCGCGACTGACATGCGCTGGCAACAGCGGCTGCCGTTGACGGGCGTGGTCATCGTGATCGCAGTGATGCATGTCGCGCTGAGCGCGGGAGCCGCGGTGTTGCTTCTGCGCTGGTGCCCGCCGTGGATGGCAGTTGCCGGCGCGACGCTGTGTGCATTGCCCTCGCTCGTGTGGTCGCTGCAGCGCGCGTTCGCGCCGTCGCATGCGCTGTTCCGTGCGCTCGCTGGCACCGTGGCGAGCTATCGCGACAGCGACTACGGCTTCGGCGTGTCGTGGCAGGGCAGTGGCGCACTGGGCGACCTGGTCGCTGCGCACAACGAACTGGGCGAGACGCTGCGCGCGCAACGCCTGTCACTGGTGCAGCGCGAACTGCTGCTCGACACGATGGTGCAGAACACGCCGGTCGCCATGCTGCTGCTCGATCCGGCGGATCGCGTCGTGCACGCAAACCTCGCCGCGCGTCGCGCACTGGGTGGCGGCCGCAAGCTGGAAGGCCAGGCATTCTCCAGCCTGCTTGCCGATGCGCCGCCTGCGCTGGCGGATGCGTTTGCGCGCGGCGGCGACGGACTGTTCACCATCGGCGATGGCGAGAACGAGGAGATCCACCATCTGTCGCGCCGGCATTTCCGGCTCAACGGGCGGCGCCACGAACTGCTGCTGCTGCGGCAGATGACCACCGAATTGCGGCGCCAGGAGGTGCAGACCTGGAAGAAGGTCATCCGGGTCATCAGCCACGAGCTCAACAATTCGCTGGCGCCCATCGCGTCACTGGCGCATTCGGGCGCCGAGCTGCTGCGTCGCGGCCAGACCGCGCGATTGCCCGACGCGTTGCGCACGATCGAGGAACGCGCGCGCCATCTGGAAGGCTTCATCCGCGGCTACGCGCATTTCGCCAAGCTGCCGGCGCCGCGTCGCGAACCGATCCGCTGGCGTGCGTTCCTCGACCAGCTGCGTTCGCAGGTGTCGTTCGTGGATGTCGGCCCCATCGACGATGCATTCACCGCGTCCTTCGACGCCGCCCAGGTCGAACAGGCGCTGTTGAATCTGCTGCGCAACGCCCACGAGACTGGTGGCGATCCCGATGCGGTCGCGGTCGGGCTGCGACGTGCCGTGGACGGCTGGCGGATCGACGTGCTCGATCGGGGGCCCGGCATGAACGAAGCGGTACTCGCCAACGCGCTGCTGCCGTTCTATTCGACCAAGCGCAACGGCACGGGTCTTGGTCTGGCACTCGCGCGCGAGATCGCGGAAGCACACGGCGGTCGCATCGCCCTGCTCAACCGCGAGGGTGGCGGGCTCTGCGTGTCGCTGGTGCTGCCGGACTGAGCCAGACGGCGGCCGCCGGCGCCGCGATGCGGCAGAATCGGAGATCCGGCTCCAGGCAACCTACCGATGCGGCTCCGATCCCTCGCCCCTGCACTGCTTGTGCTGTGTCTTGCCACTGCGCCTGGGTGGGCGCAGCGCGCCGGGAGTCTCGATGCGATCACCGCCCTGCTCAAGAGCCCGGAAGCGAAAGCCGTGTGGGCCGAACAGATGGAAGGCCGCCCGGCGCCCGATCACTTTGGCACCGGCGATCTTGCCGGCCTCCAGGCCGACGCGCTGCGCACCCTGCTGGTGCCCGGGATCCCCGCCGAGCGCATCGTGCTGCTCGGCGCGCGGCGCTGGCCGCAACATCCCGGCCACGTGGTCGCACTCGTCTGCTATCGCGACGACACCCCCACAACACATCCGCAGTGGCGAGCTGCGAAACCAATGAGACCGCGCAGGTACTTGGCGTCCTGCGCATCGACGCTGCAAGCGGTGCACAGCTCGTCGCGCGTTTGCGACTCGATATGGACGTGACTTGGCCGCTGCTGTCGTGGGGCGGCGGCCAGCAGCCGCTCCGTATGGAAGACGCCGGCGCGGCCGCGATGCCCGAACGCTGGGAGCGCTTCGATCTTGCCGCCTATCGACTGTCGGATGGACCACCCGCGCTTGGCCTGCGGGGCGGCTGGTCGGAAGGCTATGCCGGCGGCGGCGCGTTCTATTCGGCGCTGTATCTGTTCGAGCTGCACGGTGACACCCTGAAGCAGGTGTTCGGCGCGGACATGTCGATGTATCGCGACATCGCAGGCAACTGGAACGATGACGGCACCCGCGAGCACCACATCGAGGAATGGGCCGGGGTGCTCATCGTCGAACCCAGCACCCACCACGGCTACCGCGATCTGCGCCTGCGCGAGCGCGGCGGACGCGGTGGCGATCTCTACCGCTGGTCTCCGACGGCGGGTGGCTACCGCCGCGTGGAATGAGGCTCAGCGCTTCTTCGGCCGCTCCCAGCCCTCGACGACCGTCTGCCGCCCGCGCGCGACGGCGAGCTTGCCGTCCGGCACGTCATTGACGATCACCGAACCGGCTGCGGTCGTGGCGTCGTGGCCGATGCGCACCGGCGCGACCAGCGCGGCGTTGGAACCGATGAAGGCGTGATCGCCGATCACTGTCTTCGACTTGTTCACGCCGTCGTAGTTGCAGGTGATGGTGCCGGCGCCGATATTGCTGCCGGCGCCGATCTCGGCATCGCCCAGATACGTCAGGTGATTGGCCTTGCTGCCGACACCGAGTGTCGTGTTCTTGGTTTCGACGAAGTTGCCGATGTGCACGCCGTCGGCGAGCACGGTGCCGGGACGCAGACGCGCGAACGGACCAATGGTCACCGCACCTTCCGCGCGCACGCCTTCGAGGTCGCAATGCGCGCGCACTTCAGTGCCCCCACCCAGGCCCACGTTCTTCAGACGACAGAACGGACCGACGCGCACGCCGTCGCCGAGCGCCACCCGTCCTTCGAAGACCACGTCGACGTCAATCTCGACATCGCTGCCCACGATGACCTCACCGCGGATATCCACGCGCGCGGGATCGGCGAAGCGCGCACCGGCCACGCATAGCGCGCGCACCGCGCGCAGTTGCCACGCACGTTCGAGTTGCGACAGCTGCCAGGGATCATTCGCGCCTTCGGCCTCCAGCGGATCGTCGACCAGCACGATCTGCGCAGCGCTGTACTCGTCGGCGGCCATCGCGAATACGTCGGTCAGGTAGTACTCGCCTTGCGCGTTGTCCGACGACAGCCGCGCCAGCCACGCCTTGAGCGCGGTGGCTTCGGCGGCGAGGATGCCGGTGTTCACCAGATCGATGCGGCGCTGTTCGTCGCTCGCGTCCTTGTGCTCAACGATCGCACCGACGTGCCCCTCGGGATCACGCACGATGCGGCCGTAGCCCGTGGGATCCTCGAGCTGCGCGGCCAGCACCGCCAGCCTGCCCTCGATTGATACCAGATGCTGCAGCGTCTCCGCGCGCAACAGCGGCACGTCGCCGTAGAGCACCAGCACCTGCGCGCCGTCGGGCACATCGGGCATCGCCTGACGCACCGCGTGGCCGGTGCCGAGCTGCTCGCGCTGCTCCGACCAGTGCAGATCGGGCTGGTCGGCGAACGCGGCCTGCACCTGCTCGCCGCGATGGCCGTAGACGACATGGATCCCCGCAGGCTCCAGCGCACGCGCCGCTTCGATGACATGCCACAGCATCGGCCGCCCTGCGATCTTCTGCAGCACCTTGGGCAGCGACGATTTCATGCGCTTGCCCTCGCCTGCGGCGAGGATGACGACGTGCAGCGGTGCGCTCATGGGACTCGAAAAGCGTGACGGCGTTCGATGATAATGCACACTTCACGTCAGGATCGACGATGGCCCGCATCGAACCGAACATACATCCGGCTGCCGGGTCGCGCTGGAGGCTCGCATTGTGGCTGCTCGGGCCTGCGCTCGTTCTGTTCGGGCTTACGCTGCACGGTGTCTGGCGGTTACTGCCGTGGGAGCGCTTCGCGCTGTCGCTCGCGCTCGCCGCTATCGCAACGCTGGTCGCGTGGCCTCTTGCGCGCTTCGCGCGATGGCGCTGGGCGTCCGCGCTCACGACGGTGTGGTGCGCGGCGCTGGTGCTGTACGTAGGGCCCTTGCCGGTCCTGGCGGCCGCGCTGATCGCGACTGCCAGTCTGGCGCTGGGTCTTCGCTGGATTCCCGCCGAAGTGCCGGGGCGAATCGCGATCGCAGCGGTGTCTGGTTATGCGGTGATCGCTGGCATCGCGGGTTGGCTGGTCTCCCTGCCGCTCCATTTCGCGGTGGTGTGGCTGCTTGCATTGGGGCTTCCGATCGCCTGGAACCGCAGCGCATTGAAGAACCAGTATCGGGCCGCTCGCAGCGACTGGCGCGCATTCGTTGACGCATCTCCGCAAGGCGTTACTGCCGCGGTGATGCTGCTGGGACTGGCCTCGACCGGTGCATGGCTGCCCACCATGCAGATGGACGATCTGACCTACCACCTCAATCTGCCCGCACAGCTTGCGCATCACGCGCGATACCTCGCCGATCCCGCCCACAGCGCATGGGTCTACTCACCTTGGATGGGTGATATCGGACAAGGTCTGGCCTGGCTGCTGGCCGGTCGCGAAGCACGCGGCGCGATGAACACGTTCTGGCTGGTGAGCGCAGCGATCGCATTGACCGGATGCGCACGTGCACTCGGCGCGGTGCCGGTGGAGCGCATTGCAGTGGTTGCGCTCTTTGCATGTTTTCCGCCGCTGGTCTGGCTGATGGCTGGCATGCAGACCGAGCTGCCCGCGATGGCGGTGCTTTTTTCGCTGGTGGCGCTGGTCCTGCACGACCGCACCGGACGTCATCTGGCAGCGATGACGCTCCTGATGGCGGCACTGGCCGCCCTCAAGCCGATGCACGCACTCGCCGCACTGCCGTTGCTGGCGTATGCAGCGCGTTATGCGTCTGGCCGTGTGTTGCGAAACCTGCCGCGGTTGGCCGCACTGTTCGTGGTGATCGCGGGTTCGAGCTATGCGCACGCGTGGTGGCATACGGGCAATCCGGTCTTTCCGCTGTTCAACGCGGTCTTCCAGTCGCCGCACTACCCGCTCGAGAACATGTCCGACCTCCGCTGGCTCACGGGCTTCGGCCCGACGCTGCCATGGCATATGACCTTCGAGAGCAGCCGGTTCGTCGAAGCCTGGGATGGCGGCATCGGGTTCCTGTGGCTCGGTCTCGCTGGTGCTTGGTTGCTCGCGCTGCGCCGGCGTGCCACGCGGGCGTTCGCATGCATCGCGATCTGCATCGCGCTGTTGCCGCTAGTGCCGATGCAGTACGCGCGCTATGCGTTTCCGGGCCTGCTCCTGCTGTTACTCCCCGCGCTGAGCGGTAGCCAGGCAGACATCGGGGGGCGCATCTGGCTGTGGCCGATCGTCATGCTGTGCGTGCTCAGCGTGGCCTATCAAGCCAATAGCGGCTGGACGCACCACTCGGCCGCGCTCAAGCGTGTCATTCGTGCGCCAGGCACGCCGGACGCGGTACTGCCCTATTACGTCGCCGAACGTACGTTGATCTCGCGACTGCCCGCTGGGGACACGGGCGTGGTGCTGGCAACCGATCCCCAGCGTGGTCACGTCGCCGAACTCGCTGGGCGTGGCCGGCTGATGTCCGTGCATGCGCCCGCGCTTGCTGCTGCGCGCGAGGCGGCCGACCGCGACAGCGAGGGTGAAGCGTGGCGGGCGGTGTTCGAGCAACTCGACGCACGCTGGATCCTCGTCACCGAGGACATTGCGTCGGCAGCGCTGATGCGGGCATTGGCGGTCGACCCGTCCATCGAGCAGGTCGACTCCCTGCAGGGGATCGCGATGTGGCGACGGACGCCGCCAGGCGACGAAGCAGTCGATCCATGACCCTGCCAGCATTCGGCCTGGCATCGCGCTCCGCGCACATGCGCGCAGACCGCAATCTGCGCGGCGTCGATAGCGCCTTGCCTGCCGTGTGCGCAGGAAAATCTAACGGGCGCCTGCGTACGATTCCGATGCCGTCGCGTCATGGATCTCGCGACGCTCTCTATCCGTAACTGGAACCGTGATGAGCCTGACCCGACAGGGGCGCGACTACCTGGCCATCGGTCTGCTGCAGTGGCTGATCGACTGGGGCGTGGTGGTCGGCCTGACACATCTGGGACTGCCTGTGGCGCCCTCGAATGTCGTCGGCCGGATCAGCGGGGCGCTGATCGGCTTCTGGCTCAACGGCAAGCTGACCTTTGCAAACGACTGCAACACTGTCGGGGCCACGCAGTTCCAGCGCTTCATGCTGATGTGGGTGTCCACGACCCTGTTCAGCACCTGGGCCCTGACCCAGATCGATGACGTGCTCGGTCTGCGTTGGGTGTGGGTGGCGAAGCCGGCGATCGAACTCGCGCTGGGCGCGGTGGGGTTCGTGCTGTCGCGCTACTGGATCTACAAGCGCTGAGTCGCGCTTGGCTGCAAGGCTGTGCGCGTCCCACGACCTACAGACCGATGCCGTGATCGAAAACTCGCCGACGGACGCACGCCACGGTGCGACTGCGTAATCACCAGCGTGTGACCCGCTGCGAATTCGCTCGCAAGGACCCGCGTTTCTTCCAACACCCAAAAGCGACGACCCCACCGGAGCGGGGTCGTGCGGTTCACGGCAACCGGGCTTGGCGCCCGGCGGCCGTCAGTGCTTGAGGGTCTTGCGCAGACGCTCGAGCGCCTGCAGCTGGACTACGGCCTCGACCAGCTTCTGCTGCGCTTCGGCGATGTCCATCGCCTCGCCGCGACCGGCCAGGATGCGCTCGGCTTCTTCCTTGACTGCTTTCACGGCTGCTTCGTCGATATCGTCGGCGCGGATCGCGGTGTCGGCCAGGATCGTAACCACCTGCGGCTGCACCTCGAGGATGCCGCCGCCGATCGCGAAATCGAGCACTTCGCCGTTGGCCTGGGTCACGACGACCTTGCCCGGCTTCAGGCGCGTGATCAGCGGGGCATGACGCGGCGCGATGCCGAGCTCACCGAGCTCGCCGGTGGCCACGACCATGGTCGCCTCGCCATGGAAGATCTCGGCTTCTGCGCTGACGATGTCGCAACGGATGGTGGTGGTCATAGGGTTCGCTCGCTCTGCTCGCTCAACGTGATTCGTGATGCGTGATTCGTGATTGGGAGAAGCGGGGCGTCCGCTACTTCATGAAGCCGGCGCCCTTTCGAATCACCCATCACGAATTCACGAATCGCGAAGATTGCCGCTTAAGCGGCGATCTTCTTTGCCTTCTCGACCGCTTCGTCGATGCTGCCGACCATGTAGAACGCCTGCTCGGGCAGGTGGTCGTATTCGCCGTCGACGATGCCCTTGAAGCCGCGGATCGTTTCCTTCAGCGGCACGTACTTGCCCGGCGAGCCGGTGAAGACTTCGGCCACGTGGAAGGGCTGCGAGAAGAAGCGCTCGATCTTGCGCGCGCGCGACACGGCCTGCTTGTCTTCTTCCGACAGCTCGTCCATGCCCAGGATCGCGATGATGTCCTTGAGCTCCTTGTACTTCTGCAGCGTCGACTGCACGCGCTGGGCGGTGTCGTAGTGCTCGTTGCCGATGACGTTCGGGTCCATCTGGCGGCTGGTCGAGTCCAGCGGATCGACCGCCGGATAGATGCCGAGCGAGGCGATGTTGCGGCTCAGCGTCACCGTCGAATCGAGATGGGCGAAGGTCGTCGCCGGCGACGGGTCGGTCAGGTCGTCCGCGGGCACGTAGACGGCCTGGATCGAGGTGATCGAGCCGGACTTCGTCGAGGTGATGCGCTCCTGCAGCACGCCCATTTCCTCGGCGAGCGTCGGCTGGTAGCCCACGGCCGACGGCATGCGGCCGAGGAGCGCCGACACTTCGGTACCGGCCAGCGTGTAGCGGTAGATGTTGTCGACGAACAGCAGCACGTCCTTGCCGCGACCCGATGCGTCCTTCTCGTCGCGGAAGTACTCCGCCATCGTCAGGCCGGTCAGCGCGACGCGCAGGCGGTTGCCCGGCGGCTCGTTCATCTGGCCGTAGACCATCGCCACCTTGTCGAGGACGTTGGAGTCCTTCATCTCGTGGTAGAAGTCGTTGCCCTCACGGGTACGCTCACCCACGCCCGCGAACACCGACAGGCCTTCGTGCGCCTTGGCGATGTTGTTGATCAGTTCCATCATGTTGACGGTCTTGCCGACGCCGGCGCCGCCGAACAGGCCGACCTTGCCGCCCTTGGCGAAGGGGCACATCAGGTCGATGACCTTGATGCCGGTTTCCAGCAGCTCCGTGGCCGACGACTGGTCTTCGTAGCTCGGCGCCGCGCGGTGGATTTCCCAATGGTCGGTCGCTTCGACCGGGCCAGCCTCGTCGATCGGACGACCCAGCACATCCATGATGCGGCCGAGCGTGCCGGCGCCGACCGGCACCGAGATACCGCGGCCGGTGTTGGTCGCGATCAGGTTGCGCTTCAGGCCGTCGGTGGAACCGAGCGCGATCGCGCGCACGATGCCGTCACCGAGCTGCTGCTGCACTTCCAGCGTGATCTCCGTGCCTTCGACCTTCAGTGCGTCGTAGACCCTCGGTACTTCGTTGCGCGCGAACTCGATGTCGACGACCGCGCCGATGATCTGAACGATCTTGCCCTGACTCATTTGAGTGACTCCACTGATGTCTGTTGAATCTGGTGTCGGGAATGGGGATTCGGGATCCAGGGATTGGGAAGAGCGCAATCTGCTGCCTGCTCGAATCCCGAATCCCGAATTCCCAATGCCTCGGCGGTCGTCAGACCGCCGCAGCGCCGCCCACGATCTCGGAAATTTCCTGGGTGATCGCCGCCTGGCGGGCCTTGTTGTAGACCAGCTTGAGCGTGTCGATCAGCTTGGTGGCGTTGTCGCTCGCGGACTTCATCGCGACCATGCGCGCGGCATGTTCGGACGCCACGTTCTCCATCACCGCCTGGTACACGAGCGATTCGATGTAACGCGTCAGCACGTGGCCGAGCACCGATTCGGCGTCCGGCTCGTAGATGTAGTCCCAGTCGTGCTTGACCACTTGGGTCTCGGCGGCCGGCAGCGGCAGCAGCTGGTCGAAGCTGGCCTTCTGGACCATCGTGTTGACGAAGTGGTTGTAGGCCAGGAACACCCGGTCGACGCGGCCGTCGTTGTAGCCGTCGAGCATCACCTTGATGATGCCGACCAGCTGCTCGACTTCCGGCGTGTCACCGATGTGGGTGACGCTGCCGACCATGTCCACCTTCAGGCGGCGGAAGAACACCGTCGCCTTCTGGCCGATGGTCACCACGTCGACCTGCACGCCCTTGTCCTGCCAGGCGCGGATCTCGCCCAGCAGCTTGCGGAACATGTTGTTGTTCAGACCGCCGGCCAGGCCGCGATCCGAAGACGCGACGATGTAACCGACGCGCTTGACCTCACGCTCGACCAAGTACGGATGCTGGAACTCGGAGCTGGCCTGGGCGAGATGCCCGATCAGCTGCTTCATCGCGTTCGCATACGGGCGCGATGCCTTCATCCGATCCTGCGCCTTGCGGATCTTCGACGCGGAGACCATCTCGAGCGCGCGCGTCACCTTGCGGGTGTTCTGCACGCTCTTGATCTTCGTCTTGATTTCTCTGCCGCCGGCCATCTCATATCCCTGCTTGGGGCGGGTGGAACCCGCCTTGGCTTACCTGTGCTCACCGCATCGGGCGGACGAACGTCCGCCGCGATCGCTTTACCAGCTGCCGGTGGTCTTGAAGTCGGAGATGCCCTGCTTGAAGGCGCCTTCGATCTCCTCGTTCCAGCCGCCGGTCTGGTTGATCTTGCCGACCAGCTCGCCCGCGGTGTTGTCGAAGTGCGCGTGCAGGCCTTCTTCGAACGCGAGCAGCTTGGCGACCGGCACGTCGTCGAGGTAACCCTCGTTGACGGCGTAGATCGTCAGCGCCTGGTGCGCGATCGACATCGGCTTGTACTGCTTCTGCTTCATCAGCTCGGTGACGCGCTGACCGCGCTCGAGCTGCTTGCGGGTGGCTTCGTCGAGATCCGAGGCGAACTGCGCGAACGCCGCCAGCTCACGGTACTGAGCGAGCGAGATGCGGATGCCGCCCGAGAGCTTCTTGATGATCTTGGTCTGCGCCGCGCCACCGACGCGCGACACCGAGATACCGGCGTTCACGGCCGGGCGGATGCCGGCGTTGAACAGGTCGGTTTCGAGGAAGATCTGGCCGTCGGTGATCGAGATCACGTTGGTCGGCACGAACGCGGACACGTCGCCAGCCTGCGTTTCGATGATCGGCAGCGCGGTCAGCGAGCCGGTCTTGCCGGTCACCTTGCCTTCGGTGAACTTCTCGACGTACTCCTCGGACACGCGCGCGGCGCGCTCGAGCAGACGGGAGTGCAGATAGAACACGTCGCCCGGATAGGCTTCGCGGCCCGGCGGACGCTTGAGCAGCAGCGAGATCTGGCGGTAGGCGACGGCCTGCTTGGACAGATCGTCGTACACGATCAGCGCGTCTTCGCCGCGGTCCATGAAGTACTCGCCCATCGTGCAGCCCGAGTAGGCGCTGATGTACTGCATTGCCGCCGATTCGGACGCGGTCGCGGCGACGACGACGGTGTGGGCCATCGCGCCGTTCTCTTCGAGCTTGCGCACGATGTTGGCGACGGTCGAGGCCTTCTGGCCGATCGCCACGTAGACGCACTTGATGCCGGTGGTCTTCTGGTTGATCACGGCGTCGATCGCCATCGCGGTCTTGCCGGTCTGGCGGTCGCCGATGAGCAGCTCGCGCTGGCCGCGGCCGATCGGGATCATCGAGTCGACCGACTTGTAGCCGGTCTGGACCGGCTGGTCGACCGACTTGCGCCAGATCACGCCGGGGGCGACGCGCTCGACCGGCGCGCTGAGCTTGGCGTCGATCGGGCCCTTGCCGTCGATCGGCTCGCCGAGCGCGTTGACCACGCGGCCCAGCATTTCCGGACCGACCGGCACTTCGAGGATGCGGCCGGTGGTCTTGGCGACATCGCCTTCGCGCAGGTGCTCGTAGTCACCCAGCACCACGGCGCCGACGGAGTCGCGCTCGAGGTTGAGGGCGAGTGCGTACGTGGCGGAACCGTCCGCCGCGAGCGGCAGTTCGATCATTTCGCCCTGCATCACGTCGGCCAGGCCGTGCAGACGCACGATGCCGTCCGCGACCGAGGTCACGGTGCCTTCGTTGCGCGATTCGGCGCTCAGCTTGACCTTCTCGATTCGGGACTTGATCAGCTCGCTGATTTCGGAAGGATTGAGTTGCGTGGTAGCCATCGGGGGTTCCCTTGAGCCGGCGTTGCCGCCGACGTTGCAATTGAAAATCGTGTCAGTGCGTCAGAGCGGACTGCAGGCGCGCCAGCTTGCCCTTGAGCGAGCCGTCGATCACCACGTCACCGGCCGAGATCACCGCGCCGCCGATCAGCGATGCGTCCACGGCCGTTTCGACCTGGACCTCGCGACCGAAACGACGCTTGAGCGCGGCACGGATCTGCTCCACTTCTGCGTCCGGCAGTTCGGCTGCCGACGTCACCGTCGCCAGCACGATGTGCTCGGCCTCGGCACGCAATTCCTCGTACTGGCCGGCGATCTCCGGCAACTGTGCGAGGCGGCCGTTGGTCGCCAGCAACGCGAGGAAATCGGCGAACTTCGCGTCGACGCCCTCCGGTGCGAGCAGCGCGACGGCATCGTCGTGCGACAGCGCAGGATGGCCGAGCAACGCGGCCGCCTGCGGATCGGCAGCGACGCGGGCCGAGAACGCGAGCGCGCCCGACCACGGCGCGAACTGGCCGTCGTCACGCGCGATCGCGAACGCGGCGCGGGCATACGGACGGGCGATCGTCATGGCCTGGCTCATCGGACTCAGATCTCCGCGGCGAGTTCGTCGAGCAGCGCCTTGTGGGCGTTGGCGTCGATCTCACGCTTGAGCAGACGCTCGGCGCCGGTCACCGCCAGGCTCGAGACCTGACGACGAAGCTCTTCGCGTGCACGGGTGGCCGAGGCCTGCAGTTCGGCGTCGAAGATCGCCTTCTGGCGCAGGCCCTCGGTGACCGCTTCGGCCTTGGCGGCCTCGACGATCTGGAGACCGCGCTGGTGCGCCTGCTCGATGATCTCGTTGGCCTTCGCACGCGCGGCCTTGAGTTCCTCGTTGGCGGTTTCCTGCGCCTGTGCCAGCGCACGCTGGCTGTTGTCGGCCGCGGCCAGACCTTCGGCGATCTTCTTCTGGCGCTCTTCGATAGCAGCCAGCAGCGGCGGCCAGATCTTGGTCGCGATGATCCAGATCAGACCGGCGAACGCCAGTGCCTGGGCAATTAGGGTCAGACCGATATTCATGGGCTTGTGACTGCCTGTCGTGAAGGGATGGGCGCGCACGCGCGCCCCCTGTCATCCACCGGTGCGGTCATGCGCGAGGCACGCACCGCACTGGAAGCGTCAGCTGGATCAGCCCGCGAGCTGCGCGGCGACCGGGCCGATGAACGGCGAAGCGAACGCGAACAGCAGGCCGACGGCGACCGAGATGATGAACGCGGCGTCGATCAGGCCGGCGGTGATGAACATGCGGACCTGCAGCACCGGGATCAGCTCCGGCTGGCGCGCGGCCGACTCGAGGAACTTGCCGGCCATGATGGCCAGGCCCAGACCCGCACCCAGTGCAGCCAGGCCGATCATGATGCCGATGGCCAGAACGGTCGAAGCCTGGATCTGGGCGAACGAGGTCAGTGCGATTTCCATTGTTTTCTCCGGAGCGGATTGCTTGGTAAGGGTGAGACGGATGGGGTGGAACGAAACCGGTGTCGCGTGATGCTGCCGATCAGTGGTCGTCCTCGGCCAGGCTGAGGTAGACGATCGACAGCATCATGAAAATGAAGGCCTGCAGCGGAATGACCAGCAGGTGGAACAGCATCCAGCCGAGGCCGAGTACGCCGCCGCCGAGCACGCCCAGCAGGCTCGCGCCGCCGAGGACCCAGATCAGCAGGAACACGATCTCGCCGCCGAACATGTTGCCGAACAGTCGCATCGCCAGCGAAATCGGCTTGCTCAGCCATTCGACGATGTTGAGGATCAGGTTGAACGGCACCATCCACTTGCCGAACGGCGCAAACAGGAATTCCTTGGTCATGCCGCCCAGGCCCTTGGCACGCAGGGCGAAGAAGACCGTCAGGAAGAACACGCTGATCGACAGGCCGAGCGTCGCGTTGACGTCCGCGGTCGGCACCGGCTTCCAGTACGCCACGCCCAACAGTTCGAGCGGCTTGGCGATGAAGTCCGCCGGAATCATCTTCAACAGATTCATCATCAGGATCCAGAAGAACAGCGTGATCGCGATCGGCGTCACGAGCTTGCTGGAACCGTGGTACGTGTCGCGGGCCTGCTTGTCGACGAACTCCAGGCAGATCTCGACGAACGCCTGCCACTTGCCCGGCACACCGGCCGTGGCCTTGCGGGTCGCCATCCAGAATGCGAACACCATCAGGCCGCCCATCAGCAGCGCGGTGATCAGCGTGTCCACGTGCAGCGTCCAGAAGCCGCCTTCGCCGGTCGACGCGGTCAGGTTCTGCAGGTGGTGCTGGATGTAGCTGGTTGGGGTCAGTTCCGCATCAGCTGCCATAAGATCGAAAACCCTGCCTGTGATTGGTTCAATCCCTGGCCAGAGGCCGGGACATTGCGAGCAACTGCGCGAAGAGCGCGACGATGACCCCGGCGAGCATCGGGACCGGCGACAAACCCGCCATTCCCACGCCCAGCAGCAGAACCGCCACCACCACGACCCACTTCAACGCCACCCCTGCCAGCAGCCGCGCAAGCGCGCCTGTCGACGGATTGACCCCACCCCCCAGCGCGATGACGCTCGACAGCCAGCCCCCGAGTGCGATCGCCGCACCGCCGAGACCCGCCGCCAGCGCCCAGTCGGCTCCCTTTGCGAGGAAGGCGAGCGCTGTCACCGCGACCGCGACCGCCTGCCAGGCGATTGCGCGCTGTGCCAGCCGCCGACCCACTGCGACGGACGTCAACACTTCAAAGGATTCCACTGTCTGGAGGACACGGGGCGCATGAATCGGCCCCGTCGAGCCGCAAAAGTATAGCAGTGGGGCCATTTGCCCCACAACCGGCGGAGGTCCTGTTTCGCGAAGACCGCGAGCGGGCCGTCCGTGAACTCGTCCCGGTTCGCGCATTCACAATTTTGTGCGGGTTTTTTCGCATTTCCCTGGAACTTCGTTGGGCAGCGCCTTGTCGTAACGATGTGTCCGATCTGCCGCCTTTCCTCGTCGGTCCCGTCTGCAGATCGCCACCCCCGAGCCCCGGCCCGCCGCCGGGGCTCTTTTTTTGCGTCGCCGGCTGCGCGCCGTCTGTCGGGCCATGCACGACCGGAAATGAGAGCCGGCCAGGTGACGACTTCACGTCGGAAAGACTGCGGGTTAACGAACATCCTTCGCCTCTCACAGGAAGACTCCCCCGATGTCACGACCCGCGTCCCGCCTTGCCCTCGCCCTGTTATCGACCGCCATCCTCGCCACGTTCGCCACTGCAGCGCAGGCGCAGAGCCGTGACGACCGCTTCGTGCTGCGTCTGAGCGCGTTCAATCCGGAAGCCGAGCTCGGCTTCTCCGGCAATGGCGTCGTCACCGACGGCACCGACGACGCCACCTTCGGCTTCAATGAAAGCTTCGACACCGGCCGCGAATGGCGTCCGCGTGGCGCGATCGGCTTCCGCATCAGCGAACGTCAGGCGCTGATCGGCAACTTCTACGACTACCGCCGTGACGAGACCTGGGAGTACGGCGGCAATGTGCTCGACACCGGCACGATCATCCCGGGCGGCGAAGCGATCGAGATCCCGTCGGCGCGTATCGACGGCCGCCTGTCGTTCCGCCTGGCGAACCTCAACTACGAGTACGCCGTCGTCAAGAACGACAGCTTCGAGTGGGGTCTGGGCCTGGGCGTGACCTACGCCAAGCTCGAAGCCACCGCCAACGGCAGCACCACCGGCACCGATCTGCTGGATCCGGAATTCGAGAGCGTGGGCTGGGAGCGCGACGGTGTCTCGCCGGGCCTGCATACGCGCCTGACCTGGACGCCTGCCGAGCGCTGGACCGTGGGTCTCGAAGGCCAGTATCTCGATACGACCTGGGGCAACATCCTCGACGAGGAAGGGCATTTCGAGCGCGGCGGCCTGCTGGTCGAATACATGGTCAGCGAGCGCGTCGGTATCCATGTCGGTTACGACTGGTTCCGCCTGAAGCTCAAGGACCAGTACCGCGGCACCGCGCGCGCGCCGTCGGGTATCGATGCGGGCCCGTTCCCGTACTCGGGCGAGATCACCGGCGACCTGAAGGTCCATGGCCCGATGGCCGGTGTGACCTTCCGCTTCTGATCGCGGCCGGTCCACGCGTCTTTACGGGCGTGTAGACCCGCATGAAAAAGCCCCGGCATGCCGGGGCTTTTTCGGTCTGGCGCGACTGGCGTGCAAGCGCGCTCGCGCGCAATGACGCTTTCCCGTCAAGCCATCGCGCGCGAGCGCGCTCCTACGGCAAGCCGATCTGCCGCGCTTACTTCTTCTTCGGGATGTAGAGGTCGGTGATCGTGCCGTCGAACACTTCCGCCGCCATCGCCACCGACTCGCTGAGTGTGGGATGCGGATGGATGGTGTGGCCGATGTCGGCGACTTCGGCGCCCATCTCGATAGCCAGACCCGCTTCGGCGATCAGGTCACCCGCGTGCACACCGACAATGCCGGCGCCGACGATGCGATGCGTGGCCTCGTCAAAGATCAGCTTGGTGAAGCCTTCGGTACGGCCGATCCCGATCGCGCGACCGCTGGCTGCCCACGGGAACTTGCCTACGCCGACCTTCAGGCCCTTGGCCTTGGCCTCGGTTTCAGTAATGCCGACCCACGCGATTTCCGGATCGGTATAGGCGACCGACGGAATCACCCGCGCCACCCACTCCTTCTTCTCGCCGGCGGCGACTTCGGCCGCGAGTTTGCCTTCGTGCGTGGCCTTGTGCGCCAGCATCGGCTGGCCGACCAGATCACCGATCGCGAAGATGTGCGGCACGTTGGTGCGCATCTGCGCGTCGACGGCGATGAAGCCGCGCTCGGACACGCGCACGCCGGCCTTGTCGGCTGCGAGCTTGCCGCCGTTGGGCGTGCGTCCCACGGCGACCAGCACGCGGTCGAAGGTCTTGGTCTCGGGAATGCTCTCGCCTTCGAACACGACATCGATGCCGGTCTTCGCGGCCTTGGCTTCGACGACCTTGGTCTTCAGATGCGCGGACACGCCCTGCTTCTTCAGGCGGTCGGCAAGCGGCTTGACCAGGTCCTTGTCGGCGCCGGGCATCAGTTGGTCGGCGAGTTCGACGACGGTCACCTCACTGCCGAGCGCGTGATAGACCGTCGCCATCTCGAGGCCGATGATGCCGCCGCCGACGACGAGCAGCTTCTTCGGCGTTTCCGCGAGTTCCAGCGCGTCGGTCGAATCCATGACGCGCGGGTCGTCCCACGGGAAGCCAGGCAGCTTCAGCGCCTGCGAACCGGCGGCGATGATGCATTGCTCGAAACGCACGAGCTGGGTCTTGCCGTCGCTACCGGTGACTTCGATCTCGTTGGGCGACACGAACAGGCCTTCGCCGGTGACCACGCGCACCTTGCGCTGCTTGGCCATGCCGGTCAGGCCCTTGGTCAGTTGACCGACGACTTTTTCCTTGTAACCACGCAGCTTGTCGAGGGCGATCGTCGGCGTACCGAAATCCACGCCGTAGTCGCTGGCGTGCTTGGCCTGGTCGATGACCTCGGCCGCGTGCAACAGCGCCTTCGACGGAATGCAGCCGACGTTGAGGCAGACGCCGCCGAGCGTCTCATACCGTTCGATCAGCACGGTATCGAGGCCGAGATCGGCGGCGCGGAACGCGGCGGTGTAGCCACCGGGACCGGAGCCGAGCACGACGACGCGGCATTCGACATCGGCGGTGCGGCCCGACGACGGTGCGGCCTTGACCGCATCCGGCTCGGCCGGCGCCGCGTGCGAACGCGCGACCGGCGGATTGCTGCCGGGCGCTTCGCTCTTCTTCGCGGGCGCCGCTTCTGTCTTCTCGGGCGCAGCGGTCTTCGTGTCGGCGACAGGCGCATCGCCCTCGCCTTCAGCCTCGATCACCGCAACCACGCTGCCTTCCGACAGCGTGTCACCGACCTTGACCTTCAATTCCTTGATGACGCCCGCGCTCGAGGCGGGCACTTCCATCGTCGCCTTGTCCGATTCCAGCGTGACCAGGCTCTGGTCCTTGGCGACGGTCTCGCCGACCGCGACCAGCACCTCGATCACCGGCACGTCGTCGTAGCCGCCGATGTCGGGGACTTTCACTTCGAGGGTCTGGGCCATCACGGGTTCTCCGGAGTCTGTTGCGTGGGGTCCGACGCCGCGATGCGCGACGCCGGGCGACGCGCCCAGGTCAGCGAATACAGATCGTGGCGGCGGTCGTTGAGGTTCTGCACGGTGCCGTCGTTGCGGGCGACGACGAGATCGTTGAGACGCAGATCGGCGAACGCGACCTGCTCGACGTTCGGCGTGGTGTCGGCCGCGATGCCGTCACGCGCGAACGGGAAATCGCAGGGCGTCAGGATGCAACTCTGCGCGTACTGGATATCGAAATTGTTGACGCCGGGCAGGTTGCCGACGTTGCCCGACAGCACCACATAACACTGGTTTTCCACAGCGCGCGCCTGCGAGCAGTAGCGCACGCGCAGATAGCCTTCGCGGGTGTCGGTGCAGAACGGCACGAACAGGATCATCGCGCCCTGGTCGACCAGGTGCCGGCCGAGTTCGGGGAACTCGCTGTCGTAGCAGATCATGACGCCGATCGGCCCGCAGTCGGTCATGATCGCCCGCGCACTGTCGCCGCCGCCGATGCCCCACCAAGTGCGCTCGTTGGGCGTGGGATGCAGCTTGTCGCGGGTGTGTAGCGAACCGTCGCGCAGCGCGACGTAGCAGATGTTGCGCACGTTCGCGTCGGGGCCGTCGCTGGTCCGCGTGGGATGCGAGCCGCCGATGATGTTGATGTTGTGCCGCACTGCGAGCTCGCTGAGCAGCGTGGCGAAACGCTCCGTGTAACCCGTCAACGCCAGCAGCGAATCCTGCGGCGACAACGGCTTGTTCTCGACCGACAGCAGCTGCAGCGTGAAGAGTTCCGGGAACACCACGAAATCGGCGCGGTAATCGGCGGCGATGTCGACGAAGTATTCGACCTGGGTCGCGAACTCCTCGAAGGAGGCGACGCGCCGTTGCTGGTACTGCACCGTCGCCACGCGCACCGAATCGGGCAGCTGGCGCGCGGTTCCGGTCGTGCGCACATTTGGGTCGATCTTCGGGTTGCGCCAGACCAGATGCGCCGCGTAACCGCGCGATTCACGGTCGGCCGGTTGGTAGTTGCGCAGCAGGCCGATGAATTCGAAACCGTTGCTGAGCTGGAAGCTCAGCGCGCGATCGCGGATCCGGCCCGCGCGCACGTCGGCGACGTAGGCGTGCGCGTCGTTGCCGTAGGCCTTCGCGCGGCGCGAGAAGCCCGGCAGGCGCCCGCCGAACACGATGCCCTTGAGGCCCAGTTCCTGGCATAGCCGCTTGCGCAGTTCGTACAGACGGCGGCCGATGCGCAGCCCGCGGTAGGCGGGATCCACGCAGACTTCCATGCCGTAGAGCCAGTCGCCGGTGGTCAGATGGCGCGCGCCATAACCGCCGCCCGAAATCTCGGTCCAGCGGTGCGGCGCCATCGCGCTCGCCTCATCGATCCGGAATGTGGCGCAGTAACCGACCGCCACATCCTCGTAGCAGGCGACGAACACGCCCTGCGGAAACTGCGCGATCTGCCCGGTGAGCATCTCGGCCGTATAGCCGCCTTCCTCGCCGTAGACCGTGTCCGACAGCGCGACGATCGCCGGGATGTCGGTGACCGTCGCATGCCGGACGGTCAGCCGCGCTTTTTCCCGCGTGGTGTCGCTGGTCACCGGCACGCTTACAGCAGCACGCGACGCATGTCGCCGAGCAGCTGCGCCAGCGTCGCGGTGAACCGCGCGGCCGCCGCGCCGTCGATGACGCGGTGGTCGTAGGACAGCGACAGCGGCAGGGTCAGACGCGGCTGGAAGGCCTTGCCGTCCCAGACCGGCTTCATCGCCGACTTCGACACACCGAGGATCGCGACTTCCGGTGCGTTGACGATCGGGGTGAAGCTGGTACCGCCGATGCCGCCGAGCGAGCTGATCGAGAAGCAGCCGCCCTGCATGTCGGCCGGGCCGAGCTTGCCGTCGCGTGCCTTCTTCGCCAGCGCGGACATCTCCTGCGAGATCTCCATGACGCCCTTCTTGTCGGCGTCGCGGATCACCGGAACGACCAGGCCGTTCGGGGTGTCGGCGGCGAAGCCGATGTGGAAGTACTTCTTGAGCGTCAGGTTTTCACCAGACGCGTCGAGCGAACTGTTGAAGCGCGGGTACTGCTTGAGCACCGCGACCGAGGCCTTGATCAGGAACGCGAGCATGGTCAGCTTGATGCCGGCCTTCTCGTTCTCCTTGTTGAGCTGCACGCGCAGCGCTTCGAGATCCGTGATGTCGGCATCATCGTGCTGCGTGACGTGCGGGATCATCGCCCAGTTGCGGGCGAGGTTCGCCGCCGAGATCTTCTGGATGCGGCCCAGTTCCTGGACCTCGATCTCGCCGAACTTGGCGAAATCCACCTTCGGCCACGGCAGCAGGTTGAGACCGCCGCCCGCCGCTGCCGGCGCGCCGGAGGCGGCCTTCGCACCACCGCCCTGCAAGGCACTCTTGACGAAGGACTGCACGTCCTCGCGGATGATCCGGCCGCCCTTGGCGCTGCCCTTGAGCTGGGTCAGATCCACGCCGAGCTCGCGTGCGAACAGACGCACCGCTGGACTCGCGTAGGGCACCTTGTCGGGGAGGATCGCATCGGCATCGAAGCGCACCGGCGGGTTGCCGCCGCCCGGCGCGCGATGCTCGATCGAGGCTTCGGCGATCTTGTCGGGCTTGGCCTGCGCCGCGACCGGCTCGACCGCATTGTCGTCGGTGCCTTTGGCCGGCGCTGCAGCCGGCTCCGAGGCCGCGGCAGGTGCATCGCCCGCGGCTTCGATGATCGCGACCACGGCGCCTTCAGACAGCGTGTCGCCGACCTTGACCTTGAGTTCCCTGATGACGCCGGCGACCGCGGCCGGCACTTCCATCGTGGCCTTGTCCGATTCCAGCGTGATCAGCCCCTGATCCTTCTCGACCGTGTCGCCGACCGCGACCAGTACTTCGATCACCGGCACGTCGTCGTAGCCGCCGATGTCGGGGACCTTGGATTCCTGCGCCCCGCCACCGCCGGACTGTGCCTTCGGCGCCTCGGCCTTCGCAGCCGGCGCGGCTTTCTCGGCGGCAGGCTTTTCGGCCTTCGGGGCTTCGGTCTTCGCAGGGGCCTCGGCCTTGGCCGGGGCTTCGGCCTGGGCGTCGCCGCCCTCGGCTTCGATGATCGCGACCACGCCACCTTCCGACAGGGTGTCGCCGACCTTGACCTTCAGTTCCTTGATCACGCCCGCGAACGGCGCCGGCACTTCCATCGTGGCCTTGTCCGATTCGAGCGTCACCAGCCCCTGGTCGACCGACACCGTATCGCCGACGGCGACCAGCACCTCGATCACCGGGACATCGTCAAACCCGCCAATGTCGGGAACGCGTGCTTCTTTCAGGTCGGCCATGCGGCCCTCCGGGCAGGTCGTGACCGGCTATTGTGCGGCCCAGCCGGATTTGCGCCAACTGTTGCGTCGCGTACGGCCGCGCATGGGACGGTCAACTCGTTCTGACCACACGCGACGCGCGCATGCACCAGACGCCGTGCGCGGAACGCTGCGTCACGAACGCGACGTTCGTCTTGCATACATCGATTTTCAGGCCCTCTTCCTACGCGCCCAGCCCATTGACAGCGGCTTACCGATGAACCGCTGAAGCAGGTTTCAGAAGGCACTGTGAAGCGTTGTGCGCGCTTCAGGAAGCGCAAATCGTCTATTCAGGTTCTGATTGCGAGCATGGCGCCGCCTTCCCGCAGAGGAAGGTCGCAGCGCCGCCCCCGCACGCTGCGACATGCCGCAACGCTGGCCCCCACGGTCCAGCCTTCAAGCCTTCAAGAAGGAGCACACCCCATGCTGAAGTCCAACAAGCGCGTTCTCGCGCTCGCCACCCTGGCCAGCCTTGCCTTTTCTTCGGTCGCGTTCGCCCAGGACGCTGGCGACACCGCCTCCGGCAAGCGCTTCTCGGTCGTCGGCGGCGCCACCCTGCTGCAACCGACCAAGAGCAGCAGCAACGACGGCATCGAAGTCGACGGCGGCCCGGCCCCGACGGCCTCTGTGTCTTACAACTTCACCGACAACATCAGCGCAGAGCTGTGGGGCGCGCTCGACAAGTTCGACCACCGCGTCCGCAACGATGCCGGCAAGGTGGGCATCGTCGAGCAGCAGCCGATCGCGCTGAGCGGCCAGTACCACTTCGGCCAGGCCGACAACACCTTCCGCCCGTTCGTGGGTCTGGGTTACCACCACTCCAACATCAGCGGTGAAGACCTCAATCCGGGTGGCGAGCACGTCAGCCTGTCCACGCCGAAGGGCGCGATCGGCACCGTCGGCGTCGACATGAACATCACCCCCACCTGGTTCGCCCGCGCGGATGCGCGTTACCTGCGCAGTCGCGCTGACGTGAACCAGGCAGGCGTCTCCACCGGTCAGGAGCTCAAGCTCGACCCGTGGACCGTGGGTGTCGGTATCGGCGCACGTTTCTGACCTCTCTCCCAGAGTCGTGCACCAGGGAAGACCCGCTTCGGCGGGTCTTTTTTTGCCTGGAATTCCACGATCTCGCCTCAGGCGCGTGATCAGGACCCAATTACAGCCAGCGCCCCAGCCGCCACTGCAGCAGCACCGCATACATCGCGTGGTAGCCGACCACAAGCCCGGCGACCGCGAACAAGCCAGCCGGCTCGCCGAGCGGACCCCATGCGGCGAGTGCCGCGGTGTCGCCGCGCATGCGTTCCCACGCTTGCCAGATGCCGGCGAACACGCGAGCCACGACGACCAGCGTCAGCGCCAGCACCAGCCAGCGGTTCGGCGTGTACCAGACCTGGCCCGGGCGGTGCTCGACGCGCGTGAGAGCCCAGCCCAGCCCACCCAGCGCCAGTCCGGCCAGCACGCCGAGCGCGGCATATGGAAACGCGTGGGTGACGAACAGCTGGGCGATGCCCATGCCGCCGAGGAATATCAGCGCTGAAACAGGAATCAGCCAGGCATTGAGCCGCGTCAGCCAGCGCGGCGGACGCCGGCGCGAGGTGCCGATGCGATAGCGGTTCCACAGCGCCAGCGGCCACAGTAGAAGCAGCAGCGCGAAGATGGCGAGCAGGACCACGGCGAGCAGCAGAAGAGGCATCGAGGTATCGCAGATTCCGGTGTATCGAGGACAGCATGATCCGCGATCCAGCGCGCGACCATGATGAAAGGGACACGCTCTACGGCGGCGGCGTGCCGTCGAGGCGCTTGATCCCTGTGTCCACCGTGCCGGTTTCGGACAGCACTTTTTCGCGGCGGAACATATAAAGGCCGCTGGCGACGATGATGCCGGCGCCCAGCCACGTCATGCCGTCGGGCAACACCTGCCAGACGAACAGATCCAGCAGCACGACCCACAGCAGCGCGGTGTATTCCAGCGGTGCGACCTGACTGGCTTCACCGAGCCGGAACGCGTGCGTCAGGCCCACCTGGCCCAGCGCACCGGTCACACCGATCAGCGCGAGGACCCACCAGTGCCCACGCTGCAGCGGCTGCCACTCCGGCCATGCCAGCGCGCCGGCGAACACCGCCATCAACACCAGGAACCAGAACACCAGCGCTTCGGGACTGTCGCGCTGGGCGAGCTTGCGCACGGTGATCGACGCGATCGCGTAGCACAGCGCGCCACCGACGACCGCCAGCCCGGCCAGCGTCGCCACGCCCTCGCCAGTGGGCCGCAGCACGACCAGCACGCCGACGACCCCGAGCGCGATCGCGGTCCAGCGTCGTGGTCCGACCTTCTCGCCGAGCAGCGGCACCGCCAACGCGGTGACCATCAGCGGCGACACGAAGACAATCGCGTAGGCGGTCGACAGCGGCATCCGGGCCAGGCCGTAGACGAAACCGGCGATCATGCCCACGCCCAGCACGCCGCGCAGTAGATGCAAGGGCCAGTGGACGCGCAACAGAGTGCCCGCGCGCCCGCGCAGCAGCAGCCAACCAACGATCAGCGGCAGCGTCGCCAGGCTGCGGAAGGTCGCGACCTGGAACGCGGAATAGTCGTTGGCGATCCACTTCATGCCCGCGTCCATGCCTGCGAACGCGAGCACGGCGAACAGCATCCACAGCGCCGCGGCGCGGGCATTGGTCCGGGGTGCGGCGGCAGGGCGTGACATGTGGCGACTCGGCGGACGGGCCGCGCATCCTCGCATGGACGCGCGCACCGGGCATCCGGCGCGCGGCGGTGAATCAGCTCTGGAGCGTGGCGGTATCGATGACGAAGCGGTAGCGCACATCGCCCTTGAGCATGCGCTCGTAGGCGGTGTTGATGTCGGCGATGCCGATGCGCTCGATGTCGGAGACGATGCCGTGCTCGGCGCAGAAGTCGAGCATTTCCTGGGTTTCGCGGATGCCGCCGATCAGCGAACCGGTCAGGCGACGCCGCTGCATGATCAACGAGCCGGCAGCGACCGGCGCGGGCTGGTCGGGCACGCCGAGCAGGATCATCGTGCCGTCGACCTTCAGCAGCGACAGGTAGGTGTTGTAGTCGTGCGGCGCGGACACGCTGTCGACGATGAAGTCGAAGGTCTTGGCCAGCGTCTTGAACGTGGCCTCGTCACGCGTGGCGGCGAAGTCGTGCGCGCCGAGCTTCAGCGCGTCGTCGCGCTTCGATTCGGACGTGCTGAGCACCGTCACGCGTGCGCCCATCGCGACGGCGAACTTCACCGCCATGTGGCCGAGGCCGCCCAGGCCGACGACGGCGACCGCATCACCCGGCTTGACGCCGAAGTGGCGCAGCGGCGAGTAGGTGGTGATGCCGGCGCACAGCAGCGGCGCCGCGGCGTCGAGCGGCAGCGATTGCGGCACGCGCAGCACGTAGTCCTGGTCGACAGTGATGCGGGTGGAATAGCCGCCGTAGGTCGGGGCACTGCCGTCGCGCTCCATCGCGTTGTAGGTGCTGGTCATACCCTGCTCGCAGAACTGCTCCTCACCCGCCTGACATTGAGCGCAGGACCGGCAGGAGTCGACGAAACAGCCGACGCCGACGGCGTCGCCGATCTTGAACTTCGTGACCTCGCTGCCGACTTCGGCGACATGGCCGACGATCTCGTGGCCCGGGACCATCGGGAAGATCGAGCCACCCCACTCGTCGCGGACCTGGTGCAGGTCGGTATGGCAGACGCCACAGAACGCGATGTCGATCAGCACTTCGTGGGCGCGCGGCGCGCGGCGCTGGATCGTGGTCGGCGCCAGCGGCGAACTGGCGTCGGCGGCAGCATAGGCGGGGGTGTCGAGCATGGCGGCGGCCTCGTCTTGGAGAAATGGGGAAACCATCCATCTTGCGCCCTGCCGAACGCCACCAGCGCGGCACTGGCGGAACAGCCCATACCGCCCGTGCGGTAATCTGCGCGCCTTCGTCATACCTGCAGGTGCCCCATGCCTTCTTTCGATATCGTCTCCGAAGTCGACACCCACGAGCTGACCAACGCCGTCGACCAGGCCAATCGCGAGTTGACCACGCGCTTCGACTTCAAGGGCGTCGAGGCCTCCTATGAACTCGATGACGCGACCATCAAGCAGTCGGCGCCGAGCGACTTCCAGGTCCAGCAGATGACCGAAATCCTGCGTCAGCGTTTGGCCGCGCGAAAGATCGACGTGAAGTGTCTGGAGTTCGGCGACATCGAGACCAACCTCGCCGGCGCGCGGCAGACCGTCACGGTCAAGCAGGGTATCGAGCGCGACCTGGCCAAGAAGATCCAGAACACGCTCAAGGACGCCAAGCTCAAGGTCGACAGCCAGATCAACGGCGACAAACTGCGTGTGAACGGCAAGAAGCGCGACGACCTGCAGGCCGCGATGGCGCTGCTGCGCGGCGCCGAGTTCGACCTGCCGTTGCAGTTCGACAACTTCCGCGACTGATCCGCGTGTTTCCGAGCGCCGACCCGATCGCCGACACCCGCCTGTGGCTGGAGCGCGCGGTGATCGGGCTCAACCTGTGCCCATTCGCGAAGGCGGTCGTGGTCAAGGACCAGGTGCGCTTCGTCCTGAGCGATGCGACCACGCCCGAGGCCCTGCTCGAAGCGCTCGGCGAGGAACTGTTGCGCCTGCGCGACACGTCGGCCACCGAGATCGACACCACGCTGATCGTGCATCCACAGGTGCTGGGCGATTTCCTCGACTACAACGATTTTCTCGACGAGGCCGATGGTCTGGTCGAGGCGCTGGAGCTCGACGGTGAGCTGCAGGTCGCGAGCTTCCATCCCGACTACCAGTTCGCCGGCACCGCCCCCGACGACATCGGCAACTACACCAACCGCGCGCCATATCCGACGCTGCACCTGTTGCGCGAAGACAGTGTGGCGCGCGCGGTGGATGCGTATCCAGAACCCGACAGCATCATCGACCGCAATCTCGCCACGCTCGAAACGCTGGGGCACGCCGGGTGGGCGCGGTTGTTTACCGAAGCGAACTGAGAACGGCGCGGCACCGCGCCGCCGCGGGGGTCCGCTCAGTACGCCGGGGCCGCCTGTTCGGCAGGGCCTTGCGGCACCTGCCGATGTGGCGCGTGCTGCTCCGCGGCCTCTGGGCTGACCGCAGCCGCCTGATCACGCGCCGACAGTTTTGCCTGCCCATCGGCCAGCCAGGCCTGCGCGCCCGGCGCTTGCAACAACGCATGCGACGCCTGCTTCGCAGCGCCGGCATCGCCTTGCCGCACTGCGGACAACAGATCCTCCAGCGCGGCGCCTACCCCGCCTGACCGCAATGCGGAAGGCGTCTGCAGCGTCGGCGTTTCGCTCCCACGGTCCCGTTCGCGCAGCAGCGCTTTCGCGGCCGCTTCCTGCTCCGCGATATGGCGTTCCATGCTCGCCAGCACAGCCGTGTCCATGCCATGGCGACCGACGGCTTCCGACAGCGCCGGACCGCCTTCACGCACCAGCTCGATGGCACCGGACCAGTGCTGGCGACCATGCGGCGTGCGCGGGTCGAACGTCAGCGTACCGCCGACGACCACACCGCTCAGTCCGCCGAGCCCGGCGCCTGCAGTCGGCGCGTGTGCAGTCACCCGTGTGAGTTGCGCGCCAGCGACCTCAAGACCGGCATCCAGGCGTTCGCCGACGTACACCAGTTGGTTGCGCGCCTGCGCGCCGAACGCATCCGCCCCCACCTGGACGCCGGCGGCGATGGCACCAGCCACATCACGCCTGGCCTGCGCCGCAGTGCGCCCCTGCTCAAGGGCGGCTGCAGCCTCGCCGCGATTGCGATCGAGCATTGCGTCGCCCGCAGCCTCGACACGCTCCGCATGTGCGTGGAGGCCGTCGCGCCACGCTTCGGACCACACGCCCGCCGCATCCCCCGCACTGCGCAGCAGGCTTCCCCGGGCGCTTGCGATGCCTGCGCCCGCCAGACCCTGCGCATGGTCAATGGCCGCTGCGCCATGCGCGCCCACCAGCCGCGCCTGCGCGCTGAACTCGCCCATGGCCTGGGCGCTTCGACTCAGTACGAGGCCGGCGCCCGACCAGCTCCGGTCGAGGTGCTCACCAGCCACCCCCGTGGCGGCGCGCGCCGCGTCGCCGGAAGTCGCGAGCCCCTCGCCCAGCACACGGCCGCCGTCGGCAATCACGCCGCCCATCTGCGCGCCAGCATTCGCACCGCGCGCGCCCATGGCGAGCACGGTCAGGACTGGGACGCTCAGTTGATGCAGTTCGGCCATCGAGGCCCGATCTTCGCGCGCGACGAGCATCTGCTCGTGGTGGGTCATCGCCACCAGCGGGGGCATGCGCTTGCCAGCGGCTTCGGGCAAGTCCCGGATCATGGCAATAGCATCGCCCTGCTCGAGTTTCGCGAGAAATGCACGCACCGCAGGATGCGACACTTCGGGAATGCCGGGCAGGAGCCGCTGCTCCAGAAAATCTCGGCCGGCCGGCGTGCCCTGCATCGCAGCCACAGTGTTGGTGAGCAGCATCGCCACCCGCTCGCGCTGCACTTCGCTCATGCCGCGGATGTCGCGCTGCAGGCCGTCGTTGAGCACGTCGCCCTGGACCTGCCAGGCCGTGACGGTCTGATCGATGTCGAAAAGAGGGAGATTTCCGCTTGCTTGCGCGAAGTTCTTCGCCGTGTCGGGGTGCAGGCCAGCCGCATTGAACGTGACCGCCTGCATTCCGGTCACAGCAGAAGCAGCAGATGCCTTGCCTCCCGCAAGACTATGCCCAGCAATGTCGAACTCCAGACCCGCGCGCTGCAGCGCGAGGGCCAGTTCCATCGCACGATCGTAGTAATCCGTCGCTAGGCCGATCGACTGGGGGAAATTGTTGGCGACGAAATCCTCGATCGTCGTATCACGGAGCTTGCCGTTCTCGATCACCTCGCCGGTTGATCCTTTGAACACAAGCGTGGGCTTGTATCCGGGTCCCAGCACCGCGGGATCCGGAATATAGATCTCCGCGCGGAATCCGGAGTTCTTGGGGTGCAGTAGTTCCAAGATCTGCCCGTCGTCAAGATCAAGCCCGGGAAGCAACTCGCGTAGGAGGGCAGGCGTCGCGCTGACGCGCGTCCAAGGAGACGGTGACTCCCCGACATTCTTGGCAGCGTCATAGACATCATGGGACAACTTGGCCATCTCCTGAGCGTGATAGGCCACCTCAAGCCTGTCCGCTTCATCTGCCGCCTCATGCAATCCACTGGACCGCAATGCCGACAACAGACGCTGCCGCTCCTCATGTTGGATTGTCACATCTCACCTCCGTCGTCCCTCGATGCGGGAAGGGGAATCTGATCCTCGGTATGCGGAAAACCGAATGTTTCCCGCATCTTGCGGAAGTACTCCGGCATCGACGGACGTTCGAAGCCGTTCGCCAACAGCCAGCGTTGGCATCTGACCTGCCAATCCGGATCGCTCGAATTGCCCGGGTGCCAGAAGATCGCTTTTATGGCGTGCGAGTCCGAGCGTTGTATCGGCTTGCCAAACGAGAACTGCAAGGAGGGATCCGCTCCATGCTCCAGAAGCCAATGCGCCATCCGAAAGCCCCCTCGGCCGGCGTAGCTTGTGAGGATGGTGCTGCCAGGTGACGCCTGTACGTTGACGTCCGCCCCCCGCTCGACCAGCAACTGCACGTTCTGCCACTGGTTGCCATGGATGTAGGACTCGAACAGCAACGCCTCCCGATTGGGGTTGCGTGTATCCGGATCCCCGCCATGGTCCAGCAGGATCTGCAGATAAGCCGGATCCTTCTGCCGCGCGGCCCAGACCATCGCGTTGCTGTGGTAACGGACGATTCCGTCATTCGAGGGGTAACGCGTCTTGGCATTCGGATCCGCGCCGTTTTCCAGCATTGCGCGCAGACCCTCGGGATTGCCGCGATAGATCGGCCACGCGAGCATCGGGGTGCCGCCATCGCGCCCCCAGAAGACACCGTCGGGATCGACACCTTCGTCGCGCATCAGCCGACGGACCGTCTCCGCATCACCCGAACCGGCGGCGATTGCAAGCGCCTGCAGATTCGGATCCTCGAAAACACGCGCCGCCGCGGCACGCTCGCCCGAGCTGTCGGCGGACGGCACTGCCAGCACGCAACCGGAGAGGGCGACGATCGACGCCGCCAGGAACAGGGCCATCCACCATCTGATCGCCGGTACAAGCCACGGCGGTGTGCGGGCATCGCGAACTGATTGACCCATCGTGTCCATTCCGACCCCGGCGCTTCCGTACGCGATCGGGTCGAGGTTAGCGCAGCCGCGGGACAGGCGCTGCCCGCAACGGTGCAGGGAATTCCTGACCCGTTCGCTGACACTGCGGGCCACCGGCGCCGCAGAGTGTCAACTTATAAAAATATGTTTATATAATAGCGTCCCGCCCGGCTCCCCTGCCCCCATGTCGCACGACCACCACACCCACGAGCACGGCCACAGCCACGCGCCCCTGGTCTCCACCGCCAACGAACGCGTGGTGTTGACCGGCTTCGTGCTGACCGCGGGCTTCATGCTGGTCGAGGTGGTCGGCGGCGTGCTGTCGGGTTCGCTGGCGCTGATCGCCGACGCCGGCCACATGCTCACCGATGCCGCCGCGTTGCTGCTGGCCTGGGTGGGCTTCCGCATCGGGCGCCGCGCCTCTGACGCACGGCGGACGTTCGGCTACATGCGCTTCGAGGTGCTCGCCGGCCTGGTCAATGCAATCACGCTGTTCGCGCTGGTGATCTGGATCGTCTGGGAAGCGATCCAGCGGCTACGCAGTCCGGGCGAAGTGCTGGCCGGGCCGATGCTCGCGGTCGCGGTGGTCGGCCTGCTGGTGAACTGCCTGGTGTTCTGGATCCTGCATCGCGGCGACCAGTCGCACGTCAACATCAAGGGCGCGACGGTGCACGTGCTCGGCGATCTGCTCGGCTCGGTCGCGGCGATCATCGCCGCGCTGGTGATCCACTTCACCGGCTGGATGCCGATCGATCCGATCCTGTCGGTACTCGTGTGCCTGCTGATCCTGCGCAGCGCCTGGGCGTTGCTGCGCAGCGCGTTCGACATCCTGATGGAAGCCGTGCCGCCGGACATCGACATCGCCGTGCTGCAGGACCATGTGCGTGACAACGTGCCGGGCGTCGCCGCCATCGACCATGTGCATGTTTGGTCGATCACGTCGGGCAAGGTGCTGGCAACGCTGGAACTCACGTTGGCCGAGGGCGCGCAGCCGGCGCAGGTAGTGCCCGAGGTCAAGCGCGCGCTCGCCGAGCGGTTCGCGATCGGGCATGCGACCGTCGAAGTCGTGCACATGCCGCAGGCGCAGTGCGCGCTGGAGCGGCAGGACAGCGAAGACGCGCATACGCATGATCACGCGCATCACCACGATCACGACCATCCGCACGACACGCCGCAAGCGTCCGGACCTGCGCGATGACCGCTGTCGACGATGCGCGGCTGGCGATCCTCGCCGAGACCTTCAAGCTGCTCGGCGATCCCACACGGCTGCGCGTGCTGCTGACCTGTCTCGACGGTCCGGTCGCCGTCGGCGAAATCGCACGTCGTACCGGCGCCTCGCAGCCATTGGTCAGCCATCACCTGCGATTGCTGCGCGGCGCGCGGCTGGTGCGCGGCGAACGTCATGCGCGTCAGGTGCTGTACGAGGCCGACGACGCCCACGTGCAGGACATGCTGCGCGACATGCTGGATCACACCGGCGAGCACGTCTGATCGCCGACGCAGCAGCGAACCCGGATGCCTGCGATCGCAGACGCGAGTGGGTGTGGTCGACTGCGTATGCTGCGCTTTATCCGTCCTGCGGACGGGTCATGCGCGCGTCGTAGGGCGGAGTGTCAACGAACCCCATCTGATCATTCTGCCGTGGCTGTCGACAGCCACGGCACGATCAATGCCTGCGCATCGGCAAGCGATCCGACGATGCGATGTCCGAGCGCACGCGCTTCCTCGTCCGGCGCCAGCAGATCCGGCACCTGCACCGCGGTCATGCCCGCTGCAAGCGCGGCGCGCACGCCGGTCGGCGAATCCTCCAGCACCAGGCACTGCGACGGCGCCACACGGAGGCGTTCGGCAGCGAGCAGGTAGACATCAGGCGCAGGCTTGGGCTGCGCGACATCACTGCTCGTGCAGACCACATCGAAATACTTGAGGAGACCCGCCGCTTCGAGCTTGCGCTGCGCCAGCGGTGATCGCGTAGAGGTCGCGACCGCGCGCGGCATGTCGTGCGCGGCAAGCAGATCCAGCAACGCGACGATGCCCGGCCGATGAGGCAGGCCGCGTTCGGCGATCGCGACATAGCGCGCATGAACGTCATCGAGCAGCGCCGCAGCCGCGCTGTCGCCGATGTGCGTGCGCAGTCGAGCGCGGCAGACGGCATCGGTGTGGCCGATCAGGCACAGCCACCAGTCCGGATCGATCTCCGCGCGATGATCCACCGCCGCGGCGCGCAACGATTCGAGAATCGCGCGCTCGCTGTCGAGCATCAGCCCGTCCATATCGAAGATCACCGCCGCGGGCCGCGACGGCAGCGGTGCGATCTCAGCCATGTGCCGCCATCAGTGTCTCGATATCGCCGGCATCGAGCGCGCGCCATTCGCCTTCCGGCAGCGCCCCGAGCCCGAGCCCGCCGACGCGGCTGCGATGCAGCGCGACGACATGGTTGCCGACCGCGGCGAACATGCGCCGCACCTGGTGATAGCGGCCTTCGGTGATCGTGAGTCGCGCCTGCGTCGGCGACAGGACTTCGAGCACCGCGGGTTTGAGCGGCGTGTTGTCCGCCTCCAGCAGCATCGCGCCACTGGCGAACAGCACGGCCTCGTTGCCGCGCAACGGCTCGGCGAGCGTGGCCTCGTAGACCTTCGGCAAGGCGGCCTTGGGCGAAATGATCCGATGCAGCAGCTGGCCGTCGTCGGTGAACAGCAGCAGGCCGCTGGTCTCGCGATCGAGTCGACCGACCGTGGACAACACCGGCGAGCGCAGCCGGTAACGCGGCGGCAGCAGATCGTAGACCAGGCGCCCGGTGTCCTTGGTCGAACAGGTGTAGCCCGACGGCTTGTGCAGCAACAGCGTCAGGCCCTGCGGCGGATCCAGCGGTTCGCCGTCGACGCGCACGTCGTCGTGGCCGACCTGGTCGTCGGCGTACAGCACGTCGCCCGTCGCATCGGTCACCCGGCCTTCGCGGAACATCCACGCGACCTGCTTGCGGCTGCCGTAGCCGAGATTGGCCAGTAGTTTGACCAGCTTCATGCGCGGTGCCTCGCCGGCGTGGCGCGGGCGCGCACTGCGTGGATCACCTTGAACGCACCGCTGGAGGCGATCTCGCTGACCTCGCTGAAACGCGAGTCGAGCACCTCTTCGTAAGGCAGATGCCGGTTGGCGACCAGCCACAACGCGCCGCCCGGCTTCAGCGCGACCGCGGCGGCGCCGATGAACGCACGGCCGATGTCGGGCCGGCCTTCGCGGCCGTGCGCATGGAACGGTGGATTGCTGACGATGAAGTCATAGCCCTGCGGCACGCCGGTGGTCACGTCGTGCCAGTGGTAGGCCAGTGTCGCGCCCGCGCCGAGTGCGGCCAGGTTTTGGCGGGCTAACGTGAGCGCGCGGCCTTCTGCTTCGAAGACGTCCAGCGCGGTGATGCCCTTGCAACGTTGCAGAAGTTCCGCGGACAGATAGCCGTAGCCGGCGCCCAGATCGGCGCCGAGCCCGGCCAGCGTCGTCGGCAGGTGCGAGGCCAACAGCGCGGACGCGGGATCGATGCGGTCCCAGGCGAACACGCCCGGGCGACTGTGGAACCGGCCGCCGAGCACCTCGCGCGGACGGTCCAGCCTGGCCCAGCTCTCGACCAGCGCGGTGTCCACGGTGTCGCCGGTCCTCGCCCAGAACACGCGGCATTTGTGCTTCGACAGCGCACCGATGTTGCCGGCGAGCTTCGCGAGATCGTCCTGCGCGGACTTCGCACCTTCATCGTTGGACACGCTGGCCAGCACCCATCCGCCCGGCGTCACCGACTGCAGCGCGCGCGCCAGCACCGCGCGCGATTCGTCGCGCTGGCGCGGTGGCAGCACGAGCACCAGCGGCTTGCGCGGCAGCGCAGCATTGCCGCTGTCGCCGGGCAGCGCGTCGAGGCCGGCGCGCTGCAGCGCCGCATGCAGCGGCTTGAAGCTCTGCTCGCAAACCAAACCCGGCCAGCGACCGCCGGTCGTCGGCACGCCCGGACGCGCGCGCAGGAACAGCGCGCCGTCAGCGGGCCAGGCGAGCTGGCGCTGTTCGAGCGGCAGGAACAGGGCGTCGAGGGCGGGATCGGACATCGGCTCGGACAGGGCGGGACGGCCGTGGATTCTACCGGCCCCGCCGGTTCACCGGCCGCACCGGCTCCGCACGCGACGCGAACGCGAGATTGATGAAACCACAACATCACCGTCTGCACGATGGCCACGCACCCCACAGAGGAGACCTCCATGCCCATCCATGCCCTGTTCGTTGGCGGCACGATCGACAACAGCGAGCTCGATCTCGACGGTACCGAGCCGCCGCACCGCTATCCGCCCGACACCGGCGGCGGCCAGTCGCGGTATCGCCTGCATGCGATCGGCAAGCGCGACGACGAGGTCGTCTACGCGGTCTACGGCGGCCCGGACATCGCACACGAAGACGTGCAGCGGGTCAGCGAGGAGCGCGAGTACGCGCGGCGGTTCGAGGCCGAGGAAACCATCGTCGGCTGAATCCGATGCGCGCCCGACATGCGATGCCGGGCGCGTGTGATGCGCCGCGGAGCGACTGGAGTGCGTGTGGGATGAGGTGGGCCATCGCGTCGCCCCTGGCCTCGAAGAAAGCATGTCCCTGAAACCAGCGCATCTTCAAGTGCCCTGCGGGGAATCAAGCCCATACGCGCCGCATTGAGCCGCTCGCGAATCTGCTGATTGACCTCAGCCGCCGTGACCCACGCGCCTTGTATGTGCGAGAACGCCAGCCCATGGCAGAACTGAAACGGAGACGCACAGCCCTCCTAGGCCTGCCCATTGCAGCGCGTTCTCTCCGAGGAGTGACACGGCGGTTGTCGCGATTGCATTGCCGTATACGAACGCACAGATCACGGCACTACCCGCCATTGCAGCGCCGAGCATTTTCACGAGGATTTGATCGTTGCGATCGGCCTTCGCATTGCTGGCCCTGACCTGCGTGGCGGCGTGCGCGACACCCGCTGCAAAATCGGTGGGTGGCAAAGACGACGGCAGCGTGCGCAGGGCGTGCTGCAGAAGTGCATCGCCTGCGTCCGATGACACGCCGGTCAGCGCGCGCTCCTGCGCCTGCCAGCGCGCGTCATTCGATTCGAGACCCGGTACCCGGTTCATGCGGCGAAGACTCCCAGTCGCGGTTCCAGCAACTCTCTCAACAGCTTGCGGCTGCGGAACAGGTGGCTTTTGATTGTGCCATCGGCGAGCCCGGTGATGGTGGCGATCTCGCCAATCGGCAGTTCGTCGAGGTGATAGAGCGTCAGCAAGGTGCGTTGCAGCGGTGGCAGCCGATCGATCGCGGCATGCAGGCGCGCGGACATTTCGTGGTCGGACGCCGCCTGTTCGAGATCGAAGCCGTCGGCGACGCGCTCCGCCAGCGACAGGCCGTCGGCATCATCGGGCACATCGGCCAGCGGAATACGCCGGCGTTCGAGGTGCCGCTTCGCCACCGAGTACGCGACCTGCGCGATCCATGACTTGAGTGCGCTCTCGCCCCGGTACTGGTGCAACGCCTGGTGTACGCGCAGAAACGCTTCCTGGCACAGCTCACGGGTGTCTTCCGGGTGGCGGACCATGCGCTCGATCACGTGCCAGCACAGGCCCTGATGCAATCGCACCAGACGCTCGAACGCACCCGGCGCGCCGGACAGCACCTCGGCGACCAGCGCGCGGTCGGCGCGTCTCACGTCCTCGGATGTCGGTTCGTCAGGCGGCATTGCAGACAGGGATACGCCGGGCGGGCCGGCGGTTGCAAGACAACCGGGGCACGGACGGGCGACGCCAACTGCAACCGCCTGCGCGTTCGCCGCATCCCAGTCTTCGAACCCCGCACCCAATCAACGGAACCCGCCCCATGGACTTCGCCATCCTGATTCCAATCACCCTGTTCGTCTGTGTCTATCTCTCCATCAAGGCGGTCGTCGATGCGCGCACGCGGCGGCAGATGGTCGCCGCCAATGGCTCGGAGGACATGCTGCGTTCGATCCTCGAAGGCGAGGAGAGCCGACGCCGCCACGCCTCGCTGCGCTGGGGCACGATCCTCGTCGCGTTGGCGCTCGGCTTCGCCGGCATCGAAGCGCTCGGCTGGACCGAAGTCAGCCCGGGCGTGGTCGCATTGCTGCTCGGCGCCACCGGCATCGGCAATCTCGTCGCCTTCGCGCTGGCGCGCCGCGTCCGCTGATCGCGCACCGCGCCCGGCCTGCGGGCCGGGACAGAGCCTTTATCTTCTGATCGCCCGATCGCGAACACCAAGCGACGCGGTGGCCGACCATCGAGCACACCTTCATGACCCTGTCTGCTTCCGCCGCACGCGCCGGACGCTTCTGCCACGCCCGCGATCTCGCATTCGCTGTATGTGCGCTGTTCGGCGCATGCGCCGCGCATGCCGCGGCGCCCCTGCACGATGCCTGCGCATTGGCGCTGTCTGCGTCGGACGCGCTGGTCGATGTGCCCTTCGACCTTGTCGACGGACGCGTCTATGTCGCGGCGCAGGTCGACGGCGCTGGCCCGTTTCGTTTCGCGATCGACACCGGCGCCAGCGGGGTCGCACGGGCGGACACGCGACTGGCCGAGGCGCTCGGCCTGCCGCGCGAAGGAAGCGCCGCCAATTCCGACGGCGTCAGTACCGCACAGGCCGACACGTTCCGTCTGCGCAGTCTCACGCTCGGCACATTGCGCCACGAGGATGTCGTCGTGATCACGCGCGACTACAACGCGCGCCAGTCCGCGGATGCGACGTTCGACGGCATCCTTGCGCGCGAATTCTTCGCCGACGGCCTGCTGGCGATCGACTACCCGAGGCGGCGATTGTCTTTCAGCCGGGTCCAGCGCCTGACGGTCGACCAGCCCGGCACACTCGCCTATGAGCGGCCGTTCCGCATTCCGGTGTCGATCGGCGATCTGCAGCTCGAAGCACAGCTCGACACCGGGGCCAACGTCACCCTGGTGCTGCCGCAGGCGCACTACGACGTGATGCCCGACGCTGCGGCAATGACCCAGGACCGCCTGACGCTCAGCAATGGCGACATCGACGGCGGGCGCGCACGGCTGCGCGGACCGCTGCGGATCGGGGCACTCTCGCTATCCGATTTCGAGGTGCGGGTCTCGACACGCTTCCCCGAAGCGCTGGTCGGCGCGCACGCCCTCCAGGACAGCGTCGTGCTGATCGACCAGCGCAGTCAGCGCGTCGCGGTATGCGCACCGACACCAGGCACCCCATGAGTCACGCGCGCACCGGCTACGCGAGGGACGATGTGTCCCCTCACGCGCGGTGTCGAGCACTCACTCCTGCAGCGCGCGCAGCGTTACCGACGGCGGCGCATCCAGCACCTTGCGCGTCGCCCACAAGCCGGCGAGCAATGTCATCAGCACGCCGATGCCACCGCCGGCCGCGGCCAGCGCCCAGTTCGGCGTCCACGGCAGGTCGAAGACCTGCACCGCGATCACGCCGGCCAGTACCGAGGCCGCGATCGCCGCGACCAGGCCCGACAGCAGGCCGATGGCCGCGAATTCCGAGGCCTGCGCCAGCCGCAACTGCGCCCGCTTGCCGCCGAGCACGCGCATCACGCCGCCTTCGAGCAGACGCTCGTCCTGGCTGGCGCTGACCGCCGCGAGCAGCACCAGCACGCCGGCCGCGATCGAGAACCAGAACACCACCTGCACCACCGTCGACACCTGGTCGGCGGTGCTGCGCACCTGGGTCAGCACCGCGTCGATGTCGACCACCGACAGGTTCGGGAACTGCTGCACCAGGTCGGCGGTGAAACGTGGTTTGTCGCTTGGGACGCGGACCGCGGTGATGTGGCTCGCCGGATACGCATCCAGCGCGCCGGGTGAGGCGACGACGAAGAAGTTCGGCCGGAAACTCTCCCACTCGATGCTGCGGAAACTCGTGATTGGCGCTTCGAACCGCTGGCCGGCGATGTCGAAGACGATGCGGTCGCCGAGCTGCCAGCCGAGATCCTTGGCGAAGCCTTCCTCGACCGAGATCTCCGGCGCGGCCGGCGGCGTGTCGCCCCAGAACGTGCCGGCGGTGACCCGGTTGTCGTCGCGCAGATCGCTCTGCATCGACAGATTGAACTCGCGTTCGGCGCGGCGTTGCGCCTGACGGTCCTCCGCTTCGTCGCCGCTGCGGCCGACAAAGTCCTCGCCGCGCACGGGTTCACCGTTCCGCTCGACCAGACGCGCGCGGATCATCGGGAACAGCACCGGCGCATCCACGCCCTGGTCGGCGATGAAGGCGCGCACCGGATCGAGCTGGTCGGGCTGCACGTTGATGATGAAGCGGTTGGGCGCGTCCTGGCCGATCGCCAGCTGCCAGCGGTCGAGCAGATCGGTGCGGACAAAAGTCAGCAGCAGAAGCGCCATCAGACCGAGCCCGAGCGCCGTGACCTGGGCGACGCTGGTGCCCGCGCGCCGGCTCACATTGGCCAGGCCGTAGCGCAGGCTGCCGCGCAGCCGCGTGCGCAGCGCGCGCACCAGCAGGATCAGGCCCCAGGCGAGCAATGCGAGCACCGCAAAGGTCGCTGCGATGCCGGCGAGCATCGCGCCGCCCAGCGTCGCCGAGCCAGCCTTCCACCACAGCAGCGCGGCGAGGCCGACGAAACCGGCGCCGCCGACCAGCCACGCACTCGGCTCGAAACCACCGAGATCGCGACGCAGTACGCGCAAGGCCGGCACACGGCGCAGCGCGAGCACCGGCGGCGCACCGAAGGCCATCAGCACGACGAGGCCGACACCGTAGCCCTGCAGCGCCGGCATCCATCCCGCTGACGGAATCGACAGGCCCAGCAACGATTCCAGCCAGCGACCGATGCCCCATTGCAGGCCGAAGGCGATGACGACGCCGAGCGTGCAGGCGATGACACCGAGCAGCAGCAGTTCGCCGACATGGATGCCGACCAGCGTGCGTTGCTGCGCGCCCATGCACCGCATCACCGCAACGGAGGTCAGATGCCGCGCCGAGTGCTGGCGCGCGGCCATCGCCACGGCGACCGCGGCCAGGATCACCGACACCAGCGCGGCGAGGCCGAGGAAGCGACCGGCGCGATCGAGCGAGGAGCGCACTTCCGGGCGCGCATCGCCGATGGTTTCCACGCGCTGGCCGCGGCCGAGATTCGCGCGCGCGGCCGTTGCGAAGCCGTCGACCGCATTCGCGTCACCGGCGATCACCAGGCGATAGCGGATGCGGCTTCCCGGCTGGATCAGGCCGGTGGCCTCGAGATCGGACAGATGCAGGAACACCTTCGGCGCGACATTGAAGTAATCGATCGACGCATCCGGTTCCTGCAGCACCAGAGCGGTCAGTCGGAAGCTGCGGTCGCCGAGAAATACGGTGTCGCCGACCGATGCGCCGAGCGTGTCGGCGCCGGCGCGGCTCATCCATGCGGTGCCGGGCTCCGGCACGGCCTCGGCATCGCGCTCGACCCCATCGGCGCCGGCGATGCGGAAGCTGCCGCGCAACGGGAAGCCGTCGCCGAGCGCACGCACGTCGCCGAGCCGCAGATTCGCGGTGTCGCCCGCGCCGACGCGGATCATGCTGTCGAGTTCGACCGTGTCGACGGCGTCGAGGCCCGGCGCGTTGGACGCATCGCGGATCGCGCCTTCGATCGGCGCGTCGCCACGTACCACCGCGTCGCCGCCGAGCAGGCGGTTGGCTTCGATCGCCAGCGCGCGCTCCGCGCGATCGGTGACAAAGCCGACCGCGGTCACCGCGACGACCGCGAGCACCAGCGCGGCGAACAGGATGCGGATGTCGCCGGCCTTGAAATCGCGGCGCAACTGGCGCCACGCGAGCGCGGCGGTCCTCATGCGGGCATCGCCTCGTCGGCGACCAGCCGCCCGCTGTCGATGCGCAGGCGGCGTTTGCAGCGCTGCGCCAGGTGATCGTCGTGCGTGACCAGCACCAGCGTGGTGCCGGCATCGGCATTGAGCGCGAACAGCAGTTCGATGATCGACTGGCCGGTCGCGGTGTCGAGATTGCCAGTGGGCTCGTCGGCGAACAGCAGCGCCGGCCGGGTCACGAACGCACGCGCGAGTGCGACGCGCTGCTGCTCACCGCCCGAGAGCTGGCGCGGGTAATGGCCCAGGCGCTCGCCCAGCCCCACGCGCGCGAGCACGTCGCGCGCCGGGCCTTCCACTTCGCGATCGCCGCGCAGCTCCAGCGGCAGCATCACGTTCTCCAGCGCGGTCAGCGACGGCAGCAACTGGAAGCTCTGGAACACGAAGCCGACCTTCTCGCCGCGCACCTTCGCGCGGCCGTCCTCGTCGAGCGTCGAGATCGGCGCGCCATCGAGCACCACCGTACCGCTGCTCGGCGTATCGAGGCCGGCGAGCAGCGACAACAGCGTGCTCTTGCCGGAACCCGACGCCCCGACGATCGCCACCGTGTCGCCCCGGCCGATGCGGAAGCCCACGTCCTGCAGGATCGTCAGCTCGCCCGACGGCAACGAGACGCGCTTGCCGAGCCCCTCGACGACGAGGGCGTGGCGGGTTTCAGCCTGCGCTGGGTTTGAATCGGCCATGATGTTCCTTTGTGCGCCTGCGCGAATGGCAGCCATCTTCGAAGACGGGGTTTAAACAATGATTAAGCGCGTCCGGTATGGGGCTTTCCGCGCCTCCATGCAATGTGCCATCGGTTGTCTGCTTGTGCTGTGTGCACTGACCGCGCAGGCGCAGACCGCGTCTGTGACAGCCGAGCCGGTCAATTCGATGAAAACGATCCTGGTCATGGGCGACTCCTTGTCCGCGGGCTACGGGATGTCCGCCGGCGAAGGCTGGGTGTCGTTGTTGCAGCAACGCCTGCAGCGCGATGCCCCCGGCTGGCGCGTGGTCAATGCGAGCATCTCCGGCGAGACCAGTGCGGGCGGCGCATCCCGGATCGTCCAGGCCGTGGTCCGCGAGCAACCCGACATCGTGATCATCGCGCTCGGTGCCAACGACGGCCTCCGCGGCCTGCCGCTGGCCGATGCGCGCCGCAATCTGGCGCGGATGATCGGCGCGTCCCAGCACGTCGGCGCGCAGGTGCTGCTGGTCGGCATGCGCATGCCGCCCAACCTCGGCGCCGACTACACCCGCGGCTTCGAGGACAACTATCGCCTGCTGGCGAAGACCTTCGACACCGCGCTACTGCCGTTCCTGCTCGAGCCGATCGCCACTGACCGCGCGAACTTCCAGGACGACAACCTGCATCCGACGGCCGCGGTGCAGGCGCAACTGCTCGACCATGTGTGGCCGGCGCTGCAACCGCTGCTGGACTGACCGCACCCCCCAGACGCCGCAGCGGGCGGTGCAAATGTAAGAACGGCGTGATGCATCCAGCCGGCCTGCCATGTGCGTAGTGATGAGCGAACCTGCCGCATGTGCGTCAGGCCACTCACCGTCCCCGGACGACTTCTGAGAAAACACCATGAAGCGCACTCTGCTTGCCACGATGCTGCTCGCCTCGATCGCCACCCTGACTGCCTGCCAGCAGGACGCCGCCACCGACACCTCGGCTGCGGTTGCACCGCCTCCGGCCGAAGCCCCGATGACCGCATCGCCGGCTGCCACCGCCATGGACGCCGCGACGTCTGCCGAAGCCGATGCCACCGCGCAGAACGACAATCCGATGGTGGGCGGCGCGCCGATGTTCGCCGACCGCGACATCGTCACCAATGCCGCCACGTCGCAGGACCACACCACTCTTGTGGCCGCGGTCCAGGCCGCCGGTCTCGTCGACACGCTGAAGGGCCCGGGCCCGTTCACGGTGTTCGCGCCGACCAATGCCGCGTTCGAGAAGCTGCCGACCGGCGCCGTCGACGGTCTGCTGAAGCCGGAGATGAAGGCCGACCTGACCAAGGTGCTGACCTACCACGTCGTTCCAGGCAACGTCGATGCTGCAACACTTGTGCAGCAGATCCAGGCCGGTGGCGGCACCGCCAAGCTCACGACCGTCGAGGGCGCCGAGCTGACCGCGCAGCTCGACGGCGAGACCGTCACGCTGACCGACGCCAAGGGTGACGTGGCGCGCGTGACCACGGCCGACGTGCGCCAGAGCAACGGCGTGATCCACGTGATCGATACGGTGCTGATGCCGTAACGGCGCAGGCACTTTCCGCGGACCGGTGCTGCCGGTTGCGCAGATACGAAAGAGGCGGCCAGATGGCCGCCTCTTTTCTGCGTGATCGTCGGCGCTTACGGCTGCGCGGGTGCAGCCGCGCCATCCGCTGCACGCATCAGCGGATAGGGATTGACCGGCGTACCGGTCCACCACTGCTTCTCCGGCGTCAGCCGGAAGATCGCGAAGTGCAGATGCGGCGCCGCGGGATCCGCGTTGCCGGTGCTGCCGACGGTGCCCAGCACATCGCCCCGCATTACCGTCGCACCTTCGCGCAAACCCGGCGCATACGCCTGCAAATGGGCATAGTAGTACGAGAACTGCCCGCTGGGTTCGAACTGGTAGATCGTCAGCCCACCGCGATCGCTGGTGAACAGTTTCTCGATCGTCCCGTCGGCCACGGCGATCACCGGCGTGCCGGTCGGCGCCATGATGTCGAGGGCCTCGTGCTGCCGCTCGCTGCCGCGTGCATCGCCAAACGTGTCTTGGATATCGGCGATGGCGATGCCCTGCACCGGCAGCAACAGACCTTCAGGCGACGTGGTGTCCACGACAGGCGCAGCGGTCGGCTGTACTACCGGCGGCGCCACGGTCACCCCTGCAGGTGCGGGCGGAGACGTGACACCGGAGGCCGCACTGCCAGGAGCTGTCTGCGCAGGCGCGACATCGGCGGCGTCATTCGTCTCGCTCGCGCCGCGCTCGAACAGCGGGCCGCCCTGCCAGAAGAACCACGCGACATTGGCCAGCAGCAGCACCGCAATCAGCGCGACCCAGATTCCCGGCCGTTTCATCGCTTACTCCTCGAGCAGTGCGACCGTGCCCGGCTTGACCACATCGGCGACGCGTCGCGCGCTCCAGTTGGTCATGCGGATGCAGCCGTGCGACTGGGTCTTGCCGATGTTCTGCGGCTCGGGCGTGCCGTGGATGCCGTAATGCGGCTTCGACAGATCGATCCACACCGTGCCGACCGGATTGTTCGGGCCGGCCGGCAACGCCGCCTTGGCGTGCGACGGATCTGCATCCCAGAACAACTCTGGGTTGTAGTGGAAGGTGGGATCGGTGGCGACGCCTTCGATCTTCCATTCGCCGATCGGCAGCGGATCGTGCTCGGTACCGGTCGACGCCGGAAACTGGGCATAGACCTTGCCGCCGGCATCCACTAGGCGCACAACCGAATCCGATTTGCTCACGACCACGCGCGCAGGCTCGGCCAGGGGCGCGGCCTCGGCGACGTTCGGCACGACGATGCGCGCCCCGGCCTTGAAGTCGCTGCCGGGGTTGAGCCGGCGCAGCAGCGCGGGCGATGCATGGAAGCGTTCGCCGAGTGCTTCGACGACGTTCTCGAAACCGAGGGCCTCCTGCTTGGACTGCGCCATCATGTCGTCGGGCACCGGCACGAACGGACCTGCGACGTCTTCGGCCGTCAGCGTGTGCGCGAGCAGCGCGGGCGTATCGTCGCCGGTCAACGCATCCCAGGTGCGCGCATCGAGTTCACCGCTCGCCTCGATGCCGCGAAAGCGCTGGAACGCGGCGATCGCACGTGTGGTGTTGGTACCGCCGCGTGCGTCGATCTCGCCGGGCGAGAAGTGCACGCGATCGAGCAGCACCTGCGTACGCAACATCGCTGCATCGCCGGCGTCCATGTCCGCCGCATTGACCGATTCGACCGTCAATGCCGAGGACGCTTCGGCGCTCTGCGCGGTGTCACCGCCCGCGGGGGCGTCCTGCGCGAACGCGGGCGCTGCGACCAGCAGCATGGCGAATGCGCAGACAGGCGCGCGGGCAGTGCGGATCCAGTGGGCGGGCATGCTGTCGTTCCTTGGGCTTGTGACGCCGCATGCTCGTGGCGCACGCGCGCCGGCCGTGTGAAGCCGCGCGCGGCCCGTTCAGCGTGCCGGGCAGCGCAACAGCTTCGAATCACGCCGCCATGCGGGATCGTTGGCATAGGCGAACAGCAGTTGCCCATCCTTGAGATCGTCGATGACCGCCTGCGCCACTTCGTCACGCACCGCCGGACACCCCCAGCTGCGCCCGAGCCGGCCCTGCCGACGGGCCTGATCCGGGTCCACGTAATCGGCACCGTGCATGACGATCAGCCGCTCGCGCGCACGGCCGTTGATACCGGGTTCTAGGCCGTCCATGCGCAGCGAATAGCCGTTCTGCCCGGTGTAGGTCTCGGCGGTCGAGAACAGGCCCAGGCTCGACTGGTAGCTGCCTTCGACATCGGAGAACACCGTGGGCAGGTTGTCGCCGCTGCCGCGTCCATGCGCGACGTGTTCTGCATGCAGCAGGCGCCCGCTTTGGACATCGAAGACCCACATGCGGATTTCGGTGGATGGACGCGAGTAGTCGATGACCGCTAGCCGCCGCCCCACGTCGTGCGCGCGTTTGGCGCAGGTGCGTGCGTCGAGTGCGAGCGACAGCACCTCGCGATCGAGCGCCGGCGCCGCGGCCGCCAGGGTGTCGAGGGTGGTGTCGGCGGCCTGCAGCACCGACGACGACGCCAGCAGTGACAGGCCCAGCAGTGCCCGGGAGATGGTGTTGCGCATGCGGACAAGCTTAGCGCCGGCAGGTGGAACGCCGGAATTCGCCCGGCCCCGAACACAGCTCGAGCATGTCACTTCCGACGGCTCGTAAGCTTGACACCAGCCAAAGTGTATTGTTGTATTGATACACATGGACGCAAGCCTGCTCTCGATCCAGCCCAGCGCCGCCGAGCCGCTCTACCGGCAGATCACCGGCCAGATCCGCCGGCTGGTGGCGGGTGGTGTGTTGCGACCCGGGGACACCCTGCCCTCGGTCCGCGATGTCGCGGGGCTGCATGCGATCAACCCCATGACCGTGTCCAAGGCCTACAGCCAGCTGGAAGCCGAAGGCGTGCTGCTGCGGCTGCGCGGCAAGGGCATGGTCGTCGCCGACCTCGCCGCGCCGCCCGACCTCGCCGCGCGCTGGACCCTGATCGATCCAGCGCTGGATGCACTGGCGCGCCAGGCGCGCGAACTCGAACTGCCGGCCGACGCCCTGCTTGCCCGTCTCAAGACTCGACTCACGGAGGATCCGCAATGAACGCCATGCTCGAACGCTCCCACACCGCTTTCGACACCGCGGCGCCACTCGCCGTCGACGGTCTGATCAAGCAGTACGACAACCGCAGCGTGCTGCGCGGCGTGTCGCTGGCGATCGAACCCGGCGCGGTGCTCGGGCTGATCGGCCGCAACGGCGCAGGCAAGAGCACGCTGATCCGCGCGATGCTCGGCCTGATCGAGCCCGATACCGGTCGCGCCACCGTCTGGGGCGTGCCAGCACTGCGCCTCACCGATGCGATCAAGCAGCGGCTCGGCTATGTGCCGCAACAACCCGAAGCGATGGCGTGGCTGCAGGTCGGCGAAATGCTGGATTTCGTCGGGCGTTTCTATCCGCGCTGGGACGCCGCCTACGTCGACGCCACACTGGAGCGCTGGCAGCTGCCGCGCAGCCGTATGCTCGCGAAACTCTCGCCCGGCGAGCGCCAGCGCGTCGCCATCGTGCGTGCGCTCGCCCCACAACCCGAACTGCTGGTGCTCGATGAGCCCGCCTCGGCGCTGGATCCGGTCGGCCGCCGCGAACTGCTGCGCGAGATCGCCTCGCGCGCCGGCGAGTCCGGCACCACGGTGCTGTTCTCGACCCACATCGTGTCCGATCTCGAACGCGTCGCTTCGCATGTCGCCTTCCTGCACGAGGGCCAGCTGCTGCTGCACAGCGAGCTCGACAGTCTCAAGGAACGCAACCTGCGCCTGCACGTGCCCGAAGCGGTGGCCGCGCAGCTGCGCGACGACGTGCCCGGCGAAGTCTCACGTCGTCCGCATCCCTACGGCGGCCTGTCGATCACGGTGCTGCGACCGGAAGGCGCGCCCTGGCCGGACCTTGTGACGGTACAGGGCGTGCGCGCCGAGGCGCTGCCGCTGGAAGATCTGTTCATCGAGGTGTCGGCATGAATGCCGTCGCCGTGCCTAGCGTCCGCGCCGCCGGCGTGGCCGATGCCATCGCCGCGCTGCGTGTGTCCACCTCGCGCCGGCACCAGGTGTGGCTGCTGGTCACGTATGCCGCGCTGCTGCTCGCCGCAGGCGCACTCGCCGTCCTGGCGCCCGGCACTGCAAGCCGTTCGAACCTCACCGGCATGTTCGCGGCCATGGCCAATTTCGCGCTCTGGGCAGGCCTGTTCGGACGGCTTGTGCTGTTGCGCGGCCAGGCCACCCACGGCTGCATGCCGGGCGTCGCCGCGGCAACGCGGACCGCCGTCGCGATCGGCGTCGCGCTGACCCTCCTGCTGCCGGGCACGTTGCTGCTCGCAGCCGGGTTTGCGCCGGTTCCCGCGTTCGGAACGCCCGCGATCGGTGCGCTGGCAGGTCTGCTGTTCGTGCTGATGCCGTCGCCGCTCGCAGCCGCTCTGTGCGTGGCGCCGGGCGTGGTCGGCCTGACGCCGCGCGAGACCCTGGTCCGGGCGGAACGCGCGATCGGGATCGAGCTGTTCTCGATGTCGTCGCTGCCGCTGCTGATACTGGTGGGTACATTGGCGGCGACGTGGTACTGGAGCCGCGTTGCGCGGATCACCGATCCGGGCGCCATTCCGCGCTGGCGGCGGCCAATGGTGCTGTTCGATCCGATGAACGCGATGGGCTACGGCGCAACGCAGACCGATGCGGACCACCCGGGCCTGTCGACGCATTCCGGCTGGCTAGCGCCCGTGATCCGCAGCGACACGGCAGGCCCCCATTCGCCACAGGCGTCGATCAGCGCAGTGCTCGCTGGACCGATGGGACAGGTCACGCCGCGTCAGGCGGTCAAGGAGTGGGCGCTCGTTGCGCTGGCCATCACTGCGGTACTTCTGACCCCGTTCCCGGGCGAATCCGCGTTCCTGCGGGACGCATTGCTGCTCGGCGGCCTGATCGGACTGCTCGGGGGCGGCTGGACCCTCGCGCTGCGTCTGGACCGTCGCCGGCAGCGGCAGTCGGGTGAGTTCGTGGAACTCGCTTTGCTGCCGGGCCTCGGAGATCCGGCCCGGGCCCGAAGGTTGCTGCAGCGTGGTGTGCTGCGCAGGATCGGCCAGTTAATGGGAGTCGCGCTGGCGGCGGCGCTGCTGCTGGCATGGGTCATCGACGCCCCCTCGCAGCAGTTGGCTCTGATAGTGCTGATGCTGGCTGGGGCCGCGGCAGGCAGTTGGCTGATGTGCCTGGTGGCGCTTGCCGGCACCGGTCTTGGCACCCTCCGCATGGGCCTGGTGATGCTGCCGCTGCTGCTGGCGACAGCCTCGACGCTGATGATCGTCATGCTGCGGATTCCGATCGGCGCGTCCCTGCCGGCATGGAGTGCCGGCTGGGTCCTGCTCATCTGCGCTTACCTGGCGGCCGCGCGGGTGTCGCTCCGGACATTCCAACGTCGCGCGCATGCTTTTCTTGTCGACTGAACCGCCAGGCCCCTTTGATTGCCGGTTAAGCCCGCCCGGCGCATGATCGAGTTCCAGTCCTACATCCTGCGCACATTGCCTGCGCAGTCGGGAGTACCTGCAATGAATCGCCGATCCCTGCCCCTGCTGCTCGCCGCCGCGCTCAGCGCCCTTGCGATGCCGGCGCTTGCCGGCAACGATGTCACCGATCCGGAACTGCCACACAGCCTCACCGGGGACAGCCCGGTCGCCGTGCAATGGACAGACCCGGAGGCGTTTTCGGATATCCGCCTCAGCGGCAACCGCTGGGAAGCGCGCCGCGGCGACTGGGTCGAGCAGATCGCGCGCTACGTGCGTCAGCGCGCGGAACGCGAACTGCCGGCCGGCAGCACGCTCGACGTGACCATCCGCGACATCCGCCGGGCCGGCATGTACGAGCCGTGGAATGGACCGCGCATGGACCATGTGCGGATCATCAAGGACCACTACCCGCCGCGGATCGATCTCGACTTCGTGCTGCGCGATGCCAACGGCACCGTGATCGCCGAAGGCCCCCGCGAGCTGCGCGACATGGGCTTCCTCAGCCGCGCCGGCAGCGCGATGAACAGCGATGCATTGCGTTACGAGAAGCAGCTGGTCGACGATTGGCTGAGGCGTGACCTGCGGCCTGCGATCGCGCAGCGCTGACGGTTCGCTCTGCTTGAAAAAGCCGCGCAATTGCGCGGCTTTTTTCTTGCGCGCGCCAGACCGGTTGCGGTCAGCGACGACGCGCTTGCCTCAAGCGCGCCGCGGTCGGACGAGCGTGTTCACGATCGTCACCAGTGCTGCACTTTCGGCCTCGGTTATCGGCCCCGTTTTTCTGGCTTGGCTTGGCTTCGCTTTGGTTTGGGCTTGGGCTTTGCCTTGGGCTTTGCCTTTGCCTTTGTCTTTGCCTTTGGCTTTGTCTTTGCCTTTGCCTTTGCCTTTGGCTTTGGCTTTGGCTTTGGCTTTGGCTTTGGCTTTGGCTTTCAGCCTTTGACTTGAATCGAGCCGTAGAGCGAGCCGAGCATCGCAGGGCAGCGGGGTCGAAGAGCAGCCCATGTCTGAGCATAGCGAGTTTGGGCTGCGTGCCCCGTCGTCCGAGAAGCGCAGGGGACCGCCGCGGCTGTATCGCGGCGGATCGCGTCCGGCGAAGGGACCTTTTGGTTCCTTTTGGGTCCATCCAAAAGGGACTCGCACGCGCAGCGGGCGAAAGCCCTGCACTTGC
>NZ_JAVDWO010000020.1:0-65479 GCF_031457535.1 Luteimonas terrae
GCCCGCTGCGCGTGCGAGTCCCTTTTGGATGGACCCAAAAGGAACCAAAAGGTCCCTTCGCCGGACGCGAGCCGATGCGATGAAGCCGCATCGGTGCCCTGTGCTCCTCGCCTGACGTGGCACGCAGCCCAAACTCGCTGCGCTCAGACATGGGCTGCTCTTCGGCCACGCCAGGCTCCGGTGCTCGGCTCGCTTTACGGCTCGATTTCAGATCAAGAGCTGAAAGCCAAAGCCAAAGCCAAAGCCAAAGCCAAAGCCAAAGCCAAAGCGGAGCGAGAGCCGAGTCTGAAACCAAAAACAAGATCAAGATGGATTCCCGCCTGACCAGACGTACGTCTGTTGAAAGCCGTGGGAATCACGGATTCTGCAAGCTGGCCGTAAGCCTCTTTGACGAGCGCGCGTAAAAGCAGCGAATCGCGCGCAAGCAGCCTTAAGTGCAGGAGGCCACGCCAATCTCAACAACAGCAATCCAACATCCCCGATTTACAATCTCCCCATGAACACATCCCCCCTCGATTTCGACCGCTACGACCACATCCGCCCGATCCTCTGGACCGGCGACACGCTCGAGCTGCTCGACCAGCGCAAGTTGCCTTTCGTGGTCGAGCACGTGTCCTGCACCACCAGCGACCAGGTCGCGCTGGCGATCCACGAGCTGACTGTGCGCGGTGCGCCGGCGATCGGCATCGCGGCGGCATGGGGCGCGGTGCTGGGTGCGCGCGAGATCGAGGCCGATGACGGCGCGGCAGCGCTGATGAAGCTCGAGCCGGCATTGCAGCGGCTCAATGCCGCGCGGCCGACCGCGGTGAATCTCGCCTGGGCGCTGGCGCGGATGCGGCGTGTGCTGGCGACATCGGGCGCCGACTGGCGTGAGGTACTGGAGCGCGAGGCACAGGCGATCGCCGAAGAGGATCTCGCCGCCAACCGTCACATGGGCGCGCTCGGCGCGGAACTGATCGCGCCCGGCAGTGGCGTCATGACCCACTGCAATACCGGCTCGCTGGCGACGGCAGGCTTCGGCACCGCGCTGGGCGTGATCCGCGCCGGCATGGCGCAAGGACGCATCGGCAAGGTGTTCGCGGGCGAGACGCGGCCGTGGCTGCAGGGTGCGCGTCTGACGGTGTGGGAGCTGCAGCAGGACGGCATTGACGCCACGCTGATCGCCGATTCCGCGGCCGCGCACCTGATGAAGACCGGCGCAGTGCAGTGGATCGTCGTCGGCGCGGATCGCATCTGCGCGAACGGCGATACCGCCAACAAGATCGGCACCTACCAGCTGGCGATCGCCGCACGCCATCACGGGGTGAAATTCATGGTCGTCGCGCCGTCGTCGACCGTCGACATGGATACCGAATCGGGCGATCTGATTGAGATCGAGCAGCGCGATCCGGGCGAGCTGTTCGGCATCGGCGGCACACGCACCGTGGCGGAAGGCATCCAGGCATGGAACCCGGTGTTCGACGTGACACCAGGCGAGTTGATCGACGCGATCGTGACGGAGCAGGGCGTCGTCGAGCAGCCGACGGCAGCATCGATGCGGGCGCTGTTTCAAGGCTGATTCCGATAGCTCGTTAGGCACGTGCAAGCGCGCGATGCGTCGTTTGCGCGGTGTTCGCCGGAAATACGGTGGCGCAGATCGCTTAAGTGATTGTTTTTGCGTCGGAAAGGCGGCCTGTGAGGGTCGCTTTTGTGCTAAGATTTCCTGTCGTTTTGATCGCGTTGCCGGCGGCCGGTACGCGCCGCGTTGGTGCCTTGCGCCCAGCGCCGGAAATCCGGACCGCGTAGACAGGATGCAAACCCTCTAGATGGTCGATTCCGCGAAAGAAATCATCCCCGTCAACCTCGAAGACGAGATGCGCCGCAGCTACCTCGATTACGCGATGAGCGTGATCGTGGGGCGCGCACTCCCCGACGTCCGCGATGGCCTCAAGCCGGTTCATCGCCGCGTGCTGTTCGCGATGCACGAGCTCGGCGCGCACAGCAACAAGGCGTACTTCAAGTCGGCGCGTATCGTCGGTGACGTCATCGGTAAGTACCACCCGCATGGCGACCAGTCGGTGTACGACACCCTGGTGCGCATGGCCCAGCCGTTCTCGCTGCGCTACATGCTGGTCGACGGCCAGGGCAACTTCGGTTCGGTCGACGGCGATTCCGCCGCGGCGATGCGTTACACCGAGTCCCGCATGGCGCGCCTCAGCCACGAGCTGATGGCCGACATCGACAAGGAAACGGTCAATTTCCAGCTCAACTACGACGAGAAGGAAAGCGAGCCGACGGTCATGCCGACCCGGTTCCCGAACCTGCTGGTCAACGGTTCGGCCGGTATCGCGGTCGGCATGGCGACCAACATCCCGCCGCACAATCTGGGCGAGGTCATCGATGCGCTGATTGCGTTGATCGACAATCCCGAAATTGATATCGACGGGCTGATGGAGTACATCCCCGGGCCCGATTTCCCGACCGCGGGCATCATCAACGGCGTCGGTGGCATCCATCTGGCGTACCGCACCGGTCGTGGTCGTGTGCGCATGCGTGCGCGCGCCGAGATCGAAGTCGCTGACAACGGCCGCGAGGCGATCGCGGTCACCGAGATTCCGTACCAGGTCAACAAGTCGCGGCTGATCGAGAAGATCGCCGAGCTGGTGAAGGAAAAGAAGCTCGAAGGCATCAGCGAACTGCGCGACGAGTCCGACAAGGACGGCATGCGCATCTACATCGAGATCAAGCGCGGTGACTCGGCCGACGTGGTGCTCAACAACCTCTATTCGCAGACGCAGATGGAGTCGGTGTTCGGCATCAACATGGTGGCGCTGGTGGACGGCCGCCCGCAGCTGCTGAACCTCAAGCAGATCCTCGAAGCCTTCGTCCGTCACCGCCGCGAAGTGGTCACGCGCCGGACGATCTTCGAACTGCGCAAGGCGCGCAACCGCGCGCACATCCTTGAAGGTCTGACGGTTGCGCTCGCGAACATCGACGAGATGATCGAGCTGATCAAGACGTCCGAGAATCCGCAGGTCGCCAAGGAGCGGATGCTCGCCCGGCGCTGGGAAGCGGGCCTGGTCGGCGCACTGCTCGGCGCGGCCGGTGCCGAGGCTTCGCGGCCGGAAGACCTGCCCGATGGCGTCGGCCTCATCGACGGCCACTACCAGCTGACCGATGTCCAGGCGCAGCAGATCCTCGAGATGCGCCTGCATCGCCTGACCGGTCTCGAGCAGGACCGCCTCACCGACGAATACAAGGTGCTGCTGGAGGCGATCCGTGGCCTCATCGAAATCCTCGAAAACCCGGACGTGTTGCTGGACGTCATCCGCACCGAACTGCGCAACGTCAAGGAAGAATTCGGCGATGCGCGTCGCAGCGAAATCCGTGCCAGCGAGGAGGATCTCGACATCCTCGATCTCATCGCGCCCGAGGACGTGGTGGTGACGCTGTCGCACTCCGGCTACGCCAAGCGCCAGCCGGTCAGCGCCTATCGCGCACAGAAGCGGGGTGGCCGAGGCCGCAACGCGGCCGCGACGAAGGACGAGGATTTCATCGAGCAGCTGTGGCTGGTCAACACGCACGACACGCTGCTGACCTTCACCAGCGCCGGCCGCGTGTTCTGGCTGCCGGTGCACCAGTTGCCCGATGCTGGCCCGAATGCGCGCGGCCGGCCGATCATCAACTGGATTCCGCTGGAAGCCCACGAGAAAGTGCAGGCCGTCGTGCCGGTGCGCGAATACGCCGCCGACCAGTTCGTGTTCTTCGCCACCCGCGCAGGCACGGTCAAGAAGACGCCACTCACCGAGTTCGCCTATCGCCTGGCGCGCGGCAAGATCGCGATCCGTCTCGACGAGGGCGATGCGCTGATCGGCGTGGCGCTGACCGATGGCGACAAGGACGTGCTGCTGTTCGCATCCAACGGCAAGACGGTGCGCTTCGGTGAGGACCGCGTGCGTTCGATGGGCCGTACCGCGGGCGGCGTGCGCGGTATCCGCCTGACGAAGGGCGAGCAGGTGGTGAGTTTGATCGTGTCCGAGCCCGCGGGTGGTCTTGAGGACGAGTCTGACGAGAACGGCGAGGATGCCAGCGTCGAGACGGCCGGCGATGTCGCGGTCGAAATCGGCGCCGGGGATGACATTCCCTACATCCTCACCGCGACCGAGAACGGCTACGGCAAGCGCACGCCATTGTCGGAATACCCGCGCAAGGGGCGTGGCACGCAGGGCGTCATCGGTATCCAGACCACCGAACGCAACGGGCCCCTGGTCGGCGCGGTGCTGCTGCGTAACCACGACGAAGTGCTGCTGATCTCCAACGGCGGCACCCTCGTGCGTACCCGCGCCTCGGAGATCGCGCGCGTGGGCCGCAACACCCAGGGCGTGACCCTGATGCGCGTGTCCAAGGACGAGCGCCTGCAGGGCATCGAGCGCGTGGACGGCTCGATCGTCGACAGCAGCGATGACGACATCGATGCACTGCCGCCGGGCGAGACGCCGACGACGGATGCACCGAGCGCGTCGCCTGACGCCTGATGCGTTTCGATTGACCGAAAAGGGCCGGCAGTGCCGGCCCTTTTTTGTATGCGGATGCTTCTCTACCTGCGGTCGCGAGCACGCGAAAGACCGTGCAAACATCCGAGCCGCTTTCTTCTGGAGGCGGTTGGAGGGCAAGGGCTTGCGGGCTCGATTGTCGAAGACAACCACAGCACGCTGTTCCACTCCGATGCGTCCAAACCCTGACGCATGCACGCGCCAACGCGCCACGCAAACCGCCGGTCACCCGCCGCCGGAACGCCACACGACGAGCCTATACTCACGACCAACAACCAGCGGAGCACAGCGGATGTCCTTCGGAACCGAGCGCGCATCGCTGCGCATGTGTCATTTGCTCGCAGGCCTGATGGTCCTGCTCCTCGTGTGCGGGCTGGCGGCGTGCAAACGCGAGACAGCCGGCCAGACGCCCAGCATCAGCGGTGAGGCGATCCAGACCGATCGCGAAACGATCGAAGGCTTCGGTCTGGTGCGCGCGTTCCCCGACCAGCGCGAAGGCGCACTCGCGCTGGCGCTCGAGTTCTCCGAGCCGCTGGTCGGCACGCAGGATTTCGATGCGCTGGTGACCTTCGCCGACGGCGCTGCGCGCGAGGGCAGCTGGACGCTCGATGACGACGCCAGGATTCTGCGCTTTCCGCATGTCGAGGCGAACCGCGACTACACCGTGCGCCTGTCCGGCAAGCTCGCATCGGCTGGCGGCGACACGCTCGGCGCCGATCTCGAACGCAAAGTCTTCACCGGCGAGCTGGAACCGGTGGTGGGTTTCGCCTCACAGGGCAGCGTATTGCCGGCGAAGGAATCGCGCGGCCTGCCGATCGTGTCGATCAACGTCGCCGAGGTCGATGTCGAGTTCCTGCGCGTCGATGACGAATCGCTGCCCGCGTTCCTCACCCAGTACCAGCGCGGCGGCCGCCGCGGGAGCTGGGAACTCGAGAACCGCTGGGGCGAGAATACGCCGCTGTCGAAGCTGGCCACGCCGGTGTACGTCAACCGTTTCGCCATCGACGGCGCGCGCAACGAGCGCGTGCTGACCTATTTGCCATTGCAGGAGATCCGCGAGCTGCAGCAGCCGGGTCTGTATTTTGCCGTGATGAAGCGCGCCGGCGCGTTCGCCGACCAGTACGAGACCGCGTTCTTCACGGTCAGCGACATCGGCCTGCATGCCCGCGCGTATGGCGAAAAGCTGTTCGTGCATACCGCGTCGCTGCACAACGGCGCGCCAATCGGCAGCGCCGAGCTAAAGGTGCTCGATGCCAAGGGCGCGACGGTCTACCGCGCGAGCACCGATGCCAAGGGCAATGCGATGCTCGACTACACGCTGGATGCGGGCCATGTGCTGGTCGCCAGCCGCGGCAGCGATGTGTCCTTGCTGCCATTCAACCAGCCCGCGCTGGATCTGTCGGAATTCGCCGTCAGCGGCCGCGAGCAGGCCTGGTTCGACGTGTTCGCGTGGTCCGGCCGCGATCTGTATCGCCCCGGCGAAACCGTGCGCGTGTCGGCGTTGCTGCGGGACCAGGACGGACGTCCAGTCGCGGCGAAGGACGGCCGTTCGCAGTCGCTGTTCGCGCGCCTGCGCCAGCCCGATGGCAAGACCTTCTTCGAAACTCGTGTCGAGCCGGGCGAGAGCGGGTACTTCCGGTTCGAGCGCGAGATTCCGGTCGACGCACCCACCGGCAGCTGGCGTGTCGAGTTCCGTACCGATCCCGCCGCGCGCGAAGCGGTACAGGGCATGACGCTGCGCATCGAGGAGTTCCTGCCCGAGCGCATGAAGCTCGATCTCGATGCCCAGGCAACATTGCGACCGGGCGAGCCCCTGAAGCTGCAGGCGACCGGCGCCTATCTCTACGGCGCGCCGGCCAGCGGCAACCGGTTCACCGCGCGCCTGGCGCTGGCCGTGGAGCGCTCGCCGGTCGAAGGCCTGCCCGGTTTCGTATTCGGCGATGCGACTGTCGACCTGCCGCGCGAGGCCAAGGATGTCTTTGAAGGCACATTCGATGTGCTGGGTCGCCTGACGACGGACATTCCGTTGCCGGAAGAAGCGAGGCCCACGACGCCGATCGCCGCGATCGTGTCCGGCAGCCTGTACGAGACCGGTGGCCGCAGCGTCAACCGCACGCTCAAGCGCGTGCTGTGGCCGGCCGACGCGCTGGTCGGCGTGCGCCCGCTGTTCGAACCCGGCGATGGCGCCGACCCCAACACCAACGCGCGCTTCGAGCTGACCCGGGTGGGCGCCGATGGCAAGACGCGGCCGCAGGCGGGGCTCAAGGTGTCGTTGATCCGCGAACATCGCGATTACCACTGGCGCAATGACGACGCCGGCTGGCGCTATGAGTTCACCCGTCGCTTCGAGACCGTCGAGACGCGCACGCTCGATGCCGGCAGCGATGCCACGCGTTTCGATTTCCCGGTGGAATGGGGCGAGTACCGCATCGATGTAGAAGACCCGGCGACGAAACTGATCTCGCGCTATCCGTTCCGCGCCGGCTGGAGCTGGGACGACGGCAACCGCGGCCTCGACGCGCGCCCGGACAAGGTCAAGGTCGCGCTCGACAAGGCGGGCTATCGCGCCGGCGACACGATGCGCGTGACGGTGACGCCGCCGCATCCGGGCAAGGGCCTGCTGATGGTCGAAAGCGACCGCATGCTCTACCTGCACGAGATCGACGCCAAGCCGGGTAGCACCTTCGACATCCCGGTCACCGAGGACTGGGAGCGCCACGACGTCTACGTGACCGCGCTGGTGTTCCGCGGCGGCAGCGCGACCAGTACGGTGACGCCGGCGCGCGCGGTCGGCGTGGCGCATGTGCCGATGGAACGTCGCGAACGACGCATCGCCGTCGGCCTGAAGGCGCCGGAACTCACGCGCCCCGAAGTCCCGATGCAGGTCACCGTCAGCGCGCCGCAGCTGGCCGGGCAGGACGCATGGGTCACGGTATCGGCGGTTGATGTCGGCATCCTCAACATCACCCGCTTCCCGGTGCCCGATGCGTGGACGCACTTCTTCGCGCAGCGCCGGTTCGGCGTGGATGCCTTCGATCTCTACGGCCGGGTCATCGAGAGTTTCGAAGGTGGCACCGCGCGCCTGCGTTTCGGCGGCGATGCGCCGTTGGCCGCGCTGCCGCAGGCGCGGCGGCCGACCGCGCGCGTGCAGACGGTGGATCTGTTCGCGGGGCCGGTGAAGCTCGATGCGCGTGGCAACGCCCGCGTGCCGCTGCAGCTGCCGGATTTCAACGGCACGCTGCGGGTGTCCGCGCTGGTGTGGTCCGCGGACCGCTACGGCAGTCGCGATGTCGAGACCGTCGTGCGCGCGCCGTTGGTCGCCGAGGCGAGCATGCCGCGGGTCATGGCACCTGGCGACACCAGCACCGTGACACTGGATCTGAGCAATTTCAGCGGGCGCGCCGGCAGTTTCGACGTGCAGGTCGATGGCATCGGCCCGCTCGCGATCGGTGAGGGCCGGCGCAAGGTGGACCTCGCAGCCGAGGGCAAAACGACGTTGAGCTTCCCGCTGACCGCGCAGGAAGGCTACACCGTGGCCAAGGTGCGCGTGCGTGTAACGGGCACGGACGTGCGCGTGGACCGCAGCTACGATTTGCCGGTGCGTGCAGCCTGGCCGGCGGTGCTGCGTTCGAGCACCCGCGTGCTGGACGGCGCCACGCCGGTGACGCTCGACACCACGCTGATGGACGGGCTGATGGCCGGTTCGGTCAACGCGCGGTTCACCGTCAGCGCGCTGCCGCCGATTCCGTTCGCGGCCGCGATCACCGGCGCGCTGTCGTATCCCTACGGATGCGCCGAGCAGACCACGAGTCGCGGCTATGCGGCACTACAGCTCGACGATGCCACGGTGTCGATGCTCGGCATCCAGGGCGTGGATGCGGCCAAGCGCCGGCAGTTCGTCGAAGCCGCGTTCGGACGCCTCGCATCGATGCAGGTCAGCACCGGGCACTTCTCGATGTGGGGCAGCGACGGCTACGTCAATCCGATGCTCACGCCGTACATCGTCGAGTTCCTGCTCGATGCGCGCGATGCCGGCTTCGCGGTGCCGGAGGCGGTGCTGCAGAAATCGCTCGAGCGACTCGGCGAGGATCTACTCTCGGGCGGCAACGAGTTCTACGGACAGGACCATCGCGAACACCTGCGTTTCGCCTACCGCGCCTATGCCGGTTACGTGCTCGCCCGGGTGAATCGTGCACCGCTGGGCACGCTGCGCGCGCTCTACGACAACGACCGCGGCCGCACGCTCAGCGGCCTGCCGCTGGTGCATCTGGGCCTTGCACTGTCACTGCAGGGCGACAAGGCGCGTGGCGAGCGGGCGGTGCAGGCGGGGTTCGATTTCAGTGGTGACCGGCCTGGGTATCTGTGGGACTACGGCACGCCATTGCGCGACGCCTCGCTGATGATCGCGCTGACCCACGAGCGCGGCGTCGCCAAGCCCGCGTTCGACGCGCGCGCGGTCGATATCGGGCGCGAGGTCGATGTGCGTCGCAACCGCGGATGGATGTACCTCAGCACGCAGGAGCAGATCGCGCTCGCGCGACTCGGCCGCGCGCTCTCATCCGACCAGCGCAAGCGTGTCGGCGGCACCCTGCGCGAAGGCGACGTGGACGAGGCCGTGGCGCCCGCGACGATCGTCGGCCGTGCCTACGACGAGGCCGGCCTGCGCCGGGGGGTGCGCTTCACTCCGCAGGGCGAGCCGCCGCTGTACGCCAGCATCGACGTCGCCGGCGTGCCGCGGCAGGCGCCGGCTGCCGATGCCAGCGTACTCAAGGTCGAGCGCAAGCTCTACGGCACCGACGGCAAGCCATGGACTCCGGGACCGCTGAAGGAGGGCGAGGCGCTGATCGTCGCGATTTCCGTCGTCGCTGATCGCGCCACGCCCGATGCCTTGCTGACGGATCTGTTGCCGGCGGGCCTGGAGGTCGAGAACTTCAACCTGGGCGATGCCAAGCAGTGGGCGGACGTGGTGGTCGACGGCATCCGGATCACCGAACGCGGCAGCGCGGCGACGGTGCAGCACGAGGAGTATCGCGACGACCGCTACGTCGCCGCGCTCAAGCTCGCCAGCGGCCGCACCGCGCGCGTGTTCTACCTCGTACGTGCGGTGAGCCCGGGCACGTACACCGCGCCGCCCCCGCTGGTCGAGGACATGTACCGGCCGCAGTTGCGCGGCGTGGGCACCTCGGTGCCGGCGCGGATCACGGTGGTGCAGCCGTGAGTGGGGCAGTCGACAGCTGCACCGGAGCTGGATTCCCCGGACACCTGACGGTGGAGATGCGTGTCCTCTCCGCCGTCATTCCCGCGTAGGCGGGAATCCAGCGCCTTGATTGACGCAGGTGCGAAACGGCGCAACCGGGCAGGGCAAGTGTGGCGCGGCGTCGCGCCATGGTTGCGCTGGGGCACGGCCGCACTGCTGCTGACGCTGCTGGCACTCGACCTCGCATTCCCGCCGCAACTGCCGACACGTGCCGACACCAGTGTCGTCGTGGTCGCGCGCGACGGCACGCCGCTGCGCGCGTTCGCCGATGCCGACGGCGTGTGGCGACATCCGGCCTCGCCCGACACGGTGTCGCCGCTGTATCTGCAGGCGCTGCTCGGCTACGAAGACCGCTGGTTCCGCCGGCACCCGGGCATCAATCCCTGGGCGCTCGCGCGGGCGGGCGGCCAGTGGATGCGCGGCGGGCGCATCGTCTCAGGCGGTTCGACGCTGACGATGCAGGTCGCGCGCATTCTCGATCCAACGCCGCGTGGACGTACCGTCGGCGGCAAGCTGGTGCAGATGCTGCGCGCGGTGCAGCTGGAAGTGCATCTGTCCAAGGACGAGATCCTCGCGTTGTATCTGACGCGTGCGCCGTTCGGCGGCACGATCGAAGGCGTCGAGGCGGCGAGCTGGGCCTATCTCGGCAAGTCGGCCGCGGAGCTCTCGCATGCAGAAGCCGCGCTGCTCGCGGTGTTGCCGCAGGCGCCCAGCCGGCTGCGCCCGGACCGCGAACCCGAGGCCGCACGCGCGGCGCGCGACAAGGTGCTCGAGCGCATGGCGACGCTGGACGTGTGGGCGCGCGCCGATGTCCACGATGCCAAGGTGGAAGCGGTCGTCGCGCGCAGCCTGCGCCAGCCCATGCACGCCGCGCTGCTCGCGCAGCGTCTGCGCGAATCGGCGCCCCGGCAGGCGCGCATCGTGTCGACGATCGACATCGGTCTGCAGCGCGTGCTGGAACAACGCGTCTCGAGTTACTTCTCGCAGCTGCCCGAGCGCACCTCGGCCGCGTTGCTGGTGGTCGACAACCGCACGCTGGAGGCGCAGGCCTATGTCGGTTCGGTCGCGTTCGGCGATCGCGCGCGTCTCGGGCACGTCGACATGGTCCGCGCGTGGCGATCGCCGGGTTCCACGCTCAAGCCGTTCCTCTATGGCATGGCGCTCGATGACGGCCTGATCCATTCCGGCAGCCTGCTGAGCGATGCGCCTCAGTCATTCGATGGGTATCGCCCCGGTAATTTCGATGCCGCGTTCAACGGGCCGATCGCGGCCGACGAGGCGTTGCGGCTGTCGCTCAACGTGCCGGCCGTCGACCTGCTCGACCGCGTCGGCCCCGCACGATTCGCGGCAAGGCTGGAGAACGCGGGCGTCACGCTGCGTTTCCCGCGCGGCGCGGCACCGAACCTCTCGCTGATTCTCGGCGGCACCGGGGCGACACTGGAGCAGCTCGTCGGTGCGCATGCGGCGCTGCATCGTGAGGGAATCGCGGCGCGCGTGCGCCTGACGCCGGACGCGCCGCTGGTCGAGCGACGTCTGATGTCACCGGGCGCAGCGTGGATCGTGCGCGAGATCCTCGAATCGAATCCGCGCCCGGGCGAGCGCGCCGACACCTTCGATACCGGCGGGCGTCCGCGTGTGTCGTGGAAGACCGGCACCAGCTACGGCTACCGCGATGCCTGGGCGATCGGCGGCACACACCGCTACACGGTCGGCGTATGGGTGGGGCGGCCCGATGGCACGCCGCTGCCGGGCCAGTACGGCGCAGTGACCGCATTGCCGCTGCTGTTCGAGACCGTCGACAGCCTGCCGCGCGACCGCAGCGATGCCGTGCGCGCGCCGCCACCGGGCAACGTGCGCGAAGTCGAGATCTGCTGGCCGCTCGGCACCGCTGCGGATATGCAGACCGATGCGCTCTGCCAACGCCGACGTGATGCTTGGACGCTCGACGGCAATGTGCCGCCGACGCTGGCGGAGCGGGATGCAAACCGCTGGGGCGCAGGCATCGTGCGCTTCGATGTCGATGCGGGCAGTGGGCTGCGTCTGTCGGCGGACTGCAGCGCACCGCACCTGCGACGCAGCGCCGAGGTCGCCCGATGGCCAGCGCTGGTTGCGCCATGGCTACCGGCCACCGCGCGCCAGGCGTCCAGACTGCCTGCGCTGGCACCCGACTGCGTCCCCGACGGACGTGACGCGTCGGAAGCGCTGCACATCGAAGGTCTGACCCCCGGCACGCTGTTGGCGCGACCACCGAACAGTACCCATGGCGTGCGCCTGCAGTTGCGCGCGCTCGGCAGCGAGGGGCGCGTGCAGTGGCTGCTCGACGGACGCTGGATCGGCGAGACGCGTGGCACGCAATGGCTGCGGCACGAGTTCGACATGCCGGGCGCGCATACGCTGACGGCGCTTGCGGATGATGGCGCGTGGCGGAGTGTGGCGTTCCGGGTCGCGGAGTGAGGGGCAATCTGGCGCGTGTTCGCTCGAAGCGCCCATCATCGGAGGACGTGATCCATTTGGCTCTGAGCTAGCCAGATCAAAATGGGCCACAGCGTGCGCTGGGGCGACGCTGGGGATGATCCTGAAAAACGATTCCGGGCTTCAGAAGACGTTGCTGGACGCGTCCGGAGGACCTCGCTCCCTTCACTGGATGACCAGCCGCCCGGATGACGGTGAAGAGCCGGTAGCCCCGGTTGAAAGAGACGCGTGACAACTGCCGTCGCCCCGGCGCACGCCGGGGCCCAGCGACTTCAGCGCTGCAATCCGACTTCCGGAAACTCGATCTTCAGCGAGCGCGAACTTCAAAGCGCAAATCGTCAGTCCAGATGCGCCAACACATGCTCGGCCGACGACACCTTGAACTCGCCCGGCGCTTCGACGAACAGCTGCTTCACCACACCATCGTCCGCATACAGTGCGAAGCGCTTCGCGCGCAGGCCCATACCGTAGGCGCTGGCGTCCATTTCCAGGCCCATCGCCTTGACCAGGTCGCCGTTGCCGTCGGACACCATCTGCAGGCCTTCCGGCACGCCGACGCTCTCGCCCCAGGCCTGCATAACGAAGGGGTCGTTGACGGCGATGCAGATCACGTCGATACCGCGCTTGCGGAACGCCGCAAAGTGTTCGACGAAGCCGGGCAGATGATGCTCCGAGCAGGTTGGCGTGAACGCGCCGGGCACCGCAAACAACACGACCTGCTTGCCGGTGAACAGCGTCGGCGTGTCGACGACGCGCACGCCGTCGTGGATGTGCTTGAGAGTGACTTCGGGAATGGTGTCGCCGATCTGGATGACCATGGGCGTGCTCGCGCGTGAGGGTGAACGGAGTCTATCCGGTCGTGCCTGCAGACCGCTTGAAAGTTGACGCGGGGCGCCCAGATCCCGGCCATCGCGGCCTCGCGCCGCCCCTGCCATGGAGTGACTCATATGCGTAACGAAGCCTTGCGCCCCCTCGTCCGCCAGTCCGCCCGCCCCGAGCGTGCCAGCCTGCACGACGAGATGCGCCAGCTGCTGACCCACTTCGTCAACGGCGATGCAACGGACAGCTCCTCGGTTGTCACCAGCCAGTGGACGCCCCGCGTCGACATCCGGGAGGATCGTGACAGGTTCGTGATCCTGGCCGACCTGCCGGGGATCGATCCGGCCGAAGTCGAAGTCTGGATGGACAAGGGCGTGCTCAGCCTCAAGGGCGAGCGAAAGCCGCTGGCCGGTGAAGCAGCCGACGGCGAGGCCGGCGAAGTGCGTTTCTCGCGGGTCGAGCGCAGCACCGGACGCTTCCATCGCCGGTTCACACTGCCCGACAGCGCCGATGCGGACGGCGTGACTGCCACCGGTCACAACGGCGTGCTGGAGATCAGCATTCCCAAGCGTCCGGAAACCACGCCGCGCCGCATTCAAGTGGGCGCGGCGCTGGAGTCGGGCACCCGACAGTAAGGTCGCCAGCCACAACCGGGCGGTCGACGGTTGTGGAGTCCACGACGTGGCGACGGCCTGCGGGTATCCTGCGGGCCGTCGCCGTTTATGGCGTTCCACTGGGCGGCGGGCCACGCGCCCGCATCGGACACGGACACATGCAGTTCAAGGATTACTACGAAATTCTCGGCGTCGAGCCGAACGCGGGCGATGCGGAGATCAAGACCGCATATCGCCGGCTCGCGCGCAAATACCACCCGGATGTCAGCAAGGAGCCGGGCGCGGAGGACACTTTCAAGTCAATCAACGAGGCTTACGAGGCGCTGCGTGATCCGGACAAGCGCAAGGCCTACGACCAGCTGCGCGCGCGCGGCTATCGCCCTGGCGACGAAGTGCAACCGCCTCCGGGTGGCTTCGGCGGCGGACCGGGTGGCGTGGACTTCGACGAGATCTTCGCAGGCGGCGGCGCAGGCGGCGGTTTCAGCGATTTCTTCGAACAGATGTTCGGCCGGCGCGCCGGCGGCTATGCCGGTCCGCAGCAGCCAGGCCGCGGTGGCCCGCAGCAGCCGCGCGGCGATACGCGTGCGCGCCTCGCGGTGCCGTTGGAAACGATCCATCGCGGCGACAGCGTGCGGGTACCGGTGATGGGCAAGACCTTCGAAGTGAAGATCCCCCGTGGCATCCGTCCAGGCCAGGTGGTGCGTCTGCCACGTCAGGGCCAGCACGGCGGCGACCTGCTGCTGGAGATCGAATACGCCGCGCACCCGGATTTCGAAGTCGACGGTCGCAACATCATCCACACGTTGCCGATCGCGCCGTGGGATGCCGCACTCGGCGCGACGATCAGCGTGGCGACGCTCGGTGGGCACGTGGACCTGAAGATTCCGGCCAGTTCCGAAGCGGGACGCAAGCTGCGCCTGCGTGGGCGTGGATTGCCCGGCGCTGGCGGCGCGCCGGACGGCGATCAGATCGTCGAACTCGAGATCCAGGCGCCAGTGGCGAAGGATCTGCAGCAGATCGCGGCCTACGAGGCGCTGCGCGATGCGTTCGCGGTGGGGAAGAAGTGAACTGACGCGAAAGCGTCGACGTCGCGTCCGGCGCGTCCGTTGGCGCGTGCGCCTATCGTCATCCCAGCGCTTTCAACAGACGAACCTATTGCCGAGCCGGGACCTGTCTTGAAGTCGCCGTTCTCTCTCAATCACGACGATCAAGATGCGCCTGGGCGAAAGCCGAGGCGCCGCGCCTAAGCCCGCGACGACTCAAGCAGCCGGCGCGCCACCCCCGATGGTCTTGAGGATCGCGTCCGACAGCTCGACCTCGCTGAAGGGCTTGGTGAGATAGGCCTTCGCGCCCTGACGCATGCCCCAGACGCGGTCGGTGTCCTGGTCTTTCGTGGTCACCAGGATCACCGGGATGTGGGCGGTCGTCGGCTCACGGGTGATCGAACGCGTGGCCTGGAACCCGTTGAGGTTCGGCATCACCACATCCATCAGGATCAGGTCCGGCAGCTCGCGCTTGGCCGCGTCGACGCCGGCCTGGCCATCTTCCGCAGTCAGCGGCACGTGGCCGAGTTTTTCGACGATCCGCCGGATCCCCATGAGCTGGGACGGCGAGTCGTCCACGATCAGAATGCGTGCCATCGATTCCCCCCTTATGACGATTGCGATTCTAGCCGCGCATTCAGCCTCGCGCGCGCGGCGCACGTCAAAGCGTGACGAGCGTCCGTCCAAACGAGCCGCCGCCGAGCATGGTGTCGAACACGTCCGGCAATTCCGCCAGGCCGATCTCGCGCGTGCAGATCGCATCGAGATGGCGTGGCTTCCATTCGCTGGCCAGGCGCTGCCAGACCTGATCGCGGACATCGCGCGGGGTGCCAGCCGACGCAACCCCCAGCAGGGACACGCCGCGGATGATGAAGGGCATCACGGTGGCATGCAGATCGGCGCTCGCCGCGAGCCCGGCGGTAGCGACGTTGCCGTAGGGCACGGTCTGCGCGAGCAGGCTGACCAGCATCGGGCCGCCAACGTTGTCGAGGCCGCCGCCGAAACGCGCGGACTCCATCGGACGCGTGGTGCCGAGCACGTCGCGGCCGAGCACCTCGGACGCGCCGATCATGGTCAGATACTCCGCGTGCTCGGCCTTGCCGCTGATCGCATGCACCTCGAAGCCGGCGCTGCTGAAGATGTCGACCGCAAGCGAGCCGACGCCACCGGTGGCACCCGTGACCGCGAGCGGGCCCAGCTGGGGCGTCTGCCGGTTCTCCTGCATGCGCAGCAGCGCGAGCGCCGCGGTGAAGCCGGCCGTGCCGAGAATCATGCTCTCGCGCAAACTCAGCCCGGCCGGCAGCGGCACGGCCCACTTCGACTCGATGCGCGCGTACTGCGTGTAACCACCGTCGCGCGTTTCGGAAAGCCCGCTGCCGGTGACGAGCACCGCGTCGCCTTCCTTGAACGCCGGATCGCGCGAGGCGACGACATGCCCGGCGACGTCGATGCCGCCGACCATCGGGAAGCGCCGCAGGATCTTGCCCTTGCCGGTACCCGCAAGCGCGTCCTTGAAGTTGACCGACGAGTGCGCAACCGTGATGTCGATCTCGCCGTCGGCGAGGTCGGCGAGGGCGATCTGCTCGATGCCGCTGCGATAGCCGGCGTCATCGTTGTAAATACGGAAGGCGTCGAAACGGGCGGGAATGGGCATCCGGAAACCTCGTGGTGTCAGATGAGGTCAGGATACAGGTCGTGCCAGTATGGATTGGCGTCTTCGATCAGTGCGAGTTTCCAGGCACGTTTCCACTCTTTGAGTGCCTTCTCGCGTGCGATGGCGGACTGCATTGTCTCGTGCACTTCGTGCCAGACGAGTGTGTGGATCCTGTGTCGCTGCGTGAAACCGGCGACGAGATCTGCTTTGTGTTGCCAGACGCGCTTCACAATGTCTGAAGTGACACCGACATAAAGCGTGCCATTGCGGCTGCTCGCAAGGATGTAGACGCAGGGAATCCGTTCCCGCATTGACTTGCTCGGTCGCGCATCGTTGCCCGATGCTAGTCAGCTGGTGGCTGCGCGGTAAGTCGCTAGGTCCAGGCCTGCGCCGGGACGACGGTATATATGGGTGTCAGGCTTTTCCGCTCGCCAATCCGGCTAAGCCGTGCGTGCTGAGCCTTCGTCCACAGTGTTTTTCGCTCGTCATCCCGGCGCATGCCGGGATCCAGCGACTTAGCTCAGAGCAGACACTCATGTGAAGACGGGTCGGGCGCAAACTTTCGCGCTTAGCGCGGGGAGCTCCACTGCTTTACCCCACAACACTCCGCCGCTTCTCGTCGATCCACTTGCTCGCCTGCGCCGGTTCATACGCGCGCATCCACGCCAGCATCTCGTCGATGTCGCTGCCGTACCACAGATCCGCGCGCTGGTCGGGATGCAGGAAACGCTCCTCGACCATGCGATCGATCATGCCGATCAGCGGCGCATAAAACCCATCGACGTCAAGAAAGGCGCAGGGCTTGTTGCCGATGCCGAGCTGGCGCCAGGTCAGCATCTCGAAGATTTCTTCCATCGTGCCGAAACCGCCGGGCAGGGTGACGAAGCCGTCGGAGAGTTCGAACATGCGCATCTTGCGCGCATGCATCGAATCGACGATCTCGAGTTCGGTCAGGCCGCGATGCGCGACTTCCCAATCGGCGAGCTGCTGCGGGATCACGCCGGTGACTTCGCCACCCGCTTCCAGCACGGCGTTGGCCACCGTGCCCATCAGGCCGACGTTGCCGCCGCCGTAGACCAGACGCAGGCCGTCTTTCGCGAGCCGATCACCCAGCGCCATCGCGCGTTCGGCGTAGACGGGCTTGTTGCCAGCGTTGGAACCGCAGTAGACGCAGATGCTTTTCATCGGGATTCGAAACTCGGGATTGGGGATTTGGAAATGCGAACGCCGGGCAATGCCCGGCGTCCATTTTCGGGATCGGTCAGATCGCGGCGAGGGCTCTATCGAATCCCCAATCCCGCATTCCCAATCCCACCGTTCGATCAGTTGGCTTTATGGATCGACCGCTTGTCGACCGCCATCGCCGCGTCGTGCACCACTTCCGACAGCGAGGGATGGGCGTGGCAGATGCGGGCGAGGTCGTCGGCCGAGCCGCTGAACTCCATCGTCAGCACGCCTTCGTGCACGAGCTCGGAGACGTTCGCGCCGACCAGATGCATGCCGAGCACGCGATCGGTTTCGGCGTGCGCGAGCACCTTCACAAAGCCCGTGGCCTCGATCATCGCGACCGCACGGCCGTTCGCGGCGAACGGGAAGCTGCCCGCCTTGTAGGGAATGCCTTCGTCCTTGAGCTGCTGTTCGGTCTTGCCGACCCAGGCCAGTTCCGGCTCGGTGTAGATGACCCACGGAATCGTGTCGAAGTTGACGTGGCCCGGCAGGCCGGCGATGAGTTCGGCGACCGCGATGCCTTCCTCGAAACCCTTGTGCGCGAGCATCGGGCCGCGCACGCAGTCGCCGACCGCCCAGACGCCGTCGACGCCGGTGTGGCAGTGGTCGTCGACCTCGATCTGGCCGCGCTCGGTGAGCTTCACGCCACTGTCGTCGGCCAGCAGGCCCTTGCTGGCAGCCTTGCGGCCCACCGCGACCAGCAGCTTGTCGACGGTGATCGTCTGCTCGCCGCTGCTGTCGGTGTAGCTGACCACGACTTCCTTCTTCTTGCCCTTGCCGGTGATCTCCGTCTTGGAGACCTTGGCGCCCAGCTTGATGTCGAGGCCCTGCTTCTTGAACTCCTTGAGCGCGGTCTTCGCCACTTCGGCGTCGGCCAGTGCGAGGAAGTCGGGCAGCGCTTCGAGAATCGTGACCTCAGCGCCGAGGCGCTTCCACACGCTGCCGAGCTCGAGACCGATCACGCCTGCGCCGATGACAGCCAGGCGCTTCGGCACTTCGGTGAAGTCCAGGCCGCCGACGTTGTCGACGATGGTGTCGCCGTCGAACTTCGCGAATGGCAGTTCGATCGAATCCGAACCGGCCGCGATGATCACGTTGGCGCCGGTCAGCTCGACCTCGCTGCCGTCATGCTGCTTCACCTTGACCAGGCGGTCGGCGTGCAACGTGGCGAAGCCGTAGTACGGCGTGACCTTGTTCGCTTTGAACAGCATCGCGATGCCGCCGGTGAACTGCTTCACGATCTTGTCCTTGCGGCCGATCATCGCTTCGACGTCGATCTTCGCGTCCTTGAAGCTGATGCCGTGGTCGCCAAAGATGTGGCCCATGTTCCAGAACTGGCGCGAGGAATCGAGCAGCGCCTTCGACGGAATGCAGCCCACGCGCAGGCAGGTGCCGCCGAGCGCGGGCTTGCCGTCCTTGCCCAGCGCCGCGTCGATGCAGGCGACCTTCTTGCCCAGCTGCGCGGCGCGGATGGCAGCGTGGTAACCGGCCGGGCCGGCACCGATGACGACGACGTCGAATTGTTGCGTTTCGCTCATTTCATTCGCTCACACGGGAATGGGGATTTGGGATTGGGGATTGGGCAAAGCGGGGGACGGCTCTGCCGATTCCCGATTCCCCAATCCCCAATCCCGTGCTGCTCGGGTTTACATCCCGAGCAGCATGCGGTGCGGGTTTTCCAGCTGGTTCTTGATGTCGACCAGGAACAGCACCGCGTCCTTGCCGTCGATGATGCGATGGTCGTAGGACAGCGCCAGATACATCATCGGCGCGGCCACGACCTGGCCGTTCTCGACGATCGCGCGCTCCTTGATCGCGTGCATGCCCAGAATCGCCGACTGCGGCGGGTTGACGATCGGCGTCGACATCAGCGAGCCGAAGGTGCCGCCGTTGGTGATCGTGAACGTGCCGCCCTGCAGATCGTCCAGACCCAGCTTGCCGTCGCGCGCCTTCTTGGCGAAATCGGCGATGCCCTGCTCGATTTCAGCGAAGCCCTGGCGCTCGACGTTGCGCAGCACCGGCGTCACCAGACCGCGATCGGTCGAGATGGCGACCGAAATGTCGGCGTAGCCGTGATAGATGATGTCGTTACCGTCGACCGAGGCGTTCACCACCGGATACTTGGCCAGCGCATTGGCGGCGGCCTTGGCGAAGAAGCTCATGAAACCAAGCTTGATGCCGTAGTCCTTCTGGAACTGCTCGCCGAGCTCCTTGCGCAGCGCCATCACCTTGCTGAGATTCACCTCGTTGAACGAGGTCAGCATCGCGATCGATTCCTTCGACTGCATCAGGCGCGCGGCGATGGTCTTGCGGATGCGGGTCATCGGCACGCGCTCTTCCGGACGGGCGCCACCCGACACGCCCGGGGTCTTGCCCGAGGCGTAGTTCAGCAGATCTTCCTTGGTCACCGCGCCGCGGCGTCCGGTGCCTTCGACCTGCGAGGCGTCGATTCCCTTGGACTCCGCGGTGAAGCGCGCACCCGGCGGCAGACCGTCGCTCTTGCCCGACGACTGCGGCTTGGTGGAGGACGGCGCCTTGTCGTCGGCCTTCTTGGCCTCCGCCTTCGGCTGCACTTCCTCGGCACCGGCGGCCGGCGCTTCCTTGTCCTTGGCGCCCGATTCGGCGGCCGGCGCTTCGGCGGCAGCACCTTCCTCGATGATCGCAATGATCTGCTGGCTGTTGACCGTCGCGCCTTCTTCGAACTTGATTTCCTTCAGCACACCGTCAACGGTCGACGGGACTTCGAGGACGACCTTGTCGGTCTCCAGGTCGACGAGATTCTCGTCGCGCTTGACCGCATCGCCGACCTTCTTGTGCCAGGTGGCAATGGTCGCGTCGGAGACGGATTCGGGCAGGACCGGGACTTTGATTTCAGTGGCCATGTGGCTTCCTGGAAAAGCGTTGAATGTGGGGAAATGGATGAGCGGGATGCGCGCCGGATTACTCGGCGAGCACCTTGCCGGCGAGATCGTTGACCAGCGCATCGGCGATCAGCTGCTGCTGCTCGGTGACGTGGTCGTTGAAATGACCGACGGCGGGCGAGGGCGAGCGTGCGCGACCGGCGTAATGCACTGACTGCTTAGGCCCCGAGCAGAACTCGAGGTGGTGCTTGATCTGGTACCAGGCGCCCTGGTTCTGCGGCTCTTCCTGGCACCAGACCACCTCGGTGGCCTTCGGGAAGCGCTTGAGCTCGGCGGCCAGCAGTTCGCGCGGGAACGGATACAGCTGTTCCACACGCAGCAGCGCGACGTTGTCGAGCTCCTGCTTGCGGGCTTCTTCCAGCAGGTCGTAATAGACCTTGCCCGAACACGCCACCACGCGCGTGACCTTTTTCGGGTCGGCGTCGGTGTCGGGGATCAGGTGCTGGAACTCGCCGTTGGCCAGTTCCTCAAGCGAGGACACGGCCAGCTTGTGACGCAGCAGCGACTTCGGCGTCATCACCACCAGCGGCTTGCGCGTGGTCATGCACAGCTGGCGACGGATCATGTGGAAGGCTTGCGCCGGGGTGGTCGGCACGCAGACCATCATGTTGTCGAGCGCGCACAGCTGCAGGAAGCGTTCAAGACGCGCCGAACTGTGCTCGGGGCCCTGGCCTTCGTAGCCGTGCGGCAAGAACAGCGCCAGACCGCAGAGGCGATCCCACTTGGCTTCACCCGACGACAGGAACTGGTCGATGACCACCTGGGCGCCGTTGGCGAAGTCGCCGAACTGGCCCTCCCAGATGCACAGCGTGCCCGGCTCCGACGATGCGTAGCCGTACTCGAACGCCATGACCGCTTCCTCGCTGAGCAGCGAGTCGATGATCGTCGCGTCTTCGGGGTTCTGCACGAGCTCGCGCAGCGGCATGTAGGTGTCGCCGGACGCCTGGTCGTGCAGCACCGCGTGGCGGTGGAAGAACGTGCCGCGGCCGCTGTCCTGGCCCACCAGGCGCAGGCGGTGGCCGGCGTCGAGCAGGGTGGCGTAGGCGAGGTTTTCGGCAAAGCCCCAGTCGCCGGCCTGCTCGCCGCGCGCCATCTTGCGGCGGTCGTCGTAGATCTTGGCGACGCGGGCCTGCAGCGTGATGGTGTCGGGCAGCGTAGTGATCTGGGTCGCCAGCGCCTTGAGCTTGTCGACCGACACCGTGGTGTCGAGCGTGTCAGTCAGGCGGCCGGCGAGGTAGGGATCCCAGTCGATCGTCAGCTCGTAGTCGCTCGGCTTGGCGTCGGCCAGCTCGACCGTCACTTCGCCCGCATCGAGCTTGTTGCGGTAACCATCGACGATCGCCTTGGCATCGGCCTCGGCAAGCACGCCTTCGGCCACCAGCTTCGCGGTGTAGAGCTCGCGCGGGGTCTGGTGCTTGCGGATGATCTGGTACATCAGCGGCTGCGTCGCCGCCGGCTCGTCGGCCTCGTTGTGGCCGTGGCGGCGGTAGCAGACGAGATCGATGACCACGTCCTTGCCGAACTGCTGGCGGAAGTCGTAGGCGAGTTCCGCGCAGTAAACCACCGCTTCCGGATCGTCTGCATTCACATGCAGGATCGGTGCGCCGACCATCTTGGCGACATCGGTGCAGTACAGCGTGGAGCGCGCGTCCTGCAGATCGCTGGTCGTGAAGCCGACCTGGTTGTTGATGACCACGTGGACCGTGCCGCCGACCGCGAAACCGCGGGCCTGCGACATCTGGAACAGTTCCATGTTGACGCCCTGGCCGGCGAAGGCCGCGTCGCCGTGCAGCAGCACCGGCAGCACGAGCTTGCGCTCGGTATCGCGGCGACGGTGCTGGCGCGAACGCACGCTGCCGGCGACCACCGGGTTGACGATTTCCAGATGCGACGGGTTGAACGCCAGCGCCAGGTGGACCGGGCCGCCGGGCGTCGTCAGATCGGCCGAGAAGCCCATGTGGTACTTCACGTCGCCGGTGTGGGCGCGATCGGTGTCGTGGTGATCGAACTTGCCTTCGAATTCGTCGAACAGCTTGCGCGGGTTCTTGCCGAGCGTGTTGATCAGCACGTTGAGGCGACCGCGATGGGCCATGCCGATCACGATGTCCTTGACGCCTTCCTTGCCGGCGCGCTGGATCACGCTGTCGAGCAGCGGAATCAGCGCGTCGCCGCCTTCGAGCGAGAAGCGCTTCTGGCCGACGTACTTGGTGTGCAGGTAGCGCTCGAGACCCTCGGCCGCGGTCAGGCGCTCGAGGATGCGCTTCTTCTCCGTTTCGCTGCGTGCAAAACGGCCACCGGCCGCTTCGAGGCGCTGGTAGAGCCAGCTGCGCTGTTCGAAATCGGGGATGTGCATGAACTCCGCGCCGATCTGGCTGGAGTAGGTGGTCTTGAGCAGCGCGAGCAGGTCGCGCAGCTTCATTCGCGGCTGGCCGCCCACGCCGCCGGTGCTGAACTCGTCGTCGAGATCGGCATCGGTGAGCTGGTGGAAGGGCAGGCCCAGATCCGGCGGATTGAGCGGTGGAGCCAGATCCAGCGGATCGAGCTTGGCGCCCAAATGGCCGCGTGAGCGGTAAGCCGTGATCAAACGACCGACATGGCGCTCGCGTTCGTCGCCGGCACCGCCGGGCGTCGACTCGACAACGCCGCGCAGCGCCTTGCGACCGGCTTCGGCCACGGCGGACACCACTGCGGAGTGGGGCACATCACCGGCTTCACGACCCTTGAAAGCATCGAACCATCGCTTCCAGTCCGAACCGACGCTGTCGGGATCGACGAGGTACTGCTCGTACAGGTCTTCGATAAAGGCGGCATTGGCGCCGAACTGGGAGGACTGCGCAAACTGCTTCAGGAGACTGTCCACGTCGGGTGATTCGTGCTCGTTTGGAAAGGGCAGGGCTGACCCGGAGCGATCTCCGGAAAACAGGCGGGATCTGGCGCGAAACGACGCCGGAGAGTATACGCGGGTCGTTCGCCGCGATGCACCATCGGGCGACTCCGGTCGACGCGCAACACAGCGTCTGCGCAGCGGCCCGGGCGCGTCGGAATGCGTAGAAACGGCTCAGATGCCCAGGGCGCGGAACTCGCTGCAGGCGCGTGAACGTTCCCATACCGGTGCGAACTGCTGCGCCAACTGGCGGGCGCGGCCGGGCAGATCGGTCGCGGCCTCACCGTCGACGCGATGCCCCAGCGGGCGGACATGGAAGCCGCCGACGTCGTTGACCAGAAACGCGCCCGCGAACTCGCGATCCACCGGATCTTCGACCGCGCGGAATGCGAATGCGCTGCTCAGCCGCTGCGACAGCGCCAGCAGTGCCGAGCCGCGTCGCTGTGCGGTCGAGGGATCCTGCAACAGCACCTGTACCTGGACGCGACGACGCCCGGTGGCGGCGCGACGGAAGGCGGCGAGCACGTCCGGGTGGTCGTAGAGATCGGGATCGAGATCGCGCGTGCGCAGCCACAGCGTGCGCCGCGCGGCGGCGATGAGGGTGACCGTCGTATCCAACGCGGCTGCAAGATCGTCGACCGGGAACGTCGCGCCGGCAACGCGGCGCATCGTGCGATGCGCGATGCCGGCTTCTTCGTAACGCGCGCCCTCGGCGACGAAGCCGGCGCGTGCGTACAGGGCCATCGCCTGCAGCTGTGCATGCAGATAGGTGTCGCGCAGGCCGGCGTCGCGCGCAGCGTCGAGCAGCGCACGCAGCATCGCCTCGCCGACCCCGCGACCCCGCCAGTCGCTGCGGACCGCAAGCCGGCCGATACGACCGTCCGGTGCGAGCCGCCCTGCGCCGATCGGCCTGCCATCGGCGTCGGTCGCCAGTACATGTCTGCTCAGTGCATCGAGCGCGTCGCGTTCTAGCGCGGCCGGCACGCCCTGTTCGTCGACGAAGACCGCTGTACGCACCGCATGCGCTGCGGCCAGGTCACCGGCATCGGTGACGATGGCGACCCGGAACGGCGCCGCCGCGCTCATGCGTCCTCGGCGTCCAGCAGGGTGTAGTGGCCCTCGGCCAGCAGGTCGAGCAGCGTATCGCGGCCGGTGCCCGAGAGCGCCGCGTAGGCGCGGCCATCGATCTGCGCTTCGGCGGCCAGCGTGCGTGCATCGCGCAGCGGCAGCGGCCACGCGGTGCCCGACACGAACAGCCGCGCGCCGCTCGCGGCCTGGCGCCATGCCATCCGGGTGAAGGGATTGCGGTGCAGCGCTGCCTGGCCTTGCGACAGCAGCCATTCGAGCTCGATGCGCGGCGGCGCGGCGCCACCCGCGACCACCTGCTGCGCATTGCGGTAACCGGTGATGAAGCTGCCGAACCAGTCGCCGAGGCGATCGGGATCCTTCATCCGCATCACATTGAGCGCCTCGACCACGCGCGCCATCGCGTCGGCGTCGATCTCGTTCGGATCGGCCGGGGGCTGCAGGGTCTCGTCGTGATAGCGGATGGATTCGTCGGCCTCGGCGGCCAGCGTGTCGATATAGTCGCCCATCAGTTCGCTGACCGACGGCGCGCGCATGCCGACCGAGAACGTCAGGCAGGGATCTTCCGCCACGCCGTGGTGCGGCACCATCGGCGGCAGGTACAGCATGTCGCCGGGGCCCAGCACCCACTCGTGGGTCGGCGCGAACTCGCGCAGCAACCGCAGTTCGACATCGTCGCGGCAATCCTGCGGCGGCACGCCGCGGCCCATCGCGTCGGAGGCGTCGATCTGCCAGCGGCGGTGGCCCTGGCCCTGCAGCAGGAAGACGTCGTACTGATCGACGTGCGCGCCGACCGAACCGCCGGTCGCCGCGAAGCTGACCATGATGTCGTCGATGCGCCAGCGCGGCAGGAATGCGAAATGCGGCAGTAGCGCCGCGACATCGGCGTCCCACTTGTCGACGTCCTGCACCAGCAGCGTCCAGTCGCGATCGCCGAGGCCGGGGAACATGTCCTCGTCGAAGGGGCCGGTCTCGACCTGCCAGGCATCGCGCGCGCGGTCGTGCCGGATTAGCCGCGACAGCGCCACTTCCTCGCAGGCCAGGCCGGCGAGATCTTCAGGCTGCAGTGGACTTTCGAGGTCCGGAAACGCATTGCGGATCAGCAGCGGGCGCTTCTGCCAGTAGTCGCGCAGGAAGTGCGCGGCAGGCATGCCGAGCGGACCGTCGCCGGCGTATGTGCGGGCGTCGATTTCAAAGGGGAGTGGGGCTCTGCTCATGGGCGGGGAGCCTACGCGAAAACGGGGGCTGGCTCGATGGGGCGGAGGTTCTGGATGCCGAACAATGGTGGTTCAAGGCGCGCCAGTACTTCCGGCCTCCTCCAGCGGCTTTCAACAGACGAATGTCTGATCACGCTGATCCATCTTGATCTTGAGATTGCTTGAGTCGATGCAGGCGGGAGGCAACCACGACAATGGGCCCCCAGCTTTCGCTGGGAAAGCGGCCTGTCATCTCTGATGCGCATGACGAAGAAGTTGAAATTGCCGGGTCAGTCGTCACTCCGGCGAATGCCGGGCGCTTCCAAGCCGCCGAATGGCGGGTCATCCAGCGCCTTCAGCTTGCCGACTGACGGCAAGTCACTGGATCCCGGCCTTCGCCGGGATGACGATCGAAGCGGGCTCAGTTATCGCGCAATCGCGTCATATCCGCGTGCACTGAATTCCAGCAGACACCAGCCGTGCCCGAACGGGTCGGCGAGCTGGACAATGCGACCGAAGACCTCGTCGCGCACCTCGCCCTCGCGCACGAAGCCCGCGCGTTCGGCGCGTGCGAGCGCGGCATCGAGTGCATCGACCACGACATCCAGATGGACCGGGCACCAGTGACGTGTGTAATCGCGTGGCGCCTGGCCGGCGCCAAGGCTGCCTGCGGGCTTGTGCAACAGATACAGGCGCACCGGCAGCCCGGTCAGTTCCACAACCGCATCGCCGAAACGGCGAGTGACCTGCAGGTCGAACGCCTCGACATACAACGCCTGCGCGCGATCGAGATCCGGGACGTCAAGATTGACCAGCAGATCCATGCCGCGCCTCTGTCGCCTGCGATCAGATGTCGCGCGCAAGTTGTTCGGCCAGGCCGGTGTAGCCGCCCGGCACCAGATCGCGCAGGCGCGCCTTGTCCTCGGCCGGCAGGTCCAGTCCGTCGACGAAGCTGCGCATCGACTCGGCGGTGATGCCCTGGCCGCGGGTCAGCGCCTTGAGCTGCTCGTAGGGATTGGGCAGGCCGTGGCGGCGCATCACCGTCTGCACGGCCTCGGCCAGCACTTCCCACGAGGCATCGAGGTCGGCCGCGAGGCGTTCGGGATTGACGCTGAGCTTGCCGAGGCCACGCTGCAGCGCATCGAGTGCGATCAGGGTGTGGCCGAATGCGGTGCCCAGCGCGCGCAGCACCGTGGAATCGGTGAGGTCGCGCTGCCAGCGGCTGATCGGCAACTTGGCGGCGAAATGTTCGAACAGCGCATTGGCGATGCCGAAGTTGCCTTCGGCGTTCTCGAAGTCGATCGGGTTGACCTTGTGCGGCATCGTCGAACTGCCCACTTCGCCTTCCTTGAGCGCCTGCTTGAAGTAGCCCAGCGAGATGTAGCCCCAGATGTCGCGGCACAGATCGACGCCGATCGTGTTGATGCGCTTGTGCACATCGCTGATCTCGGCCACGCAGTCGTGCGGCTCGATCTGGGTGGTGTAGGGATTGAAGTCGATGCCCAGCGATTCGACGAAGCGCTGCGCGAACGCCGGCCAGTCGACATCGGGGTACGAAACCACATGCGCGTTGTAGTTGCCGACGGCGCCATTGATCTTGCCGGTCAGTGCGACCTCCCACAGCAGTTCGCTCTGGCGCTGCAGACGTGCGACGACATTGGCCAGCTCCTTGCCGATGGTCGACGGCGATGCGGTCTGCCCGTGCGTCCGCGACAGCAGCGGCAGCGCCGCATGGTCATGGGCCATCGTGCGCAGCGTCTGGATCAGTGTGTCGAGCGTCGGCAGCAGCACATCCCGGCGCGCTTCGGACAGCATCAGGGCGTAGGATAGATTGTTGATGTCCTCGCTGGTGCACGCGAAATGCACGAATTCGAGCGACGGCGCCAGCGAGGTATCGTCCTTGAGCTGTTCCTTGATGAAGTATTCGACCGCCTTGACGTCGTGGTTGGTGGTGCGCTCGATCGCCTTGACGCGCGCGGCGTCGCTGACCGAGAAATCCTCCGCAAGCGCCTTCAGGCGGGCGCGCTGCGCGTCGTCGAACGCGGGCAGTTCGACGATGCCCGGCTCGTCGCCCAGCGCCAACAGCCATTCGATCTCCACCCGCACGCGGGCACGGATCAGGCCGTATTCCGAGAAGATCGGACGCAGCGCATCGACCTTGGTGGCGTAGCGGCCGTCGAGCGGCGACAGGGCGAGCAGGGCGGCTTCGGTCTTCTGGGTGTCGGACATGGGAGGCGTGGGGCGCAGCGGGCGAAGCCGTCATTTTAGCCTGTGCGGCCCTCGCGTATCCTGCGGGCACGACGCCAGCGACCGTGCCAGCCGAGTCATTCCCCCTCCTGGAGCCGAATCGATGCGCAAGACCCACGACGCGAATGCGTTCCGTACCGAACACGACAGCATGGGCGAGCTGCAGGTGCCTGCCGACGCCCTCTGGGGCGCGCAGACCCAGCGCGCGGTGCAGAACTTTCCGATTTCCGGCCGGCCGATGCCGCGCGGTTTCATCCGTGCGCTGGGTCTGGTCAAGGCCGCGGCCGCCGAGGTTAACGCGGGCCTCGGCCTGCTGCCGGAGAAATCCGGCAAGGCGATCCGCGTCGCGGCGCTCGAAGTTGCCGAAGGCAAACACGATGCCCATTTCCCGGTCGACATCTACCAGACCGGTTCGGGCACCTCGTCGAACATGAATGCCAACGAGGTCATCGCGACGCTGGCCTCGACCGCTACGCGCAAAGTGCACCCCAACGACCACGTCAATCTGGGCCAGAGTTCGAACGACGTCGTGCCGACGGCGATCCGCGTGTCGGCGCAGCTCGCCGTCGTCGAAGACCTGCTGCCGGCGCTCAAGCACCTGCGCCGCACAATCGACAAGCGCGGCCGTTCGCTCGGCAAGGTGGTCAAGACCGGCCGCACGCATCTGATGGACGCGATGCCGCTCACGTTCGCGCAGGAATTCGGCGCTTGGTCGTCGCAGCTGGCCTCGGCCGAAGCGCGCCTGAGCGATGCGCTCAAGCGCCTGCGCCGCCTGCCGATCGGCGGCACCGCGATCGGTACCGGCATCAACGCGCATCCGCAGTTCGGGAAAAAGGTCGCGCGCGCACTCTCGACGCTGACCCGTACCAGTTTCGATTCGGCCGAAGACAAGTTCGAAGGCATCGCGACCCAGGACGATGCTGTCGAACTGTCCGGCCAGCTCAATACGCTCGCGGTCGCGCTGATCAAGATCGCCAACGATCTGCGCTGGATGAACTCCGGGCCGCTCGGGGGTCTCGGCGAGATTGAACTGCCGGCGCTGCAGCCGGGCAGCTCGATCATGCCGGGCAAGGTCAATCCGGTGATTCCCGAGGCCACGGTCATGGTCGCCGCGCAAGTGATCGGTCACCACGCCGCGATCACCGTCGCCGGGCAGACCGGCAACTTCCAGCTCAATGTCGCACTGCCATTGATTGCGGCGAACCTGCTCGAATCGATCCAGCTGCTGTCGAACGTCACCCGCCTGCTGGCCGACGACGCGATCGCCGGCCTCAAGGTGCGCCGTGAGAACGTCGACGCCGCGCTCGCGCGTAACCCGATCCTGGTCACCGCGCTCAACCCGATCATCGGCTACGAGAAGGCCGCGGCGATCGCCAAGCGCGCCTACAAGGAACAGCGCCCGGTGCTCGACATCGCCCGCGAGGACAGCGGCCTGTCGGATGCCGAACTCGAAACGCTGCTCGATCCCGCCGAACTGACCAAGGGCGGCATCCACGAAGGCGCCAGCGGCGGCGGCTGACGGCTGGCACAAGATCGGCCAAGGGCCGGCCTCGTTTGCAGCGCAGTGCAGTCGCATTCGCTGCAGGAGGAGGGCGCGCCTCGAACCACGCCGTGGCGGCGCTACCGCGTGCCGGTCTCCGCGAGGCAGGCATCGCAGGCTGCCGTACTGAAACGGCTGCTGCAGATGTCGCGAACCTGGGCCATCGGCAGACCTTGAGGCACTTCCGGCCTCAAGCCGTTGCGGAACAATCCGCAGGTCGCGCTGGAAAGTGTCGCGATCTGCGGCAGCTGCAATTGCATCTGGCCGTTGTTCGACTGGCTCAGGCGCGCGCCGTTAGCGTCCGCGCGCAGATCCAGGGCCTGCTGGCCATGCCAGATCTGCAGCGATGTCGATCCGTCGGGGCCGGCGACGAACAGGGCGTTCTGGCCTTTGCGGCCATCCAGTGTCAGTCCGACATTGTCGCCTTTATCCCAGGTCACATAGCCGCCTCGCTCCTGACCGGTCCGGTCGTACAGCATCACGCCAGCAGCCTTGCTGCCTCGATCGATGCGGCGGCCCTCGATCACCGCGTCCGGCATATCGCCCGACAGTCGCACGCGTTCGGTCCCCTCGCGGTCTACCACCACGAGCTCGCTGACACGCAGGGTGTCGGGAACCGTCATTGCCGCGGCGGGACGCAGCAGCAGGAAGAGACCGGAGGCGATCACGAGCACGCAGAGCGTGCCCAGCGCGATCACGGTCCGTCGGTGCTGTCGCTCAAGGGTTTCGAGTCGGCCTCCGAGTCCACGATCCATGCGGAAAACTCCTTATCCAAGTGAGCGGGTCGCGATCATCCGAGCCTTGGCAGCGAAACGCGACGGCCTGCGTCACCTGCGGAAGATCAAGAGGTGGTCCGTTCAGGGCGCGTCATCCGGCAGACAAGACGTCTGTATCAATGCGTCCCGCCGGTCAGTTCGATGCCGGTTCCGACGCAGCGTCCGCTTCCGCGGCCTCGTTGTCACGATCGACGACGGTGTCCTTGCGGCAGTCCTCGACGTCGGTCGCGTCCATCGTCGCGTAGGGCTGGAAGGCGGGCAGTGCAGCCGCCAGCGCCTGTTGCGAGGCGAGCAGCGGTGGCAGGTTGTCGCACAGCTTGTCGGCTTCGGCCTCGATCTTCGCGCCCTCGGCTTCCATGCGCTGCTCGAACTCCGCGGACTGGCCCGACAGCGCGCTGGCGATCGCGCCCTTTGCGGCTTCGGCGCCGAGCTGGGCACCCTGGAGGCCGATCGTGATGCCGGCCTCGGCAATCGCGATGATGTTGGCCCGATGCGTCAGCAGCAGCTCGCGTTGCGCGGCGTCGATTTCGACCATCTTGCCGTCGATCAGAAAATCACCGGTCGGACTGATCTCGGCCTTCGGCAGGCTGGACGTGCGGCTGTCGTCGCCGCCGAAGCGGAAGCCGTTGATGTTCAATCCGCCGCCACCGCTGCCGCCCACGCTGATGTTCTTCTCGACCAGATCCCTGCGCGCCGTTTCCAGTGCGCGTCGGGTGCTGCGGGCGATGAAACCTTCTTCCGCCGGCGCGGTGGCGGCGCCGGCGCTCGCAGGTGGGGTGGTGTCCTCACGGCCACACGCGGTCAGCGTGGCCGCGCAGGCGAGAAGCAGGGCAAGGGGCAGTGCACGGGACGGCAGGATGTTCATGGTCGGACCTCCGGATCGGGAAGGGGTCAACGTTTGCGCGGCACGCTGACAGTGCCGCGCACATCACGGTGCGACACCTCGCCGCTGCCCTTGGCGGCCACTTCGAGGTCGCCGCCGATGACGCGGGCGTCGACATCGCCGGAACCGATCGAGCCGACATGCACGTTGCCCTGCACGTCGCGCAGATCGATGTCGCCCGAGCCGAGGCTGCCAATGCGGACATCGCCGTCCGCGCCTTCGAGCTTGAAATCGCCAGACCCGACGCTGCCGACTTCGACCGCGCCGCGGATGCCGCGGGCCTCGACGTCGCCCGAGCCGATCGACAGCACCTTCAGCGCACCTGCGTCGTCGACCGTGATGTCGCCCGAGCCGACCTTGGCGGTCGCGCGGCCGTGGATGCGCCGCAGTTCGGCATCGCCGGAACCGACATCGGCGCTCGCAGCCGAGACGCCGGTCACCCACACGTCACCCGAGCCGACGACTGCCTGCACCAGCACGTTCGCGGGCACCTGGCCGGAAAGATCCATGTAGGCGTACTGGTTACCCATCCAGCCGGTCGAGTTCGACGTGCGGCGCAGGGTGACCGTCAGGGTCTCGCCCGAGCGCTGCTGTTCGAGCACTAGCGAGGCCAGCATGGCTTCGCTCGATGCGCAGGCGCGGCCACGCAGGGTGGCGTCCGGACGCTCGGCGCCGTCGACGCGCAACTTGCTGTTGCCGATTTCGAACCGCACGGTGCGCACACCGTCGAGCTGCAGGGCCAGATCGCGGGGCTGGCTGTGACGGCACTTCGGGCTGTCTTCTGCCTGCGCCGCGAACGGCAGTGCCAGCGATGCAGCAATGAGCGTGGCGAACAATGGGCGAGCGGAGATGGCTGACGTCATAGTGGAAACTCCCTGGCGAAGTGTCCGGCCTGCATCATTGCTAGGCCGAGGCGTGCGTGGTGGCTGACGCTAACCTGAATCGATGGGCTTGCGCGAGTCGTGCGGCCTTCAGCGCCTCACGAACTCGCGGCGGACCTCGTTGCGGCAGTTATCCGCGTCCTGCGCCTCCAGACGCGCATAGGGCCGGAATGCCGGAAGATCGTTGGCCAACTGCTGCTGTGCGTCTCGAAGGGCTGGCATGCGGTCGCAGATCAGCAGGACGCCCGGTCCGACCGTGGTGCGAACGGTCCGCTCGATGCGACGCTCCAGGCTGCCGGTCATCGCGCCGACCATCAGCGAGAACACGCCGCGGTCGACCGAGTCCACGGCCGCCAGCGCGCTGACCTCGCCGATGTCGATACCGGCCTTGGCGACCTCGATGACCATGCCGCGGTAGGCGAGCAACTGGCGGCGCTGCGACGCGTCGACGGCGATGGACTCGCCGTCGATCAGGAAATCGCCCTGCGGGGTGATCTCTGCCTTCGGCAACTTCGATTCCGCCGTCGTCTTGCGACGTCCGTCGCCATGGACCTGCAGGCTGTTGCCGACGTCGAGATTTTCGCTGTCGAGCTCGGCGCGGGCCTTGGCAAGATCGGTGCGGATGTCACGACGGGCGTCTTCCAGATCCCGGCGGATCTCCTCCCGCACGCCACCGCGTTCGGGCGGCGCCGACCAGGCAGCCATCGGCAGACACAGGGCAAGGGCGAATGCGGTGACGGTTGTAGCTTTCATGGGTGGTCTCCGGAATCAGTCGGACTGGGAGAAACGGGGTGGCTCAGCCTTCTTCGCGCCAGCGACGCAGGCGGATGGCGATCGCGATCATCACGGCGCCGGCGATGATGCCGATCCACATCGAGGGCTCGAGGAAGTTGCTGTAAACGCCCGGGATCGAGAACAGTTCCTTGGCCTCGATGGCGTCCGACTGCAGGTAGGCCAGGTCGCGGTGAGTGAACGGCACGGTGCCCAGCAGCATCCGTGAGATCACGTTGCCCCAGAGCCAGTGGCGCTCCAGTCCGATCACCTGCAGCAGGCCGGTCATCGACGTCGCAACGCCCAGGGCCAGGGGAATCAACAGCGCCCACAGGAACGGCTTGCTCTTGGCCCAGGCCGAGCACAGCAGCAGCCAGCCGACGGTCGGCATCATCCAGGCGGCATACACCGGGATCGCCGCCAGGAACTGCCCGGCCAGCAGGAACACCGCGCCGTTGCCCCATAGCAGCGGCACCGGATTGGCGCCGTGCGCGGCGGCCGCGATGCTCAGGGCGATCAGGAACGCGAACATGATCAGGACTGCGAACAGCGTCGCGACGAGCGGGATCACCAGCGTGGCCGTGACCACCTTGGACAGCACCGTAGACGCGTCAGAAATCGGCAGCGACTTCCAGAACAGCACGCTGCGGTCGCGGCGGTCGTCGTACAGGGCGCCCAGGCAGTAGAAGAACGCGACGAAGATCATCACCAGGAACGGCCAGCTTGCGGACATCGCCAGCGTGTAGGTCATGCCTTCCGACAACTGTTGCAGATCGTCACTGCTCAACTGCTGGGCGAGGGTGCCCAGATCCAGCCCGTTGATGGTCACGCCGTTGTGCTGGACCAGATTGCCCTCGGCGACCGCCTTGTGGGCGAACGCGATGCCGGCGATCAGCAGGCCGATCGACAACAGCAGCGACACGCCGCCGGCGATCATCGGCGCCCAGAAGATGCCGCCCCGGTGCTCCCAGTACTCGCGCCGCAGCAGCAGGCGGAAGCGGCTGGTCGGATGGGTGGCTGCGAAGGTGCGGGACGGCACCGGGGTGTCCACGGGTTCGGCGGCGGCATTCATGCGTAGGCTCCTTTCATCGTGGCCACGAACAGGTCGGCCAGGCCCGGGCTGCGGGTTTCGCCGTACGTCGACAGGGTGGAAACGGGCACGTTGTCGAACAGCATCACCGTCTTGCCGAAGGGCAGGGCGCGTTCGTCGATCGGGCGGTGGGCGCGCGCGGCGTCGAGGTGTTCGGCGTGGACCAGCACTTCGACGAAGCGCTCACCGACCTCGTCCATCGGCGCGTCCAGCACGATCTTGCCGTTCTGGATGAACAGCACGTCGGTGAGGATGTGCTCGATCTCCTCGACCTGGTGCGTGGTGACGATGATCGTCTTCTGCTCGTCGAAGTAGTCCTCCAGCAGGCGCTGGTAGAACTGCTTGCGGTAGAGGATGTCGAGCCCGAGCGTCGGCTCGTCGAGCACCAGCAGCTTCGCGTCGATCGCCATCACCAGGGCCAGGTGCAGCTGCACGATCATGCCCTTGGACATTTCGCGCACGCGCTGTTTCGGACCGAGCTTGGTATTGGCGAGAAAGCGCTCGCAACGGGCGCGGTCGAAGCGGGGATGCACGCCTTCGACGAAATCGATCGCGTCACGCACCCGCATCCAGCGCGGCAGCACCGCGACGTCGGCGATGAAGCAGACATCGTTCATCAGTGCGTCGCGTTCGATGCGTGGATCGCGGCCCAGCACCGACATCTCACCGTCGAAGCGGATCAGGCCTAGCAGCGCCTTCAAGGCTGTGGTCTTGCCGGCACCGTTGGGACCGATCAGGCCGACGATGCGGCCGGCCGGAATCTGGAAGCTGGTGCCGTCGAGCGCACGCGCGCCCTTGTAGGTCTTGGTGAGGTTGCGCGCGGTGATCACCGGGGTGTCGATGACGGCGTTCATTCGTTGGCTCCATTGCCGATGGACTGCAGCAGGTCCCGGGTCGACAGCCCCAGGCGTTCGATCCGTTCCACCACCTGCGGCCATTCGTCGTGCAGGAACCGCTCGCGCTCGCTGCTGCGCAGCTTCTTCGAGGCTTCCTCGGTGACGAACATGCCCAGCCCGCGGCGCTTCTCGACCAGCGCCTCGTCGGCGAGTTCCTGGTAGGCGCGGGAGACGGTGATCGGGTTGAGCTGGTAGTCGGCGGCCACCTGGCGCACCGAGGGCAGCGCGTCGCCGGGCTTGAGGACGCCGTCGAGCATCATCGCGATGACGCGTTCCTTCAGCTGGCGGTAGATGGGAGCGCCGTCGCTCCATTCGATATTGGCCATGACGTCAGCTCCTTCCACCTGCGCCCCGCGCGAACGAGAAGTACGGCAGGGCGAAGCCGCTGCGTGCACGGCGGGTGCGGGGACGGGGGGTCTCCGCGTCGAGGTCGGTCGTCGTCGCAGCACGCTCGGTCTGGACACGTGCCTTCGCGGCAACGGCGACGGTCACGGGCGACGACGCGGTCTCGCCGGCCGACAGCGCCGGACCGGCGAACAGCAGGCCGGCCGAGAGCGCCAGGGCGGAGGCGGTGCATGCGATGATCGGGGTGTGGAGCCTGCGGTTCATGAGGACCGTCCTGCTCTAGTGGGTAGGTGTTGTAGGTGACTATAACACCACCGCAGCAGGTGTCAACGCGGCTTGCAGAAATTTCTACCCAACTGATGGCACGGGTCCGCCGGCCGTCCAGGAGACCGCGACATGCGTGGCAATCGGTGGTTCTGGCGCATGGCGCTAGTAGTGGGTGTGACTCTGGTGGCCGGCGCGGCTTTCGCGCAGGACCCGGCTGCGCCTCGCGGCGTGCTCGATCATCAGTTCCGCCAGCTCGCAGTCCGCGAAACCGTCGATCTGCGCAGCACCTACGGCGGCGACGTGGTGCTGATCGTCAACACGGCGAGCAAGTGCGGCTTCACCCCGCAGTACGAAGCGCTCGAGGCGATGCATGCACGCCTGCGTCCGCGCGGCTTCGCGGTGCTGGGCTTTCCGTCCGGCGATTTCAAGGAACAGGAATTCGAGGACGAGGCGGCGATCCAGGAGTTCTGCACGTTGACCTACGGCGTGAAGTTCCCGATGTTCCAGAAGGTGCACGTGGTCGGCCCCGAGGCCACGCCCATGTACAAGCAGCTCGCCGAGGCCACCGGACAGGCGCCGCAGTGGAACTTCCACAAGTATCTGGTGGGCCGCGACGGGCGGGTGCTGGGCCAGTGGGGCAGCCGTACCAAACCGGACGCGCCGGAAATCCTCGCCGCCATCGAGCGTGCGCTGGCTGCGCCGAGGCCGGCCGCCCGCTGAAGCCTGCGGTAGGCGTGATTGCCCCGCCGCCGCGCGCCCGCGACAATAGCGGGCTGCATCGCCCCGCATCCGGGGCAGGAGAACCATGCGGATGTTGAATCAGATGCGTGCCGCGGCACTTGCGTTGCTGCTGGCGCCGGTCGCCACGCTGGCGGTGGCTGCCGAAGGCACCGATCGCGACAAGAGCAGCTATGTGGTCGGCATGGACATGGCCGCCCAGCTGTCCCAGGTGACGCCCGATCTCGACCTCGCCGCGTTCGAAGCCGCTGTGACGGCCGCCCTTGCCGGTACGCCGCCGACGCTCGACCCTGCCGAAACCCAGCGCATCGGCCAGGCACTGGCGCAGCGCGTTGCCTCGCGCAGTGGTCGACCGGTGCCGGGCCTGCCGCCGGGCAGCGAACCGCCCGCCGTCGATCGCGCCAAGGTTGGCCAGATGCTCGGTGCCGACGTAGGCCGGTCGCTGGCCCCGATGCGCGACGAGATCGCTGTCGCGCCGCTGATGCGCGGCCTTCGCGACACGGTCGACGGCAAGTCGCCGGCGCTGGCCGCCGACGAGATCGCCCAGGTGCGTCAGACCATGGTCACCCGCGGCCAGCTGCGCACGGCACGCGCGGCCGACGACAACCGCCAGGCCGGCATTGCCTTCATGACGGCCAACCGTGGCAAGCCGGGCGTGTTCGCCACCGCGTCGGGCATCCAGTACAGCGTCCAGACGCCGGGGCAGGGACCACGCCCGCGCGCCAGCGACCGCGTGCGCGTGCATTACAAGGGCACGCTGCTCGACGGCACCGAGTTCGACAGTTCCTACAGCCGCGGCGAACCGGCCGTGTTCGGGCTCGACCAGGTCATCGCCGGCTGGACCGAAGGCCTGCAGCTGATGCCGATCGGCAGCAAATACCGTTTCTGGATTCCCGGAGAGCTGGCTTACGGTGTGCGCGGCAGCCCGCCGAACATTCCCGCGAACTCCACGCTCATCTTCGATGTCGAACTGATCGACATCCTCTAGACAACCCGTTTCTCCTTCCGTCGACCGCCGCGCGCGGCCGTCCGTTCCAGATCCTCTTATCCCGGAGTTTTGACCGCATGAAGAACACCAAGCGCCTCGCCATCGTCGGCCTCGTCGCCGTCCTGCCGCTGGCGATGATCGCCTGCAAGCCGATCGACAAGGAGACCGGTAAGCCGGTCGAAGGCGCCGCTGCCGAGACGCCGGCCGAAGGCGGCGAGATCGCCGGCCTCAAGGGCGAGCGCGAGCAGATCAGCTACATCATCGGCAACCAGATGGGCGAGCAGCTCAAGCAGATCAAGGACGAGATCGACGTCAAGACGCTGCAGCGCGCGATTGCCGAAACGCTGGACGACAAGGCCGTCGAGATCAGCGACGAGCAGGCCATGGGCGTGATGCAGAAGTTCGGCGAGCGCATGCAGGCCAAGCAGGTTGCGGAGATGGAAGAGAAGTCCCGGACCAATGCCGCCGAGGCAGAGAAGTTCCTCGCCGAGAACGGCAAGCGTGAAGGCGTGCAGACCACCGCATCGGGCCTGCAGTACCGCGTGATCACCGAAGGCACCGGCGCCAAGCCGGGCCCGAACGACACCGTGCGCGTGCATTACAAGGGCACGCTGCTCAACGGCGAAACCTTCGACAGCTCGATCGATCGCGGCGAGCCGGCGCAGTTCGCGCTTAACCAGGTGGTGCCGGGCTGGCAGGAAGGCCTGCAGCTGATGCCGGTCGGCAGCAAGTACGAGCTGTGGATCCCGGCGGCGCTGGGTTATGGCGAGATGGGCTCGGGTCCGATCGGTCCGAACCAGGCGCTGGTGTTCGAAGTCGAGCTGCAGGACATCGTCAAGTAAGACCCCGGCCGGTGCGCCGCCCCGTGCGGCGCGCCGGTCCATCGAGAATGCAATGAATGACACCGGACATGACGCGCTGGAATCGCGCGTCACCGAACTGGAGACGCGACTCGCGTTCCAGGAGCAGACCATCGGCGAGCTCAACGACGCACTGAGTCAGGCGCGACTCGAGCTCAGCGCCCAGACCGGGTTGCTGCGCCGGATGATGGACGACCTGCGCCAGGCGCGCACCGTGCAGTTCCCCGACGCGTCGGAAGAACCGCCGCCCCCGCATTACTGAGGTCGACCGCAATGACCGATACCCTCCGCGACCAGCTGCTCGGCCTCGGATTCAAGGCGCCGGCCCCGGCTGCGCCCAAGCCCCGCCGCGACGAGCGTCGCCCGCGGCCTGACGACCGGCGTGGCCCACGCCCCGCCGGCCGCGCCGCCGATGGCAAGGGCGGCGCGCCGCGTGGCGATGCCGCCGCGCGTCCGCAGGCCCGCACCAGTGGCGCAGCGCGCAACGACGGCAAACCGCGCCCGAACAACGATCGTAGGGGCGCGCCGCAGGGCAAGCGCCCGCCCCGCGAAGACATCGATCTGGCCAAGGCCTTCGCCATCCGCGCCCAGCGCGAAAAGGACGAGCGCATCGAGGCCGAGCGGGTCAAGCAGGAAGAGGCTCGTCTGCGCCGCGAGGCGCGCGCGAAGCTTGAGGTCTTTCTCGCCGACAAGTCGCTCAACAAGCCCGAGGCCGAGATCGCCCGCCACTTCGAATACGGCGGCAAGATCAAGCGCATCCATGTCGACGAGGCACAGCTCAAGGCGCTCAATGCCGGCGAGCTCGGCGTCGTGCAACTCAATGGCCGCTACATGCTGGTCACCGCGGCGGTGCTGGAGGAAGCCGGCTCGATCTTCGCGCCGTCGGTGGCGCTGCGGATCGATCCCGACGCGCCGGTGGCCGACGATCCCTACAGCGATCCGAAATACCAGGTCCCGGACGATCTCGTCTGGTGATCCTGTTCCTACCTGCGCGTTTCGTCCTGCGTGCAGGCGCGATCGGACTGCTCGCGTTCGCCTGCGCCGTTGCGCAGGCCAGGACGCGGCCGATGTCGAGTTCGACCGGCCCGGTCTCGGCTTCTCGCCCTCGGTACTGGCGCCCGGGCAGATCGCCTGGGAGCAGGGCCTGCCCGACATCGGCCATGCCGACAGCGACGGCGTGCGCACCACGCGTTACGCCGCCGCGAGTGTGTTGCGCGTGGGCCTGGGCGCGGATCTCGAGCTGCAGCTCGGCAGCGACAGCCGCGTGTGGGAGCGCACGCGCAGCGCGGATGCACACGAACGCGTGCACGGTGGTGGCGACAGCAACGTCGCGCTGAAGTGGGTGTTGCCCGGTTCGAACGACGACACGCAGTGGGCGTTGCTTGCGCGGCAGGGCGTGCTGACCGGCGCGTCCGACATCCGCGCCGAACGCGCGCAGCAGGATCTCGGCGTCAGCGTCGCGACCGGAGATCTCGCGTTCTACGTCAACGGCACGCGCGACGAGACCGGCACCGGTTGGACGGTCTCACCGAGTTACACGTTCCTGTCGACCGATTCCCTCGGTGCGTACGTCGAAGCTGGGCTCGGCACCGGCGCGCAGCGCTCACGCGCGCTGGGCACCGGCGTCACCTGGCGCGTCGCGCCTGCGGTGCAGCTGGATCTGTCGGTGTTGCGCGGGTTCGCCGCCGACGAGGACGACTGGACCGGTGGTTTCGGCGTGTCCTTCCTGCTGCCCTGATGCGTCCCCATCGGCGGCCGCGACCCGCGCGGGTGGGCGCGGATCGCGACGGGTCTGGATCAGTCCCGCGCCTGCGGGTCGTAGTCGGCAATGGGGCCGGCGACCTTGCGCCCGGCCTGCCACACGGCTTCGATGCTGCGCGTGTTGCGGATGTCGCTCAGCGGATCGGCCGACAACACCACGAAGTCGGCGCGCTTGCCGGGCTGCAGCGCGCCGCGATCATCGAAGCGCAGCATCTGCGCGGCCACGCTTGTCACGACCACCAGCGCCTGCTCGGGGCTGAAGCCGGCCCGCTCGACCATCAGTTCCAGTTCGCGATGCTCGGCGAAGCCCGGCACGCGGTGCGGCAACGCGCCGGCGTCGGTGCCGAAACCGATACGCACGCCGGCCTCGCGCAGAGACGACAGGTTGGCGAGATTCACCGCCAGTGCGTCGCGATGGGTCTGCGTCGCCGGATCGGCCAGCTTCTGCTCGCGCCACGCCGCGTCCGACCATTGCGCGCGCACCGACGCGGGCAGGGCGTTGCGCAGGAACGGCGTGTCCAGCCAGTCCGGCTGCTCGGCGTAGATATAGTTCGCTTCGTCGATCTGCAGCGTGGCGATGTAGCCGGTGCCCGCCGTTTTCATCGCCTCGACGAGCGTCGCATCGATCGCCTGGTCGCGGATGCCGTGGGCGATGATGTCGACGCCGCTGGCGACGAGATCCGCCGCCGGTTCCAGATCATGGATATGCGCGGCGACCAGCAGCTCAAGGGAATGCGCTTCCTCGATCGCGGCCTTGTAGACCTCGGGCGTCATCTGCGGTGACTTGCCGCCGAGGTCGTCGACCCAGAGCTTGATCAGGTCCACGCCGGATGCGGCCTGTGCGCGCACCGCGGCGCGAGCGCTTTCGGCATCCACGGGGCGCGCGACGGGATCGTCCGACAGACCCATGTTCGCGGCCGGCGGTGCGCCGTCAGGTGTACCGACGCCGCCACCCGCGCCGTAAAGCTGGGCGCCGAGCATCGGATCGGCATTGATCGCAGTGCGGATCTCGCCGAACGCGTTGCCGTTCATGCCCAGGGACGCGACCGTGGTGATGCCGTAGGCCTGGAACTGGCGCAGATCGGCCGAGACCTGGTCCTGCGTATAGAAACGGTCGCCGTGCTCGGTGCCGCGGGTGTTGCCGACGTGCGCGTGATCGTTGACCAGACCGGGAATGATGAAACGGCCGCGATGGTCGATGCGCTCGGCGCCTTCGGGCAGGTCGTTCGCACCGGCCTCGGCGACGCGTTCGATCAGGCCGTCACGGATCACCAGCGAGACTTCGCCCAGATCGCGCATGCCGTCGAACACGCGCGCGTTGTCGATGACGATCACGCCGGTGTCGACCTCGGACGTGGCGGATGCGTCAGCGGTGGCTGCGTCCTGTGCGGGGCCGCTGCAGGCGGCGAGGCAGGCCGTGGCGGCGAGCGCGACGAGTGCGCCGGGGCGTCGGAACATGCGGGCGTCCTGTTTCGTGGAGGACGCAACAGCCTACCGACCGCCGGGTAGCGGTCGTGTGTCCATGCCGCGTGCGGTCCTATTCCGGGTCGTAATCCAAGTTCGAGGCCAGCCAGCGTTCGACCTGCGCCAGCGTCGCGCCCTTGCGCTTGGCGTAATCCTGTGCCTGTTCCTTGGACACCCGGCCGACGACGAAATACTGGCTCTTCGGATGGCTGAAGTAATAGCCCGACACCGCCGCCGTCGGCAGCATCGCGAAGCTTTCGGTCAGCGTCATGGTGGTGTGCGCGGTCGCATCCAGCATCTCGAACAGACGGCCCTTCTCGCTGTGCTCGGGGCATGCCGGATAGCCGGGTGCAGGGCGGATACCGCGGTATTTCTCGGCGACCAGTGCGTCGGTATCGAGCGCTTCGTCGGCCGCGTAGCCCCAGTACTCGGTGCGCACGCGCTGGTGCAGGCGCTCGGCCAGTGCTTCTGCCAGACGATCGGCCAGCGCCTTGAGCAGGATCGCGTTGTAGTCGTCGTGCGCGGCTTCAAAGCGGGCGACATGCGGCTCGATACCGATACCGGCGGTGACCGCGAACGCGCCGATCCAGTCCTCGACCCCGCTGTCCTTCGGGGCGATGAAGTCGGCGAGGCAAAAGTCCGGCCGCTCGACCGGCTTGTCGACCTGCTGGCGAAGGAAGTGGAGGGTGGTGGTTCGGGGGTGGGCATTGGGAGTTGGGGATTCGGAAACGCGAGTGCCGGTGGCATCCGAATCCCGGTTTCCGCTTGCCGAAGCCCGCTGGTCGGACAGAACCACCTCCACATCGTCCCCGACGCTGTTGGCCGGCCACAGCCCGAACACGGCCTTCGCGGTCAGCCATTTCTCGTCGACGATCGTGCGCAGCATCGCCTGCGCATCGTTGAACAGTTCGGTGGCCTGCGGGCCGACGATCTCGTCGCTGAGGATCGCCGGATAACGGCCGAACAGTTCCCAGGCGTTGAAGAACGGAGTCCAGTCGATGATGTCGACGAGATCGTCGAGCGGCCAGTCCTCGAACACGTGCACGCCCGGCGCGCGCGGGATCGGGGGGACATAGGTGTCCCAATCGCCATCGAAGCGCTGCGCACGCGCCTTCGCCAGCGACACCAGTCGCTTCGCGTCGCCGCGGTTGGCGTGGCGCGCGCGGATCTCGGCGTAGTCGGCATCGTTGGCGGCGACGAAGGCGCCGCGCAGCTCCGGGCTGATCAGCGACTGCACCACGCCGACCGCGCGCGAGGCGTCCTTGACCCACACCGTCGGTGACGCGTAGTGCGGCGCGATCTTCAGGGCGGTGTGCGCGCGCGACGTCGTCGCGCCGCCGATCAGCAGCGGCGTCTCGAAGCCCTGGCGCTTCATCTCGCGCGCGACATGGCTCATTTCCTCGAGCGAAGGCGTGATCAGGCCCGACAGGCCTATCACATCCGCCTGCACCTCGCGCGCCTTGTCGAGGATGGTCTGGGTGGCGACCATGACGCCGAGGTCGACGACCTCGAAGTTGTTGCAGGCCAGCACCACGCCGACGATGTTCTTGCCGATGTCGTGCACGTCGCCCTTGACCGTCGCCATCAGCACGCGGCCGTTGTTCTTGCCGGCGTCGCCGGTGCGCAGCTTCTCGGCCTCGATGTAGGGCAGCAGATAGGCGACCGCCTTCTTCATCACGCGTGCGGACTTGACCACCTGCGGCAGGAACATCTTGCCGGCGCCGAACAGATCGCCGACGACGTTCATGCCGGCCATCAAAGGACCCTCGATGACGTCCAGCGGACGCGTGAACGATTGCCGTGCTTCCTCGGTGTCCTCGACCACGTACTGGTCGATGCCGTGCACCAGCGCATGGGTGAGCCGCTGCTGCACCGGCGCCTCGCGCCAGGCGGTGTTCTCGACGTGGGCCGCGCCTTTCTTGCCCTTGTAGCGTTCGGCGAGATCGAGCAGGCGCTCGGTCGAATCGCTGCGGCGGTTGAGCACCACGTCCTCGACGCAGGTGCGCAGCTCGGGATCGAGGTCGTCGACGATCGGCATCGCGCCGGCGTTGACGATGCCGAAGTCCATGCCGGCCCGGATCGCATGGAACAGGAACACGGCGTGGATCGCCTGCCGCACGACCTCGTTGCCGCGGAACGAGAACGACACGTTGGAGACGCCGCCCGAGACGTGGCAATGCGGCAGCGTCGCCTTGATTTCGCGGGTTGCTTCGATGAAGTCGACCGCGTAGTTGTCGTGCTCGGCGATGCCGGTGGCGATCGCGAAGATGTTCGGATCGAAAATGATGTCCTCGGGCGGAAACCCGACGACTTCGGTGAGCAACTTGTAGGCGCGCGTGCAGATCTCGACCTTGCGGTCCTTGGTGTCGGCCTGGCCGACCTCGTCGAACGCCATGACCACGACCGCCGCGCCGTAGCGCAGCACCTTGCGCGCCTGTTCGAGGAACGCGGCTTCGCCTTCCTTGAGCGAGATCGAGTTGACCACGCCCTTGCCCTGCAGGCACTTGAGCCCGGCCTCGATGACGGTCCACTTCGAGGAGTCGACCATCACCGGGATGCGCGCGATGTCCGGCTCGGCGGCGATCAGGTTGAGGAAGGTGGTCATCGCATGCTCGGAATCGAGCATGCCTTCATCCATGTTGACGTCGAGGATCTGCGCGCCGCCTTCGACCTGCTGGCGCGCGACCTCGACGGCCTCCGGATAGCGGTTTTCCTTGATCAGCTTGCGGAACGCCGCCGAGCCGGTGACGTTGGTGCGCTCGCCGACATTGATGAAGAGCAGTTCCGGGGTGACGATCAGCGGCTCGAGGCCGGACAGGCGCATATGGCGGGTCATCTCGCGACCCCTGTAGGAGCGCGCTCGCGCGCGATGACGGTGTCCTTCGAACGCCCGATCGCGCGCGAGCGCGCTCCTACACAGGCTGGGCGCATAGCGGTCACGCCGCGGCCTCCTGCACGCGCCCGGGCACCCGTGGCGCCACATCGGCGACTGCTTCGGCGATCGCGCGGATGTGGTCGGGCGAGGTGCCGCAGCAACCACCGACGATGTTGAGCAGGCCGGCGGTCGCGAATTCGCGCAGCACCTCGGCCATGTCCTCGGGCGTTTCGTCATAACCGCCGAACGCATTCGGCAGGCCGGCATTGGGATGGCAGGACACATAAGTCTGCGCGATCTGCGCCAACGTCTCGACGTGCGGCCGCAGATCCTTCGCGCCCAGCGCGCAGTTCAGGCCGATCGCGTGCGGACGCGCGTGCTGCAGCGAATACCAGAATGCTTCGGCAGTCTGGCCGGACAGCGTGCGGCCCGAAGCATCGGTGATCGTGCCGGAAATCATCACCGGCAGCCGTCCGCCGAGGTCGTCGAACACGGTCTCGATCGCGTACAGCGCGGCCTTGGCGTTGAGTGTGTCGAACACGGTCTCGACCATCAGGATGTCGGCGCCACCGTCGATCAGGCCATGCGCGGCGTCGCGGTAGATCGCGACGAGTTCGTCAAAGGTCACCGCGCGATAGCCGGGATCGTTGACGTCCGGGCTGATCGACGCGGTGCGGCTGGTCGGCCCGAGGATGCCGGCGACGAAGCGCGGGCGGTCGGGGGTTTGCGCCTGCGCGGCGTCACACGCGGCGCGCGCGAGCGCAGCGCCCTCGCGGTTGAGCTCGTGGACCAGGTGCTGCAGGTGGTAATCCGCCAGCGAGACCGCGGTGGAGTTGAAGGTATTGGTCTCGACGATGTCCGCGCCCGCGGCGAGGTAATCGGCATGGATGCCCTGGATGATGTCGGGCCGTGTGAGCGTCAGCAGATCGTTGTTGCCGCGCTGATCAAAGCTTTCGCAGCCGCAGCTGGCGCCATGCGCGTGGTCATCGACGGCATGCAGCGCGTCGTAGCCATCCGTGAAGCGGTCGCCGCGGTAGTCGGCTTCGGTGAGTTCATGGCGCTGGATCATCGTGCCCATCGCCCCGTCAAGGACGAGAATGCGCGTAGCCAGCGCCGCGTCGAGCGCGGCGACGCGTTCGGGATGCAGCCAGGCACTCATGGCTTTCTCGCGATGATCGAGATCACCTGGAAATGCGGCGGACGCTTCTCGCGGGTGACGGTTTCCGCGCTGTGGATCTCCAGGCCAGCCTTGGTGACGAAGCGACGCAGTTCCTTGTCCGGGAAGCCGAGGTTCGCATGGCCATAAGCCTGCACCGCGGTCTCGTGACCGTGGCGGTCGAGGCTCGACAGCAGCAGCCGGCCGCCCGGGCGCAGCACGCGCGCGGCTTCGGTGACGGCCTGCGCGGGCTTGGTCGCGTAGGTCAGCGCATGCATCAGTACGACCAGATCGAAACTCGCCTCGTCGAAAGGCAGGGCATGCATGTCGCCCTCGCGCACTTCGACGTTGGTGAACCGCTTGAGGCGTTCGGCGGACGCCGCGACGACCCGCCGGCTGGCGTCGAGGCAGACATAGCGGTTTGCATGTGGCGCCAGCAGCTCGGCGAGCACGCCGTCGCCGGATGCGATATCGAGCACGTCGCCGGTTTCCAGCAGCGGCAGCGCCGAGCGCGCGAGCGCCTCCCAGGTGCGGCCGGGTGAGTAGTGCCGCTCCATGTCGCCGGCCACGGTGTCGGCCCAACTCTGATCGGCGGCGCGCGTCGCCAGCACGGCGGGCGTGCGTTCGGCATCCTGGCGCAGCAGCGGATCGTCGCTGCCGGTCGACAAGGCCTGCCACAGGGCGCGCTGCGCGGGGTCGAGCGCGGCATCATCGAAGCGGTAATAGGCGGACACACCGGCGCGGCGGTCGCGCACGAGGTTCGCTTCCTTCAGGCGCGCCAGATGCGTGGACACGCGCGGCTGCGCGAGACGGGTGATCGAGGACAACTCGGCCACTGTGAGCTCTTCGACCTCAAGCAGGGCGAGCAGGCGGACACGCGTGGGGTCGGCGAGCACTTTCAGGCGCGCGGACCAGGCCTCCAGATCCATCAATATCTCCATATCGCGATATAGAGATAATTGTCGGCGCGCACGGCGCTTGGGTCAAGGTTGCGCGGGGGCGACGTCATGCGACGGTCACATCGCCGGGGCGTGGACATACACCCTTTGCATCCCACTTGGCCGAACGCGTCGCCCGGTGTTTCCGGGCGATTCATGCTGCACTGCGCAACCGGTTTGTCGGGTGTTTTACCGTGCTGGAACGTTACAATCGCCGGATCGTTTTCGAGCAGGAGTTGCACGCCGTGGAGTTCGGTTTCAGCGAAGAGCAGTTGATGATCCAGGACATCGCGCGCCGGATCGCCCAGGAGCGCATCGCGCCCAGCGCCGAACACCATGACCGCACCGGTGACTTCCCCGTCGAGAACATGAAGGTGCTCGGCGAGAACGGCCTGATGGGTATCGAAGTGCCCGACGAGTACGGCGGCGCCGGCATGGACCCGATCTCCTACGTGCTGGCGATGATCGAGGTGGCCGCGGCCGATGCCGCGCATTCGACGATCATGTCGGTCAACAACTCGCTGTTCTGCAACGGCATCCTGACCCACGGCACCGAGGAGCAGAAGCAGACCTACGTGCGCGCAATCGCCGAAGGCCGCGAGATCGGCGCATTCGCACTGACCGAGCCGCAATCGGGCTCCGACGCCACCGCGATGAAGTGCCGCGCGGTCAAGCAGGCTGACGGCAGCTATGTCATCAACGGCAAGAAGAGCTGGATCACCTCCGGCCCCGTCGCCAAGTACTTCGTGCTGTTCGCGGTGACCGAGCTCGACAAGGGCGCGCGCGGCATCACCGCGTTCCTGGTCGACGGCAGTCGCGACGGCTTCCACCGCGGCAAGACCGAGCCCAAGCTGGGCATCCGGGCCTCGGCGACCTGCGAGATCGAGTTCCAGGACTACGTGGCCCAGGCCTCCGACGTACTGGGCGAGGAAGGTCAGGGCTTCAAGATCGCCATGGGCGTGCTCGACGCCGGCCGCATCGGTATCGCGTCGCAGGCCATCGGCATCGCCCGTGCTGCGTACGAAGCGACCATGGCCTACGTCAAGGAACGCAAGGCCTTCGGTCAGCCGATCGGCGCGTTCCAGATGACCCAGGCCAAGATCGCCGACATGAAGTGCAAGCTGGACGCATCGCTGCTGCTCACCCTGCGCGCCGCCTGGCTCAAGGGCGAGGGCAAGCGCTTCAGCAACGAGGCCGCCATCGCCAAGCTCACCGCATCGGAAGCCGCGATGTGGATCACCCATCAGGCGCTGCAGATTCACGGTGGCATGGGCTATTCGAAGGAGATGCCGATCGAACGGTATTTCCGCGACGCCAAGATCACCGAGATCTATGAAGGCACCAGCGAGATCCAGCGTCTGGTGATCGCCCGCAACGAGACCGGCCTGCGCTGATCCGCATGCCGCTTCGCCACGCCAGCATCGCGTGTCTCCGTCGCCTGCGCCGCCCCCGTGGCCGCGCGGCGTCGGTGGTTCCCGACCCGGTCGCACATGCGGCCGCGTCGTATTGAGAGATTCCTTCCCGTCGGCCCGCGTGAAAACGCGGGCCTCATTGCATCGGAACGTTTGTCGTCATGACCTCATCGCGCAAGACAGGTAAATCCGCCGCGGCCACGCCCGCGAAAGCCACCAAGGCCATCAAGGCCGCCGCGCCGGCAGGCAAGCAGGGGGGCAGCGTCCTGCCTGCGCCGCCGCGCCGCGCCGGCCTGGGGCTGCTGGACCCGATCTTCGACGCCGTGCGTCGCCGCGCCGGCAAGGCCGCGCATGCAGACGCCAGCGCTTTCGCCCAGGCGTTCTACCGGCGCATGACCGAGGACGAACTCCCTCTGCACAACGCCGAGGGCTGGGCCGCGCTCGCCGCGGATCTCTTCGACTTCGCCGGCAAGCGCAAGCCGGCCACGGCGAACGTGCGCTTGTTCAATCCGGTGATGAAGACCCACGGCTGGGAATCGCCGCACACGGTGCTGCAGGTCGTCAACGACGATATGCCGTTCCTCGTCGACTCGGTGACGATGGCGCTGGCCGAGCAGGGCATCGGCGTGCACGTGCTGGGCCATCCCGTGCTGTCGATCGCGCGCGACCGCGCCGGTCGGCTGACCGGCGTGGGCGAGGGCGATGCCGAATCGGTGATGCATCTGGAAATCGACCGGCAGACGCCGGAAGAGAATGCGCGCATCGAAGCGCTGGTGCGCGGTGTGCTCGACGATGTACGGGTGATCGTCGCCGACTGGCCGGCGATGCGCGAGAAGATGCTGCAGATGGCGGCTGATCTGGAGTCGCAGAAGATTCCGGTGTCCGAATCGAGCCGCGAGGAAGCACAGGAATTCCTGCGCTGGGCCGCGAGCGACCACTTCACGTTCTTCGGCTATCGCGCTTATAAGGTCCGGCGCAAGGGTGACGACGCGCGTCTCGAGGCGGTGCCCGACAGCGGCATGGGCCTGCTGCGCACGCCCGGCGCGGTGAAGTCGCGTCCGGTCAGCGAACTCGGCGCCGATGCACTGCGCCGCGAAGGTCTGATCGACGCGCTGATCCTGACCAAAACCAGTGCGCGTTCGACCGTTCACCGCCCCGGTTACATGGACTACATCGGCATCCTCGGCTACGACGACGCCGGCAATGTCGTCAGCGAGCAGCGCTTCCTCGGCCTGTACACGTCGAGTGCCTACACGCGCCGCCCGTGGGATATTCCGCTGGTGCGCGAGCGCTTCGAGCACGTGATGACCGAATCCGGTCTGAAGCCGACCGGCCACAGCGGCAAGGCGCTCAAGCACCTGCTCGAGACGCTGCCGCGCGACGAGCTGTTCCAGTCGACGCCCGACGAACTGTTCCGCCTCGGCACCGGCATCCTCGGCCTGCAGGAGCGTGTGCGCAGCCGCCTGTTCCTGCGCAAGGACCGCTACGGCCGTTTCTATTCGGTGCTGGTCTACATTCCGCGCGACCGCTTCAACACCGACGTGCGTCACCGCATCGAACAGCTGCTGCGCGAAGTCATGCAGGCTGATCACGTGGATGCGAGCGTGGTGCTCGGCGAATCGCCACTGGCGCAGCTGCATCTGATCGTGCGTCCACGCGCGGGCGTCGCATCCGATATCGACCAGGGTGCGCTGGAGCAAGCGCTGCAGGCGATCGTGCGCAACTGGCAGGACGATCTGCGCGACGAACTCGTGCGCCGCCATGGCGAGGCCGACGGCCTGCGCCTGTCGAGCCGCTTCGGCCGTGCCCTGTCGCCGACCTACATCGAGTTCGCCTCGCCGGCCGTGGCCGCAACCGACGTCGAAAAGCTGGCCGCCACCGCGGACACCGATGCGCTGCAGCTGAGCTTCTACAGCCAGGCGTTGCCGACCACCGGCGAATCCGTGCTGCACTTCAAGCTCTATCGCCGCGATGCGCACATCCCCCTGTCGGACGTGCTGCCGGTGATGGAGAACCTCGGCCTGCGCGTGATCGCCGAACATCCCACCCGGATCGAAGTCGACGGTACGACGCTGTTCCTGCAGGACTTCTACGTCGAGGCCACGGTCGGTGCGATCGACGTCGAAGCGCGCGCCGAAGCGTTCACGGAAGCCTTCGATCGCGTGTGGCGCGGCGATGCCGAGAACGACGGCTTCAACCGCCTCGTGCTGGGCGCCGATCTGGACTGGCGCCAAATCTCGATGCTGCGCGGCTACTGCAAGTACCTGCTGCAGGTCGGTGTGCCGTTCTCGCAGGCCTACGTCGAAGACACGCTGGGCCGTTACCCGCTGCTGGCGCGTCTGCTGGTGGAGGTGTTCGAATCGCGCTTCGACCCGGCGACGGGCACCGAGAGCCGGGCGCAGATCCAGACCGGCCGCGACGCGTTCGCTGTCCAGTTGCAGGCGCTGAGCGGCAACGACGATGCGACGCTGACGACGCTGCAGCCCTTGCTCGAGGCCCGTGGCAGCGACCGCGACGCGCAGTACGATGCCGCACGCGCGGCGCTCAAGGGGCTGCTCGATCGGGTGTCCAGCCTCGACGAGGACCGCATCCTGCGCAGCTATCTCGCCGTCATCGACGCCACGCTGCGCACCAGCTACTACCAGAAGAACCGCGACAACGGCCTGCTCGACACCATCAGCTTCAAGTTCGATTCGGCGCGCGTGCCCGAACTGCCGAAGCCGCGCCCGTACCGCGAAATCTTCGTCTACGGTCCGCGCGTGGAAGGCATCCACCTGCGCTTCGGCCCGGTCGCGCGTGGTGGCCTGCGCTGGTCGGACCGCCGCGAGGACTTCCGCACCGAGGTGCTGGGCCTGGTCAAGGCGCAGATGGTCAAGAACACGGTCATCGTGCCGGTCGGCTCGAAGGGTGGCTTCATCGTCAAGCGTCCGCCGGTCGGTGGCGACCGCGACGCGCAGTTCGCCGAAGGCGTCGCCTGCTACACGCTCTTCATCAACGGCCTGCTGCAGATCACCGACAACATCGTCGAAGGCGAGATCGTGCCGCCGGCGGATGTCGTGCGTCATGACGATAACGATCCCTATCTCGTCGTCGCTGCCGACAAGGGCACCGCGACCTTCTCCGACACCGCCAACGGCATCGCGCGCGAGCACGGTTTCTGGCTTGACGATGCGTTCGCGTCCGGCGGTTCGGTCGGTTACGACCACAAGGGCATGGGCATCACAGCGCGCGGCGCATGGGAGTCGGTCAAGCGCCACTTCCGCGCGATGAACCGCAACTCGCAGACCGAAGACTTCACGGCCGTGGGCGTCGGTGACATGTCCGGCGACGTGTTCGGCAACGGCATGTTGCTCAGCGAACACATCCGCCTGGTCGCCGCGTTCGATCACCGCCACATCTTCATCGATCCAAACCCGGATGCCGCGCGTTCGTTCGCCGAGCGTCAGCGCATGTTCGCGATTCCGCGTTCGAGCTGGGAGGACTACGACAAGACCCTGATCGCCAAGGGCGGCGGCGTGTGGCCGCGCAGCGCGAAGTCGATTCCGCTGTCGGCGGAGGCGCGCCAAGCGCTGGGCATCGAAGGCGACGCGACGTCGATCAGCCCGAACGAGTTGATGTCGGCGATCCTGCGTGCGCCGGTCGATCTGCTGTGGAACGGTGGCATCGGCACCTACGTCAAATCCTCCAGCGAAACGCATGCCGATGTCGGCGACCGCGCCAACAATCCGCTGCGCGTCGACGGCCGTGACTTGCGCTGCAAGGTGGTGGGCGAGGGCGGCAACCTGGGCTTGACCCAGCTCGGCCGCATCGAGGCCGCACTGCACGGCGTGCTGCTCAACACCGACTTCATCGACAACTCGGCCGGCGTGGACACGTCCGACCACGAGGTCAACATCAAGATCCTGCTCAATGCACTGGTGCAGGACGGCAAGATGAAACTGCCGGCGCGCAACAAGCTTCTGGCGTCGATGACCGACGAGGTCGCGGGTCTGGTGCTGTGGGACAACTACCGGCAGAATCAGGCGCTGAGCCTGATGGAGCGCATGAGCGTTTCGCGCCTGGGTTCGAAGCAGCACTTCATACGTACGCTGGAATCGCAGGGCCTGCTCGACCGCCAGATCGAGTTCCTGCCGTCGGATGCCGAGATCGCCGAGCGCAAGACCAAGGGGCTGGGCCTCACGCGTCCGGAACTCTCGGTGCTGTTGTCGTATTCGAAGCTGGTGGCGTTCGACCAGATGCTCGACTCCGACATTCCGGAAGATCCCTACCTGTCGCGAGAGCTGCAGCGCTACTTCCCGCAGCCGCTGCAGAAGAAGTACGCCGAGCTGATGGAAGGCCACCGCCTCAAGCGCGAAATCATCGCCACCGCGGTCACCAACACGATGATCAACCGCATGGGCGCGACCTTCCTGCTGCGCATGCAGGAAGACAGCGGCCGCGGGCCGGGTGAGGTCGCCAAGGCGTTCACGATCACCCGCGAGACGATCGAAGCGCGTGCGCTCTGGGGCCAGATCGATGCGCTCGATGGCCAGGTGCCGGAATCGGTGCAGGTCGATGCCCTGCAGGTGATCTGGAATCTGCAGCGTGCGTTCACGCGCTGGCTGCTGGCGCGTCCGGGCGCAATTCCGGACATCACCACCGCGGTCGAGCGTTACCACGATGGCTTCCACGCGATCCGCGACGGCAGCAAGATCATCGCCGACGGCCAGCGCGCCGAACACGACGCCAGCCTGCAGGCGTGGATCGAGAAGGGCGTGCCGAAGTCGCTCGCGATCGAGCTGGCCGCGCTACCGTACCTCGAGGCGGCCTGGGACATCGTCGAGGTTGCGAGCGAACGCAAGCAGAAGCCGGTCGACGTCGCGCGTCTGCACTTCCGTCTCGGCGAGGCCTTGAACCTGCCGTGGCTCACCGCGCAGATCGATGCCCTTCAGGTCGACGGTCGCTGGCATGCGGTCGCGCGCGGCGTGCTGCGTGAGGAACTGGGCCAGCAGCACCGCGCGCTGGTCTCGCAGGTGCTGTCGATGCCGGGCGCGACGCCGGAAGCCAAGGTGCAGGCATGGCTGGAACGTGACGATTCCGCATTGCGCTTCACGCTGGCGATGCTTGGCGAACTCGCCACGCAGAAGTCGCTGGACTATCCGACCGCCTCGGTCGCAGTGCAGCGCGTGTCGCAGCTGGTGCAGCGCAGCTGATCCGGTTGCGCGTGCGTCTGCCCGCTTCGTGCGCGAATCCCGCTCCCTTTCGGGAGCGGGGTTCGGCTGCGGCCGGCCGTGCGCGCGACATCCTGCTACAGCGCCTGCGCTAAGCTGCGCGCCGACGTTCACGCACCGGCCCGCCGATGACCGCAACGCCCCGCATCGCTTTCATCGCCAGCCAGGCCGGCGAGGCGCAGCGCGCCCTGTCGGTGCTGACGGGTCTGCACGGGCAGTGTGATCCCGAGTCCGCTGATGTGCTGGTCCCGCTCGGCGGCGATGGTTTCATGCTGCAGACGCTGCATCGCTATGGCCAGCTCGGCAAGCCGGTCTACGGCATGAAGCTGGGGACGGTCGGCTTCCTGATGAATCATTACCGGCAGGACGATCCCGCATCGGGCTCCGACCTGCTCGTGCGTATCGCCGCGGCCGAGCCCGCGGTGCTGCGTCCGCTGGAAATGCGCGCCGAGACAGAGTCGGGTGCAACCATCATCTCGCTCGCGTACAACGAGGTCGCGCTGCTGCGGCAGACACGGCAGGCTGCGCATCTGCAGATCGATCTCAACGGGGTCACACGCCTGGAGGAGCTCGTCGCCGACGGCGTGATCCTGTCGACCGCAGCTGGCAGCACCGCCTACAACTTCTCGGCGCACGGGCCGATCCTGCCGCTTGGCGCGGGCGTCGTCGCCCTGACGCCGATCGCGCCGTTCCGGCCCCGGCGCTGGCGTGGCGCGATCCTGCGCGCCGAGACTGAAGTGCGGTTCCGTGTGCTGGATCCCTACAAGCGCCCGGTCAGCGTGACCGCCGATTCGCACGAAGTGCGCGATGTCGTCGAGGTCACCATCCACGAATCGCGCGAACGTACCGTGACCCTGCTGTTCGACGCCGAACACAATCTCGAAGAGCGGATCCTCAGCGAACAGTTCGTGGTCTGAGCGGCGTCAGGCGATGGGCGCCTCGCCTCTCTGCGTGTCCGGCAACCCACGCCGCGCGCGCGGCGGCCCGGTCCTCCGGTCCAGGGCGCGGCAGCCCGGATCGCGCATAATTCGTGCAGGCCATCTGGTCACCGCGCGATCTTCGTATTCCGCGCGCGCCCGGACAGCGCCGTCCCCCATCGACCTGCGATCCGCCATGCCCGATCTGTCCGTGCCCACGCTCACCGTCGCGATCACCACGCGCGCCCTGTTCGATCTCGAGGACAGCCATGCAGTGTTCGAGGCCGAAGGCATCGAGGCCTACGCCGAACACCAGCGTGCCCACGAGGACGATGTCCTCGAGCCGGGCATTGCGTTTCCGTTGGTGCGCAAACTGCTGGCCCTGAACACCGACGCGCCGCCGGACGCACCGCACGTGGAGGTCATCCTGCTGTCGCGCAATTCGGCCGACAGCGGCTTGCGGATCTTCAATTCCATCCAGCATCACAATCTGGGCATCACCCGCGCGACGTTTACGTCCGGCGAGCCGACCTGGCCCTACATCAAACCCTTCGGCACCCAGCTGTTCCTGTCGGCGAATCCGGACTCGGTGCGTCGCGCACTGGAGAACGGCGTCGCCGCGGCAACAATTATTCCCGCGCGCGCGCCGGCGCATCGTAATGATCAGCTGCGGATCGCGTTCGACGGCGACGCGGTCATCTTCGGAGACGAGGGCGAGCGTCTGTCGCAGGAAGGCGGACTCGACGCGTTCCACAAGCACGAGCGCGAACGCGCGCGCGAGGAAATGACCGGCGGCCCGTTCCGTGGCTTCCTCGCCGCGCTGCACGATCTGCAGGCCGCGTATCCGGCCGGCAAGGACGCGCCGATCCGCACCGCGCTGGTCACCGCGCGCTCGGCGCCGGCCCACGAACGCGTGATCCGCACACTGCGTGCCTGGGGCGTGCGTCTGGACGAAGCGCTGTTTCTCGGCGGTCGTCCGAAGGGCCCGTTCCTCGATGCCTTCGGCGCCGACATCTTCTTCGACGATTCGCAGCACAACATCGACTCCGCGCGCCCGCACGTCGCCGCCGGCCACGTGCCGCACGGCTGGTCGAACCGCTGAGCACGATGAGGGGCAAGGACGGACGCGGTCTACTCGGCCGCTGGATCGAGCGGTTGCGCGGTGGCGCGTCCGGACCGCGCAAGCCCTATGTACGCGAGCACGAGGGTTTCGTGTCGTTGCAGTTCGTGCGGCGCCAGACCCAGAGCCGCATGGTCGGCAACGATCCGGACCGCCTGCTGATCGACTACACCCGCACCATGTTCGCCGCGTTGTTGTGGCAGCCCGCGCCGGCGGTGCTCGGCATGGTGGGCCTCGGCGGTGGTTCGCAGGTGAAGTTTGCGTACCGGCAGCTGCCAGATACACGTATCGAGGTGGTCGAGAACAATCCGCACGTGGTGGCGCTGCGCGGCGCGTTCGGCATTCCCGATGACGATGGACGGCTGTCGGTCGTCGTCGATGATGGGGTGCGGTTCGTGGAACAGCGCCGCGGCCGCTTCGACGTTTTGCTGGTCGACGGCTACGACGAGCACGGCATTCCCGCCGAACTCTCCACACAGGGGTTCTACGATGCCTGCCGTGACGCGCTGACCCCGTCCGGCGTCATGGCCTGCAACCTCTATGTGCGCGATCCCGAAACGCATGTGGAGAAGCTGCGCGCCGCGTTCGGTGCCGACCATGTGCTGGTCGTCGACGAGCCGAAGATGAGCAACCGGGTCGCATTCGCCTGGCGCGGGGCGTTGCCGGCGCTCGATGCCGAAGCGCTGACGATGCGCGTACCGATGTCGGTGCGCTCGCTGTTGCCGGAGGTGTTTCCGCGGATCGCGGTGCGGGTGGTGCGGCATCGGACGGTGACAGGGCGGTAGACCCTCCAGGGCGGAAAAGTCCGTCATCCCGGCGAAGGCCGGGATCCAGCGACTCGGCACGGAACTGAAACAGCGCGCCGCCGCGATACGTTGGACGCTGACGTCGTTGTCTCGAAGTCACCGGATCCGGGCCTTGCCGGACGTTCGTCCGTCGAAAGCCGCCGGCATGGCGAGGATGGCGACATTGCACCCCCGCCCATTCCCCTGCAAAGTCGTTCGTCGACTGCAACTGTTCACGGGGAATACCGAATGCAACGATGGATCCGGACACTCGCCTGCGCGCTCGTGCTGGCAACCGGCGCGCCGCTCGCGGGCGCGGCCACGAAGACGGGCGGGATGACGCTCGAGCAGGTCGCGCAGACGCGCGCCGTCACCCAGGCGCAGATCAGCCCGGACGGCCAGGAAGTGGCCTACATCCTGTCGGTGCCGCGCACGCTGGGGGTCGATCCCGACGGCCCGGCGCGCACCGAGCTGCATGTCGTCGATCGCAACAACAACAGCCGTGGCTTCATCACCGGCAAGGTCGATGTCGCGTCACCACGCTGGCTGCCCGATGGCCAGCGCGTGGCGTATCTGTCCAAGCGCGAGGGCGACGAAACCCGCGGCCTCTACACGATTCCGCTGCGCGGCGGTGAGTCGACACGCGTGGCGAAGCTCGCCGGCGACATCTCCAGCTATGACCTCTCGCCGGATGGTCGTCGCGCCGCGTTGCTGTCGGCCCAGCGCGAAAGCGACGCACGCAAGGCGCTGCGCGACAAGGGCTTTTCGCAAAAGGTCTACGAAGAAGACTGGCGCCCGGTCGAACTGTGGATCGCTGAACTCGGCGCTGAGGCCGCGCCGCGCCGCATCGACATCGAGGGCAGCGTGCAAGCGGTGCGGTGGAGCCCGGCAGGCGACCGCCTGGCCGTCGTGGTCACACCGCGCCAGCTCACCGACGACACGATGGTCGAGGCGCGTGTGCGAATCTACTCGGTCGAAGGCCGCGAGCTTGGCCGAGTGGACAATCCCGGCAAGCTCGGCGACCTGGCCTGGAGCCCGGATGGCGCGCATCTGGCGATCATCTCGGCCGAGGACAAGAACGATCCCAGCGAAGGCCGCCTGACCGTAGTGAGTCGCGACGGCGGCGCGCAGCGCGATCTGCTGCCCGGCCTCGAAGGTCACGTGCGCGGCGTCGCCTGGCGCGACGCTACGACACTGGTGTTCCTCAGCCACGAGGGCGTGCAGAGTCGCATCGGTGAAGTCCAGGCCGACGGCGGCAATCCGCGCACCGTGCTGGCTGCGGGCGGCCCGGTGCACATGGGCCTGAGCACGTCGCCGCGCGGCGACATCGCGCTGGTCGGCAGCGATCCCACGCATCCGTCGGAAGTGTTCCATCTCGCCGCGGGGGCCAGCGAAGCGCGCCGGCTGACCGACAGCAATCCCTGGCTCGCGGACGTGCGTCTCGCGCGCCAGGAAGTCGTGCGCTACACCGCGCGCGACGGGCTCGAACTCGAAGGCCTGCTGGTGCATCCACTCGAGCGCCGCGGCAATGCGCGCGTACCGCTGATCCTGGTGGTGCACGGCGGTCCCGAGTCCCACTTCTCCAACGCATGGCTCAACGCGTATTCGCAGCCGGCGCAGGTCGCCGCTGCGCGGGGCTTCGCCTCGTTCTTCCCGAACTACCGGTCGAGCACCGGCCGCGGCGTCGCGTTCTCCAAGCTCGGTCAGGGCCGTCCGGGCATGGAAGAATTCGACGATGTCGTCGACGGCGTCGACCAACTGGTCGAGGCCGGTCTGGTGGACCGCGACAAGGTCGGCATCACCGGTGGTTCCTACGGCGGCTACGCCAGTGCCTGGGGCGCCACGTACTACAGCGAGCGCTTTGCGGCCTCGGTGATGTTCGTCGGTATTTCCGACCAGGCAAGCCTGGTCACGACCGGCGACATTCCTTACGAGCAGTACAACGTGCACATGCAGACCTGGCCGTGGGAAAGCCCGGAGATGTATCGCCAGACCAGTCCGATCACCCACGCGGAAAAGTCGCGTACGCCGACACTGATCCTGCATGGCGAGGCCGACCCGCGCGTGCCGGTGATGCAGTCCTACATGATGTACCGCTATCTGCAGCTGGCCGGCCAGGCGCCGGTGCGCCTGGTGCTGTATCCCGGTGAAGGCCATGGCAATAGCCGCGGTGCATCGCGTTACGACTATTCGCTGCGCCTGATGCAGTGGATGACGCATTACCTGACCGGTCCCGGTGGAGAGCCACCGGCCTACGAGCTCGACTACGCGTTGCCGGAGCTGGACACCAAGCGCTGAGTTCCAGCCGCATCGAGCGTCACGAAGCCGCGCCGGGTCTCCGGCGCGGCTTTTTGTTACCGCGAGAACTTGGTGGCCCCAAAAACCTGATCCGTCATCCCAACGAAAGTTGGGATCCATCTTTGATCTTCAGAACCACCAGGCCCATCGTCGGTGGCCCGACCACGTAGGCGAATGCGCCAGCACAAGCTTTTTTGCGAAGGCTCCTGATGGGTTTCGCGTCGCTCTACCATGCGTTCGGCGCGCGATTCGAGGCATTCAGAATCACCGGCTTCATCGCGTTGAATGCGGCCCACATTCACGCCGCCGTCTCTCGCGCGTCACGCTTCTTTCCGCTGCTGATCGATACCTTGCGTCCCATCGATCCGCGCCACGGCATTCCCGGTCGCGACTCGCGGCCCCGGCTTTGTCCGGCAGGCGCACGGACGATGCGGCAGCGTCATGCCGTCCCCTGATTCCCCCGAATGGAGAACCCAATGTCCAACAAGACCGCGCATACCCTCAACGACCTCATCGCCATTGCCCGCGACGGCAAGGACTTCTATGAAGAGGCCGCGCAGAAGGTTGACGATGCCGAGCTGAAGACGCTGTTCGCGCGCATCGCGACCACCAAGTCGCAGATCGTCACCGAACTCAGCGCTGCCGTGCAGGCCGCTGGCGGCAAGCCGGAAGACTCCGGCACGTTCGTCGGCAGCATGCAGCAGATGTACGGCAAGATCCGCGCCACGCTGGGCGACAAGGAATACGGCTATGTCGCCGAGCTTGAAGAGTCGGAAGACCGTCTGCTCGAAGCTTTCGACGAGGCCTCGCGTGACGCCGACACGCCGCCGGCCGCCCGTGACGTCGTCGTCCGTCTGCTGCCGGAAGTGCGTGCATGCCATGACGTGATGCGCACCCGCAAGCTGGCGATGAAGAACGCCAAGTAATCCAGCGACATCCGCGTGACCCGACGGGCCGGTCCATGACCGGCCCGTTTTCATGGGTCTTCGAAAAGCGATCAGCGACCATGGCACGGCAGTAGACAACTAGGCGCGGGGTGCTTCGCGCATCACCTGTCGGCGCGTTACAGGTTGCGCACGCAACCGTCGAGGAACGCGCGGGCGACTGGCAGAATCGCCGGCTCCCCGTTTCGCACAGTTCCGATGACCGCACCCGCTGCCACTGCGCCCGCCAAGGGCCGCGTGCTGTTCGCCAGCCTGATCGGCACGACGATCGAGTTCTTCGATTTCTACATCTACGCCACCGCTGCGGTGCTGGTGTTTCCGAAGCTGTTCTTCCCGTCGGCCGATCCCGCATCGGCCACGCTGCAGTCGCTGGCGACCTTCGCGCTCGCGTTCTTCGCACGCCCGATCGGCTCGGCGGTCTTCGGTCATTACGGCGATCGCGTGGGCCGCAAGGCGACGCTGGTTGCGGCGCTGCTGACGATGGGCATCTCGACGGTGGTCATCGGCCTGTTGCCGACACATGCACAGATCGGTGTGGCCGCGCCGCTGCTGCTCGCGCTGTGCCGGTTCGGGCAGGGGCTGGGCTTGGGCGGCGAGTGGGGCGGGGCGGTGCTGCTGGCGACCGAGAACGCGCCGCCGGGCAAGCGTGCCTGGTACGGCATGTTTCCGCAGCTCGGTGCGCCGCTCGGCTTCTTCCTGTCGACGGCGATCTTCCTCGTGCTGACCGAGGTGTTGGACGACGCCACGTTCTTCGCCTGGGGCTGGCGCATTCCGTTCCTGGCCAGCGCGGTGCTGGTGCTGGTCGGTCTCTGGGTGCGGCTGCGCATCACCGAGACCCCGGATTTCCAGAAGGTGCTCGACAAGGGCGGGCGCGTGCGTCTGCCGATGCGCGAAGTGCTGGTCCACCAGTGGCGCGGCGTCGTGTCCGGCACGTTGCTGGCCCTGGCGACTTTCGTACTGTTCTATCTGATGACGGTTTTTGCGCTGAGCTGGGGCACTTCCCAGCTCGGCTATTCGCGCGAGCATTTTCTGATGCTGCAGCTCGCCGGCGTGGTCTGTTTTGCGGCGACGATTCCCATCTCGGCGCTGTACGCCGACCGCTTCGGTCGCCGCCGCGCGATGCTGATCGCCAGTGTCGGCATCGTCATGTTCGGTCTGTGCTTCGCGCCGATGTTCGTCGCCGACAGCCATGTCGCCACGCTGGCGTTCCTGATGATCGGGCTCGGACTGATGGGGCTGACCTATGGGCCGGTCGGCACGCTGCTGGCCGAGCAGTTTCCCACCGCGGTGCGCTACACCGGCGCGTCGCTGGCGTTTAATCTGGCCGGCATCTTCGGCGCGTCGCTGGCGCCCTATATCGCGACCTGGCTGGCCGAGCGGCATGGTCTGGCGTCGGTCGGCTGGTACCTCGCGGGGGCTGCGGTGCTGAGTTTCATCGCGCTGTGGATGCTGCCACGCGACGGCGCGACGGGCGATCTGCCAGTCGGGCGCTAGACTGGTCCGCCATCCGCCGCGGAGTCGCGCATGCATCACTGGCTGCTGCTGAGCATCGTCGTCGCCGTGCTGGTCGGCATGCTGCTGCCGCTGCAGGCGCTGCTCAACGCGCGCGTCGGCGCGTTGACGGAAGGCGCGCTGTTCGCATCCTTCCTGTCGTTCGCGGTCGGCACGCTGGCCCTGGCGCTGGTGCTGCTGGTCACGCGCACGCCGCTGCCCTCGATGCGCACGCTGACGGCACTGCCGGTGTGGCTGTGGTGCGGGGGCCTGATCGGCGCGGTGTTCGTGTTCTGCGGCACGCTGCTGGTGCCGCGGCTCGGCGCAGCCGGGATGATCTGCCTGGTCGTTGCCGGGCAACTGGTCGGCTCGCTGCTGTTCGACCACTACGGCGTGCTGGCGCAGCCGCGCCCGGTCGATGCGATGCGTCTGCTTGGCGCGCTGCTGGTCGGTGTCGGCGCGCTGCTGGTGTTGCGGCCCTGGCAGGCGGGATGATCCATGTCGAACATTGAAAGCACGATCTTTCCGTTGCCGACCGGGATGCAGACCGCGCTCGAATCGGCTTACGCCACGCCGCCGCGTGCGTACCACAACTTCGGCCACGTCGAGACCCTGCTGCGGCATTTCGACGAGGTGTCCGCGCGCGACGGCTGGGCGCAGCCGGTCGAAGTGCGGCTGGCGATCCTCTATCACGATGCGATCTACGACGCGCGCGCCAGCGACAACGAAGTGCGCTCGGCCGATCTCGCTGCCGAGTCCATCGCACGCTGGCTGCCCGATGCCGGCGTCGACACCGCGCGCGTCGCCCATCTCATTCGCCTGACCGCGCGTCACGGCCGGCTGTCGCCGGACGACTTCGCCGACGATCCGCATGCCGATGACGCGCGTCGCTTCCTCGATTGCGACATGGCGATCCTGGCCTCTGACGACGCCACGTTCGATGCTTATGACCGGGGCATCGCCGCCGAGTACCGGCACGTGCCGCGCTGGTTGTATGCGGTGAACCGGCGACGCTTCCTGAAGTCGCTACTGGCCAGGCCGCGGATCTATCTCGACGACGGTTTCCACGCGCGCCTCGACGCGCAGGCGCGGCACAACCTGCGTCGCGCGATCACCACCAAGCGCTGAGGGACGCTGCGTAGGTGCGCGCTTGCGCGCTCGCACATGACCGGACAGGCCGATCTCGCGCAAGCGCGCGCAAGCGCGCTCCTACAGGGCCATGCCGGTATCATCGGCGCATGGCGAAACTCCTGCTCAATCTGCGTTACGTGCCCGACGATGAAGCTGCCGACGTGTGCGCGTTCCTCGACGAGGCCGGTATCCCCTGGTATCAGACCCGTCCGAGTCCGTTCGGCATCTCGCTGGGCGGAATCTGGCTGCGCGAGAACGACGATCTGCCGCGTGCAAAGGCGCTGATGGCCGAGTATCAGAAAGCGCGCCAGGCGAAGGCGAAAGCGGCGCAATCGCAGGCCGAACGCGACGGCACTGCCGAGACCTTCAGCGATATCGTGCGCAACGATCCGAAGCGCGTGGCGCTGATCGTGATCGCGATCGTGTTTCTGATCGGCCTGATGGCCGTGCCTGGCTACATGCTGTCGCGCTGAGTCGCGTTGCCTGTCTGCGGCTGCGTCACTCCGCGGCAACGATCGTCGCGCAAGACTGCGCGCCTGTCCGTTACCGCCCGCGCCGGCGTCATGTCGCCGGGCGGGGGCGGGCAACCAGAGTCGAGCCCATGCCTACGTCGAACGATCGCGCGCATCCCAAACCGAAGACCAAGCCGTGGACGCGGCCGAATCCGAAAACCGCGTGCCGCGCGCGAACCCTTGACCGACGCGCAGAAAGACCGCGCCCGTCAGCGCGCCGACGAAGCCGGTCGGCGCTATCCAAATCTCGTCGACAACATGTGGGCCAGCAGCACCCTTTCGAAAGACGGTTCTGCGAAGTCGTGACCGCTGTCGATGGCATGTGCGTCGCGGCGGATGCGATCGCGCCGTGGATGCGTCGCGTCATCGTTGTCGGTGGGCCGTAGGCGCCGCGCAGACGGGTGGACCTTTGATGCACGAGGTCAATCGTCACATGAACAGGCGATTCGCGATTCACGCATGACCATCGGCACGACCTGCGTTCGATGACTAGTTGCTAAGGTCGCTGGTTGTCCGCGCCGATGCGCGGCAGACCTCAGCCATTGCCCGGAGATTCCATGCGCGCACGCCGCACGTCATCGCACATCCTGTTCGCCGCCCCGATCGTGTTGATCGCCGCACTCACCGCACTGCCGGTCGCTGCGCAGCGCGATATCCGTTTCGAGGCCGCCGAGGCCCCCACCACCGGCACGCTGGTGTTGGCGGTACCGGAAACCGCGGACGGTGAGACGCGTCAAGGCGCGTTCGCGCGTATCGATGCCGGCAGCCAGGGCGCGCTGACGCGTGCGATCAACGCGGCGGGTTTCAGCGGCAAGGCCGACAGCCAACTCGATCTGCCGGGCATCGCCGGCTTCGACCGCGTGCTGCTGGTCGGCACGGGTAGCGGCACGCCCGATGCGCGCCGGATCGAGGATGTCGGCGGGCTGATCGGCCGCTTCGCCGCGCGCAGCAAGGCGCCCCAGGTCGATGTGCTGTGGGAAGGTGCCGAGGCCGACGCGGCCGCGCAATTGGCGTTCGGCGCCGCGCTGGGCGAGTACCGTTTCGACCAGTACCGCACCACCGGCAAGGCGGAGGATGCCGCGGGCACCGGCACGCTGGTCGTGCGCAGCCCGGCCGGCGCCGACGCCGCCAGTGCCTGGGACAACGACTGGAAGGCGGTGGCCGAGGGTGTGAAGTTCGCCCGCGACCTGGTCACCGAACCGGCCAATACGATCTATCCCGAGAGCTTCGTCGAGCGCACGCGCGCCGCGTTCGCGGGCAAGCCGAACGTCAGCATCGAAGTGCTGGACGTACCGGCGATGGAACGTCTGGGCATGGGCAGCATTCTCGCGGTCGGGCAGGGCAGCGTGCGTCCGCCCCGGATGATGGTCGTGCGCTACAACGGCGGCGCGCGTGGCGAAGCGCCGATCGCGTTCGTCGGCAAGGGCATCACCTTCGATTCGGGTGGCATCTCGATCAAGCCCGGCGAGAACATGTGGCGCATGAAGTACGACATGACCGGCGCCGCCAGCGCGACCGGCGCCGTGCTCGCGCTCGCGGGCCGCAACGCGCAGGTCAATGCCGTCGCCGTGGCCGCCCTGGCTGAGAACATGCCGTCGGGCTCGGCGACGCGTCCGGGTGACGTGATCCGCACCGCGGCCGGCAAGACCTACGAGATCATGAGCACCGATGCCGAGGGCCGCATGGTCCTGGTCGACGCGCTCTGGTACGTGCAGCGCCAGGACAACCCGCGCGTAATCGTGGATATCGCCACGCTGACGGGCGCCATCGTCACCGCACTCGGCAATGACTATGCGGGCCTGTTCACCCGGGACGACGCTCTGGCTGCGCAGCTCACGGCCGCCGGTGAGGCGTCGGGTGAGCCGGTGTGGCGCATGCCGATGCATCCGGGCTACGGCAAGCTGCTGGAATCGCCGATCGCCGACATGCGCAATGGCGGCGGCCGTCCGGGTTCCGGTACGGCGGCACACTTCATCGGCGAATGGGTCGACGCGGGCCGTTCGTGGGCGCATCTCGACATCGCCGGCATGGCCTGGCGCGACGGCAACGAACTGTCGACGACGCCCGCAGGTGCGTCGGCGTATGGCGTGCGGCTGTTCGACCGCTTCGTGCGGGAGAACTACGAGCGCTGAGGCAGGATCATGGGTGGCCGGTCGTCCGTACGCCCTGTCATCTCGTTCACGCTCCGTCATCCGGCCAAGGCCGGGATCCAGCGACTCAGCGCTTGCTGCAACCTCGAATTCCGGGCGAAAGACACTGGATGACCAGCCATCGGGCTGTTGAAGAGCGCTTCCGGCCTTCGCGGGGATGACGGCATCTTCTGCACGGTTCGAGGACTGTTCAAAGCCCTTGCAGGTGGATTTCGTCCATGCCGGCGGCGCGCGCAGGCCATGCGCGTTCCGTGCCCAGTGCAGAATTCGACGGACGCGATTTGAGGCAAGGTATGGGCGCGCCCCCCGCTACAATTGCCCCATGATCGACAACCTCGCCGCCTACCACTTCGTCGCCATCGACGACCCCGACGCGGTCGCTGCGTGGCTGCACGCATTGGCCGAGGCGGGCGACCTGCGCGGCACAGTGCTGGTCGCGCCCGAGGGGATCAACCTGTTCCTGGCCGGCAGCGTCGATGCGATCGACACGCTGGTCGCGACCGTGCGCGGCGATGCGCGTTTCGCGGCGCTGCAGGTCAAGCGCAGCCGCAGCGACGTGGTGCCGTTCGCGCGGCTCAAGGTCAAGGTCAAGCCGGAGATCATCAGCTTCCGCAAGCCCGAGGCGATGCCGCTCGGCGCGCCCGCCCGCGCGCCAGCGGTGTCACCCGATGCGCTGGCGCGCTGGATCGCGCAGGGACATGACGATGCCGGCAAGCGTCTCGTCCTGCTCGACACGCGCAACCGCGAGGAGTTCGGGTTCGGTACGTTCAAAGATGCGCTGACACTGCCGATCGACAACTTCACCGAGTTGCCGGACGCACTCGCGCCGCATCGCGAGGCATTGCGCGATGCGACGGTCGTGAGTTTCTGCACCGGCGGTATCCGCTGCGAGAAGGCTGCGCTGTGGATGCGCGCCGACGGCATGGACAACGTGCTGCAGCTCGACGGCGGCATTCTCGGTTACTTCGAGCAGGTCGGCGGCTTCGGTTACGACGGGCGCTGTTTCGTGTTCGATGACCGTGTCGCGCTCGACCCGCAGCTGCGTCCGCTGCAGGCGGGGGCGCCCGCATGAGCTGGCTCGGCTTCGTGCTGGTGATCCTGGGAATCTGGCTGGCCTTCAAGGTCGCCGGCGTCGTGCTGCGCCTGATCGTCACGGTGCTGATCGTGATCGCCGCCTACTGGTGGCTCGCCCCCATATTCGGCTGGCCGACGCTGGCTGAGCTGTTCCATGTGTTGGGGCCGGATGTGCGCCTGCCGGACGTACCGATGCCGGAATTCAAGCTTCCGTAGACATCAGCCGCGATGCACTGCCCGCGTCTGTAGGAGCG
>NZ_JAVDWO010000021.1:0-16801 GCF_031457535.1 Luteimonas terrae
ATGTCGGCCTTGTTCAGGAACACGACGATGTGCGGCACGCCGACCTGACGCGAGAGCAGGATGTGCTCGCGGGTCTGCGGCATCGGGCCGTCAGCGGCCGAACACACCAGGATCGCGCCGTCCATCTGCGCAGCGCCGGTGATCATGTTCTTGACGTAGTCGGCGTGACCCGGGCAATCGACGTGTGCGTAGTGACGCACGGCCGATTCGTATTCCACGTGCGCCGTCGAGATCGTGATGCCGCGCGCCTTCTCTTCCGGCGCCGCGTCGATCTGGTCGTAGCCCTTGAACTCGCCGCCGAAACGCTCCGCACCGATCTTCGTCAGCGCCGCCGTCAGCGTCGTCTTGCCGTGGTCAACGTGACCAATCGTGCCCACGTTCACGTGGGGCTTGGTGCGCTCGAACTTACCCTTTGCCATGGTGATTCACCTTTCTTTCTATTGATTCGGGATTGGAAACTGGGATCCGGAATTCCGGCGCATCTCGGCGCCGGATTCCAATCCCGAGGGATTACTTCTTGATGACGGTCTCGGCGATGTTCGTCGGCGCTTCCGCGTAGTGATCGAACTCCATCGAGAACGTCGCGCGGCCCTGGGACATCGAGCGCAGCGTCGTCGCGTAGCCGAACATTTCACCCAGCGGGATCATCGCGTTGATGATCTTGCCCGACGGGCTGTCGTCCTGGCCCTGCAGGATGCCGCGACGACGGCTGACGTCGCCCATCACGTCACCGAGGTAATCCTCGGGGCTGACGATCTCGACCTTCATCATCGGCTCGAGCAGCACAGGACTCGCCTTGACGAAGCCCTGCTTGAACGCCATCGACGACGCGAGCTTGAACGCCATTTCCGACGAGTCGACGTCGTGGTACGAGCCGAACACCAGCTTGACCTTGACACCCACGACCGGGAAGCCGGCGATCGGACCACTGGTGATCGTCTCGCGGATGCCCTTCTCGACCGATGGGATGAATTCCTTCGGAATCACGCCACCGGTGATGTCGTTGATGAAGAGGAAATCGTCCTTGATGTCGCCAGCCAGCTTCGGATCGGCGCGATCCTCGGCCGTCAGCGGCGACAGCTCGATCACGACGTGACCGTACTGCCCCTTACCACCCGACTGCTTGGCGTGCTTGTAGTCCGACTTCACGTCGCTAGTGCGGATCGTTTCGCGATACGCGACCTGCGGCTTGCCGACGTTGGCCTCGACGTTGAACTCGCGCTTCATGCGGTCGACGATGATGTCCAGGTGCAGCTCACCCATGCCGGCGATGATCGTCTGGCCGGACTCCTCGTCGGTACGCACGCGGAAGGACGGATCCTCCTGCGCCAGGCGACCGAGCGCGAGGCCCATCTTCTCCTGGTCCGACTTGGTCTTCGGTTCGACCGCCATCGAGATCACGGGCTCCGGGAAGATCATGCGCTCGAGCGTGATGATGTGATCCTGCGCGCACAGCGTGTCGCCGGTGGTCACGTCCTTCAAGCCGACGGCCGCGGCGATGTCGCCCGCGCGCACTTCCTTGATCTCTTCACGGTTGTTGGAGTGCATCTGCAGGATGCGACCCACGCGCTCCTTCTTCGACTTGACCGGGTTGTAGACCTGGTCGCCGGCGTTGAGCACGCCCGAGTAGACGCGGAAGAACGTCAGCGAACCCACGAACGGATCCGTCATGATCTTGAACGCCAGCGCCGAGAACGGGGCCTTGTCGTCGGCGGTCCGGGTGTCTTCCTTCTCGTCGTCGTCGATGCCCTGCACCGGCGGACGGTCGGACGGCGACGGCAGCAACTGGATCACGCCGTCGAGCATCGCCTGGACGCCCTTGTTCTTGAACGCCGTGCCGCAGAACACCGGCACGATCTCAACCTTCAGGGTGCGCTCGCGCAGGCCGGAGATGATTTCCTCTTCGGTCAGCTCGCCTTCGTTGAGGTACTTGTCCATCAACGCTTCGTTGGCTTCGGCCGCAGCCTCGACCATGAACGCACGCGCCTCATTGGACTCGTCGAGCAGGTTCGCCGGGATGTCGCGGTACTCGAACGTCGTGCCCTGAGAAGCGGTGTCCCAATGGATCGCCTTCATCTTGAGCAGATCGACGACGCCCTCGAAACCTTCCTCGGCGCCGATCGGCACCTGCATCGGCACGGCGTACGCGCCCAGGCGCGCCTTCAGCTGCTCGACGACCTTGTTGAAGTTCGCACCGGTGCGATCCATCTTGTTGACGAATGCGAGGCGCGGCACCGAGTACTTGTTGGCCTGGCGCCACACGGTCTCGGACTGCGGCTGCACGCCACCGACCGCGCACAGCACGAACACCGCGCCGTCGAGCACGCGCAGGCTGCGCTCGACTTCGATCGTGAAGTCCACGTGGCCGGGGGTGTCGATGATGTTGAAGCGGTGCTCGGGCAGCGACTTGTCCATGCCCTTCCAGAACGCCGTGGTGGCCGCCGAGGTGATGGTGATGCCGCGTTCCTGCTCCTGCTCCATCCAGTCCATGGTGGCGGCGCCATCGTGCACTTCACCGATCTTGTGGCTGACGCCGGTGTAGAACAGGATGCGCTCGGAGGTCGTGGTCTTGCCGGCATCGATGTGGGCCATGATGCCGAAGTTGCGGTAGCGTTCGATGGGTGTCGTGCGAGCCACGTCGGTTTCTCGTAGTGAATGGCGAAGTCCCGCTGAAACACGGTGCCTTCGCGATGGAATCGCTTGAATGGACGAATGCCGCCTTGCGGCGGCCTTCGGATCCTGCGTGCGGTCTGTGACCGCCTGGAGGCACCTGGATGGTGCCGACGGGCCCCGGAATCAACCGGGACCCGCGGAGGCCGCTTACCAGCGGTAGTGCGCGAACGCCTTGTTGGCGTCGGCCATGCGGTGGGTTTCTTCGCGCTTCTTGATCGCGCCACCACGGTTTTCGGACGCGTCGATCAGCTCGGCGGCCAGCTTGCGCGGCATGGTGTTCTCGCCACGCTTGCGCGCCGACTCGATCAGCCAGCGCATTGCCAGTGCCATGCGACGCGAGGCGCGCACTTCGACCGGCACCTGGTATGTGGCACCACCGACGCGGCGCGACTTCACTTCGACGGCGGGCGAGATGTTGCCCAGCGCCTTCTCGACGAGCTCGAGCGGGTTGCCGTTCTTCTCGCTGATAACGTCCATGGCGCCGTAGACGATCTTTTCAGCGATCGACTTCTTGCCACTCTTCATGACCATGTTGATGAAGCGCGCGATCGTGTCGCTGTGGTGCTTCGGGTCGGGCAGCACGGAACGCTGCGGGGTATTTCCTTTACGCGACATTGTCTATTCCTCAGCCCTTCGGACGCTTGGTGCCGTACTTCGAACGGCTCTGCTTGCGCTTCGCAACGCCGGAAGCGTCGAGCGAACCGCGCACGGTGTGGTAACGCACGCCCGGGAGGTCCTTGACGCGACCGCCGCGGATCAGCACCACGCTGTGCTCCTGCAGGTTGTGGCCTTCGCCGCCGATATACGAAATGACTTCGTAACCGTTGGTCAGGCGCACCTTGGCGACCTTGCGAAGCGCGGAGTTCGGCTTTTTCGGGGTCGTGGTGTACACACGGGTGCAGACGCCACGGCGCTGCGGGCAGTTCGCCAGTGCGGGCGAAGTGCTCTTGTAGGTTTCGGGGCTGCGCGGCTTCCGCACCAGCTGGTTGATCGTTGCCATCAGGTCTCGGGTCTTTGGTTCGGGCCGGAGCCCGGTGAAAACGAAGACAGACGGATAGGCCGCCTGTCAGACGAAAAAGTATAGCCCGCGCTGACGAGTACCGTCAACGCGGGTCATACCGCCGCTGGCGTATCCGCAAAGGACACAGCCCGGCATACAACGTCTCCCGTCCATCCTGGACCGAATACGAGCCGCGTCCTGCGCCTCTTTTCGGAGTCTGGGTGGCCCGCGAGGGGCCACCAAAGGGGTGCAATCTTAGCGTGCTTCGCCGTCGCTGTCAGCCGTCGGCGTCACCGGTGCGTCTTCGAGCATCACCTGTTCCGGCGGCGCCGGTGCGGCGACGACTTCGGCCTCGGCCTTGGTCGCGCTGCTGCCCGACAGTGCATCCATTTCCGAGTCGGTCAGGCCGGACGCGGCGCGACGACGACGGGCGTGGTACGCAAGGCCGGTGCCGGCCGGAATCAGACGACCCACGATCACGTTTTCCTTCAGACCGCGCAGGCTGTCGCGCGTGCCGCGGACGGCCGCCTCGGTGAGCACGCGGGTGGTCTCCTGGAACGACGCGGCCGAGATGAACGACTCGGTGGCCAGTGATGCCTTGGTGATACCCAGCAGCACGGGCTCGAACTTCGCCGGCAGCTCGTTCTTGGCGAGATGCTTGACGTTGTCCTCGATCACGCGCTGACGCTCGACCTGCTCACCGTTGAGGAAGCGGCTGTCGCCCTGGTCGGTGATCTCGACCTTGCGCAGCATCTGGCGGACGATCACCTCGATGTGCTTGTCGTTGATCTTCACGCCCTGCAGGCGATAGACGTCCTGGATTTCCTTGGTCAGGTAGGACGCCAGTTCCTCGACGCCCTTCAGACGCAGGATGTCCTGCGGACCCGGCTCGCCGTCGACGACCGTCTCGCCCTTCTCCACGTGCTCGCCTTCGAACACGATGATCTGGCGGTACTTCGGGATCAGCTCTTCGTGATCGACACCGTCGGTGCCCTTGATGATCAGGCGCTGCTTGCCCTTGGTGTCCTTGCCGAAGCTGACGATGCCGGAGATCTCGGCGAGGATCGCCTGGTCCTTCGGCTTGCGCGCTTCGAACAGATCGGCCACGCGCGGCAGACCACCGGTGATGTCGCGGGTCTTGGACGCTTCCTGAGGCACCTTGGTCACCACGTCACCCACGCCGACGGGGTCGCCGTCCTGCAGGTTGACGATCGAGCGCGGCGGCAGCAGGTACTGCGCCGGCAGGTCGGTCCCGGGGATGTTGAGGTCGTTGCCCTTGGCATCCACGATGCGGACGATCGGACGCAGATCCTTGCCCATCGAGCCGCGACGCTTGGGATCGGTGATCTCGCGCGACGCTAGGCCGGTCAGGTCGTCGGTCTTCTCGATGACGGTGATGCCGTCGACGAAGTCCACGAAGCGGATGAAGCCCGCCACTTCCGACACGATCGGGTGGTTATGCGGATCCCAGTTCGACACAGTCTGGCCGGCCTTGATCGCATCGCCGTCGTTGACGGTGATGGTCGCGCCGTAGGGCAGCTTGTAACGCTCGCGCTCGCGGCCGTGACCATCGAGCACCGAGAGCTCGCCCGAACGCGAAACCGCGACCAGGTTGCCGCTCTCGTGCTTGACGTGCTTGAGGTTGTTGAACTTGATCGAGCCGGTGGTCTTGACCGTCACGTTGTCGATGGCGGCCGCACGCGAGGCCGCACCACCGATGTGGAACGTACGCATGGTCAGCTGGGTACCGGGCTCGCCGATCGACTGCGCAGCAACGACACCCACGGCCTCGCCCTGGTTGACCAGGTGGCCGCGGCCGAGGTCACGGCCGTAGCAGCTGGCGCAGACGCCGAAGCCGGCTTCGCAGGTGATGGTCGAACGGACCTGGATCGACTGCACGCCGGCCTCTTCGAGGCGCTGCACCCACTGCTCGTCGAGCAGCGTGTTGCGGGTGACGATCGGATCCTCGTCGTTGCCCGGCAGGAACACGTCCTCGGCCACGACACGACCCAGCACGCGGTCGCGCAAGGGCTCGACCACATCGCCGCCTTCGACGATCGGGGTCATGGTGAGACCGTCCATCGTGCCGCAGTCGACTTCTGTGATCACCACGTCCTGCGCCACGTCGACGAGACGACGGGTCAGGTAACCGGAGTTCGCGGTCTTGAGCGCGGTATCGGCCAGACCCTTACGGGCACCGTGGGTGGAGTTGAAGTACTCCTGGACGTTCAGGCCTTCGCGGAAGTTCGCGATGATCGGCGTCTCGATGATCGAGCCGTCCGGCTTGGCCATCAGGCCGCGCATACCGGCCAGCTGACGAATCTGCGCCTGCGAACCACGCGCACCGGAGTCGGCCATGATGTAGAGCGAGTTCATCGACTTCTGGTCGATGGTCTCGCCCTTGGCATTGAGCACCTTCTCGGTACCGATCGTGTCCATCATCGCCTTGGCGATGCGCTCGTTCGTGCGCGACCAGATGTCGACGACCTTGTTGTAGCGCTCGCCGGCGGTGACCAGGCCCGACTGGTACTGCTGCTGGATTTCCAGCACCTCGGCCTCGGCCTCGACCAGGATGCCGGCCTTCTCGGTCGGGATGGTCATGTCGTTGATGCCGATCGACACGCCCGCACGCGTCGCGTTGCCGAAGCCGGTGTACATCAGCTTGTCGGCGAACACGACCGTGTCCTTGAGACCCAGACGGCGGTAGCAGGCGTTGATCAGGCGCGAGATGTTCTTCTTGTTGAGCTCGACGTTGGCCAACTCGAACGGCAGGCCGTCGGGCATGATCTCGAGCAGCAGTGCACGACCCACGCTCGTGTCGACGATCGAGGTCACCTGCTCACGCGAGCCGTCCTCGCTGATCACGGTCTGCTTGATGCGGACCTTGATCTTGGCGTGCAGGCCGGCGGCCTTGTTATCGAACGCACGACGCACTTCGGCGATGTTCGCGAAGATCATGCCCTCGCCCGGGATGTTCTCCAGAGCGCGCGTCATGTAGTACAGACCCAGCACGACGTCCTGCGACGGCACGATGATCGGCTCGCCGTTGGCGGGCGAGAGGATGTTGTTCGACGCCATCATCAGCGCACGTGCTTCGAGCTGGGCTTCCAGCGACAGCGGCACGTGGACCGCCATCTGGTCACCGTCGAAGTCGGCGTTGAACGCGGTACACACCAGCGGATGCAGCTGGATCGCCTTGCCTTCGATCAGCACCGGCTCGAACGCCTGGATGCCCAGACGGTGCAGCGTCGGCGCGCGGTTGAGCAGCACCGGGTGCTCGCGGATCACCTCTTCGAGGATGTCCCACACCTCGGCCTCTTCGCGCTCGACGAGCTTCTTGGCGGCCTTGATCGTCGTGGCGAGGCCACGGCGCTGCAGCTTGGCGAAGATGAAGGGCTTGAACAGCTCGAGCGCCATCTTCTTCGGCAGGCCGCACTCGTGCAGGCGCAGCGTCGGGCCGACCACGATGACCGAACGGCCCGAGTAGTCGACGCGCTTGCCCAGCAGGTTCTGGCGGAAGCGACCCTGCTTGCCCTTGATCATGTCGGCGAGCGACTTGAGCGGGCGCTTGTTGGTGCCGGTGATCGCACGGCCGCGACGGCCGTTGTCCATCAGCGCATCGACCGATTCCTGCAGCATGCGCTTCTCGTTGCGCACGATGATGTCGGGCGCATTGAGTTCGAGCAGGCGACGCAGGCGGTTGTTGCGGTTGATGACGCGGCGGTACAGATCGTTGAGATCCGAGGTCGCGAAGCGGCCACCGTCCAGCGGGACCAGCGGACGCAGGTCCGGCGGCAGCACCGGCAGCACGGTCATGATCATCCACTCGGGACGGTTGCCCGACTCGATGAAGGCCTCGACCAGCTTGATGCGCTTGGTCAGACGCTTGAGCTTGGTTTCCGAACCGGTGGCGGCGATCTCTTCCTTCAGGCGGACCATCTCGGCCTGCAGGTCGATCGTGCGCAGCAGGTCGTAGACCGCCTCGGCGCCCATCGCGGCGTCGAAGTCGTCGCCGTGTTCCTGGCGCATCTGCATGTACTGCTCTTCGTTGAGCAGCTGGCTGCGCTCGAGCGGGGTCAGGCCCGGCTCGGTCACGACGAACGCTTCGAAGTACAGGATGCGTTCGATGTCACGCAGGGTCATGTCCAGCATCAGGCCGATGCGGCTGGGCAGCGACTTGAGGAACCAGATGTGCGCGACCGGCGAGGCCAGGTCGATGTGACCCATGCGCTCGCGGCGCACCTTGGCCAGCGTGACTTCGGTGCCGCACTTCTCGCAAACCACGCCACGGTGCTTCATGCGCTTGTACTTGCCGCACAGGCACTCGTAGTCCTTGATTGGACCGAAGATCGCGGCGCAGAACAGGCCGTCACGCTCGGGCTTGAACGTGCGGTAGTTGATGGTCTCGGGCTTCTTCACTTCGCCGAACGACCACGAACGGATCAGGTCCGGGCTTGCGAGCGCGATCTTGATCGCATCGAAGTCCGGAATCTGGCGCGGCTGGTTGAAGAGATTGAGCAGGTCTTTCATGTCTTTACTCCGGGAAAGGGGAACCTGGGCAGTGTTGGATCGGTGTCGCGCGCGGCACGCTCAGGCGCCGCGCGCCGGACGTCCTGCCTCAGTGCTCCTCCAGCTCCATGTTGATCGCCAGCGAACGGATTTCCTTGACCAGCACGTTGAAGGACTCGGGCATGCCCGCGACCATTTCGTGTTCGCCGTCGACGATGTTCTTGTACATCTGGTTGCGGCCCTGCACGTCGTCGGACTTCACCGTCAGCATTTCCTGCAGGGTGTAGGCCGCGCCGTAGGCTTCCAGCGCCCAGACTTCCATCTCGCCGAAGCGCTGACCACCGAACTGCGCCTTGCCGCCCAGCGGCTGCTGGGTGACGAGCGAGTACGGACCGGTCGAACGCGCGTGCATCTTGTCGTCCACCAGGTGGTTGAGCTTGAGCATGTGCATGTAGCCCACGGTCACTTCACGCTCGAACGCCTCGCCGGTGCGGCCATCGAACAGACGGTGCTGACCACTGGTCGGCATGTCCGCCAGCTCGAGCATCGCCTTGATCTCCGACTCCGCCGCGCCATCGAACACCGGGGTGGCCATCGGCACGCCGTCGGTCAGATTGCCGGCCAGCTTCAGCAGTTCCTCGTCACTGAACTGCGACAGGTCGACGCGTTGTGCGAACGTCGCCTTGTCGTGGTTGTAGATCTGGTCGAGGAAGCTGCGCAGCTCGGCCACCTTGGCCTGCGCGTCGAGCATCCGCTGGATCTTCTCGCCGAGCCCCTTGGCCGCAAGGCCCAGATGCACTTCGAGAATCTGGCCGATGTTCATACGCGACGGCACGCCCAGCGGGTTCAACACGATGTCGACCGTGTTGCCGTTGGCCATGTGCGGCATGTCCTGCACGGGCACGATGGTCGACACGACACCCTTGTTGCCGTGGCGGCCGGCCATCTTGTCGCCCGGCTGGATGCGGCGCTTCACGGCCAGGTAGACCTTGACCATCTTCAGCACGCCCGGTGCGAGGTCGTCGCCCTGGGTGATCTTGCCGCGCTTGTCGGCGAAGCGCTTCTCGAACTCCTTCTGGTGCGCGTCGATCTGCTTCTGCGCACGCTCGATCGCGTCGGCCGCGTCCTCGTCCTTCATGCGGATCTGGAACCAGTCGGACTTCTTCAGGCCGTCGAGCACCAGCGAGCTGACCGTGTCGCCCTTCTTCAGGCCCGGACCGCCGTTGGCGACCTTGCCCTGGATCTGCGAACGCAGACGCGCATAGATCGCGCTTTCGAGGATGCGGAACTGGTCGTCGAAGTCCTTCTTGACGCGCTTGATCTCGGACTCTTCGATCTGCTTGGCGCGCTTGTCCTTCTCGATGCCGTCGCGGGTGAAGACCTGCACGTCGATGACGGTGCCGTCCATGCCCGGCGGCACGCGCAGCGAGCTGTCCTTCACGTCGGACGCCTTCTCACCGAAGATCGCGCGCAGCAGCTTCTCTTCCGGGGTCAGCTGGCTCTCGCCCTTCGGCGTGACCTTGCCGACCAGGATGTCGCCGGCGCGGACTTCCGCACCGATGTACACCACGCCGGATTCGTCGAGACGGTTGAGCGCGTTCTCGGACACGTTCGGGATGTCGGCGGAGATTTCTTCCGGTCCCAGCTTCGTGTCGCGGGCGACGGCGGTCATTTCCTCGATGTGGATCGTCGTGTAACGGTCTTCCTTGACGACGCGCTCCGACAGCAGGATCGAGTCTTCGAAGTTGTAACCGTTCCACGGCATGAACGCGACGAGCATGTTCTGACCCAGCGCCAGCTCACCGATGTCGGTCGAGGGACCGTCTGCCAGCACGTCGCCGCGCGCGACCACGTCACCGACGACGACCAGCGGACGCTGGTTGATGCAGGTGTTCTGGTTGGAGCGCGTGTACTTGATCAGGTTGTAGATGTCGACGCCGGCATCGTGCTCGCCGGAGATCTCTTCTTCATGCACCTTGACCACGACGCGGCCGGCGTCGATCTGCTCGATCACGCCGCCACGGCGGGCGTTCACGGTCACGCCCGAGTCGCGCGCCACGGCGCGCTCGATGCCGGTCCCGACCAGCGGCTTCTGCGCACGCAGCGTCGGCACGGCCTGGCGCTGCATGTTGGCGCCCATCAGTGCGCGGTTCGCGTCATCGTGCTCGAGGAACGGCACGAGCGCGGCAGCGACCGACACGGTCTGCATCGGCGAGACGTCCATGTAATGGATTTCCGCCGGCGGCTTGAGCAGCGACTCGCCCTGGAAGCGGCAGTCGACGAACTGCTGGGTCATCGTGCCCTTGTCGTCCTGGACGGCATTGGCCTGTGCGATGACGTAGTCGTTCTCTTCGATCGCCGACAGGTATTCGATGTCGTCGGTGACGCGGCTGTCGACGACCTTGCGGTACGGCGTCTCGAGGAAGCCGTAACGGTTGGTGCGTGCGAAGGTCGCCAGCGAGTTGATCAGGCCGATGTTCGGGCCTTCCGGCGTTTCGATGGTGCAGACGCGGCCGTAATGCGTGGGATGCACGTCGCGCACTTCGAAGCCGGCGCGCTCGCGGGTCAGACCGCCCGGACCGAGGGCCGAGACGCGACGCTTGTGCGTGACTTCCGACAGCGGGTTGTTCTGGTCCATGAACTGCGACAGCTGCGAGGAGCCGAAGAATTCCTTGACGGCGGCCGCGACCGGCTTGGCGTTGATCAGTTCCTGCGGGGTCAGGCCATCGGCCTCGGCCATCGTCAGGCGCTCGCGCACGGCGCGCTCGACGCGGACCAGGCCCACGCGGAACACGTTCTCGGCCATTTCACCGACCGAACGCACGCGGCGGTTGCCGAGGTGATCGATGTCGTCGACGACGCCGCGACCGTTGCGGATCTCGGTCAGCACGCGGATGACATCGAGGATGTCGGACGTCTGCCCGAACTCGCCGCGCAGGCGCACCGAATCCTCGTCCTTGCGCTCGGCGAAGTACTTCGCGTCGTACAGCACGGACGCGCCTTCGGTTTCCTTGCGGCCCAGACGACGGTTGAACTTCATGCGGCCGACGCCGGAGACGTCGTAGCGCTCGAAGGTGAAGAACAGGTTGTGGAACAGGTTCTGCGCGGCATCCTTGGTCGGCGGCTCGCCGGGACGCATCATGCGGTAGATCTCGACCAGCGCATCGAGCTGCGTCTTGGTCGAGTCGATGCGCAGGGTGTTCGACAGGTACGGGCCGCGATCGAGATCGTTGACCCAGATCGTGCCGATGGTTTCGATCGACGCCTTGCGCAGCGCTTCGAGGGTCTCGAGGGTGATCTCGTCGTTCGCGGTCGCGACCAGCTCACCGGTGGCCGGGTCGATCACGTCGTGCGACAGAATCTGGCCGACCATGTAGTCGTCCGGCACGGCCAGCGCGGTGATGCCGGCGGCCTCGAGCTGCTTGACGTGACGCGCGGTGATGCGCTTGCCGGCTTCGACGATGACCTTCTCGCCGTCGAGCAGATCGAAGTTCAGCGTTTCGCCACGCAGACGCTCCGACACCAGCTCCAGCTGCACGCCCTCGCCTTCCGGCAGGATGTGGTAGCTGTTGATGTCGAAGAACTCGTTGAGCATCTCTTCGTTGTTGTAGCCGAGCGCGCGCAGCAGCACCGACACCGGCAGCTTGCGACGGCGGTCGATACGGGTGAACAGCGCGTCCTTCGGGTCGAACTCGAAGTCGAGCCAGGAACCGCGGTACGGGATGATGCGGGCGCTGTAGAGCAGTTTGCCCGAGCTGTGCGTCTTGCCGCGGTCGTGATCGAAGAACACGCCGGGCGAGCGGTGCAGCTGCGAAACGATGACGCGCTCGGTGCCGTTGATGATGAAGGTGCCGTTCTCGGTCATGAGCGGAATCTCGCCCATGTAGACCTCCTGCTCCTTCACGTACTTGATGGCCTTCTGCGACGACTCGCGGTCGTAGATCACCAGGCGCACGGTCACGCGCAGCGGGGCGCCGTAGCTCAGGCCACGGTTGCGGCATTCGCGCTCGTCGAACACGGGCTCGCCGAGCTTGTAGCCGACGTATTCGAGTGCGGCGTAGCCGTTGTAGCTGACGATCGGGAATACCGACTTCAGCGCGGCATGCAGGCCACGGTCCTCACGCTTGGTGGGGTCGCGGTCGGCCTGCAGGAATTCGCGGTAGGAATCGACCTGGATGGCCAGGAGGAACGGCACCTCGAGAATCTCGCGGCGCTTGCCGAAGTTCTTGCGGATGCGCTTCTTCTCGGTGAACGAGTAGGTCTGCTGCTGGCTCGACGGGAGCTGGGACGTCGTCATGGAAGTACGCCTCGTTGGATCGGATGGGATCGACTCGCGATCCGGTACATGGAGCTGTCACTGGGTAGTCGCTGGTATTGCCGGCACCAGCACGCCATCTCCCGCTACTACCCACTGACAACTGCGTCAGTTGTCGTGTTGCGTGTTCGTTCGGTCGTCCGATTTCAGGAACGACCAAGGGCCGGGAGCTTTCGCCCCCGGCCCCGGTGCATCGCAAGCATGTGCTGCGATGCCAAGTGCCGCTTACTTGATTTCGACGGCCGCGCCTGCGGTCTCGAGATCCTTCTTGATCTTCTCGGCTTCTTCCTTCGTGGCGCCTTCCTTGACGTCCTTCGGAGCGCCTTCGACCAGGTCCTTGGCTTCCTTCAGACCCAGGCCGGTGATGGCGCGGACGACCTTGATGACCTCGACCTTCTTGTCGCCGGCGGCCTTCAGCACGACGGTGAATTCGGTCTGCTCTTCGACAGCGGCCGCCGGGCCGGCAGCAGCAGCCGCGGCGACCGGAGCAGCAGCGGAGACGCCGAACTTCTCTTCGATGGCCTTGACCAGCTCCATCACTTCCATCAGGGACTTCTCGGCGATGGCGTCGACGATCTGTTCGTTGGTAAGGGACATTGTGATTACCTTTGAAAAATTTTCTGGGATAGGTTTCGTTGAACCGACAGGCCGGGCTTAAGCCGTTTCGGCCGTCTCGGCTGCTGCGTCCGCGGGTGCTTCGTCGCCACCACCCTGCTTGTCGCCGACGGCCTTGACGGCACGGGCGAACATCGCAGCGGGTTCGGACAGCACGCGGGCCAGCATCGACAGCGCCTGCTCGAGCGTCGGCAGCGATGCCAGAACGTCCACGTGGCTGGCCGGATACAGCTGGCCTTCCATGACGACGAGCTTGGGCACCAGCTTGCTGTTGTCTTTCGCGAATTCCTTGATCAGGCGACCGGCTGCGCCGGGCTCCTCGGTCGAGAACGCATACAGCAGAGGACCCACCAGCGAGTCCTTCGAGCACTCGTAGCTAGTACCTTCCACCGCGCGTGCGGCCAGGGTGTTCTTGACAACGCGCAAGTACACACCGGTCTCACGAGCCTTCTTGCGCATCGCGGTCATCTGACTGACCGTGGTGCCCACGTACTCGGCAGCAATCAGGGAGTGGGCGTTCGCGGCGACTTCTGCCAGCTCCGCGACAACTTCCTGCTTCTGGGACAGATTGAGAGCCATTCATCACTCCTCATTGTGAACTCCGCTCACGGCTCCTGCCGCTTGCGGTCCTGAGCGGCTTCCGTCCTGGAGGCCGGGGATGCGCGAGGCATCCCGGTGGTGGCCTTCTGCCTGGTTGACGGACGTCGGACCAGAAAACTTCAGAAGGGCATCACCATCTACGCAGGCCTGTCGGTGCAAGCACCTCGGGATTAAGCGGTCTCGATCATCGGTGGCGGCGATTCCCTGCCAGTTCGAGCATCCCTGCCCGTCGCCACTCCGACCTCCACCGCGCCTGCGGTCTTTGACGGCGCCGCACCAGACCTTCGGTCCGTTGCGATGCCCCCAAATCGCGTCGCCCCGCAAGCGGGACGGCGCGCTTATTGCGTTTCGATCAGCGTGCGATGGTCAGCGACGACTGGTCGATGGCGACACCCGGACCCATGGTCGAGCTCACCGAGATCTTCTGCAGGTACTGGCCCTTGGCGGTGGCCGGCTTGGCCTTGACCAGGTCGGCGAGCAGCGCCTGCAGGTTCTCCTTCAGCTTCTCCGCATCGAAGTCGGCCTTGCCGATCGTGCAGTGGATGATGCCGGCCTTGTCGGTGCGGTAGCGGACCTGGCCGCCCTTCGCATTCTTCACAGCCTCACCCGGATTCGGGGACACGGTGCCGACCTTCGGGTTCGGCATCAGGCCGCGCGGGCCCAGCACCGTACCGAGCTTGCCGACCACGCGCATCGCATCCGGCGTCGCGATCACGACGTCGTAGTTGATGTCGCCGGCCTGCATCTTCTCGGCCAGATCATCCATGCCGACGATGTCGGCACCGGCGGCCAGGGCTTCGTCGGCCTTGGCACCGGCGGGTGCGAATACCGCGACGCGGACGCTCTTGCCGGTGCCCTGCGGCAGCACGGTCGAGCCACGCACCTGCTGGTCGGACTTGCGCGCGTCGACGCCGAGGCGGACGGCAACGTCCACGGCTTCGGCGAACTTCGCGCTGCTGTTGTCCTTGACGATCTTCAGGGCGTCATCGATCGCGTAGTTCTTGCCCGGCTGCACGGCAGCCTGGATGCTCTTCTGTCGCTTGGTCTGTGCCATGGTCTCAGCCCTCCACCGTCAGGCCCATCGAACGGGCGGAGCCCGCGATGGTGCGCACTGCTGCTTCCAGCTCGGCCGCCGTCAGATCGGCTTCCTTCGCCTTGGCGATCTCTTCGAGCTGCGCGCGCGTCACCTTGCCCACCTTCTCGGTGTTGGGGCGCTTGGAGCCCGAGGTCACACCGGCCGCCTTCTTCAGCAGCACCGATGCCGGCGTGCTCTTGGTGATGAAGGTGAAGGTACGGTCCGAGTAGGCCGTGATGATGACCGGCGTCGGCAGACCCGGCTCGAGCTTGGAGGTCGCTGCGTTGAACGCCTTGCAGAACTCCATGATGTTCAGGCCGCGCTGACCCAGCGCAGGACCGACCGGCGGCGAGGGGTTGGCCTGACCGGCCTTGACCTGCAGCTTGATGTAACCGACGACTTTCTTCGCCATTGTCTTCTTCTCTCCGGGTGCAAGCGCCTGGAATCAGGCTCCCCATCGTTCCGGGAATACACGTGTCCCGGATTCACGTTGTCCATCTCGCGCGAAAGGCCGCCCATACGGCGGCCTGTGCGGATGTCTGGCCCAGCCAGACAGTGAGCCGGGCACTATAGCAGGGTTTCGCGCGCCCGTCACAGACGGGCGCAGCGGGGTTCAGGCCTTCTCGACCTGCCCGAACTCCAGCTCGACCGGGGTCGAACGACCGAAGATCAGCACTGCAACGCGCAGGCGGCTCTTCTCGTAGTTGATTTCCTCGACCACGCCGTTGAAGTCGTTGAACGGACCATCGGTCACGCGGACCATCTGGCCCGGCTCGAAGAGGACCTTCGGACGCGGCTTCTCGACGCCTTCCTGCACGCGATCAAGGATCACGGCGGCTTCTTCGTCGCGGATCGGCAGCGGACGATCGGCGGTACCGCCGATGAAGCCCATCACCTTCGGCGTTTCCTTGACCAGATGCCAGCTCTCGTTGTCCATGCGCGGAATACCGCCCTCGTCCGAGGTCAGGATCTGCACCAGAACGTAGCCCGGAAAGAACTTGCGCTCGGAGCGGCGCTTCTGCCCGGCGCGCATCTCGATCACTTCTTCGGTCGGCACCAGCACGTCGCCGAACTTGTCCTGCATCTCGGTGCGCACGATGCGATCGCGCAGCGCCTGGGCCACCGACTTCTCGAAGCCGGAATAGGCATGCACGACGTACCAGCGCTTGACGCCTTCGGTTTCCATCTGAATCGTTACTCCGTCACTGCCTCAGAACGAGGCGGATCAGCCACTGGATGATCTGGTCGAAGCCGGCCAGGATCAGGCTGATGATCGCCACGGCGATGATCACGATCCAGGTCAGGCGAATCGCCTCCTGGCGCGTCGGCCAGACGACCTTGCGCATCTCGAAGCGGGTCTCCGAGAAGAAATCACGGGTCTTGTGACCCTTGTCCGTCGTCAGGAAGACCGCGGTGGCGCCCACGACGCACAGGGCGACGATGATGCTGCGCACCGGCGTGGCCAGCTGCGCCTGGAACCAGTAAAAGGCAAACACGCCGGCGACAACGAGCAGGATCGCGGCAGCGTACTTGGCGAGGTCCGTCGAAGACGCACCCTTGGATTGTTCAACTCTGCTGTTCAATTCCCGGCGACTCATCGGTTTGCGACTGCTCGGTTGACAGGGCGGACCGCGTTGCGTCCGGACCCGCGCGGACAACTCCGCGAATGGCACGCCAGGAGGGACTCGAACCCCCAACCTGCGGTTTTGGAGACCGCTGCTCTGCCAATTGAGCTACTGGCGTACGGATTGGAACAACAACCGGCTTCGGACACCCTTAGACGGCGAAGGCGGACCGGGGTTCCGGCCCGCCTTGTCGCGGTTTCGACAGGGTTGGCACCCCGCAGAACCCACTGTATCCCGACTTGCGTCGGAATGAACAACGGCCCGGATGCGCAAACGCACATCCGGGCCATTGGATCACTTGATGATCTTGGCCACCACGCCGGCGCCGACGGTACGGCCGCCTTCGCGGATCGCGAAGCGCAGGCCTTCGTCCATCGCCACCGGGTTGA
>NZ_JAVDWO010000022.1:0-6188 GCF_031457535.1 Luteimonas terrae
TGCATCTATGCATAATTCGCGCCCCGCTTGACGGGCTGCACTTCGGGGCAGCGGTTGAAGCGGGACGAGAACGACAACAGCCTTCACGCGGTGTTGACAGCCTCGAAAGTCGCGGTAAGATGTGCGGCTCGCTTCAACGAAACGCCTTCGGGCCGGACGCTGAAGTCGGCGGAAACCAGCCCTCACCGAGGTGTTGACGAAAGCCAAAACCGCGCTATGATGGGCGGCTCGCTTCGGAGGAAACTTCGAAGCACTGGGAAGCAGGCGCTGAGGCCGCTTCCGAAGATCTTTGACAGTGTGCGCAGGATACTTATGCGGACGTCTGGCTGGTGGTGTTAGTCCATTAGCAGACGTTCTAGAAAGAGCAAGAAAGATTCAAAAGCATGCAAATGCTGGTGAGTAGTTCGAGTTCTGGAAAAGACATCTGCACTCGAAGCATTAGATGTCACTTCGGTGATGTCGAAACATTTAAGTGAAGAGTTTGATCCTGGCTCAGAGTGAACGCTGGCGGCAGGCCTAACACATGCAAGTCGAACGGCAGCACAGAGGAGCTTGCTCCTTGGGTGGCGAGTGGCGGACGGGTGAGGAATACATCGGAATCTGCCTATTTGTGGGGGATAACGTAGGGAAACTTACGCTAATACCGCATACGACCTACGGGTGAAAGCGGAGGACCTTCGGGCTTCGCGCAGATAGATGAGCCGATGTCGGATTAGCTAGTTGGCGGGGTAAAGGCCCACCAAGGCGACGATCCGTAGCTGGTCTGAGAGGATGATCAGCCACACTGGAACTGAGACACGGTCCAGACTCCTACGGGAGGCAGCAGTGGGGAATATTGGACAATGGGCGCAAGCCTGATCCAGCCATGCCGCGTGGGTGAAGAAGGCCTTCGGGTTGTAAAGCCCTTTTGTTGGGAAAGAAAAGCAGTCGGTTAATACCCGATTGTTCTGACGGTACCCAAAGAATAAGCACCGGCTAACTTCGTGCCAGCAGCCGCGGTAATACGAAGGGTGCAAGCGTTACTCGGAATTACTGGGCGTAAAGCGTGCGTAGGTGGTTTGTTAAGTCTGATGTGAAAGCCCTGGGCTCAACCTGGGAATTGCATTGGATACTGGCAGGCTAGAGTGCGGTAGAGGGTAGTGGAATTCCCGGTGTAGCAGTGAAATGCGTAGAGATCGGGAGGAACATCCGTGGCGAAGGCGACTACCTGGACCAGCACTGACACTGAGGCACGAAAGCGTGGGGAGCAAACAGGATTAGATACCCTGGTAGTCCACGCCCTAAACGATGCGAACTGGATGTTGGGTTCAATTAGGAACTCAGTATCGAAGCTAACGCGTTAAGTTCGCCGCCTGGGGAGTACGGTCGCAAGACTGAAACTCAAAGGAATTGACGGGGGCCCGCACAAGCGGTGGAGTATGTGGTTTAATTCGATGCAACGCGAAGAACCTTACCTGGCCTTGACATGCACGGAACTTTCCAGAGATGGATTGGTGCCTTCGGGAACCGTGACACAGGTGCTGCATGGCTGTCGTCAGCTCGTGTCGTGAGATGTTGGGTTAAGTCCCGCAACGAGCGCAACCCTTGTCCTTAGTTGCCAGCACGTAATGGTGGGAACTCTAAGGAGACCGCCGGTGACAAACCGGAGGAAGGTGGGGATGACGTCAAGTCATCATGGCCCTTACGGCCAGGGCTACACACGTACTACAATGGGAAGGACAGAGGGCTGCAAACCCGCGAGGGCAAGCCAATCCCAGAAACCTTCTCTCAGTCCGGATCGGAGTCTGCAACTCGACTCCGTGAAGTCGGAATCGCTAGTAATCGCAGATCAGCATTGCTGCGGTGAATACGTTCCCGGGCCTTGTACACACCGCCCGTCACACCATGGGAGTTTGTTGCACCAGAAGCAGGTAGCTTAACCTTCGGGAGGGCGCTTGCCACGGTGTGGCCGATGACTGGGGTGAAGTCGTAACAAGGTAGCCGTATCGGAAGGTGCGGCTGGATCACCTCCTTTAGAGACAAGGCTGCATCGCTTGTCCAGGCGTCCTCATAAGTAACCTGCACGATTGGTAATCAAGCAAGACTGGGTCTGTAGCTCAGGTGGTTAGAGCGCACCCCTGATAAGGGTGAGGCCGGTGGTTCGAGTCCTCCCAGACCCACCACATGGGGCCTTAGCTCAGCTGGGAGAGCACCTGCTTTGCAAGCAGGGGGTCGTCGGTTCGATCCCGACAGGCTCCACCATTCTTGATTGATGGTTCACCAATCGCTGCGCACACATCAGATTTGAATGTCGCCGGGCACTGTGGCCTGACGACTGTTCTTTGAAAAATAGGGAAGTAGCGAGCGTCTGAGACAAGAACTCATACGTGTCGTGTGGCTAAGGCGGGGACCTCGAGTCCCTAGTAAATTGAGTCGTTATATTTGCGTCGATGCTTTGTACCCATCGACAGAAGTATGGCTCCGAGGCAACTTGGGGTTATATGGTCAAGCGAATAAGCGCACACGGTGGATGCCTTGGCGGTCAGAGGCGATGAAGGACGTGGTAGCCTGCGAAAAGTATCGGGGAGCTGGCAACAAGCTTTGATCCGGTAATGTCCGAATGGGGAAACCCACCTCCTAGGAGGTACTGCATGGTGAATACATAGCCATGCAGGGCGAACGCGGTGAACTGAAATATCTAAGTAACCGTAGGAAAAGAAATCAACCGAGATTCCCTGAGTAGTGACGAGCGAACGGGGAACAGCCCAAAAGTCGATATGGTTTTAGCAAAACGGTCCTGGAAAGACCGGCCATAGAAGGTGATAGCCCTGTATGCGAAAGGGCCATATCGATGAAAAATGAGTAGGGCGGGGCACGAGAAACCCTGTCTGAATATGGGGGGACCATCCTCCAAGGCTAAATACTCCTGACCGACCGATAGTGAACCAGTACCGTGAGGGAAAGGCGAAAAGAACCCCGGAGAGGGGAGTGAAATAGACCCTGAAACCGTGTGCGTACAAGCAGTAGGAGCTCCGCAAGGAGTGACTGCGTACCTTTTGTATAATGGGTCAGCGACTTATTGTTCGTGGCAAGCTTAACCGTATAGGGGAGGCGAAGGGAAACCGAGTCTGATAAGGGCGCATAGTCGCGGGCAATAGACCCGAAACCGGGTGATCTAGTCATGCCCAGGATGAAGGTTGAGTAACATCAACTGGAGGTCCGAACCCACTCCCGTTGCAAAGGTAGGGGATGAGGTGTGATTAGGAGTGAAAAGCTAATCGAACCCGGAGATAGCTGGTTCTCCTCGAAAGCTATTTAGGTAGCGCCTCATGTGAATCTTCTTGGGGGTAGAGCACTGTTATGGCTAGGGGGTCATTGCGACTTACCAAACCATTGCAAACTCCGAATACCAAGACAGACTGCATGGGAGACACACGGCGGGTGCTAACGTCCGTCGTGAAAAGGGAAACAACCCAGACCCACAGCTAAGGTCCCAAATTATCACTAAGTGGGAAACGATGTGGAAAGGCACAGACAGCCAGGAGGTTGGCTTAGAAGCAGCCACCCTTTAAAGAAAGCGTAATAGCTCACTGGTCGAGTCGGTCTGCGCGGAAGATTTAACGGGGCTAAGTGATAAACCGAAGCTTGGGGTGCACATATTTATATGTGCGCGGTAGAGGAGCGTTCCGTAAGCCGTCGAAGGCAGATTGAGAAGTCTGCTGGAGGTATCGGAAGTGCGAATGCTGACATGAGTAACGATAATGGGGGTGAAAAGCCTCCACGCCGAAAGCCCAAGGTTTCCTTGCGCAACGTTAATCGACGCAGGGTGAGTCGGCCCCTAAGGCGAGGCAGAAATGCGTAGTCGATGGGAAGCTGGTTAATATTCCAGCACCTCGCATAAGTGCGATGGGGGGACGGAGAAGGTTAGGTCTACCAGGCGTTGGTTGTCCTGGGGAAAGGCGGTAGGAGTGGGTCTTAGGCAAATCCGGGACCCTTTAACTCCGAGCACCGAGACGAGCTCATTAGAGCGAAGTGACTGATACCACGCTTCCAGGAAAAGCCCCTAAGCTTCAGCTTATGCAGACCGTACCGTAAACCGACACAGGTGGGTAGGAAGAGAATTCTAAGGCGCTTGAGAGAACTCGGGTGAAGGAACTAGGCAACATAGCACCGTAACTTCGGGAGAAGGTGCGCCCTTGATCGTGGCCCATGCGGGCTACAGCGATCGGGGGCCGCAGTGACCAGGCCGCTGCGACTGTTTATCAAAAACACAGGACTCTGCAAACACGAAAGTGGACGTATAGGGTCTGACGCCTGCCCGGTGCCGGAAGGTTAATTGATGGGGTCAGCCGCAAGGCGAAGCTCTTGATCGAAGCCCCGGTAAACGGCGGCCGTAACTATAACGGTCCTAAGGTAGCGAAATTCCTTGTCGGGTAAGTTCCGACCTGCACGAATGGCGTAACGATGGCGGCGCTGTCTCCACCCGAGACTCAGTGAAATTGAAATCGCTGTGAAGATGCAGCGTTCCCGTGGCAAGACGGAAAGACCCCGTGAACCTTTACTATAGCTTTACATTGAACGTTGAGTTCGTCTGTGTAGGATAGGTGGGAGGCTTTGAAACTATGGCGCTAGCTGTGGTGGAGCCAACCTTGAAATACCACCCTGTCGTGCTTGACGTTCTAACCTAGGTCCGTTATCCGGATCGGGGACCATGTATGGTGGGTAGTTTGACTGGGGCGGTCTCCTCCCAAAGAGTAACGGAGGAGCTCGAAGGTACGCTCAGCGCGGTCGGACATCGCGCACTGTGTGCAAAGGCATAAGCGTGCTTGACTGCGAGATCGACGGATCAAGCAGGTAGGAAACTAGGACTTAGTGATCCGGTGGTTCTGTATGGAAGGGCCATCGCTCAACGGATAAAAGGTACTCCGGGGATAACAGGCTGATACCGCCCAAGAGTTCATATCGACGGCGGTGTTTGGCACCTCGATGTCGGCTCATCACATCCTGGGGCTGTAGTCGGTCCCAAGGGTATGGCTGTTCGCCATTTAAAGTGGTACGCGAGCTGGGTTCAGAACGTCGTGAGACAGTTCGGTCCCTATCTGCCATGGGCGTTGGAGATTTGAGAGGGGCTGCTCCTAGTACGAGAGGACCGGAGTGGACGAACCTCTGGTGTTCCGGTTGTCACGCCAGTGGCACTGCCGGGTAGCTATGTTCGGAAGCGATAACCGCTGAAAGCATCTAAGCGGGAAGCGCGCCTCAAGATGAGATCTCCCGGGAGCTTGACTCCCCTGAAGGAACCATCAAGACCAGGTGGTTGATAGGCTGGGTGTGTAAGCACAGCAATGTGTTGAGCTAACCAGTACTAATGATCCGTGTGGCTTGACCATATAACCTCAAGTTGCTTCTAACCGAAGCATCCTTGGCCAACGACACGAATGAGTCGTCACAAATGTTCGCTACTTCCCAACCTCTGAGAGCGTGAGCGCTGTCAGTCCCACTTTCGATCGCATACCTGCGTCGAGAATCGGGCCGACCTGCGACCCTCCACCCTCTCCCTGGTGACTATAGCTGTATGGAACCACCCGATCCCATTCCGAACTCGGAAGTGAAACGTACATGCGCCGATGGTAGTGTGCATCTAGCATGCGAGAGTAGGTCATCGCCAGGGTTTTTACCCAAAACCCCCGCCGGTATCCCGGCGGGGGTTTTTCTTTGCGTCGGATTTGGACAAAGTCAGGCGGAGCGGAGAAACTCCGGCGCGGATGATTTGATGGCGAGGGGGATTTACTCCGCAAGCAGCGACGAGAATCTATTCGAAGGTGGGTGGCGGCTCGGTGGGGGCGAGTCAGGTATCTCCACCGCACGGGTGGGGCCGGGCCGGCTCCGCTTAAGGTGCCCACGGCACCACCTACGATTACGAAGAGCAGGCAGTGATCCAGACAGCTCGCCGACACACACGGTGATGGGATTTGCTTGGCTCGATCCGGCTCAGGGACGGAAAAGCCCCGGGGAATGACATCGTTCTGTTCGAGACAGCTCAATGCCTAGGGAGGGTCTGAACAATTCCGCTTTTGGCCGTCATTCCCGCGAAGGCGGGAATCCAGCGTCTTTGGTTCTCAAAGGCTTGAAGTCACTGGATCCCCGCCTTCGCGGGGATGACAGCAGTTATTCAAACCCTCCCTAGAAGGATTGCAAAGGCAGAGCCGCAT
>NZ_JAVDWO010000023.1:0-5299 GCF_031457535.1 Luteimonas terrae
TAGTCACCTCGAAGGCTGCGCCATGCGCGCACTTGTTTCCACCCCGATCACGCCAAGCGTTTGATCTGACTGGTGAAAACGTGGGGAAACCTCAGTGCCAGGTTCACTTATCCCGCTTTGATGGGCGATGCGCAGGTCGCGTGCCTGCGAAGCGATAGTAACTGTGCTAGTTTCACTTCCTGAGCAAGAGACGTTCCGAAACTTCAGCTAACACGTGGATAAGAAGGATTAGATTGAAGATGAGGCTAAGAGGGAACTTAGACAGATACTGTGTTCTGGCGGTTTTGATCGCGGCCGGTGCTGCATTTCCGGCCGGCGCCCAGCAGCCCGGGTCGGCTGAATACAATCGCGTGTTCGTTCCGGCGCACGGCACCGGCGACACGAGACGGCCCAGCCCCGGCGATAGATGGGGCGCGTATGCAGTAAGCGAAGTCAATAAGTACACCGGGTTTGTTACAGGATTGACGACCGAACCCGATGCGGTGGCCGCTGCCACCGCTATGTGCGTTGAGCGAGGCGGCGTGGTCTGTGCCAAGGAAGCAACGTTCTTGAATTCCTGCGCTGCAGTAGCGACGAGTGAATCCAGGTCGCGATGGGCGATCGAAGATAGCCTCCGTGCTGCGACAAGCGCAGCGAAAGAGGAATGCGGGCGGGAGTGCAGGATTCGTTGGAGCGGATGCAGCGACGATTCTTCTCGCTAGAGGGATGCAGCGGCAGGTTCACTTATCCCGCTTTGGATGGAAGTAGCGGTGCCAGGTTCACTTTGCAGCAGCTGATGCCCGATACTCGCCCTGCGCCGGATCCAGACGCCAGCACGGCGTGCCCGGTTTCATGATTACAGTGGAAATGATGCAGGCGTTCTTCTCCGATACGCGGCAGAAGAACATCGAGGCGGGCAAGATCTGGAGCATCGACGAGGTCTGCCGCTGGTCGTTCTTCTTTGTCGATGAGGATGGCGATGCGCTGCTTCCGGTGGCGCAGCACATGGAGTCGCTGGGCTATACGTTAGTCGGCGTCACCGAGCCTGACGACGAAGAGGATCCGTTCTTCTAGCTGCAGGTGGACAAGCTGGAGCAGCACACCCCGGAATCGCTGCAGGCGAGGGTGGAAGCGCTTTACGCCATCGCCGAGCAGTTCGAGATCGCCGACTACGATGGCATGAATGTGGTCGCTGCCTGAGGGAATTAGCGGTGCCAGATTCATTTCCTGCTGGAGTATCGCGTCGAGGTCTTCGGCGGTCAGAGCTTCATCGAGCAGGCGGCATCAGCGGCGTGCGTATTTGTGAGGGTCGGCGTACGGGGCATCCATTTTGGATGTAGCGTCAGTAAGGATTCGCGGCGCTGGCCCGGGTGGGCGGCGCAACTGGACCAGCGTCATACAGCCGGCCATCGGTGATCCAGACGAGTTCTTGTTGAGTTCGATGTAGCGCCGAAGAAGCGCCCGCTTCGCAGCGGGCGCCAGTTCTCGTGTTGCCTATGTTGTGTGACAAGTTGGAGTGCAGTGTTTGCATCCGTTCGACTGCCGATAGGTCTGCTTTGCCTGCAGCACCGCAGAACTGCAACTTGAGTGGTAGCCCAGGTCCAAGCGGTTGCGTGAGTCCGGCAAGTGATCGCAGGTGCCAGGTGTCAGATCGTGGACTTCGTGGTCCCCGTTCGTCTGCTCATTCTTGTTGACGCAATAGCTCGGCATGTCCGCTCCTTGGTTGACCGCGCAACTCCAGACTGGCGATGCGTCAGACAGCCAAACGTAGGGAGCACAGGAAGCCGGCCAATCTGGAGTGCCTCCGCTTATTCGAGAAGTGGACCGCTTTTGCGGTGCTGCCTTGACCTCGCTGCATTCGAGTAGCAAACTCAATCCCAAGGAGCGTCGAAACTCCTCTACGAGCGGTCCCCACCTCCGTCAATCTGGTGGGTTTTTTGTGCCCGTGCGCTTGCGGGCATGGACCGACGCGATGCCTGCGTCGGGAGGGCGGCTAATACAACACCCTTCGGGGAAATACGCCCGCCGGCTCGTAGCGGTTTCGAACCTCCCGACTTCCCGTCCTCCGTCTGGCGGACGGGCACTTCATGGATCGAGGAGAAGACGATGTCGAAGTTCGATACGGAAGATCGCGGCGCGCTGGGCTATTTCCTGACCGAGGACGGCCAGTCCCGGTTGCGCAATCTGCACCAGCACATTGTGTTCCTGTCACGCTTGGCGGAGCCGCGCGTGGACGAGGAAGAGGACGGGCCTGAAATCGACCACCCCGCGCTGGCGGGCTGCATGGACCTGCTGGCCGAGCAGGTGCAGTTGGTGCTCGATACGGTGGTCTGGCCGGCGCGCCTGCAGGCGAAGGGCAAGCCGGGCGCTGAGCAAGATGAGGCCGACGACGACGACGGTGACGACGAAGCTGAGGATGTGGATGCCCAGGACGATGTCGAAGAGGCAGTCGCGGCGGGACCGGGCGGGGCGAAATATGTGGTCGGCATGACGCTGCGTCAGATCGATGAAGCGACCAACCTGCTCGACATGCTGGTTGCCCAAGGCGATCTGCTGCACTTGAGCGGCACTTCGGGCACCGAATTCACGGATAACACGATCGCAATGGCCGGCGCGTCCATCTTCGATAGTGCGCAGGCGCTGCAGGCACTCCACCAGCAGGTGAATTCGCAGTACCTCACTGATCCGCCGGCCGCACGACGGCGGGTGCGGGAGACGCCGCCGCTGTACAACGTGCACGTGACTGCATCCTCCTCGCCGCAGGGCGAACACCGCGCGCACCAGCACTGAGCCCAACGCAACCCGCAGCCGCGCTGACGCGTGCTGCGGGTTGCGTCTTGAATTTGGGGCGAGGGCGCAGGCTTGATGGACGCGCCTACGTGCACAGTTCGTGCAGGGCCTGATCTACCAACAGTCACTGCGCGCCTTCTGAATCGTTAGCGTGCTGACGGTGCGTGTAGTACCGCGACCAGATTCGGTCCAACGACCGCAGAAACCATTGTTCCGCCGCACAGACGCGTGCCGACCGCATCGGGGGACTGGGCGGCTTTGCCGTGCGCATCGCATGTGCCGGGCAGGGCATGTCGACAGCGCACCGGAGGGTTTGTATGTCCAACAACAAGGATGTTGTGTCGTCTGAGGTGGCGCGCCGCCGCGCCGCATTCGATGCAGCGCTGACGCATCTGCAACCGGACCTGCTGCACTTCATGCAACGGCGCATTCGCAATGTGGACACGGCCGCTGACCTCACGCAAGAAGCGTTACTGCGAATGCTCGTCTACCGGGAGGCACCCGACATCGCCTGCCATGCATCGCTGATGTATCGCATCGCATGGAACCTGTTGCGGGAACACTGGCGAACGCAGCGTGGTCACCACGCATCCAGCCACGTACCGCTGGATCTGACTGAACCGCTGCTGGCGGATGCCGTTTCGGTGGAAGACATCGTCGACGCCCGCCGGGCACTGCATCGCCTGTCCAGTCAGGCGCTCGAGGCCTTGCCACCCAAATGCCGCAAGGCATTCGCGCTCCATCGCGCCGACGGTCTGACCTATCCAGAGATCGCTGCCGAAATGGGCGTCTCGGTGAAGACCGTGGAGAAGCACATCAGCAGGGCGCTTGCCGTGTGCCGTGCGGCGGTGGATCCAGCTATGTAACCTGAAAGCCCTGGCAGGTTTCAGGCGGTCACAGCGAACAGCCATGACTTGCGAGGTTTGTGTGCAGGCTCGAGCTGGCTTCATTGGCGCGCCCGACGCAGTGGGCGATTACCAAGGAGCGCGTGTATCAACGCAAAGCATCAACGAGAAATCAGCATGCAAGAGAAATATCATTCTCGATCTGGCTTGACCAGGAAAAATGGTCCTGGGCAAAGAGCTAGCGATTCACGAGGGATCATCTTTTCGGCGGATTCTTTGGACAAGACGGATCCTCCGATCTGCGTATCACCACTGACAGTGAGTGCGGGCTCTCCGGAAGCATCACGTACGACTACTTTGCGATGTTCCTCGCCTAGGCTGTAGTTGTGAGGAAAAACGAGCGCGTAGCTCTCCCCGCCATGTGCTCTAAAGCGAATGCATCCATCTACAACTTCAGGTGAGCCATCAAGCGGAGCCATTCCGTACACGATCGGTTCGTCAGAGGCAGCCGATCGCAAAAGCTTGATCTCATTTAGGTCGGGCGTAGGTGTTGGGCTACACGCAGCGATAAGCATGGCCGCGAAAGTCGCGGCCACAATCGAATAAAAACGCTGTGGAATGTGCGTCATGGCGTCACGAGGATGGAAAAACCGGTGGCTGGGAACACATGGCGGGCCTGCATAGACAACTGAATTTCGTTTCCAAGCGTGCGTTCTCTGCAGATCACTCCAAGCGCGACAAGGTATTCCAACTGGTCCGCCGCTGCCCCCCTGTAAACCTGACCAACGGTGCCAGGTTCACTTCCCCGCTTTGAGGGGCGGTGCGCAGGGCGTGTGCCCGCGAAGCGGCGGGTCTTGGCTTCCACCATCGCGCGGAAGTCGTCGCGGCCACAGGGCGCGTTGCTGTTGCAGATACTCGCGGATCTCGGCGAGTTGTTCGTTTGGCAACGCCTCGTCCAGCAGGCTGCGCCAGAGGGTGGCACGCCGCGAGGGGTCGGCATCCAGCGCAAGCCAGGCGGGGTGGGGCTTCAGCAGCGAGCCGGCGCGCTGCCCCAGATGCGCAGCGCAGCTGGACGAGCGATACATCAGGGGATCGTCGGTGATCCGGGCCCGGACCGGGTTGAGTTCGATGCAGCGCTGGCAGGTCAGCACGTAACGGGCGTCGCCGACCAGACAGGCCTTGTAACGGCCTTCTCAAAGCGTGCCGGTGCGGCGGTGGCGGGCATTGAACAGGCCGACGTACTGGCGCCCAATTTCTGCATTATCCGGCTCAGGTCGCCCGGTCCGTGCGGCGTTGCGAGCAGGTGGACGTGGTTGTCCATCAGCACGTAAGCGTGCAACTGCACCCCGGTCGCGAGCAAGGCGCCGCGGAGCAGGTACAGGTAGCCCAGCCGGTTGCGGTCATCCAGGAAGCAGGGCACGCGGTTGTTGCCGCGCTGCACGATGTGCTGCGGCACACCGGGAAGGTCGAATCGTGGTGCGCGGCCCATGTCGACAGCATCGCTCGGCAGGGAGAACGCATGCGGTCAACATTTGCCACGGGGAAGCTCCCGTCGACGCCCGTCGCGATCTCGGGAAAGTGAACCTGACGCTGAGGTTTCCCCACGTTTTCACCAGTCAGATCAAACGCTTGGCGTGATCGGGGTGGAAACAAGTGCGCGCATGGCGCAGCCTTCGAGGTGACTA
>NZ_JAVDWO010000024.1:0-3288 GCF_031457535.1 Luteimonas terrae
CCAGATGGCTGGAGCGCATGCGATCACTGCCGCCAGAAGTCCTCGATCAGATGGCGCTGACGCCATGAAAACGTGGGGAAACCTTAGAACCTGACCCCATTCTTTGCGAGCCCATGCATGGCTCGCGTCGGTCCGTGGCCAGGGCCAGACCTGGTCACTAAACTGGAGCGAACTGCGGGCAGACGCCCAGCATTGAACCGAGACTTGACGGCCGTCCTCGCTGCCGCACAAGTCGCTGCGCCCTCAGCGGCCTGATCCCCGCCGGTCGCCGAAACGATTCCCCTCCTACGACCATCACCGACTTGCCTCCAAATGTGACCAGAGTCACTATTGATGGAGGGGGACGGAGCCTTCCTGGCTACCGCCGATCACAAGGGAAGTGACCGATGGCAAAGAAGGACGGGGCTACCGGGCCCACGACGCTGGAAGACTGGTTGAGTAGCCGCCCAAGCTGGTTGCGCATGGCTGCTTCCACGGTCATCCAGCATCGCCGCATGCCGACCGAAGAAGAGATGGAGGCCCTGGCGAATCATTGCCTGGCAGACGCGGCCAAGACGCTGGAAGCGCCGCATCCGGCGTTGGCACCGGGCACCATCTTGGGGACGCCCACGGCCGCTGAGCTTCGCATCGACTCGGTCTCCTCCATCCGCGGCGTCAATGCACTCGGCGAGGACGCGGTACTGGATCTCAGCCAAGGCCAGATGACAGTGGTCTACGGGCCTAACGGGGCCGGCAAATCGGGCTACGCCCGTTTGATGAAGCACGTCTGCGGCGCACGGTCCAAGGGATACATCCACGGCAACGTGTTCAAGCAGAACCCCGCTGCCGCCTCCGCTCTGATCAAAGTCACGGCGACGCGAGCCGATGGCACCACGTCGTCTGCCGATCTCGCATGGCAAGCAGCCGACGGACCCCATTTGAAGTTGAAAGCAGTCCCGGTCTTCGACTCTGCCACGGCGCTTGAGTTCGGGGACACCGCCACCACCGCCACCCACCTTCCCCGGGCCATGCGGTTCGTCGGGATGCTCATCAACATCTCAGATGACCTTGCAACTCGATTGAAGGCCCGCGCGGCAAAGCTCTCCAGCAACCTGCCCAACATCCCGGAAGATCACGCCGAGAGCAGCGCTGCAACGGTCCTCCGGAAGCTGACGGCGAAAGTGACCGAAGACGAGGTCAACAACCATTGCGCCTTCCCCGCTGCGCTGAACGAAGAGCGTTTGGCTCTGGAGACCGCCCTGGCCCAAGCAAACCCCGAAGTGGCCCACGCCAAGGCCGTCGGGGAGCTGGTGCGCCTGTCGCACCTGGCGGCCAGCGTGTCTGCATTCAAGGACAGCATGAGCGACGAGCGGGCACAGGCACTCGTGGATGCCTGCGATGCGGCGCAGGTCAAACGCCAAGCCGCCAACGCTTACGCCACGGCCTTCCTTGAGGGGTTGCCGCTGAAGGGCGTTGGAGAATCCGTGTGGCGAACGCTTTGGGACGCCGCAAAAGCTTATTCAACCGGCGTTGCCTACCGTTACCACCCCTTCCCCCACGTTGGGGACGAGGCCTGTTGTGTCCTCTGCCAGCAGCCATTGGGAGAGGACGGCAAGGCACGACTGGCCAGCTTTGAGCACTACCTCAACGACACGCTCCAAACGGAAGCCAAGACCGCAGAAGACAACTTGGCGACGTTGAAAAAGGCGTTGCCCAGCCCCCTCTCCGATGTCGCCTGGCAGGGCCAGTGCGCGGCTATTGGCTTGGAAGCCGACCAAGCCACGCCGTTGCTCAACGCCATTCATGCACGTCTAAAAGCCATGAGCGAAGCCACCGAGGCACCGCCCGTGGAGTGGTCCATGTGGACCAACGCCTACGATCAGAAGGTCAAAACGACGAGCGATGAGCGCGACACCTTGGTGGGCTTGTTGGACCCGAAGGGGCGAAAAGAGAAGGAAGCCCGCCTAGCCGATCTGAAGGCGCAACAGTGGCTATCGGAGCAGCGCGACGCGGTTTGGGCCGAGGTGATCCGCCTCAAGCGCGTGGCGACCCTGGAGACAGCCGTCAAATCCACGTTTACCGGACCATTGACCTCCAAGAGCAACGAGATTGGGCAGTCTGAGCTCGCCCAAGGCTACTGCGACCGATTCAATGCCGAGCTGCAGGCTTTGGGAGGCCACTCGCTTCCCGTCCGGATGGCGTATCGATCACAAGGCAAAGGCGCGTTCACCTTCTACGTTGAGCTGAAGGACGCGCAAGGTGCCCAGAAGAATCGGGAGATCCTGAGCGAAGGGGAGCAACGCATCGTGGCATTGGCGGCCTTCCTGGCCGACGCAACGGGCCTTGAACGAGGCATGCCGGTGATCTTCGACGACCCCATCTCCTCGCTGGATCAAAGATTTGAGGAGGCGGTCGCCAAACGCCTGGTGGATCTGGCCGAGCACCGTCAGGTGATCGTGTTCACGCATCGGCTGTCGCTGATGGTCCTCCTGCAGAATGCCGCCAAGCAACGGACCAAACTCGATCAGTCCGCGGTCAGCGTCGCGGTTGAATCGATCGCCCGCGATGGGACCAAAACCGGCATGCCGGCGCAGATCAACACCTTCTCCTTGAAGCCACAATCCGGCTTTGGCCAAATGGTCAGCAGCATCGGACAGCTCAAGAAGCTCGATCCGCCGCTGAAAGACCTCGCATTGAAGGCCGCCTGCAGCAACTTCCGAATCTTGGTCGAGCGTTCTGTAGAGGACGAGCTTTGTTCTGGCGTCATCAACCGCTATCGGCGCGAGATCAACACGCTCAACAAGCTTCAGCGGCTCAGCGCGATCACCCCAATAGACTGCGCACTGATCGACGGGATGATGACCAAATACTCCGCATTTGAGCACTCTCAACCCATGGACACTCCCACCTGGCTCCCGGATCCGGACGAATTGCTGAAGGATGTGCAAGACATGCACGAATGGTGCAAGACGTTCAACGACCGCGCGAAAGCAGCGGCCTCCCCCAACGCGTAAACCAGGCCCGTCTGGATAACGGGGTTAGGTTTACTTATCGCCGCTGCAATTGACGGCTTGAAGTGCAAGCAAGGTTGGAGCGCTACATGGATGATCGACCGCCCGCGATGAGGTTTGCTTCATTGGATGCCTGCATCGAAGCAATGCCCGATAGCCCTGCCTCGATCCTCAAGATGCCGCGTGAGCTAACGGAGTCAGGGTCTAAGGTTTCCCCACGTTTTCATGGCGTCAGCGCCATCTGATCGAGGACTTCTGGCGGCAGTGATCGCATGCGCTCCAGCCATCTGGAGACAGG
>NZ_JAVDWO010000025.1:0-1351 GCF_031457535.1 Luteimonas terrae
CTGAGGTTTCCCCACGTTTTCACCAGTCAGATCAAACGCTTGGCGTGATCGGGGTGGAAACAAGTGCGCGCATGGCGCAGCCTTCGAGGTGACTAAGCCGTAGAAGGACTGACGACCATGCGCGCCAGCCAAGTATTGCAGAAGTGCCTGCCTTACTCACTCGCCGGCATGCACGCGCTGCGCGAGCGCGCATTGCTGCGCGCGGTCGAGGCGCTGCTTCAAGGTCGCAGGCTGACGTTGATGGATGTCGCACGATCGTGGCCGGATGCGACACGCATTCGCGCACCGCTCAAGGCGTTCGATCGCTTGCTCAGCAATCGGCACCTGCACGCCGAACGCGCTGCGATCGATCGCGAGATGGCGCGCTGGTTGTTGCGCAGCACGCAGCCGGTGATCCTCATCGACTGGTCCGATCTCAAGCCCGACAAGAGTTGGTGTCTGCTTCGCGCGGCAGTGCCGGTCGGCGGCCGCACACTGACGCTTCTCGACATGGTGGTACCGGGCCGCGAGCAAGGCGCGCCGGGGCCAGAGAAGCGATTCCTGCAGCAGTTGCGCGCCCTCGTGCCCGACGGCGTGACGCCCATCCTCGTGACCGATGCAGGCTTCCGAACGCCCTGGTTTCGCGCGGTCTCCGCGATCGGATGGCATTGGCTCGGTCGACTGCGCGGACGCACGCAGGTCAAACCGCAGGACGCGCCAGACAGCATCGACCAATGGGTCGACAGCCGCCGGTTGCACGTCCTAGGGTCGACGACACCTTACGAACTGCCGCGAATGCTCTCCAACCGGAGTCATCCGATCGAGTGCCGCCTGGTGGTCTACGCCAAAGCGCGACAAGGGCGTCGGAGCCCGAATCGCCGCATGCCGTGCAGGACATCACGCTCGACCGCGAGCATGAAGGCATCCGCGCGCGAGCGGGAGCCGTGGTTGATCGTCGCCTCGCCGGAGCTCGACGCGCCCAGCGCCCGGCAGCTGGTGAACCTCTACGCCCGGCGCATGCAGATCGAGCTCGGATTTCGCGACCTCAAGTCACATCGCTACGGCCAAGGCATGGAAGACAGCCTCACCCGGCAAGGCAGACGTCTGCAGATCCTGCTGCTCGTCAGCACGCTGGCGAACTTCGTCAGCTGGCTCGCGGGCCTTGGCTGCGAAGCCACCGGCGTTGCACAGTGGCTCTCGCCCCACCGCAACACGCGCAAGCTCTATTCAACTGTCCGGATCGGACGCGAAGCACTGGTCCGACGATGGCCCCTTGAGCCTGTCTCCAGATGGCTGGAGCGCATGCGATCACTGCCGCCAGAAGTCCTCGATCAGATGGCGCTGACGCCATGAAAACGTGGGGAAACCTTAG
>NZ_JAVDWO010000026.1:0-1183 GCF_031457535.1 Luteimonas terrae
TTGAAGCGTCCTCGTTAATTCGATCCGCTCGGAAGTAGAGTTCCCACAGCAGGAGCTCACATGAAGAAGTCACGTTTCACCGAAGAACAGATGGTCCGGATCCTCAAAGAGGTCGAGGCCGGCGCGAAGGTTGCCGAGACGTGCCGCAAGCACGGCATCAGCGAGCCGACCTACTACGTGTGGAAGTCCAAATACGCAGGTCTGGAGGTGTCGCAGCTGCGGCATCTCAAGGATGTCGAGAGCGAGCTGGCGCGAATGAAGCGGATGTACGCTGAGCTGGCGCTGGAGCACCACGCGCTGAAGGATGTGCTCTCGCGAAAAGCCTAGGCCAGGCTCGTCGGCTGGAGCTGAGTCTGGCAATGCAAGTGGACCACGGACTGAGTGCGCGACGCGCAGATCGGGCGCTCGGTCTGTCGCGTTCGGCGCGGCACTATTACCCACGTGTTCGCAACGATACGCCGTTGGTCGCATTGATCGAAGCGCATCTCAAGATCAATCCGGGCCACGGCTTTGGCTTGTTGTTCGATGAGGCGCTGCGACCAACGGGCTGGGGCAAGACTCGGGCGTGGCGGGTGTACAAGGCGCTGAAATTGAATCTTCCGCGTCGCGGGAAGCGTCGTCTTCCCGATCGCATCCGCAATCCGCTCGAGGTACCAGCCGCCGCCAACCACACCTGGTCGGCGGACTTCATGTCGGATGCGCTGTGGTCGGGCCGCCGCTTCCGGACCTTCAACGTCAACGACGATTTCAACCGCGAATCGTTGCGAATCGAAGTGGACACAAGCCTGCCATCCAGCCGCGTCGTGCGTGCCTTGGACGAACTCGTCGAACTGCGCGGCGCACCGCGACGGCTCAGGCTCGATAACGGCCCGGAATTCATCAGCGCTGCATTGGCGCAATGGGCGGTTCGAAACTGCGTCGAACTGCTGCATATCCAGCCTGGCAAGCCCACGCAGAATGCCTACATCGAACGCTTCAACCGGACGTTGCGCACCGAGGTGCTCGACCGCTATGTCTTCACCAGTTTGCAGGAGGTCCGGCGGATGACTGAAGACTGGCGCCAACGCTACAACCACCAACGCCCGCATCGCGCCCTCGGCGGCTTGCCACCGATGCGCTATGCGATGGCACACTCACCCACCACCTCTACTTTTGAATGACTCGAAAAAAGGAGGACGCTTCA
>NZ_JAVDWO010000027.1:0-1088 GCF_031457535.1 Luteimonas terrae
CGCGGGTTAACAAAGTAAGCGCAACACCCGCGCCGCCCGAAACTAAAGAGGTGAGCTGGCAGACTGGAGGGGATCACTCCGGCAAGAGACGATCCCTCATGTACAGCCAGCTCACCGAGCAGGAACGATACACCCTGGCCGCACTCAGGCAGCAAGGCATGTCCTGTCGCGCGATTGCGCGCGTCTTGGGGCGAAATCCGAGCACGATCAGTCGCGAGACACGCCGCAACAGCTGCCTCGCGACGGATGGTGCATACAGGCCGAGCAAAGCGCAGGAGCGCACGAATGGTCGCCGCTGCCGCTCGCGTCGGATTCGACAGCATAGTGAGGCCGTGTACGCCGCCGTCGAGGCTCTGCTTCGCCACGAGCAGTGGAGTCCCGAGCAGATCGCGCGTTGGCTGGCCGAGAACAGCATCGCGCGTATCAGCCACATGACGATCTATCGCCATGTGCGAGCCGACTCGGCGCATGGCGGCGGCTTGCGCAACGCATTGCGTCAAGGCCGAAAGCGACGCCGAAAGCGCACCTGGGGCCCGGAAAAGCGCGGCCGTCTACAAGGTAAGCCCATGATCGATACGCGGCCATCCGAAGTCGAATTGCGCCAGGAGCCAGGTCACTGGGAGGGCGATACGGTGAGCGGACCGGCCTGCGAGCGATCGTGCCTTCTGACGCTTGTGGAACGCAGTTCCGGCCTGGCCCTCGTGGCACGGCTTCCGCATCGAACCAGCAAGGCCGTCAATCGCGCCACATTGCGGCTGATCCGGGAAAGCGGTTTGCCGTTCGAGACGATCACATGGGACAACGGCACCGAGTTCCATGGCTACAGAGCGCTTGAGGAAGCAACGGGCGTGCGCTGCTACTTTGCGTATCCGCATCGACCTTGGGAGCGCGGTAGCAACGAGAACTTCAACGGCCTGCTCCGCCAGTACTTTCCAAAGCGAAGCAGCCTGGCTCGTCTCCAACAGAAGACCTGCGACCGTATCGCGCACAAACTCAACTCTCGGCCGAGAAAACGTTATGGGTTCAAATCACCGATCGAACGAATGCGAGAACTCCTCGGCGCGGTGCACTTCGCTTGTTAATTCACC